>JAFXYF010000011.1 GCA_017541885.1 Bacilli bacterium
AAAGAGAAGAAAAAAGAAAAAATTACAACAGAACCTGAAAAGGTTCCGAAAACTATACCAAAAACTGCTCCTCCAACAGAACCAAAAGAAGAGCCTAAAGAAGAGGAACCAGTAGAAGAACCAGAGATTATTTCAGAGGAAATTGAAACTATTTCAGAAGAAACAGAAGCTCCAACAGAGCCAGAGACTGTTCCTGAAACAGAACCTGAAACAGAAGCTCCAACAAAGCCAAAAACTGTTCCTGAAACAGAACCTGAAACAGAACCAGTAACAGAATCTGAGACAAAGCATGAAGCTACTGCGTCAGAAATTATTGAAGAGCCACAAATAATATCAGATGAATTATTGGAAGAAATAATTACTGAGACTACTCCTGTAACAGAGCCTATAACAGAACCTGTAACTATACCACAGATTGTTGTACCTGAAACTGTTCCAGTAACAGCCCCAGTTGTTTATACACAGCCAGAAACAGCACCTATAATGCAACCAGTTCCAACACCACAACCTCAAGTTGTACAGGTACCTCTACAAGCAACACAAGAAATACCAATAGGAAATTATATTATTCCTACTGAAGAAGAAGATCTAGAAGACAAAACTAATCTATCTCTTATGATAGGAATTGGTTCACTATGTTTATGTGTTGTTTGGCCTCTAGCAATAGTTGGATTTGAATTTGCATATAAATCTCCAGAAAGTAAAAAGAGAACACTATCAATGATTATTAATGCCTTAACTTTTGTATTAGGTGTTATTGCAATGATTCTAGTATTTACTGGACAAATAGGAAGCAAAGATCCAGTAATTGAACCAGATGATACTAAAGTGTTTTATGGTGAAGGTTATACCTTATCATATAATTCTTCTTGGAATGTAACAAAAAGAGATGATACTGGAAAAGTATTACAATATAATTCTGAAAAATCATATTTTGGTCCTATAGGACAAAGTGATTTAAGTGTAACAATAGATTGTGACTTTTCTAAAATAAGTTGTAAGTCACAAACTTATGATGAATTCTATAATTATTGGTCTAAAGAAATAGATGCTAAAAAATATTTATTTACAAGAGACTCATCATTTGCACTTTTAAAAGATGACATTTATTATGCAACATATAATTATTCATTAGTATCTAGTGGAGAATTAGTTGGAAAATACTATATAGTTATTTCAGTAGATAAGAACTCTGCTTTATCATTCTATTCAGAAGCAGATGAACTTAATTTAGCAACACTAAATCCTGAAGTAATAGAATTATTAAAAACAATTAAAATAGAAGAAAGTAATATAGATGATCCAGATAATCCAGCTAATAACTTAAGTAACTGGAATGTATATAAAGACTTAAGAAGTGATGCAGCAGGAAGAAAGAAGACTTTATATGGAGAATATAGAATGCTATCAAATGATACCAGTTACTGGGTATTTAAGAATGGAGAGTTCTGGTGGTATAAGAGTGAAAAAGATCTAAATGATAATTACTGGTATGGAACAATAAGTGTTAAAACTGGAAAAAGAGGTATTGCATCAGTTGGACTAGAAGAAAGTAGACTAGATGCAATTATGGATGAAAATGATGGAAATGTTTCAGCTAGTGATATTTATTCTATAATCTTAACTCCTAAAAAGATTGTATCAGGAGGAGAAGATAAATCTTCTACAAATATTCCTAAAGGAACAAAATGGAAATTTGTATGGACATTAATAAATCATAAAGACGAAGGAATAGAAGCCGAAGTATTAAATGTAGATACTGCTGATATGTCATATTTTGTTAAAGTAAAAGATTAGAGGTAATAAAATGAAAAATAAAAAAATAATAATTTGGCTTATTATTTTACTATTAATAATAGGGGTATTAGTAATCTTATCTTTTTATAAAAAAGAAGATTCATATACTAAGTCATTATTCAAGATGAAACCTTATAACAAAATTGTTTTAGAAGATATTAAAAGTATAACTATGACAAAATATACAGAAGGTGGTTCTGAAAGTACTTTATATGATTTTAAAAAAGATATTGAATATACTTATAATCAATTAAAAGAAACAAAAGTTGGAAAAGAAACAGATATGGCATGTGATGATAATACAACAATCTATACGTTTACTTTAAAAAATGATGAAGAAATATCAATAGAATTTGAGTGTGACTGGTTAGTAACACAAAATAAAAGATATCTAATAAAAAAATAGTCAAATGACTATTTTTTTTTAATATCCTAAACTCTCATGAAATTTTTTAACTCTGCCTCTATATTCAACAGGTACTTGTACAAATATCATTGTTTCATCAATTCTACTAATATAATAGTATGTAGTATTTGTAGTTAAAGAATAGGTTACTTTATTGTTATATGATTTATCACTATCAGTAAAAGTAGTACTTTCTTTTTTTACATCTAAAAAGTTTTGTTTATTTGATTCATATGCTTCTATAGCATCATCTTCTTCATTAAAAATATAAAACTCTATATGCCATACAGAAGTAGAAGCCATTCCAGCTTGTATTACTTTTTGACTTTCTTTAAAATTATCACTTATATCATAAAAATATAATTCATTTTTATCACAACTATCTTGGAATTCTTCTAATGTAATAGGACTTTGTATTTTCCCACAACCAAAACATAAAAGTATTAATAATATAATAAATATCTTTTTCATTTACATCCCTCATTATTATTAATTATATCACAATAAAAACTATTATGTTATAATGAGTTAGAAGGTGAGTAATTATGAATGACAAAATCTTATTTATAGTTATCAATGGTGAGATTAAGTTTCTCCAAAATAGTACTATGGATCATAGAGAATGGTATTTATCTTTAGGTGGAAATATAGAAAACTATAATAATGTTATTAGAGGATATATTGTAAAAGATATGATTATCTTTTTTAAAGACAATTTAAATTATGATAATGAAGTAATAGAATTTGCATCTAAAATGGGTCTTACTATGAAAGAGCAATTACATAGACCAGACTTAAAGATTTGTTGTGGTATAAATCCAGGACAAAATGGAGAAAAATGGGAACCAATAGTAGTTCTAAAAGATGAAGACTTACAAGGATATAAAACAGAAGAACAAATAGCTAAAGAAGAAGCTATTGCTAAAAGAAAAGAAGAATTCGAAGCAATGAAAGATACTACTCAAGGACCAATCATAGAATTTAAAAATGATGTAGAAGATGCAAAATTTAGAAGAGCAGCAATTATATTCACAATAATTATGTTAGTAATTGTCTTTTTATCAAAACTATCAATGATGCAAGATAAAACAATGATGATGAGTAATCGTTGGAATTTTATATTGTTTATCGGTCAAATAGGAAGCTTTTTAGCAACAATACTATTCTATTTAAAAAAGAGTTCTAAATCTAAGTTTTTTGCAATAGCTGCATCTGCTTTCTCTGTATTAATATTTAATATTGTAGATATTATAGTTGCAATTATAAATTTATTCTTCACATCAGATAGTAGAATAATTCTAGGAATAGTAGATGGACTAAAGGCTATTTTGGTGAAGTTATTTAAAAAAGAGACAAATAACGGACAATAAATGTAAAGAAGTAGATTTACTTCTTTTTTTGGTAAAAAAATCTTGATATAATATACTAGTAGGATAAGATTTAGAGGTGGTTTTATGAAAGAAAATCGATACTATGCAATGAAACAAGAGGAAATCTTTCAAAAGTTTCAAACAAGTTTAGAAGGATTAACAACAAAAGAAGCTGATAAAAGGGCATCAATTCATGGAAGAAATGAATTACCACATAAAAAGCCTGATAGCCTATTAAAAATATTCATAACAGAATTATTAGATCCTATTGTTATGCTTTTAGTCGTAGCTATTTTTGCATCTCTAAGTGTAGGAGAATACGTTGATGCTATAGCAATTACTGTAATTATTACAATCGATTTAATAATGGGTACAGTACAAGAGAAAAAAGCAAACAATACAGCAGAAGCACTATCTAAATTAGTTCGTGAAAAAGTAAAAGTACAAAGAGATGGAAAAGAAGTTTTAGTAGATTCCGAAGAATTAGTTGTAGGTGACTTAGTATACTTAGAGTCAGGTGACAAAATATCTGCAGACTTAAGAATTATCGAATCTCATAACTTTACAATAGATGAATCAATTCTAACTGGAGAAAGTCTACCAGTAGAAAAAAATCATAAAGTATTACCAAATGAAAGAATGCCAGTAACATCACAAACAAATATGTTATTTGCAGGTACATCAGTTACAACAGGTAGAGCAAAAGCAATAGTTGTAGAAATTGGTAAAAATACAGAAATTGGTGTTATTGCAACAACAATTAATAATACAAAAGAAGAAAAATCACCATTAACTATTCGTGTAGAAAAATTCTCAAAAGATATCACAGTAATGATAGTAATGGTTGGTATGGTAATTGCTATTATCTTAGCAACTAAAAGCCTACCAGCAGAAGAAATACTATTATCAGTAATAGCTTTATCAGTATCTGCTATGCCAGAAGGATTACCACTAGCTTTAACAATGGCCTTAACAATTGCATCTAATAAGATGGCAAAACATAAAGTAGTTGCTAAAAAATTATATTCAGTTGAGTCTTTAGGAAGTTGTACAGTTATAGCAAGTGATAAGACTGGTACATTAACAGTTAATGAACAAACTGCCAAAGTAATATTATTACCAAATGATAACGAATATGTAATTACAGGAACAGGATATAAAGTAAATGGTACTGTTGCTGGTGAAAAATTATCTTTAGCTAAAGAAATAGCAACATTAGGAGTATTAAATAATGAAGCAAAGTTTACTGCAGATGAAAAGATAGGAGATTCTGTTGATATTGCATTCCTAGTTTTAGGAGAAAAAATGCAAGTAGATACAAAGAATTGTAAAATAATTGAAACTATTCCATATGAATCAGCAAATAAATATTCAGCTGTATTCTATAAGAAAAATGGAGAATCATATTGTACTATTAAAGGTTCTCTAGAAGTAGTTATGTCTTTCTGTAAAGATGTTAATTTAATCAAATCATTTGATAAGAAACGTCTAGAAGAACAAAACGAAAGACTTGCTAAAGATGGATATCGTGTTATTGCAGTAGCAAACGGAAAAATAAAAGATAAAGATGACTATGAAGAATCTGATATTAAAGGATTAACTTTCATGGGAATGGTAGGATTTATTGATCCAATTCGTAAAGAAGTAATAGGTGCTATTAAGAAATGTTCTTCTGCTGGAATTAAAGTATTAATGATAACAGGAGATCATCCTCTAACAGCATTTAAAATATCTAAAGACTTAAAACTAACAGATAATTATGATGATGTAACAACAGGTGATGAAGTAGATAAAGAATTAAATAAAGGTCTAGAAAGATTTGATGAGTTTGTAAAAAGTAAAAAAGTATTTACAAGAGTTACACCTCTTCAAAAATTAAAAATAGTTGAATCTCTTAAACGTCAAGGAGAATTCGTTGCTGTTACAGGTGACGGAGTAAATGATGCTCCAGCATTAAGAAGTGCCAATATTGGTATTGCTATGGGTAGTGGAACTGATATTGCAAGAGAAACAGCAAAGATGATTGTTATGGATGATAACTTTAACTCTATTGTAAATGGTGTTTTAGAAGGTCGTGTTGCTTACTCCAATATTCGTAAGATTACTTATTACTTAGTATCTTGTGGAGTAGCTGAAGTATTATTCTTCTGTTTATCAGTACTATTAAATATGCCAATGCCGTTAGTAGCAATTCAATTATTATGGTTAAATGTTGTAACTGATGGTATTCAAGACTTTGCTTTATCTTTTGAAAGACCAGAAAAAGATATAATGAAAGAAAAACCTAGAGATCCAAAAGAAAGTTTATTTGATAAAGAGTTACTTGCTGAAATCTTAATCTCAGGTATAACAATAGGTTTAATAGTATTTGCACTATGGGTATATCTATTAAAATACTTAAAGATGGGTACACCTCTAGCAAGAGTATATGTAGTAGCCTTAATGATTATAATTCAAAATATTCATGCCTTTAACTGTCGTAGTGAAAGAAAGAGTGCATTTACAGTACCAATTAGTAGTAACTATATATTCCTATTTGGAGTATTAGGATCTATTATATTAGGTCTAGCTGTATTAGAAATTCCAGGATTAAACATATTCTTAAAGACAACATCACTACCATATAATCATATAGCAGGACTATTCTGTATAGGTTTAATTATATTTGTAGTAATGGAATTGTATAAAATAATTAGATATCACAAAAAATAATTAAGTGTTATAATAAAGTCTAAAAGGAGGAACCTTTATGATAAATGCAATAAATGCAAAAGAAATTGATGAAGAAAAAATTATAAACCAAATTAGATGTTTAGGAATCGATATGATTCATGAAGCAAATTCAGGACACCCTGGAATTGTTTTAGGAGCAGCTCCAGCAATATATGCACTATATGCTCATCATTTAAAATTTGATCCAAAAAATCCAAACTATTTTAATAGAGATAGATTTGTAATGTCTGCGGGACATGGATCAGCATTATTATATGCCACTTTATATATGGCAGGTTTTGATTTAACTTTAGATGATTTAAAAGCATTTAGACAATTAGGTTCTAAAACTCCAGGACATCCTGAAGTAGGAGTAACTCCAGGAGTAGATTGTACAACAGGTCCTTTAGGACAAGGTTTCGCAACAGCAGTAGGTATGGCTATTGCCGAAGCTCAGTTAAGAGAAAAATATAAAGTAATAGATCATTATACTTATGTACTTTGTGGAGATGGAGATTTAATGGAAGGTATTTCCTATGAAGCTGCATCTATCGCAGGTAATTTAAAATTGAATAAATTAATAGTATTATATGATTCAAATAATGTTTGCTTAGATGGTCCAACAAAAGATTCATTTAAAGAAAATGTTGCAATGAGATTTATCTCTCAAGGATGGAATGTTATCTCAGTAGAAGATGGTAATGCTTATGAACTAATCTCAAAAGCAATTACTCAAGCTAAAAGTTCAACTGATAAACCAACATTAATTGAAATTAATTCAACAATCGGTAAATATTCTGAATTAGAAGGAACATCTAAAGTACACGGATCTCCATTAAAAGAAGAAGATATTACAAAGATTAAAGAAAAAATGGGAGTAAGAGATATATTCTTCCAAGTATCTCAACAATCTTTAGAAGAGTTTAGATATATTATTAATGATAGATGTGAAAACCTATCAGAAAAATTTGAAGAAGCTCTAACAAAAATGCCAGTTGCAGAAAAAGAAGAATTAGAGTTCTTCATGAATCCAAATAAGAAAGTAGATTTTAAGAATTATATATATGATGCTCCAGAAGATAATATGGAGTCTCCTAGAGATACATCTAAAAAAGTATTAAATGGAATAGTTCCAAATACACCATATATGTTAGGTGGAGCAGCAGATACATTTGGACCAAATAAAACATACATAGAAAATGGCGGAAACTTTACTCCAGAAAATAGATTAGGTAAAAATATATATTATGGTGTAAGAGAACATGCAATGGGAGCAATTACAAATGGATTAGCTCTATCAGGATATAGACCATATTGTTCTACATTCTTAGCCTTTAGTGATTATTTAAGACCAACTCTTAGAATGGCATCACTTATGAATTTACCAAATATTTATGTATTTACTCATGATTCAATTAGTGTAGGAGAAGATGGACCAACACATCAACCGGTAGAACAATTATTAGGATTGAGATCACTTCCTAATTTTGATGTATTCCGTCCAGCTGATGCTAATGAAGTAATAGGCTCTTATAAAGCAATTTTTGCTAAAGAAGAAGGCCCAGCAACAATCCTTCTATCTAGAAATAAATTACCAATACTTGAATATACAAAAGCAAGTGATGTAGAAAAAGGTGGATATGTATTACTTGATACTATGACTAAACCAGATGCTATAGTAATAAGTAGTGGAGAAGAAATTCATCAAGTATTAGAAGCTGCTAAAAACTTAAGAACAAAAGGTGTAAATATTAGAGTAGTATCAATGCCTAACTTAGGTAGATTTATGAAACAAGATGAAGAATATAAAGAAATGGTTCTTCCAGTAGAAGTTAGAAAGATAGTAGTAGAAACATCTAATTCAATGTCTTGGAATCAATTAATCTTCTATGATAAATATTTAATTACATTAAATGATTTTGGTGCATCAGGTAAATATAAAGATGTTTATGAAAAGTATGGATTTGATGCTAAGAGTATTGAAGAAAAAATAGAAAATTTATTAAAATAAAACAAAAATAGACTTTCAATTTTGTTAACCTAAATATGGTGATAAAATGAAAGTCTATTATATTTTTAAAATAAAAAAAGAATTTGTAAAACTCTATAAAGATACTCCTTCAGTACTATATACAATTTTAAAAAATATTTATTATATGGATAAAGATTCAGTAGAGTATGGGTATCATTTATTTAATCAGTTAATAGATACTTTAGATAAATATAAATTAGATAAAGATCTATATATTGATATGCATCAAGATATTCCATATACAAAGATAAAAGATATTCATGAGATTCATAATCTATATAAGAATGAAATTAGTAAATTATTAATAAATAATTTTTATATGAAATTAGAACTTAAACAAGACTTTTCAAGTTTTTATAAAGTCTTATTAAATAAAGAAAATGATTTATTTGCTTGTGATTTTAAATATACAGATTTCTTCTTTTTAGAAGATTATGTTAAAAAATCTTGTTAAATTAAGTATTATTCGTTAAAATAAAGACAAGGAGATGAAAACATGAACCCAATGTTACAAGATATTATAATCTTAGTAGTAGGACTACTATTAGGAGCCCTAATTGGATTCTTCCTATCTAGATTCTTTATGAAAGATTATTTAAAGAAAAATCCACCAATTAATGAAGATATGATTAAAGCATTAATGATGCAGATGGGTAGAAAACCAAATCAAAAACAAATTAATCAAATGATGAAAGCAATGGAGAAATATCAATAGATATTTCTTTTTTGTTGATAAAAATAGACTTATGTGATATAATATAGGACATCTTTAGGGGGTATTAGAATGAATAAAAAAGGATATATAGAAAGATTATTAAAATATACTAAAGAAAATAATATAAGTTTATATGATTATTATTTAAGACTTGCTAAACACATACGTTATAGTGATAACTATAAATTACAAGATTTTGAAAAACAAAACCCATTTATAAAACAAGAAGATATTGGCTTACTATATACAAGTACAGATGATAAAGTAGTAGAGTATTTTGCTAAATCTATGACTGAAAGAATTGAAGGAAAACAAGAAAAAACAACAAAAGAAGAAATAGAAGAATTATTAGATGAAGAATTATCTGATAGTAAATTAGTTTCAATTAGTAGAAAAATTGCTGATAAAATGAATGGTTTTGCAGTAGTAAGAGAAGATAAGACAAATAGAGTTCACCTATATTATCATGATGCTAAGACTAATGTATTAACAGGTGAAGAAATATATTTAAATAATAGTGTAGAAGCAGATTCTGGATACTATGTTAACTATGAAGATTATATTGATAATATGTTAGATGAATTAATGAATAAATATCCTGAATCTAATACAATGACTTTTATAAGAGATGATGGATTAGTAAGACCATTAAGAGAAGTATTAGAAGAAGCATATGATATCTTAAGACAAAGAGGAGCTATGCGTTTCGGACAAGATCTATTTAAAGAAACAATTAATTCATTTGCAGATTTAAAGAAGTTAGATACTAATTATACTGAAGACTATGCAGGAGAACCTCTTCGTGTAGGTGTTTATGTAAGACGTGATTTAGTAACAAGAATATTTGATAAATATAAAGTAAAAGTAGAATATATTGAAAATAAAAATACAATAAAAAAATAGGAGAAATCCTATTTTTTATTTTGTATAATCTCTCGGACCAAAAATACCAGTTCCAACACGAATATAAGTAGATCCACACTTAACTGCATATAAATAGTCATTTGTCATACCCATAGATAATACATCTAAACTAAATTTATTAGCTAACTCTTTTAGTTTATTAAAGTATTTTATATTCTCTTCAGGATTATTAGTATTAGGTGCTACACACATAAGTCCAATACAATTAATATTATTCATTTTATTAATCTTATCTAAAGCATCTTTTATTACATTATACTCAGGTATAAATCCATATTTAGATTCTTCCTTGGCAATATTCACTTCTAAGAGAATATCTTGTTTGGTGATAGTTCTCTTATCTATTTCACTTGCTAGTTTAATAGAGTCTACAGAGTGTATTAAGAATACCTTATCCTTTAATAAATCTTTAACTTTGTTAGTTTGTAAATGACCAATCATATGCCAGTTTATATCTTTTGGAAGCGACTTTCTTTTTTCTATTAATTCTTGTACATGATTCTCACCAAAATCTCTAACACCAACATTATAAGCTTCCATTATTTCATAATTTGTTCTAGTCTTTGAAACACAAATTAGTTTAGCATTATAATCTTTAATTTCATCATTAATTCTAAGTATGTTTTCTTTTATCATATAATCACCATAATAATTATAACAAAATTAAAAGATATATGATATAATCTTAGTGAATTCGGAGGTGATAGGATGAAAGATTTTAAAGAGAAGTTATCTTTAGTACCAACTAAGCCTGGAAGCTATCAAATGAAAAATAAAGATGGTGTAATTATTTATGTTGGTAAAGCTAAAAATCTTCAAAGACGATTAAGAAGTTATTTTACTAGAACAGTAACAGGAAAAACTAAAATGTTAGTAGAAGATATTGATGACTTTGATTACATTGTTACATCAAGTGAACTAGAAAGTTTAATACTAGAAATTACTTTAATCAAAAAATATGATCCAAAATATAATATCTTACTAAGAGATGATAAATCCTATCCCTATATTGAATTAACTAATGATAAATATCCAGTATTAAAAATAGTTAGAAATGTTCATAGAAAGAAAAATAAAAATCACTTATATGGACCATATCCAAATGTTCAAGCTGCAAGAAAAACAGTTAATATGATTAATCGTATATATCCACTTCGAAAATGTGACAAATTAAAGAAAGAATTATGCCTTTACTATCACATTCATGAATGTTTAGGGTATTGTTGCAAAGACATTAGTAAAGAAACAATTGATGAAATGAAAAAAGAAATAATTTCTTTCTTAAAAGGTGATGCAACTGAGATTACTAAAAAGATTAATGAAGAAATGGTTAAAGCAAGTGAAAACTTAAACTATGAAAAAGCTTTAGAGTTAAAGAATATGTTAGAAGATATTGATACTACTCTAAAGAAACAAAAGATTGATCTTAATAATAATGCCAATTTTGATTTAGTAAACTACTACTATGATAATAACTATTTAGGAATAGAAATATTCTTTATCAGACAAGGTTTATTATTTGGTAGACATAATGAGATAATTACTTCTTTAGGAGATATAGAAAACGAAGTAACTGAATACTTAGTTAAATTCTATGATAAAGGAGTATTACCAAATGAATTAGTAGTACCTGAAGAATTAGATGAAAATTTATTAAAAGAATATTTTGAAATAAAAGTAACTAAACCTCAAAAAGGAAAATTAAAAAACTTAGTAGATTTAGCTAAAGAGAATGCTAAAGAACAAATGGATTTAGAAAAAGAAACTCTAAAAAGAGATGATGATGAAAGAACAAAAGCCTTAGAAGAATTAAGAGTACTTTTAGGCTTAAAAGAATTACATCGTATGGAGTCTTTTGATAACTCTCATTTATTTGGTACATTCTATGTAGGTGGAATGGTTGTTTTTGATGACTTCCTACCTAATAAAGATTTATATCGTAAATATAAAATATCTACAGAAGTAAAAGATGATTTATCTGCAATGAGAGAAGTTCTTTATAGAAGATACTTTAAAACTATTATGGATGAATCTTATAAACCAGATTTAATTGTAATGGATGGTGGAGAATTACAAATTAGTGTTGCGAAAGAAATACTTAACTCATTAAACTTATATATTCCAATAATTGGACTTGTTAAAGACAAGAATCATAGAACTAGTTATATTATGAATGAAAACTATGAAAGACTAGAAGTAGAAAAAGATTCTAAACTTTTCCTTTTCTTAACAAGAATTCAAGAAGAAGTCCATAGATATGCTATTACATATCATAGAAACATTAAAGCCAAAGGAGCTTTATCTAGTCTTTTAGATGCTGCTCCTGGAATAGGTGAAGTAAGAAAAAAAGAATTATTAAAACATTTTGGTTCTCTAAAAAAATTAAAAGAAGCAAGTTTTGAAGAACTTGAGACAGTTATTGGACACGAAATTGCTGAAAAACTCTTTTCATATTTAAAAGAACTATAGTAAAATAAATAATAGAGAAGAGGATGATTAAATGAATAAAAAAGGTTTCACATTAATTGAAATTTTAGCCGCAGTAACAATATTAGGAATTCTATCAGTTTTAGCAATAGGATGGTATACAAATTACTTAGAGTATTCTAAAAAGAATTCATATAAAACAATGGCTAAATCTATTTCAACTGCAGCAGAAGAATATGTAATGGATAATCCAGGTGCTGCAACAAAAACATTTGGAGAAGAAAAAGAAGATGGTTCAATAGAATACTATATTGACCCAGCTTATGCAAATCCTATATATATTACAGATTTAATAGAAAAAGGCTATTTAAATGGAGCTCAAGATCCTGATAATAAAGGAACTAACTGCAAGGGTAGTGTAAGAATAGGATTAATTGATTTTGATGATAAAAATGCTTTAGATGAATACATTTATGAAGTAGATATTAGTTGTGCTAATAGAAATGGTCGTTATCTTTATACATTTAAAAATACACCAGATGGTAAAAATAAATCTGTAGAAGAAGCAAACATTACAATTGCTAAAGAAGAATTATATCTAGAAGGAACATCAGTATCTGCTCCCACATTCAAATTAAGAATTGTTACTTGTTCTCAAGCTTTAAATGGAGAATACCATTTTAGAAAAGGTATGACAGTTAAAGAGTGGGTAAATAGTGGGTACTTTGATGAAGCACTTGTAGATTATATTGCAAGATGGGGTGCGTCTCCAGCAGAAAAGGATTACTATAGAGAAAGTGTTAAAGAAGATGTATTAGATGATATTGTAAGTTTAATTACACATGATGAGAATTATGTAATTCAAGAAAATGAATTTTTAGATTTTAATTCACCATTATGCTAATAAAAAACATTGTGAAAACAATGTTTTTTTTATTTATTAATTAATGATATAATAAGAAAGAGGTGATACCATGAGTAAAATACAAGTTATGGATGAAGTTCTTGCCAACAAAATTGCTGCAGGAGAAGTAGTAGAAAAATGTATGAATGTTGTAAAAGAACTAGTAGAAAACTCAATAGATGCCGAAGCAACAGAAATAACCATTAACTTAGTAGATTCTGGTGTCAAAGAAATAACAGTAATAGATAATGGTATTGGAATGGATGAAGAAGATGCTAAAAAAGCATTTGAACGTCATGCAACTTCTAAATTAAAAAAACTAGATGACTTATTTAATATTGAGTCATTAGGATTTAGAGGTGAAGCATTACCATCTATTGCCAGTGTATCAAATGTAAGATTAAAAACTAGTGATGGTAAAGTAGGTACAGAAGTAACTATTTCTGGAGGAAAAGATTTAAAAGTAAAAAGAAGTGATTTACAAATAGGAACTTCTATTACAGTAACTGATTTATTCTATAATACTCCAGTAAGATTAAAATATTTAAAGAACTTATATGTAGAGTTATCTTATATAGTTGAATATGTTAATAAAATGGCTTTATCATATCCAAATATTAAATTTACTTTGATTAATAATGATAAAGTATTATTGCAAACTGATGGTAATGGAGATCAGTTAAAAGTAGTTTATGAAATATATGGAGTAGATATTACTAAAAAGATGATTCCAATAAGTAATGAAAATGATGATTACTATATTCATGGATTTATTTCATATCCAGAAGTAACTAAAGGTAATCGTAATTCTATTACTACTTTAGTAAATGGAAGAGTAATTAAAAATAATGAACTTAATAAATGTATTGTAGATTGTTATCACACATATATTCATAAAGATAGATATCCAGTGATTATCTTAAATATTGATGTAGATCCAATTTTAGTAGATATAAATATTCATCCTACTAAAATGGATATTAAGTTTTCTAAATTAGATACATTAAAAGATTTACTAATAAAAACCATTACAACAACTTTAGAAGGATTAACTCTAATCCCTGAAGTATCAGTAAGAGATAGTTATTCAGTAAGTGAAGTACATAAACAAATCTATAATAAAAAAGAAGAAGTAGAAGAACCTAAAGAAGAAATAAAATATGAAGAAATTAAATTAGATTTTGATGTACAAGAAGAAAAGAAAGAACTAAAAAAAGAAGAACAAGAACTAAAAGAAGAATTACCATTTGAAGTAGAAGTAGAAGATGAAAAAGTCGCAAGAATAAAGAAGATGCATCCAATAGGTGTTGTAATGCTTACATATATTGTTGCCGAAAATGAAGATGGAATGTATTTAATAGATCAACATGCTGCCGCAGAACGTATTAATTATGAAAAAATACTAAAAGAATTACAAGAAGAAAAACAAGTAATTGATTTATTAATTCCAATTAAAATAGAACTTCGAAAAGATGAGTTTATTCTTGCCAAAGAAAGATTGCATTTATTAGAAGATTATGGATTTGTCTTTGATGAATTTGGTTTTAATACAATATTAGTTAGATCTCATCCAGTATGGGTAGATGAAACAAGAGCAGAAGATATTATTCGTAAATTAGTAGATTTAATAATAGATAAAAAAGATTTTGATTTTGATCAATTTGTTTGGCGTATGGCCGCAACAGCTGCTTGTCGTATGTCAGTTATGGCAGGGGACTATATCTCTATAGAAGATCAAGAATGGATTTTAGAAAACATTAGATATTGTGATAATCCATTTACTTGTCCTCATGGAAGACCAACAATTATTACTTATACTAAATATGAATTAGAAAAGTTATTTAAGAGACAACTAGATTAGGAGGTATTATGAAAGATATTATTGTCATAGTAGGTCCTACTGGAGTAGGTAAAACAAAACTAAGTATTGAACTTGCTAAAAAGTTAGATGCCGAAATAATAAATGGAGACTCTGTCGCAATCTATAAAAAATTAGATATTGGTTCAGCTAAACCTACAGTAGAAGAAAGAGAGAATATTCCGCATCACCTAATAGATATCAGAGATGTAGAAGAAGATTATACTGTTTATGATTATCAAAAAGATGTAAGAAAGTTAATTAATGAAATAACAAGTAGAGGTAATAGAATAATTATTGTTGGAGGAACAGGACTTTATATTAAAGCCGCTCTATATGATTATAAATTTACTGAAGGTACTACATATAAAGAATATGAAGAATTAACTAATGTAGAAATTTTAGACAAAATAAAAAAATATCAAGTAGAATATTTACCTGAAGTACAAAATAGAAAAAGATTAGTAAGACTTCTAAATAAATTAGAAAATAATGAAGAACTAACATATGATAAAGATGAATGTTTATATCCTATTAGAGTAATAGGACTAACGACAGATAGAGACTATTTATATGAAAGAATTAATTCTAGAGTAGATATTATGATTAAAAATGGATTATTAGATGAAATTAATTCATTAAAAGACTCATATAAAAAGTCAAGAGTATTAAATACTGGAATAGGGTATAAAGAGTTTTATGATTACTTATTTAATAATAAACCATTAGATATAGTAATAGATGATATAAAGAAAGATTCAAGAAGATATGCTAAAAGACAATTTACATTTTTTAAACACCAATTTAATACTAATTGGTATGATGTAGATTTTAATGATTTTAATAATACAATAGAAGAAGTATATAATGATATAAAAAAAGAAGCATAGTTTTATGCTTCTTTTAATTCTGGATAATATGGTTGATGGAATTGATGGTCTGCTTTTCCATTATCTCTATCACTCTCAAGTAATTGTTTTGTTGTTAATAAGAAGAATTCATGTGTTCTCTCAGGAGTAACACCATTTGATACTGGGTCATCCCAAGTAAGATCAATATGTAACCATTTATTATAGTAAACTGCATTCCAAATATGATGTTCTGTAGAAACTCTAAAACTCTTCATTCCAGCTTTTTCTAAGAACAATTGCATCAAATCAGTATATCCGCCACAAACAGCTTTACCTTGGAATAATGGACCATAAGCAATATCTGAATCATATGCACTATCACCATTCTCAGAACGACTTGTATCATACTGAGCATGATCAACAATCCAGTCATGAACTCTTAACATATTGTTGTAGTTACTATCATTACTTTTCCAAAGTTGTGCATATAGCTCATCAACTTTTTGATTTATTTGATCAATTTCTTCAGGAGTATAACTTCTAACAATATTAATTGTAACTCTTCCTAAACTATCATATTCTGTTTCAATATGAGAAAATCCATTATATGGATGAACATAATTATTAATATCAGATAATTTAGTTCTATCATTTGCGATAGCTTGTACATCTGCTAAACATCCAGGATAATCTTCAGTACAATAGAATGTAAAAGTAGATTTACCAGCATTGATAACAGTATAGTAAATATTAATAATATCTTGTTCATCTAATGGAACAAATCTTTCAGTATTTTGAACAAATTCAAAATCATAATCTCGGTAGTATTCATTAACATCTCCTAAAGTAACATACTTATATGGAGAAAGATATTGATCTACATATACAAAGACAGAATCTTTATACTTGAAGATAACACCTAAAAATATCAATACAATACCAGCGGTTAGGATCCCTTTTATAATCTTTTTCATTTCCTCACCATTCCTAATTATATTTTAAATCCGAGTTTGATTTTAGTAAACAAATATTTTTAGATAAACTGTCAAGCATGAAAAAAACCAATTACTTGAATTGGTTTACTCCATACTGTTTTTTGACTTAATTAATCTTGATTTTAAACGAGCAGCTTTGTTCTTGTGAACTAAACCACTTCCCATAGCTTTATCAATTCTTTGGAAAGCTATATTTAAGCTATTTGCAGCTTCTTCTTTGTTTCCAGCTTTAACTTCTTTTTCGAATTTTTTAATTGCAGTTTTCATGCTTGAAGATACTAAAGTATTAACATCAGCTTTCTTTGCATTACTACGCATACGCTTTTTAGCACTTTTAATATTTGGCATAATTTCACCTCACTTTTTGTAAACAAGTTAATTCTATCAAAAAAATTAAAAAAATGCAAATAAAAAGTACATATTTGTAAATAATAAAAATGGTGATTTTATGCATAAAGTAAATGTACCAAGCAATAGTATTCGTACAGATCTTGTTTTAGAAGAAGATTTATCATCTAAAGAAAGTCTAAAATTAGATGATAATAATCCTATTAAAAAAGTAGATTTAGTAAAAGGAAAAGATAAATATACTACACTTCTTTTTAAAGATATTACAGATAAAGAAGAATATATTTTAGTACAAAAAAAATTAAAAGAAGTATTAAAAGAGTATATTGATCCAAAAGATAAAGATTCATATTTAATAATTGGATTAGGTAATCCAAAATCTACTCCAGATTCATTAGGACCAAAAACAATTAAAGAAATATTAGTAACAAGATACCTTTATTTATTAGGAGAATTAGATTTAAATGTATCATCAGTATCTATATATGAACCTAATGTTTGTGGTAATACAGGTATTGAATCAGTAAATTTAATAAAAAAAGTAATAGAAGAAGTAAAACCTACTAAAGTAATTATAATAGATGCCTTAAAAGCATCTCACATAGAAAGATTAGTAAAAACAATACAAATAACAAATTCTGGAATACATCCTGGAAGTGGTATTTTTAATGATCAAGGTGAAATAAGTGAAAAAACAATGAATTGTAAAATTATTGCGATAGGTATTCCTACAGTAGTAGATAAAAATACAATGATTAATAAAGTATCAGATGATAACTTTATGGTTACTCCTACAAATATAGATTTTATGGTCGAAAAGTTATCTCATCTATTAGGTACAACAATAAATCATATAATTAATCCCAAAATCTTCGACAAATAATAATGTAATAGTATTTTAAAATTATTTTGGTGATTCAATGAAAAAGAGAATTATTATACTATTAATTATTTCTATTATAAGTATTTATGTTGGATATAAATATTTTGGTAAGAAAAAAACATTAAATAGTAATCAAGATATAGTTAAATTTATAATTAATACAAGATTTTCTAATGAAACACTAAAAGATAAAATAAAAAGCTATTCCCTAAAATGGAATATTCCGCTATTAAAAGAGTATGAAGAAGAGACAAAAGTAGAAGAAGATAAATCTCCAATAATATATTTATATAATTCACATCCAATAGAAGAGTATCAATCTGAAACAATAGGTAATTATACATTAAATCCTACAGTTAGTATGAATAATTATATTCTAAAAGAATTATTTGAAAAAGAAGGATTTTATACATATGTAGAAGAAGAATCAGTCACAAATATTCTAAATAATAATAATTGGAATTATGCATCAAGCTATAAAGCAAGTAGATTACTTTTAGAGAAAAGAAAACAAGAGTATAATTCTTTAACTTATTTTATAGATATTCATAGAGATAGTTTAACTAAAGATAAGACTACAGTTGTAATAAATGATAAAGAATACGCAAAAGTATTATTTATTGTAGGATTAGAAAATAAGAATTATAAATATAATTTAGAATTTACTGAAAAAATAGTAAATAAATTAGATGAGAAATATCCAAATCTTTGTAAAGGAATATATAAAAAACAAGGAGCAGGAGTAAACGGAGTATATAATCAAGATTTCTCTCCAAATACTATTCTTATTGAAATTGGTGGATATGAGAATAATACAACTGAAATATTAAATACAGATCTTGCTTTTAAAGAAATTTTTTTGGAGGTTATTAATGAAGAAATTAATTAAACCATGTTTCTTCATATTAATAATATTATTTGTAATTATATTCCTAAATAGAAACAATGAGAATATCGGTGATAATGTTTTATCAGAAGAATCAATAATAAGATTTGAAGAAGATTTAAAAGAAGGAAAAGAAATAATCCCATCTAATTATTTAACGCCAAAGAAAGACTATCATAATAAAGCAAATATGATAGGTATGAAGTGCTCTAATATAATAGAGAAAGCCGTAAATAAAGTATTACAAAAATTGTTAGATTCTATTGATAATTAAAAACATAATGAAATCATTATGTTTTATTTTGTAAAGTAGTGTAAACAATTAATTAAAAATGTTATTAAAAACGTTGAAATATAAAGAAATGACATAATTTTTTATTAAGAAAATTGACATAAAACTTGTATCAAGCAAAAAAAAATAGTAAACTATAGTTAGTATAGTAGGAAGAAATGTAGAATGTGATGATAAACATTTGTTCCTACCAACAATAAGTTAAAGCCACTAATGGCATAGGAGGTAAAATTAAAATGCAAGACAGAATGCACAATTTAAAATTTTTACTATTACTATCAGCAATCTTAGTAGTAGGAGTAGTGGTTGCTTATGCAGCGTTATCAACCACTTTAACCATCACATTTGGAAACGTAACACAAAATGCGTTGACATGGAACGTTGCTTTTACAACTGGTACAGTTACAGGTACACCAGCTGGAACTAGTGGTACAGGAAGAAGCTGTGGAGATGCTACAGTAACAGCAAACAGTGTTTCTGTTGCAGCAACAACTCTATCAAAACCAGATGATAAATGTACATATGCACTAGTAATTAAGAATACTGGTGGTATCGCAGCTACTTTATCATCATTAAAACCAACTGCACCAAGTGGAACAACATGCGCAACAAAACAAGATGCTTCATCATCAGTAGGAGCAAAATTAGTATGTGGTAATTTAACATATGAAATTACTACAGATTCAGCAGGATCTACACCATTAAAAACTGGAGGAACTCTTGCAGCATCAACTGGTACACAAAATGCATACTTAGTAGTTAAGTATACAGGTACTTCATTAAACAGTAGTGCCACAACACAAACAGGTGCAAAATTCACATTTGTTTATGGACAAAAATAGAAGGAGAAAATTAATATGAAAAAAAGACATGATTACAAATTTTTATTGTTAGTTGCTGTAATTATGGTAGCAGGTATCGGAATTGCTTATGCTGCTTTATCAACAACATTAACAATTACATTTGGAACAATTACTCAAAATGCTTTAACATGGGATGTTGGATTTACAGGAACATCCGCAACTGCAACTGCAGGTGGAACTAGTGCAACAGGAAGAACATGTGGAAATGCATCAATTACAGCAAGTTCAGTAACAATTGCAAACACTACATTATCAAAACCTGGAGATAAATGTACTTGGGAATTAACTGTTGCTAATAATGGTACAGTTAATGCTACATTAGGTGGAATTACACCTACAGCACCAACTAGTATAACTTGTGGTACTGCATCAGGAGCAAACTTAGTATGTGGAAATATTACATACAACTTAACAACTGATTCAGGTGGCTCTACTTTATTAACAACAGGTGGAGCACTTAATTCGGGAGCTACTCAAAAAATCTACTTAGTTGCAAAATATAATGCAAGTGGATTACAATCATCTGCAATTACACATAATGGTGCAAAGTTCACCTTAACATATAATCAAGCATAAAGGAGTTAATTAAAATGGAAGAAGAAAATAAGAAAAATAGACAAACAATTATTATTGTTACAATCCTATGTGCATGCTTATTTGGATTAGCAATAGCTTATGCAGCTTTAAGTGCTACACTTCAAATTACTTTTGGTAACGTAACACAAAACGCGTTATCATGGAACGTAGGATTTGAGCCAGGAACTGTTCAAGGAACAAAAACTGGTACAAACACAGTATGTGGTGAAGCAACAGCTACTGCAAGTACTGTATCAATTGCAAATACTACATTAACTACATTACATGATAAATGTGTATATCACTTTGTAGTTAAAAATACAGGAACAGTAGATGCATTATTATCATCAATCTCAGCTAAGACTCCATCTTCAGTATCATGTGATACTTCTGAAACATCACAAATGGTATGTGCAAATATTACTTATCGTTTAACAAGCGATTCTGCTGGTCTTTCTTTATTAGGAGCAAATAATACATTAGTTGCTAATACAGGAACATTAGATGTTTATTTAACTGCTGAATACACTGGTACTTCAACTGGTGGAGCAAGTAGTCAAAATAGTGGAGGATTCACTCTTAATTACACACAAAAATAATAAATAAAAAGAATAAAAAGAAAGGGAATGGGTCATTATGGAAAACGATAAAATTAACGATGAATTTTATGCAAGTGAAGATGAAGAAATAAAAGATGAAAATCCTATTGAAGAATTAAACTTGCAATCCGAAGAACCAAAAGAGTCTTCTATAGAAGAAACACAAGAACCAAAAGAAGAACACGAAGATCCAAATATTCTTTCTAATAATACCTTTGAAGTGGAAAAAGAGGAATCACAGGTAGAAGGATCTACTGAAGTACCAGCAGATGTTGAACTATCTAGAACAGCAGAATTAAGAATGATGTTCGGAGAAAGTCCAACTCCTTCTAAACCAAAGAACAATGAGCAAAATAACAATGAGCAAAAGAATAATAAACATAAGAATAAACACAAAAACAAAAATAAATTTAATGAGAATAAAGCAGTTGAACAAAATAATACTGTACAACAAAACAATAATGAACAACATAATGAAAATAATAATAAACCAGAAAATGATGTTCATCAAAACAATGACGTACAACAAAATAATAATGTTCAACAAAACATTGAAAAACAAAATAATGAACCATTGCACATTGAACAAGAGCACATTGAACCAAAACACATTGATCCAATTCCAGAACCTGAGAGAATTCCTTTCTCTGGTAATGAATTAAAGATTAAAGAAGAACCTGAAATTCCTAATAATATAAAAGAAGCACCAAAATATGAAAGCTTTTCACATAGAATGCTAAGATATGGTTTATTTACTATTCTTTCTTTAGTTTTTCTAACAATTGCTATTGTAGGATTTAATAAATTTAAGAAAGACACATCAACATATACAGAAGATGCAAAAGTAAATTATCAAGTATGCTTAAAAGAAAATGATTATTATAAAGATCAATGTATTGGTGAGGAAAAAGAATATATCTCATCTGCAACAGAAACAATAAGATTAGATTACTCTTATAATGCTGTTTATCAAAAAATAGCAAAGAAAGATTATAAATATTATGTAAAGAGTACTCTTCTTATTAAAACAGATGATGATAATGAAAAGGAATTATTAAAAAAAGAAAAAAATCTTACTAAAAAACAAAAAATAGAATTAAATGGAAATGTTATGACTATTGCTGAAACAATAGATATACCATTCCAAGAATATAATAGTTATGCTCAAAAATATAAAAATGATTATTCATTAGTAAGTAACTGCTATTTAGAAGTTTCATTGATATTAAAAGACGGAAAAGAAGAAACTGTTTTATCTTCAGTTACTATGCCATTAACAAAAATTACTTATAATATAACTAAAAATGAAAAAGTAAATGAAATTTCTGAATACAAAGTTCCTACAAATCTAGCTCTAAGAATATTATTCACAGCATTAATAATTTTAGGTTTAGGATTGATTTTATATTCAGTATATGACTTAGGAAAGTTCTTATCTAAGATGAGAAGAAAAGAATCAGCATATGATAAGAAATTAAAACAAATTCTTAATACATATGATAGAGTTATTATTACTCTAGAAGATAAGAATACAGTTAATCCAGATCAAGATGTATATACAGTTAAATCATTCCTTGAATTACTAGATGTTAGAGATACTATTGATAAACCAATTTTATATCATAAAGTTAATAATATTAAATCTGAATTTTATGTACAAGATATTAATAAAACATATAAGTTTACAATGAAAGAATCTGATTTTGAAGAAAAACAGTAGGGGGACTTTCATGATTAGAAAAAAGAAAATAGTTATAACTTCGTTAGTAGTAGCAATTGTAATGCTTCTAAGTATATCTATAGCTTATGCTGCATTATCAACAACATTAACAATTACAATGAATCAAATTACGCAAAATGCCATGACATGGGATATAGGATTTCAAACAGGAACAGTAACTGGTGTTGTTACAACGACAAATAACTTAGCAAGTTGTGGAACTGCGACTGCTACATCAACAACAATATCAGGTATTTCTACTACTTTATCAGATGTAGGAGATAGATGTGCTTATACATTTACAGTAAAAAATAATGGTACCATTGGAGGTAAGATTGCATCCATTAGTGTAACTCAACCATCAGGACAATCATGTTCTGTAAATGGAAGTACAATGGTATGTGGAGATATAACATATAAATTGCATTATGATAGTGCAACTTCTACATCATTGGTTGCTGTAGGTAATACAATTGCTCCAAAGAGTGGATCAACACCTACAACTAAAACCATCGTATTGACAATAGAAAATACTGGTTCAGCAGCACCAACTGCAGATTATAATCAATCTGGATTTGCATACACAATTAAATATGGACAGAATTAAAAAGAGGTGAAGTGATTATGAAAAATTCTCATAAGATGTTAAGTATCGAAGTAGGTCTCATAATTGCTTCTCTTTTTTGTATGTTTGCATTTTCAATTAATTACTATGTATATTTGGGTATAATCGTTGCTCTTTCAATAGGAATGTATTTCTTATTAAAACCAGAAAGAGTAAAAGAAAGATTTGACCTAGATATCTTATTAATTATCACAATTTCAATTCTTTTCTACTATGCAATTACATATTTCTTAGGATTCTTCTCTGGATTCTATTATACAAGCTATAGTAGAAAGATTCTAACAATGATCATAAATACAATTTCAGGATTACTTGTTATTATTTCTATTGAAAACATTCGTGAAGTATTAATAAAAAACAATGCTTATCATAAATCAATTGTATGGTTAACTCCAATAATCTGTTTCTTATTAGAAGTTCCAACTCTAGTAAACTTTAGATTATTTCATACAAGAGTAGATATATTTAGTGCTTTTTTAGTAACACTATTACCAGCATTAATAAAAAACTTCACGTTAACATATATAACTTATAAATCAAATAAAAAGAATAGTATTTTATATCAAGCATTATTAACAATACCTGCATACTACGTGCCAGTATTTCCTAACTTAGGAGAGTTTATTAGTATAGTTGTTAATATAACTTTACCAATACTTATCTTATTATTAATAATGAATATTTCTACAATTAAATTTGAAAAAGTTATTAATAGTAGGAATCTACGACATAAAAAAATATTAATTAGAGTATTTAATGTATTAATGGTATTAATAGTACTTATAATGATCTATTTAAACTGTAATTTATTTAGATTTACCTCTCTCGCAATTGGTTCTACGTCTATGCAAGGATCAATTGATAAAGGAGATATAGTAATAATTGATAAACATGATAAAACACCAAAAGAAAATGACGTAATTGCTTTCCATGAACAAGGAAGAATAGTTGTTCATAGAATGGTTAATATAAAAGATTTCAAAACGGTTAATTATTACATCACAAAAGGTGATGCAAATAACGATGTAGATGCATGGTATGTTGCCAAAGAAAGTATAGTAGGGAAGGTTAAGTTGAGAATAAGATGGCTAGGATGGCCAACTGTAGCACTATCAGAAATGTTAGCACAAGGTAGCACCAATACAGAAAGTGATTAATTAAAAGTATAAGCCTATTATATCTTAATATAATAGGCGTTTTGTGCATTTAAATAATAGTAGTTAGGAGGCGATAAAAATGACTAGAAGACAATTAAACACATTTGTTTTAATATGTGTGTCATTTTTGTTATGCCTTGTAACCATAGGATACTCTGCATTGCAAACGACTCTAACAGTAAGTGGAGATGTAGAAGTTCTAAAAAACAGAGATCCAGTTTTACTTGAAACATCATATGCAGATACATATGCATTTAGGGACCCTGTATATAAAGATAAAATTAAAACAATTACATTCAATGATCAAATAAGTCCACCTTCTGGATTTATAGCAAGTTGGGATGTAGGAGTACCACAAATAGGAAATGTCATGGCATATATTAAAAATAATGCAACAAGTGGATATTATGATTTATATATTCAAGGTGATGGACACTTATATGCTAATGAAAATAGTTCATTTATGTTTTATCAAATGACAGCTGTTGATCAAGTAAATGGTCTTGATAAATTAGATGTTTCTCGTGTTACAGATATGTCTCAAATGTTCTGGAGTTTAGGAGAAAATAGCCAATCATTTACTCTTACTATTCCAAATAATTGGGACACGACTAATGTAACAAATATGGATAGAATGTTTTATTGGACTGGATATAATAGTCCAGTATTTACTCTAAGTTTAGGAACAAACTTTGATACAAGTAATGTTAATAGTATGGAAATGATGTTTGATAGTTGTGGACATGAAAGTACAGTTATGACATTAAATCTTGGAAGTAAGTTTAATACTGCTAAAGTAACTAGTATGATGCAAATGTTCTGTGATACTGGTTATTCTTCACCAGTATTCACATTAACACTCGGATCAAACTTTAATACAAGTAATGTTACTGATATGTCTAGTATGTTTTTAAAGACTGGTCATGATAGTACAGTTTTCACATTAAATTTAGGCTCTAAGTTCTACACAAGTAAAGTTACAGATATGTACCAAATGTTTGCTCTTATAGGAACAAACAGTTCATCATTCACACTTACTTTAGGAAATAATTTTAATACAAGTAATGTAACCAATATGGAAGCTATGTTTAAATGGATGGGTGATGGAAATCCAAACTTTTCTTTGAATTTAGGCTCATATTTTGATACAAGTAAAGTAACAAATATGAAAGAAATGTTTTGGTATACAGGACGAGATTGTACTAACTTTACTTTAACATTAGGAAACAATTTTGATACTTCAAATGTAACAGATATGAATGGAATGTTCAGTAATACTGGTTATTGGAGTCCTGGATTTACTTTAAATTTAGGAAGCAAATTTAATACAGCGAAAGTTACAGATATGGCAGAGATGTTCCAAGAAACAGGACATCAAAGTACATCATTTACTTTAAGCTTAGGAAATCTCTTTGATACAAGTAGTGTAACAGATATGAGATCAATGTTTAGACAAACGGGATATAGTAGTACATCATTTACACTAAATCTTGGATCAAAATTCAACACAGCTAATGTAACCGATATGAATTCTATGTTTGATGAAACAGGTTATAACAGTCCAGTGTTTACTTTAACATTAGGAAGTTTATTTAATACAGCTAATGTAACTGATATGACATTTATGTTCCATGCAACAGGTCATGAAAGTACTGTAATGACATTAAGTTTAGGTAATTCCTTTAATACTCAGAATGTTGAATACATGTATGGAATGTTCTATGAAACAGGTTATACGAGTAGTGCATTTACACTTAGTTTAGGAAGTAATTTTAATACAGCAAGTTGTACTACAATGTCTTGGATGTTTGCCTTTACAGGAATGAATAGTCAGTCATACACATTAAACTTAGGAAGTAAATTTAATACAAGTAATGTAACAGATATGTCATTTATGTTTTATGGTAGTGGATGGTGTTCCCCAGCATTTTCATTATCCTTAGGATCATTATTCTATACAAGTAATGTAACAGATATGCAAAGCATGTTCTGTGCAACAGGATTCTATAGTAATTCATTTCAGTTAAATCTTGGAACACACTTTGATACTACTAATGTAACTAATATGAATAGTATGTTTAGTAACTGTGCATGGGAAGTTCCAAATTTCACACTAACTTTGGGATCATATTTTGATACAAGAAATGTAACAGATATGCAAAGTATGTTTGCATATTGTGGTTATAGTAGTACTCAAATGACTCTTAACTTAGGAAGTAAGTTTAATACAGCTAAGGTAACAAATATGCAATCTATGTTTTCAAGTTGTGGATATACAAGTACAGTATTTACACTATCTTTAGGAAGTCAATTTAATACAAGCTTAGTAACAGATATGTCATTTATGTTTGATAGTTGTGGATTTAATAGTACAGTAATGACATTAAGTTTAGGATCATACTTTGATACAACTAATGTTACTGATATGCAATATATGTTTGATCAAACTGGATCAAATAGTACTGCTTTCTCACTTTCATTAGGATCTAAGTTTGCTACAAGTAATGTAACAAATATGAGTCATATGTTCTTTTCAACAGGTATGAATAGTAATTCATTCCAATTAAATTTAGGATCAAAATTTAATACAAGTAATGTTACAGATATGTCATATATGTTTAATCAAACAGGTAGATTTGTAACAAACTTCACATTAACTTTAGGTTCATATTTCTATACAAGTAATGTAACAGATATGGATCACATGTTTAGTGGAGCAGGAGAAGAAAGTACAGTATATACTCTAAATCTAGGAACACATTTTGATACAAGTAATGTTACAAATATGGCTAATATGTTCTATGGAGCAGGAGCCGCTAATACAAGTTTCACTTTAAGTCTAGGAAACTATTTTGATACTTCAAATGTTACTGATATGAATGGTATGTTCTGGTCAACAGGTCTAATAAATCCAAACTTTACTTTAAATTTAGGATCAAAATTCTATACAAGTAATGTTACTGATATGTCATATATGTTCTTACAAACAGGTAGTGATAGTACTGTGTTCTCAATTAACTTTGGATCACATTTTGATACAAGTAATGTTACGAATATGGACTGGATGTTCCAAGCAGCTGGAAACAACAACAATATAGTACTAGACTTAACAGGATTTAATTTCAATAATGTTACAACAGCAGAGAATATGTTCCAATACTGGTGGGCATCAAATCCAACAATTTATGTTAAGAATCAATCAGATAAAAACTTTATCTTAGCACATACAGGAGATACATCTACAGTAGATTCATCACACGTAATTATAAGATCATAAAAAGAACCAAATGGTTCTTTTTTTGTTAATAATTGTAAAGGCTATGTAATTAAAAGCCTACAATAATTGTAAAAGTTTTAAATAACTGCTATAATTATATATTGTAGACAAGAGATGATAAAGTGACAAGAAGAAAATTAAATACAATTTATTTATCACTAGTAACAATATTATTGTGCTTAGTATCTATTGGCTATTCTGCCTTAGAGCAAAATCTATTAATAAGTGGAGACGTCACAGTATTAAAGCCGAATGAGCCTATTATAAAAAAAGTGGGAATATTGGGATCATTTGATAGGACAGCATTTAGGAGTAATACATATAGAGAAAAGATTAAAGTAATAAATCTTGACGATGAAATAAACCCACCAGCAAATATAATTGCAAGTTGGGACTATGGTGAAACTGGTAATGGAAATGTAATGGCATATATTACAGCAAATCAAGATGATAACACAAAATATGATCTTTATATTCAAGGCGATGGTCATTTATATGCCAATGAAAACAGTTTCTATTTATTTGGAGGTCTTAAAGGTGTAGATCAAATAAATGGAATAGATAATTTAGATGTCTCTAGAGTAACCAGTATGAAAAGTATGTTTAATAATACGGGATATAATAGTACAGTATTTACTTTAAATTTAGGAAATAATTTTAATACAAGTAAAGTAACTGATATGACAGCAATGTTTTCTTCTACAGGCTATAGTAGTACGGCATTTACTTTAAATTTAGGAAATAAGTTCTATACAAGTAATGTAACAAGAATGGATAGTATGTTTGAAAATACAGGATATAATAGTACAGTATTTACTTTAAATTTAGGATCTAATTTTGATACTAGTAATGTTACTAGGATGGATCGTATGTTTTATCAAACAGCTTATAATGATGCTAATTTTACTTTAAATTTAAGAGAAAAGTTTGCTGCAAGTAATGTTACAAATATGGAAAGAATGTTTCAATATACAGGATATAGTAGTACAGTATTTACTTTAAATTTAGGAAATAATTTTGATGGAAGTAATGTTACTAATATGTCCTGGATGTTTGCTCAGACAGGATATAGTAGTCCAGTGTTTACTTTAAATTTAGGAAATAATTTTAATACAAGCAAAGTTACTACTATTGAAGGAATGTTTTATTATACAGGGTATAGTAGTACAAAATTTACTCTAGATTTAGGAAATAAGTTTGATACAAGCAATGTTAATAGGGAAATGAGCCAAATGTTTGCTTTTGCAGGATATAGTAGTCCAGTATTCACTTTAAATTTAGGACCTAATTTTGATACAAATAATGTTACTAAAATGTATGATATGTTTTTATATACAGGATACAGTAGTACAAAATTTACTCTTGATTTAGGAAATAAATTTAATACAAGTAATGTTAAAGATATGGGTAGTATGTTTTTTTATACAGGCTATAATAGTCCAGTATTTACATTAAATCTAGGGCCTAATTTTGATACAAGTAACGTTACAAGTATGTCATCTATGTTTAATGATACAGGCTATAAAAGTACAGTAATTACTTTGAATTTGGGAGATAAGTTTGATACAAGTAAAGTAACGAGTATGTCAAGTATGTTTTATGATTTAGGCAGTTACAACACTAGTTTTACTCTTAATTTAGGAAATAAATTTGATACAACCAAAGTAAAAAATATGAATTATATGTTTTATTATACAGGCTACCGTAGTACAACATTTACTTTAAATTTAGGAGATAAGTTTTATACAAGCAATGTAACAAGTATGGCTAATATGTTTTATAGAACAGGCTATAGTAGTCCAGTATTTACGTTAAATTTAGGATCTAATTTTGATACAAGTAAAGTTACCACTATGTCCAGAATGTTTGATAGCACAGGTTATAGTAGTACAGTATTTACTTTAAATTTAGGATCTAATTTTGATACAAGTAAAGTTACAGATATGGAAGGAATGTTTAATCAAGAAGGCTATAGTAATACTAATTTTACTCTTAATTTAGGAGATAAATTTAATACAAGTAATGTAACAAAAATGGAGAGTATGTTCTCTAGAGCAGGAAAGAATAATACTCACTTTACTCTTGATTTAGGTGATAGTTTTGTCTTCGACAATGTTACATCATATTCTTCTGTTTTTTATGGTTGGACAACAACACAAAAGATATATGTAAAAAATGCAACGGTTCAAAGTTGGATAATAAGCAATGCTGGAAACAGCAATTTAACAACATCAAATGTCCTAGTAAGAACATAAAAAGAGTCAAAAGACTCTTTTTTTTGTTGTTTAAAAATGTAAACAATAAATACATTAATATAATATGGTATTAAATATATATTATAATTATAATAAGGAATACTATAGATAGGAGATGATAATGTGACAAGAAGACAATTAAATACTATTTGTTTAACTCTTGTAACAGTTTTATTATGCTTCGTAACTATAGGATATTCTGCACTACAAAAAACTTTAACTATAAGTGGAGATGTAACAATTTTAAAGCCAAGAGATCCAGTACTTTTGTCTACATCATATTTTGATGATTATGCATTTAGAGATTATGAGTATAAAGATAAAATAAAAATAATAAATTTTAGTGATCAAATAAGTCCACCTTCTGGATATACTGCAAGTTGGGACGTAGGAGAATCTCAAACTGGTAATGTAATGGCCTATATTAAGCCAAATTCATCAGATAGCAATTATTATGATTTATATATTCAAGGTGATGGGCATTTATATGCAAACGAAGATAGTTCATTTATGTTTTATGAAATGACTGCAGTAGATCAAATAAATGGATTAGATAAACTAGATACATCTAGAGTAACAAATATGGCTCAAATGTTTTGGTCAACAGGTGCAAATAGTCAGTCATTTACTCTTACAATACCAAATAATTGGGATACTACAAATGTAACAGATATGGCCAGAATGTTTTATTGGACAGGACATGATAGCCCAGTGTTTACTTTAAACTTAGGATCAAACTTTAATACAGCAAATGTAACAGATATGGATATGATGTTTGATACCTGTGGGTATGAGAGTACTGTTTTTACTCTTAATTTAGGAAGTAAATTTAATACAGCTAAAGTAACTAGTATGATGCAGATGTTTTGTGATACAGGTTATTCAAGCCCAGTATTTACATTAAATTTAGGATCTAATTTTAATACAAGTAATGTAATAGATATGAATAGTATGTTTTTAAAAACAGGCTATAATAGTACAGTATTTACTCTAAATCTAGGAAGCAAGTTCTACACAAGTAATGTAACAGACATGTATCAAATGTTTGCACTTATTGGAACAAATAGTTCATCATTCACACTTACATTAGGATCAAACTTTAATACTATAAATGTAACCGATATGGGAAGTATGTTTAAATGGACTGGATCAGGTAATTCAAGCTTCACCCTAAGTTTAGGAAATAATTTTGATACAAGTAATGTTACCAATATGGCTGAAATGTTTAATGAGACAGGTTACAATAGCACAACATTTACTTTGAATTTAGGTTCAAAGTTTAATACATCAAACGTAAACGATATGTCTTCCATGTTTGAAGGAACAGGATATTGGAGTACATCATTTACACTAACTCTAGGAAGTTTATTTAATACTGGAAGTGTAACAAACATGAATGCAATGTTTAAAGACACAGGACACCAAAGTACAGTATTTACTTTGAATTTAGGTTCAAGCTTTAATACTATAAATGTAACTGATATGGAAAGCATGTTTGAAAATTGTGGTTATAGTAGTCCAGCATTTACTCTAACATTAGGAAATAACTTTAATACATCAAATGTTGAGCACATGTATGCAATGTTTATGGATACAGGACTTAATAGTAATTATTTTACATTAAATTTAGGATCAAAGTTTTATACAAGTAACGTAATAGAAATGAATTTTATGTTTTATGGTACGGGAAGATATTGTTCTGCATTTACTCTTAACTTAGGCTCAAACTTTGATACATCAAGTGTCACAACTATGTATTGTATGTTTTGTTATGCTGGCTACAGTAGTCCTAATTTTACATTAAGTTTAGGATCAAAATTTGATACAAGTAATGTAGAAGTAATGGGAAGTATGTTTGATCAAACAGGATATAGTAGTACAGTAATGACACTAGATTTAGGATCAAAGTTTTATACAAGCAATGTAACTACTATGGACAGGATGTTTAGTCATACAGGATATAGTAGTACAGTATTTACTTTGAATCTAGGAAGTAATTTTGATACAAGTAATGTAACAAATATGGAAGGTATGTTCTGGAATGTAGGACATGATAGTACAGTGTTTACATTAAATCTAGGATCAAAATTTGATACAAGTAATGTTACAAGTATGTCTACTATGTTTTACGGAGTAGGTTATAGTAACACAAGCTTTACTCTAAACTTAGGATCAAAATTTTATACAAGTAACATTGATAATATGTATAATATGTTTGCTTATGCAGGATACAATAGTACATCATTTACTTTAACTTTTGGATCACATTTTGATACAAGTAATGTTACATATATGAGAGAAATGTTTGAAGGAGTAGGTTGGTATAATATAAATTTAGTATTAGATTTAACAGGCTTTGACTTTAGTAATGTAACTAATTCTTCAGATATGTTTTATGGTTGGAAAACAAATCAAAAAATTTATGTAAAAAACGCATCAGATAGAAGTTGGATTATTGCAAACGGTGGAAGTAGTAACCTAACAACATCAAATGTAATTATAAGAACATAAAAAGAGTCAAAAGACTCTTTTTTTTGTTGTTTAAAAATGTAAACAATAAATACATTTATATAATATGGTATTAAATATATATTATAATTAAAATAAGGAATACTATAGATAGAAGATGATAATATGACAAGAAGACAATTAAATACAATTTATTTATCACTTGTTACAGTATTATTATGCCTTGTATCTGTAGGATACTCAGCTCTAGAACAAAATCTACTACTAAGTGGAGATGTAAACATTTTAAAACCGAGAGAGCCTATAATAAAGAGTTCATCATATTCTGATAATACTGCATTTAGAAGTAGTACTTACAAAGAGAAAATAAAAATAATAAATCTGGATGATGAATTAAATCCTCCAGCAAATATAATTGCAAGTTGGGATATAGGAGTATCGCAAACAGGTAATGTGATGGCGTATATAACTGCTAATCAAAATGATAATACGTACTATGATTTATACATTCAAGGAGATGGACATTTATATGCAAATGAAAACAGTTCTTATTTGTTTAAAGACTTGAAGGGTGTAGATCAAATTAATGGATTAAACAATCTTGATACTTCAAGAGTAACTAAAATGGTACACATGTTTTCTTCAACTGGTTATAATAGTACAGCTTTTACATTGGATTTAGGAAACAGTTTTGATACAAGTAGTGTAACTGAAATGAATTCTATGTTTTATAAAACAGGATATAATAGTCCTATATTTACTTTAACATTGGGGAATAGTTTTGATACAAGAACTGTCGTAGATATGGATTCAATGTTTTATAGTACAGGATATAGTAGCACAACTTTTACACTAGATTTGGGGTCAAACTTTGATACAGGTAATGTAACAAAAATGAAATCTATGTTTTGTCAAACAGGCTATAAAAGTCCAGTATTTACACTAAATCTTGGTTCAAATTTTGATACATCAAATGTTACAAATATGGATGAAGTGTTCTCATCAACTGGATACAGTAGTACAATATTTACACTAAATTTGGGTACTAAGTTCGATACAAGTAAAGTAACAAGAATGTATAGTATGTTTTATCAAACAGGCTATAGTAGTACAAATTTCACACTAGATTTAGGTCAAAAATTTAATACTGAAAATGTAACATACATGTATATGATGTTTTATTATACCGGATATAAAAGTCCTATTTTTACCTTAAATTTAGGTGATAAATTTGACACAAGTAGTGTTACATCGATGTACTGTATGTTTACTTCTATAGCCCATAGTAGTACAAACTTTACTTTAAATTTAGGTAATAAATTTGATACAAGTAATGTAACAAGTATGGAACATATGTTTTCAGGTACTGGATTTAAAAGTAATATATTTACTTTAGATTTAGGCCAGAAATTTAACACTGAAAATGTTACAACGATGAGAAGTATGTTTGAAGAATGTGCATATACAAGTCCAGTATTTACTTTAAACCTTGGAGATAAATTTGATACAAGTAATGTTACAACGATGACAAGTATGTTTGAATCTATTGGTAGGAATAGTACTGTTTTAACACTTAATTTAGGCAATAAATTTGATACAAGTAATGTAACTAGTATGGCATATATGTTTTCTAATGCGGGATATAGTAGTACTAATTTTAGTATAAATTTAGGAAATCTATTTGATACAAGTAATGTCACAGCTATGCAAGGTATGTTTAGATCAACCGGTTATAATAGTAATACATTCACATTAGATTTAGGTAACAACTTTGATACATCAAGTGCTACAACCATGTACCAAATGTTCGATAGTACAGGGAAATATAGTACTAATTTTACATTAAATCTAGGAAATAAATTCTACACAAATAATGTAACACAAATGGCATATATGTTTGAATGCACAGGATATAGTAATCCATCATTTACATTAAATTTTGGTTCACATTTTGATACAAGTAATGTTACTGAGATGTTTTATATGTTTAATGGAATTGCACATAGTAATCCATCATTTGTTTTAGATTTAAGAGGATTTGATTTTTCCAATGTTACTAGTTATACAGGAATGTTTGGTACAACAGCAACAAATATGTCAAACAATGCACCATTTTTGGCCAGCCAAAAGATATATGTTAAAAATGCAACAGATCAAAGTTGGATAATAAATAATGTTGGAGCAAATGCTAGTATTACATTAAATAAAAATGGTAATTTAACGACAGCAAACGTCCTAATTAGGACATAAAATAGGTAAAGAGGCACCTGCCTCTTTATTTTTTTCTCATTTTGTGGTATAATATGTCTACCAATGGGGGTTGATGGTATGGAAAAGAAAACAGTAAGCATATCATTAGGTACAGTTATACGTGAATGTTCGAAAGAACCAAACTTATCACTTGATCATTCCACCTATTTTTCTCTAAAAAATAGAGAGAATGTCCATGAAGTATTTAAATATAAGAAATTTAACGATGACTTTGCTAGTCAGTTAGATTGTTTTAATGACGGAACAAATTTAATTGGTATGATTAGACCATCATATTCAGAGTTTATAAATAAAGTAACAAGACTTTTAAATTTAAGATTAAAAGGTAAAGTTGCAGATGATGAAGAATTAACTAAGAAATTACTTGAAAGAGTAGAGCAATTAAAAACTGTTACTTCAGAATATGAGTTAGAGCAAGAATTCCCTCTATTATGTGAAGATTTAAGAGCAGGTAGAAGATACTATCATGATCTTCAAAGATTAAAGAAAAATGAAGGAATAACTCCAGAAAAATTTGCTGATGGAGAACATTATTACTATGGTTGTGCAATGAAAAAAGGATTACATAACTTCGTAATAACACAAGCAGAACTTTATACAAGATTTATTACAAGAAGAAAAGAATTCCAAGAAAAATTACAACAAACATCATATAATGGTTATATCGCAAAAAACTTTGATTTAGATAAGTTCTATATGGTAGTTATTAATGAATATTTAGTTAAAGCAGAAGGTAGTAAAAATAAAGAAGAAATAGAGTATTACATTAATTTAGTTGATAAATATTTAGAGTCAAACAGAAAGAAAGACTTTTCTATTAGAACAGATGCAGGATTAAAAGTAGATTTAGAATCTATTAAAAAACGTCTTAAAAACTTAAAACGTATTGTTAGTGATAATAATAGTCAAGTAGAGTGGATCTTAATTCCAGAAGGAAGAGATTTTACAAGAACTCAAAGAGAGAAAAAAGAAGAATCTACTACTATAATGAATTATGAAGAAGTAGAGAAACTAAGACAAAAAGGTGAAAGAAAAAGAGCTTTCTATGAAAGTACTCCTTACTTAGTAAAAGCTATTGGTTTAAGAAAATATAATGGTTATATTGCTTATATCTATGAAAATGGAGAAGTTGTATTAGATCGTGAATATCAAGAAAATGCTCCATCTACTGCTATGGGTGATGCAATATATCATTTAAGTGTAAGTGACTTTGAAACATTATCAAAGTTTGATAAACAAATTCTTATGAAACATCCACGAGTAGGAAGAATGAACCATACTAATACTTGGGAAGAAAGAGTATCTAGAATTATAGAGAGAGAAGCAACAGAAGAAGAAAAAGTAGAATCTAAAAAACTAGTAAAAAGATTACAAGATAAAAACGAGTCAATTTAGACTCGTTTTTTTTATTGATATAATTCTTTCTTAATAATTTCTAAGTTTGATCTCATTATTGAAGAATAAGTTTCTTTATTACTTCTTTCTTCATCACTAATATTATCTAATCTATGTAATTCTAATTTAGTAATTGAAGGATATGTTTCAAGTAAATAAGTAACATTTTCATTATTTTCTAATTCTTTAAATGAAATAATATAACTTACTTGACCATTTATTACAGCATTTTCTGCATCTACTAATGTTTTTTGACTAGCATCAGTATCAATACAAATAACATTTAATCCAAACTTTTCTAAATATTTTAAAGCAGAATCAGCAACAATAATTGTTTTATTATCAGTACTATCAACTGCAACTCTATATTCAGCATCAATCTCAGATAATTCAATCTTTAATTCATCATATGCATCATCTACTTCTTTTTTAAGATATGCATTTGAAATATATTCCTCTAAAGCAGTTCTAACATTTTGACTCATCATTAAAAGTGATGATGGATTTAACCATAACTCTTCAGGAGAGTAGTCAGTCTCTAAAACATAAGCAGTATCAATTATCTTTAAATTAGGATTCTTTGCAAGTAAATCAACTGCTAAATCTCTTTCTTTTTCAAGCAATCCATTATATACAAATAAATCAGTCTTAGAAATATCATTTATTTGTTTAGTACTAATCTTATAGGCATTAATATCAACACCATCAGGATATATTGAAGTAATATTTGCATGATTTCCATACAATTTTTTTACTACATATTCATTAGGATAATTAGTAACAACAATCTCAATATTATCCATACTATCATTATTACATCCTGTAAGTAATAATGTACTTCCTATAATTAATAAAAACATAAAAATAAATTTAATCTTTTTCATAACGCTTCTCCTTCATTGGTACAGGGTCAAAGCCAGAACCTCCTAGAGGACGACATCTCCCAATTCTTTTTATTGCCAAAATACTACCTTTAATTGCCCCGAATCTCTCAATTGCTTCTACAGCATACTCTGAACAAGTAGGAGTAAATCTACAAAGAGAATGGCTTTTTAAAGGCATTTTTTGATATAAATGAATGATTGCGATTAATACTTTCTTCATACAATCACCATTATAATTTTACTATGAAAAATGAAATCTTACAAGTCCAATTAAATGTTAAGAAAGTAATTGAATAAAAATATTTGTTGTGCTAAAATTATTATGATAGGAGGAGGCTAAGTGATATGGGAATATTTGACAAAATTTTTACTCATAAAGAAGAGATAAATGAACAACCAGTAGAAACACCAATCGAAATCACTAAGAAAATAGATTGTATTTTATCGATCCTTGAAAACTTATCATTTATGAATAAAGATGAAATCAGACAAAGAATCTCTGATAAAGAATATTTCGATCAAAGTATTTTAGATAAACTTAATATTAATTCCCCTGAAAATCTAGAATATCTAAGAAAATACTTTGGTAAAGCTAAATTTGGTTATGGCTCAGTTAAGCTAAATCAAATAAGAAAAAAGCTAGAAGCTATTGCCTCTGAGAAATCTTTAGAAGGAGTTCCAAGTACAAATATATTAAATGGAATAATTACTTTAATAGATCAAGAAATACTAGAATATGCAAATATACTAAGTAAATTTGATAATGCTTTAAAAGAAGCAGAAGAAAGTACAAATAGTTATACTGAAATAATTGATAAAGTAGAAAATCTAAAGAAACAATTTAAAGAACAAGAATTAGGTTATCCAGTACCATTAGATACTAAAGTAACTGAAATGGTAAAAGAACTACAAGAATTGCCATATGGTGGTTATGGACAAGCTGAAATTAAAAATTTTATAGATGCAGCTAAGAAAATGATTGAAGAAGGAAGAATCATAGAAGCAGATACAACTCAAACATTAGATAGAATAAATAGTGAGTTATTTATTCCTAGAAAAAATAGATATCTTCAAGATGTAGAAAATTTAAAAAGAAAACTACAAATGATAGATGAGTCTCCATATATTTCAGAATTTGAAAAAGAACAAAATAAACATACAGTAATAAAAGAATTCAATGTAATGAATGGTCATAATGAAGAAGTAGGAGGTAATTTAGAGCAATTAAAGAAAAACTTATCACTACTTGAATATGGCGGTTATGGAGAAGAAATAATTAATCAATTCTCTAAAAGAGCAGAGACAATGATATCTGATGGAAAAAGAATTAGAAAACCAGAAGACGAAGTAAGAAAAGATATCATTGCAGATTATCAAAGATTAATTGAAAACTATCAAACTCATTTACAAAGAATGAAAGAAAAAGTCGCATCAGTTGATAAATCAAATCTTACAATGCAAGAAAAAGACAAGAAAAAAGCTATTTTATTAGAAGATTTCCATGATGAAATGGGTCTACCAATTGATTATAAAGAAAGATTAAACTCAATGATTCTAGAATTAAAAAAACTAGATAGAGGAGGATATGGAGATCTTAAAATAGATGAATTTAAGAGAAAATCTTTAGATAGATTAAAAGATGTTAATACAAGAGTAGAAATAAGAGATGCCCTAAAAGAAATTAGAGAATTCCAAGAACATCTAATTAAAGAATATAAAGAAGAATTAAGAAAATTATATGATGCATCTGAACGTATTAGTCACGATAGACATTTATCTGAAGATGAAAAACAAAGAGCAATCGAAGAATTTGATAGAGATTTTAAATTCAAAGTTGGATATAGAATGAACTTTGCTAAATACATTGATAATAGAGCAGAAGAACTTGCTACACTTCCAGGTGGAGGTTATGGTAAAGAAGCAATTGATGAATTTAGAGAAAAAGTACAAATAATAACTGAATGTACTCCAGATGAAAAAGAAAAATATGATAAGATTCGTACTCAGTTTAATATTTTAAGAAAACAATATAATATGAATTATAAAACATTCAAAGAATGGAAAAGATTGAAATTATTAGAAGTTTCTGAAAATGATAGAGAAAACTTAGAAAAAGAATTAAATGTAAAAATTGCTTATATGTTATCTTTATCTCCTAAAGCATTAAATGATTATTACTTAGAAGATGATCGTAGAAGAAAAGAACAAGTAGATAAACATAACTATGAAGTAGTATTTAAACATTTAGCCAAAGAAGAAGCTAAAGCATCAGGAGACGAAGAATTATATCAAGAAAGATTAAATGATCTTCAAAATGGAGTAGATAGATATTCTAAAGAAGAAATAGAAGAAGCAACACAAGAATTAAAAATACTATCTCTTACATCAGATGATTTAGAAGATGATGAAAGATTAATAAGTCTAGTAGAATATATTGATTCAACACTATTAAGACAAATGATGTATATAGAAGCAAGACTTGTTAAAGAACATGAAATATAAAAGACTGCAATGCAGTCTTTTCTTTTTATATTAAAAAGGTTATAATGTAGTATAGGAGAATATATATGAGAAGTGATAGAAAACAAACAATTATTTTCATAATCATATTACTTATATTAAGTATGGGTATAGGTTATGCATATCTAACTACCACTTTAAGTATAGATGGTATAAGTGATATAGATAGTGCCAGTTGGGATGTGCATTGGGCAAATGTACAAGTACAAAGTGGATCAGTATCAGGTGCACAAGTAACACAAGCCCCAACTATCTCTGGAAATGGAACTACAGTAACATATCATATAAGATTAAAAGAACCAGGAGACTTTTACGAATTTACTGTAGATGCAGTAAATGCAGGAACAATAGATGCAATGATTGAATCAATGAGCACAACATTAAATGGTGGATCAGTTGTGGGAAATCTACCTAATTATATAGAAATAAATTTAACATATGCAGATGGAATTGAGTTGTATACTCATCATTTATTATCGGCTTCAACGACAGAAACATATAAATTCACAATAAGGTATAAGACAGACATAGAGCCAAATGAACTTCCATCAACTAATTATTCTCTTGAATTAATAACTGAAATAGAATATGTTCAAGCAGATAGTCATGCTTTTCCACCAAGAGAAGACCTATATGGTACAAATTCTAATATGGTAGGATTAGATAGTTTTTATTATCCAGATTCAGCTGAATATGTCTTATATGATAATTATCAAGATGCGATTGACAATTTTGGAGCAAACACATTTATAAAATATAAAGTGATAAATGGTATTATCAAGGAAATGTATATAGGATTTGTTCATAATAATAATGTATACTATTTGAAAGGTGGAGATAGTGGAGCTTCATACGAAGAAAATGTTGAAACACTAATAAATGCCTTTGGTAGTGAAAACTGTGGTGTAAAAGATAGTGATACATTTAAATGTGAAGAAGCTGTAAGAGCATACACACAATATCCAATTGAAGTATCTAAAAATGGAAATGTTAGAGTAGTGGCAAGAATAGGAGAAGAATCATTAGAAAACGCAAGTGCCGTGTGTGCCATAAACAATGGATATAGTATTTGTAGTCTTAACAGAGTACAATAGTGATATAAGAAACATCTTAATAACAAAATATGACTTTATTAGTCATATTTTTTTTGATATAATGTTGTTGGTGATTTTATGGAAGAGTTATTTAAAAGACTTAGTATTAAACCTAAAAATCTAGAATTATATAAAACAGCTTTTTCTCATAGTTCATATGTTAATGAACATAAAGTAAAAAGTAATTATGAAAGATTAGAATTCTTAGGGGATGCAGTACTTGATTTAGTAATGGCTGATTATTTATATACACATTACAAAGAAACAGAAGGAGAAATGACTAAGGTACGTGCTAATTATGTTTGTGAAAATGCAAACTTTAGTTATGCTAGTGACTTAGGACTTCAAAAATATATTCTAGTAGGTAATGGAGAATTAAAAGATGGACCTTCTCCTAAAAAAGCCATAGTAGCAGATATTTTTGAAGCTCTAATGGGAGCAATCTACTTAGACTTAGGTTATGCAACTGTTAGAAATGTAATATTAAAAATAGTTGTACCTTATATAGAAAATCCTGATATAACATTCTTTAGTGATTATAAGAGTAGCTTACAAGAATATGTTCAAACAGAACAAAGATCTTTAGAATATGTAGTTACAAAAGAAGAAGGGCCAGCCCATAATAAAACATTCACAACAGATGTAATGATCGATAATATTGTTTATGGTACAGGAGTAGGACCTTCTAAAAAAGAAGCAGAACAAGAAGCTGCAAAACAAGCTTTAGAAAAATTAGCTATCAAAAGATAGCTTTTTTTATTCCAATTTTTATAATAATTTGATATAATGATACTGCTGTTTGTGCTTATCATTGTAATTAATGCATGATATAATAAAAAAAAGATAAAAAAATATATGAAAGGAGAAATTATGAGTAAAATTAAAATATTTGCTTTAGGCGGTTTAAACGAGAACGGTAAAAACATGTACGTAGTAAACGTAGATGAAGAAATATTTGTATTTGATGCTGGTCTAAAGTATGATAACGATATTAATTTAGGAATAGATTATATTATTCCAAATATCGATTATTTAATAAATAATAGAGAAAAGATTAAAGGTATCTTTTTAACACATGGACATGATGGAAATATAGGAGGTATTGCAGATGTATTAGAGCAATTACCTGAAGTACCAGTTTATGGAACAAGATTAACTCTAAAAATAGCTAAAAAAGATATCTCAGATGAATTATTAAAAACAGTAAAATTAATTGAAATAAAACCACACGTAAAATTAGATTTTGGAAAGAATTCAATTTTTCCAATAAGTGTAACACATTCAATTCCAGAAGCAGTATGTTATGTTTTATATACTCCAGATGGAGCAATAGTGTATACTGGAGACTTTGTATTTGATTCAACTATGATTGGACCATATAAAACTGATATTGGAAAATTAGCATATGTTGGAAAGCAAGGAGTATTATGTTTATTATGTGAATCATTCTATGCAGATAAACAAGGACATACATCTCCAAACAATAGAGTAAAAGGATTTATTAGAGATGTATTAGCAAAGACTAATAATCGTATTATTGCAACTATCTTCCCAGCTCACTATTATCGTATTCAAGAAATCTTCGATGAAGTATCAAAGACTCATAGAAAGATTGTAGTAATGGGTAAACCACTACAAGAAATGATTAATAGTGCAATAGAAGATGGATATTTAAAAATTGATAAGAGTATGATTGGTACTTTAGCTGATATTGATAGTAATAATTCAGTAGTATTAATTTCAGATGAAAAAGAAAAACCATTTGCAAACTTAGATAGAATTATTAAAGGATTCGATAAATATATTGAGATTAAAGAAAATGACACTATATTTATTACAGAACCTAGCTATCCTGGAATAGAGAAAAGAACTGCTGTAATAATGGATGAAATAGCAATGCTTGGAGCAGATGCTGTATCTCTATCAAGTAAAAAACATTTATTGCATCACTCTTCACGTGAAGACTTAATGTTAATGATTGATTTAATGAATCCAAAATATTATTTTCCTGTAAAAGGAGAATATAGAAATCAATATACTAATGGAGAAATTGCTGAAGAATTAGGTCTACCTAAAGAAAATATCATTTTAAAACTAAATGGAGATGTTTTAGAGTTAGTTGCTGGAGAAAATACAAACTCTCTAGAACATATTGAAACAGGAGATATCTTAATTGATGGTAAGAGTCAAAGTGATATTGGAAACTTAGTATTAAAAGATAGAGAAATGTTAGGAGAAAATGGTATTGTTATTATAAGTTGTACACTAGATAAAGATACCAAAGAAATATTAGGTGGTCCTGAAATACTAACAAGAGGATTCATCTACGTAAAAGAAAGTCAAGATTTATTAGAAGAAACAAAGAAAATATCTCGTGAAGTCATTGAAAATACAATAGCATCAAACGGCAATAAAGTAGATTACACATTAATTAAAAATGATGTAAGAGATGTTTTAGGAAAATTCTTCTATCAAGAAACTGAATCTAAACCAATGATAATAACTGTAATTCAAGAAATTTAAAAAGAGGTGATAGTGTGTCTACAAGAGATCTAGCAAAAAAAATAATACCAGTAGGTATAATTTTAGTTGTTTTAATTGTGATAATAATTGCAGTCTATTTTCCACCTAATGGAAAACTAGTTTGTACATTATCTAGCGCTCCCGGAGATCCACATGCCGATTATACATATACAGCTTATTTCAAATTTTGGAAAGTAAATAAAATTGTAACTGAAGAAGTAATTACATCAAAGAATAAAAAAATATTAGAAATATTTGAACAACAAGAAAAAGATATTAATAAAGAATTCGAAATATTAGATTTTTATGAAAGAAATATTAATCTAGAAGGTAAGCATCTAACATCAGTTACAACAATAGATTACGACAGAATAGATTATAAGAAAATGGCTTCTATAGGAAATAAAGTAACCAACAAAGAAAAATCATTAAAAGTAGGAGCTACTAAAAAAATGTATGAAGAATCAGGAGCTAAATGTAGCTACAAATAGCTCCTTTTATGTATCCGTAGCTCAGTAGGATAGAGCAATCGCCTCCTAAGCGGTAGGTCATGAGTTCGATTCTCATCGGGTACACCATAAAAAAATGACACTCTAATAAGAGTGTTTTTTATGTGATAATCAAGTAAAACTTGCTATTTTTGTATGTTTGTGATATAATTAGCTACTAGCAATGGGGGTTTGTTTATGTTAAATGTAAGTTTAACTAAAAAATGTATGGCAATTGTGACAGCAGGTATTTTATTATCGAGTAAATCTTTTTTAACACCTAGAATAGTAGAAGTAAAAGATCCAATGAAAGGTGTAGCAATTTCAGAAGAAACATTAGATGTTAACTGGGATAGTATTTCTGCTGAAAATGACTTCGTATTAATTCATGCTGGTACAGGTGCTAAAGACGATGAAATGTTTGAGAAAAACTATAAAAAGGCAAGAGAAAAAGGCTTAGAAGTTGGTGTATTCGTTACTAATAATTTAAGTACATATTATAATAATTCACCTAGCGATATTACTAAATATGCCGAGTATAGATATAGTCATGTTAAGATAAGTCAGTTAATTGGTAAGAAAATATCATACCCAATTTATTTAAGAATTGATTATGGTGAAACACCAATTGAATTTGCTTTACCAAAAGAACATGCTAATGATTTATTTGACCGTTATGAATTAATAATGACTCATAATAAATTTATTCCAGGAGTATATGCCAAAGAAGAAGTATATAATTATTTAAGAGAAAATGTTGATGACTTCGATGAAAGATTTGTACATATTATTGATGAGTCTACTAATGTTCTTGAAGAAGAAAAAACTGAAGAACAAGTAGAAGCTCCAGTAGAAACACCAGTTGAAGAACAACCTGTAGAAGAAGGAACAGTTTCTAAAGCAGAAGATATTCCTGAAGTAACAGCAGAAGCTCAAGCTGAAAAATTATTTGATAAAGAAGCAAAAATTGTAGTTGCTCCATTATCAACAAAAGTAGAGCCAGTAAAAACATATACTAATTATCATGAAACAAGTCGTGCTGCTATACCAGTAGTATTATTATCAATGGATTTATTAACTTGTTTAGGATTACAAGCTTATGCACATAATGAAAAGAAAAAAAGAAGATTAATGAAAGAAACATTATTATTTGATAATCAACCAGTTGAAATGTTTACTGAAGAACCAGTAATTACAGAAGTTTTAGAAGATAAACCAACTATGGTAGAAGTATTAGTAAATGATGATGTTCAACCAGTATTAATGAATGAAGATGTAATTACTAAATTAGGTGATAAACCATTAAAGGTTGTTAATGAAGAAGTAATTATCGATACAAGTGAAAAGAAAAGAGATTTCTTTATTGAAGATCCTGTAGAAGTAATTACAGATGAAGATGAACCTAAAATAATAAGATTTTAAAATAGTTCGAAAGAACTATTTTTTCTTTTGTTTTAATATTTTTATATGTATAATGAGATTAGGAGGAGACTTATGAAAATTTTAAAGAATAAATTTAAAAACGAATTAAATATAAGAACAGAAAAAGATTTTCCTAAAAAAGGAATAGAGTTTATTGATATTACTCCATTATTTTTACAAAAAGAAACTCTAAAAGAAATGAGTGATTTATTTAAAAAAGAAATTAAAAAATATGAAGTAGATTATATTGTTGGACCTGAAGCTAGAGGATTCTTAATAGGATCTATGTTATCTACATCACTTAAAGTAGGTTTTATTCCCGTTAGAAAGAAAGGTAAATTACCACCAACTACAGTAGTCGCAACAGCAAACTATAATAAAGAGTATGGTAATGATGTATTAGAATTACCAAAACTAGTTAATGAAGATTATAAAAATAAAAAGTTCTATATTGTAGATGATATATATGCAACAGGTAATACTATGAATGCTATAGAAAAATGTATTAAGGAATTAGGGGGAAAAGTAGTAGGAGAAGGAGTTATTATAAATATTAAAGAATTAAATGATAAAAAAGATTTATTCTCTTTAATAGATATAAATGAAGAGTAACTCCAAAAGGAGTGTTCGGTATGAAATACTTTGAAGAAGGAGATATTTTATTATCTGATTTTGATGGGGTATTCCTAGATTCCCAAAAAAGATTTAATGAAGTAATGAAAGAAGAAACTGACTTTGATAAGTGGATTGAGTTTTTGAATGGAATAAACTGGAGAAGGTTCTTAAGAGAATGTGAATTTATGCCTGGAGCATTAGAAACATTCACAGAACTTGAAAGACTAAAAATATTAAGAGGTTTTATCACAAGAATTCATTCATTTGAAGAGGGAAATGAAAAGTGTATTTTACTAAGAGAATTAGGCTTTAAAGTACCAGTATATTATGTACTACCAAAACAGTCTAAAGCAGATGTTTACATTCCAAGTCGTAAAGTTATACTTTTAGATGATGATGAAAAAAATTGTTTTGAATGGGAAGAAAAGCAAGGAAAATCAATACTTTATAATCCAGAAGAAAAAACCTGTGGAAAAAAGTTTGTAAAATCGTTGACACAATTGACGAAAAATCTTTGAAAAAAAATCCAAAAATGCTACAATTATGGTATAGAGAGTAGGTTGATGATATGAGCCGTAATATCATTTTTGGACAACTTAATCTTAACAATTACTAAACGACGCTACCAGTGCCGTTTTTTTTAGGGAGGAAAATATGGCTAGGAGTCAAGATCTAAAGAAATTTAGAGAAACAAATTTAACAACTTATTTAGAGAACAATGGTATGACTTTTGATACGGAAATACCAAAAAGCGAAAGAGTAAAATTATGCTCATCAGATGATTTCACAGGGGTAGTGGATGAATTCGAAGACAAATATACTGGCGAGAAAGCACCTGTCATGATAGGACATGTAGGTGGTTTTTATGTTACCGCTTCACTTGCAGGTCTATCAGATCATATTTCAAAAACAAAACCTTATGTATTATTTTTTGATAGAAAAAATGCTAATGTAGAGAATGCTTTATATGACACATTATTGATGAAGACATGTAAGTCAAAAGAAGAATATATTTGTAGATTATTTAATCTTTCAAAGACAGATATTATTAAAGCATTAAAACCTTCTTTATATGTAGGTTATGTAGAAGAAGTATTATCTGAAGAAAATGATTTTACTGGATTAAATAAAAGAGAAAAGAAAGAAAAATTAAAAGTTTTATATGAAAAGAATGCAAAAGAAATAGATGCAAAAATAGAAAAAGAATATGTAAAAGATGAAGTAATTGTAGAATTAATAGAAAATGACTTTAATTTAACAAAGATAAATAAGTATGCTTTATCAAGACCTTATGATGATGCAAAACATTTAGAATTATTAACTGAGCATACTAAGAAAAGATTAAGTAAAAAAGAATATGAAGTATTTGAAAGATTAGCAACTCATATGACTAAATATCTTGCTAGAGGTGAAAATTATCATGACCTAGTTCATTATCTAAGTGAAGATATTAAGAAAAACGGAGATAAACATATCTTAGCAAATGATCATATCTTTAAAGGATATAAGAATCTATTTAATGGTAGAGGAAGCTATGTTAAATTCTTATCTGGAATTGATATTAGTACTCAAAAAGGTGTTAAGAAACTAGAAGAAGTACTAAGAAGAGACGGCTTTATTCCAGAAAATATTAAAGAAAATTCATTCCCAATTGACTTAGCATTTGTTCCTCATATGACTCAATTAAAAGAAGCATATCCATTAATTAAACAAAATGTTCAAGACTATATAATGGTCTATAGAGATAAGAAAACAAGTTATTTCGTAACAAATAGTACTGCAACTCTAGATGAAAAAACTCTAGAAAGTATAGGAGCAGCATTTATTGATTATGAAAGACAAAATAGAAGAGAATTAAAGAATTTATCAAAGATAGAAGAACGTGATGGATACCCATTATTAATGTTCATGGCAGGTTCTAACTTTGGTAATATTTATCATAGTGAAGTAGATACTAATAATATGATTGATATGGCTATAGCAAATCATGTTGATACTATTTATATTCAAGGATTAATATATTCAACATATTATCATAATCAAACTTCTAGTAGATTATTAACAGATCCTACATATGAAACATTAGATTCAAGACTAGAAGCAGCACAAAAAGTAATTAAAAAATTAAATAATGCTGGAATTAAAGTTGTATATCAAATGGGTGATGAAGAATATAACTTATATCAAGACTTATTTAGAATCTATGTAAGAGAACAAGGAGTAAAAGGAAATAACTTCTTAAAAAGAGAAGATTTAAGAAGCAAATTCGATTGGGTAAGACCAGTTATAATTCAAGAATTAATTCCTTATTTAATAAGAAGTGGAGAAGATGTAGCAAATCTTTATACTGATGAAGAAACAAGAACTAATGTATCTAAATTATGTCATGCAATTAAAAGATATAGAGAAGGTCTTCCTTTAGGAGATTTAGCTGGATTAATTAAACCAGAATTCCTAGAAGATACAGATATGTTTAGAGTAGTTTATTCAACAATAGATAAATATAGTAAAGATGATCCAGCAATTGCTGTTAACTTAATCGCATCAAACGGAAGAAGTACAAAAGGTAATGCTAGTGTTATTAAGAATTTAAGACTATATCAATCAGATGTAGTAGATAAAGCTAAATTAAAACAAACTCCACAATTATTTGTAGATAGTAAACAACCATTCATGCAAATAGCATATGAAGGTGATGAATTTACTATGAATGTTCCACCTATGATAAATGATAGTTTCTATATGGAACATCCTGATCTACTTGCAGGTATTAAAGAACATGTAATAGGAGATCCTACATATAAAAGAGTTACTCAAGTAAATGCAAAACCAAATTATCCTGGAGGATGGATGATTTCAGGCGATATCCGTGATCGTATGCTTATAGTTCCATACTATAAGAGAGTAAAAGAAGTAATGGATCATGTCCAAAAGACAGGTAAAAAGATGGATTTAAAAACAGTAGGTATTATTAATGATTGGCATATTGGTTCTACTACAGAACGTCCAGAATATGCAGTTAAATTCTTAGATTATTTATTCTATGAATGCAATCCTACAGGAATAGTTGTAAATGGAGATCTACAACAAGGATATAACTTTGGAAAATATCCAAATGAGTCTCGTCATGTAGCCGCAACTTCTATGACACAACAAATGATAAGTGCTAATAAATTAATGAGACCATATCTAAGAAGTGGATTTGGAGTTGTATCTGGAGACTTTGATAAAGCAGATCCTAATACTACTGCAAAGATTATGGCTCATTTAACAAATGCAAAATTAATTGAAAAATTTGATGGATTATATGGAAAAGTAGATAGAGTAAAACGAGGAGTAGATTACAAGAAAGTAGATCTAAAATTACCAGAAGAATTAAAACCATATGAAAAAGCAATAAGAGATAAATTATCTAAAGTAGTTAATCTTGAATTTATGGATATCGTTGAAGGTAACCATGAATGGAATAGTGACTGGGATCACAAAGGATATAATGAAATAGAATTACTAAGACAAGAATTAGATACATTAAAAGATGCAAGTGGTAGTGACATTGATGTTACACTTACAGAATTCTTAGTTAATAGTAAAGGAGACTTTGTAAATGCTCCATATGGCTTTAGAACAATAAATGGTTATAATAACCTTTATGCTCACTGCTTTAAAGGTGGAGGAGGAACATCATCTCCAACAGTATCTATTTCTAAATGGTTAGGAAGCATGGCTCCAAACCTTCCAAGAATTGATAAAATAAACTCTGCACATTACCATTTATTTGAAACATCAGTAATTGATAATACTTTAATTACAATTACAGGTTCTAGTGCAGGACAATCTGGATTTGAACAAAACTTAGGATATAGTAGTCAACCACTATTTGTAGTAGAACGATACTTACCAGATGGTAGAATTGTAATGGAAACAATCGGTACTAAATTCCTAGATAAGTATCAAATCAAGAATCCATATATTAAAGAAATTGGCTTAGAAAACTTCATTCAAAAATGTATGACTGAAGAAGCAACTATATTTGATAGAGATAAACCTAAACAAATTCAAAAAATCTACCAAAGACAATTACAAGCAAAAGATCCAAATAAGATTATTGGACCAAAAATTGATTAAAAAGGCGACATATGTCGCTTTTTTTGTTGTATAAAACTAAAAAATTAAATTCATAACCTTTTTAGAAAGAAAAAAATAATTTGCTCTAAAGAAAATGAAAAAATCTTTCGTTTTTTTAGGCAAAAATCGTTAATTTTTCTTGACTTTAAAAGCTCAAATGATTATTATATAAAGCCATACCGATGGGTGCATTCATAAGAAAGGGTGAATTTAATGAAAGATTCAGGGGGCAATAATAAGAAAAAAGCCTTAAGCTATAAGACTTTTGCATTAGTCTTAATAGCTGTTTTAAGTGTGGTCTTTTTTGCTTTTGGCGGATGGAACAGAGTTCAATCTGCAATAGTTGATTTACAAAAAAGATTCGCAGATAATGAAGAAATCGACGGAAAGGAAAGAACAGATAACGGTGATGGTACATATAAATTATCATTAAGTGTTACAGGTGATGCAGATACTGATACTAGAACACCACATGCTAATATCTTAATAGTATATGATCAATCTGGATCAATGCTAGCACATTTAGCATCTAGCAAAGGATCATTTGGACACACAGGAACATTACAATCTTCTGGTTGGGAACAATTATATAAGACACGTGTTTCTCATGGAAGTGGTTATGGTAGATACTATACTTGTAGCAATCCAATAACAGATGCAGAAGAATATACTGGTACATTATATTATGACAGTAATGGAAATGGGCAAGGTGGATGTACAGAATATAGTGGAAATAGATATTCAGCAATAACTCGTGCAGCAAGTGCAGAAAAAACTGTATATGATTTTGCTAATGCATTATTAAGTAAGAATCCAACAAGTGGACAAGATACTGATGCTGTAGAGATGGCTTTAGTAACATTTAATACAAATTCTCCTGTTTCAGGATCATCAGATCCTGCTCAAGGATGGACTAGTAGCAAGACTACTTTTACTAACTTATTTAGTAATACAGGAACATCTTATAAGAGATCATATTCTGGTTTAACAAACTGGCAACAAGCATTAACAAAAGCACGTAGTGTATTAGAAGATGCTGATGGTGATCAAACATTCGTAGTTTTCGTAACAGATGGTGCACCAACTGTATATCAAACTAATTATGGAACAAGCGATAAAGTAAATCCAGATGTAGCATATCCATATGCAAAAACTCCTGCTTACAATTTAAATCACTTTAAGACTCAAAATGGTCAAAACAATGGTTCAGTAGTTGCAACAGGTGGAAATACAACATTATATGGTGTATATGCATTTGGTGATGAAGCAGACTTCTTAGATGATTTAATCTATTATGCAAAAGATGGTACTGCTAGACCTGCTTCACAAGGTGGAGAAACTTCAGCAACTGTAGATACTACAAATTACTATAATGCTTCTGATAGTGCTGCTTTAACATCATCATTAGCAGACATCTTTAACTCTATAGTAAATACTGTAGGTTTAGGAGAAGCATTTATTCAAGATGGAACTACTCAAAAAGTTGAAACAACATCAGGTGATATTTCAACATTACTAGAAGTAGATGAAAACTCATTTGAATATTGGATGGAGTTCCCAATTACTAATAATAAAATTACAAGAGTTGACCCACTATCAGGTACTGAATATGAAATAAGTTTAAGAAAAGATAATGCAACAGGAAAAATCATTGCATCATCTACTTATTGGGGAGAAAACTCTGATATAGAAGTTGATGGAGAACTAAGTGTTGGAACATTTAAATATAAATGGGAAACAGCTAATAAGTTATATAACTTTAATCCTCCAGCAGCAACATTCGATAAATATGATGAAGAAACAAATCCAGATGGTTCAGGACAAGTTAAATGGCCATTAGGTAAAGTAGAAGAAAATGGAACAGTAATTCAAGAAGGTGTAGGAACATTATTAGATGGTGTAAAATACACTGTTACTTTTGATGTATACCCATCACAAGAAACATATGATACTGTTGCAAGTATTAAGAATGCAGATAATGCTCAAACTGCATATAATAATTTAGATGCAAATATTAAGAAGTATTTAAAATATGAAAATGGAACATTTACTCTTGAAACAAATACAAATGCAACATTAACATATACAGATACTCATGATGGAAATACAACTCCAACTACTAAGAAATATAGAAATCCAGATCCAGTAGTTACAGTAGCATCTGAAATGGATGTTGAAAAAGTTTGGTTAAATCAATTAGATGCAAAAGCAGCACCTGACAATTTAACATTAAACATGAACGTTGTAAGAGATAACGTTGAAGTATCTGGATTAAGCGTTGAAGTTAAAAAATCAAATAACTGGAAAGATTCAGTAGCAATTGCTACAGGATTAATGAGAACAAAAGTTGTAGATGGAAAAACAGTTGTTGAAGTATTAGATAAAGGACATGATTATACTTTAACAGAACCAGTTATTAATCAACCAGACTTCAAGTCATATCAATGGGAACTACAAATGGAAACAGTTCACCCAATGATAATCAATGGACAATTAACAACATTAATTGAAGTACCAACAAATGAAATCCCATCTGGAATGGCTTCAACTGATGAGGTTTATAAATTTAATGGACATACTTTCTATAGATTTAATGGAAAAGTATATTATGACAAAGTAGTACCAACTGCTGGACAAGCTCAAACAAATGCACAATTAAATGCATATAACATCCGTAAGAGTAACTTTAACTTTACAAAGAAAGTAGAAGGAGATCCAGTTGGTGGAGAAGCATTTACATTTACATTTAAAGTTGATAATACAACAAATGAAGATGTATGGTTCTCAGTATGTGATCCTGCAAAATTAGCTTCATTAGGAAAAACATGTGAAGATGCAGATGCAAACACATACTATGAAAGAGAAATAGGTGTTCAAGGTGCTACAGCAGAAGAAGGAGACACTGGATACTTCTTTGCACCAGATAATACAAATATTACTTTAAATATAAAAGATGGATGGAATGTTCGTGTAACAAATATTGGAACAGGTTCTACATATAACATTACTGAATCTGCACCAGAATCACCATTCACTTTAACAAATATTGATGGAACAGTAACAATTAGTGTTCCAGAATTACCTGCAAATGCAGTACAAACTTCAGAAGGAGTTTATACTGTAACAGCAGCAGATGGAACTGTAACAACATATAAAGCAGTAGGAGATCATTATGAATATGAATATACTCCTAATACAAATGTACAAAACAGAACTCTATCTGGACAAATTATTGCACCAAACAATACATATAGTGCAGTATTTACAAATACTTATCCAAAAACTCATTTAACAGTTAATAAAGTATGGAATGTAGCAGAAGATGCTAAAAAACCTGTAGAAGTAACTTTATATAGATCAGTAAGTGGTGGAGAAAAGCAAAAAGTTACACAAACAGGATTAACTAATCCAGTTACATTAAATGCAGCTAATAATTGGACATATACATTTAAAGATTTAGATTTATATGATACAAATAATAGAGTATATGATTACTTTACAGAAGAGTCAGAAATTACTGGTGGAACATATGTAACAACATATGAAGGAAAAGAAGATATCGTAGTAAGTGCTACAGATATTCCAGCAAATACTGAATCAATTGATGTAAATGTAACAATCGGTACAGAAACACAAGTTGTAACATTAAATAAAGAAAACAACTGGAGAGTAACAATTCCAGAAGTTAATTATGTAAATGAAGATGGAACAATTAAATATGTTTCAGTACGTTCAACAAGTAGTGCAGAAATTCACTATGCATTAACAAATAAAACAAATACAATTACAAATGAAGAAAGAGTAAATATTTCAGGTACTAAGACTTGGACAGATACAAATAACCAAGATGGATTAAGACCTGAAACTATTACAATTCATTTAAATGCAGATGGAAATGGTATTGCAGAAACAACTGTAAGACCAGCACAAGATGGATCTTGGACATATGCATTTAATAACTATCCAAAATATAAATATGATGAAGCAACAAAAACTTATGTAGCTATTGTTTATACAATTACAGAAGATGTTGTTGCAAACTATACAACAGATATTCCAGAAGGATCATATGATGTAACAAATACTCATATTCCATTTGAGACAACTGTAACAGTTATTAAGAATTGGAATGATGATGATAACAGAGATGGATTAAGACCAGAATCAGTTAAATTCAAAGTTACAGATAATAAGGGATTAATGATTCCAGGATTTACTGATAATACAGAATTATCATTAACTGAAGGTACTGATGGTAACTGGGTATATACTAAGACAGGATTACCAAGAAGAGCCGCTGGACAAGAAATCACTTATAGTGTTGTTGAAATTACAAGACCAACTGGATATGTACCTGCAGATGCAGATAACGAACCTGTTGTAACAGTTGAAAAGGGAGCAACAGAATTAGGTGCTCAAGTATTCACAATTGAATATACAAATGTTCATACACCTTCTGTAGTACCAATCAGTGGTGAAAAACATTGGTCTGATAATGATGATCAAGATGGTTTAAGACCAACATCATTAACAGTAGAATTAATTGGTACAGTTTATGCAGAAGATGGAAAAACAGTATTAGAAACAATTAATACTGGAAAAACAGCTACACTTCCAAATGCTGATGGAAGTTGGACATATGACTTTGGTAATATGCCAGAGTATCAAGATGGATATGTTGGTCGTCATATTACATACTCTGTAAGAGAGACTGCAGTTCCAAGTGGATATACAGAAACACAAGGACCAAATACATATGATATTACAAACTCTCATACACCAGAAACAATTACAAAATCTGGTACAAAGACTTGGGAAGATAATAATAACCAAGATGGTAAGAGACCAACAAGTATTACAGTACAATTAACTGGTAAGATTACAGTTACAAATACTGATGGATCTACAACTGAACAAACAGTTGAAACAAGAACTATCGATGTAGTACCAAATGCACAAGGTGCTTGGTCATACTCATTTGCAGGATTACCAAGATATGCAAATCATGGACAAGAAATTGTTTATACTGTTACTGATACAGTTAACGGATATAGTGCAACAAATAATAGTATGAATTTAGTTAATACATTAATACCTGAAACTGTCGATGTTGAAGGTGAAAAGATCTGGGACGATGCTAATAACCAAGACGGAATAAGACCACAATCAATTACCGTACAATTAGTTGGACAAGTTCTAGATACAGATGGAGAAACAGTATTAGCTACAATTGATACTACAGGAAAGACTGCTACATTATCAGAAGAAGCAGGATGGACTTATAAGTTCGAAGGATTACAAAAGAATATTAACTTAGGTACTGTTGAAAATCCTGATGTTCGTGAAATTACTTATACTGTAACTGACTCAGTTGATGGATATACTACAACAAGTGAGGGTTACAATGTTAAGAATACACACGTACCAGAAACAGTAGTATTTGATGGATTAAAAGACTGGGTTGATAATGATGATCAAGATGGTAAGAGACCAGAAAGTATTACAGTTAGATTAACTGGTACAATTACAAAAGATGGAAGAACAGTTGAAGCTTACAGTGATGTAATTACAGTAACAGCAGCAACTGCAACAGAAGATGATGATAATAAGTGGGCATATGAATTCAATCCAGCTCCAAAATATAAAGATGGTATTGAAATTCAATATGTTATTACTGAAGATGCTGTACCAGAATATACAAGTACTGGTGTTGCAGCAGCAGATGGAACAATTACAAATACACATACTCCAGGAAAAGTAGATGTTGCAGGTTCTAAGACTTGGGATGATGCAAATAACCAAGATGGTAAGAGACCAACATCAATTTCAATCACTTTAACTGGAACTGTTAAATATCAAAAAGATGGTCAAGAAGTAACAGAAGTTGTAAGACCAGCAGTAACTAAGACAGTAACTGCAAATGATAATTGGTCATGGAGTTGGCCAGGATTAGATAAATATGACAATGGTCATGAAATTATCTATACAATTTCTGAAACACAAGTTACAGATTACAATGAACCAGTAGTAGATGGATATAATGTTAAGAATACACATACTCCAGAAACTACTAAGGTTGAAGGTAAGAAGACTTGGACAGATACAAATGACCAAGATGGTTTAAGACCAGCATCAATTGATATTACATTAAGTGCTGTTGTTAAATATACAAAAGATGGTCAAGAAGTAACTGAAACTGCAAGACCTGATGAAACTAAGACAGTTACAGCAGCAGAAAACTGGTCATGGAGTTGGGATCCACTTCCAAAATACTATCAAGGACATGAAATTGAATATACAATTACTGAAGGTGCTGTAAATTATTACGAATCTGCAGTAACAGGATATGATGTAGAAAATACACATACTCCATTTGAAACAACAGTAACAGTTGTTAAGAACTGGAACGATGGAAATAACCAAGATGGATTAAGACCAGATGCTATTACATTTAGAGTAGCAGATGACAAGGGATTAATGATCCCAGGATTTACAGATGATACTGAATTAAGACTTACTGCTGATGAAGGTAATGTATGGACTTATACTAAGACTGGATTACCTAGACGTGCAGCAGGACAAGAAATTACTTATAGTGTTATCGAAATTTCAAGACCTGATGGATATACACCTGCTTCAGATAATGAACCAGTTGTAACAGAAGAAGTAAATGCAGAAACTAATGCAAAAACATTTACTATCGCATATACAAATGAACATACACCTGCAGTTGTAGATGTAAATGGTTCTAAGGAATGGGATGATGATGGAGATAGAGATGGTATTAGACCAACATCTATTAAGATCACATTAACTGGAACAACTGAATATGAAGATGAAAATGGAAATAAGGTAACTGAAACAGTTAAAGAAGCTGAAACTAAGACAGTAACAGCAGCTGATAATTGGTCATGGAGTTGGCCAAACTTACCTAAGTTCAATAAAGGTCATGAAATTACATATACAATTTCAGAAGAAAAAGTAGCTGGATATAATGATCCAGAAGTTGACGGATATAACGTTAAGAATACACATAAACCTTCTGAAACATCAGTAAAAGTTAAGAAAGTATGGGCTGATGATAACAATAGAGATTTAATTAGACCAACTCAAGTATTAATTACACTTTACGCTAATGATGCTGAATATGGACAATATCCAGTAACAATTAACGATGCAATTAATGCAAATGAATGGGAGATTACAATCGATCATCTACCATTAAATGATAAAGGAAAAGTAATAACTTATACTGCAAAAGAAAAAGTTGTTTCTGAATCAGAAACAGATGTACCAGCAGGATATACAGAATCTCACTCTGGTACAACAGTTACAAATACACATACACCAGAACCTACACAAATCTCTGGTAAGAAGGTATGGAAAGATGATAGTGATAGAGATGGTAAGAGACCAACATCTATTACAATCAATGTATATGATGAAGATGATAAGACAACAATTGTTAAATCAGAAACTGTATCTGGAAATAATACAGATGAAGAATGGTCATATACAATTTCAGGATTAAATAAATATAAGAACGTAAATGGTGAACGTAAGACAATCAACTACGTAGTAGATGAAGTATTACCAGCAGGATATACAAAAGCTATTGATGGAACTACAATCACTAATACTTATAATACTGAAAAGAAAAATATCCCAGTATCTAAGACATGGGTAGATGAAAAAGGCGAGAATTATCGTCCAACATCAATCACTGTTAACTTATTAGCAGATGGTGTAAAAGTTGATGAAACTGTATTAAGTGATGAAAATGAATGGAAACATACATTTGAAAACTTACCAGTAAATAAAAATCATGGTACTGGAACAGTAACTTATACTGTTGAAGAAGTAGAAACACAACAAATTAAAGATTATTATGATGTAACATATCCAGAAACTGGAGAAGATGAAGGATTAGTAATTGTTAATACAATTAAAGACTTATCTAAAGAAATTCCAGTTGTAAAAGTATGGGATGATGAAAATAATCGTGATAAAGTTAGACCTACATCTATTACATTTACATTAAAGGGAACTGTACCAAGTAAGACTGATCCAGTTTATACTGATTCAATTACAATTTCTACAGCTGACGTAGATGCAAATGATGCAAATAGATGGGTATCTAAATTTGAAAATGTACCAATCTTCCATGAAGGTACATGGATTACTTACACAGTTGAAGAATCAGGAGTAGATACTGAAATGTATCCAAATACTACAAACGTAACTGCAGCAGATGGAACAATAACACTTACAAACTCTCACTCTCATTTATTAAAAGATATCGTTGCTTCTAAAGCATGGGACGATAATGATGATAATGATGGTAAGAGACCAGGAAGCGTTAAGATTACATTATATGCAGACGGAGTAGAACAAGAAACATTAGAAGCTACTGAAGATACTCAATGGAAAGTAACATTCAAAGATTATCCAGTAAATAGAGAAGGAAAAGTGGGAGAACCAATTGAATATACTGTTGCTGAAACAGATGAAAATATTCCTGAAGGATATGAACCATCAGTAGATGGATATACAATTACAAACTCTCATGAACCTGCAACTATTACTTACAAAGTAACTAAGAACTGGGAAGACTTTGATAATAATGATGGTAAGAGACCAGACTTTATTACTGTACGTTTAGTAGGTAAAGTAGGAGATACAGTAGTAAAAGAAGAAGTAATGGACGTATATGAAATCAATGCAGGATTCGAAAATGAACCTTGGACATATGCATTCACTAACTTACCAAAATACTACAATAAAGAGTTAGTACAATATACATTAACAGAAGATAAAGTTGACTTATATGAAACAGAAAAGATTACATTTGTAGAAAATACTGAAGAAACTACAGAGATTACAAATGAAATTACAAACTCACATGATAAGATTCCATATAATGAAAATGGTGAAATCACTGTTAACAAATATTGGTATGATGAAAATGATAAGTATAAGAAGAGACCAGGAAGTATTACAGTTAACTTACTTGCATTTGATGAAGTAGTAGCAACTGCTGAATTATCAGAAGCAAATGATTGGACATTTACTTTCGAAAATCTTCCAAAATATATGATCAAAGACGGAGAAGTAGGAGTAGAAATAGTATATTCTATCCAAGAGGTAGCTGTACCATTCTATCAAACTGAAATCGAAGGATTTGATATTACAAATACTTATAATGGACCAGTTCCTGAAATCACTCCTCCAAATACAGGAGTAGCTATGACTAAGGAAAATGGAAACATCTTATTCGAAATGATTCTTACATTACTTGCTACAAGTTATACAGTAGTAGTTTTAAGAAAAGTAAATGAATAATAAAATCGAGCGGTAACCCGCTCTTTTTTATTGAAAAAATAAGCCTTTTATGCTATAATATGCAATTGAATTGAGGGATACTATGAAGGATAAAAAAATATTATTAGTAGTATTAATTACTGTATTCTTAGGTTTAGTAATTTATAACACAACAATACCTAATACTCCTAAACCAAAGGAACCAGAAAAGATTATTATTCCAGTAAGTGAAGTAGTAGAGTATAACTATGAAGATTATTTTAATAATTTAAAAAATACTTATGGTAATAATGATATTGTCGCAGTAGTACAAATACCTAATGTATTAGAAGAAGTAGTTGTTCAAACAAGTGACAATGATTATTATTTAAAACATGATATACATCATAATTATGATGATAATGGTACTAGTTTCTTAGACTATAGAAATAAAATTAGAGAATCTAAAAAACTATTAATATATGGTCATAGTGATCCATATGGAATATTACCATTTGTTAAATTAACAAATTATAATGATAAGAAGTTTATGGAAGATAATCCATACATATATATTATTGATAAAGATGGAAAAAGAGAATATGAAGTATTCTCAAGTTACATTGAAACAAAAGACTTTGATTATGTTAATTTAGAAAGCTTTTCAGGACTTACTTATAAAGAACATTTAGATAAGTTGAGAAAGAAGTCATTTGTAAAACATGATATAGAGTTAAACGATGACTCTAAAGTATTAATTTTACAAACTTGTAGTTTTGATGAAAGAGTATCTGCAAAGACTAAATTTCAAATAGTAGTAGCTAAAGAAGTAGACAACAATTAGTTGTCTATTTTTTTATTAAAAGTGTTGTACTATAACGAATTATTGACAAAAACCAACATTTGTGGTATAATTTATACACATTGAGTGTAGGGGGTTAAGAATATGAAGGGGATTAATAAAATTAATATTTATCACAAGTTAACTGCTGTTTTACTTGCAAGTTCTATGGCATTTTCTTTAACAGGATGTGCTGGTAGAGTAGATATGAAAAAATTATCACCTAGCGCTATACTTGAAATTCAAGATGTTAAAGATGTAACTTTAGTAGATGAATTGCTTGAAAAAGAAGAATTATCATATAATGATGATTTAAATATTATTGAAGCTGCTGAAAAGCTAGAAAAATCATTAGATATTTTAGATCAGTTAAAAGATGTAGATTTTAAAGATGTATCTAAACTTGATTCATTAACAAAAGAACAAAAAGAAGCTGCTTTAGCTTTAACAACAGAAGATATTGAATTATTAAAAGAAGATGCTACATATAATGGTAAAGATTTAGTAGAATTTGAAAGAAAATTATTTGCTTTAAAAACTTTATATCATTTAAAAGAAACTACACAAGACTGGGTACAAACTAATGGTAGAGATATTTCTATTGAATACATGATGGCTGCAGTTAAAGGTAGTGTAGCAGATGAATTAGAATTATCTACAAAAGATTATTCTAAGATTACTATTCCAGCTAAATTCTATTCAAAAGAACCAGAAGATTATGTAATTCATGTTGGAGATGACATCTATAGAGTACCAGTTGGAGTAGGAGAAATCTGGAATACAATTGATTATATTTATGCAGTACAAGAAGCTACTTTAAAAGGTGATAAGGAATTAGAAACTTATCGTAAAGCTTTAAATTATGGTAAGACTACAATGGCTGCAGGATCTAATCATAAAAAGAATAAATTAAGTGAGCAATATAGTGCTTCATATATTGAAAAGAATTACGTAAAATAGTAATTCTTTTTTATTGCTTTTTTATATAGTATGGTAAAATTATATTAAGAATAGGTGATTATATGTATTGTGAAAAATGTGGAGAAAAAATAAAAGAAGGAAATTCTTTTTGTACTAATTGTGGTACTCCTAAAAAGATAATTAATAAAGTTGAAGAAAAAGAAGAAAATAAAGTAGAAGTTACACCTACAGTTGTAGTAGTAAATAATTCTCAAGAAGAAGATAATAAAAAAGCAAATCTATTATGTACTATCTCAGTACTTCTATATTTTGTAGGACCTTTAGCTATATTTATTATTGCTTTATTCTCTAGTTTAATATCTAGATCTTTAGGATCAATTATAAGTGCTTTATCAGGCGCAACAAGAATAGCTGCAATTGTCTTAATGATAGTTGCTAGAGTTAAATATCCTAATAATACATTTGCTAAAGTATTAATGTGGATTTATATTGGCCTAGCTATTTTAGCTGCAATCTTTGTGGTGCTATTTATAGTATTCCTAATTATAGGAATAGCTTCGTTCGCATCATTATATTAGGAGTAATATGACAGTAGAAGAATTAAGAAAGAAAATGATTGAAGATTTAGAGCCAGCTTTCTTTATTGGAGGTTTTGGTGGAGCAATGCTAGAATTTGAAGAAATAAAAAAAGCTAGTAAAGAAAAGGTAATAGAAATTGCTAAGAAAAAGGGTTATATTAAGTCAGAAGAAGAAGTAGAAGATAATCCTAAAGTAAAGAGATTTTGACAAATATCAAAACTTATGTTAAAATAATCGCAATTAAATGAAAGGGAGGATTATTATGAAATATTCATATAATCAAATTCATCATCATAATAGTCTGCACTTGTTAATACGACATTAAAAGCTCGTAGGTACAAGTGCTATTTGTAGTGCTTGTATCGCTTATAAATATAGATGACTATTATAATGCTATACAGGTACTATCTGTATAGCATTTTTTTATTAGAAAAATGAAAAAAATATGATTATGAAGGAGAAAAGAATTTGAAAACAATAAAAAATGGTATCGTCTTTAGTAACGATATAAAAAGAATACTAGAAGGAGTTAATTCATTAGACTTTAGGTATGATTATATACCAAATGAAGATACAATAAGAAAGGTAAGATATGACTTTAAAAAACAAGTAAATAAAATCTTTGATAAAGTATCTATTATTTCAGAAGATGAAATGTTAGAAGTAAATAATTTGATTGAAGGTGGATATCCCCATCGTAACTTTGGATAAGATTTATATTAAACCAGATGAAGAAAATATATTCTTCTTAGACTGTACTAGAATAAATGGTAGTGATGAACTAACAACTAGAACTAAAGGTAGTTTAGAAGAACAAGTAAAAGATTTAAGAAATAGAATTAAATCTAGACAAGTAATACTTGCAGATGATGTAGTATTCTCTGGAAGTGTTTTAAAGAAAATAATTAGTTTATTAAAAGGACAAGGAATAGAAGTAGTACAAGTAGTATCTTGTATTTGTACAAAAGAAGGATATGACTATTTTAATAAGAATTTAAAATATGGATTAAAAACAAATATCTTATTAGAAGAAGATGTCATAGATCAAATTTGTGAAAGAGATTTCTATTTTGGAATTGCTGGTTCAGGTATAGTTGTAAAAACTAAAGAAGGATTTATGAAAGCACCATACTTTGAACCATTTGGTAATCCAAATGAAAGAGCATCTATTCCAGAAAAAGATTCTAAATCATTCTCAGAAGGATGTATTAAAAGAAGTATAATGCTTTGGGAAGAGATAGATAAATTAAAAGGAGAAAAAACAAAAATGTCTGAACTACCAGAAAAAATAGTTGGTACTAAAGAAAATGATGAAGTAGTAAAAGTATTAAAATTGAAAGGAAGAAGTTTATGAAAAAAATACAAATAGGAGTTATGGGTTCGGCTGCTGATTTAAATTATAGTGATGAGGCTTTAGCCTTTACTAAAGAGTTAGGAGAATTAATTGCAGATTCTGGCAATATCTTAGTCTATGGAGCAGAAAAAGAGTATACCTCTTTATCTACTGAAGCTGCAAAGGCAGCAAGTAAAAAAGGTGGTATAACAGTAGGAGTTGCGGGAGGAAAAAGTAAAAAAGTATTTGGTAAATTCCGTCCAACAATCCTTATTAATTCAGGGCAAGAAATAGGAGGAGGACGTGAATTTAACCTAGTCTTATCTTGTGATGTAATAATTGCTTTAGGAGGAGGATCAGGAACTCTTACTGAGATTGCTATAGCTTATCAAGCAGGCATCCCAATTATCACTGTAAATAAGTTCGGTGGATGGTCAAAAGAGTTGGCTAACCTATATTTAGATGAAAGGTGTAGGTTAAAGTGTATTCCAGCCAGTACTGCCAAAGAAGCACTCGATTTAGCAATAAAACAAGTTAAATAATGTAAACATAAGTAAAATAAGGCTCTACAACGTTTTCTGCATGTTATAATTAAAGAGTAGAAAATAGGAGGAATAAAAATTGTGTTTAATTTAAAAGGTAGGGTTGCTGTCATTACCGGAGCAAGTTCAGGACTTGGAAAACAAATGGCAGAAGGATTTGCTAAACAAGGAGCAGATTTAGTATTACTTGCTAGACGTGTAGAACGTCTTGAAGAATCAAAAGCAGAACTAGAACAATATGGAGTAAGAGTATTACCAGTTAAGTGTGATGTAACATCAACTGAAGATATTGATAATGCTGCTAAATTAGCAGAAGAGACTTTTGGTAAAGTTGATATTTTAGTAAACTGTGCTGGATCATCTAAAGATAAAGGAGTTCTTGATATGAATGATGAAGAATGGGACTTCACTATCGCAACAGATGAAACTAGTGTATTTAAGATGACTAGAGCATTCGGAAATATTATGAAAAAACATAACTATGGTAGAGTAATTAATATTGCATCTATGTATGGTATGGTTGGAAATACTGAAATCCCAACAATTGCATATCACTCATCTAAAGGAGCAGTTGTTAACTTTACTCGTGCTGCTGCTGCAGAATTAGCAAAAGATGGAATTACAGTTAACTGTATTTGTCCAGGATATTTCTATACAGAACTAACAACAGCTGTTCTTGATACAGAAATGTTCCAAGCATTTGCTAATAGCCATGTACCAATGAAACGTTATGGTAAAGAAGGAGAATTAAATGCTGCTGCAATCTTCTTAGCAAGTGAAGAAGCAAGTTATGTTACTGGAGTAATCTTACCAGTAGATGGTGGATATACTGCTGTTTAATAAAAATAAAAAGATGTCTTAGACATCTTTTTTTATTCACATTTTCTTCCTTCTAAACAAATAGTCATTGTATATTTACTATTTCCTCTATATTCTTTATTTTCATCAAAATCATCTTCTGTGTCATATGTAAATACTGTTAGAAGTATTTTAGAATCAACTTCTCCAACTTGATAACTACTTTGTATTTTTATAGCAGTAAATAGTGTATTAGAATTATATTCATTATTTTCAATATGTGAGTAGAAACCTTTACCTCTATTAGCATAATCATCATATAAATAATTCATGAAATGTTCCCATCTGTTCATACAATCATTTGGACTTAAAATATTGTAAGATACATCTTCTCCAGTACTAGATAAATGAAATTTTAAATTAAATCCAACTTTCAAATTAGTATCTTTTTTATAATTATTAAATGTATCATAATAAGATTCTCCAAATCCTTTATTTAAAGTTATTTTATCTTCGTTAGAAGGATATACTTGAAATACACCTAAATCTTCTTCAATAACAGCTTTTTTAGTAACAGTAGTATATTTAGTTAATGTATTACCATTTAAAGAATATAGACCAATTGGAGTATTGTTTTTATCTTCATATTTTGTTACTTCTTCAGGTTTTACTTCAGGTCTTTTTACTTTTTCTTTAGTATTAACTTCTTCCTTAGCACAACCAGAAATTAAAATAACACAAATTAATAATAAGAATAGTTTTTTCATCTTAACACCTCTCTTAAATTATAATATAAGAAAAAATAAATGAGAAGAAAAATATGTTATAATGAATAATAGGAGAGTGAGGATATGAAGTACTTACCATTAATACTAGCAGCCTTAGTAATAGCAATACTTAGTTATCATAATGAAAAACTAGTAAAAAAATATAAAGAAGAAGAACAAAAGAAAGAATTACAAAAAAACTTAAAAGTTGATTTAAAAATAGAACCAAAAGAAATTAAAGAAATAAAAAAAGAAAAGATAGATAAGAAAAATTAATTTGTTTTAAATATAAAATATGATATTATTATAATAGGTGAGAGTATATGAATAATAACAATAATATGATGGGAATAAACACCGGTAGTAACGACAACAACACTATGATGGAGTTAATAAACTCTGATAATGGTGAAGTTAAAGTAGAAAAGAAAGGTTTCTTTAAAAGATTAAAAGAAAAAAGAGAAGCCAAAAAAGAAGAAAAAAGAAGAATAAAAGAACGTAATAAAATCTTAAATGAAAAGAAAGATGACACAATTTATAAAGAAGAAACTAATGGGAATGATATTTCACTAGGAAAAGATGTATATGATCCCCTAGAAGAAAAGAAGAAAAGAGATAAAGTAAAGAATTTCTTTAAAAAATTATTAATTATTCCTGAATTATTAATTGTTATCTTACTCGCAGTATTTTTAAAAAGTAAATATATTGATTATTCTAAAGTAGCTCATCAAACATTAAATTATTCTATTGATTCATATGTATATACTATTGAAAGAAATGCCGATAGTGTTATTGTTATAAAAGGTAAAAAACAAGCTTGCCCAATTCCACCTTGCGATTATACTACAGAAAAAGAAACAGAGATTAAATTTGGAGAAGCATCAATGACTCTTATTAAAATATTTATGGACACAAAATTCTTATTCCAATCAACATCTAAAGATGTCACAGCAAAAGATATTAGAACTGGTTTTGGTAGAAGATGTATGTATAGCTTAATTAATAATGAAGAGTCTTTCTTAAAGTTTAATGGTTTCCGTAAATATAAAGTATCTGATTATGAACAAATGAGTAACTATACAAAAAGAGGTTACTTATATGTAGAAAATGGAAATAGTAAAGTATTATCTATTGCGATGGGAGAAAAACCAACAAGTGGATTCTCTTTATCAGTAACTAATATTTTTAAAAAAGGTAATGACTACTATGTTTATGTTAAGGAACAACAACCTAATGCTACTGAAAGTTCAATTGCTTTATTAACACATCCAGTAGTATCAATTAATTTAGATGAAAAGCCAGATAAAATATTTGTATATAATGTTGAAAGTGGAGAAGAATTCTATAATTATGAATCACTTCCACAAAACAGAGAGAATAATAAAATGACTAGTATAGCAGGGGAATTAATAAAGAGTGTGAACAAATAAAAGACTAGCAATAGTCTTTTTTTTTAGGAGGTATTATGAAAAGAAATAAAACAAGACAAATAAAAGTAGGAAATGTATTAATAGGTGGACAAGATAAAGTAATTATTCAGTCTATGTGTAATACTAAAACTAAAGATGTAGAAAGTACAGTAAAACAAATATTAGAACTAGAAGATCTAGGATGTGAAATAATAAGAGTTGCTTGCTTAGATATAGAAGATGCTAAAGCAATAAAAAAAATAAAAGAAAAGATTCATATTCCAATAGTTGCCGATATTCATTTTGATTATAAGATTGCTTTAGAAGCAATAAATAGTGGAGTAGATAAAATAAGAATTAATCCAGGAAATATTGGTAAGGAAGAAAATGTTAAAAAAGTAGTAGATGCTTGTAAAGAAAAAGGTATTCCTATTCGTATTGGAGTAAATGCTGGATCTCTAGAAAAAGATTTATTAGAGAAGTATCATCATCCTACAGCTGAAGCAATGGTAGAGTCTGCAAGACGTCATATTGAGATTCTAGAGAAATTAGATTTTTATGATATATGTTTATCTTTAAAATCATCAAATTTAGAGTTATGTTTAAAAGCTTATGAACTAGCAAGCAAAACATTCCCATATCCATTACATATAGGTATTACAGAAGCAGGAACTGCATTTAGTGGAACAATTAAATCAAGTATTGGATTAGGTATTTTATTAAGAGAAGGAATAGGAGATACACTTCGAGTATCACTATCAGATGATCCAAAAGAAGAAGTAATTGTTGCCAAAGAAATACTAAAGAATTTTGGTTTAATAAAAGATATGCCAACTCTAGTATCTTGTCCTACATGCGGTAGAACACAAATAGATTTAATTCCAATGGCAAAAGAAATAGAAGAGTTTTTAAAAGGCATTAAATCAAATATAAAAGTAGCTGTAATGGGCTGTGCTGTAAATGGCCCTGGAGAGGCAAGAGAAGCAGATGTAGGTATTGCCGGTGGAATAGGTGAAGGAATAATCTTTAAAAAAGGTGAAATAATAAGAAAAGTAAAAGAAGAAGATTTAGTAGAAGAATTAAAGAAAGAAATAATTGAAATGACAAAAAAATAGGATTAAATCCTATTTTTTATTTTCTTTTTCTAATTGTTTATAATCAACTTTACCAATCATTGTTTTAGGTAAAGATTCACGATATACAAATTCTTTTGGAATCATATATTTAGATAAATTCTTTTCACAATACTCTTTAATCTCTGCTTTTAATTTCATGTTTTCTTTATATTCACTTTTAAGTACTACATAAGCTTTAGGTACTTGTACTTTATATGGATGAGGAACTCCAACTACACAAGAATTAAGTATAGCAGGATGCTTGTTTAATACCTCTTCAATATGTGATGGATAAACATTATATCCAGAACTAATAATAAGTCTTTTAAGTCTTTGTACAAAGAATAAGCATCCATTCTTATCCATATAACCTAAGTCACCTGAATGAACCCAGATCTTTCCATCTTTATCTTTTTCAAGTACTTCATTAGTTGCCTTTTCATCATTTAAATATCCCATCATTACAGAAGGACCAGAAATAAGAATTTCTCCAACTTGTCCAATATCTACTTCTTCCTTAGTATCAGGATTAACTATCTTCATATCATTTCCAGGAAGAGGTATTCCAACACTACCTAAAGTATAAGATGCAGTTGTACTAAATATACATCCTCCAGAAGTTTCAGTCATACCATAACCTTGAACTACACCATGACGACAATTATGTTTCTTTAAGAACTCATTAACCGCAAGATTTTTCTCTTCATTTAAGGAATCTCCACCAGATACTACATATTTAACATTAGATAAATCTATATCTTCCATATGTTTATTGCCAATTAATGCTTCAAATAAAGTTGGTACTCCAGGAATAATAGTAGGCTTATATTGTCTAAGTATCTTATCAAATCTTCCAGCATCAAACTTAGGAATTAGAATTAGAGTTGCTCCTATACTTAAAGGATAATGAGTACATTCTACTAATCCAAAGCAATGAAACATAGGAAGTATTCCTAACATACTATCACGATCATCATTTTCAGGTAAAGCAATTCTTGCTTGTCCAATTACTACATTAATATTTCCATTAGATAAAACTATACTCTTAGGAGTACCACTTGTTCCTCCTGAATGAAGTATTACTGCAGCATCATTCCATTTAGTAGGATTAAGAACATCTCTATTGTAATTTTTACCTTTATCTCTAAAATCTTTATAGAACATAAAACTTTCATTACTCTTTGGAAGTTTAACTTTTCTATCTTCTAATAAGTAATAAATTGTACTCATTGGTTTAGGCATAGAATCTCTCGGAGATATTAATATTGTTTTATATAAATTTGTCTCACTTAAAATATTATTTACTTTCTTATAATTAAAATTAATAGTAAATAACATAACTGATTTAGTATCTACAATAGATTGTTTAATTTCTTCTTCAGCAGATAATGGATGTATCATATTTGCTACTGCACCAATCTTACTAACTGCATAAAATACAATAATAGATTCCGGTACATTAGGAAGACAAATAGAAACTACATCTCCTTTTCTTATACCTTGACTTTTCATTGCTTTAGCACATAAATCTATTTCATCAAATAATTCTTGATATGTAGTTTTACGTCCAAAATAGTTTAATGCAGTATTACGCATTCTATATTCATTTTGATTATATAGAAATTCATACATAGACTCCTCAGGCATATCTACATTACGTTTATCTTTAGCATAAAACTTTTCCCAAATCTTATGTTTTTTCTTAAATAAAAAAAATTTCATAGTTCACCTCATTTAATAGACACTTGTTGAATATCTAACAAATATATTGTATAATTTAAATTAGTTGATAATCAATAATCAAATAAATACAAAGTGTTAGTTGTTGAACAAACTATTATTACTTTGTTTAATAATGGAGGGTTTATGGATAGAAGAATAAAATATACACAAAAAGTAATTAAAGATACTTTATTAAACTTATTAGAGAAAAAAGATATAGCAAATATTACCGTAACAGAAATATGTGAAATATCAGATATTAATAGAGGAACATTTTATAGATATTATATGGATGTCTATGATTTACTTAAAAATATTGAACAAGAATTCATTAATGAAATAAAGAATTCTCCATCAATAGAAAATATTCATGATCATTCAATTTATTCTTTTACTAAAGGTATATTATCAATTTTTGAAAATAATAAGAAATTAGTAAAAATTCTATTTAATACAGATAATAATGTCTATTTCTTAAATGAAGTATTAGATGCTGCTTATGAAAAATGTATGGGTAGATGGGAAGAATTACAACCTGATATTAATAGTGAAGAATTAGAAAACTCTGTTGTATTTATTTTTAATGGTGCTTTAGGAGTAATTAATTATTGGATTAAAAATGATTTTTCAACTCCTACAGATGACCTAGCAAAATACATAGAAATGTACTGTTTATATGGAGCTAAAAAGTATTTACCAAAGAATAAACAAAATTAAATGTAAATTATTACTTTTTTTCTAAAAAAGACTCATAATAAAAAAATAATTATGGTACAATGAGATAGGAGGAGATTACATGATTGAAGTTTTAAAAGCATTTTTATTTGGAATTGTAGAAGGTATAACAGAATGGTTACCTATATCCTCAACAGGACATATGATTCTACTAGATGAGTTCATTAAGTTAAATGTCTCTGCAGATTTTTATAAATTATTTGAAGTTGTTATTCAGTTAGGAGCAATCCTAGCAGTAGTAGTTATTTACTTTAAAAGTATTTGGCCACTCAAAAAAGAAAATAATAAAGTTAAATTAGATAAACCAGTATTAAACTTATGGGGAAAGATATTAGTAGCTTGTATACCAGCAGCTATAATTGGATTATTATTTGATGACTGGATAGATGAACATTTTTATAACAGTATAGTAGTGTCATTAGCATTAATAATCTATGGTATTATCTTTATCGTAATTGAAAATAAAAATATTGGTTCTAGAAAAACAAAAGATGTAAATAAAATAACTTATAAACAAGCACTACAAATTGGAACATTCCAATTACTTGCTTTAATTCCTGGAACGTCACGTAGTGGATCAACTATTATTGGAGGATTACTAATAGGATTAGAAAGAGCTACTGCAGCAGAATTCACATTCTTCTTAGCAATACCAGTAATGGCCGGAGCATCTCTCTTAAAACTATTAAAGTACATTGTTAAAGTAGGTCTATCCTTCACAGGACTAGAAGTAGGTATTCTTGTAGTCGCAACCATAACAGCATTCATTGTTAGTATGTTTGTAATTAAATTCCTAATAAATTATATTCGTAAACATAACTTCAAAGTATTTGGATATTATAGAATTGCATTAGGAATTCTAGTTTTACTATACTTTTTGATTTGTAAATAAAGAGTGATTTAAGATTACTCTTTTTTTAGTGTAGAGGAGGAAATATGAAAAAACAAATTGAAAAAGATAACTTGCGATTAATGGTATTTGACAGTGCCAAAGAACTCGGAGAGAAGGTAGATAAACACCTTCTAGAAATGTATCACTTAGACCCTGATAATGATACATTTATTGTCCCAATCAAAGAAAACTTCTTTGAAGATGGTCATCTAAAGGTCGAAATAGATGAGACAGTAAGAGGTAAAGATATGTTTATGATTACTGATATAGGTAATTATTCATTAGAATATAAAATGCATGGATTTATCAATCATACTAGTCCAAATGATCTAATAGAACAATTAAAAGATGGAATAGGGGCTTGTAACTGTCATGCCAAAAATATAAATATCGTAATGCCTCTTCTATATGCAGGAAGACAACATAGAAGAAATACAAGAGAAAATCTAGCTTGTGGAATGATGCTTCATGAAATAGATGATATGAGTAGAATAAAAGGATTCATTACTTTTGATGCTCATGATCAAGGAGTAGAACATGCAATTCATAATATGGAATTTAATAATTTCTTCCCAACTAATACTATTCTAGAAGAATTAATTAATGATCTTCCAAAAGCAAGATTAAGAAAAATAGTTTTTATCGCCCCAGATAATGGCGCAACTGGAAGAAGAAATGTTTACTTAAATTCATTTAACTCAAAATATATTCATAGAGAAGCAGGAAGCTTTTATAAACAAAGAGACTATAATAATTTAGTAGATGGAAAATACCCAGTAATAAGTCATGTTTATTCAGGTAATAGTGATCTTGAAGGATATACTGCTATTATTTCAGATGATATGGTGTCATCAGGTGGAAGTATCTTTGAATGTATAGAAGAATTAAAAAAATATAAAGTTAAACATGTTATTGTCGTAGTAACTTATGCTTTATTTACAAAAGGTATAGATAAATTTAAAGAGTACTATGAAAAAGATATGTTACACGGATTATATACAACAAACCTATCTTATATACCAGAAGAGTATAAAAAAGAAAAATGGTTACATGTCTGCGATTGTTCAGAATATTTAGCCAAAATTATTTATAATATTCATAATGATATTTCAATAACAGATTTACTAAGAGATAAATCACTTCCAATACGTTTAATTGAAGAAAAGTTTGAAAAATGATAAAATCACTATAGGAGTGATAACATGAAAATAATATCTTGGAATGTTGCAGGACTTCGTGCCTGTCTAAATAAAGGCTTTGATCAATTTTTTGATAAAGAAAAAGCAGATATCTATTGTCTACAAGAAACAAAAGTATTAGAAGAGCAAAATCCTTTTCATCCTTATGGATATCATGAATACTTATATCCAGCAGAGAAAAAAGGTTATTCTGGTACAATGATTTATTCTAAAGAAAAACCAATTTCAGTAAAATATGGAATAGGTGAAGAAGAATATGATAATGAAGGTAGAATAATAACTGCAGAATATAATGATTTTTATCTAGTAAATTGTTATGTACCAAATTCTAAAAGAGAATTAGAGCGATTAGATTCTAGAATGCATTTTGAAGAATTAATGAAGAATTATTTAAAAGATTTATCAAGTAAGAAAAATGTAATCTATTGTGGAGACTTAAATGTAGCTCATGAAGAAATAGATATTAAGAATCCTAAAGCAAATAGAAGAAGTGCAGGATTTACTGATGAAGAAAGAAATAAAATGACAGAATTATTAGATAGTGGCTTTATTGATACATTCAGATATTTTTATCCAGAAGAGATTAAATATAGTTGGTGGAGTTATTTAGGTCATGCAAGAGAAAAAGGAATAGGTTGGAGACTAGATTATTTTATAGTAAATAAAGAAATGATTAAAAAAATAAAAGATTCAACTATTTTAGATGATGTAGAAGGTTCTGATCATTGCCCGATTAAATTAGAAATATAAAGAGCTAAATTAGCTCTTTATATGTTATAATGAAAAAGAATAGGGTGATTGTATGAAAGTTAAGTGTAGTTATTGCGGAAGTTATATTTCTGATACTGAAGAAAAATGTCCTAATTGTAAAGCTCCAAATGAGCAGTTAAAAAGAGTTGGTAATGAAGTACCAACTACAATAGAAGAATTAAAGAAATGGTATGAAGATCATAACTTACCTCCAGAAGAAACAACAAGATTCTTTATTGGTAAAGATATTAAAGAAGCAAGAGCTTTTGGTATCTATCAAGATGAAAAAACAAAGAACTTTGTAGTATATAAAAATAAAGATACTGGTGCTAGAGCAGTTCGTTATGAAGGTAAAGATGAAGCTTATGCTGTAAATGAATTATATTTAAAATTAAAAGAAGAGATTCTACATCAAAAAACAATGAATGATGCTAGAAGAACAATGAATACAAGTGAAGCATTTAAAAAGAATCAAAAGAGTACATTAAGAATAGTTATTATATTCATAGTATTTTGTTTATGCATGAATCTATTTCCAGTAGTTTTATTTTCAGCATATTCATTATCTAATTATAAAAAAGGATATTATAATTCAAATGATACTATTTATTATTTGTATGATAGATGTTCAAAGTTTAATCAAGACAAATGCGAGTGGTATAGATACGATAGTAAAAAAGATGATTGGTCTTTAGTATTAAATAATAAAACAGTAAAGAAACCGGTTTTTGGTGGATTATATTGGGATTCATACAATAGTCTATATACAAAATTTGATATAAACAAACAATATTATGATTGTGATTGGTATAAAGAATTACATCCACCTACACCAGAAAATGGTTATTATAATTATGATGATAAAATATATTATTATTACTATGGATGGTATATTTTAAATAATGATGAATGGGTATCAGCATCTGATCCAACTGGAGATATAATTTATAATCCAGATACATATTATGATTCTGATAAGACAATAAGTGATACTTATGATTTTGAAGATAGCGATTACTATGCATCTAGTTCATATGACTATGATGATGATGATAGTTGGTGGAGTAGCAGTAGTAATGATTCTTCATGGGATAGTTCATCATCTTGGGATAGCAGTGACTCATGGGATAGTGGAGGATCTGACTGGGGTTCAGATTGGTAAAAAAATAAAAAAATTAAGATTATTATTTAGATATTAATAAAAAAATTGTATAATAAAAACATAGGAGGATTTATTATGAAAGATTATATGGATCAAGAAAAATTAAGAATTGTTAGAGAAAGAGATGGCTTTGTAGCAGCCCTAGATCAAAGCGGTGGTTCTACTGCAAAGACACTAGAAAAATATGGAATTCCAAAAGATAGTTGGGAAACAGAAGAAGAGATGTTTGAACTTATTCATCAAATGAGAAAAAGAGTATTTACATCTCCAGTATTTACAAGTGAAAAAATCTTAGGAACTATTTTATTCTATAAGACTATGGAATCACAAGTAAATGGTAAATATACTGCTGCTTATCTTTGGGAAGATAAGAATATTGTTTCATTCTTAAAAGTTGATAAAGGATTAGAAGAAGAAAACAATAATGTTAAATTAATGAAACCAATTCCAGATCTTGAAGATCAATTAAGAGTTGCTCGTGAAAGAGGAGTATTTGGTACTAAGATGAGAAGTGTTATCTTAGGAGCAAATAGAGAAGGAATTAGAGAAATAGTTAAACAACAATTTGCTTTTGCAAAAACTATTTGTGATAATGGACTAGTTCCAATTATTGAACCTGAAGTAGATATTAATATTCCAGATAAGAAAGAAGCAGAAGCTATTCTAAAAGAAGAAATTAAAGCTGTATTAGATAATTGGGATCAAAATGATTTAATTATGTTTAAATTTACTATTCCAACAGAAGCAAATTTATATTTAGACTTATATGAATATCCTTGCTTAGTAAGAATAGTTGCATTATCAGGTGGATATGAAACTGATGAAGCTTGTCGTTTACTAAGAGAAAATAAAAGAATGATTGCATCATTCTCAAGAGCATTATTACAAAACTTATTTGCATATCAAAGTGAAGAAGAATTTAACGATGCATTAAAAGATGCAATTGATGAAATTTACGAAGCGTCAATTAAAGACTAGATTTCTAGTCTTTTTTATTTTTATGTCTTCACAAACAAATGTTTGAGTGCTATAATACAACTAAGAAAGGTGATACTATGAATAAAGTCTATATTTGCATTGATTTAAAAAGTTTTTATGCATCTGTAGAGTGTCGTGAAAGAGGACTAGATCCACTACATACAAATCTAGTAGTAGCAGATAAAAGTCGTACCGAAAAAACAATTTGTTTAGCAGTATCACCATCTCTAAAGAAATATGGAATCTCAGGTAGAGCAAGACTCTTTGAAGTAGTCCAAAGAGTAAAAGAAGTTAATAAAGAAAGAAGACTAAAAAACAAAAGACCATTTACTAAAAAAAGTATTTATGAAGATGAATTAGACAATGATTATAGTTATGAACTAGATTATATTGTAGCTCCTCCTAGAATGAGATTATATATGGATTATAGTGCAAAGATTTATAATGTATATTTAAAGTATGTTGCCAAAGAAGATATCTTTGCTTATTCAATAGATGAAGTATTCTGTGATATTACAAATTATTTAAAGACATATAAGAAAACTCCTAAAGAATTAATCACAACAATGATAAGAGATGTCTATGAAACAACAGGTATTACTGCAACAGGAGGAATAGGTACTAATATGTATCTAGCTAAGATTGCAATGGATATAGTCGCAAAGAAAAAAGATGCAGATGAGTATGGTGTACGTATTGCATCACTAGATGAAATGTCTTATAGAAAACTGTTGTGGACTCATGTGCCTATTACAGACTTTTGGAGAGTAGGTAAAGGAATAGCTAAAACTTTAGAAAAACATAAGATGTATACAATGGGAGATATTGCTAGAACGTCTCTAGAAAATGAACAATTACTTTATAAATTATTTGGAGTGAATGCGGAAACTTTAATTGATCATGCTTGGGGATATGAACCTTGTACAATGAAAGATGTAAAAAACTATCGACCAAAAATTAGATCATTATCATCAGGACAAGTTCTTCATAAACCATATGACTATGAACACACAAGACTAATAGTTAAAGAAATGATTGATAGTTTGGTTCTAGATATGGTAGAAAAAGGATTTATGACTAATCAAATAGTATTAGATATTGCCTATGACACATCTAACTTAGATTTTTATAAAAGAGAAGTTACAACTGACTTCTATGGAAGAAAAGTACCAAAACATGCTCACGGTACATATCGTCTTCAAGAATACACATCATCAAGTAAAGATATATCTAAATCAATGATTAATCTCTTTGAAGATATTATTAACAAAGATTTATCATCTAGAAAAATAACTGTTGTAGTAGGTAATCTAGAAAAAAAGAAAAAAATAGATAATAGTGTGAGAACTGAACAATTAAATTTATTTGAAGCCCCTAAAGAAAATAAAAAAGAATTAGATGAAAAAGAAACAACTTTAGAAAAAACTCTATTAAATATTAAATATAAATATGGTAAAAATGCCATATTAAAAGGAATGAATCTAGAGGAAGGAGGGACTATGATTGAAAGGAACAGTCAAGTTGGAGGACACAAAGGATAATTTTCCCTATGAAGATATTTTGTATTTAGATCATCCTAATCCTAGATATCATGAAAGAATGTCTCTATTAAATCGTGCAGGACAGTTTTCTCCTTTTGCAGCCTTAACAGGTTATGAAGAACAAATTAAAGAAACAGAAAGAATAACATCTAAAAAAATAGTATTAGATGAAGAAGCAAAACAAAAATTAGATGAAACAATAAAAGTAGTAATAGATAATCCATCATTAGAAGTAAAAATAACATATTTTATTCCTGATTCTAGAAAAGACGGAGGAAAGTACTTAGAAAAAATAGGAACAATTCATAGAATTGATTCCTATCAAAATAAAATTATTATGAAAGATAAAACTAAAATAGCCCTTAGAGATATTGTAAAGATTGACATAATTGATACTCAAGAAGAGAATTCTTTGTTATAATAAAAGAGGTGATGATATGAACTCTAATGTTGTAATTGAAAGAGAAAAAGATTTTATTGATCGTATCAGTAATGAATATAATTATGACAACAATATTAGACATTTACTTTATGTTATTATCCCAGCCTTTGTCATAAAATATGGTATAAACAAAGAAAAACTAATATTAAATGCTTTTAGAGATATTAAAATCATCACATCAAACGAAAAAGATAAATACATTAAAGCTTATTATTCATCAAAACCAGTATTAGAAGATAATGAATATAAAACAAAAAAATATATGGTACTTCAAAACTATAAAGAAACAGATCTTTTAAATCTATTAGATAACTTAGTCCATGAATTTAATCATGCAGTTAACTCTTTTATTAATGAGATTAAAGTAACTAAAAAATATATTTATTTAAGAACAGGGCTAACATATAGAATTTATAGTAAAGAAGATTTATCATTCATAAAAAAAGATTCTTCATATCTATTAGAAGAAATAATTAATACAAAACAAACAGAAGAAATAATAGATATTATAAAATCATTTGATGATAAGAATAGTAATATAAGTAATACAATTTATGCAATTAATGCAGAAACTAATCATAAATATAATTCTAATTCTTATAATTTAGAAAGTAGAATATGCAAACAAATATTAACTAATAGAACATTTATTAATACACTAGCAAATCTAAGATTAAATGGAGAAGTATATAATATTAATAAATGGTTTGATGATATTACAGGTGAAGAAAATTCATATAAAGAATTAATAAAACTATTAGAAGAAATATATGAATTAGAATTAAAATATGTAAATAAAAAAATATTAAGAGGATTAATTCTAAATAAAATTAGAGATACATCCAAAAGAATAATGCGTATCATAGATAAATTTGATCGCAATGTTAATTTCAGATAAGAGGTGAAATAATGAATCCAAAATTTATAGAATTTAGAGAGAAATATAAAGACTTTATATATCATTCATATAAATATAGATTAGATGATAATCTAGAAATAGAATATCATTTTGAAATACCAAATCTTTGTGAATTTCGCCCTCAAATAATTATAAAAAGAGAAAATATAAAAATAGTTCCAAATAGAGATATATTAGAATATCTAATATTTCAAATTGGTTTAGTAGAACTAATTAGTTATGTAAAAGCTACTTGCTCTAAAAATATAGAAATAAGAGCAGGATATATTAATGAAGAACAAATAAAATTCTTTAAAAAACTTTATTACAATGGTTTAGGAGAATTTTTATATATAAACAATATAAATGTATCTGAAGAAGAATTATTTAATATAGTTTGTACTCATGAAGAAAAGAAGTTACCAGTAACAGATTATCAAGGTTTAGGTAATTTAATATGTGTAGGTGGAGGAAAAGACTCATGTGTAACATTAGAATTATTAAAGAAAGAAGAAAATAATTCATGTTTAATAATTAATCCAAAAACTCCATCTTTAGCAACTGCCACAGTAGCAGGATATAAAGATACAGATATTATGCAAGTTAAAAGAGTATTAGATCGAAAAATAATTGAATTAAATGAACAAGGATTCTTAAATGGTCATACACCTTTATCATCAGTAATTGCTTTTACTGCACTTTTATGTGCTTATCTACAAGGTAAGAAAAACATTGTCTTATCTAATGAAGCTAGTGCTAATCAAGAAACAGTAAAAGGCACTAATATAAATCATCAATATTCTAAAACAATCGAATTTGAAAATGATTTTAGAGAATATGTAAAGAATAATATTCCATTAGATATTAATTACTTTAGTTTACTTAGAGGATTATCAGAATATAATATTGCAAAATTATTTGCTCATTATAGAATCTATCATAAAGTATTTAAAAGTTGTAATTTAGGAAGTAAAGAAAAAGAATGGGTATGGTGCTGTAATTGTTCTAAATGTTTATTCATCTATATTATTCTAAGTCCATTTATAACTAAAGAAGAACGCATTAGTATTTTTGGAGAAGATTTATATGATCGAGAAGACCTATTAGATACATTTAAAGAAATAATAGGATATTCTGATACAAAACCATTTGAGTGTGTAGGAACAATAGAAGAAGCAAGACTTGCAGTAAGTGAAGTAATCGAAAAAGGTGAAGAAGGAAGACTTCTAGATTATTATCGAGATAACTATCCATTAGAATTAGAAAAAGAAGAGATAGAAAAGTATAATGATAATAATAATTTAGGAGAGTATTATAACAAATTAGTAAAAGAGGAATTGATGCTTTATGTTTAATAAAATAATAGAAAAACTTAAAGATAAAAAAATAGCTATTTTAGGTTTTGGAAGAGAAGGAAAATCAACATATAACTTTATAAATAGACATCTAGATAATCAAGATATTACAATACTAGATAAAAATGATATTGATGTAGATTGTAAAAAAGTAATAGGTGAGAATTACCTAGATAATCTAAATGATTATGATATTATTATTAAATCTCCAGGAATAAGTTTAAAAGATATAGATATAAATCCTATTAAAGATAAAATAACTTCTCAACTAGAATTATTATTAGAAGTAAATAGTAATAATATGATAGGTATTACGGGTACAAAAGGTAAATCAACAACTACATCTCTTACTTACGAAGTATTAAAAGATCAATTAGAAGATGTATTTTTATTAGGTAATATTGGTAAACCAGTATTAGATGAAGTAGAAAAGTATACAGATAAAACAATTTTAGTAATAGAGATGAGTTCACATCAATTAGAGTTTGTAAGACGTAGTCCTCATGTCGCCGCTATTTTAAATCTATATCAAGATCATCTAGATCATGATGGTACAGTAGAACACTATCATCAAAATAAATTAAATATTTTTAAATATCAAACTGATACAGATTATTATATTTATTCAGATGATAATCCTGATTTAAATAAAAAGATTAATGATTATCCATATAGAGGTATTCGTTATACAGTAAGATTTGATAATGAAAATTTAAATGGTAATAGAACAAGACTATTAAATAAAGATGTAATTATAAATGATAAGATTATTTATCATGATAATAATAGATTACTTTTAGGAGATCATAATTTAAAAAATATTATGTTTGTCTTAACAATAGCTAAAATAATGAATTTAGATTTAGAAAGAGCTAAAAAAGTAATTGATAATTTTAAAGGCTTAAAATATAGAATGGAGTATATTGGAAATGCTAATGGAATAGATTTCTATAATGATACAATCGCAACTATTCCAGACGCTACAATTAATGCAGTTAATTCTATTCCAAATATTGAAACATTAATATTAGGTGGACTAGATAGAGGAATAGATTACGAACCATTTATTAATTATTTAAAAGAATCAAAATTAAAAACAATTATTTGTATGCCTACAACAGGAATAAAAATAGGTAAAGCCTTAGAAGATACAAATAAGAAAATATTATATGCTAATACTTTAGAAGAAGCTTATAAAGAAGCAGTAAATAATACAGAAATAGGTAAAGCTTGTATCTTATCTCCTGCGGCCGCAAGTTATGAATTCTTTAAAAACTTTGAAGAGAAGGGTAAAGCATTTGAAGAAATAGTTAAAAAAGATATTAATTAAAAAGAATGAGTAATCATTCTTTTTTCTTATTTTTAAACGAAAAAATAATAAAAAACTATTGCAAAAAAATCTCAAATTTGATAAAATCAATTTACGTGAGAAATGGCGAAGTAGCTCAGCTGGCTAGAGCGTTCGGTTCATACCCGAAAGGTCGGGGGTTCGATCCCCTCTTTCGCTACCATTTGAATTTAAGACTCTAACAATCGTTAGAGTTTTTTTATACCTAATAGAAAGTAAAATATAAAAAACAGAGTATTAAAAAAAGGAGTTTAAAACTCCTTTTTTATTGTCTCAATGCTTTGAAGTAATTCTTCTTTTACTTTAACTTCAATTACTACATAATTATTTTCTAATAAATCTTTATATTTACTAAAATCTATATTTCCTGAACCAATAGCTAAATGATCACTTTTACCATCAGTATCATGCATATGAATATGACGAATCTTTCCAGTAGGATAGAATAATGGATATGCCTTATCTCCGTTCTTCGCATTATGACCTAAATCTAAAGTAAATCCTAAATGAGGATATTTTTTAATAACTTCTACTGCTAAAGGAGTAAATCCTTGTATCTTAGTATTTTCAAAATTAATCATTATATTATTTTCTTCAGCAATTTTTTCAAGTACTTCACAACTCTTATCAAAATGATCTTTATATATATCAGAGTATTTTTCATTTAAGAAAAATTTACCATCAGGTAGAGTAAAGTATACTCCAGAATCAATATGAATAGTATATCTATCAATATGATTCTTAACTCCAAGCATAATTTGTCTAATAGCTTCATTTAAATAAGCTTCTCTTAAATTCTCATTTAAATCCGCAACATTAATCTCTTCAGATACATGCACTGTAAATGAAAAGTCATATGAATCTAGATTATCCATATTCTGGCAATAAGGTAGATCCATATTAAGTTCAACAAACTCTAAACCATTTTCTTTTGCAAAATCTACATTTTCTTGTATCGTATCAAAACCTACTAAAGAAGGCATTCCAAAAGTCATACAATCACCTCTAGCGTTATATTAGCATATTTTTAGAATTAAATAAATAAAATAATATGAACAATGTTTCATATTGATATTAACTATAAAAAATAGAGGAATCTAATGTATATGAAAGATAATTCATATTAAGGAAGTAAATGATATGGATAAATCAAAGCGACGTACAGCTGATGAATTAAAAATTGGTGATAAAACAAAAGTGCTAGAACTTGATGTATCAAAAAAAATAAAAAGAAAACATAAATGTTGTGATATTTGCCCATATTGCGATAAGTGTGGTCACTAAAAGGCCAAAAACTTGAAAAAATGGCCAAAATATGATATAATATAATCATGTAGTGATAATATGATTACTAGCTAAAATTGACAATAACCAACATTTGTGGTATAATGTAATCATGTAGTGATAAATAGGGGTTAGGTAACATTATTTGAAAAAATCATGATTTTATGATATAATATAATCATGGATGATAAATAAAACACTTAAGAACGCTTAAGTGTTTTTTTTGTATAAAAAAACAGGTTTAATACCTGTTTTATTCATCTTCTTTAAAACTATAAATTATATTGTAATTATCTCCATCTTTTTCAGGACCTTCAATTGCTAAATAATGTGTATAACCAGATTTTGTTTCAAAGAACCATGTAGTTAAGTATTTAGCTTGTTCTGGATAATATGCAGAAACACTTAATGCTTCATAACCAGCAACTTTAGTTTTATTAGCTTTAATATCTTCAGCTTTAGTTTGTAATACTGAATTATATATTTGATTAGCGTATTCGTATGCAGATGATTGTGAAGTAGGAATAGCATATAAAGTAACAACCCAATCTTCACTATCTGTATATTGTAATGCTTTATTGCCTTCAGTTTGAGCAAATTGTGCCCATGTATTTGGAATAGATACAAATCCAAATACTTTATCTCCAACTCTAAATGAGTTTTGAGGAGTAAATATCTTTGTATAATCAAATGAATTATTACCATTACCAGTTCCTGTTAAATCACCACTTGAGAATGGATCTCCAGAAGCAGAATTATTAGGTAATACAAACATAACTATACCAACTATTATACAAACAATTGCAACACCAGCAATAGCAGCAATCATAACTTTATTATTTTTCTTTTTAGGGCCTTTAATCATTGCATTAGGATTTGCAGTAGTAATTGCCGCAGGTGCAATGTTTTCTTCTTGAGGTTTAACTTCTACTGGAGTAGTAGTTGCTTCATTTCCACCCATGTATTCAGGAACTTCAGCAAATGCTCCAGAACTGTGAGCTTCTTCTTTTGTATAAGAATTCTCCATTGCAGAAGGTATTTGTGTCTCATTAGGATCTTCAGGAGCTTCAATTGGTTGAGCAGTAACTTCAGGTGTTGTCTCTGGAGTAGTTTCAGGTTCAGTTTCTAAAACTTCATTTTCTGAGTTAGAATTAGGACCCAATAAATCAGAGTCAATAACCGGAACAGTCTCAGGAGCACTAGTCTCAGGAACAGTAACAGGTTGAGTTGCAGGCTCAGTCACAGGTTGCGTTACAGGTTCAGTCACAGGAACAGTAACTGCAGCAGTAGTAACAGGAGAATCATCTCTTATATCATTACTTCCACATTCTGTACAAAATACTCCGCCTTCCTCAATAGGTGAATTACATTTATTACAAAATTTCGCCATAATAAAACACTTCCTTATTATCATTTTAGCATTATTGAATTCCTTATACAAACCTTTTTCCCTTAAAAAACATGATTTTACAGTGATAAACAATAACTTTTTAAAAAATGTTTATTATCTATATAAATATCTATATCTTTTTTATATATTTTGCTTTCAAAAAAACAAAAGGTGTTGTAAAATATTATTGGTATTGTCGCTTATATTAGACATATATTGCCCCATAGCCAAGCGGTAAGGCAGTGGACTCTGACTCCATCACGCGTTAGTTCGAATCTAACTGGGGCAGCCACTAAAGTAAAAACATGATTTATCATGTATAAATAGTAAAGAGGTGTTTATTATGACAGAAAATGAAAGAAAGGAACTTGCAGATTTACTATATCCAAATCTAGAACATGATATTGCTTATTATGAATCAAGATATCCAGAAAGAGATTTACCAGAAGGAGCAATGGTAACAAGATATGCACCATCTCCAACAGGAAGCGTACATTTAGGTAACTTATTATCTGCTTTTGCTGATATGGTATATGCAAGACAAAGTAAAGGAAGCTTCTATTTAAGAATTGAAGATACTGATCAAAAAAGAATGATTGAAGGCGGTATTGAAAATATTACTGGTGTACTTCATGATTTTGATATCCTACCAAATGAAGGATTCTCTTTTGGTGGAATCTATGATCCATATATTCAAAGTGAAAGAACTGAAATCTACCAAACTTATATTAAAGATTTAATTATAAGAGGTTTAGCATATCCATGCTTTATGACAGAAGAAGAAATCCAAAATATCAGAGAAGAACAAGAAATTAATAAAACTAAAATTGGTATTTATGGAGTATATGCTGTAGATAGAGATTTATCTTTAGATGAAGTTAAAGAACGAATTGCTAATGGACAAGAATATGTTATTAGATTAAAAAGTCCAGGAGATGCTAATAAAGAAATAGAAGTAGTAGATTGTATTAAAGGAAAAATGAAATTCCCAGAGCATAATGTAGATACAGTTTTATTAAAGAAAGATGGAACTCCTACATATCACTTTGCTCATGCAATAGATGATCACTTAATGCATACAACTCATGTAATTAGAGGAGATGAATGGGTATCAAGCTTACCTCTACATCATCAATTATTTGAAATATTAGGATTTGAGCCAGTAAAATATGCTCATATAGCTCCAATAACTATTAAAGATCAAGAAACTGGAAATATTAGAAAGATCAGTAAAAGAAAAGATCCATGGTTTGGAGTAAAATACTACGATGAGAATGGTATTCCAATCGAAGCATTACATCTATATCTAGCAACAATTACAAATACTAATTTTGAAGAGTGGTATTTAAATAATCCAGATAAAGATATCTTTGATTTTGAATTCTCATTTGATAAGCAAGCAATTGGTGGAACTTCATTTGATGAAGCAAAACTAGTTAATTTATGTAAGACTTATTTCTCACGTAAGAGTGGAGAAGAAGTATTTAATGAAACTCATGCTTGGGCATTAAAACATGATCCTGAGTATGCCAAATTATTAGATGAAAATAAAGATGATATGATTAAATTCTTCAGTATTGAAAAAGATGGACCTAGACCTAGAAAAGATATTTCTAAGTATAGTGAAGTAAGAGAAGAATTTAGTTATGCAATTGATAGTTTATTTGAAAAAGAAGCTTATGCTAAATTTGATGGAGATAAAACATATGATACAGATTTAGTATTAGACTATGTAAATAATGTATTAAACTTAGATGTTGAAAATGAAGAATGGTTTAATAGTATTAAAGAATTTGCAGCAGCTAATGGATATGCAGCAAGTCCAAAAGACTATAAAAATAATCCAGATGCATATAAAGGTCATGTTGGAGATATCTGTGAAGCAATTCGTGTAATGATTACAGGAAGACTAAAATCACCTGATCTATTTAGTATTATGAAGATTTTAGGAAAAACTAGAATTATTGACAGAATTAATTTATATAAAAAGTTAAAATAGTCTTTGAGATTAAAAAAAATATGTTATAATGAAGTAGCATAAAGGAGTGTTTAAAGGGTGGAAGAAATAGATTTAAAAGAGATGTTTGATTATTTTCTAGGACGAGTATCATGGATTATCATTGCCGTAGCATTAGCTGTAGCAGTAGGTAATGTATATACTATGTTTACTAGAGTACCAATGTATAGAAGTACTACTACTTTAGTATTGGTAAGTGAAAACAAAGATAGTGCTAGCTATAATACAAGCGAGCAACAATTGAATAAAAACTTAGTAGGAACTTATTCAGAAATTATTAAATCAAGAACTATTCTAAATGCAGTTATTAGAAACTTAGATTTAGATTATTCTTATACTACATTACAAAATAGAATTACAGTAAGTTCAGTAAATAATACAGAAATTATTCGTATTGCAGTAGCTGATTCTGATCCAAAAGTAGCTACAAAGATTGCTAATGAAATAGCAAAAGTATTTGTTAGTGAAATTAATAAATTCTATAAGTTAAATAACGTTAGTGTATTAGATAGAGCAGAGAATAATAGTGTTCCATATAATGTAAATTATTTAAAAGATAATGCAATCTATATAATGATAGGTTTAGTATTATCTTGTGGAATTATCTTTATATTCTTCTACTTTGATACAACAATCAAGACAAGTGAAGAAATAGAAAAGAAACTTGGATTAACAGTAGTTGGTATTGTACCAAAGGTTGGAAAGGAGTAGAAGTATATGAGAAGTAAAGATTTAGTGATTACAAAAAATCCAAAATCATTATTTGCAGAATCTATTCGTACCATCCGTACAAATATAGCTTTTGCATCATTAGATAAAGAAGTTAAAATAATTATGAATACTTCTCCTGAAGCAGGAGATGGAAAAAGTTTCGTTACAGCAAATCTAGCAATTGCCTATGCTCAAGAAGGTAAGAAAGTATTATTAATTGATGCTGACTTAAGAAGAGGTAGACAACATGAAATATTTGAAGTAATGAATGTAACAAGTGGTGGTTATACAAACTTAATGTTAAATTATAAAGACAATATGGATTTTACAAAATTTATATTCCCAACATTTGATAAAAATATTGATCTTTTACCTACAGGACCTACACCACCAAACCCAGTAGAATTATTAGGTAGTGAAAATAACAAAAGATTATTAGATAGATTAAAGAAAAAATATGATCTAATTATTATGGACTGTACACCAATCATTGGATTAAGTGATGCTTTAATTCTTTCAACATTAAGTGATATTAACTTAGTAACAGTATCAGTTAAGAAAACAAGAATGGAAAATTTAGAGAGAACTGCTAAATTATTTGAACAAGCAAATGCTAAAATTGATGGTGTTATCCTAAATAAATCTCATCCAGCAGGAAGTCATTATTATAGTTATTATTATAATAATGATTACTATAGTGAGAAATAATGTTAAAAGACTTACATAGTCATTTACTTTATGGTATAGATGATGGTTGTAAAACAATAGAAGAATCTCTATCATTATTAAAAAAAATGAGCGCTGCTGGAGTAAAAGAAATAATAATTACGCCACACTATATCGAAAATAGTAAATATGTTTTCAATAATGAAAGTAAAGAAAAATTATTTAATATTTTAAAAAATGAAGTAAAGTTTGAAAAAATAGATGTAACACTATACTTAGGAAATGAAGTGTTCTATACTGATCGATTTGTAGAATTATTAGAAACTGGTGAGATAGCAACACTTAATAATAGTAAATATTTATTATTTGAATTTCCTATGCGTAATCCTCACTCTAAAGCAGGTGAAATCTTATCCAACTTGATAAGTCATGGATACGTACCTATACTTGCTCATCCAGAAAGATATAAAGAGTTCCAAGAAACTCCAGATCTTGCAGAAGAGTATTTAAGAATGGGTGTATTACTTCAAGGAAATTACACTTCATTATTTGGAAAGTATGGTAGAGCACCTAAAAAGCTATTAAAATATTATATTAAAAAAGGATGGATATCATTCTTAGGTAGTGATGCTCATCATGAATTTAAATGTAATGAAAAGAGTTTAGTTAGAAAACTAAATTGGCTTAATAGAGATAAAGAATATGTTCATAACTTATTAGAAGGTAATTTTGATAAAGTTATCAATAATGAAGATATTGCAATGATTAGATAAAAAAAAGAGGTTTAAACCTCTTTTTTAATTATGTACTAAAGTACAAGTACCTTTACCTTCAAGTACTTTCTTAAGATTACCTTTTTCATTTATGTTAAATACTAAGATTGGAATATCTTCATCCATACATAAACTAATAGCAGTAGAATCCATTACATGTAATTTTTTATTAAGTACATCAATATAAGTAATATCTTCAAAACGTTTTGCATCATCAAACTTCTTAGGATCTTTATCATAAACTCCATCTACTTTAGTAGCTTTAACTAAAATATCAGCTTTAATTTCAGCAGCTCTTAAACTAGAAGCTGTATCAGTAGAGAAGAATGGACTACCAGTTCCACATCCAAATATAACAACTCTTCCTTTTTCTAAATGACGAGTAGCTCTATCTTTAATATAGAACTCAGCAATTTGTCTCATTTCAACTCCAGTTTGAACTCTAACAGGAGTACCAATTTGTTTAAAAGCATCTCCTAAAGCTAAAGCATTCATAACTGTACCCATCATACCAATATAGTCTGATGTAGCACGATCCATATATTCGTTGCTTTTACCTCTCCAGAAGTTTCCACCACCAACAACAATACCAATTTCATAGCCTAAATCAACACATTCCTTGATTTCACGAGCAATTTCAATAGTTCTATCAAAGTCAATACCAGTTGTTTTTTCACCTGCAAGTACCTCTCCACTAAGTTTTAAAAGTATTCTCTTATATTTCAAAAAATCATCTCCTAAAATGTAGTTTATCACATGTCAAGGAAAATGCCAAATAATAAGGAAAAAATAAAGTTAAATGTTTGACAATATATGCTCTATATGCTATAATCTATGTGTTTGACGCCTCATGCTCAAACCGCATTGAAAAGGTTATAAACGAATTTCGTACCTCAAAAGCGAGTCTTAAGTTTAATAAAGGAGGTAAAAAAATGAACGCTGTTATTAAAGTCGGTGGAAAGCAATACTATGTTACAGAAGGAGCAGAAATCTATGTTGAAAAACTAAACTGCAACGCTGGAGACACAGTTAGCTTTGATCAAGTTTTAATGCTTGATGCTAAAATCGGAAATCCTTATCTTACAGGTGTTACTGTTCAAGGAGAAGTTCTAAAGAATGGTAAAGCTAAGAAAATTAAAGTTTTCAAATACAAAAGCAAAGATAGATCAAACCGTGTAAAACAAGGACATAGACAACCTTATACAAAAATCAAAATTACAAAAATTGGATAATTTATGATTACAGTTAATGTAGAAAAAGAGAATAAAAAGTATAAGAAGATTAGTATTCTAGGACATGCAATGTATGCCGATAGAGGAAAAGATATTGTATGTAGTTCTGTAAGTAGTATAGTTATTACTACAGTAAATGGAATTCTAACTTTAAATAAAGGAAGTCTATCATATATGGTTGGTAAGAAAGGAATGAAAATCGAGCTTAAGAGCGAAGATGAAACAACTCAATTACTAATTCATAATATGGTTAATCTATTAAAAGATCTGGAAAAACAATATCCAGAAAATGTAGAAGTGAAATAAGGAGGAGAATTATGAAATTATTAAAATTAGATATTCAATTATTTGCTCACCACAAAGGGCAAGGATCAACATCTAATGGTCGTGATTCTGCAGGACGTAGACTTGGAGCTAAAGCAGCAGATGGTGAATTCATCACAGCTGGTTCAATTATATACCGTCAAAGAGGAACTAAAATGTTCCCAGGAACAAATACTCGTCGTGGAAGCGATGATACTATTTATTCAACTATTGATGGAATCGTTAAATTTGAACGTTACGGAAGAGACAAGAAGCAAGCTTCAGTTTATCCAGTAGAAGGATAGTAGAAATCAAGAGCCATTGAGGCTCTTTTTTTTGCTAAAAAAATATACACTAAAAATAAATTATGATACAATACAATTGAAAGAAAAAAGGAGGGATAGTATGTTTGTTGATGAGGTATTATTAAGAGTAGAAGCCGGTAATGGTGGAGATGGATGTACTGCCTTTAGAAGAGAAAAATTTGTACCAATGGGAGGACCATATGGTGGTAATGGAGGACACGGTTCAGACATTATCTTTAAAGTAGATGAAGGATTACATACATTATTAGATTTAAGATATCAAAAGACAATCAAAGGTCCAAAAGGAGAAAATGGTAGAGGAAAGAATCAACACGGTAAAGGAGCAGAACCTACTATAGTAAAAGTTCCTTTAGGAACAGTTGTTACTGATATGGAAACAGGGTTTATCCTAGCAGACTTATCCCATAAAGACCAAGAAGAGATAATAGCAAAAGGTGGAAGAGGAGGTCGTGGAAACACAGCCTTCAAAACACAAACTAATACAGCTCCAGATTATTCAGAAAATGGAGAAGAAGGAGAAAAGAAATTCTTAAAAGTAGAAGTAAAAATGTTAGCAGATGTAGGTTTAGTAGGACTACCAAGTGTAGGTAAATCAACAATTATTTCTTGTATATCTGCATCTAAACCAAAAATTGCAGCATATCACTTTACTACTTTAAGTCCAAATCTAGGAGTAACAAGATCTAGTGATGGAAGAAGTTTTGTAGTAGCTGATCTTCCAGGATTAATAGAAGGAGCATCTTTAGGAGAAGGATTAGGAGATAAATTCCTAAGACATATTGAAAGAACAAGAGTTATAGCTCATGTAGTAGATATGGCTGGATCTGAAATGAGAGATCCATATGAAGATTTCTTATTAATTAATAAAGAATTAGGTGAATATAATAAAAAATTATTAGATAAACCTATGATTGTAATAGCAAATAAAATGGATTTACCAGAAGCAAAAGAAAATCTAGAAGAATTTAAAAAGAAAGTAGATTGTGAAATATTTGAAGTATCTGCTGCTATGAATAAGGGTTTACAACAAGTAGTAGATCGTCTAGCAGACATTCTAGATACAATACCAATGAATCCATTATATGATGAATCACAAATTGAAAGTAATGTATTATATAAATTTAAGAAAGAAGAACCTTTCACAATTACTAAGGAAAATGATTGTTGGGTAATAGCTGGAGATGAAATTGAAAAAATCTTTAAGATGACTAAATTTTCATCAGATGAAGCAGCATATCGTTTTGCTAAAAAGATTAAAAGAATGGGGATTGATGACAAGTTAAAAGAACTAGGAGCTGAAGACAACGATCAAGTAAGAATCTTAGACTTCTATTTCAATTACAAAGACTAATATAAATTCAGGGGGACAATATGAATAATTACAAGAAAATAGCTGAATATTTAGCTGTAAAAAGATTTTTACAAGAACATCCAGATTATTTTACAAAAGATGAACAATTATCAATCGATCACTATGCAAGTAAACTAGATGATAAAGCATATCTTAAAGATGTTACAAGAGAAATATATGATGAATTAGGTCTTATTCCAGAAAATAAAAATATCTATATTGCATTTAGTGAATTAATAAGACAATTATATGGATTAGATAATAAGAATATTGTAGAAGTAGGTGGAGGAATTATTCCAAGACTTGCTAAAAGAATAAAACTACAACAAAAGAATGGTACTATTACCGTATATGATCCGCGTCTTGCTAAAGATATAGATGACACTGAAGGAATGACTTTAAAAAGAGAACAATTTAGTAGTGCAACAGAAATTCCAGAAGCAAACTTACTAATTGGTCTAATGCCTTGTGAAGGAGCAACTCCTTTAATTATGCAAGCAACACAAAAACAAATAGACTTTATTCTATGGTTGTGTGAAGGCGGACCTCATGGAGAACCATTTGACTTCTATGAATCAGATGAAGAGTGGTTAGATAGTACTATTCACACTGCAAGAAGAGGAGTAGAGGATAATAATATGGGTGAATTACATAAGTTAGAATTAAAAGATTACTCAGATTATCCAATCATTTACAATCAACGTAAAAAATAATTGTAGACTTTTTATAAAATATGTTATAATTTTCTTAGAATATACACTAAGAAGAGGGTGTTAAAATGAAAGATATACATTTTTTAGAGAGTAAAGGAATTGATGTAAAATCAAGTCTAGAATTATTTGGAGACGAAAGCAAATACACAGAAAAATTAGGAGAATTTTTAGTAGGAATTCATACTAAAATTAAACAATTAATTGTATTTATGCAAAAACCAGATATGCCAAATTATTCAAATTGTGTTAGATCTATGAAGAATGATGCAAGATTCTTTGGATTTAACAAACTTGCAGATATGGCTGCAGAACATGAAGAAAAGAGTATGGTTGGTGACTTATATTATGTTACTGAACATATTAATGACTTAATACAAGAGACAAATAGCGCAATTGTAACTATTCAAGAATATTTGAATGGTGGAGAAGAAATTAAGAAAGAATATGCTGAGACAGTAGATGCAATTGAAACATACGAACAAGATACAATCCTTGTTGTAGATGATTCAAATATTGTTAGGAACTTCGTTAAAAGAGTATTCGCAGAAAAGTATAATATTGGTACTGCAAATGATGGAGAAGAAGCAATTAACTTAATTGAAAAGAATAAAGATAATGGACATATTAAAGCAATACTATTAGACTTAAGTATGCCAAAAGTAGATGGTTTTGGAGTTCTAGAACATATGAGAAGTCATAATCTATTAGAAAAGATTCCAGTATCAATTATTTCAGGAGATTCATCAAAAGAAACAATTGATAGAGCATTTACTTATAATATTGTAGATATGTTAAGTAAACCATTTAATGATAGTTCTATCTCAATCGTAGTAGAAAAAACATTAATGAGAAATGATTTATAAAAAAAAGAAGGATTTCCTTCTTTTTTATTTTATTCTACAAATTTTAATGTATCACCAATAATTAATTTATCAGCAGTATCAAGTGGAAGTATATATAAGTTTTTAGCTTTTAAATGAATTATTCTTTTCTCACTCTTAACATTTGAATGAAGATAAAGAATCTTATTATTTTTATCAGTAAAACAAGCATCTACTCTTTGACAAAAGAAATAAGTACTAAGTTTTTTCTTATTAGGAAAGAATAAACATAATTCATTTTTATATAGGTTAAATTTCAAAGATTTAAATCTTTCTTTAAAAGATTTTAACTCTTTTATTTCAATTTTTTTATTTCTAACTTTAAGGTACATAAAATCACCTAAGTTCATTATAACATATTTTTCTTTAAAAAATTGGATTAATATGGTATTATATAAAAGGAAATGGAGGTATTAGTATGAGTGGACATTCAAAGTGGGCTACAATTCATCGTAAAAAAGGTTTACTTGATGCTGCAAGAGGAAAAGTATTCCAAAAGTTAGCAAAAGAGATCATGGTAGCAGCTAAAGGAGGAAGTCCTGACCCGAATCAAAACGCATCACTAAGATTGGCAGTTGATAAGGCAAAAGCTCAAAACATGCCAAAAGAAAACATACAAAAAGCAATTGAGAAAGCAACTGGAGGAGCAGATGGTGCAAACTTCGAATCAGTTCGTTATGAAGGATATGGTCACGGAGGAGTAGCATTTATGGTAGATTGTTTAACAGACAATCGTAATAGAACTGCTTCACAAGTAAGAGCTGCATTTACTAAAGCTGGAGGAAACCTTGGAACTGATGGTTCAGTAAGTTATATGTTTGAGCGCAGAGGTTCTATTGTTATTCCAGGAGAATATGATGAAGACACTATGATGATGGCTGCATTAGACGCAGGAGCACTTGATTTTGAGCATGTAGAAGATAGTTACATGATAACTACTGATGCTACATCATTTACTGCTGTAAAAGATGCATTAGAAGCCGCTGATGTAAAAGAATTCTTAGAGTGTGAATTAACATATATGCCTAATATGGAAGTAGAACTTGATGAAGAAGGACAAGAAAAAGTAATGAAGTTAGTTGATGCCCTAGAAGATTTAGATGATGTTCAAGATGTATACTATAATTTAAAAGAAACAGAATAAAAGACTCTAAGAGTCTTTTTTTATTTATAAAATGTTAATTTAAAACAAATGTTTTAGTTTTGTTTGCTTTAAATATTATTTTAGATTATAATAATAATTGGAGATGATTAAATGTACGATTATATAAAAGGTATAGTAACAACAATAAAGAATAATGCGATTGTCTTAGAAAATAATGGAATAGGGTATTTAGTATATGTTGCTAATCCATATTCTTATGAATTAAATAAAGAATGCAAAGTATATATCTATCAACATGTAATGGAAGATGAGAATAGTTTATATGGTTTTAAAACATTAGAAGAAAAAGATTTCTTCTTAAAACTAATTAGTGTTAAAGGATTAGGTTGTAAGATGGCTTTACCAATTCTTGCAGTAGGTTCAGTTGATGGAATAATGGATGCTATTGAAAGAGAGAATATATTATATTTAAAGAAATTCCCTAAGATTGGTGATAAATTAGCTAAACAAATAATTCTAGATTTAAAAGGTAAATTAGAGTTTATTGGTGTAGGAATTAGTGATGATGAAATAAAAGTAGAAAATGAACTAAAAGAAGCATTAATTGCCTTAGGATATAAAGAAAAAGAAATTATACCTGTAATTGCTAAAGTAGATACATCACTTTCAATTGAAGGTCAAATAAAGGATGCGTTAAAATTATTATTAAAATAGGAGGTCTCTATGAAAGAAGAAAGTGTTATTGGGAATTTTTCATTAATGGATGATAAAACAATAGATAATACAATTAGACCAGAAACAATAGATGAATATATTGGACAAACTGATGTTAAAGAAAATATTAGAGTCTTTGTAGATGCTGCTAAAATGCGTAAAGAGTCTCTTGATCATGTTTTACTTTATGGTCCTCCAGGATTAGGTAAAACAACTCTAGCATTTATTATTGCTCATGAATTAGGAACTAATATTAAAACTGCTTCAGGTCCTAGCATTGAAAAGAGTGGAGATTTAGCTGCTATTTTATCTTCTCTAGAACCAGGTGATGTCTTATTTATTGATGAGATTCATAGAATGCCTAGATATATTGAAGAAATATTGTATCCTGCAATGGAAGACTTTTCTCTAGATATAATTGTTGGTTCAGAAGGTAATAGTAGAAATATTAAAATAGATCTTCCACCATTTACATTAGTAGGTGCTACAACTCGTGCAGGAGACTTATCTTCTCCTTTAAGAGATCGTTTTGGAATTATATCTAAATTACAATTCTATACAGTAGAAGAATTAAGAGATATTATTAAAAGAACATCAAGAGTACTAGAAATGCCAATTGCAGAAGATGCAGCATTAGAACTAGCCAAAAGAAGTAGAGGAACTCCTCGTGTAGCCAATAGATTATTCAAAAGAGTAAGAGATTTTGCTATGGTAAAGAAAAGCAAAGAAATTACTTTAGATATAACAAATGAAGCATTAGAAAGATTAAAAGTAGATAAAATTGGTCTTGATAGTACCGATAGAGAATTATTACTCGCAATCATTAATAGATTTAATGGTGGACCAGTTGGAATAGAAGCTCTAAGTAGTTCAATAGGTGAAGAAGTAACTACAATAGAAGATGTTTATGAGCCTTACTTATTACAAATTGGATTATTAAAAAGAACTGCTAGAGGACGTGTCGTAACAGATGCAGCATATGAATTATTAGGAATTGAAAAGAGAAAGTAATTTCTCTTTTTTTATTTATTAAAATATGTTATAATTATGCGTAGTTGTGGAGGGGATCTCAATGAAAGTAGAAGATTTCGATTATGATTTACCAGAAGAATTAATAGCTCAAACTCCTTTAAAACAAAGAGATGCATCAAGACTATTAGTACTTGATAAAGAAACAGGAGAAGTAGAACATAAACATTTCTATGATATTATTGATTATTTAGAAGAAGGAGATACTTTAGTATTAAATGATTCTAAAGTATTACCTGCAAGATTAATTGGAGTAAAAGAAGAGACTAATGCTGTAATAGAAATTCTTTTATTAAAGAACCTAGAAAAAGATAATTGGGAATGTTTAGTAAAACCAGCAAGACGTATTAAAGTAGGAACTATAGTAAGTTTTGGAGAAGGTAAATTAAAAGCAAAATGTATTAAAGAATTAGATGAAGGATTAAGACATTTTGAACTTATTTATAATGGTATATTAATGGAAATATTAGATGAATTAGGTACTATGCCTTTACCTCCATATATTCACGAAAAACTAGAAGACCAATCACGTTATCAAACAGTATATGCAAAAGAAGTAGGTAGTGCTGCAGCACCAACTGCAGGACTTCATTTTACTAAAGAACTATTAAAGAAAATTGAAGACAAAGGTGTTAATATTGCCTATGTAACATTACATGTTGGATTAGGTACATTTAGACCTGTAAGTGTAGAGCGCGTAGAAGATCATGAAATGCATAAAGAGTTTTATACTATGACAAAAGAAGTAGCAGATCTTCTAAATAAAACAAAGAAAAACGGTAAAAGAATTATTGCTGTAGGAACAACATCAACTAGAACACTAGAAACAATTGCTTCTAAATATAATGAATTTAGAGAGTGTAGTGGCTGGACAGATATCTTTATATATCCAGGGTATAAATGGAAAGCTATTAACTGTTTAATCACAAACTTCCACCTACCAAAATCAACACTAGTAATGTTAGTATCATCTCTCGCAGGAAGAGAACATATTTTAAACGCTTATAAAATAGCTATTGAAAATAAATATAGATTCTTCTCCTTTGGAGATGCAATGTTTATAAAATAATAAAGAAACATCGAATTGACATAATCGATGTTTTTTGTTAGTATAAAAAGCTATCAGGGAGTGTGTGGTTATGAAATTAGTACCAGAACAAATTTATTATCTTCGTAAACTAAGAAGAGAAATGAAAAGGAAAATAATGGAGTTTAATAATAGTTCAGAATCAAGGAATCGTCTTACATTTGAAGACTTTTACAAAGACTCTCAAAATAGAAAAGATGTTGAAGCTATAAATGAAATGTTAACAGAAGCTGAATTTGTAAAGACTAGAAATTTTGAAATGGTAGATATTGGTACAATTTTTTTAATAGATTATGGAGATGGATATAAATATCCAACTATGTTAGTAGATAAAGATACTATGTATGATCCAAATCATAATTATATACCTACTGATAGTGAAATAGGTTCTGTTTTATTAGGTGCCAAAGAAGGAGATATAATAACATTTATACTTTCTGAAATAGGAAGAAAAATGACAGCTAAAATAACAGATATTGATAGAATACAAGATCATTACATGCACTTTATAAAAGAAAAAACATATAAAAATAGAGTATGTGCTCCTGTTAAAAGACAAATGGCAAAAATAAAAACAGAAGAAGGAGACGAAGCATATAAAAAAGCTTTAGCAATCACTGAAAGTCAAGTAGAACTATTATATGATGAATTAAAAAAATTAGATTTTAGAAATCCAGAAGATAAATCAAGAATTAATGAAATAAAAAGAATTATAAAAGAATATCCAATTGCTTCTCCACCAACAAACGGAATAGTAGAAGCAGGAAGTAAAATTGTTATTACTTTTGTAACTGAAAATAGTCAGTTTATCACAAAAGAATACGAATTTATTAATAGAGCAGTATCTACTGAACTTGATAGTGAATATATTGAAAGAATATCTGATTTTGGAAATGAAATATATGGATTAAGTCCAGGAGATCCATTCCGTTTACCAAATAATAATTGGTATATAGGTGGAGTAATAGAAAGCATAGATGAAATAGAAGATAAGAAAAGAGTTAGATAACTCTTTTTTCTTGTTTAGAATAAAAAAATCCTGTATAATAAGGTGGAATTGAGGGATTGATATGAAAATAAAATATAATTTATTACATGAAGAAAAAAATACTAGCGCACGTTTAGGTACAATAGAAACAAATTATGGTACATATGAAACACCAATGTTTATGCCAGTAGGTACTCAAGCAACAGTAAAAACTTTATCTCCAGAAGAAGTAAAAGCATGTAAGCCTGGAATAATTCTAGCCAATACTTATCACTTATGGTTACGTCCAGGAGAAGATGTAGTAGATCATGCTGGAGGATTACATAAATTTATGAATTGGGATGGACCAATTCTAACAGACTCTGGTGGTTTCCAAGTATTTTCACTAGCTAAACCAAAAGATATTACAGAAGAAGGAGTACATTTTAAAAGTATTTATAATGGAGATGAATTATTATTAACTCCAGAGAAATCAATAGAAATTCAAAATAAATTAGATAGTGATATTGCAATGTCATTTGATGAATGTGTAGGTTTTCCTCATACAAGAGAATATATTGAAGAGTCTGTTGAACGTACATTAAGATGGGCTGCTAGAGGAAAAAAAGTATTTAATAATCCAAGACAATCTCTATTTGGAATAGTTCAAGGAGCAGAGTTTGAAGATTTAAGAAAACACTGTGTAGAAGAACTAGTTAAAATGGATTTTGATGGCTATAGTATTGGAGGTACTGCTGTAGGAGAACCAAAAGATGTTCAATATAAGCAAGTAGAATACTCTTGTAAATATCTACCAAAAGATAAAGTAAGATATTTAATGGGAGTAGGAGATCCAATCGATATAGTTGAAAATGTGATTCGTGGAGTAGATATATTTGACTGTGTAGCCCCAACTAGACTAGCTCGTCATGGACATTTCCATACAATGCATGGAAAGTTTAATATTAAGAATGCTAAGTATAAAGAAGATTTCACACCATTAGATGATGAATGTGATTGTTATGCATGTAAAAATTATACTAAAGCCTATATTAGACACTTAATAAGAGCAGAAGAAACATTTGGACAAAGATTATTATCTATTCATAATATTCGTTTCTTAATAAGATTAACAGAAGAAATAAGAGAAGCAATAAAAGAAGACAGATTATTAGAGTATCGTGATGAATTTATAAAGAAATACTATGGAGAAAGCAAGTAATACTTGCTTTTTTATATGTAAAAAATAGGACTATTATGATTTTCTTGAGTAGTATTATCATCTTTTTCATTCATAATTGAAGTAATATTTTTAAGTACATGAAAATTATCAATCATAGGTCTCACTTGATTATAAATAGGTATAGCTTGATTAACTAAATTTAAAGTTTTAGAAGCTCCATCTAAAAATCCAGCATAATCAAAGCCTTTAATTAAAGATAATAAATTGTTTCCATTAGGAATCATAAGAACACCTCAAAATATTATATGAAGAAAATAAAGAAAAGTTTAAAATAGTATTTAAAATTAAAATTAACTATGTTAAAATAAAATAGTATAAGAATAGAGAGAGGAGGAGTATCAATGGCACTATTTGGTTCATTGTTTGGTGGTAATAATACTAATCCAAATACAATGAGTTTAAAAGAAGACAAGAAGAAAAAGAAAAAAGGAAAAGATAATGAAGAACTAGCCTATGATAATCCTGCTTTTCAAATATATGACCCAGGAAGTAGCTTTAATGCCCAATCTGGTTTTATTAATCAAGAACAACAAACTGCACCTCCAGCTACAGCTCCTATTGTAGAACAACCAGCAACTCCTCAAGCAACAATTGATCCAGCCGCAATAGCCGCAGTAGTATCAGCTCAACCAACAGTTCCACCTACAACAGTAGAACAATTAGAATTAGATCAACAAGTTAATGTAATAGGTGCAGAACAAGTTGCAAGTCAAGATATTAATAGAGGTCAAGAAGTAACAAATTATAATAATACCGTTCCAGGTTCTGAAGGATCAACAATTGCTCCTACTACAGATCCAGAAGATAAAAATAAAAGAGTCGCAAGACCAGTAAGAAGATATCGTTATACAATTATCAATGGTGTAGGTAAGAAAGAACAAGGAACATTTGAAGCCGAAACAGAAGCAGAAGTAAGAAATTTCTTACAAATGCAAGACTATCAAGTCTTAGAAGTAAAAGAAAGATCTAAATCAGATATTGATATTGGAGGAAATGGAAAAATTAGTGCAAGTGACTTATCCTTCTCTCTAACCCAATTATCTACTTATTTACGTGCTGGTATCCCATTATCAGATTCTGTAAGAATTCTTGCTAAACAATCAAGAAAAGCAAACTTAAAACACCATTATAATCAATTAGTATATCAATTACTAAAAGGAGAAAACTTATCTGACGCTATGGAAATGCAAGGAAAAGTATTCCCTAAATTATTAATAAATATGGTAAAGACTGCTGAAATGACAGGAGACTTACCATCTATTCTAGATGATATGGCAGAGTACTATACTTCAATGGAACAAACAAGAAAACAAATGAAATCTGCTATGACTTATCCAGCAGTAGTATTGACTATTGCAATTGGAGTTTTAATCTTCATGTTAACATACTTAGTACCTCAGTTTACTTCTATGTTTGAAGATCAAGGAGCAGAACTTCCAGCATTAACTAAAGCCATAGTTGGAGTCAGTGGATTCATTATTCAAAAATGGTATTGGTTATTAATAGGAGTTGCTGCTGTAATAGCTATATTCTATTTACTATTTACTAAAGTACAAGGATTTAGAAAAGCAATACAAATAATACTAATGCATATGCCTGTTACTAAAGATGTAATTATTTATAATGAAATGGCAAACTTCTCAAAGACTTTTGCATCATTATTAAATCACAGTGTATTTATTACTGACTCAATGGAGATTCTATCAAAGATTACTGAAAACGAAGTATATAAAGGAATTATTAATAAGACTCTAGAAAACCTAGCTAAAGGAGACTCAATATCTTCTGCATTTAGAGGAGAATGGGCAATTCCAGTAGTAGCTTATGAAATGATTGTTACAGGTGAATCTACTGGTCAATTAGGTGCTATGATGGAAAAAGTCGCAGCACACTTCCAAATGTTACATAAAAACGTAATTGATCAAATGAAGAGTTTAATTGAACCAATAATGATTGTCTTCTTAGCTGCAATCGTAGGTGTAATTTTAGTATCTATAATTCAACCAATGTTCTCTATTTATAGTCAAATTAAATAAGGGAGGTATTGCATTATGAAAATAACATATACAATAATCTTCTTTATTTTAGGAACTTGCATGGGATCATTTTTCACAGTAGTAGGATTACGTTTACCTAAGAAGAAAGATTTTATTAAAGGAAAAAGTCATTGTGATAATTGTGATCATGAATTATCTCTATTAGATATGGTTCCAATCTTATCATATTTATTCTTAGGTAGAAGATGTAGATATTGTCATGAAAAAATAGATGGACTATCTACATATATGGAATTCTTCACTGGAATACTTTATGCTTTAGCATTTTATACATTTGGTCTATCAAGTGAATTATTTATTGCTTTAGGAATAGTATCATTATTATCAACACTATCTGTATCCGATATATCATACTATATAATTCCAGATGAAGTATTAATCTTCTTCTCAGGTTATTTCCTAATAGTAGAAGCAATTTCAGAAGGAGTAATAGTAACACTCCAACATCTATTATCAGGAATTATCTTATTTGCCTTTATGTATGGAATTATGCTTTTGGGTAATAAGTTATTTAAAAAGGAAACTTTAGGTGGAGGAGATATAAAGCTAATGTTTGTAGTAGGATTAGTACTAAATCCATTCTTAGGAATAGTATCAATCTTTATCGCAAGCTTCTTAGCTTTACCAATATCTTTATTAATATTATGGAAAGATAAAAAGAATTTAGTTCCATTTGGACCATTTCTATTAATAGGTTTTCTTCTAATATATTTCACAAGATTAGATATGAAAATGATTATAGATTTTATTAAATCAATTTAAAGAAAGATATTCTTTCTTTTTTTTTCAAATTATATTATTATAGGAGTAGGTGAGGAAGTATGAAGAATATTACAATTGTTCCAGCAGATACATATACAGTAATCAATAAAAGTATTATCACTGAACAAGATAGAAGAATTGTATCAATTCTATATCAACCAATTATTGGTTATACTGCAACATCTCTATATTTCACATTAATAGATTCTCTAAATGAAAAAGACTTAATGAGCGAAGATTTAACTCATCATCATTTAATGTCTAATATGCAATTAAAATTAGAAGATATAGTAATTGCTAGAGAAAAATTAGAAGCAATAGGGCTCTTAAAAACATATATGAAAAAAGATAATATTAATCAATATGTTTATTGTGTATATTCTCCATTACAAGCATCAGACTTCTTCAATCACCCAGTATTAAATATAGTTTTATATAATAATATTGGTAAAAAAGAATATGAAAAAGTATTAAATTCTTTTAAAATACCAACTATTACATTAAGAGATTATGAAGATATTACATCATCATTTGATGAAGTATTTAAAAGTGTTAAAGGATCAACTTTAGAAATAGAAGAAGATTTAATCAAAAAGAATTCTAATAAATTAGGAATTAAAAAGAGTATTGATTTTGATTTAATAGAACAAAGTATTCCAAAGACACAAATTAGTGATAAGTGTTTTAATACAGAAATAAAAGAATTAATAAATCAATTAAGTTATATCTATGAATTATCAACATTAGATATGCAAGAAATAATAAGAAATTCACTAAATGAAAAAGGTTATATGGATAAAACTATTTTAAGAAAAAGTTGTAGAGATTATTATCAATTTGAAAATGGAGGTAATCTTCCATCACTTATTTATAATAAGCAACCAGACTTCTTAAAGAAACCTGAAGGAGACAACTCTAAATTAGCAAAAATGATCTATACATTTGAAAATATAACTCCATATCAGTTATTAAAAGCAAAATATAAAGGAGCAGAACCAACTGATAGAGATAAAAGATTAGTAGAAAGCCTACTTATAGATCAAAAACTAAATCCAGGAGTAGTAAATGTCTTAATAAGTTATGTTTTAAAAACTAATAACGAACAATTAAAGAAAAGCTATGTAGAAACAATTGCTGGTCAATGGAAAAGATCTAATGTTGAAACAGTAGAAGAAGCAATGAAAATAGCTGAGAAATACCATAAACGTATGAAGAAAGAAATGGTAAAAGAAAAAGATATTAAGAAAAAACCAGTAAAAGAAGAACAATTACCAGTATGGTTTGAAACTGATCAAGATATTACAGATACTACAGATGAAGAAGTAGAAGAATTAGATAAGATTTTAAAAGAATTAGTCTAATTCTTTTTTTGTAAATAAAAGTAAATATATTTGTAAAAAAATGTAAAAAAAAGGCTTAATTTCTCATATATTAATAATGTAAGAGTTTTTTATGTTATCCTATTAGAGGAAGGAAAAAGCCTATGACAAAGTATAATGACAACGAATTTTATAATATAATTAATGAATATGCTAATCATCCTAAAGTACAAGAATTAAAAAATTGTACACATCATGGAATAGATAGATTTGATCATTCTAAAAGAGTAGCATATTTTACATATATCATTACTAAGAAATTACATTTAAATGTTTATTCTGCTACTAAAGCAGCAATGTTACATGATTTCTTTACAGATGAGTTAAAAGATAGAAAAATGGTAAGAAGTCTTAGACTTCATCCAAACGTTGCAGTAGAAAACTCTAAAAAGTATTTTACTTTAACTCCAATGGAAGAAGATATTATTAAGACTCATATGTTCCCAGTAACATTTACTCCACCTAAATATTTAGAAAGTTGGATAGTAGATATAGTAGATGATGTAGTATCAGTTTATGAAAGAGCATATTCTATTACCAGAAATGAACACAGTGTTGCTAACATCTTAGCACTTATATTTTTAGGATTATTAAGATAGAGCGTAAGCTCTTTTTTATTTCAAAATATTATGTTATAATGTACTAGAAAGAAGATGGATATTATGAAAAAAACATATATATTTGGTCATAAAAAACCAGATACAGATTCCGTTACATCAGCCATAGCTCTTTCTTACTTAAAGAATCAATTAGGGGATAATACAGAGGCTAGAGTCTTAGGTAATTTAAATAAAGAAACAACATTCGCATTGAATTATTTTAATGTCAAAGAACCTAAGTACTTAAATGATGTAAAACTACAATTAAAAGATATTAATTATCATAAAGGATTTATGATTGAAGATACTAAGAGTATTTATGATGGATATCAAGAAATGCTACAAGCAGAGTTAACTGGAATTCCAGTATGCAAGAAAAATGGAGATTTTTCAGGCTTAGTAACATTAAAAGATTTATCATATAACTTAGTAAATGAAAATGTCGAAGACTTATATACTTCATATGATAATATTTTAAGAGTATTAAAAGGTGAAGAAATAGTAAGAGTAAGTGAAGATATCATTGGTAAATTAGTTGTCGCAGCATATCGTTCTACTACATTTATTAGTAATGTTAAATTAGAAAAGAATAATATATTAATCGTCGGAGATAGACATAGTGTTATTGAGTATGCAGTAAATGCTGGAGTTAAATTAATAATTCTATCAGGAGATTCTTATATTAAAGATGAACATATAGAGATTGCTAAGAAAAATGGAGTAAATATAATTCGTACTCCATATGATACTTATCGAGTATCAAGACTAGTAGCTTTATCTAATTACATTAAAACAATGATCAAATTAAAAGAACCAATTACATTTAATGAAAAAGATTATGTTCAAGATATTATCGATATTAATAATAAACAAAAACATACAAATTATCCTGTAGTAGATAAAAATAATAGATGTTTAGGTTTATTAAAAATAACAGATTTATCAGAAAAGAATCCTAAGAAAGTAATACTTGTAGATCATAATGAAAAATTACAAAGTGTAGATGGTTTAGAAGAAGCAGAAATTCAAGAAATCTTCGATCACCATGCTTTAGGTAGTATCACAACAAATAATCCAATTAATTATCGTAATATGGTAGTAGGATCAACATCTACAATAGTTTATACATTATATAAAGAAACTAAAACAGAAATTCCAAAAGATATGGCTGGAATGATGTTATCAGGAATTCTTTCAGACACATTAATCTTAAAGAGTCCTACTGCTACTGAAAGAGATAGAAAAGCAATAGAAGAATTATCAAGTATTTTAGGAATAGATTACATGTCTTATGGTATGGAATTATTAAAATCAGGTACATCTCTAGAAGGATTATCTAAAGAAGACGTATTATATAATGATTATAAATTATTCACAGTTAATGATAAGACAATTGGTATCGGACAATTCTTTACTATGAACTTTGAAGAAATAGAAAAAGAATTAGATGAATATATTAATATCTTAGATAATACTGCAGAAGGTAATAATTATACTTTAGTCGCATTATATGTAACAGATATTATTAAAAATGGTAGTTATGTCATATATAATAGAAAAGCCCAAAATATTATGGACTTAGCATATGATGAAGAAATACATGAAGGAGAGTTCATTGAAGGATGTGTATCAAGAAAGAAACACGTCGTTCCAATCATTATGCAAATAGTTGAGAATTAGGAGATAAAATGGTAGAAAAAATAGTAGAAGGACTTCTAGGACTATTAAGTGGTCTAGGAGGACTAGCATTTGGAAAACAACTTATGGTATTTATTATTTCTCTAATGCCAATCTTAGAGCTTAGAGGAGGATTAATAGCTGCTGCTTTATTAAAACTAAATCCAGTAGAAAGTTATATAATTTCTATTATTGGAAATATTCTTCCAGTACCATTTATTTTATGGTTTATAAATAAAATATTAGAATGGATGAGAACTAGAAAACATTTATCTAAGATTGCTAAATGGTTAGATAAAAAAGTAGAGAAGAATAGAAAAAAGATAGAGAAATATGGATTCTGGGGATTAGTATTATTTGTAGGTACACCTCTTCCAGGAACAGGAGCATGGACAGGATGCTTAGTCGCAGCAGTATTAGAAATGGATAGAAAAAAAGCATTTCTAGCCGCAATGATAGGTATATTCATCGCAAGTATTATAATGATGATACTATCATTTGGAGTACTATCAAATGTAATTTAAAATAGGATATTTTCCTATTTTTTCTTTTACAAAAATTAAATAATTATATATAATTAATAATAGAGGTGAGAGTATGAAAAATAGATATGGTTTCACTCTAATTGAATTATTAGTAGTTATTGTAGTTATCGGTGTAATTGCCGGTATGAGTTGGCCTATTCTTACAAAGGTTCAAGAAAACAATGAACTATCAAATTATAAAAAATATGGAGAGTCCCTTGTAGCAGGTGCAAAACTTTATGTAGATGCTTATGAAGAAGATGTTTTCTATTATGAAGATGACTTAACTCCAGCACAACAAGAAGCAGGACAATGTGCCTATATAAGTTATGCAGATCTAGCAGAGCATCAATTAATAAAAGATTATTCAAAAAATGGTATTACATGTAATACTGAAAGCACATTTATAAAAGTAATTAGAAAAAGAGATAGATATTCATATGAATACTACTTAGGCTGTGGATACGTACATGATGATAATTCTATGCTTACAAATGCCTCAGGAGAAATATTTTATACCCTTCCACAAGAACAACATTTAAATGAAAAAGACTATAATGCATGCAAACTAAAATAGAGTAGATTTATCTATTCTTTTTTTTTAATAAGTAATATGTTAAAATAAAAATAGGAGGAATAATATGGAATATAAAAAAGATATTAATACAAATATATTTAGAGGATATGATATTAGAGGAATATATCCTACAGAAATAGATGAAGATACTGCATACACAATAGGATTAGGTTTTGGTACCCATATCAAAAGAATGGGTAAAACAAAATGTGTTATTGGTCATGATAATAGATTAAGTAGAGAAGTTTTAACAAATGCTTTAATTAAAGGTATTACTGAAACAGGGATAGATGTAATATACCTAGATTTATGTACTACACCAATGTATTATTATGCTTGTATAAAATTACAAGTATATAGTGGAGTAATGGTAACAGCATCTCATAATCCAAAAGATGATAATGGATTTAAATTTGCTTTTGATGAATCAGGTAATTGTAAAGGTCAAGAAATTCAAGACTTTTTAGCAGAAATCCAAGAAGGAAATTTTGAACAAGGAAATGGTACAGTAGAAAACTATGATATTACTGAAGATTATATTAATCTATTTAAAGAAAATCTTCATTTTGGTCCAAGAAGAGTAAAAGCTGTTATTGACCCTGGAAATGGTACTACAGGTATTATTGCTAGAAAGATATATGAACTATTCCCAATAGATTTAACATTCATAAATGAAGAGTCTGATGGTAACTTCCCAAATCACCATCCAGATCCATGCGTAGAAAAGAATTTAGATCAATTGAAAGCAAAAGTATTAGAAATTAATGCAGATGTTGGTCTATCATTCGATGGTGATGGAGACCGTATGGGAATGGTATCAGAAAATGCTAAGTTTATCCCAACAGATAAATATATGATTATTATCGTAAGAGATATAATTAATAAAGTTGAAAAGAAAACATTCCTATGTGATGTTAAATGTTCTAAGAGCTTTACTGATGAAGTAGAAAAGTTAGGTGGAACACCATTTACTTATCGTACAGGTAACTCTTATACAAAAGCTAAAGTAAGAGAAGATAATTTACCATTTGGAGGAGAATTATCAGGACATGTATATTTTAGAGATCGTTGGCCTGGATTTGATAGTGGATTATATGCTGGTTTAAGACTATTAGAAATAATGTCTAATACTGATAAGAATGTTGAAGATCTTCTAGATGGAATTAATGAATATTATTCTACAGAAGAATTAAAGTTTGCATCTCCTGATAATATAAAATTTGAAGTAATAGATGAAATAGGAGAATATGTAAGAACAAAAGGATTAAAATTCATAGATATTGATGGAATTAAAGTATTATATGATGATGGTTGGGCACTAGTTCGTGCAAGTAATACAGGTCCTAATATAACAGCTAGATTTGAAGCAAGCACAAAAGAAAGATTAGAAGAGATTCAGAAAGAATATACTGATCTAATAGAAAAATTAAATCAATAAAAAGAGTTTACAAAACTCTTTTTTATTTTAGTGTAAAGTTATGTTAAAGGAAGAGTCAAAAAAAGTAAAGTATGATATGATTAAATAAGATTAGACTGGAGGACTTTTTATGGCAATTTCAGAAGAAGAATTTCAAAAAGAAAAGAAAATACTACATAAGATTAATAAACTATTAGGAAATACTTTATCTGAGCTTGGAGAAGAAGTAATTGAAAGTGAAGATAACTTAGTAGAGTTTAAAAAGATGATGTGGGAAAATGCCAATAACTTTGATGCAGCAGAAGCTCATCAAGCAATGTATGCAACTGCATTAGAAGCAGATAAAGCCTACCAGAAACAACAATATTTTAAAAGACTTTGTAGTATAAAAGATAAACCATATTTCGCAAGTATCGTTTTTAAAGACGATAAAGGTGAAATCTATAATATTTATATGTCTTTAACATATTTAAAAGATGATAATGCAAATAATATTTTATATGACTGGAGAAGTCCTATCTGTAGTTTGTTCTATGATTATGAAACAGGACCAGCTTCATATAAAGCTCCAGGAGGTACTTACACAGGAGAATTAAAAAGAAAAAGACAATATAAAATAGAAAAGAAAAAACTCTTAGGAGTATTTGATAATAGTTTAAATATTGATGATGAAATACTACAAGAAGTACTCGCAACAGAATCTAGTGATAGAATGAAAAATGTTGTAAATACTATTCAACAAGAACAAAACCAAGTAATTAGAAATCTAGAAGATCATAACTTAATAGTACAAGGAATTGCTGGATCAGGTAAAACAACAGTTGCTCTTCACCGTATTGCATTCTTACTTTATAGATTAAAAAATTTAAATAGTAATAATATATTAGTATTTTCACCAAATAATATTTTTACTGAATACATTTCAGATGTATTACCATCTTTAGGAGAAGATAATACTCTTCAAACAACATTTGCTGATTACTTATATAGTTTTATAAAAGAATATAAAAATGTCGAAAACTTCTCAGACTTTGTAAGAAGATATTATTCTTATGAAGAAACTAATCCAGAACTTGTTGAATATAAACAAAGTGATAAGATTATTGATGATTTAGATGCTTTTTGTGAAAATTATATTGATAATTGTAAATTCATTAATGATTTTAAAGAAGGAGAAGCTAATTATATTTTAAAAGATGATTTAAATGAAATGCTTCATGATAGATATGAAAGATTACCTTTATTTGAAAGAATAGAAGAAATGTCAGAAAAACTAAGTTCAAACTATTATAAAGGTTCAATGAAAAAGAAAGCTACATTTCAAAAACTTTTATATCAAAATGCTAACTTTAAAAAAGACTATAAAGAAATAATGAGAGAATTCTATAAAAGTGAATTTTGTAGATATAGAGTATCAGATGTCGAAATAGATAAATTTATCTATACAGATAATCTTCATTATGAAGATGCTTTAATCTTTGCTTATTTAAAAGGTACATTAGAAGGATTCTTATATGAATCTACTATTAAACAAGTAGTAATAGATGAAGCTCAAGATTATAATAGATTACAATATATAATTATAAATAATATCTTTAAAAAAGCAGATTTTACTATTTTAGGAGATATTAATCAAAATATTAATCCATATTATCATTATAATTCCCTAGAAGATTTAAAAGATTTATTTAGAGAAGATACTAAATATATTGAATTATTAAAAACATATCGTTCTAGTCCAGAAATAATAGATTATACAAATAAGATATTAGGATTAAGACACGTTAATGCAATTAGAAAAGATAATAATAAACCAGTAATTATTAGAAAAGATTTAGATAATATTAAAGATAAAATGATAGAAGATATTGCTTATTTAAAAGATCAATATAAATCTCTCGCAATCATTACAAAAGATGATAAAGAAGCAGAAAAGATTTATGATTTAATAAAAGATGATACACAAATATCTTTAGTTGATGCAGATTCAAAGAAATTTAAAAAAGATTCGATCGTTATACCTGCATATGCCGCAAAAGGCTTAGAGTTTGATAGTGTAATTATTTATAATGATCGAGATAATTCTTATCGAAGAAATGAAAGAAATTTATTGTATGTTGCTTGTACAAGATGTCAACATGAACTAATAATTTATAATTAGGAAGGAGAATATTATGTCAGTATATAATATGTTACAAAGTCCATTAGATAGTTTTTATAATTTAGATAAAATAGTAGATGAAAATTCTAAAAATTATTCTATGTATAAATCTATTGTAAGAGCAAATTGTAAAGATAAAATCTATGGAAAGTATAATGAAAATGAATCAAACCAGTTTTATTTAAGATTATATTATGACTGGTATAATAATTTGTTGTCTTGTGCAAATAGGAAAGGTGTAAAACAAGAATATAAAGAAATATTAGATAAACTAATTAATTATTTAAATAATAAAGTTCCAAGTACAAAAGAAGATGTAATAGATATCTTATCTGAAGATAAAGATGATGAAGAGTTAAATGAAATATTAAATATATTTAGATGGAATAATTTAGGAGAAGATACAGGTTGGAATCATATAGCATCATCTAAAGTAAAATTTGGTACACATAAAGCTCCATCTCCATGTCATAGAATATATATAAATTGTGACTCTACAATAACTCATAAACTTGCAAGACTATTTGTAGAGAAATGTAATGATGAAGATTTAACATATTATTTTAAATTTGATGATTTTGGTAAAAGAGATGATAATTTTGTAATTTACTCAGATTCAGAAAACTTAGAAAAATATGTAATGATATTAAAAAGAGTAATTAAAGAAGAACATCTAGCATCCAATATTCATAGACCACCAATCTGTACTAGTACTATTGATGATCAATTAGGATATGGTTCAGATCCAGAAATTGGAGGAGATGTAGAATCATTCAATCAAAATAGAAGTGATCATTTAGAAAAATGTTTTAATAATACATTCTATAAATGGATAGAAAATAGAGGTAAAGAACATTTAATTAATACTTTAATTCATTCTGCCAAAGATGAAATAAAAAACTATATTGGAAGCAGTAGTACTTATAAAGGATTTAGAGGTTATACAAAAGAAGATCTTGATACAGAAGAATTCTATGATGCAGTAAACGAATACATGCATGATCATATAGATAATATAATGGACTACTATAAAACAGGAAATGATGATTTTAAAAGAACAATTCCATTTGTAGATGGATATCTAAAAATAGATAAAGATATTTTGAATATGGCAAGAAAAAAAGAAATAAAATATATTTATTCTGAGAATGAAGACTTTAGATATAATTTAAAAAATGAAATACTAAGTACTTGTGAAGAAAATGGTATAGATAAAAATAACTATGGTTGTAATTTATATTTACTAGAAGATTTAAAGAAAGAAACAATGAGTAATATCGTAAGTTTAGATGTAAATGTAAGAAATATAGATGATAAAAAATATCATAGTAATAGAAGATCAATCTTTGGATTCTTATTTGGTAAGAAGAAAAAAGAAGAAGAGGAAGAAGATCAAGTAGTAAATTATTAAAAGAGGAGTATATCCTCTTTTTTTATTAAATAAATTTGATATATAAAAGTACAAAAAACATTTATTAAAAAAGAATAGATTAAACTATATATTTCAAAATCAAATAATAAAAATATAATCATAGTACTAAGTCTTATAAATGAACTAACAAGAGTAGTATAAAAAATATATTTAGTCTTTCCAATAGATAAAAATATAATAGAAAAAATTGGTTGAATATATAAAAAGAAAGAAAATAAAGAAAGAATTCTAAGATATTTAAATCCAAAATAATTATGATAAATAAAAAGTAATAACTTATCGCCAAATAATAGAAATACAAAAGTAGTACCAATACTAAATAAAAGTATTATAAAAATGATAAATCTTAATAATTTATTTGTGTTTTTATTATTACTATTAGAAAGAATTGGAAGTAAAGCTTGAGCAGTAGCATTAACAAAAAAAGTTGGAAGTAATAATAATGGATAAACATATCCAGTAAGAATTCCATAATCTATAGAAATATTATTAGAACTAGATAGTAATAGTAAAATAGTTGGTTCTAAAAAATAAGTAAAACTACCAATAAAACTACTAAATAAATTAGGTATAGCTAAACACATTACTTCTTTTAAATAAGAATTATTAAATGTAATTCTTCTCTTTCTTTTAGGAATAAATATTAAAAGAAATAAAGTAGAAATAAGTTCACTAACTATATTAAAAATAATAATTATAAAAACAATTATCGAAGTAGAGTAATCAGTAAAGAAACCTAAAAGGTAATAAGCAAATATAAATCTAATGAAATTCTCTATTAAATTAGAAATCACTGGAGGAAGCATATTTCCTATACCTATAAAGTAACTTCTAATAATACTAGATAAAGTAGTAAAAGGTATAACAAAAGCTATACCAATAACAGGTAAATAACAACTATTATTATGCAGTAAATTAGTACTAATAAAATTTGCTGATATTAAAACTAAAAACAATAAAATAATATTATATACACCTAAAAATAAAAGTAGGGTAGAATATAATTCATGGGGTCTTTTATTAGAAGATGCGACTAACTTAGATAAAGCTAAAGGAACTCCAGCTTGAGAAACAGTAATTAGTAATGAAAATGTAGGAAGAACAAGCATATATAAAGCAAGACCATTAATCCCAATTCTACTACTAATTATAATCTTTATAATCATTCCTAAAAGCTTTGTAATAAGCCCACCAATAAGTAGTAAAAAACTAGAAGTAATAAATTTCTTTTTCATAGTAAATTTTTATGAAAAAAGTAAAAAAAATATATCAATGTTTTTGAATTTATGGTATAGTTAAATAAAGATGAGATAACCCGAAGGTAAAGTATTGTCAAAGAGTAGAAATTTGTCGAATTTAATCCCCTACAAAATAGGAAGTTATGATAAAATGAATATGATAGAGGTGACACAAATGAACGATTTATTAGATTTTTTAACATCACAAGAAATAATAATTGTTTATATAATAGCAGCTTTGGCTTGCCTTATCTGTTTTATTGTATATTTAGTAGAGAAGAATAACGAGAAATTAAGACTTAGACACAATACTAGAGAATTAAATAAATTAGTAGAGGAGATTAAAGCATTGACTCCAGAAGAAGCAAAAGAAGAAGTATATGATACTCCTGTACTTGAAAATATTATTGAACAACCAGAAAAACCTATGGTAATTGGACCAATTAATGTAGAAGAAACTGTAGATTTATCTGAAGTTGTAGAAGAAGTAAAAAAATATGAAGACGAAGTAATTGAAGAAGAACCTGAAGATGAATTAGAATATACTTCAATTGAACCAGATCAAGAAACTGCAAGATTAGAATTAGAAAGACTTAAAGAACAACTAGAAAGAGAAGAATTAAGAGACCAAGAAGAAGTAGTTGAACCTACACCAGTTGAAGTACAACCAGTACAAACAACTGAACCTCAAATAGAAGCAATTGAAACAGTAAATGAATATGAAGAAGAACAAGAAAAGACAGCAATCATCTCATTAGAAGAATTATTAGCAAAAAGCAAAGAAATGTATGAAGCTAATGAGTTAACTCAATATAAAGATGAAGGTAATGAACCTATATCAATTCAAGATTTAGAGATTCAAGTACAAAGACAAGCTGCTACATATGACGAACCATTTATTATAGCTAATGTTGTACCAGAAGAAGAATTACAAGAAGGAATTAATGAAGCATTTGAGCAAATCGTTCAAGAAGAAAAAGAAGTATTACATGTTGATGATATGAATACAATTTCTGAAGAAACTGTTAATCCAGTAGTAAAAGAAGAAGTAAGAAAGTTTCAAGCAAGCCCAATTATTTCTCCAATCTTTGGAATAGAAAGAGATACTTCAAAGGATAATGCATTATCGTTAGAGAATACTGCTAATTATGATAAATTAGATGCAGCTATGCGTAAGAATAATGAATTCTATATGTCGATCTCTGAATTACAAGGAAAAACAGAATAACTCGAGAAATCGAGTTTTTTTATTTAATATTATTAATATATATGTTATAATATGTAAGACAAAAAAGGAGAAAAGACGTATTTTATGAAAAGTGTTGGAATATATACCTTAGGTTGTAAAGTAAATACCTATGAATCAGAGTATATAATGAGTCTATTAAAAGATAATGGATATATTATTAAAGACTTTGATGATATTTGTGATGTCTATATTATTAATACTTGTACAGTCACAAATAATAGTGATAGTAAATCAAGAAAAATAATAAGACAAGCAATAAAGAAAAATCCAAATGCTTGTATAGTCGCAATGGGATGTTTCATCGCAGCTAATCCAGAATATAATGAAACTGGTATAGATATATTAATAGGTAATAAAGATAAATCTAAAATATTAGAATTATTAAATGAATATTTTAAAACAAAAGAAATAATAAAAGTACAATATAAAGATCGTATAAAAGACTTTGAAGATATGTATATAAAAGATTTTCCAGGTAGAACAAGAGCTTTTGTTAAGATCCAAGATGGTTGTGATAATTTCTGTACATATTGTATTATTCCTTATGTAAGAGGAAAATGTCGTAGTAAAGATGAAAGAAAAGTAATAGAAGAGATTGAAGGATTAGTTAAAAATGGTTATAAAGAAGTTGTTTTAACTGGAATTCATACTGGAAGTTATGGAGTAGATCTAGAATCATCTTTCGCAGATTTATTAAATAAACTAGTTTGTATTAAAGGTTTAGAAAGATTAAGAATATCATCAATAGAATGTACAGAGTTAAATGAAGATGTTTTAGATGTATTAAGAAACTCTAAAGTACTAGTAGATCATCTTCATATTCCTATTCAAGCAGGGTCTAATGAAATATTAAAGAGAATGAATCGTAAATATAATTTAAATGAATTTATTAGAAAGATTGAAGAAATAAGATCAATTAGACCAGAAATCGCAATATCTACTGATGTTATTGTTGGATTTCCAGGAGAGACAGAAGAATTATTTAGTAAGACAATAGAAACATGTAAAAATATAAAATTCTCTAAATTACATGTTTTCCCATATAGTGAAAGAAAAGGTACTGCTTCATCTAAAATGGATGGTAAATTAGATAATAAGATAAAAAAAGATAGGGCAAGAAAATTAATTGAAGTATCAGAAGAATTAGAAGAGAATTATATGAGAAACTATCTAAATAAAGATGTAGAAGTATTAATAGAAGAAACAATTGATGGATATTCATATGGACATACTGGAAATTACTTACATGTAAAAATAAAAGGAGAATATCCTCATAACGAAATAGTAAAAGTAAGAATAAAAGATATTAAATATCCATATTGTATTGCATAAAAAAAATAGGACTAAGTCCTATTTTTTATTTATTCTTCAGTTTCTTCTTCTTTATCTTTTCTCATAGCTTTTGCTGCTATCATACCAGCAATACCTGCTGCAGCACCAATTGCTGCTGGAGTAATATAATCTCCAAATGAATCTTTCATTCCAACTCCAGTTTCAGGAATAGATGAATATTGAGGAGTTGAATCAGTATAACCTGTAGAAGAACCACTATCAACACTATTATCTAAATTAGAAAAAATAGGTGATGCATGTTGTGATAAAGCATTATCACTAACTCTTTCTTGAATAGCAGATGTTGTATTAACAATATCTGTATTAGTAATTGGATTATTAGAAATAGGTTGAGTATTATTAATAGTATCATTATTAATAATTATAGTTCCTAAATCATCACCCTTTTTATTATCAAATATTGGAACAGTAGGTGTAGTAGGTGGATTAGTTATAGAATCTGGAGGTCCAGCATATAAAACCTGAATTTTAGGTACAGAAGCTGGTGGTGCAATAGTAACAGGTGTTGTTTGATTCTCAAAATAACTAGGTCCAGCATATACTACTTGATTAGTAGGAACTTTAATATCAGCTAAATGACCATTAGGATTTACTGGATTAGTATCATTAAAATAGCTAGGTCCAGCATATACTACTTGATTAGTAGGAACTTTAATATCAGCTAAATGATCACTAGGATTTACTGGATTAGTATCCTCAAAGTAGCTAGGTCCTGCATATACAACTTGATTTGGTTTAGGTATAGTATTTGCCCTAGGAAGATTATCCTTATTGTTAGAAGGAGCTTCTGTAATAGGAGCTGTGCTTGCAGGCGCACTAGTTTGCGGATTTGTTGGGAATGTTCTTGGAGCAGTTGTAGGCGCACTAGTTTGCGGATTTGTTGGGAATGTTCTTGGAGCAGTTGTAGGCGCAGGTGCAGATGGAGCAGTAGTTGTAGGTAATGGAGCAGTTGTAGGTGATGGAGTAGTTACGCTTGATGTTTGAGGAGTAGTATCTTGAGTTGTATTAATATTAAGACCCCCACCGTTAGAAGTCATTCTCTTTAAATCATCTTCACTAACTTCAATTAACTTACCATCAGGGCCCTTAATCATCATTTTACTTTCACCTTGTTCAGCAGTAACACCAGATACATTTTCATTTCCTGTTTGAACATTACTAGAAGTATCTCCGCCAGCACTAACACTGTTTTCATTCATGAAAGATTCAATTGCACGAACTTGATTATTAATTGTATCAGAAATATTTTTAGTATCTTCTCTACACTGAGTCATAAGTCTCTCAGGCATTCTCATATCAATAGCAGAATCATCAACTTCAACAAATTCAATACCATTAGCATTAGATATCTTCATAACTGCATCATATAAAGTATTATCTACCTCAGATAAATCATTTTTAATTTCATTAAGTAAAGCTTGAGCTTCAGAAACCTTAGCCTCATCATATTTTATTGTAGCATTAGCATTATTCCCCTTCATTTAAAACACCTCCCATATCAGTAGTTTGTTGTGGAGTTGTATCAAGATGAAGAAGAGCTTCTTGCTCATCTAATCTTTTAGCTTCTTCATTAAATATTACTTGTTTACGATTAACAACTCTTTGAGTTGTAGTATTAACTGTTTCAGATAAATCATTTATATATAATGAAAAATCTCTAGTTCTCTTTTCATATTCTTCAATTATTGCTTCCATATTTGAATCAGAAACAGATAAACTATCACGATTAATTAAATCTTTTAATACTTCAATTTTCTTAGATAAATTTTCTAATTTTTCTGATGCATCTTTTAACATACGACATCCATTATTAATAGTTGGCATATCAATTACTTTTAAAGCATCTTCAGCAATAACATATTTTCCTTGATATTTTTCTATAGCCATAATTTAGCCTCCTAATATATATAATTGTATCATATTAAAAGAGTGATTTGTATAGATTTTTCGACAAAAAGAGAAGTAATTCAAATAAGTTATGATATACTAAACTAGAGGTGTTAAGATGACAACCAATTTAGAAAAAGAGAATGATTTAAAGAATTTATCTATGCAAAGAAAATATCTTTATGATCATCCTGTATTAAGATTTTTATTCCTAGAAGTTACATCAAGATGCAATGCAAGGTGTGAACACTGTGGAAGTAGATGTGATGGTAATGAACAAGGAAAAGAAATAGAAGCAAAATATTTAAAGAAAACACTCAAAGAGATTTCAGAGTGTTATGATCCTAAAAAAGTATTCTTAAATGTTACTGGTGGAGAACCATTAATGAGAAAAGATTTATTCGATATAATGGAATATGCAACAAATCTAGGTTTTAAATGGAGTATGACATCTAATGGAATGATAATAAATGAAACAATGATAAAAAAACTTGAAAAAGCAAAGATGACAACAGTTTCTATTAGTATTGACGGATTAAAAGAAACTCACGAGAAATTTAGAAAAGTACCTAATTGTTATGAAAATATTTTAAAAGGTATAGATATGATGCAAGCATCTCCTGTATTTAAAATAGTTCAAGTCACAACAGTAGCAAATAAAAATAATATTAATGAGTTAGAAGATTTATATCAATTACTTTTAAAACATAATGTTAAATATTGGAGAGTAGTTAATTGTGATCCAATAGGTCGAGCTAATGATAATAAAGATATTTTCTTAGATATGGATGATTATAAATATTTATTTCATTTTATAGAAGAAAAACAAAAAGAAGGCAAAATGAAAGAAATTACTTATGGATGTAGTCATTACTTAGGAATAAATGGAGAAAATAAATATAGAAACTTCTATTTTATTTGTACTACAGGCTTAACAGTAGGAAGTATTCTAAGTAATGGAGATATCTTTGTATGTCCAAATGTTCCAAGAAGAAAAGAACTAATTCAAGGAAATATTAAAAAAGATAGTTTTGTAGATGTTTGGGAAACTAGATATAAAGAATTTAGAAATGAGAATAGAACATCAAATTCTAAATGTAAAAAATGTAAGCATTGGGAATATTGTTTAGGTGATTCGTTCCATACATGGAATTTTGATGAAAATAAACCAAATATTTGTCTAAAATCAATTTTTGATGAAATTTAAGCAAGAGAAATCTTGCTTTTTATGAACTATAAAAAATGTTATAATAGTCTAGAAAGGAGTGAAGATAATGGCTACTTATATAAAAGGAACATACTCAAAATCAATATATGAATCAAGTGCTGGATATCATATTGGTATTATGAGAGTAATAGATACAAACGATGAATCATTAAGTGATTTTATTGGTAGAACAATTACCTTCACTGGATACTTTCATGAACTAAATAATATAGATACATATATGTTCTATGGTAAAAAGATAAATCATGAAAAATATGGAGAACAATTTCAAGTAGAATCATATGAAAGATGTAAGCCAGAAGAAAAAGATTCAATTATTGACTTTCTAACAAGTGGACTATTTAAAGGAATAGGTGAAAAAAAAGCAACAAGAATAGTAGAAGCTTTAGGTAAGGATACATTAAAAATAATTCTAGATGAACCAAATAATTTAATATTAATTCCTAGTGTAACTAAAAAAGATATAGATACTCTTCACAATAAATTAAAAGAATATGAAGAAAGTTATGAAACGATTCTTTATCTTCAAGATTTAGGATTTAATACAAAAGATTCAATGATTGTCTATAATACATACAAAAAGAAAACAAAAGAAATAATTGAAGAAGATATTTATAAAATAATATTAGATATTCATGAAATAACATTTAAGAAGATAGATATAGTTGCATTAAAAAGTGGTATTGCAAAAGATGATAAAAAAAGAGTTAAAGCAGCTCTTCTTTATATAATGGATGAAGTAAGTAATACTTATGGACACAGTTATTATTTCTATGATGAGTTAGTATCATACCTTCCTAGAGTTTTAGGAGTTATTCCAGAAGAGTCTAGAGTAGAAGAATGTCTAAAAGAATTAGAGTTAGATTTATTAATTATGCATAAAGAGAATAGATATTATCTAAAAGAAATGTATGAAGCAGAAACTCTAATAGTAAAAAGATTAAGAATGCTAAATAATAATAAAGAAAGAGTAGAAAAGAAGTTAGATGATAATCTAAATGCATTAGAAGATGTATTTGGAATTAAGTATAATAATGAACAATTAGAAGCAATAAAGAAAAGTATTACTAAAGATCTAGTTATTATTACTGGAGGCCCAGGTACAGGAAAAACAACTATTCTTCAAGGAATATGTGAACTATATCGTATGATGAATAAACTATCATATGAAAAACTAATATCAAATATTGCTTTACTAGCTCCTACAGGTAGAGCAGCAAAAAGAATGAGTGAAGCAACTTCTCTTCCAGCATCAACAATTCATAGATTTTTAAAATGGTCTAAAGAAACAAATAGATTTCAAGTAAATCAGTATAATAAATCTAAAGTAGAATTAGTAATAATAGATGAATCTAGTATGATAGATACATATTTATTTGCTAATCTATTAAAAGGATTATCAAGCAATTGTAGAATAGTAATTGTAGGAGATGATCATCAATTGCCTAGCGTTGGTCCAGGACAAGTTCTACATGATTTAATAGAAAGTAATGCCTTAGATGTAGTAGAGTTAAAAGAGCTATATCGCCAAAACAAAGAATCAAATATTATTAATTTAGCTTATGATATAAGAAGAAAAGAAATAGATGAATCAAGATTTAACGTAGATGAAGATTTAACATTTATTAAATGTTTAGATAGTGAAGTAATGAATTATATATCTGAGATTGCGACTACATATAAAGATTTAAATTATAAGAAATTTCAAATTCTAGCACCTATGTATAAAGGATTAAATGGAATAGATGAAATAAATAAACAAGTCCAAGAAATAGATAATCCTAAAAGTAAAGTATTAAAAGAATTAAAACAAAGTGACGTAGTCCTAAGAGAAAATGATAAAGTAATCCAATTGACTAATATGCCAGATGATAACGTTTATAATGGAGATATAGGTATAATTGATGAAATAACTACAAATACTAAAAAAGAAATAAGAATAGATTTTGATGGTAATGTAGTTAAATATACTCCAGCTAATTTTGATAATTTTAGATTAGCTTATGCAATTAGTATTCATAAGTCTCAAGGATCAGAATTTGATGTAGTAGTCTTACCATTAGTTAAAGGATATCAAAGAATGTTATATCAAAAATTAATTTATACTGCAGTAACAAGAGCTAAAAAGAAGCTATATCTAATAGGAGATATTAATGCTTTAAAATATGCCTCTAAAAACACTGAAGTAGATATTCGTAGGACAACAATTAAAGATTATTTAATAAATGGTATAATTTAGAAATAATTACTCATACTAATACTGAGGTGATTAAATGAAAATGCTCATGTTAGAGATGTTAGGATTAGGAGTAGGACTAACAGTCATTGGTTGTCTCTATTTTAAAGATCATCCAGAAGAACTTAAAAAAATGAAAAAACAAGTAAATGATATGAGTAATATGATATGTGACAATAAAAAACAAGAAGGCTAGAAATAGTCTTCTTTTTGTTATACAATTATTTCGGTGATTTTATGATTACAATTAAAAGTGAAAGAGAAATAGAATTAATGAGACATGCAGGAATGCTTGTATCAGAAATGCATAAATTTATTAAACCATATATCAAGGCAGGAATTTCTACTTATGAATTAGATGCTTTATGTGAAAAATTTATTAGAGATCATGATGCAGTACCTACATGTAAAGGATTTGAAGGTTTTCCAGCTACATTATGTACAAGTATTAATGATGTAGTAGTTCATGGAATTCCATATAAAAAAGATGTATTACAAGATGGAGATATAATTACAATAGATGTTGTAATTGGTTATAAAGGATATCAAGGAGATGCAGCATGGACATATACAGTAGGTGAAGTAAGTGATGAAAAGAAATACTTAATGGAACATACTGAAAAAGCTCTATATGAAGGAGTAAAACAAGTAAAGCCAGGAAACAGAATAGGAGATATTTCTTATGCAGTACAAAAATATGCAGAAGAACATAACCTTGGAGTAGTAAGAGAACTTTGTGGACATGGAATTGGTTCTGATATGCATGAAGAGCCAGAAGTACCAAACTTTGGTATTCCAAATACTGGTCCAATGTTAAAACCAGGAATGGTAATTTGTATTGAGCCAATGTTAACATATGGTCATAGATTTATTTATCAAGAAGATGATGGTTGGACAGTAAGAACACAAGATCATTCTCCAGCTGCTCACTATGAACATACTATATTAGTAACAGAAGATGGATATGAAATATTAACTCCAAGATTAGATGATTAACGTAAAAGCAAATAGTTTTTACGTTTTTTTATTACAATTATATATAAAAAAAGATATAATAAGAATAAGGTGATAATATGAAGAAAAGTATCATATTTTTAATTAATGGATTAGGTATAGAGAAACCAGGAAGTTATAGTATAGATTTAGATCAACTTATGCCACAATTAGGTAGAGTAAAAGAAACATCATATTTTACTACTGCTATAACAAGTTCTCTAGAATATAAAGATGCATATCAAAGATTCTTCTTAGGAGAAACATATAAATATGAATTAGAATTTGTTCATAATAATGTTATGAATCAAAATATTTTAACTAATCCAACATATCAACAATTTGGAGAATCAATTAAAAGACAAAACTCTAAGATTCATATTTTCTTAGAACCAACTAATGATAGAGTAATAGAAGAGATTAATAACTTAGTTAATACATTAACTATTGGAGCTAATCAACAAATATTCTTACATTTAGTTCTATCCCAACAAACAGTTTCAGAATATGATAATTTAACACAAATTATAAATTATATTAAGTTCCATTTACATAATCATATGACTGTAGGATTTATTATGGGTAAAGAATATTTACCAGATGAATTAACTAAAAAAGAAACAGATTATTTAAAAAGATTATTATTCTATTGTTCTTGTGAAAGATGGACTGAAACAGAAAAAAAATTACAAAATTTGAGAGATGCTAAAATAAGACCTTGTGAAGTAGAAGGTTTCTGTGCAACTAATGAATGTTTTATTTCCAATGGAGATACAATTTTATTCTTTAATACAAGAAAGAATAATTATGATAATTTAATTACAGGAATATATCAAATGGCTCCAGAAGTATATAAAACAGAAGTAACATTACCAATATATTCATTATTAAAATTAGATACTAAATACAATATTCCATCATTCTTAGAAAGTATTGAGTATACTAATTCTTTAGCAAAGACTTTAGAAAAATATAATAAAAAAGCTCTAATTATTACAGATCAAAAAAATATAAATTTAGTTAATTTTTATGCTAATGGAATGAATAGTGTAAATAATCCTAATATAAGTTTTATCTTAAAAGATGATAGATTATATCAAAAAGAATTTATTGAACAATTAATTAATACTACACCATATGATTTAATAATTTTTGATTATCATATGGATGTATCAAGTAATATTAATAAATTAAAAGAAGGATTACAAAAGATGGATCCAATTATTGGACTAATTGCAGATGTTTCTGAAAATAAACACTCATTCTTTATAACATCTCTATATGGACTAAAAAAAGATATACCTTTAGCAGATTATAATTCAGAATTAGTTACAATAGACTATGAAATGCAAATACCAATATTCTTCTTTGATTATACATATCCTAAAGGAAAATTCTATTTAGCCCCAGGAGAAACAAACGATATCTTATCATCAGCTCTAAGATGTGTAATAGATGATCCTAATTTATATACATTAGTAAAACAAAAAGGTTTAATAAATAACTTAATAAAAGCATTTAAATAAAAAATACAAAGAGATTTGTATTTTTTTATGTTAAAATAATAATTGAGGTGTTTTCTATGAGAAAAATAGTACTTGCTTCTAATAATAAGCATAAAGTAAAAGAATTTAAAGAAATGTTAGGTAATGTAGAAATACTAACATTAGAAAGTATCGGTTTTACAGAAGATATTGAAGAAACTGGTAAAACATTTGAAGAAAATGCATTGATCAAAGCTAGAACAATTAAAGAGTATTTAAATGACAAGAATTTAGATTATGCAGTAGTTGCTGATGATTCAGGTCTATGTTGTGAAGCACTAAATGGTGCTCCAGGAATATATAGTGCAAGATATGCTGGTGATCATGATAATGAAAAGAATAGAGCAAAATTAAGAGAAGATTTACAAGGAAAAGATAGAACTGCATACTTCATCTGTACAATTGCTTTTATTGATGAAGAAGGCAAAGAGCAAATATTTGTTGGAAAGACGTATGGAACTATTATAGATGAAGAATTAGGAAATAAAGATTTCTGCTTTGATTGTATGTTCCATTCAGATGATTTAGATAAAACATTTGGAGAGTCTACTGAAGAAGAAAAAAATAGTGTATCTCATAGAAGTAGAGCAATAGAAAAATTAAAAGAAGTATTATAGGAGAATTATTATGGAACAAAGTAATTACAATATGGTTATTTCAATTATTACCGCAGTACTTATAGTCCCAATAATGGTTTTATCATTAATATTTCAAAATAATACACTAACAAGAGTATTATTAAGTATTTATGGGGGATTAGGAATAACTTATTATATTTTAAAAAGTATTATGTATCATAAAGATGAATCTACATCTAAAATAGTATTAGATAGATTATCAAATTCTATATTTGATGTAGTATCTCTATTAGTAATAATTAATTTTTGTTTATTATTACCTAATAGTTTTAAATGGATATTATTTGGATTATTAATATTTGAATGTATCTTAGAAATAATAATAGATTCATTAGATAAAGTAATAGAAATAAAATATTTATTATCAGCATCTAAAGTAATAACATTAATATTTATCTTATTATATTTATACCCAATATCAGTAGTATTAGGTTTAGGAATAGTATCAATAATAGGATTTTATATTAATCATTTATTAGGAAGATTATTACAAAATAAATTAATATTATCATTTGATTTGACCTCAATTATAATATTTGGTATATTTTTAATATTAATATAAGAAGTTTATGTTATAATACATAGTAGGAGGAAGAATATGGACATAATTAAATACATAATTTTAGGAATTTTACAAGGTATTACAGAACCATTACCAATCTCTAGTAGTGGTCATATCTATATTATTAAAGCTATTATTAATACAACTATCTTTAATGATTTAAGTCTAGAAATATTCTTAAACTTTGCATCTTTTATTGCAATACTATTAATCTTTAAAAAAGATGTAATTAAATTGATTAAAGGATTCTTTAAGTACATTAAAACTAAAGGAGAAGAATGCAAAGAAGAATTTAAATATTGTTGGTTATTAGTAATTGGAACTATTCCAGTAGCAGTATTAGGATTCTTTACAAAAGATATCTTAGAAGGAGTTCTAGCTAGAAATATTTTCTTAGTTGGATTAGGATTCTTTGTAACAGGAGTAGCTTTATTACTTGCAATGGACTCTGAAGGAGAAAAACAAGATAAAGATATTACTATTAAAGATGCAATTTTAATTGGTATTTATCAAGCAGTTGCTATAGTACCAGGAATCTCAAGAAGTGGTATGACTCTAGTAGGATGTTTATTAAATGGTTTCGATAATAAAACGGCTTTAAAATATTCTTTCATGTTATATTTACCAGTTAGTTTAGGAACAATGATTTCAGGATTTACTGAATTTAAAGCACAAAGTGCTGATATTAATATGATCCTATATTATTTAATTGGAATGATAGCTGCAGGATTATTAACATATATTTCATATAATTGGTTAACAAAGATAGTAGAAAGAGGCAAATTATGGAGATTCTCAATATACTTATTTGCTATTGCAATCTTCACAGTTATGCTATTTATATAAGGGGGTTAGATTATGGAAAATAAAATGTCACGTACAAAGTTCATTGCTCTAACCGCTATATTCTATATAATTATTTATATTGTAGTAAAACTATTTATTGTATATACACAAGATTTATTTATGGATAATGATGTATATAGTAAACAATATAATATTGGTAAAGTCTTAACAGTAAATTCATATACTGAAGAAGAAAAAGCAAATACTGATTATTTTGAATCATACTCAGATTCTTATAAAATGAAAATAAAGAATTATTTTACTGAATTTGAAGCAGGAGACTCTGATTCAAATTATGAATATTATTTATTATATGATGCAGAAAATCAAATTAATGCAGCATTTATGATGGGTCAATTTGAAACACAAATTCATAGTATAAAGAATTATGATGAATCAAGTTATTATTATGAATTTAATCATTTCCCATTATATATATCTAATTTATTAAGAGAATATTATTTAAATAAAAATAATATTACAAACGATGTAGAATTAATTAAGTTTATTAGAGAAAGAGAAAAAGAAGATGGTAAATTTACTACTCCAATAATAAAAATTAAAGAAAATTATTTCTTTAACTTTGTGGAGACTAATCTTCCTAGTCTTGATAATGTAACTTATATTGAAGGAGATTTAACTGGATATATGTATGAAACTGATACATATAAACAAGTATGTATAATAAAAAATGATAAACTATATTGTTTAACATTCTATAAATTAGATTATTTTACAGATGATATGATCTTAGATATATTAAGATCACTAGAAATAGAAAAATAAAAAGACCAATTGGTCTTTTTTATTTATTATCTGGAATAAACATTAATAATGTTTTTAATATCTTATCAGGATCAAATGTCTTAGGATCTTTAACTGAGTCTGCAATTACACTTATAAATCCAGAAGTATAGAATAAGACAAAAGTTCTTGTAGGTAAATCAGTATTATTAATATTATTCTTTTCAATATCTTTTATAGTTAGATTAACAATAGTATCCATTGTCATATCTATCGCAATAGAATTACCATTTATTTTTGCAACAGCAGAATATATTTCAAGATTCTCACTAACATGATTTAAAAGTATTGTAAGCATCTCCTTAAAATATTCTTGAGGATTATTTGTAGGATTAGTAATAACCATAGTATTAGTTAGTTCTGAACTAAGATCAAGTAATAATGATTGTAATAGTTCAAACTTATCATTGAAATGATCATAAAATGTAGATCTATTAACATATGAAGAAGAACATATTTCAGATACTTTTATTTGTTCAAAAGGCTTTTCTTTCATAAGAGCCATAAGACCTCTATATAAACTAGCTTTTGTTTTTACAATTCTTAAATCTTCTTTTTTATTATCCATAAGAACACCACCTAGCTTTATTATATCAGTTTCCCAACAAATGTAAAGATAACCAACAAAATTTGTTTAACTTATAAATATAAATCTTTATAAAATAATTCATTATTGATATAATATAAAAAGAGTAAGGAGAATGATTATGAAGAAATTATTATTAACATTATTATTAGGATTATTTATTTTACCATTTGGAGTATTCGCAGAAGAAAAAGTACCAGTATACTTCTTTCATGGAGATGGATGTCCACATTGTGCCGAAGCAAAAATGTTTTTTGACTCTCTAGAGTCTACTGAATATGGAAATATGTTTGAGATTAAACCATATGAAGTATGGAATGATGAAAGTAACGCAAGACTAATGTATGCTTTCGCTGTAATAAATGGAGAAGAAGATGAAGCAACTGGAGTTCCATACATAGTTATTGGAGATAAATCTTGGATTGGCTATCTAGATAGCTATAATAAAGACTTTGAAACTCAAATAGAAAAACTATATAAAGAAAAAGCAGCAGATAGATATGATGTATTAAAAATATATGAAAGAGAAAAAAATAATGAAAACTCAATATATGATTTTAATATACCGGAGAATAATTCAGATGATTCATATGCAGACGATGCTTATAATGATTCATTAGATGACTATGTAGTAGAAAAAGATAATCTAAAACCATTAAAGAAAATACTACCCATACTAATTGGAGTAGGAGTAGTTGGAATACTATTTGTAGTAGGAATAACAGTCTTAATAATAGTATTAGTAACTAGAAAGAAGAAATAATTAAGTAAAGTGGGTAGGTTTTACTCGCTTTTTTTGTTATAATAGATTAAGGAGTTGATACTATGAAAAGAAAAAAGAAAGATTTTAAGAAACACGGTTTATTAAAAAGTATAATTATTTCACTTTTATTCGCAGGTATTTATTACTATATTTCTTATCCTGCATTAGATATTCATAATCTAGGTTTATGGATGTATATTATTTCAGTACTAGTAGTATTTTTAATATGTCAAACAGTATTCCATACAGGATTAGTAATAGAAGATTTACAAACAGGAAAAATATCAGTACAAAATCATAAGATAATGAAATTATGGTTAGCAGTACCAGCAATTATAATTATTTTAGTTTTAGTCGCAATACTTAACTCTGCAATGTTAAATGCCAAAAAGTATTATAAGAGAATTGAAATAGATACAACTAAAACATTCCAAGAAGATCTACCAGAAGTAGACTTTAATAAATTACCATTACTAGATAAAAAATCATCATCTAAATTAGGAGATCGTGTAATGGGTGGTATGAGTGAATTAGTATCACAGTATGATGTATCAGATGAGTACACTCAAATCAATTATAACGACGAAATTATAAGAGTTACACCTCTAGAATATAATGGAACAATAAAATGGTTTACAAACCGTGATAAAGGTATTACAGGCTATATTACAGTTAATTCTACAACAGGTAAAGCAAAACTAATTAAATTAGATAAAGGATTAAAATATGCACCTTCAGCATTATTTAATGAAAACCTATATCGTAAATTACAATTTAGTTATCCAACTAAAAACTTTGATGCAATTAACTTTGAAATAGATAATTCTGGTAATCCATATTGGGTTGCAAGTGTAGTTAAATATCATGGAATTAATCAAAGAAGAGAAGTAACTGGAGTAGTAATATTTAATCCAATTAATGGAGAATCAAAATATTATAAATTAAAAGATGTACCTTCATGGGTAGATCATGTATATGAAGCAGAATTAATTCTAGAACAAGTAAATGACTGGGGAGCATATAAAAATGGATATTTAAACTCAGTATTTACTCAAAGAGATGTAGTCGCAACTACTACAGGATATAACTATCTAGCATTTAATGATGATGTATATCTATATACTGGTATTACATCAGTTTTAGCAGATGAATCAAATATTGGATTTATTCTTACAAATATGAGAACTAAAGAAACAAACTTCTATAGTGTTGCTGGAGCAGAAGAGTACTCTGCAATGGACTCTGCAAAAGGTCAAGTACAACAAATGAAGTATACATCAACATTCCCATTATTAATTAATTTAAATGGACAGCCAACATATTTAATAAGTCTAAAAGATAATGCTGGACTAGTTAAAATGTATGCCTTTGTAGATGTAGTAGACTATCAAAAAGTAGTAGTAACTGATGCCTCTAAAGGAATAGAAGCAGCAGCTGATGCTTATTTAACTCAAATGGGAGAAGAATCAGGAACAAGTAAAAATACTAAGACAATTAATGTTTATGGTATCAAAGAAGTAATAATTGATGGTAATACAGTTTACTATTTCACAGATCAAAATAATCAAAAATATAAAGTATCAATTAAAGTAAATAAAAACAGATTACCATTCTTAAAAGAAGGAGAACAAGTAGAAATCGAATATAATAAAGAACAAGAAGTAATTAATATTACAGAACTTAAATAACATGTAGGTTTGGGGTGAAGTAGATGAAAAAGAAAATAGTATGTTACTATCCATTTTTAGGTACAGAATTAAATGATAGTATGTTTAAAAATACTGCATCATGGGAATACTATTTAAAATGTTTATTAGAAAAAGATGATATAGAAATTCATACATATGACAGAGTAGATTTAGATAATGTAGATTATGTTTTATTCTTTGATAATATCTTTTATCAAAATCTAGATATAATGTGGAAGTTATATAATAAAAAGCTTCTAGAAAAAAGTGTCTATATAAATTATGAGCCAGTAACAGGTCATGCTAAAAATCATGATGCCAAAGGTATGGAAAATCTTGCTAATATATTTAGTAAAATAATTACATTTGATGATGATATAGTAGATAACAAAAAGTTTATTAAAGGAAATATTGCAAACTTCTATAGTAAAGAAAAAGAATATAAACATGATTTTAAAGATAGAAGACTAATCACAATGATTTCTAATAATACAACTAAAGATAGTGTAATAAAACTATTAAATTATTATAATTACACAAAATATTTTAATAGATCAAATATTAAAGAAGATGAACATTCAATCTACCTAGAAAGAGTAAAAGTAGCAAATTATTTCTTAAAAAAGCATAAAGATGATTTTGATTTATATGGTGGTTTATGGAGTAAAAAATATAATAAGATTCATAAAGGCTATGTAGAAAGAGAAGAGAAATTAGATATTCTAAGTAAATATAAATTTGCTTTTAGTTACGATTCATATACAAATCAAAATGGATATATCTCAGAAAAAATATTTGACTGTTTTAAAGCAAAAACAGTTCCAATCTATTTAGGTGCAGATAATGTAACAGATTATATTCCAAAAGAATGCTTTATTGATAAAAGAGACTTTAAAACATACGATGATTTATATAATTATTTAGTAAATATGGATGAAAAAACATATGAACATTATATAAAGAATATTGAAAAGTTTTTAAATTCAAGTAAATATAAAGAATACTTTTCAAGTGAACAATCAGCAAAAAGAATAAAAACAGCTTTAATGACAAGTAATAAAATTAATTATTTAAAAGCTTATAATAGTTTAATGTATTTTGAAAATAGAAGAAGAAAAGTACATAAGAAAAAAATAATGTATTATACATTAAGACATATTTATCATAAAGAACATAAAATAGAAGTTAATTTTAAAGTAAGAAGAGGATCTAATATTAGAATAGAATCAAATGGTCTTGTAGAACCAAAAGATATAAGATTAGATTATACAGATAGTTTTAGTGTTAAATTTGATTACTCAGTAAAAGACTTCTTTATAAAAGTTTATAATATAAATGCAGATGAATATTTTAACTTTATAAGTATGAATGAAGAAAACGATAGAGAATTTGGTCTATTACCAAAAACAAGTAAAACATTAATTTACTATAACTATTCAGAAGCAAAAGGTATTAAAAAGTTACTTTATGTATTATTACATAACAAAAGAACTTTATTAAAAAGAATAAAAAGACAATTGTAATAAGGAGGATTATATGTCAAAAGTTTTTTTCACAAAAGATATTACACCTGAAAGCTTAATCAAAATCTATGAAGCATTAGGAGTAGAATTAACTGGAAAAGTAGGAGTAAAAGTATCTACCGGAGAAAAAGGAGCAAAAGGATATTTAAAAGCTGATTTAATTGCTCCGTTAGTAAAAAAACTAAATGGTACTATTATTGAATGTAATACTGCATATCCAGGTGCAAGAAACACTAAAGAAGATCATTTAAAAGTAGCAGAAGAACATGGATTTACTTCATTTGCTGATGTAGACATTATGGATGGAGATGGAGAATTTAAAATACCAGTACATAATGGAAAACATCTAAAATATGATATAGTTGGAGAAAACTTTAAAAACTATGATTCTATATTAAATTTAGCTCATGGAAAAGGTCATGCAATGGGAGGCTTTGGAGCAAACTTAAAAAATCAATCAATTGGTATCGCTTCACGTAATGGAAAAGCATATATTCACAGTTGTGGTCAAACAGAAGATCCAGATCTATGCTGGAGTGCTAAGTATGAACAAGAAGACTTTATTGAATCAATGGCAGAAGCTGCTACTGCAGTTGCAGACTACCTAAAAGAAAACAATAAGCCAATTGTTTATATTACAGTTGCTAATGCTATCTCAGTAGATTGTGATTGCGATGCTCATCAAGGAGATCCAGTAATTGGAGACATTGGAATATTTGGAAGCTTAGATCCAGTTGCAAATGATCAAGCATTTATTGATGCTATTTGGGCAACTCATGAAGAAGGAACAAAAGATATTGAAGAGAGAATCGATACAAGATGTGGAAGACATATTACAGAATATGCTGAATCTTTAGGATTAGGCTCAAAAGAATACGAATTAATAGAAATCTAAAAAAATAAAAAAAGGAATGAAATTCATTCTTTTTTTTGTTATACTGATTATGGTGATAATATGGAAAAGAGACTAACAAAAAAAGAAATAGTTAAAATGCTATTAAAGAACAATGAATTAGAAGCACAAGATGAAGAAGAATTATTAGATTTATTAGTAGATCAACCAATTAGTATTGATGTAGATAAACAAGAAGAAGCAAAGATGACTAATGGAGATCGTCTAGCAGATAAACTAAGTGAAATTGCCGGATCATGGGAATTCATTATTTGCTTTTCTGGATTTTTAATTCTTTGGGTTGTTATTAATTCATATGTATTAACAAATGGTTCAGAAGTAGATCCATATCCATTTATCTTACTTAATTTAGTATTATCTTGTATTGCTGCACTACAAGCACCAGTAATTATGATGAGTCAAAATAGACAAGCAGCTAAAGACAGTTTAAGAAACCAAAATGATTATCGTACAGATTTGAAAAGTGAACTTATACTAGAAGATCTTCATCATAAAATGGAAGAAATCTTAAAGAATCAAAGAAAAATATTAAGAATAATTGATTCCGACGAAGAAGAAGATAAAAAATAGTAGGTGTATTTATGTCTAAGCCATTATATGAAAAGTTTATGGAAGAAAAGAATACTCCTCTAACAAAAAGATTTATAGAAGATAGTTTCAATATTATGATAAGAGAAGAACCTGAATTAGAACCTTTTATAAATGATTTTAGAGTGGTTAGGGCGAGTGAAAAGAATCTTGGAACATATTCAAATGAAAATAGAGTAATTAGAATAAATCAAAAAAATATTGAAAGACAAGGTGGCAATGAACAATTAAATGCTCTAGAAGTAATAAGACATGAAATGGAACATGCCAGAGCCCTAAAAAAGTTTTATGAAGGAAGAGATGATATAGAATCTCTAATAATAAATTACTCTCTAAGAGATTATGCAATGATGATGGGAATGGATAGATTTCCAAATCTAGATAATCTTAGTTGGCCTTATTTAAAGTTTAATAAGAAATAAAACTATGAAATTGATCCAGGAGAAAGATTAGCCGAAATAAAAGCTTGGAAGTATATGGTAAACTTTTTAAAGAATCAAAGAAAAACAGATGATTTATTAACCGCAAGATCTAATTTATATTATGCATATATTAGAGGATACTTAAATAATAGATATTATTTAGATGCTCCAACATATGAATTTTTAAGAAAAACAGGAATGTATCATAATTATCATTGGTTAAAGAATAGGGTAGATAAAAAAGATTATTCATTTGAAACAAGAATAACTTATGGTCTTCCAATTACATATCAAGAACATGAAGAAAAAGTTCTAAAAAAAGTATTATTAAAAAAACGTGAAAGAGAATAATTTTCTCTTTTTTTGTTTTAAAAAATGTTGTATGATTAATGAGAAGGTGAAAAAATGGAAATAGGTTTTGATAATAAAAAATATGTAAAAATTCAAAGTGAAAAAATTAAAGAAAGATTCACATTATTTGATAAGTTATATCTAGAAGTAGGAGGTAAATTGTTTGATGACTCTCATGCCGCAAGAATTCTTCCAGGCTTTAAAAACGATGTAAAAATATCAATGTTTAAAGAATTAAAAAAAGATCTAGAAATAATCTTTTGTATTAATGCCGGAGATATTGAAAAAAATAAAACAAGAGGAGAATATGGCATTACTTATGATCAAGAAATATTAAAGTTAATTAATAATTCTAAGAAAATGGGATTTTCTGTAAATAGTGTCGTAGTGACTCTCTATAAGAACCAAGTAAGTGTCGATAAATTTATTAAGAAACTTAATCGTAATGGCATTAAAACCTATATTCATACATTCACTAAAGGGTATCCAACAGATGTAGATACAATCGTTTCAGAAGAAGGCTATGGAGCAAATCCATACATTGAAACAACTAAAAAATTAATATTAGTAAATGCTCCAGGACCAGGCTCTGGTAAACTAGCAACTTGTCTATCTCAAATCTATCATGAAAATAAAAGAGGAGTTAATGCTGGTTATGCTAAATTTGAAACATTCCCAGTATGGAACTTACCTCTAAAACATCCAGTAAACTTAGCTTATGAAGCTGCAACAGCAGATTTAAAAGATGTAAATATGATTGATCCATTCCATTTAGAAAAATATGGAACAATTGCAGTTAACTATAATAGAGATGTAGAAACATTCCCAATTCTAAAAAATATTTTAAGTAAAGTATCTAAAAAAGATATTTATAATTCACCAACAGATATGGGAGTAAATATGGTAGGTTTCTGTATTACAAATGAAAGTGTAGTAGAAGAAGCATCTAAAAAAGAAATAGTAAGAAGATACTATAATGAATTAAATAATTATAAAATGGGTCTTTGTGATGAAGATACATATAAAAAGATTAAATTATTAATGAATGAATTAAAGATAGATGAAAACTATCTTGATGTTATAAAACCTGCTTTAGAAAAGAAAGAAAAAGAAAATGGATTACCAGTAATTGCAATCGATACAGGAAATAGAATTATTACTGGAAAACAAACTGATTTAATGACCCCAGCAGGTACTGCAGTATTAAATGCTCTAAAGCATATAAGTAGAATTCCAGATATCTATTTATTATCTCCAACAGTTCTAGAACCAATTCTAAAATTAAAGAAAGATATGGGTAATAATGAAAGATTAACTTTATCAGAAGTATTAACTGCTTTAAGTATTTGTTCAGTAACAAACCCAGTAGCTTATAAAGCATTAAAGAATATTAAAAAGCTTCAAGGATTAGAAGCTCATTCAACATATATAGTAACAGGTAGTGATAGAAAAACATTAAAAGAATTAAAGATAAATCTTACTTGTGAAAATGACTTTTTAGAAGAGAATTTATAATTCTCTTTTTTTATTTATAGTAATGTGTTATAATATTGCTTTCCAAAAGAGGGGATACTATGTATAAAATAAGAATAGTTTGTAATGACTCTGATTTAGATGAAGTAGAACAAATTAGAAAAGAAGCATTTCATCTAAAAGAAAATGCCATTAATACTTTTAAAAAACATATTGAAAATGGTAAGATGATTGCGTTTTCTCTAGAAACAGAAGACGAAAAAATAGGTGGATGTTATCTAGGAGAATACAATAATACTTTATATGTCTATTATTTGTTTTTAAAAGAGTCATATCAAAGAAGTGGTAAAGGAATAGGTAGAAGATTCTTACTAGAAATATTTAATCATAAGAAAGCAATAGAACTAATATTAAAACATAATTATGAGTATTCATCTCTTCATCCAACATGTACTAAACTAACTGAAATGTATAAAGAAATAGGCTATCAAGAACAAACTAAAGGATACTATGTAAAAAGAATATAAAAAAAGAGCTATTATTTAGCTCTTTTATTTTCTCTAACTGACTCTGTATAAGCATTAACTGTATCTAATGCATTATCATAAGCAGGTACTACTTCATATCTACCATTATCTGCATCCCAAACTCTTCTCCAACATTCAAATAGATCTTTTGTTTCGTTCTTTATAATAAATACTTCAGGTTCAGTTTGACCATTTTTAAATATATTTGTAAGTAGTTGAGTTTTTTCATCAGTATCTAATTCTGCATTTAATATAGCAGTTAATAAGTCTTCTATAGTAAATCCCATATATTTACCTCCCATCGACACATTATTATATAAATTTTTTATAATTTGTCAATTAATATTTACACATAGTAAAAAATATAACTTTGTTGATATATAAAGGGAAAATAGTGTAAGATTATACATTTACAAATTTCACTTTACAGCACCACTCGACAAATTTTTAAAAAACTATTGCATTTTTATAAATGTGTAGTATACTTAAATTACTATTAAAGATACAAGTATATTTATCGAATACCTGTAATCAATAATAGTATAGGTAATATTATAAAAAATAAAAAAACATAATATTATCTAACCCGATAATATTTCAATAAAAGGAATATTATCACACATAGGTTACACTTATTAATATATATAAGTATGTTAACAGCTATATTTTATAATTTTATGTACTAACATAAATTATTAAATATAGAAATATTATTATATTAACAAATAACTATTATATTAATAAAAATAACTATTATATTTAACAAACTATTATATTAAAAACAAAATTATTATTAAAAAAACAAATTATTATTAAATATCAAATTATTATATAAAATAATGTATTATGGTAACATAATAAATAAAAATATAATAAAAAATAATAATTTAAAAAAATAATAATTCAAATATAATAACTACAAATATAATAATTATCTAATATAATAATTACCCAATATAATAATAAAGTACATAATTAATAATCTATTAACTATAGATAAAGTTATTTATGATATAGTAATACCTGTATATATTATCTCATTCACCTTCTATTATCATTACAGCAAACAGTAAAGTAAATGAGAGTAAGAAAGTCAAAACTTATTTAAGTGGATATATTAATAATTTATCGATGCATAGATATTTTATTAATGGTCGTTTGCAGAAAGAAATTAATTTGACAGATTAATTTCTTTTCTTTATGAGTAGTTCGATTTATTAGAATTTACTTTTTAAAACAGGAAAGAGACTTAACGGCCTCTTTTTTTGTATAAGAAAAAGAGATCTTAGATCTCTTTTGAATTCTTATATATTGTAATTGTTAAAGCTATTAGGAATAATAATATATCTATATTTCTTAAGAAATATAAAGTTTCAGAGAATACCACTCTAATATTTAAATAAATCATTATACTTCCAATATGCATACCCATCATTGATAAAGCAATAAATCCAATCGCAACAAATGCAAGAATAGTAAATATTTTATATGGGAAATGTTTCTTTATTGTTAATCCTAAAATACTTAATCCTACCCATACATGGAATAATAAAGTTGTAATGTCTTGCATTAGATAACTTATTTCTTGAATAAGATAAGCAGGATAACTAAACATATGCTCTGCAGTCTTAGACATAAACATTATTTGTGATACAAGATCTTTAACATTTAAAATAAGCAATAATACAATTGCAATTAATGAAAGTATATTTGTAATAGTAGTAGTTCTATATTTTGTCATACTAACAATTAAGAATACAATTATAATTCCATCTAATACTAAAGTAGATAAGAATCTAAATATCATATCTGGAATATTATCAACAAAATAGTTACCAACAGAGAAGTTATAAATAAGAATTATTAAATATAATAAAATATATAACGCAAAACCAACGATTCCTAATATAGGGAATAACTTATTTCCTTTCTTTTTCATTATTATTCTCCTTTCTTATTATTAATTATACTACTATATTAAAAAATCTTATAGATAAAAATAAAATGTTCGATTGATTTTTATTTCGATAAAGATTAATATGATTCTAGGTGATGAATATGAGAATACCAATCTTTTTAAAAGAAAATAAAAATACTTATAAAGACGAGTATTTACAAATAATTAAAGTATTATCAAGTAAATGTTTAATATATGAAAAGAATAGTTATTCTTATTTTGAGTTCATTAATTCTTATCTATTTCATAATTGGGAATATAGAGGGACATATTTAGATGTATATAGTTATTTAGAAAGTATCGGAATAAATCTAAATAATAAAAAGATTCATGAAGAAAACTTCTTATCATTTTTAGAGTTTATTTTAAATATAAATTTATTATTAGAATCTAAAAAGTATAAGAGTATAACATTTAGTGATAAAGCTAGTAGTATTCTATTTCATAACATTCCAATAATTATAGATAATCTAGGATATTCTATCTATGATATAGATGATAAGATTTATATATTAAATAAGGATATAGAATATGATAATTTAATGGAACTAGTACCAAATGATTTATATCCTCTAATTATGAGTTATAATCTACCTTCAAATAAAGGTATTAAGATGAAAAGAATAATTCTAAATAAAATCTATAATATAATTAATGATAAATATAAAGTATATAATCCTTCAGTATATTCAAGTATTAAAACTATAATTACAAAAATGGGTATAATAGGGGATATTGATAAGAAATATAAAAGTTTAAGTACTTATAAATTAAAGAAATATTATGATTATTGTTTAGAAATGATCATTTATTTAGTAAAAAGTAAAGCAATATATGAATTTAGAGATGAAGTAAAAGCAGAATAACTTGCTTTTCTTTTTGTTTGGAATTATAATAAATGGCAATTAGAGGTGGGTTTATGGTTAAGAAATCTAAAAAAGATATTTTTATGGAAGAACATAAAGAAGAAATAAAGAGAGAACTTACAAATAATAGTATAGTTTTATCATTTGCATTTGCAATTATTGTAATTGGATTTATATCATGCTTTTATGAAACAGGTAATGGACTATTAATAGGTATAGCTTTATCTACATTATTATTAACTTTAATTCAATGTTTTAGTAATGGTAATACAATGCTAAATATTCTACCAATATTTACAATGTTAGCATTTGGATTCTTTGGAGGATTTATTGAAAAGATTCCTGTAGTAAATCTATTATTAAATGAATCATTACGTAACTTTATTATATTTTTAGCATTTGCTTTATCATTCTTTACTCAAGCTTATAAAAATGTTATTTATCAAGCAAATTTAAAGAAACTAGAATTAGAATCAAATAATAATAAGAATAAGATGATGTTAGCTCAATTATCTACAGATAAAAAGATAGTAGAATTAGCTAAGAAGATTAAACATATATCAGAAGAAAAAGGTATTCTTGATTTTCAGTTTAATCAAGCACTCCTAGATTTAATTAATTATATTGATGCAGAAAGTTTTGTCACAACAGTTAAATCAAGTTTAGTAATGAAAGGTAAAGATGAAAAGAAAACTACATTCGCAATTGAAGAAGTAGAAGAATCTATTCTAATGAGTAATGGCGTTAGTCGTGAAAGAGAAATAAATGCTAAGAAATTCAATGATATGTCACTAGACGAAACAGAACCAGAAGAAGAAGATCCATTTGATTTCGATTTTAAATTTGATTAAAAAGAAGATAGAAATCTTCTTTTTTTGTTTGACTACAACTTTTAAAGGCCTTATAATTATATATAGGATAGGAAGTGCGTTATGAAAAAATATTTTCTAATTATGTTTGTTTTTTTATTTGGATTTTTCGTTATGCCATTTGTACATGCCGAAGAAATTCCAACAGAGGGTGTTACATATTTCTTAACATATCCTAATGGAGATGAAGATGTAGTTGAATCATACTCAATGTTAAAGGATATTAAAGAAAAATTATTGTATGACGGTTATACAGATAGTGAAGGAAAAGTATATTTAACTGGATGGGCAGAACAAGGAAAACTAAGAATATTACAAGAAGTACCAGATGGATATTCTACTAATTTAAGAGAAGCAAGAGTAGATTTATCAAAAGCTAATAATTTTAGCTTTGTAAATTATAAAGGACTAAGTAATCCTCAAACTAGTAGATCCGTAATTATTGTTGCTATTGTATTATTAGTATTAGGAATAAGTTTCTTAGTTATTAGTAAAGATAAAAAGAAATCATTAGTAATAGTACCAATTCTATTAGTAATGTTTGGAGTATATCATGCAAATGCGTGGAGCAAGTCATTTATTATTTCAGTAAATGATGGAAAAGGAAATCCTTTAAGTAATGTACATGTACTTGTATATGGTGAACCAGTAATAGATCCAGCATTAGCTGTTAAGATTGATGCCAATGGTGGTACATTCTTTGATGGATCTACATCAATGTACTTTAGATTACCAAAAGCTAATTGCAGTATGGAAGAGTTTACTGAATCATTAAGTGATGCAGATTATGATTATTTTACAGATAATATGTATAATGCATATCGTAATGGTTACAATATGATTTATCCAGAAATTCCAGAAGTATTAAATAATGGATCAGTATTAAGATTAGGTTGGGTTGAATCAGAAAATGCTGATGTAGTAATGATTCATGGAAATGGTGGAACAATAGATTTCTACGGAAAGAAATTACATGATGTAGCATTCTATAAAGAAATGTTTAGTACAGATTCTGTTAGAGATTTCAAAAATACAGGAATGTATTATGTAGGTGTTGATAATAACGCAAATTGTTCTCATTATAAGAAAGATGGTTCTCTAAATGATCCAAATAATGACCTACACTTTAGAGAAGATGAATTTAGAGAAGTATATTACATTTGTTGGAATAATAAACCAGATGGTATTTACATTAATGGAGATTTATTCTTAGGTACAGTTGATTCTTGTTATGAAGGATCAGAAATGCTATATTCAGATGATTATATGTCATTATTTAATGGATATAATACTGCATTTGTAAATACTGCTGCAGATACAATTGAAATATCATATTTCAAAGATAATGATTCTGAATCATTACCTGATATAGATAGTGATGTTATTACTTCAGTAGAAATTGTTAAGAATGGACAAACTATTCTTACATTAAATACAAGTGAAATGCTATTCAAAGGTAGTTATTATCAAATTAATAATACTAATAAGAATGGTGTATTTATCGATTATTTAGATGAATTATATACTAAAGGATGCTTTGAACAATAAACTATAAAAAAGAAGGATAAAAAAGGAAGACAAAACCTTCCTTTTTTGTTGATATTAAAAGGTTTTAAGTGTCAAAAGTGTAAAGTTTCGTTGAAATAAAACAAAATCTTAGGTATAATAAAATAGAGTTCAATATTAGGAGTGAGAATATGTCAGATAAATATGATGCAAAGTCGATTAAGATCCTTGAAGGACTAGAAGCAGTTAGAAAAAGGCCTGGAATGTATATAGGATCTACTGATAAAAGAGGATTACATCATTTAGTATGGGAAATTGTCGATAACAGTGTTGATGAAGCTATCAATGGATATGGAGACTACATTAAGATAACTCTACATAAAGATGGTTCTGTATCAATAGAAGATCATGGTAGAGGTGTACCTACAGGGATGCATGAATCTGGTAAATCTACTCCTGAAGTAATTTATACAATTCTACATGCTGGTGGTAAATTTGAACAAGATGGCTATAAAGTATCAGGAGGTCTACATGGAGTAGGTTCTTCTGTAGTTAATGCTTTATCTAAGTGGATGGAAGTAACCATTAAAAGAGATAAAGAAGAATCATATATTAGATTTGAGAACGGTGGTCATGTAGCAGTTCCTCTAAAAGTAATAGGAACTACTAACAAAACAGGTACTACTGTTCGTTTTATGCCTGATCCAGAAATTTTCTCTACAACAAGTTTTTCATATACTACCATTTGTGAAAGAATGCAAGAATCTGCTTTCTTGCTTAAAGGTATTACAATTGAAGTATTAGATGAAGAAGATGGAAGAGATAATAAATTCCATTATGAAAGAGGAATTGAAGAGTATGTTGAAGAATTAAATAAAGGAGAAAATACTCTTCATAAGATTCTTACTTTCGAAGGAAATAAAGATAAAATTGAAGTAGAAATATCAATGCAATACACAGATACTTATAATGAAAAAATTGTAAGTTTCGTAAATAATGTTAAAACTGTCGATGGTGGTTCTCACGAAGTAGGATTTAAAACTGCTTTAACTCGTGTATTTAATGATTATGCTAAAAACAATGGCTTTGTTAAAGGTAATGATAAAGCATTTGAAGGTAGTGATGTAAGAGAAGGACTTACCGCTATTATCAGTTTAAAAATTCCAGAAGGAATTCTCCAATTTGAAGGACAAACTAAAGGTAAATTAGGAACTCCTCAAGCAAAAAATGCTGTTGAGCAAATTGTAACTCAAAACTTACAAACTTATTTAGAAGAAAATAAAGCTATCGCAACAGATATTATTAATAAGAGTTTAAAGAGTAAGATTGCTCGTGAAGCCGCAAGAAAAGCTCGAGAAGAAGCTCGTAAAGGAACTTCTAAAAAGAAAGAAGAAAGATCGCTTTCTGGTAAACTTGCTCCAGCTCAAAGTAAAGATAAAACAAAGAATGAATTATTCTTAGTCGAGGGAGATTCTGCTGGAGGTTCTGCTAAAGGTGGAAGAGATAGAAAATATCAAGCTATACTTCCTTTAAGAGGTAAAGTATTAAATACTGAAAAGACTAAAGAAGATGACATTTTAAAGAACGAAGAAATAAATACAATTATTTATACAATAGGAGCTGGATATGGTTCTAACTTTGATATAGATGATTGTCAATATAATAAAGTAATAATCATGAGCGATGCTGATGAAGATGGAGGACATATTCAATGTCTATTACTAACATTCTTCTATCGTTACATGAAACCATTAATTGAAGATGGTAGATTATTTGTTGCTCTACCACCATTATTTAAAATCCAAAGTGGTAAAGAAGTAGAATATGCTTATACAGTAGAAGAGATGCAACAAAAAAGTAAAGGTAAGAAATGTGAAATTCAAAGATATAAAGGTTTAGGTGAAATGAATGCAGATCAGTTAGCTGATACTACTATGAAACCTGGAAGTAGAACTTTAATAAGAGTAAACATTGAAGATGCACAACTTGCTGAGAAGAGAGTTTCTATTCTTATGGGAGACGATGTACCTCCTAGAAAAGAATGGATTGAAGAGAATGTAGAGTTCTCTCTTGAAGACGATTATAAAATTGCTAGTTAATTAAAATATTTAGAAAGAGTGATTATATGCCTAAGAAAAAACTTGATACACAAGAGGTAATTGAAAAGATCTTTGATTATACCTTAGAAGACTTAATGGGTGAAAGATTTGGAAGTTATTCTAAATACATTATTCAAGATCGTGCTATACCTGACGCTAGAGATGGTTTAAAGCCTGTTCAGAGACGTATTCTATACTCAATGTATAAAGAACATAATACATATGATAAAGGCTATAGAAAGAGTGCTAAGACCGTTGGAGACGTTATAGGTAATTACCATCCTCATGGAGATACATCAATCTATGATGCAATGGTGAGAATGTCACAACCATGGAAAACAAGATTACCTTATATTGATATGCATGGTAATAATGGATCAATTGATGGAGATTCACCTGCAGCTTATCGTTATACTGAAGCAAGACTATCTAAAATAAGTAATGAAATGCTTAGAGATATCGATAAAGATACAGTAGAGTTTGCTCCTAACTTTGATGATACAACAGTAGAACCTACAGTTTTACCCGCAAGATTTCCAGCATTACTAGTATATGGTGCTCAAGGTATTTCTGCAGGATATGCAACAAATATTCCTCCTCATAATTTAGGAGAAGTAATAGATGCAACAATTCATAGAATAGATAATCCTAACTGTCAGTTAGATACTCTAATGAAAATAGTTAAAGGACCAGATTTCCCTACAGGAGGTATTGTAGAAGGAATAGATGGAATTAGAGAAGCTTATGAAACAGGTAGAGGAAGAATTGTAATAAAAAGTAGATATACTATCGAAGAAACAAAAAATGGACCTCAAATAGTAATTACTGAAATACCATTTGAAGTAAATAAAGCCTTAATGGTAAAGAAAATGGATGAGATCCGTATAGATAAAAAAGTAGATGGTATAGTAGAAGTAAGAGATGAATCTGCTCAAGATGTAAGAATTGTAGTAGATTTAAAGAAAAATGCAAATGCCGATTTAATAATAAATTATTTTTTAAAGAATACTGATATGCAAATATCTTATAACTTTAATATGGTATCTATCGTAAATAGAAGACCAAAACTATTAGGTTTAAAAGAAGCATTAGATGCCTTTATTGCTCATCAAAAAGAAGTTGTAAGACGTAGAACAGAATTTGATCTAGCTCATGCTAAAGCAAGATATCATATCTTAGAAGGTTTAATTAAATGTATATCTATTCTAGATGAAGTAATTAAAGTAATTAGAGCTTCTAAAAATAAACAAGATGCTAAAGAAAACCTAGTAAAAGAATTTGAATTTACTTTGGAACAAGCAGAAGCTATTGTTACATTACAATTATATAGATTAACTAATACAGATGTAGTTTTATTAGAAGAAGAAATGGCAGATTTAGAGAAAAAAATATCTATTTGGGAACAAATCTTAAATAATGAAGCAGCTCTAAAACATGTAATGAAGAAAGAACTACAAAATATTGGTAAAGAGTATGTTACTCCAAGACTTACTGATATTAAAGAAGAAATAACAGACATTAAGATAGATGAAACTGCAATGATTCCAAAAGAAGATGTTGTCGTATTAGTTACAAATGATGGTTATATTAAACGTACATCATATCGTAGTTATACTGCATCTAACATGGATGATTTAACATTAAAAGAAAATGATTATATTATTGGTTTATATGAAATGAATACAACAGATACATTACTTGTATTTACAAATGGAGGTAATTACTTACATATTCCAGTTCATATGATTCCAGATCTAAAATGGAAAGATATGCCAAAACATGTATCTAACTTAATAGAAGTACCAGCAGAAGAACGTGTAGTTGGATGTATTCCAGCATATGACTTCTCAAGTGATAAGAATGTAATAATTACTACAAAGAATAGTATGATTAAACGTTCTAAATTAAAAGAATTTAAATTACAAAGATACAATAAAGCAAGTAGTTGTATGAACTTAAAAGATAATGATGAAGTAATCTCAGTAATGACAGAAGATTATGATACAGTATTTATGACAACAAATACTGGTTATGGATTAAGTTTCAAAACTGATGAAATACCTCTAGTAGGAGTTAAAGCATCAGGCGTTAAAGGTATGAAATTAAAAGATGATTATATCGTATCAGTAAATAATTTCTCATATAATGCCCATGAATTTATAAGTATTATTACAGAAAATGGTACTGGTAAGAGAGTAAGATTAACTGAATTTGAATTATCAACTCGTACAAGAAGAGGAGTTCAAGTAATAAGAGAAGTTAAATCTAAACCATACATTGTCTTAAAAACATTTATTTGTGATTCAAGATGTCATTTAGGTATCAAGAATGGTGAAATAGATATAGTTAAAGTAACAGAATTACCAATAGTAGATAGATACTCAACTGGTAGTCAAATAACTAAAAAGAGATTAAATGACTCATTTGTAGTTGCGACTCTAGTAAAACCTAATATGGAACAAGAAACTCTAGTAGAAACCCCAGTAGAAGAACAAATTGTAGAAGAAGAAAAACCAGTTCCTAAAAAAGAAAGAGTATCTCTTGAAGAAATAGACGACAGATTAATGACAATTGATGACTTTCTAAAATAATAAAAGAAGATTTAATCTTCTTTTTTATTTTTATTCATATACTATAGTGGTGATTATATGAGTAAAGAGTCATTTATTACTTTCGCAAGGAATAAACCAGAACTAGCAAAAGTAGTTTTAAGAGGAGATGCTTCATGGCAACAACTCTATGAGTTATATGAAATATATGGAGAAAAAAATACTGTATGGGATAATTATTTAAAGAAAGATATTGATCTAAATCAATTTAAAGATTTATTTGAAATAATAAAAAAAGTAGATCTAAATCAAGTTCAAAGTGGAATAGAAAATGTCCAAAAAACTATTGGACTACTACAAGATATAGGTTTTAAAGGTAGAAGATAATGAAAGAAGAAACATTAAAATATATTAGAACTCATAAAGAATTATATGATTTATTAAGAGAAGATTCATCTCTATATGAAGAAATATACAAGAATAATGATTATGTGTATGAATTACAAAAACTAGCAAAAGAAAAATATGGAACAAGATTTATTGATAAGATAGATAATTTATCAAACAAACTAAATCTTCTATCTTCTTTTTTAGATATCTTTAAATAAATATGATACAATTATCTCATGAATGAATTAATGAATAGTGTAGACAATTTTTTAAATGAGTTAGATTCTAGTAGTTTAGTTCTTGATTTAAAAGAAGTATTAAATAAAGTAAAAGAAGATAAAAAATTAGTAAAATTACTTGAAGAATATAATACATATCCAAAAGAAAATATTAAGAATGAAATTATAAAGAATAAAACTTTTCAAGAATTTAAAATTAAGGAAACAGAACTTAATCTTTTTATCATGGAAATAAATCAAAAATTAAAAACTATTTCTAAGAAAGGAAGCTGTAAACATGAAAGTAATTAGTGGTATTTATAAAGGCAGAAATATTTTAGGTTTTGATCTAGATGGTACTCGTCCAACAATGGATAGAGTAAAAGAGTCGCTTTTTGGAATGATTCAAAATAATATACCTAATAGTATTTGTTTAGATTTATTTGCAGGTTCTGGAAACTTAGGCATAGAAGCATTATCAGAAGGAGCAAGTTTTTGTTATTTCTGTGATAGTAATCATAAAGCATATCAAACAATTAATTCTAATCTAGAAAATATTGGTATTGAAGATGCTAAAGTACTTTGTATGGATTATATGAAATGTCTAAATTATTTACGTGAAGAAGATAGAAACTTTGATATTATTTTTTTAGATCCTCCATACAAAACAAATTATATTGAAAAAGCTTTAAATAAAATAAATGAATTAAATTTATTAAAAGATAACGGAATAATTGTCTGTGAAAGTGATTCAATAGATAAAATAGTTTATCCAGATAATTTTATTTGTGTTAAAGATAGACAATATGGTGATAAATTTGTGGTTATCCTACATAAAATGTGATATTATATAAGAGAATAGTAGGTGAAGATATGAATCAAAAAGGGTTTGCGATTACTTCAGTTATTTATGGTTTATCAATCTTAGGTATTATGGTAGTAGCAATACTTATGAGTACTTTATCTTCTACAAGACATAATGTTTCAGAAGAAGCAAAAATGGTAGAAGAATTCCTAATTAATTATAACCAAACTGAAGTTACTTATAGAGGTGTAGGTAATTATTCCTATAAAATACCTAATGGTGAGACTGGTTGGTATAGATTTGAAGCATTTGGTAAAAGTACAGATAGTGCTGCAGGAGCATATACAACAGGTATTATATTTGCTAAAGAAGGTAGTGTTTTTAATCTAGAAATATCTAATCAAAAAACAACAGTTTCCTCAAACTCAACTGTACTTATGAGAGCAATGGCATCTAACGGTTCTAATGCTGGAGGAAATATAATGTGTTATCATGGTTCAACTCCAGGTGGAAATGTAAATATGACAACTTTTGCAAGTTCTTCAACAACATATAATGGAATTGATTCCATAACATTAGATACTGCTTGTGATGGATCATTTATAATCGGATATCCAGGATCACATGCAGCAGGTACATATGATAAATTCTTCTTTGATGGATTAATCCTAGCCGGAGCTTCTGGATCAAAAGAAGGAAAAGTAATAATACAAAGAGTAGCAGAAAGAGATGGACATTTTATAAAAGATGCTCCAATAAAAAATGAAAAATTTAAAAATGTTACAAATATATCAGTAACATCTTCACTAACAGTAGATAAAATATGGTATTCATATACAGAAAAAGTTGGAACTGAAGAAGATAGATCATATAAAACACATATAGTATCATGTAATAATCCTTGTAATGTTGGAGGAGTACCAATTATAGATGAGATAACAGTTAAATTTGCATCAGGAAATGAAAAGAAAAATGCAACTAATACAACAGTTAAATTAAATAGTAATATAATATATCAAGCAGGAGATGATTATGGAGTAACAATAGGTGGAAATGGTCTACATTTCTCAGCCTATCAACAAGATCATTATACAAGTGATATATTAGGTGCTAGTAATAGTTTTCCAGATCATGGAAACTATTATATAATTCCAGTAAATTCAGATAGTTTGATAGTGTCTGGTGTATCAAATGGAGCAGATGATGCTAATAAATTACAAATAGAACATATAACTGGTGAAGCAAGACAAAAATGGGCAATTGATAAGATTAATGGTCCAGGAGAAGTATTAACAAACTTTGCAAATATTCCAAATACATCAGGAAGAAAAGAATATCGTATAATGGAACTTACAAGATTTAAAGCATTAAACATCTATTATGATGAAAATTATAAATTAAATTTCGTTTCAGCATCAGAGACATTTAACTCTCTATCTCGAAACGATCCGCAAATTTGGAATATCTTTCCAATGAAAGATGGAACATATGCAATTAAGACAGTAGTTCCATCATACTTGAAAAATGAGCTTAGTGGTTTCTTATTTGCAAAACCTTCTGGAGAAGGACCAAATAACCAAAACGATGTAATGATTGGACTTACTAAAGAACAAGATGTACAAGAGAAAAATACAACTCCAACAAACGTCGAAAGATTCTATTTATACTCACTAGATTTCAGTAAATAGTGTAAACAAAAAGTAGTAAATTTTACTACTTTTTTATTTTTAGCACTTTTTGTTGACAAGTGCTAAAATAAAGCGTATATTATTATTAGCACTATAAATAAATAAGTGCTAGGAGGTTGATGTTATGCTCTCTGAAAGACAAAACAAAATCTTAAAATTAATCGTTGAAAGATATATCAAGGATCCAATTCCCGTTGGCTCTAAGGTAATTTCTAAAGAATTAAATTGCTCTAGTGCTACGGTTAGAAATGAGATGGGTGAACTTGAAAATCAAGGATTATTAGAGAAAACTCATACATCTTCAGGAAGAGTTCCTAGTGAAGCTGGATACAGATACTATGTAGATAACTTAATGGAACTAAAACAAATGAATGCTGAAGATATGTTAAAGTTACAAATTGTCTTTAAGAATCAGCAACTAGCTATATCAGATGTAATTACTAAGTCATTACAAGTAATCTCTGATATGACAAACTATACTGCTGTAGTACTAGGTAGTACATCTCATGAGAATCTTCTTAAACAAATAGAAGTAGTTCCGATTGATGAAGCAAGTATGATTGTTATTATTGTTACTGATAAAGGTCATGTAGAACATAAAAACATAAGATTAGAAGATGTTTCTATGGACGAAGTTAAAAAGACTGTTGGGCTTATTAATAACTTAATCTCAGGTACTCCAATTGATGAAGTAAGTCGTAAGTTGGAATTTGAAATAAAACCTATTATAGGAAATTATGTAAAACAACATGAACAACTTTATAATGCTTTCTATCATGTATTTAGTGACTTTACGAATCAAGAAGTTAATGTTATGGGTCGAAGCAAAATGTTAGAACAACCAGAATTTTCCTCAAACATTGATAAAGTAAAAAATGTATTCAATAAGTTAGAAAGTCCAGAATTAGTTCAAAATATTACAGAAGATGATGATAAGAATATCAAGATTTATATTGGTAAAGAAAATAATATAGATAATGATGTTACTGTAATTCAAACTAAATATAAGCAAAATGGACAAGAAGGAACAATTGCAATAATTGGGCCTAAACGAATGGAATATGATAGAGTCGTTGGAATGCTAGAATACATTAAAGAGAATATAGAAAGGTAGGCTTTTATGAAGAAAAAAGAAGAAAATATTACAACAGAGCAAGTACCAGAACAGGAAATTAAAATGGAGAATGGTGAGGCACCAACTACTCCAGAAATAGATCCCGTTCAAGCATTAACTGAACAAGTAAATAAATTACAAAAAGAAAAAGAAGAGTTAATTGAACAAATTAAATATTCTCAAGCAGAACTTGTTAGTTATAGAATGAGAAAAGATGAAGAAACTCAAAACTTACTAAAATATGCTTCTCAAGATTTAATTAGTGAGTTAATTCCATTAATTGATAATTTTGAAAGAGCTATTAAACTTGCTAGCAGTAGTAATAATGAGGAAGTTTCTAAATATCTAACAGGCTTCCAAATGATGTATACATCTTATGTAGATATTTTAAAGAAATATGGTGTAGAAGAAATAAATCGTGTAGGAGAAGTATTTGATTCTAAACTAGAACAAGCTATGGTAGCTGAATCTAATCCAGATTATCCAGATGAAGTAGTTCTAGAAGTATTACAAAAAGGATATAAATTAAAGGATCGAGTAATTAGACCTGCATCAGTTAAAATAAATCAATTATAAAAGGAGAGATATATTATGGCAAAAGAAAAAATTATTGGTATCGATTTAGGTACAACAAATTCATGTGCTGCGATTCTAGAGGCAGGAGTTCCAAAAGTAATTCCTAACCCAGAAGGAGGAAGAACAACTCCATCAGTTGTAGCATTTAAAAAAGGAGAAAAAATAGTAGGTGAATCTGCAAAAAGACAAGCACTTACTAATCCAAATACAGTAAGTTCAATTAAAAGAAAAATGGGATCAAGTGAAAAAGTAGAACTTGAAGGAAAGAAATATACTCCAGAAGAGATTTCTGCAATGATCCTATCTTATATTAAAGATTATTGTGAAGCATACTTAGGAGAAAAAGTTAATAAAGCAGTTATTACAGTTCCTGCATACTTCACAGATAGTCAAAGACAAGCTACTAAGAATGCTGGTAAAATCGCTGGTTTAGAAGTAGAAAGAATTATCAATGAACCAACAGCTGCAGCACTATCTTATGGACTTGAAAAAGATGAAGGACAAACAATCCTTGTATATGACTTAGGAGGAGGTACTTTCGATGTATCTATTCTTGAGTTAGGTGATGGTGTATTTGAAGTTAAATCTACTAATGGTAACAACCATTTAGGTGGAGATGATTTCGATAACCGTATTATTGATTACTTAGTAGAAGAATTCAAGAAAGAAAATGATATTGACTTAACAGAAGACGATATGGCTATGCAACGTCTAAAAGAAGTTGCTGAAAAAGCTAAGAAAGATTTATCTGGAATGGTTTCAACTCAAGTATCAGCACCATTTATTGCTAAAGGTGATGATGGAGAACCAATCCACTTAGATATGACATTAACAAGAGCTAAATTTGAAGATTTAATTTCTGATTTAGTAGAGTCAACTATTGACCCAGTAAGAAAAGCAATTAAAGATGCTAAGATTACTAAGAAAGATATTGATAAAGTATTATTTGTTGGTGGATCTACTCGTGTACCTTTAGTATATGATATGGTTACTAAAGAATTAGGTAAAGAGCCATCAAGAGAAGTTAACCCAGATGAAGCAGTTGCTTTAGGAGCTGCTATTCAAGGAGGAGTTTTAGCAGGAGACTTCAATGATATCGTATTAGTAGATGTTACTCCATTATCATTAGGTCTAGAAACATTAGGTGGAGTTATGACTACATTAATTCCAAGAAATACTCCAATTCCTACATCTAAGACAGAAATATTCTCAACTGCAACAGATAATCAACCTGGAGTAGATATTCACATCTTACAAGGTGAAAGAAGTATGGCAGACGACAATAAGACTTTAGGTCGTTTCCAATTAAATAATATTCCACCTGCACCTAGAGGAGTTCCACAAATTGAAGTTACATTTAACATTGACTCAAACGGTATTGTAAATGTATCTGCAAAAGATTTAGGAACAAACAAAGAACAATCAATCACAATTACATCTTCAACTAATCTTTCAGATGAAGAAGTAGAAAGAATGAGAAAAGAAGCTGAAGAAAACAAAGAAGCAGATGATAAACGTAAAGAAGAACAAGAAATTAGAAACCAAGCAGAACAAATCGTATATCAAACTGAAAAAGCTATTAAAGATTTAGGTGATAAAGCAGATAAGAAAGATGTTGAAGCTGCTGAAGATATGATTAAAGATCTTAAAGATGCTCTAGAAGATGGAGATATTGATAAGATTAAGAAAGCAAAAGAAGAACTTGAAGAAAAAGCAATGAACTTATCTAAGAAAGTTTACGAAGAAGAAGCTAAGAAACGTCAAGCAGAATCTGAATCTTCAGAAGATGAAGAAAAAGAAGAGAAAAAAGATAAAAAGAAAAAGAAAAAAGATGACGACGTAGAAGAAGCAGATATTGAAGAAGAATAATAAATTAATTAGTGAAAGTTCTAGTTTTTGCTAGAACTTTTCACTGATATATAGAAAGGAACATCTATGAAGAAATATAAAAATAGGGAAAGCGTTGAAGAAGAATATAAATGGGATTTAACAGAATTCTTTAAAAATGAAGAAGAATTTAATAAATCTCTAAAATTATGTAAGAAAAATATTGAAGAATTAAATAAGTATATAGGTTGTACTAAAGATCCTAAAAAGTTATATGAATTCTTAAAATTAGAAATAGAAACTATTGCTATTTGGGAAGACTTATATGTATATTCTTATTTAATAAATGATCAAGAATTAGGAAATAGCGAATCAATTGAAAGAAAAAATAAGACAGAATTATTAAACTTAGAACTAGAAAAAGCAATTTCTTTCTTTGCTCCAGAATTATTAAAATTAAGTAAAAAAGACTACGATGAATTATTTAAATATGATAAGTTAATGGAGTATAAACCAATGCTTGATCAAACATATCGTGAAAAAGGTCATGTCTTAAATGAAAAAGAAGAAGTAATTATTTCGAGTTTAGTAAATTCTATGAATCATTTTGATGATATGTCATCTACTTTAATTAATAGTTTGCATAACTATGGTAAAGTTAAAATTGATGATGAAGAAGTAGAAGTAGCAGCCAATAATTATCGTCATTTAATGCATAATAGTGATTCTAAAATAAGACATAAAGTTCGTGATCAATTTCAAGAAAAATTAGGAGAATATGCTCCTATTAATGCAATGCTTTTATCTAGTTATGTTTCAATGCAAGATACTGTATCAAAGATAAGAAACTTTGATTCATCTTGGGATGCAAAGATGTTCCATCTAAATTTAAATTCTAATGTTTTTCATACTTTAGTAAAAGTAACAGAAGAACATTTAGATTCTCTACAAAAATATTATGAATTAAAAAGAAAAGTATTTAATCTTAAAAAACTAACTTCATATGATTTATCATTAGAATTATCTAAGAGTGAAAGAGAATATAAAATTCATGAAGCTCAAAACATAATTTTAAAAGCAGTTAGTCCATTAGGAGAAGAATACCAAGAAAAATTTAAGAAAATAATTGATAATCGTTATATCGATTATTGTCAATATAAAGGAAAATGTGGTGGTGGATATAGTTTCTCTACAATGAGAAATAATTCAAGAATCCTAATGAGCTTTAATGGAGGATTAGAATCAGTTTCTACTATAGCTCATGAAGGAGGACATAATGTTAATCACCAATTTGTAAAAGAAAATAATCCATTAGAGTATCGTGATACTCCATCTATAGAAGCAGAAGTAGCATCTCTAACAAATGAATGTTTACTATCAAGTTATTTAGCTAAGAACGGTAGAGATAAAGAAGAACGTCTCGCAGGAATAGCTAATATCTTAGATGTTATTGTATCTAATTTATTTGGCGCAGTTCGTGAAGGTAAATTAGAAGAAGATATGTATAAATATGTTCATGATGGTGGAATGCTTACAAGAGAATATTTAGATGATTTAAGTTATAAATCTCTTGCTAAGTATTATGGAGATAGTGTTGAGTTAGATGATTACTTAAAGAATAGTTGGATTACAAGAAGTCATTATTATATGAACTTCTATCTATATAGTTATGCAATATGTATCTCAGTTGCTTGTTCTGTCGCATCTAAAATACTAGAAGGAGATAAAGATACATTAAATAAATATATAGAATTCTTAAAAACTGGTAGTGATAAATATCCAGTAGAAGCCTATAAAGTATTAGGTATTAATTTAGAAGATGAAAAAGTATATGTTGATGCAATTAAATACTTTGATTCTTTAGTAGATTTATTTGAAAAAATCTATAATGAATAGAGGTGAGGAGTTTTGGCAGAAAAACGTGATTTCTATGAAGTATTAGGTATTTCTAAAGGTGCAAGTGAGGCAGATATCAAAAGTGCTTTCCGTAAGAAAGCCAAAGAATTACACCCTGACTTACACAAAGATGATCCTCATGCTGAAGAAAAATTTAAAGAAGTACAAGAAGCTTATTCAGTACTATCAGATGAAAATCAAAGAAAAATGTATGATCAATATGGTCATGCTGGAGTTTCCGGTCACGGACCTAGTCAAGGTGCAGGTGGCCCAGGATTTGGAGGATTCTCTGATTTCGGTGGAGGAGCAGGATTTGGCTTTGAAGATATATTTGATTCCATCTTTGGTGGAGCAGGCGGTTCAGGATTTGGAGGCTTCTCTGATTTTGGAGGAAGAAATTCTGGCCCTAGAGTCACAAGAGGTAGCGATATCTTAATGCATATGCGTCTATCTTTTGAAGATGCCATTTTTGGATGCGAAAAGAAATTTAATATTGATGTTGTAGAAGATTGTTCAAAGTGTCATGGTGATGGAGGTTTCGATAAAGAAACATGTTCAACATGTAAGGGTAGAGGAACAATAACTACACAACAAAGAACAATATTAGGAGCCTTTACTTCAACCACAACATGTCCTGATTGTCATGGAACAGGTCATACATTTAAGAAAAAATGTAGTGAGTGTGGCGGTAAAGGAAAAGTTAAAAATAATAAGAAACTTACAATTAATATTCCTGCTGGGGTAAATACTGGAGATAGACAAAGAGTATCTGGTAAAGGAAATCCTGGAACTAACGGAGGAGAAAACGGAGATTTATATATTGAATACGTTGTAGATGAACATGATTATTTCATGAGAGATAATGATGATATCTATCTAGAAGTACCTCTAACTATGACAGAAGCAATATTAGGTTGTAAGAAAGATATTCCTACACTATATGGTAATGTAAAACTAAATGTAAGTGCAGGAACAAACTCTGGAGATAAAGAGCGAATTAAAGGTAAAGGAGTAGATAATACATATCGTCGTCATAAAGGAGATATGTATGTAATATTTAAAGTATATGCTCCAAAGAAATTATCTAGAGAACAAAAAGATTTATTAGATAAATTAAATAAAACAGATCTTGATTCAGATGAAATTTCAAGATTTAATAAATTCACAAAAGAGAATAAATAATTCTCTTTTTTGTTTACTATTTACTTTACATACTTTTTTTCATTGATATTAAAAGAATACAAAAAAAGTAAAAGAATTGTCCCTTGTTTCTAAAAAAAATAAATAATATAATGTTTTTAGTATAAGGGAGGATATGTTATGAGTAGATTTGATCTTGATAGGTTTAATCTTGAGAAAGTTAAACTAGGAGAGAAAGAAGTCAAATTAAAGAGAGTTACTTACACTAAGCCGAAAGTTAAGGATGGCTCTTTAGTTGACAAAGACGGAAAGAAAATTGGTACAAAAGGAGATATGTACGCAAAAGTTATTATGGATAAGATTCTTCAAGAAGGATGCTTAGACCATAATCCAAGACCTCATTATGAGGACTATTATCCTGAAGCTAGTTGGAATGAGAAAAAACGAATTGTAACTACAAAAGAAGGAAATGAAATTAAAGTTGGAAAAAATGAAGAAGTTAAAGTAGAAGAAGGAGGAGTATGGATTTGGGTACCTGCTCATACTATTTCTATTAATCAAGGAGTAGAGTGTACATACGACTTATCTAAGGGAGAAAGTCCAATGATTACACTAAGACCAATCGCAACAAAAGCCGCTATCGCAGAAATTCTTTGGATCTACCAACAAGAAAGTAATGACTTAGTATTATTTGATAAGTTATTAGGTAGATGTACATGGGATGAAGATAAAAAAGTAAATAATTGGTGGAATGATTGGGCACTAAGAGATAAAAATGGAAAATATATTTTAAATAAAGAAGGTCATCCAACAATTGGTGCTTGTTATGGAGAGACAGTTAATAGACGTCATATGTTAAGAAAAGAAGTAATTGAAGCAATTAGAAATAATCCAGATGGAAGACGTAATATTACTTGTTTGTGGCAGCAAGATGATTTTAATGAACCACACGGTCTTAAACCATGTGCCTTTCTTACAATTTGGAATGTAAGACACGCTTGGGATGGTAAAGATTATTTAGATATGACAATGGTACAAAGATCATCAGATTTCGCAACCGCAGGATGTATAAATCAAGTACAGTATGCAACACTTCTAAAATTAGTCGCCAAAGAATTAAAATTAGAAGCTGGAGTATTTACATGGAGACCAGTAAATGTTCAATTATATGATAGACATATAGATCAAGCAATTGAAATGTTAAATAGAGAACCAGTTACATGTAAGGCCGAAATTACATTAAATCCTAAAAAGAAACATTTCGATGATTTTGAACCAGACGACATTACTATAGAAGATTATCCAAGAGAAAAAGTAAAAACAAAGAATCCTCAATTCAAATTCCCATTAGGTATATAAGATGAATATGACAATGATCGCAGCCATAGGCAAAAACTTAGAGCTAGGTAAAGATAACAAGCTTATTTGGCATTTTAAAGAGGATATGAGCTTCTTTAAGAATGAAACTATGGGTAAACCTATAATAATGGGAATGAAGACATATGACTCACTTCCAGGCCTTTTACCAGGAAGACAACATATAGTTCTAACAAGAAGAAATATAGAGTTAGATCCTACAGTTCTAGTAGTACATAGTATTGATGAATTATTAGAAAGAATAAAAGAGTATCCTGAAGTATATGTAATAGGTGGAGCAAGTGTCTATAAAGAATTAATTGATTATTCAAATAAAATGATTTTAACTGAAATAGATGCTGAAAGCGAAGCAGATGCCTACTTTCCAGAATTTAATAAAGAAGATTGGGAATCTAAAACAATAGGGGAATATGAGGAAAATAATATATCTTATAAAAGATTAGTTTATACAAGAAAAAAAGTTAGGTAAAAACCTAACTTTTTATTTTGCTTTATTATTATTTTCTTCTTTTTCTTTATTTGGTATTCTTACATATCCTAAAGTAGTAATTAATAATTCAACAAATTTTCTAGGAATAGCTTCATTATTAACTTCAAAATCATAAGTAATTATTTCTTGTTTTCTATCCATTAAATCAGAAAGATATCCTAACATAATCTTATTATTAGTTAAGAACTTTAATTCATCTAAGAATTTTTGCTTTTCATTCTCATTAGAATAATCATGTTTTTGTAGATAGAATCCTTTCTTATATTCTCTAGGAATAAAATTAGAATATGTTTCATTAGGTTCACTAGAAAGTCTTCTAGCACCATCAGTAAAGATTAACCATCCGTTCTTAACTTGTTCTTCTAAAGTATAAGACTCTTCACTAATAAGAATACTAGTATTTTCAAGTTCTTTTCTACATTCTCTAGTTAAGCAACTTCTAAATATTCCATAGATGTAATTACGAATTCTATTCCATCTTTTTTTCTTTTTATCTTCGTCTTCTTCTAATTCATAGTTCTCAATTAAAGTATGTAATCTTTTAGCTTTTCTAGGATGAAGTATTTCAAGTTCATCTAACACTGCATAAACGTTTTCGATTTTCATAAAATCCCTCCAAAAATATGCTTATTATTATAATACTGAGTACAAATAAATACAAGAAAAAAAGACTTTCGTCTTTTTAATAAATCATAGTATGTAATATTCTATCAGTATTTTTAAAGTTTACTTTAGCAATTTCCTGTAGTTTTTCTTCTCCAAACTTTTCAACTACTTCTTCACCAATCTCATCCACATCTTTTCCAGCTCCCTTAGGAAGAGGAATATGAATAGAATCACACATCTTATCAAATTCTTTTAAGAATAAGTATCTACTAATAATAGATGCACATCCAACAGCAAGATTCTTATCTTCAGCTTTAGTTAAGAAAGTAATACCTTTTTGTATAGCAGGTTGATCAGATAAATATTCATAATATCTAGCTTCTCTAGCAAATTCATCAACAATAATATAATTAAATTTAGGTTTTTCTTCTTGTATTAATTGATATAAAACCTTATTATGCATAATAGCTTTAATCTTATTCATATTAACATCTTTATTATATTTTTCATTATATTCTTTATTAGTTAAAATAACACTTTTATATTTAACTCTTTTAGCAATTTGAGGAGCAATTTTTAAGATTTTATCATCTTCTATTTTCTTAGAATCTCCAACTCCTAAGCTCTTTAAGAATTCAATATCTTCTTTAGGAACAAAACATGCCGTAACAACAATAGGTCCAAAGTAATCTCCAGTCCCAACTTCATCTGATCCAACAGCACTAGCATTAAAATACTTTTCATCTTCTTTTTTCTTTTCTTCTTGTCTCTGTTTAGTATTCTCTAATGCAGTACCCCACATAGCAGCATCTACATCAGCACTAGTTCCTTGAAACATACATTTACCTGACTCATATAGAGTAATTACAGTATCTTCTTCTTGTGCTTGAAATACTACATAAGGAATCACTTTATCTCTCATTTTATCTTTGTAGTATTCAATCATTTTTTCTTTAATTTCATCATTAACTTTTATAACTACGTTCATGTTATCCTCCTAAAAGATCTCGTGAGAATTATAATAAAAGTAGTCTTTTATATCACACTCATCTAATCCTTCTTTTTCTTTTTGTTTTTTTATTCTTTTAATTTCTTTTTCTCCAATATTTAATAAATATGGATTACTATCAAATAATACTTCTAAATGAGTAAGTCCAATAGATTTTAAAGAATCAATTAATTTCTTTATATCTTTTGGATTTCTAGATAATACATAAGGGTTTGAATAAAAGATATTCTTAATATGATTACTTAAACAACCAACACTTCCTAAAATATCAATTATTTCATAGATAGAGTTATCTTCTATACCTTCTATTTCTTCGTTATTCTCCATCATGTTTTTAATCTCTTCCATAGAAAACCCATATCTAATTAAGACATCCATTATTTAACCCCCTTTAAAATATCATCTCTATTTACTTTATATTTATTATAAAACTCTTTATCAGATAAGAAAACATCTGCTTTATTTTTAGTTTTAATATATTTCTCTCTATTTTCAATTAACTCTAAACTTATAAGTAAATAATTACTATTATTTTTAATAATATCAATTAAATTTTTATCTTTATAATAATGTAATCTCTTATCTAATTCTTTTTTATTATAAGTAAGTAATAAAGGAGTTTCATTCATCATCTTAATAACTTCATTATTAAATAAATTATATTTAATACAACATTTAAAATTATCAGAAATCATATCTTTAGAATAGAGTAGAATATAAGGATTCTTTTCAGTTAAAGGAACTATTTCTGATATACCAAAGCCTAAGTTTTCTAAATTCTCAATATTTTCTTCAATTTTAGATAAATTATTATGTTTTAAAATAATAGGTAATTTCTTAATAGCATTAATAATATTTTTAGTAGTATAACCATTCTCAGTTAAATATTTAGTCTTAGAAGTAATATCTTCTTTATTATAAATATATAAATCAGGAAGATATGTAGTAATCTTAATAATCTCATCTTCAGTAAAACCAAATTCTTTATATTCTTCTAATTTCTTAGTTATTTGTAATTGAGTCATATCAAATAATATTGGTATTTCTCTAAGTATCGTAATAATATCATTTTTATCATATCCATATTCTAAAAAGAACTCTATTTTTTTCTTTATAGAAGAAGGATCTTTATTTAAAATATCAGTTTTCTTAACAAATAATTCATTACAATCATCTTTACTAAAACCAATCTCTTCAAGCACTTGATATTTATTATTAATTCTTTGATTAGACATCTCTAAAATATAAGGATAATTCTCAATCATTTTAAATACTTCTAATTTATTAAAACCAAATCCTAATAATTCATTAATTCTTACTTTAATGTTTTCTATACTTTCAACAATTATATTTGGAATAGTAGTAGTTATATTAATAATAGCAGCATTATCAAGACCATTTCTATGAAGATAATTAACTAGAGATTTTATCTTATATAGAAGAGTAGATTCTGTTTCTTTACTCAACTGATAAGAAGATAAAATAAACTCCATTTCTTCTTCTTGATAACCTAAGTTTTTCATATATTCATCTAACATAGCTATCACCTACAAAATATTATAGCATATTTTTTATAAATAGTTTATAATGAATATAAGAATAGGAGTGATTTTATGAATATATTTGATATTGGAATTATTCTAGTATTAATAATGTTTCTAATTGTAGGATTAAAAAGGGGAGTTATCAAAGAGGCAGTTAGTTTAGTAGCGATTATTTTAGTCTTTGTATTATCCTTCTCATTAAAAGGAATTATAGGTAATATTCTTTGTATGTTTTTACCATTCTTTGATTTAGATGGATTTGTTACAATGAATATTTTTATATATCAATTTTTAGCATTTATTATAGTATTTGCTGTAATGATGAGTATTTATGAATTCTCATTAAGAGTATCAAAATTCTTACAAAAAGTTGTTAATGCAACTATTATTTTATGGTTACCATCTAAGATCTTAGGAGGAATTGTATCTCTATTAAAAGGATATTTAATTCTATTTATTGTATTTATGTTTTTAATGATACCTTTTGGTAATATGGATATATTTAAAAATAGTGTTTGTGTTCAATACATGCTTAATAAATCACCAGTACTATCAGGCTATGCAAATAACTTTGTAAAACCATTCCAAGAAGTTATTTCATTAAATGAAAAGATTATTAATCAAAAAATTGGTGTTAATGATGCAAATCTACAAGCATTAGATATAATGCTAAAATATAAAGTAGTAGATAAACATACAGTAGAAAACTTAATTGAAGTAGAAAAATTAAGTACAGTAGAAAATATTGAATCTGTACTAGTTAATTATTAGGAGGTATTTATGGTTTCACTTAAAATGCCTTATGAGTTTGATGAATTAATTAAAGGTGAATTAGTTGTAGTTGATTTCTATGCAGATTGGTGTGGTCCTTGTAAAATGCTTGATATTGTAATAGAAGAAGTAGCAGAAGAAAATCCAGATATAACTTTCGTTAAAGTAGACGCTGATCGTTTTAGAAGTATTGCAAAAGATTATCATGTCTTATCAGTTCCAGTAGTAGCAATATTTTCAAATGGAAAAGTAGTAAGACAAAGAAGCGGATTAATGAGAAAAGAAGAATTATTAGATTTTATTGGTAAGTAAAGGTGATTTATATGTATTGTGGTAATTGCGGGAACAAATTAGGAAAAGATGAAAATTTTTGTGGTAAATGTGGAAGAGCTAGAGAAGTAAAAGAAGAAGTAATTTATCAAGAAGAACAACAACTAGAACCTATTATAAGTAATACAGGTGTAGTTGCTCTAACTATAACAGTTTTAGTACTAGCTATCGCAACAATTATAGTTACATCAGTAATAACAAAAGATATTCCTGAAACAAAACATTTAAGTTATAACATTACTACTAACTATTTATATTAATAGAGAATAGGGTGTTTGTTAGTATGAAGTGTAAAAATTGTGGGATGGAGTTAGAAAAAGGAGATAAAGTATGTTCATCTTGCGGTTTATCTATTTCTGACACTGAAGAAATAAAAATAACATTTGATGATGAACAAGAAGAAATAGTCGATCCTCCAGTAATAATAGAAGCGCATACTTTTATCGATGAAGAAAGTTTTGCTAAAAAAGTAAATGAAGCGAAGGCAGAACAAGAAGAAAAAGAAACATTTAATAAAATATATAAAGTATTCTTTGTTTTATTTGTTGTAATAATTATTGGTTTTGTAGTTACTTTTGTAGTATTACCAAATATCAGTAATAATAAAGAAAATAATGTCTTAGAAGAAGAAACTTTCACAACAGAAGATTGGAAGAGTGGAGAATTTATGTTAGGAGAAGAATTCTATTCTCTAAATGATTCATTCTCTAAATATTTTAATAAAGGTTGGAGTTTTGATGGAGTAAATTCTAGATTATCTTCTCATGAAGAACTAGAAGATATAGAATTATATAACTCATTTAATAAAGATTTAAATATTAAAGTATCTCTAAAAAATAAGACTTCTAAAGATATAAAAATAAATGAAAGTATAGTATATGATGTAGAAGTAGATAATACTAAAAATGAAGTAGGAATAGACTTTACTTTACCTGGAAATATAACAGTAGGAAGTAAAGAACTAGAAATAGAGTCAATCTATGGTAAATTAGATGATACATTTAAAATAAGAAATGAAGTATCAATGTCTACAACATATCATTATAATTATTTAGATCATAAGTATTTAGACTTAATTGTCTATGATAATGGCGGTTTAAAAGCCTTTAAATATACCTTTAAATAGAATGAGCAATCATTCTTTTTAATTGACTTTAAGGCACTTTTATGGTATAATAATAGCCATTAATGAGGAATAATATCCGCGTTAAGTTTTTAGTCAATTATAGGGAGTTGGTTTAAATGACTACAAAACAATATGTCGAAAATTTAACAAAAGAATTAAAAGGTCAAATGGATACAAATTTAGCAGATCGTAGAAAAATGAAGTTTTGGTATAACTTAGGAACTATTGTAACTGGAGTTTGTGGTGCTTCATATTTAGCAGCTAATCCATATTTTGGATTACCAGTAATTGGTTTTGCTGTATCACTTCAATTTACTAAGAAAATGAAAGAAGATGCATCAAAAGATTCTTATAATAGTTTAGTAGGTCAAGCTGAACACTTAAATAATATGTTAAAAGATGGTATTGATATTAAGAGTGAAACAATGAAAAATCGTAAAGATTTAATCAATCAAAAAGAATTAACTAGAAAAGAACAAGAATCTAATTTCTTAAATGCTTTATCATCACATAGATTTGCTAGTGCATTAGTTGCTGGTGCTGCTGTAGTTGGAGGATTTGTAACTAGTACTTTAGTTCCAGTTGCTTCAGCTGTATTACTTTATATTCAAAAGAAAAAAGATGACAAAGTAGTATCTGCTAATAAAGAATTAGAAGAAACTGTAATGAAAATGAACAATGTAATTAATGATTACAATGTTGCTGGAAAAGTATTAAATCAAAAGAATAAGCAACAAACAACAACTACTAAAAAAGTTGTAGTAGAAGAACCTACTAATACAAAATCATATTCAATTGAAGATGAAGCAGCAGTAGATGCTTACATGAGAGGTTTAGACAGATTCGAAGAATATGATTATGAAAGACAAAAGAGAAGGATATAATCCTTCTTTTTTTGTCTATAAAATATTTTAATGTAAAATCAAAGCATTTTCCTTGTTTGTAAAAGTAATTTTTGATATACTAGGAATTGTGTGAGGAGGAATCATAATGAAAAAATATGTTTATTTATTCAGTGAAGGTAATGCTAACATGAGAGAACTTCTTGGTGGTAAAGGAGCTAACTTAGCAGAAATGACTAATATTGGTTTACCAGTACCTCAAGGATTCACTATTACTACTGAAGCATGTACTCAATATTATGAAGATGGAAGAGAAATTAATAAAGAAATCCAAAAACAAATTAATGAGTACATTGAAAAAATGGAAAAGATTACAGGAAAGAAATTTGGAGATAAAGAAAATCCACTTCTTGTTTCTGTAAGATCTGGAGCTAGAGCATCTATGCCTGGTATGATGGATACTATCCTAAACTTAGGTTTAAATGAAGATGTTGTTAAGGTTATTGCTGAAAAGAGTAATAATCCTAGATGGGCTTGGGATTGTTATAGAAGATTCATTCAAATGTATTCTGACGTTGTTATGGAAGTTGGAAAGAAATACTTTGAAGAATTAATCGACAAGATGAAAGAAAAGAAAGGTGTTAAACAAGACGTTGAATTAGATGCTGATGATTTACATGAATTAGCTGATCAATTCAAGAAAGAATATAAAAAGAAAATTGGAAACGAATTCCCTAGTGATCCAAAAGAACAATTAATGGGAGCTATTAAAGCAGTATTCCGTTCTTGGGATAATCCTAGAGCAAACGTTTATCGTCGTGATAACGATATCCCTTATTCTTGGGGAACTGCTGTTAACGTTCAATCAATGGCTTTTGGTAATATGGGTGATGATTGTGGAACAGGTGTTGCATTTACACGTGACCCAGCTACTGGAGAAAAAGGTTTATTTGGTGAATTCTTAACTAACGCTCAAGGTGAAGACGTTGTTGCTGGAGTTCGTACTCCAATGAAGATTGCTGAAATGGAACAAAAATTCCCAGAAGCATTTAAACAATTCCAAAAAGTATGTAAGACTCTAGAAAAGCATTATAGAGATATGCAAGATATGGAATTTACTGTTGAACATGGACAATTATACATGTTACAAACTCGTAATGGTAAGAGAACTGCTCAAGCAGCTTTAAAGATTGCTTGTGATTTAGTTGATGAAAAAATGCGTACTGAAGAAGAGGCAGTTGCTATGATTGATCCAAGAAATTTGGATACATTATTACACCCTCAATTTGATGCTAAAGCATTAAAAGCAGCTAAACCTATAGGTAAAGGTTTAGGAGCATCTCCAGGTGCTGCTTGTGGTCAAATCGTATTCTCTGCAGAAGATGCTGAAGCATGGCATGCAAAGAAGAAGAAAGTTATCTTAGTTAGATTAGAGACATCTCCAGAAGATATTACTGGTATGAAAGTATCTCAAGGTATCTTAACAGTTCGTGGAGGTATGACTTCTCACGCTGCTGTTGTTGCTCGTGGTATGGGTTCTTGCTGCGTATCTGGATGTGGTGACATCAAGATGAATGAAGCTAAGAAAGAATTCGAATTAGGTGGAAAGAAGTTCAAAGAAGGAGACGTTATTTCTATCGATGGTACAACTGGAAATATCTATGATGGAGAAATTAAGACAGTCGATGCTACAATTGCTGGTGAATTCGGAAGAGTTATGGAATGGGCTGATAAGTATCGTAAGTTAGGAGTTAGAACAAATGCTGATACTCCAAAAGATACTGCAAAAGCTATTGAGTTAGGTGCTGAAGGTATTGGTCTATGCCGTACTGAGCATATGTTCTTCGATGAAGAAAGAATCTTCAACTTAAGAAGAATGATTTTATCTGAAACAGTAGAAGACAGAGAAAAATATCTTAACTTATTAATTCCATATCAAAAGAGTGACTTTAAAGCAATGTATAAAGAGTTACAAGGAAGACCTATGACTGTTCGTTACATTGACCCACCTCTACATGAGTTTATTCCAAAGACTGAAGCTGAGATGAAAGAATTAGCTAAAGCTATGAATATTACAGTTGATCATATTAAAGAAGTTTGTGATGAATTACATGAATTCAACCCAATGATGGGACACAGAGGTTGCCGTTTAGCTGTAACTTACCCAGAAATTGCTAGAATGCAAACAAGAGCTTTAATGGAAGCTGCAATCGAAGTTAAGAAAGAAAAAGGATACGATATCGTTCCTGAAATTATGATTCCACTTGTTGGTGAAGTAAAAGAATTAAAATTCGTTAAAGATATAGTAGTTGAAACTGCAGAACTAGTTAAGAAAGAAAAGAAATCTGATATGGAATATCATATCGGTACAATGATTGAAATTCCTAGAGCTGCAATCACTGCAGATGAAATTGCTAAAGAAGCAGAATTCTTCTCATTCGGAACAAATGACTTAACACAAATGACATTTGGTTTCTCAAGAGATGATGCTGGTAAGTTCTTAGGAAGTTACTATGAAAATAAGATTTATGAACAAGATCCATTTGCTAAGTTAGACCAAAAAGGTGTTGGTAAACTTGTTAAGATGGCTGTTGAATTAGGTAAATCTACAAGACCTAATATTAAATTAGGAATCTGTGGAGAGCATGGTGGAGATCCATCAAGTGTTGAGTTCTGCCACAATGCAGGATTAACTTATGTATCTTGTTCACCATTTAGAGTTCCAATCGCAAGACTTGCTGCTGCACAAGCTGCTATTAAAGAAAAAGAAGCTAAGAAAGCAGAAAAGAAAGCTGCAAAGAAAACTAAATAATATAATAAAGACTAGAGAAATCTAGTCTTTTATATTGAGTTAAATTTATATTTAATATATAATTAAGTATGAAAAGTATGACTAGTTATACTTTAGGAGGTATATATGAAAGACAAGTTTGTAGGTATTGCTAAAGTTGGAGAAAAAGGTCAAATAGTAATTCCTAAAGAAGCAAGAGATATGTTTGATATTAAACCCGGTGATTCAGTTGTTGTTTTATGTGATAAAAAGAAAGGCATGGCTATAATTAAGTCTGAAGCATTAGAAGATACTATGGATAAAATATTACCAAATGAGGATAAATAGTTATGAATAAAAGAAAGAATTATTTAGATAACATAAGATGGATAACTTTATGCGTTGTAATTTTATATCATGTATTTTATATTTTTAATTCAAGTGGTGTAATTTCAAATATTGGTGTTAAAGGAATTAAAGA
>JAFXYF010000012.1 GCA_017541885.1 Bacilli bacterium
AGGCATTTGATCATATACACCAACTGCTGCGCCATAGAAGTCAAATACTCCACCGTAACCAATTAAATCTATGTTGAATAATTGAGCATTTGCCAAAGTAATAGGTGACATTGCATGTTGGTAGCTAACGAAGACTGTACCACTTCCTGAGTAATTATAGATCATATCAATAATGATGTCTTCTCCTGTTGTTGGAACTTGTACGACAGCTCCAAATCCGTCATTTTCATATACTATTGTTTCTTCATCATTTTGATAATCTGTTGATGTTGCAAAAATTAATGGTGGCCCAATTCTACTTATTGTACTATCAAAGTATGTACCATATAGATCATAACTTTTTACTGTTGGATCTCCAAACCATTCTACCTCTGAATATATGCTGCAGTAGCCACCATAACAATAGTTGCTCATCTCTAGACTTTTGGCACTTGTAATAACATACATGTTGTCATCTCTTCGTTGTGGGTTTGGACATATTCCAACTTTTTTAACTTGAATTTTACTTAGGTCAGCACCAGCAATTTCATCTAGCATATCCTGTGTAACATGTTCTTGAAAGCCATCATGAGTTAAATACGTGTAGAAATCATATTGTTCTTTGGTAAACGAAACTCCCTTACTATTTGTATAATATACTTCTTTTGCATAAACCTCTTGTCCCATAAATATAGTTATCACAAATAGAAATGCTGCAAAATACTTTACTGCCTTTTTCACTCGCTATCCTCCTTTCTTTAACCATTCTAAAATAGTTTTTTAAAAAGTGGTAGCAAGTGTAGCTTGCATCTATTATATTTCTTGATATACCAATGAAAAATAACTATCTAATTTCTTTGCAATTATTATATTGTTATTGATTAATTCTTGTAACGAACACATTATTTTTTCTATTTCTAAATCATTAATTGTTTCTTGATATATTGTTTCTCCATCTCTTAAGTTAATACTATATCTTATAAATTCTTCTTCATGAAATGATTCAACAACTACATTATTTCTATTTTTACTTATCCTTACTATAGTTCCATCATCCAAAGTATAATCTAGTCTGTATGTCTTAAACTCTAATCTTCCATATTGTTCTATGAGTTGAGATATTTCTTCTAGATTGATGTTTATTTCTTCTTGGGGTTCTTCTACTATTGGTTCTTCTACTTGAGTTGGTTCTTCTATTACTGGTTCTTGAGGTTCTAGAGATATTGGTTCTTCTACTGGTGCTGGATTTGTTTGCTCTACTACTTCTTGTACTTGTTCTACTGGTTTTTGTACTGGTTGAGGGGAAGGTAGAGGAACTGGTTCATATTTTATTACAGGTTTATCTTCTATAATATTTGTTTTTAATTCTTGTTGCTCATAATCTAGTTTTAATTCTGGAATATCTGTCTTTATTAAATCTCTTATTACTGAACTTTCTTCTAAGACCATAAAATAATCATTTGTAAAATCTTCTTTTAGATCTATTTTTAATACTTCTTTTTCTGTATTATTGAAATAAACTTCTAAATAAAGATTATCTTTATACTTACTAAATTTTTGTTTTTGTATTTCATCATAACCTTCATTATTTACAAATAATCTGTCATTAACATCACTTTCAAATATAAAGAATTTCTTCTTGTTACTTAGATAATATAGTTTTACTTTATTTACTATAACTGAGTCACTCTTCTTATACTCTAAGTGCCCTAATTTAAAGTAAGTATTCTGCGAGGTTGAGATTATTATTCCATCTATAATTTTAAAATGTTCTGATTGAGAAGATGCTTTATATACTTTTATTGAATTATAATTATTTATAAAATATAATCCAAAGAATAGAAATGATAAAATACAAATAGTAATAGTAGATACTTTTAATATCTTTTTAATTATATGATTCTTTTTATTAGTTTCATCTAATAAACTTAGGGTTACTTCTTCCATTGAAGATTCACCTAATATTTCATTTATTGTGACATTGAATAGTTTACTTAGACTTACTAGAATATCTGAGTCTGGTAAATCTTTACCTGTTTCCCAGTTACTTACTGCTTGTCTAGTAACATGTACTTTATCTCCTAGATCTTGTTGGGAAAGGCCTAATTTATCTCTTTGTTCTTTTATAAATTTTCCTACTTTTTGATAGTCCATTAAAATCACCTTTTCTATCATATCGATTATTCAATTTCTTTGTAAAATAAAAAGGTGTTTTTAATATTCTATTTCCCCTAAATAAAAAAGAAAGGTTTAACTATTCCTTTCTTTTTCTCTTTTATAGTCTTCATAGTTACCTATGTATGAGACTAATTTTTTATTTTCTATCATTATTATTCTAGTAGCAATCTTATTAATAAAATATCTATCGTGAGAGATCATTATAATTGTACCTTTATATTCTTTTAGGGCTTCTTCTAAGATCTCTTTAGTATTTATATCGATATGGTTTGTTGGCTCATCTAATATTAATAAATTACTATCTTGTTGCATCAAACAGAAGAGTTTTAATCTTAATCTTTCTCCTCCTGATAATTTATTTAATCTTGTGAATATTCCTTCTGAATAGAATAAGAATTTAGTTAAAGCACTTCTTAGATGTTCTTCTGGACCTATAAAGTATTTTCTTGCTTCTTCTATTACTTGTTTATTTTCATTTTCAAAAGTAATATTTTGAGGAATATAACCAATCTTTACATTTGATCCAATCTTTATATTAGGATCATTACTTATTATTCTTTTTATCAATGTTGATTTACCAGTACCATTGGGTCCCATAATACAAACTTTTTCTTTATACTTAATTAGACATTTAGTTCTTTTTAATAATTCTTTATCACCTATTGTTAGATCAAAGTTTTCGAATGAAATAATATCATTACCACTTCTTTGTTCTACTTTAAATGATAGATTAATAGAATCATTATTTTTAGGTTTATCTAAAACTTCCATTTTCTCTAATCTTTTTTCAATAGATGCAGCTCTTCTAAAAAACTTTTCTCCACAAGGATAAGCTAATTTACCATATTCTTTTAATCTTTTAATAGATGCTTTCATTGCTTCTATTTGTTTTTGTTGATTCTTATATTCATTAAATTCTCTCATTACTCTATCTTCATTTTCTTTTAAGTAATAAGAGTAATTACCATTAAATATTTCTTCTTCTCCATTATCAATTAATATTACTTTATTAACTACTTTATCTAAGAAATATCTATCATGAGATACTATTAGTATTGTTTTATTACAATTAGATAAATATTTCTCTAACCATTCTAACATTGATATATCTAAATGGTTAGTTGGTTCATCTAATAGAAGAATATCTGGTTCTTTTAATAGAATACAAATTAAACTAATAATTGTTTTTTCTCCACCTGATAATGACTTAAACTTTTTATCTAAGAGATTTTCTACATGGAATGCAGCAACTAATTTATCTACTTTAGAATCTATTTCATATCCACCATTTTTCATATACTCTTCTTGTAATCTAGTATACTTAATAATTGTTTTATCTAGATCTATTCCATTAGTTAATTTTTCTTCTTCTTTTTCTAGTCTAACTCTTAGTTCATTCAATTCTTTAAAAGATGAATGAATTATATCATTAACTATTAACTCATCTAAAGAACTATCTGGATACTGAGATAGAATTTCAATCTTGGCATCTTTTCTAGTAAATACTTCTCCAGAAGTTGGATTTTCTATTTTACTAATCATTCTAAGAATAGTAGTTTTTCCACAACCATTGGGACCAATTAAAGCTACTTTCTCATTTGTTTTTATTTCAAAATTTACTTTTCTTAATATTTGTTTATTACCATAATTTTTACTTACATTATTTAATACTATTTCTAACATTTTTATTCACATCCTTTATACAAAATAAAACCTATACATCTGTATAGGTTTCATACAGATGTAGGCACGACAAAAACTCACACCTACATCTTTATTTTTTGTTTAAAGACGCGGTGTGATTTATTTTGTATATCCGATTACTTTGTGTATATACATAATAATCACTCCTCAGTTCTAGATTATATCATTTTTTCCTTATTTGGTCAATGTTTCCATAGTTCTATTCATTATTCCACTTAGTTATTTATTCATATTTTACTGTAGGAGGTGGTTTTTATTAACTTTAAATGCTTATACCTATATATCATTATACTGGTGTTGTTGATCCTGTTAATTGGGACAATATTTTAATAAAAAAAGAAAGTCTTGGACTTTCTTTTAATCTTTACCTATTGCAGTGAAAGATAACATTAATCCTCCACAGATATTAGATGAATGTTCATCATAACCATATTCTCCAAAAGTAAATGGCATTATGAATGGAACATCTTTTGCTTCTTTTAGAACTTGTTTATATACTTCATCTATTTTATCTTCTAGAATCATTCTTCTTGCACCATCATGGATTAGGATATATGCAGCAGCATCTGTATATAATTGTTTTTTAACATCTTTTAATACTTCTGCTGGAGCATCTATTAAATTATTTGTTGATGCTTGTAATTGAATGATTGCAGTATTTTCTACTACATTATTTCCTAACATAATAGTATCATCTTCTACTGTTCTAGTACCATTATCGTTACCAAACATAGGATGACGAATTACTGTTAAGTTTCCTAATGGATCTTTAATTCCTAAAGGTCTTTTTACTGATTCTTTTAATAGATTCTCTCCTTTTAGGCTTCCTGGTGTAACATCACACCATTGTGCATATTTCTTTAATGCAGAAATACCATCTATTGAGACTAACTCTCTATTATTTTTAACTTCAGTAATTAAACCTATATTTTTAGTTTCTTTATAAGCTCCTGTAAATGAAGTTACTATTTCATTATCTGTATAGAAGAATGCTACTGCTACACCATCATCAATTACTTTATCATTACAAATGATTTTCCAATCACCTGTTACGGTGTCATCTGCACAGCTTCCTCCAAACATAGGAACTCTTCCAATTACATCTTGAATTCCCATAAGGTAAGCTTCTTCATCTTTTGGGCTTGCAATCATATAGAAGTATGCTGGGGCACGAGTTGATTTAGCATTTGAAACTGCTTCAATAGCAACTTTTCTTCCGATTGCTCTTGCATCTCCTCTTGATGATGCTTCTTTACAAGCAACACCAATATTTAGATATTCATCATCTAAACTCATCATTCCTGCAAAACCATTTTCAGATGTAATATATCCCTCTGGAGTTATTACTCCTCCACTACTAGTACAACCAATAATTGGAGTTTCTGTAATTGTTCTTATACCTCTAATAGTTTTTTTAATATCATTTTTACAAGAAGTATATAGAATATTTAGTTTTAGATGATTCATATTCTTAGTAGCTTCAGTTGCAACTTCTACTCCCATATCATAAGAATCTTCTTTAATACTTTGTCCTACTCTAGACTTTAACATTTAATCAGCTCCTTTTTAATAAGCTTCGTTATATATATTAATAATATCTTCTACTGTTACTTCTCTAGGGTTTCCTGGAGTACATGGATCATTAATGGCTTGTTCTGCTAATGTTGGAATCATGTCTTTTGGAATTCCAATTTCAGATAAAGTTTGTGGAATTTGTAATTTTCTTGATAATTCAGTAATTGCTTCTACTACAACTTCTACTGCTTGTTCATCTCTTAGACCTCTCATATCAAGTCCTAAAGCATCTCCCATATTAACAAATAGTTCTGGGCAAACTTTACCATTAAATCTCATTACATGTGGAAGTAATAATGCATTAGCAATTCCATGAGGAGTATCAAAGTAAGCTCCTAAGGAATGTGCCATTGAGTGAACTATTCCTAAACCTACATTAGAGAATCCCATACCAGCAATATATTGAGCATATGCCATTTTTTCTATTGCTAAAGGGTCTTTTTCATTTGCAGCAGCTTCTAGATTTTTATAAATTAAAGCCATTGCATTTACATGGAACATATCTGGAATTAACCATCCAGCTTTTGTAATATATCCTTCCATTGCATGTGTTAATGCATCCATACCAGTTGATGCAGCTAGTTGTTGTGGCATACCATCCATTAAATCAGGATCAATAATTGAGCATACTGGAATATCGTGTGGGTCAACACACACCATTTTCTTTGTAGCATTTTCATCAGTAATAACATAATTAATTGTTACTTCTGCAGCAGTTCCTGCTGTTGTAGGTAATGCAAATAAAGGTAATCCTTTATTTCTTGTATTAACTGCTCCCTCAAGTGATACAACATCACTATGTTCTGGATTTGTCATAATAATTGAAATTGCTTTTGCAGTATCAATTACACTTCCTCCACCTACAGCAACAATTGCATCTACATTACTAATTTGACCCAACATTAAACCATCCTGAACGTTTTTAACGGTAGGATTTGGTTTAACATGTAAATATACAAAGTAAGTAATTCCATTACTTTCTAGGACATCTAGTACCATCTTAGTAACATTATTATCCATTAGGTTGAAATCTGTTACTAATAATACCTTTCCTATGTTTCTTGCTTTTAATTCTTCTCCTAATTTTGCTCTTGATCCACGACCAAAATAAGAGGTTTCATTTAAGACTACTCTATTAACCATACACACTAGCCTCCCTATTCTATTTAATTATATCATTTATTTTATTCTTGAAAAGGTTTTTTCTATTGTTTTATCGACACTTTACTAGAAAATTTGTAAAAAAAATAAAACTATTTCTAGTTTTATTTTAATGTATCTTGTGATTTTGAATTTAGATTTAAGTCTGCGACTCTTCCATCTAAGTATGCGAAGTATCCAGCTGCTGCGATCATTGTACCATTATCAGTACAATATTTCATAGGTGGAATTGATAATTCTACTCCTAGTTCATCAGTTAATTCTTTCATTGCAGTTCTTAGTCCATTATTAGCAGCAACTCCTCCAGCAACAATTACATTCTTAATACCTTTTTCTATTATTGCTTTTCTAACCTTTGATGTGATTGATTCTACTGCTACTTTTTGGAATGATGTTGCTAAATCTGCTTTTCTTATTTCTTCTCCTCTTTGTTCTTCATTATGTGCTAAGTTAATAACTGCACTTTTTAATCCACTGAATGAGAAGTTATAAGAATCATCTTGTAGAGGAACTGGTAATTTATAACTATCTGTTCCTTCTAGAGATAATTTATCTACTTTTGGTCCTCCAGGATATTCTAGACCTATAACTCTTGCTACTTTATCATAACATTCACCAATAGCATCATCTAAAGTACCACCGATTTTTTCAAATTTATAATGATCTTTCATTACTATTAATTCTGTATGTCCACCACTTACTACTACTGCTAGTAATGGGAATTTTAGTGGTTGTACTAAGCTATTTGCATAGATATGTCCTGCAATATGATGTACTGGTATTAATGGTTTATTATATACAAAAGATAGAGTCTTAGCTGCTTCTAATCCAATAAGTAATGATCCAATTAATCCTGGACCATAAGTTATTGCTATACCATCAATTTGTTCCATTGTCATATTAGCTTTTTCTAAACATTCTTCTAGTACCATTGTAATATTCTTTACATGATGTCTACTTGCTATTTCTGGTACTACTCCACCATAGTTTTTATGTACATCTATTTGTGAAGATATTACAGTTGCGATTTCTTCTACACCATTCTTTACGATTGATGCACTTGTCTCATCACAACTACTTTCAATTCCTAATATATACATGTCTTTCATATTAACACCTGATTTCCAACTTATTTTAACACAAAAGACTCTATTTTACGAGTCTTTTTTTCTTTCCATTAATAATCCATCTATTCCATTATAGTAACCTTTTCTTACTGCAACCTCTTCAAAACCATACTTTTTATATAGTTTAATTGCAGGATCATTATTTTCTCTTACTTCTAATGAAATATCTTTATCCACAAGATTTATGAAATAATCCATTAATTTAGTACCATTTCCACAATTTCTGTGGAAATTTTCTATTTCTATTTGATTTATTTCTGCTCTTTCATAAATATCACTATAGTATAAATATCCTATTACTTCATTATTCTCTTCTAGTATTAAAATCTTTCCATAGGGATTTACACTTAATTCTTTTTCAATATAGTTTCTATCTATAAAAGAATTATTGATCTTGTCTATTGTATTTATAGTTAATTCAGTTATCATAGCTTCTCTTCTGCTTCAGTTAGCTTTAAGTAATCTGGATTAACTGCATGAGGATTCATATCTTCTTTATCTTTAAATTTTGTAACTATTGCTACAAAATCTGGAATATAAGAGTTTTCTTCAACTTCCCAGTCAAATTCATCATTAGAAATGATCTCATAGTCTGAAATCTTGTCTAAATCCTCTTTTAAAACCTCCCATTTTACATGTTCAGGTTTTCTTATTACATTATTATTTTCGTCGTAAATAGCGGCATATACATACCCTCTACGGGCATTTAACATTGGTACATGAGTTTTTCTCTCTTTACTTGACACTGCCATTGCTTCTAGTGAAGTAATTGTCGTAATAGGTAATTTCTTTGCCCAAGCGTATACTTTAGCTATTGTAATACCTATACGTATACCTGTAAAGCTACCAGGTCCATTTACAACAATAATTTTATCCACAGATTCTGGGGATAAATTATTTTTGTCAAACATCTCAACTATTTTAGGTAAAGCAATTTCTGATAAACTTTGTCCATATTCTTCTGATACACTAGCAACAAGTTTATCATCTTCTACAATAGCACTATATAAATAGCTAGATGATGTATCTATATATAGTATTCTCATAGTATTGCCTCACATAATTCTTCATATTTTCTACCATAAGGAGTAATTGTAATAATACGTTTATCCTCATCTTCGGCAGAACTTTTAATTCTAATATCTAATCTTTTATCTGGAAGATAGTCTTCAATCATGTCAGCCCATTCAATTATTGTAATGCCTTTTTTAGTAAAGTATTCTTCTAAGCCTAAATCATCTACATGACCATCTAGACGATATACATCCATATGATATAGTGGCATTTCTCCTGAAGTATATTCCTTAATAATTGTGAATGTTGGAGATGTTACTTCTTCTTGTACTTCTAGTGCTTGTGCAAAACCTTTTGTGAATACAGTTTTACCTGTACCTAGATCTCCCATCAAGCAAATAACCATATTAGGAAATTTTTCTGATTCAATATTTTGTGCTAATTCAATTGTTTCTTCTTCTGAATATGTTGTAATCTTATAATCCATTTCTATCACCTAATTCATATTATATCAAAAAATAAGACTCTTACAACTTATTTTATGTTATTATCTCATCTTCTTTACATTGAAAATAAAAAAATCCACAGTTATTTGTGGATTAAAAAATTACAAAAAAAAATTCTTGGCAACTACCTATCTTCGCTTACACTATTGTCGGCGTTTAGTGGCTTAACTTCTGTGTTCGGGATGGGAACAGGTGTACCTCACTAGCTATCGTTACCAAGAAAAATATTAGAGAAATAATTCTCTGAAAACTTAGATATTGTGTTCATCAAATTATTAAATTATGATTAAATCCTCGATCTATTAGTACTGGTCAACTCAAAATGTCACCATTCTTCCATTTCCAGCCTATCAACCTCATCGTCTTTGAGGGATCTTACTATATACATATGGGAAAATTCATCTCAAAGGAGGCTTCCCGCTTAGATGCTTTCAG
>JAFXYF010000013.1 GCA_017541885.1 Bacilli bacterium
ATACTCAACAACATCATCAGTATCTAATTTAAGATTTTTCTTAATTCTATCAATACCCATTTCGGTAGTGTGAACTTTATCTATATTATTAAATAATACTTGTTTATCTTCCATAAATATCTCCTCTACAAATTACTATTTATCTGTCAATATAATTATACCACAAAATCTAGCCATTTTATCATTGACATAGAGTTCGCAATATTACTATTTTCCGAATATATTAGTCCCATTTTCTTGATATGATATAATAATGAATTGAGAGGTTTTGCTTATGGAAAAAATCAAACATTTTAATGTAAATATTCAAAAAAACGAAAATAATCTATTAACTAGAGAAAACTATTGCAAACCTACTGATGAGTTAGATTATAAAGAAAAGAAAAATATAAAAAATCTTAATGATTTTTATAAGTTGCATGGAAGAAAGCCTGGATTATTTCCTGTTCCTGATTATTATTTTAATATTCCAAATGAATTGTTTGCTGATGAAGAACACTATACTAAAGAATTTGTAGATAGTCATTATCAAAATTGTATGAAGAATTTCGATTTAAATATGAATTACTTCAATAGCTTAGACCATGACAAGTTTAATATTAGCCTTAACTCATTTGTAAAGAAAAATGGATTTAAAGAGGAATTCGACTTAAATAATCTAAATGAAGTAGAAGGTTTTTACATTATAGTGCTAGATAAGTATAACCAAGTCTATATTGGAATGACAAATAACATAAAAAAAAGGATTCTTTCTCATTGGAGTAAGAAAAAACATTTTAGTAGATTAATTTCCGGTACAGTTGATAATTCTATTTTATCAATTGATTCGTTTGGTGCATTAGATACTACTAGAATTTTTTACAAAAAACTTAATTGGTATAATGATATTAATAAACTTGAAGAGAAATATATAGATTCATTTAATAGTAAATATGTTTTAAATAGAGTTAGTGGTGGCCTTAACGGAGAAACAGATTCAACCTTAAGAAATATGCAATTGATTAGTAATAAAAGAAATCGTGAATTAAATAAAGGATAGAACAAATCAGTTCTATCCTTTAATTTCTTTCCATACTTTTTTAGTTATTTCTTCACGTTTTTTATAAAACTTCTTTTCATTAAAGCTTTCATTACCAGTTGGAATAATGATCATATGGTTATGAATATTTTCTTTATTGCTATGTGTTACCATAACAGTGGTAAAAGTTAAAGGCCACATTTCTTCTTGAAATTTCACGCCTATATTATGAGCTTCATTAACTGTTACTGAACCTTTTGAAAAAGCTTGATAAACATGATATGCACATGGAATTCTGTCATCAGAATTTTCAACCATTTTATCCATAAACCATTTTTCTTTTCCTTTTAATTCTTCATAACCTGATAAATCCCACAAGAAATCTATTTCCATTTTTTCATTGTGAATATCATAGTTTTTAATAGAATTTCTACTTCTTTCTACATTAATGTAGAACTCAGTATTATCCTTGTCTTGTTCTAGGATTTCTTGTGGATTCTTTAAATAGTAATAAATTTTTAGCATTTCTTTTTTAGTTCTTATGGAGTGTACTGCAGTGGTGAACATAAGTATCACTTCCTTTTAGTGAACTATTATATAGATTTTTATATAATTTTCAAGTCTGATTATTCATCTTCATTACGTACAACAATGATTTTTCCTGGAGGTAAATAATCTCCAAAATCAATTCCACGGTCAACTAAATTGCATACACATTCATCAATAGTTGGACCATCTTCAGCAAATTGCATATGAACTATATGACCATTCACTTTAATAAAATATGGATTATATCCTTGATCTAAATACTTTAATATTCTTTCTAAAGGTGTTTTAGTTCCACTTAAATCCAAGTCTTTAATATCTGGAATACTATCCTTATCAATTGTTTCTAAAGTTTCTTCTCTACATTCAAAGTAGTAGTCTAAAATCTTTGTTAAATTGTATTTTCTTTTTAATCTTTTATATTCTTTTTCATCTATACTATAATCTTTCATTTCTATCATTCCTTTCAATATAATTTTTATCTTTTAGTGGTGTTCCATGTTTTATATGGTTATATTCTTTTAAACTTAATATTTGTTTATCAACTAATCTATCAACAAGTTCTGTGAAAAAAGGATCATCTTTTATTAACACCATATTGGTTAAGAATAAAATTAATGTTGTCCAAGATTCAACAGCTCCTGCAATTGCTTTCATTGCTTCTTCTAGATTTTTTTCTAGATTTGTTGATGGCCCTGTTAAAGTTTTAACGTTTGATACAATAAAGAATAATGTCTCTATAACTGCATTGTAATCATCCATAGTTGTTATTAATCCATTTGTCTTTTGCATGTTCTTTGTTGTATCCATTACTTTTTTGTTGTAAGTCATAAGTTCTTTAATTTGCTCATTTGTTATTTCGTATTTGTCATCAAAAGTTGGTTTCATTGTGATATTAAATAGAGTGTTTTTAATTCTATTTGAATCATTACTAAGCTCATATGATTTATCAACCAGCTCACTAATTCTATTTTCATTTTGTTTTAAATTTCTTTTGATGTAATCATAGTTTTTCATTTTTGCTACTGGAATATCTTCATTTCTTCCAACTTTTTTATCTACTAAAGTGAAGTTAACTTGATAAGTTTCATTAAATTCTTTGATACATTTTTCTCTCATAGTGTCCTGAATTTCTACTAATCTTTCTTTCGTAAAAACTTGTGTCTTTGCTACTTGTTTTTTCATTCCGTTTTTAAATCCATCTTTAATAGGTACACCAATAATGTGCATATGTGGTGACTTTTCATCAAGATGAACTACTGCTACAGCAATCTTAAATTCTGGTACAAGTTCTTCTAAATCTTTTATTTGTTGTTTATAAACATCAACCATTTTTAACTTATCTTCAAAGCTTTGTGCTTTCCAATATACTTGATTTCCTAATTCAATTATGAATTCACAAGCAATGTCTCTTTGAGTATTTTCTGATACATGAAGTAGGTAATTATCTATCTTTCTATCATCTCTAGTTTGCTTATTATTGTATTCAATTCTTGCTTCTTCAAACTCATTTTGATAGATACTTTTGACATGATTTGTTGCTGTTTCTTTGTCTTGAGATTCACCAATTATCATTACAATATTTTCATTATTATATTCTTCTAATCTTAAATCGTGCTTCAATGCGTGACCCAATTGATTCAAATTTTGGATAGCATTATTTGCATAAGATGTAGTTCCACTTAAACTATTTTTTGCCGCTCTCCTTGCTTTTTTTGTTTTGTTCCCATCATTACCTAAATGACATGAATAAGATAGTTCCATTTAACCTCCTGGATTGACCTTTTAACTTTAGGCAAAAGTCATAACGCCCTATGGGTTTTGACATGCTATCAAAACACCGGCGAACTCTTACGAGTTGAATCATATTTGAAATAACTCAAATATGATATCTAACAACTACTCCAAAACGTGAAGTAGTTATTGGATGGTTATGAATAATGCAGAAGCATTATTGCTTATGACTTTATGCCAATATTTCTTCTGGGAAGAGTGGTAATCTAGGTATTAGGATAATCTTGTCAACGAGAGTTTTATTTTCGATTAGTGGTCTTTCAATCACACCTGCAAAATTATTATGATAATTTATTTGTTCAAAGATATTTATCATTTCTTTTTTAGAGTATGTTTGATTTTCTAATTTTGTTTTTGAAAATATTTTGTAATCTTTTTCTAGTTCTGGCAACTCTGAAATATCAACTTGTCCTTCATAATGAAAACCGAAGTTATTGTCTTTTAGAATTGTATATAAGTATTCAATATATTCTTTAGTATTTTGATTTATAAATTGTTCTGTAAATTTAATATTTTTTATTGTAATGTTGTAGAACTCATCTCTTTCAATTTCTATAACTGAAATACAATCATGTATTATTCTTTTTCGAGATTCTTCATTAATTGCTTTCCACATATCTGATAATGCAAGTTTGTTTGGAAATTCCACATATTCTCCGTTAATATTGCCGTTATATTTTTTTATAATATCGACAATATATTCTTTAGCAATGTTTTCTGGATCCAAACTACTTTTTTGTTTTCTTAAACTATCAATATCTTTTTTTAATTTATCATTTCTCTTGTTAATGGCTTCAACATTTATATTTGATTCTAAATATAAATCTACCAAACGTTTTTCTTGTTCTTCCAATTTACTAATTGCTTTATCAATTTTATCAATTTCTTTATTAGTTGAAGTATTTGCAATCATTATTTGTTTATCCATTCCGTTCATGTATGCAGTTAACTCATCTAATACTCTGATAAGTGCTTTTTCTATTTTTCCACAATTATAATGATAACCATATCCCTCACATTTTGTATTCTTACATCTTAGATGAAAATAAACTTTTCTTTTTCCATTTTCATCTTTATATGATTCGGAAACAGAAAGAATTTCATCACACAAAGGACATTTAACAATCCCATTGAATAGGTGAACATATTGGCCATAATTACCATGTTTATTTCTAACTATAGTTCTTCTTGTTCCATACCACATATTTTGATCAACAATTGGTTCACAATAATCTTCAACTACTAAAATATCTTTTGCTTTTCTTTTGTATTTTCCAAATTCAAAAATACCAATATAAATTTTGTTGTTAAGAATTTTTCCAACTCTATCAGTTCTCCAAACTCCAGTCTTTGTATTTAGATAAGCATGTTCTTTGTTTAATATTTTTGCAATATTGTTCATTGAATTTCCTTCATAGCATAATTGAAAGACTCTTCTTACTGAATTGGCTTCAAGTTCATTTATTTCTAAATGACCAGTTTCTTTATTTCGAGTATATCCAAATGGTGCTTTAGCTGGATGTACTTTTTCAAGTGCCATTTCATCTAATGCTCTCTTAGTTCTAGCTCCGATCTCCTTTCTTTCACGTTGCCCAAAAACTAGATTCATTCCAAACATCATTTCACCATTGGCAGTTGAAATATCATAAGGTTCTAATATGAGTTCTATTTTAACATCATTTTCCTCACAATATTTTAAGAGCCAAAAACCATCGAAATTGTCTCTTGATAGTCTGTCAGTTTTAACAGCTACAATACAATCTAGCTTATGGTCGTTAATATCTTTAAGAAGTTTTTGCATAGCAGGGCGCATTAAAGTTTTTCCTGAGTGTCCAGCATCGTCGTACACACCAATAATTTCATAATTGTTCTTCTCACAATATTCTTTTATCATTCTCATTTGAGAATCAATTGAATAACCATTATCTCTTTGATCATCAGTTGATACTCTAACGTATATTCCGGCTCTAATACTCATTACATCACATCCTTTCATTTAATTATTTTTATTACATCGTCGAGGGAGGACACTTTCCGCTCTCGCACTAAAAAAGGACATTGGCTTTTAAACCAATGTCCTTAAATAATCAATGTAATAAATTTTTCTTTTCAATCTCATTTGCAAACACCCCTCAATGCAAACATATTCTTTAAGATTAATTACATTTTATCAAATTATTTTATTTTGTCAACTGGCTTAAAAACTTCTTTATTTCTCTTAATGAGTATTTTTGATTTTCTTCTTCGATAATATAAGGTTTATTGTTAATATCGTTTACTCTATATTCAAGTATAGTAGTTTGAACTGGCTTATAAATAATATATTGAACTGGAAATATCATCTTAACATTTGTTCCTTCAAGTATCTTTACAGCGCCATTAACGACCTTATAATCAGTTTTTTGTAGAAGAACGAGTATTTCTTCATTTGGCTTAATTCGTTCCTCTAGTTTGAAATTAAGCATCAAAAAAGCCCTCCTTTCTACAAAGAAGAGCCTTTTAAACCCAGTATTTTCAATAGAAAATAAAAAGTTACGATACAAAGTACCGTAACCAAATTACTTAATGGAGCGGATGAGGAGAATCGAACTCCCGTAGTCAGCTTGGAAGGCTGGGGTTCTACCATTAAACTACATCCGCATATATTTTAATCAACCCAGCCTTTCCGATAGCTAAGGTCGACTAAATAAAGTAGACATATTTAATTATACTAAAAAATAACGTATTGTCAACACTTTTTTAAAGAAAAAGAGCAGTAAATTTACTGCTCTAACTTTTTAATTACACGATGCATTCTGTTATGATAGCCTTCTCTAGCATAAAAATTGATAGCATTTTTATTGTATGCAAAGACATCAATTCCAATATATTCGCATCCTTTATCTTTGAAGTATGATTCCAACTTATCCATTAATTTATGACCTATACCTTTGCTGCGGATGTCTTTTGAAACTATTAATTCAATTACTTCTCCTGCTTTTGGACATTTATAGTCTAAATAATCATATGGTTCATATGGTCTTATTCCACCAATAATTGCCCCTACTACTTTATTATCTTCTATTGCTAGATAACATATACCTTCGTTATCATATGCTTCTTTAAGACTTAATATAGCCATTTTTTCCCAATATTCTGGATGAAGTTGATCTAACTCATCTTCATCTATTGAAATTATATATTCTTCTAACTCTGTTAATAAGTCTCTTACATCATTCAAATATTTTTCTTCATATTCTATTATCATTTTATCTTCCTTCCAAATAATCTATTATTTCTTTTACAACGATCTCTGGAGTAGAAGCTCCTGCCATTATTCCTACTTTACATGTATCTTCTATTTTTACATCTTGTAAATCAGATGTATCTTGTACTAGATATACGCGATTACAGTTTTCTTTAGAAATTACTTCTAATTCTTTTGTATTAGAGCTTTTCTTTCCACCTACTATAATCATTACATCTACATTTTTTGACAATTCTCTTGTTTCTTCTTGACGATTACTTGTCGCATCGCAAATTGTCTTATCGACAATTATTTCATCTGTAAATACTTTATTAATAGCGTCAATTAGTAAATCAAATTTATCACTATTAAAGGTTGTTTGTGATACTATGTATAGTTTGTTTTTATTTGATTTTTTATAAATATCTAGAAATTCATTTATATCTTCTTCATTTTCTAAGATATATGAATCATCTCCTGAGAAGCTTTGTACTCCCAAAGTTTCTGGATGATTCTTCTTACCTATTATTATTATAAAATAATCATCCATTTTATTATTTATTTTAGTACGAATTGCTTTTATCTTACCGCATGTTAGATCAAGTAATTCTATACCTTTTTCTTCTGCTCTATCATATGTTGATTTAATTTCTCCGTGAGCTCTTATAATGACTTTAGAATTATCTTCAGCATCTTCTATAGAAGAAATAGTTTTCATACCTTTCTTTTCTAAATCTTCTATTACTCTTTCATTATGTACTAATTCTCCTAAACAATAGATTGATTGATTTGAATCTACTGCTTCATTTGCTTTTTCAACAGTATATCTAACTCCATTACAAAAGCCACTATATTTTCCTACTATTATTTCCATAGCATCATCTTCTTTCCATATTATTCGTTTTACTTTGTTAATGTAAAACTAATATTGATTAACTCCTCTAATTCTTGATCTTTTATTGAATCATCTAATATAAATGATATCCAGTATTTTTTATTCATGTGATATGCTTTATAAAATCCTTCTTTTTTTAATAGATCATTTATTAGATCTGGAGGTAATTTCACATTCATTACTTCTACTAATTTATTCTCTTTAGTTAATTTATTTTTATTTATCTCCATTATGATGCCATACCATTTTTTTGTTTTATCATGTCTATACACAGCATTTTTATCATCATCCCATAGAAATTCTGGATTATTAGAGAATGTATCTTTTATCCAATTATTAATTCTATTAGTTTGGGGATAAATAAAAGTATTACTCTTTGTACATTTATCTTTTATATCTAATAATATCTTTTTATATTCATCTCTTATATTGTTTACAAATTCACCTATTTGGTTTTCTATACGGTAATTAAAATATTCTTCATTTAATTCTTTTTCAATTATTTTACCTTTTATTATATTATTAGTAATTGTGATAATCACTTGGAATTCATTATTAAGAATATCTTTTTTGTATATATAAATATCTTGTTCTTTAACAAAACCATATTTTAGACATTTATCATAATCAATGATACTTTTTTTAAAGATTTCTTCTTCAAACATAGTACCACTCCTTATAGATATTCTAACACAAAAAAAGAGATTATTAATCTCTTTTTATTGTAATGTTACGACTACTTCTTTTTCACTATATTTCTTTTTATTTGTATAGGCAACTGTAAGTTTAATCTTATCTCCTTTTTTCTTTGTATAAAGAACATCTTTAATATCAGATAAGTTAGTTACATCTTTTCCTTCAATCTTAGTAATAATATTACCAATTTCAAGACCTGCTTTATCAGCTCCTGATCCATCTTCTACTTTAGAAATATAGAATCCTGTAGGCATATTGTATGCACTATTATTTACAATAGTTCCTTCAATACCGATTGTTACATCTGATGTATCATCTTCACCATTCATTAATGATTCAATAATATCTTTTACATCACTAATTGGAATTGCAAAACCCATTCCTTCAATACTTGCAGATGTTAATGTACCACCTGATGAGTATTTAGCTGAGTTAATTCCAACTACTTCTCCTGCACTATTTAATAGTGCTCCACCTGAGTTACCACCATTAATTGCAGCATCTATTTGAATCATCTTTGTAGTGATATCATCTATTGTTACTTCTCTATCTAATGCACTTACAACTCCTGTTGTAACTGATTGTCCATAACCTAAAGCATTACCAATAGCAATAATACCATTTCCTACTTTTAATTCAGTACTATCACCCATAGTAGCAATCTTAATTGCTTCACTTGTTTCTTTATCTAAGTTTTTAATTTTAACTGAGATAACTGCTACATCTTTTCTATCAGATGTTCCTTTAACAGTTGCATCTGCACTTTTACCATTAATAAATTGTACTGATAATTCTTCTGCACCTTCAACAACATGATTATTAGTTAGGATTAATAATTCATTATCAGTTTGACTAATAATAATTCCTGATCCAGCACCTTCACTATATTGTTGTCCTCCAAAGAAACTTGGACCATAATATCCTTGATTAACTAATGTCTTAGATGTAATTGCTACGATTGATGGCATTACTTCTTCTACTACATCGGATACATCTGTAATATAAATTCCTTCTCTTTTTTCTTTTGCAGTGTCAGTATATTTTAATGTCACTTTTTTCTTATTTGTTACTTCTTCTAATGGTCCTATATTTAATAGTCCAATATTATTTAAAGCTACTACAAAAGCACCAAACACTAATAGAATAAATAAGCATAGGACAATATAAATTCCTTTTCCTTTCTTATTTTTCTTTTTAGGCTCTGCTTGTACTTCTACTTTTTCTTCTTCAACTTTTGCCTCTTTTACTTCTTTTTCTTTTTTATCTTCCATTATTATCACCTCTGTTTACTCTACTACTATATATGTTTTTTATTAAATGAATATTAAATGTTTCACTATTCTTTAACATTATACCACAAAAATTACTTCTTAGAGCATTAATCTTCAATTTTTATGTTGCCTTCTCTAATAACTTGGATATCTCCATTTTCTACTTTAACAATAGTTGATGCTTTTTGTAGTTTTGTTTTACCACCATCAATAATTGCATCTACTTTTCCATCAAAGTATGTAATAAAGTCTTGTACATCTACTCCGTCTGATTCTCCTGATTCATTTGCTGAAGTTGTCGCAAGTGGATATGGATATCTTTCTAAGAGTTTTAGAGCTATTTTATTATCTGGAATTCTTACTCCTATAGTATCAAGTCCTGCAGTTAATAAGTCTGATACTCCATCTTTTTTATTTAGAATAACAGTTAATGCTCCAGGCATATACTTATCAATTAGTTTCTTTTCTATTTCATTAGTTGTCGCAACTAAATTAATTTTATCAACAGAGTCTGTTAATACACTAATTGGTTTATATTTAGCGCGTTTTTTAATTTCAAAAATCTTTTCAATTGCTTTATCACTAAAGGCATTACAAGCTAATCCATAAACTGTATCTGTTGGGAAAATAATTAATCCATCATTATCTAAAATATCAATTGCTTTTTCTAATTCTTTTTCATCTATTTCATCTTCCCAGTTCCAAAGCTCTGATTCTTTTGGTGTTGTTCTTAGAATCATTCCATCTCCTAATCTTGCTTCACGTCTTGTGATGAATCCAAATTTACGATAGAATTCTTCTTTACCAAAATCTGGTCCTACATATACTCTTAGTTCAGGACTTACCTTTTTATATTCTTCTACTTTCTCAATTAATCTATTCATAATATGAGAACCAATTTTCTTTCCTTGATAGTCAGGTAATACAGTTATGTCTTGGACATATAGGAAACAAGTTTCATCTCCAACTAATCTTCCATAACCAACTATTTCTCCTTGATCATAAGCAGAAACACAAAATACTGTTTTTTCTAAAGCAGTTTTTACAATATCTTCATCTCTTTTACCCCAACCTACTCCTTCATACATTTTGTTATATTCTTTTACATCTTTTACGTTGTCAACATATGTAATCATGTTATCACCTCTTCTTTATTATACTATAAAATCACAAAATCGTTTGATATAATTATATTAGAGGTGGCATTATGAAAAAAGTGAAACGGTCCCCGGAACCGATAATATTCCAAAATCATGATTTTAAAACTATTCAATTAAAAGTTATATTTCCTTTTAAAAGAGAAGAAAAGGAAATGATAAAAGCAAATATTTTACCTAATATGTTACAAAATGTAACAGAAAAATATCCTACTGAAAAAGAGTTTTCTTTTGCGGCAGATAGATTATTTATTCTTAGTTGTTTTTGTTCATATGACGTAGTTATAGATGATGGATACTATTCGTTTAATTTAATGATTCCTGATGTGGAGTCTTTAGGTAAAGATTTACTTGATGAACAAATAAAATTCTTATCAGAAATGATATATCATCCAAAACTTCAAAATAATTATTTTTGTCAGGATGAACTTGATAGAGAAATAAAGAGAATGAAAATGGAAATTGATTCTGCTTTTCAACACCCAGAGTCATATGCTGATATTAAATCTAGAGAAGTATTAGATCCAGATGGTATTGTTTCTAATACAATTTTTAATCATCAAGAATTAATTGATTTAGTAACTGTTAAAAACTTATATGAATTCTATTTAGATAATATTTATAATAACTCTCCATTTATATTTATATTTGGAAATGTTGATGAAGATAGAATTAAAAAATTATGCCACAAATATTTATATTTAAAGCCTGTAAAAGAAACTACTTTTGATTTAGAAACATACAATTATTTACCTTTATCTAATGATATAAAAATTGTATCTGAGAAATCTAATTTTAGGAATTCAGTTTATATTGAATTCTATAAAGTTAAAGATATGAAAGAAGAAGATAAAATACTTTTAGATACAATTGCTAAGATACTTGCTTCTTCTTCATCTAGATTACTTAGTAAATCTCTTAGAAATGAATCTGAACTTGTTTATGCAGTATTTGCGAAGAATTACAATCGTTATGGATTACTTCAAATAGTTGCTTATATTAATAAGAATAATATTGATCTTACTAAGAAAAAAATAAGAGAAGTATTTGAACAAATAAAAGATGAAGATGTTATTTCTTCTTCATTAGAAAAGATTAAAGAAAAAGCTAGAGTTAGTATAATAAGACAACTTGATAATAAAATTCATGTCTTTGGTGAAAGTATTGTTCGTGAATTAAAGATTGATTATACAGGAGAAGAATACTATGAAATATTAAATAAAGTTACTCCTAAAGATATTATGGATTTTGTTGATAGATTAGTTCTTGATACACAATACTTTTTAGAGGAGGGAGAACATGAATAATATAGAGACTATTAAATTAGATAATGGTTTAACTATTTATCTATATAAAGATAATAGAAAACATTCTACCTTCTTTGAAATTGATACTTTTTGTGGAGGATTTACAAAAGATTTTATTTATCATGGAAATAAATATCATTTACAAGATGGAGTTGCTCATATCTTAGAACACTATTTAGTTGAATGTAATGAAAGAGGTAATTTCTTAGACCTTTTAGGTGAAAAACAAATGTCTACTAATGCAACTACATCTTTAACTACGACAAGCTTTTATTTTGAAACAGTTGAACATGTTGCATTTGGTATTCGTACAGTATTAGAGGGAATATATAATGTAAACTTTAATAAAGAAAGACTAGAAAAATTAAAAGGACCTATATATCAAGAAGTTAGAGGAAAGAAAGATATGAGAGGTTATCATGCTTCTCATAGAAGAATTGCAAATCTATTCCATAATATGACTTATAGAGATATTGGTGGTACTTTGAAAGAAATTGAAAAGACTACTACTGATGATTTAGAAATTCTTTATAAAGCTTTTTATCATCCTAAGAATCAGTTTATTGTAGTTGCTGGAAACTTTGATAAAGATGAAGTCTTAAATGAAATTAATAGTTTTTATAATTCTGTTTCATTTGAAGAGTATGATACTGAACTTGTAAAGACTGATGAAAAAAAAGATATTGTTAAAAAAGAAGATCATTTTAATTTTGAAGTACCTTTAGATTATACTGAAGTAGATTTTAAAATAGATATATCTAATTACTCACCTAAAGAGTTATTAGCATTAGACTTTTATTTAGCAGTTTATCTAAATAGTACAACTGGTATTACTTCTCCTTTATATCAAAGATTAATAAAAGAAGAAGTGATAAATGATTCTATTCATTTTTCAAGACAAAATTATGATAAATATATGATGATTACTGTAGGTGGATTTACTACTAATATGAAGAAATTAAGAGAAGAAATTGTTAAAGCTATTTGTTCTAAAACTTATTTTGATAAAGAGAAATATGAAATTGATAGAGATCAAGCTATACTACAAGTATCTCTTCGTGAAGAAAATATATTTAAAATGATTTTTCCATTTATATCTAATGTAGTAATTTATAATTATCCATTTGTTGATACAGTTGAAGATGTTAAAAATGCAACATATGAAAAGTATGTTGAAGAGATTAAAAAAATTGATTTTAGTCACTACTCTTACTTATCAATTACAAAGGAATAAAAAAAAAGACCAATTGGTCTTTTTATTTTTCTATTAATGAGTCTCCTGTTAATTCAACTGGAATTGGTAAATCCATTAGCTCTAAGATTGTTGGTGCAATATCTGCAAGTTTACCTTCACTCTTTAAAGTAATTCCTTTTCTATTTACTACAAAAGGTACTGGATTAGTAGTATGAGTTGTACATACTGTACCATCTGGATTAACCATTACATCACAGTTTCCATGATCAGCAGTAACAATTATTGTTCCATCTATTTCTTCAATCTTATCTAAGATTTTCTTTAGACAAGTATCCATAAATTCTACTGCAGTAACTGCTGCTTCATAAACTCCAGTATGTCCTACCATATCTCCATTAGCAAAGTTTAATATTACTAAATCTAGATAATCTTTATTTAATTCATTTAATAGATTATCTGTTATTTCTTCCGCACTCATTTCAGGTTTTAAATCATATGTTGCGACTTTTGGAGATGGAATTAATATTTTCTTTTCATTTGGTAAGTCTACATCTTTATCGCCATCAAAGAAATGTGTAACATGAACATATTTTTCTGTTTCAGCAATTCTTAATTGAGACATTCCTAGAGATGCAATATACTCACCTAATCCATTATTTATTTCTTGATGAGTGAAAGCAGTTAATCCTTTAACTGTATCAGTAATTGGCATCATTGAAACAAATTTTATATTATTAAATGTTGTGGTCTCCATTGGTGATGCATCTGGATTAGTAATTGCAGTAAACATTTCTCTTAATCTATCAGGTCTATAGTTCCATACAATTATTCCATCATTATCGGCAAGTTTTCCATCTTGTAATACGCTAGGAAGTATAAATTCATCAGAAATATCTCTATTATATTGATCATCAAATACTTCTTTTACTGAATTATAATGTTCCCCTATTCCATAGCAAATTGCATCATAAGCAATTTTTAAACGATCATAATTATTATCACGATCCATTGCATAATATCTTCCTGAAATAGTAGTAATCTTTCCTAACTTAGTTTCATCAATCTTATCTTCTAGTTTCTTAATCCACTCTTGTGCACTATGAGTACCAGTATCTCTTCCATCTGTGAATAAATGGAAATATATTTCTTTAATACCATTTTGTCTACACATATCTACTAGAGCAAGTAAGTGAGATGTATGAGAATGAATTCCTCCATCACTTATTAATCCCATTATATGTAATTTTGAATTATTCTCTTTAGTATGATTAATTACTTTAAGGATATTTTCATTTTCAAAGAATTCACCAGTTTCAATTGCATGATTAATCATCTCTAATGATTGGTAACAAATTCTTCCTGCTCCTATATTCATATGTCCTACTTCACTAGTTCCCATTTGTCCATCTGGAAGTCCTACTGGTTTTCCTGATGCTTGTAGAATAGTATGAGGATAATTCTCCATTAAATAATTAAAAGTTGGTTTATTTGCATTATCAAATGCATTATATTTATTTTTTGGTGCAATACCACACCCATCAAGGATGCATAGTAACATTGTTTTTTTCATAGTATTCCTCCTAATCATTATTATATCATTAAAAAGAAAAAAGTAGCTCTTATTTTGAACTACTTTTCATATTTTTAACAAGCATTCTTTTGGCAAACATTTGCACCATTATTAATACATTCCCATAAACATTTGAATGAATTATAACTATCTTTTTTCATATCTTCTGTTAATTCACTATATGGATCTTCTAATCCATCACTTATACCTTCAACCATCTTTTCAGCATTTCCATCTACTACTGCGACTACATTTGGAGCATAAATTCTTTTTTCTCCAACAAGAACTTCTTCTCCATCTTCCTTAGTTAAAGTATAATCAGATAGTACATCTTGCATCTTATCAATAAGTGTCATATATCCTTCTGTTCCATCTTTTGTTTTTTCTAATTCACCATTATCATTAAATGCATAAGTATCTCTTATTTCTAGGACATCTACATAATAAATTGTTTTAATATTATTGTCTTTCGCACTTTTAATTAATTGTTCTATCATTGATCTACACCATGGACATTTAGCAAATCCAAAGTATACTACAAATGATTCTTTATTATTCATCTTTTCTACTATTTCATCTGAAGTAGCATAAACAAATGGATTATCTTCAGAAATTTCTATAGTACGAATCTCTTTTCCATTTCCATTATCTTCTCCATTTAATGATTCATATTCTTCTTTAAAACGATATGCATCAGTTGACTTATCAGCTTCACAAGCAGTTAAAGTAAATACTGCGATTAATAATAATAGTATTGTAAATAATCTTTTCATTTCCATCACCTAAGTACATTATACCTATTAATTAGACATATTTCTACAAAAAATAACTCAACAATAGGTTGAGTTATTTACAATTATCATTTAATTTGATTGGAATTGTATAAGTAATTGTTTTATTGTCTTTTGTAGTTGCATCTATTTCTAAGAATAAAGATGTAGATGTTAGATTCTTACAAGCAAATGCATAATTATCTACTTGAATATTTGTATCTTTTAAGAATTCTTCTAAAGTAGAATTATTCTTAGTCTCACAAGAACTGATTTTAGTTTTTGTATCTTTTTCTTTTTCATATAAAGTACATTCTATTTTCTTATATGAGTTTGTATCTTCTTTTCCACAAAACTCTATATTAGAAATATAAATAGATGTTTTATCTTTATTATATGCAGCACTTCCTGTAATTTTAAAATCACTACATTTAGATGATATAGTTTTAAATTCAAAATCATTTGGCTTATTCATTATACTTACAATTACAATTCCAAGAATAACAAATAGTATTGGGATTAATGCTATGTACCATTTTGTTTTATTTTCTTTTATTTGTTTTTCACCATTTAATATTTCATCAATATTAACATTAAACTCTTCACTTATTTGTTTCATAATACCGATGTCTGGTACATTCTTTCCATTTTCCCATTTAGATACTGCTTGATATGTTACACCTAACTTATCAGCTAATTCTTTTTGAGTTAAATTATTTTCTAGACGAATTGATTTTATAAAATTACCAATTTTATCTTGATTCATAGGACACCTCCTATAAGTACCAAAGTTTTTTACCTTCTTTTTGTACTTCTTTAATTATTCCTCCACCTAAACATTCTTCTCCATTATAGAAGACACATGCTTGTCCTGGAGTAACTGATTTTACTCCTTGAGGATATTTTACTAATACTTCATTATTATCTAACCATTCTAGTTCTACTGGTATATCTTGTTGTCTATATCTAAATTTAGCAGTACATTTAGTTATTTTAGTATCTCCTAAATAATTAATTTGATCTACTAAACAAGAAGTACTAATTAAATAATCATTATCTTCTCCTAAACATATATATAAAATATTCTTTTGTAGATCTTTTCCTACTACAAACATCTTATCTTCTGTACCACCAATATTTAGTCCTTTTCTTTGACCTATTGTGTAATTCATTAGACCAATGTGTTTTCCTATTACTTCATTAGTATCAATATTAACTACATCTCCAGGTTGGTTAGGTAAATAATTCTTTAAGAAATTTTTAAAGTTTCTTTCACCTATAAAACATATTCCTGTTGAATCTTTTTTCTTTGCAGTTATTAGATTATATTCTTCAGCAATTCTTCTTACTTCAGGTTTTTCCATATCACCTATTGGGAATAGAACGTTTTTAAATTGATCTTTTGACACCTGACACAAGAAATAAGTTTGATCTTTATTAGAATCTACTCCTCTTAGTAGTTTCCCATCTACTAGTCTTGCATAATGACCTGTTGCGATATAATCTGCTCCTAATTTTCTTGCTTCTTCGGCAAACATATCAAACTTAATATATTTATTACACATAATATCTGGATTTGGAGTACGACCTGCTTTTAATTCATCTAAAAAGTAAGTAAATACATAATTCCAATATTCTTTTACAAAGTCTTTTCTATATAATGGTATTCCTAATTTATCACATACTGCTTTGGCATCATTATAGTCTTCTTCTTGTGGACAAATTCCTGATTGTGTAGTTGGTCCATTTAATTCTCCATCTGCTAGAGAATCCCAGTTTCTCATGAATAAACCAATTACTTCATAACCTTGTTTTTGAAGTATAATAGCAGCTACACTAGAGTCAACTCCTCCACTCATACCAATTACTACTTTTTTCATATACTCCACCTCCTTTTTTTCTTCGTATATTATAGCACAATTATAATAATAATTCTATTATTTTATTTTTCTTAGTCTTAAAGCATTTAAAGTAACTATTAAACTACTTAGTATCATGGCAATACAAGCAATCATTGGATTTACTTTTAGTTTTGGAATTATACCTGTTGCGATAGGTATCATTAAAATATTATAGATAAATGCCCAGAATAAGTTTTGCTTCATATTTATTCTTGTTTTATGACTTATATGAAGAATATCTAATATTTTACTTAAATCATTTGAGACTAATACAATGTTTGCTGAATTAGTTGCAATATCTGTTCCACTACTTAAAGATACTCCAATAGTTGCGGATGTAAGTGATGGAGCATCATTTATTCCATCTCCTACCATCATTACTTTATGTCCTTCTTTTATTAGTTTCTTAATGTATTCTGTTTTCTCTTTTGGTTTTACTCCAGCTACTACATTATCTATATCCAATTCATTCGCAATAATATTTGCGGTTACTTCATGATCTCCTGTTAACATAATCACTTCTTTTTTACGTTTCTTTAACTCTTTTACTAAGCCTTTTGCTTCTTTACGAATAATATCTTTTAATCCAAAAGAAGCGATTACTTTTTTGTTTTTAACAAGATAGATTACACTATATCCTGAAGTAGTCATTTTATTTTCTAAGTCTTCATATGAATTAATAATATCTAGTTTCTTTAATAATGCATTATTACATGCATAATAAGTATTTCTATCGTCTTTTCCTTTTACTCCATATCCTGGAAGTTCTTCAGTTATTAAATCAAGATTTGCTTCAATATTATTTTCTTCCATATATTTATTAATTCCATTAGATATTGGATGATTACTATACTTTTCAATTGACGCTAATATTTGTAATATTTCTTTTTCTTTAAAATCACTATGATTGTGTATTTCTGCAATACTTAATGATCCATTAGTAAGAGTTCCTGTTTTATCAAAGACAATTGTGTCTACTTTACTTGCTTGTTCAAGGGACTCACTATCTTTTATTAATATTCCTTTTTTAGCACTTGTTCCTACACTTACGACTAGTGCTAGAGGTGTTGCTAAACCTAAAGCACAAGGACATGCTACTACTAATACTGTTACAAATCTAGTAATTGATATAGATATATCTTTTGTAATTAATAGATTTAATAAGAATGTAAGAACAGATATAACCATAACTATTGGTACAAAGTATAAACATATATGATCTGCTATTCTTGTTAGTTTTGTTTTTGTATTAGTTGCATCTATTACTAAATTAACTATTTCTGAAATAGTTGATTCTTTACCAATTCTTTCTGCCTTATACTCTACTGCGTTATCATAGTTAATACTTCCAGCAATTATCTTACTAGATACTTTTTTTAATTGAGGAAGAGATTCTCCTGTAATAAATGCTTCATCAAATGTAGATGAACCTTTAACTATTTCTCCATCTACTGCTACTCTTTCTCCAGGTAAACATACTAGAATATCTCCTACTTTTACTTCATCTATTGTAATATCTAAGTATGAATCTCCTTTTTTAATATGTGCTTTTTCTGGAGTAATTTGTACTAACTCTTGAATTGATTCAGTAGTTTTATTTTTACTTCTTTCTGAAATAAATCTACCTAATTTCATAAAATATATTACAAAGACAGTAGACTCAAAATATAAGTTATGAACTATTTCTTTATTACCTAAAATTATTAGAATTGTACCAACTAAACTATAGATAAAACTAGCGAATACTCCGAGAGTTACTAAAGTATCCATATTAGGCATTTTATGTATTAAGTTTTTAATTCCATTTTTAAATATATCAAAACCATATACTAAATATGGTATTGTTGCTATTAAAAGTATTATTGAATAAGATATTGGGCTTTTATTCATATTTAAAAAAACAGGAACTGGTAAATGAAGATGATGATGCATTGTTACATACATGATTAAAAAACCTATTATTCCTAAAATAATAAAAGGTTTAGAGTTATACTTTTTCTTATTTAATTTTTGTTCTTCTCCTAATGATTTAAATCCTACATCTTTTACAAATCTTTCTAGATCTTTAATTGTTAGATTATCATCATAAGAGATACTTGCAGTAGCCATTACTAGATTAACGCTTGCTTCTTGCACTCCATCTTGTTTATTAAGATATTTTTCTAGTCCATTTGAACAGGCACTACAAGTCATTCCTTCTATTTTTAGAACAACTTTTTTCATACTACTCTCCTAAAGAATGAAAACCTATATCTTCAATGTATGATTCTATTTCTTCTTTAGAAATTTTATCATACTCTATTACTGCTTCTTTATTTTCAAAACTTACTTTTACTTTTTTTATATTCTTTTTTGCTTTTAAAGATTTTTCTAATCTTTCACTACATCCTGTACAATGCATTCCATCTATTTTTAATACTATCTTATTCATATTTATCACCACTATTATTATATAACAAAACATAGATTATCGTAAATATTAAGGTATATTTTAATTATATTTATCCATACTAAAAATGGAGGTTATTATGGATACAAATATTGATGTTTTAGATGAAATAAATAAAGGATGTAGTATGGGATTAGAAGCAGTAGATATGATTATGAAGAAAACAAATGAAAATGAGTATTTAGATTTACTTAGTGATTTTCATGATGATTATGTTAAATTATCGGATAAGATTAGAGTTTTATATCATGATTATACTGATTCTGATATTCATGAAGTAAATACTGCTGAAAAAATGATGGCTTGGTATGGGATAATGAAAGATACTATGTTAGATGATAGTATCTCAAAACTTTCTGAACTATTAATTAATGGTACTGTTATGGGTATTATTGAAGGTAGAAAAATACTTAATCATAAAAAGATGGATAAGAAAGTTCATAATCTTTGTGAGGAGTTTGTTAATATGCAAGAGAAGTATGTTGAAAAATTAAAAAAATATTTATAAAAAAAATAGTTCATTGAACTATTTTTTATATTCCCAAAATGATAATTTACCTTTAGCTGGAATTGGTTTTATTTTTTCTACATTTTCTAATTTAAAACCATATTCTTGCTTTTCTTTTTCTTTTATTGCTCCATGATATACTATAGGATCTTTTTCTTTTAATATCTTTTTCATATTATCATCTATTACTACACAGTCTGTCATATTACATTTAGCAATTATTTCTCCTTTAGGATATTCAAGATTTAAATATTTGAAACGTTCCATTGCTTTTTTATCTACTCCTAGACCAGCATGAATATATAATTCTCCTCTGTAAGAAGATTTCCATGTCCTAAATTCATATTCTTTATATCCTTCTGCAATTAAAGAAGCAAAAGGTTGTTTTACTGTTATTACTTTCATTGTTTCACTTCCATACATTTATTATAACATGATATAATAAGACACATAAAGAGGTAATACTTATGTATTTTGTAGAGAAGAATTTAACTCGTTTTTATAATTTGGGTTATACTTATTTCTTAAATCCTAATGAGTTAAAACAAGTGACTTATAAATTAAAAAAAGATGATTATAATATTTACTTACCTTATCCTGATAGTGAGAAAAATATTATATATCATGGTAATACTCCAGAAGTTTTACTTTATGAAATAATATGTAAAACAGAGATTCGTCATCAAGATATTTTAGGTACTATGTATTCACTAAATATTTCTTCTGACTTATTTGGAGATGTTCTTGTTATTAATAATCATTATTATGTTTATATATTACCTATTCTACAAAATTATTTTGAAACTAATTTTACTATGATTAGAAATAGTCATATTACATTAAAAGAAATACCTCTTAGTACATTAGAAGATTATACTAGAGAATATGAAGATATAGAATTAATTGTATCTAGTACAAGAATTGATACAGTACTATCTTCTATCTTGCATGTAGGTAGAAGTATGATAGAAGATTATATTAAAAGAAAAGATGTTTTATTAAATTATGAAATACTTAAAGATACATCTTATAAATTAAAAGAAGGAGATACTTTTAGTATTAGAAAAGTTGGTAAATTTCAATTTGTTAAAATACTTAAGAATACTAAGAGCAATCATAATATTATAGAGATAAAAAAATATATTTAATTTTATCTTTTTTGTTGATTTTTAGTTGCTAATAACGCAACCTTACGATATAATCTTACTTAGAAAGAGGTGTTGATTAATGGCTAAATTTTGTGTTAATTGTGGTCAAGAAGTTCCAGCAGGAAACAATGTTTGTACAAATTGTGGAACTCCAGTAAATGGAGGTAATACTACTGTAGTAGTAAATAATACTCAACCTACTCAATCAAATGGTTTTGCATTAGCAGGATTTATTGTTTCACTTGTATCTACATTTTTATGTTGTGGATCACTTAATACTATAAGTTTAATTCTATCAATCGTTGGATTAGTTAAAGCAAAAGATTATAATGGAGCAGGAAAAGGATTAGCAATTGCTGGTATTGTTATTTCTGCAATTGTTATTGTAATTAGCATTATACTTGTTATCTTAGGATACGGTGCTGCTTTATTTGAAGAACTTGCTTAAGATTGTTGATAAGAAGCCCTCTTTAAGGGAGGGCTTTTTTATTTCGTTCCTTTTATTGTTCGTTATAGCTTGGTTTGCTTTACTAGAACATATTCATTATCAATGTCCTTTTCTATCACTATTTCATTTGTACTGTCCAGGCTGTGGCGGTACAAGAATGGTTATTTCAATGTTACATTTTGATTTCTATCAAGCATTTCGTTGGAATCCATTAATGTTTATTGTATTTTGTTTAATATTTATATATATTCCTACAAATCTTATATTATATAAAAAGAAGAAAGTATGGATACTTCCTTCTACATATTTTTGGATTGGTTTTATAATTGTATTAATATTATATATGATACTTAGAAACATTCCAGCATTTGAATATTTAATACCAACAGAAGTTTAACTTCTGTTTTTTTATTCATAACGAATATCTAGATCAACATATCCATTTATGCCATCTACTTTTCCATCATCACATAATTGCCATACATTAATTTTTCCCATATAGTTTGTTTGTTCAGTATAGTGAGCAACCCAAACTTCTACAGGATTATCCCAAACTGATTCTAGATAACTCTTAGATCCATAAAGCATACCTTTATAGCCTTTTTCTTTTAATGTTTTATTAAACTTTTGATATGAATCTTTTAATCCATAAAAACTTAAATCATAGTCTTGGAAATTACCCCAGTTTTCCCAGTCATAAACAACTTCTAAATCTACTTTATAGTTCTTTATTTGTTTCATAATCCATTTTGCTTCACGTTCTGCATCTTTAGAACTATTAGCATTTGAATAGAAATATACTCCTACTGGAATACCTACTTCATTAAATCCTTTGATGTTTCTTTCAAATTTATCATCAAGGACATAGTCTTTTCCAATTCCATCTCCTCTACCTACTCTAATATAGACAAATTCTACTCCTGCTTCTTTTACTTTTTTAAAATTAATATCTCCTTGCCAATGAGAAACATCTATTCCAAATTTTGTATTTTCTGCTTTATATTTTTCTTTTACTTCTTCAAAACTTGTATAAGAGGTATTTCCTCCGCCACCAGTTGATTTTGGCTTATCTTTTATAGTTAAACTAAAGGAATTAGTAGATTTATTACCTGACTGGTCTTCACCAATAAACTTTAAGTCATATACTCCCGGAGTATTAACATCATATTCTCCTTCTATTGTACATTTAGGATTTGGATCATAATTATCTCCACAGAATAGGCTCTTTGCAAGATCTCCATCATATCCAGTATAAACTGTTTTACTTTTTAATTGAAATATTTTAGGTGGAGTAGTATCTATTACTTCAATTTCTACTTCGTATGAGACAGGATATCCTTCATCAGTAGTATAGTTAAATTTAATAGTTTGTTTTCCTATCTTATCTGTTTTGATTTTAGGATTAGTAGTTAACTTACCATTTATCTCTTTTATTAAAGATCTAATTCTTATATTGCTTTGATATACAGGCACTTGATTAGTTGCGAGCTCTACTATCTTTTTAGCATGAGCAACTTTATAATTCCAAATAAGTCTTTTAATTCCAAAAAATGATAATACTAAGAATACTAAAACTATAAGAATTATTATTATTTTCTTTTTCATATACTTCACCTAGGTTAATTATAACATAAAAAAAGAAGAACTAATCAAGTTCTTCTAATGCTTTTGCAAGTTGATCTGGACAAGATGTATCTCTAAATCCACATTTAATTCCTTTTAGTTTTTCTTTTACGACATTAACGTCTTGTCCTTCTACTAGAGCTGCGATACCTTTAAGGTTTCCATTACAGCCTCCTAGTACTTTTAAATTATGTATTTTATTATCTTCTACATCAAAATCCATTTGAACACTACATGTTCCTTTTGGTTTATAAGTTTTATGCATACTACTAACCTCTAATCTTATGAACTAATTTTATTAATTTATAATATAGTGGAGATATTGGTAATTCATATTCACCAATTAACTCTTCTACATAACCATTAAATCCTCTTTTAAATTCATATATTCCATAATCTTTTGGATGCTCATTTATATTTGCAGGGATTCCATAAAAGTTATGTTTCTTAAATCCATTTTTAATTCCATATTTAATTAATTCCCATTGTATTAAGTATTGAGAATTAAACTTCATATATTCTTCATAATTACCACTAGATAAGTATATAATTTCAGGTTGGATTAACATAAACATTGATCCTGATAAAGTAATAATTTCTTTACCTGTTTCTTTCATAATAGTCTCTGACTCTTCTACTCTCTTATCAATAGCAGCCATTTCATTTGTTAAATTCTTTTTAGCACCATCATTATATTTTGCATCAGTTAAACTATCAAGTTTAGCTTGCTTTTCTTCTTTTTCTTTTAGTAATCCTTCTACATACTTCTTTAAGTTTAATTCAGTAATAAAGTATTTAACTTCATTCTTATCATGGAATAGTTTATACATTTCTTGGAAGTATTCTATATTTCTAACTTTGAATCCTTTACGAGCACCAGTTTCCACCATAATCTTTTGGAATCTATCTAATTCATCATAACCTATTTCATTAACAGTTATTCCAAACTTCTCAGTTTTCTTAATTTGGTTTCTTGTATTAGGTTTCATCTCTTTTAGAATAGTTTCTTCATCTTTTCCATCAAGTCCTAGAGAGAACATCCAAATTACTTGTTCTGTATCTTTAATTGGAACTTTTTTAAATCCTAATTCTTCTAGATGTTTTACTACTCCTCTATTATCTACTCCATCTTCAACAATATTTCCATCTAAATCTCTTTCTCTATAAATTAAGTATGGATCTACTCTAAAGATATAACCATTTCTTTCTTTAATATATTTTTTTAATTCATTTGTAAAGAAAGTAACTAGTTCTGTATTATTAAAATCTAATAAGTATCCTCTAGGAGAATAAAACTCTTTCTTATTAAAATGTCTAATATGGGATAGTAACATTGTAGCGGCAATAATCTTATCATTTTCTTTTACTCCAACGTATACTGTATCCCATCCTTGTTTATCTCTTAATTTAGATATTTCAGGAGCAGATAAAAATGTTTTTAATGGATGTGTCTCCCAAAATGTTCTATATTCTTTCTCGGTAATTTCTTGAAACTTCATATAAAGCACCTCATTATTATTATAACACAAAAAAACTACTGAAATCAGTAGTTTATTCTTTATTTTGCTTTGCTTGTTTTTCTTGTTTCTTTTTCTTTTGACGTTCAAACATAAATCTTGCTCGATCTATTCCTTCATCGAAAGTATTATCTACTTTATCAACAATTCTATCTTTATCAAATAGCGTTGCGATTAATAGTGCAAAAACAAAGAAACTTAATAATAGAGATGCGAATAAGAAGATACTAAATTCATCTTCTTGTCCTCTTGTAGTATCTAAATAACTATTTGTTAGATATGTTTCATAATTATCTTCTGTAATCTTTACTTCGTTTTCTGCTGGTACAAAGTTTGGAATATTTTTAATTGCTAGTTTCTTTAATTCTTCATTTACAATTACTGGGTAACCATATACTTTTTTAGGTCTTGGTTCTCTATCAGTTCTTTCATATGTAAAGTCAATTATCTTTTTATAATCATCATAATCATCTTCATCTATTGCAATTAAATATGTATGCCAAAGACCAGTTTTTTCTTTTTCAATTACAAAATGTATTCCAATATTTGCTTCTTCATAATAAGCAAACTTTTCAGACATTCTACAAATAGTAATGTATGTATAATCTTCTACATTTTCTACATCAGTCCATGGAACAATATCTTTCTTCTCCTCAAATAATTGGTATGAGCAGACTATTAATATTGTCATTACTACAAGATAAACTAAACACATAAAAAGTTTGATAGCCAAACGACTTTCATTTACTTTTTTCTTTTTAGTTTTCATACTTTTACTTCTTCCTCTTTAGATTGTTTTCTTAATCTTGGAATTAATATTTCTATAAAGCGATAACCTTCCCTATTCTTAACATATAAATATCCTATTATTGAGAAGATTGTAGCTCCTAAGAAATTTACTATAAGATCTTTCATTGTATCATTAATTCCGATATCTAAATATCCATTATCTATTATTATTACAGTATTTCCATTATCAGCATAGATTTCTGTTTTTTCTATATCTTCTACTTCTATTGGAACATTTTCTCCATCTGGGTTTATTTTTACTGATTGAAACTTCTCTACTATTTTATCTTTTTGCATATCTTTTAAGAAATATCTATCTGCAGTAAATTCTGCGAATTCCCATAATACTCCTACTGTCATTGAAAATGAGAAAGCAACTAATGCGGCAAATGCAGGAGACATTTTAATATGTATTTCATCATTATTATTTAAGATATCAACTAGTGAGAATCCTATCGCAGCACACAAGAAACCATTTAATGTATGTAAAATAGTATCCCAATGTTCAAAGATTCCATAGAAATTTTGAATTTCTCCTAAAATCTCAGCAGAAAAGATAAATAAGTAAACAATTATTTCTAATGGTTCTGGTAAATCAATATTAAATTTACTTGATATAAGATTTGGTAATGTAAATAATATTAATGTCAAAACACATAAAGCAACGTTATTCCAGTTACCATTTAGTCCTTGACCAATCATACTTATAATTACTAAAGCTCTTAATAAGAAATAGATTGTAAGATTACCTTTTCTTTTTAATTTTGATTGAATTTTTCTTTTGTTATTCTTATTAATTGTTTTGGATAAAGACTTCTCTTTTCCCATAAGAATCACCTACTATTCATCAAATAATTCTTCTGCCGTTTCTTTAGGTACTTGCATCTTCATGTTCTTTTCTACACGAAAGACAAATTTATTTGTATCAGTTTTATATTCTTCTCCATCAATACACCAACTTGTTTTTGGTTTATCAATAAAGTTTATTTCAAAGTTATTTGTACGATAATATGTAACATCTGGAATATCTTTAACATCCATTGTACTTGCGAGTACTAATAGTCTTAATATTTCTTTTTTATTTTTACATCTTGCAAGACATACTTCAAACATATTATCATCTAATTTAACATCATAATAAATGTCAGGTTGACCGGCAATACGAGATGAGTTTGAGATAAAGAAGAAGGAATATGTTCCTATATGCTTTTCTCCATCTACTGTATATTCTATGTCGTATTGATGTATTTTGTTTCTTAATTGCTTCATACCATACAAGATATAAGCAATCTTTCCATATTTTTTCTTTAAACTTCTAGGAGTAGCATATGCCATATCTATATAATCTCCTAAACATGCAACATATACAAAAGGAGAGTCATTAATAAAGCATACATCTATTTTTTTTGCTTTTCCTCTAAGTATTAATTCTAAGTTTTCATATACACTATGATCTAGTCCATACATATTTCCTACATCATTTGTACTTCCTAATGGTAATGGTGCTATAGTTAAGCGTTTTTCTCTTTTTAAGTTACCTGAAACTATTTCATTTAAAGTTCCATCTCCACCACCACTGATAACTAAATCCACACTTTTATCAATACCTTGAATAATCTTTTCGGCATCTCCTCTAGCTTTAGTTAAAATGATTTCTGTATCATAGCCGTATTTTCTTCCAATATCATAAAAGTCTTGATAAGTAGTAATTTTATGTTTCTTACCACTTTCTGGATTTAGGATGATAACACACTTTTTCATGGCACCATCTCCTCTTTTATAAATCGAATTTATTATAACATGATTTTAGGAAAATATAAAGATACCTAGAATATAAAAAAGAAGACTTAAATTGTCTTCTTTTTACTTTTCTTATAATTGTAATATTTATAATACATTCTAAATGTTCTAGAGAACTTTAATTCTCTAAATTCATCAGAATCTTCATACATATATACTTTCTTACCTTCAGTATTATATTTATTATAAATTACTGATATATCATAGTTTAGAGAAGCTATTTGATGATTATTTGCTTTAGAATCATTCATGACTCTTCTTAAATAATCATATACTTCTTCCATATTATATTCTTCTTTAACACCCTCTAGGAAGTTTTCTTCTTCAACAAATGATCCACCTTTAACTGCTAGATCATACATATATTGATATGGAGTTTCAAATTTAGCTTTATCTTTATTCTTGAAGATTACTCCATCAATTGGTGTTAGATAAGAACATAAGTTATCAGAGTATCCTGTTCTTAAAGGTCTCTTATAATCTGAAATAATTACATTTTTATTTGTTGCGAGAGCAATTAGAATTTGATGCTCTAAGAAGTTTTCTTTTACTGTTACTCCTGCATTAATAAATGTATAGTAATCAGTTTTTATATTTTTAATAGATTCTTCTCTTGTTTTTGTAGTCTTATATTTTTTATTTTTACCTTCGACAATTATTTCTGGTTTATATTTTTGTTTTAATAATGACTCAATAGTATTATTAACATCTTCTAATTTACCATTATCAATAACTACTACTGTAGTAGTTATATCTTTTACTTTTTTCTTTAGTGCATCTAGACTCTTTTCAGCCATATCATGAACATTTTTTTCTGCTTCTTTATATGGAGAACTCTTTAAATAGTTTTCCATTTCTTTATAGAATAAATATTCACTACCTTCATATTTTTCTTTCTTTTTCTTTGGATAATTTTCAGTCATATATGTCCATAACCAATTACCTTCTGTTAACATTTTTGGAGATGTCATAGTAACTTGTTTTGGATGAACACGAGATGCAGCTAAAACATCAGTCATATGAATGAATGTATAATGGTCTAAGAATTCAAACCATTTTAGATAGTCTTGTACACATCTTAATTTAGTATCAAAACCACCACATTCATCAAAAGCACTCTTAGGAATAAGTAAACTAATTCCACTAATATCTCCTCTTAGTAAGGCATAATCAGGTTTAGCCATTAACATTTCATGATCATAAATTACAGTTGAGAATACTTTTCCATTTAGATCAATCATATCAATATTAGAATATAGAATTGTATGATCATCATACTTTTCTATTAATTCCATTTGTTTCTCTAATTTATTTGGATAATATAGGTCATCATGACTTAACCATGAAAAATAATCACCTGTCATTTTTTCAATTCCAAGATTTAGAGCAGTTGATACTCCTCCGTTTTCTTTTTCATAGTATGTTACTTTATCTCCATATGATTTAACAATATCACGAGTTGCTCCTTCATCTGTTGAACCATCGTTAACAACAATAATTTCTTTATTTTTATAAGTTTGTGCTAAAGCACTATCAATTGCTTCTTTTACATAATTTGATCCATTATAAACTGGAATAATTATACTTACTTTCTTTCCCATATAAACCTTACCTCTCACTTTCTCATTAACTTTCTTAATAAGAATTTAGGATTATGAACTACTAAATATAGTGTTTTTTCTATATATAATTTTATATTATTATCAAATGATATATCTGGATTGTTTTCTGCAATATCCTCTAATTTATTAAAGTAATCTAATGTTACTTCTTGTAATACTGGATCACTATAATGATATTGATATCTATCTATTCTTTTACTTTTTGGTTTGTACATTAAACTCTTTCCATATTTATTTGTTGTTCCAAAAAGTCTTATTGTAACATCATTTAAATAATATTTGAATTGCTCAGTATTATCATTTGTCTCAGGAAGAATCTCTTCTTCTTGTTTTTCTCTTTTACGATTATATACTTCTAAATACATCTTTCTTAATTCTTTATAGTATTTTTCATTAGTATATTCTTCTTCAACTATTTTTCTTCCTAGCTTTCCTCTTTTAATTCTATCTTTTTCATCTTCTACAAGATGTTTAATTGCTAAAGAAAGGTCATGTGAATCTCTATTCTTAACTAAATATCCACATTCTGGAGCATGTGTTGTATATGGCAAGGCAGAGTTATCAAAGACAACTACTGGTTTAGAACAAACCATTGCCTCTATTGCCATTAGTCCAAAACTTTCTCCAATTGATGGCATTAAGAATATATCACAAGCATTCATTGCAGTAATCATTTCTTTATCATTTAAAAGACCTAAGTCCATAACTCTTACTTTATCTTGTACTTCATCAAGTAATCCTTTATTTTCACAAGTCATGATTACTACTTTTTTATCAGTTTCTAATTCTTTAAGAGCTTCTAATACATAAGGTGTTCCTTTAAATTCATTCTGGGCTCTATGAAATAGTACTACTTCATCATCTTTTAATCCTAATTTTTTTCTTGCTTCTTCTCGAGTGATACTTGAGAAGTTTTCTATATCAATACCAAAAGTTATTCTATGAAGATGATTTTGATTTCCTAATATTGGACTTTCTTTGATATTATCTCCAGTCCACTCTGTAGGATAAATTATATCTACATCTAGATTATTAAAAGTATTCTTTTTTAATTCCCATAATTCATGACAATTATCTTCTTTTAATGGGAAATATGTATCTAGATGTTCACAGTTCTTACAACCTGTTTTCCATTTATTACAATCAAAATAATGGACACATCTTCCTGTTAATAACCATGGATCATGCATTGATACTACTAAGCGTTTTTCTTTAGCAATTTTCTTTAATGCATATAAAGAAAGACCTGAATTGTGCAACATATGAATGTGCACAATGTCGGCCTCCTTGTACTCTTTCATTTTAAATAAAGCAGGAGTAGTAATAGATAAAACATTCTTAATTGATTGTTTTGGTTCTTCATAATACATAATCTTATCATGTATTACTTTTAAAGGTTTATTCTTTAAAATTTCTATTACATTAGGATTATCAGATCTTTTTTCTATAACAGCTTGTTTGATTTCAAATTCTTTTCCACTTAATTTTTCAATCATATCATAACCGTTATATCTATTTCCTAAAGTATCAATATTATTTACTTCTAAGATTTTAATCATGATAAGCCTCCTAGCTTTTTAGAATTTTTTTCTCCATACCATTTTATCCACAACACCTGTGTAACTTTGAATTATTTTCACAACTTTTGTGGAAACATTTTCTTCTACATAGTCTGGTACTGGTATTCCAACATCACCATTCTTAGTCATTTCAACTGCAGTATCTACTGCTTGAAGTAGATTCTTTTCATCTATTCCTGCAAGGATAAAGCAAGCTTTATCTAATGCTTCAGGACGCTCAGTTGATGTTCTAATACATACTGCTGGGAATGGTTTACCAATACTTGTATAGTAACTTGATTCTTCAGGTAATGTTCCTGAATCACTTACTACACAGAATGCATTCATTTGTAAATTGTTATAATCATGGAATCCTAATGGTTCATGCATTACAACTCTAGGATCTAATTTAAATCCACTAGATTCTAGTCTCTTTCTACTTCTTGGATGGCATGAATATAATATTGGCATATCATATTTCTCAGCCATTTTATTAATAGCAGTAAATAAACTATTAAAGTTTGCTTCTGTATCAATATTTTCTTCTCTATGTGCTGATAATAAGATATATTTTTTAGGTTCAAGATTTAATCTTGTTAAAATATCAGAGCTTTCAATATCTTTTAAGTTATTGTGTAATACTTCTGCCATTGGAGATCCTGTTACGTATACTCTTTCTTTTGGAAGCCCACACTCATGAAGATATTTTCTTGCATGTTCTGAATATGCTAAGTTTACATCAGAGATAATATCTACGATTCTTCTATTAGTCTCTTCTGGTAAACATTCATCTTTACATCTATTTCCTGCTTCCATATGGAAAATTGGAATATGTAGACGTTTAGCACTAATAGCAGATAAACAACTATTTGTATCTCCTAATATTAATAAAGCATCTGGTTTAATTTGATTCATTAATTTATATGATGCAGCTATGATATTACCTACTGTTTCTCCTAGGTCATCTCCTACTGCATCCATATATACTTCTGGATTATCTAATTTTAAATCTTTAAAGAATACTCCATTTAAGTTATAGTCATAGTTTTGACCAGTATGAGCTAAGATACAATCAAAATATTTACGACATTTTGTAATAACTGCTCCTAAACGAATAATTTCTGGTCTTGTTCCTACGATAATTAATAATTTTAATTTACCATTTTCTTGCCATTTAACGTCACTATAATCTTTTCTAACTTCCATACTATACCTCCATTCCATATGTATCAGGATGATTTGGATCAAATAATTCATTTGCCCACATTACTGTTATTAAGTCTTCTGTATCAGATAGATTCTTAATATTATGAGTATATCCTGGAAGCATATGTACTGCTTCTATTTTGTCACCACTTACTTCAAATGAGATTACTTCATCTGAACCAACTTTTCTCTCTTCAATTAAAGCATGTCCAGATACTACCATAAAGAATTCCCATTTAGTATGATGCCAATGTTGTCCTTTTGTAATTCCAGGTTTACTTATATTAACAGAGAATTGCCCACAGTTTTCTGTTTTTAATAATTCTGTAAAACTTCCTCTATCATCTTTATTCATTTTTAATTCAAACTTAACTTTTTCTTTTGGTAAATAAGATAAATAAGTTGAATATAATTTCTTTGCGAATGAATTATTCTTTATTTCTGGCATTACTAATGTATTTGGTTGTTCTTTAAATACATTTAATAATTCTACTATTTCACCTAATGTAACTTTATGAGTTGTAGGTATATAACAATATGCTCCATCTTTATCATCTATTGCAGTTACTCCATCAAAATGGCAATGATGTTCTTTTCCTTCTAGAGCATCTAACATTTCTCTTACAACGTCATCTATATAACATAATTCTAATTCTGCATTAGGATCATTTACTTGCATTTCTAAATCATTGGCAATATTGTTACAGAAAGTTGCTACTACACTATTGTAGTTTGGTCTACACCATTTACCAAATAAATTAGTAAAACGATATACTAGAACTTTACTATTATTTTCTTTAGCATAATCGAAGAATAAGTTTTCTCCTTCTAGTTTACTTTTTCCATAATCGCTTTCTGCATATCTACCAATTAGAGTTGCTTGAATAGATGAAGATAACATAACAGGACATTTATTATTATTCTTTTTTAATGTATCTAATAAAGTAGATGCAAAACCAAAGTTTCCTTCCATGAATTCTGCATTATCTTTTGGACGATTTACTCCAGCAAGATTAAATACAAAATCACAAGTCTTACAGTATTCATCTAATAATTTTGGATCTGTATCTTTATCATATTCATAGATTTCTTCTATTACTAATTCTGGTCTTGTACGATCTTTATTATCTTTTAGATTCTTTAGAGATTCTACTAAGTTTTGTCCTACAAAACCTTTAGCTCCTGTTACTAATACTTTCATACTATCCTCCTACTTATGCTCTTCTTGCCATTTCTTTAATTCTTCTTGTACATAGTCTGTTGTTAAAATTTTTTCAACAGTTCCATCTACGTCTAGTCTGTTAGTATTATGAGATGTATATGACTCATCTGCCATTGTTTTAACATCTCCTTTTACTACGAATTTATCATAGTTAAGGTCACGAGAGTCAGCTGCAACTCTGTAGTAATGACCCATATCTTCACTTCTTAATCTCTCTTCTCTAGTCATTAATGTTTCATATAATTTTTCACCATGACGAGTTCCGATAATATTAGTTCCTGTATCACCAAACAATTTTTGAACAGCTTTTGCTAAATCTCCAATTGTTGATGCATCAGATTTTTGAATAAATAAATCTCCAGGATTTCCATTTTCAAATGCAAATTGAACTAAGTCTACTGCTTCATCTAAGTTCATTAAGAAACGAGTCATGTTAGGATCTGTAATAGTGATTGGTCTTCCGTTTTTGATTTGATCAATAAATAATGGAATAACACTACCTCTTGAACACATAACATTACCATATCTTGTACAGCAAATTACTGGTCCTCCTCTTTGAGCAGAAACTCTAGCATTTGCATAAATAACTTTTTCCATCATTGCTTTAGAAGTTCCCATTGCATTGATTGGGTAAGCTGCTTTATCAGTTGATAAACATACAACTCTTTTAACTCCTTCTTCCATTGCTGCATGAAGTACATTATCAGTTCCAATTACATTTGTTCTAACTGCTTCCATTGGATAGAATTCACAAGATGGAACTTGTTTTAATGCAGCAGCATGGAAAATATAATCTACTCCAACCATTGCGTCTTTAACACTTTGTAAGTTTCTAACATCACCAATATAGAATGTTACCTTACTTGCATATTCAGGATATTTAGCTTGTAATTCATGTCTCATATCATCTTGTTTTTTCTCATCTCTTGAAAAGATTCTTATTTCTCCAATATCACTTTTTAAGAAATGTTTAAGTACTGTATTACCAAAAGATCCTGTACCTCCAGTAATCATTAAAGTCTTTCCTTTAAAAATACTTTTATCGCTCATTTTTTTACCTCTTTCCTCAAAAAAAATAATACTATTTCATTTTTTATAATAGTTCTATTTTATTTTAGCATAATAAGTATGTAATGTAAAACAAATAGGCGTTTTTTTATAAGAAAAAAAGACTATTTTTATAGTCTTTTATAATTCTTCTACAAATGTTTTTTCTAGTTTTTTGAATAATAGATATCCAAATACTAAGATTACTACACTTAATAATCCCCAAACTTCTAACCAGAATAAATCAGGAGTTTGATGGTAGTATAATGCAGAACGATATGACTCTACTATTACTGCCATTGGGTTAACATGCATTGCCCATTGGAATTTTTCTGGTAACATTGTTGATAAATAAACAATTGGTGTTGCGTAGAATCCTAAAGTCATTCCGATTTGTACGAAATGAGCTACATCGTTTACAAATACTGTAATACTAGATAGGATAAAGTTTATACCTAATGTTAGTAAGAATTGAATTAATACAATTAATGGGAAATATAGGAAATGAATTGTAAATCCTACTCCACTTACTAATATAAATAAGAACATTATCAAGCATGTAATTAAAAAGTTTATTAATTGAGAAATTGTTACTGATAGAGGAATAATTTCTCTTGGGAAATATACTTTCTTTAGGATTGCTCCATTAAGGTTAATACAACTTGTTCCTGAAATAACTGCTGTTGTGAAGAAATTCCAAGGAATTAAAGCAACTATCATAAAGATTGTATAGTTTTCTACTTCTACTCTTAAGATATATGGGAATACAAAGGCATATACTGCTAGCATTAATAATGGATTTAAGAATGTCCATATTACTCCTAACCATGATCCTTTATATTTACCTCTTATCTCTTTTTTAACATTTGTTTTTAGAAGTTCTCGATACTTATATAATTCACTAAATACGTTCATCTTAATCACCCACACACTTTAGAATATTCGTCTAGAACTTCTTCTACCTTTCCGTCTTTTCTAACTTCACCTTCGTATAGCCAAACTGCTCTATCACAGAATTGTCTTACTTGATTCATATCATGAGTAACTATTACAATTGTTTTTCCTGCAGCTTTTAATTCTTTTAATTTCTTAAAACATTTTTCTTGGAAGTGATGATCTCCTACTGCTAAGATTTCATCAATTAATAGAATATCTGCTTGAACATTAATAGCTACTGAGAAAGCTAGTCTCATATACATTCCAGAAGAATATGTTCTTACTGGATTATCAATAAATTCTTTTAATTCAGAGAACTCTATAATTTCATTAATTTTAGAATCAATTTCTTTTCTTGTTAGGCCAAAGATTGATGCATTAAAGTAGATATTTTCTCTACCTGTAAAATCATCATGGAATCCTGCACCTAACTCAAGTAATGAAGTTAATTTACCAACTGTAGTAATTCTTCCTTTATTTGGATAAATGATTTTAGTCATTAATTTTAATAAAGTTGATTTACCACTACCATTAGTACCAATTAAAGCTACGCTTTCACCTTGTTTAACTTCTAAATTAATATCTTTTAAAACATGTAGTATATGATTTTTTTCTCTATTCTTTCTAGAAAAGAATAATAGCTTTTCTTTAAGAGTATGAGCTTTATCATAGTATAGTTTAAAATCTTTAGATACATGTGATACTTTTATTGCTACATCTTTTTCCACACTAATACCTCTTTTCGCATTTCAATAATTGTACATTCCTATTATAACAATTTTTAACTTACTTGTAAAACAAAAGAAAGCATTTGCTTTCTTTTATTTATAAATATATTTCATTAGGATTTCTGTTATTTTTGCATATCCTAGTCCATTTGGATGTAAGCCATCATCAGTATAAGCTTCATCAAATAATCCATCTGTTCCAGTTAATTGATTATAGGCATCAATATATTCTACTCCATCAGTTTCAGCACAATATTTCTTTAAATATGAATTGATAATTTTTATTTCTGAAATATGTCTTTCATTTACTCCAGGATGACTATTATTAACTGGGTATATAGAAATAATATATACTTCACTTTGACTTCTATTTTTTCTTACACCTTCAGCAATCTTTTCTATATTTCTAGCAACTTCTTTATTTAATTCTTCACTATCTTCCCATTCAATATCATTTGTTCCGACATGAATAAATACTTTAGTTGGATTATATCTATAGATTCGCTTTTCCATATCTTTTAGGATGTCTGTAGTTTTATTTCCACAAACTCCACTATTTACAATTGGAAAATCACTAAAGATTTTATCTGTTGGATACCAATCAAAGATAGAGTCTCCTACAAATACAATATTTTCATTTTGATATATATTAGTTGTTTTTGCTTGAACTTCTCCTAAGTTCATTGCCATAATCTTATTTGTACAAGTCATGATTAATAATGCTAGTATCACAACTCCTATTACGATTGTTTTTTTCACAGTTTATTCTCCTAACTTTTTCTTTGTTTTCTATAGTTAGTAAGTGCACATAATCCAATATAAGCATTTACTAGGAATAATGGAATAAAGTTTACTAAATATCTTGATCTTGTTTCCCATATTAATAAGAATAAGAATATACCGAATGTTGTGATATATAGAAGCAAGCTAAATTCTTTTAATTCTTTTGGAAGATATTTTCGATAACTAATTCCAAAGATCATTAACAATAATAGAATGAACCACTCTCCATTAGAAATACTCCAATAGATTATATCTTCTCCTTTAGAAGATGATACTAGTTTTGTATATTTTTCATGTACTGGTTCTCTTACTAGTTTTACTCTTGAATAGAATGTTCCATCTGTCCATGTGTATGCAATCTTTCTATTATAGAATGATAATACTTCATTATTCTTTGTCATTTCTTTAATTCTATTTTTAAGATTTTTCTTTACGACATTAATCTTAGTATCTTCTCCAACATAAGAGTTTATCTCTTTATATCTTTTTTCTGAATACTCTCCATTATTTTCCATTCCTATTAGAATATAATGAAGTGTTGGGATACGATACTTATTAATTGATTCTTTATCAAAGAAATGATTTATGAATACTTTTTGTCCAATTAATGGTATTACTACTAACATAATAATTAGTGGAACAAAGATATATTTGTTTACTTTCTTGTTCTCTACTATTATTAAATAAATTAGTATGGCTATTAATAAAATTAATGTTGTTGGTTTTATTAATGAGCCGATTCCTATCATTGACCCTGATACCATTATATAACTAATTTTTTGTTTTAGGAAGAAATATTTATACAAATAATAAATTGGTACAATGATAAATGGTAAAGATATAGTATCTGTATAAAATATTGGAATATAGAATACTAAAGGTGATAAGAATAATGCTAGTATCATGAATGAGAAACTATACTTTTCATTTATTAGTTTTATTAATTTATAAGTATATAATAATGCTACATCTATCATGATAATATTTAGTATAATTCCTACTTCTATGAAATGACTCTTTATTCCAATTAAATATACTAACTTAAATAATATATCTAGAAGTGCTGCAAACATAATATTGTTATCACAGACATAAAGATATGCTGAACCAAAAATTGGATGAGAAGATTTGGCGAAATCTACTGCTATATTAAATACTTGTCCAAAGTCCCATGATGGTTTAACCATAAACATATAAGCTATTCCTATTTGGAATAGAATATATAAAACTATTAAAATTATATTTATTACTTTATTTGTTTTTACTTTTTTTAATAGGAAATATAAACTTACTAAAATAATAATTGAAATAATTGTAGTTAAATAATTTAACTTAATAAAATGATATGGATTTATTATTAAATTTATTACTATTAATACTAATAATAAAAACATTACTATCATAAATACTTTTATTAAGAATTTTGATATTTTATCAAAGTTCTTTTTTATTAATTCTTTTAGTGTTACCCAAATCTTACTAAAGATAAATGATAATACTGATACTGATATCCATAGTAGAATTATTACTCCTAGATCTTTATATATGTTTTCATTTTGTATTGTTTTAGAAAAGATATTATAAATAATATTTTGGAATAATACATGAACTAGATAAACATAGAATACTAAGTTAGCACTTTTTTCTACAAAGTTATCTATAATTTTTGGTAGATTAAATTTCTTATTTTTAAAAAATAAGAATACTAACATAGTAGGAGCAACAACGAATATTGATAATGAGTTTAAGAAGACATCTATTAGAGTAGTTCTTGATACTATAAGTGTACATATTGGAATCATTATTATAGATATGATACTTGTAATTAATAATCTTTTAGATATCTTATAATCATACTTATATAAGTAATAACCTAAGAATAGATAATTAGTATAACCTATTAAATTAGGTAATAAGAAATTACTCATTAGAGAATAACCAAATACTGTAGTTATTGCTTGGATACCTAAGAATGTATTACACATTATAAATATTAAAGCTATTAGTGTTTTTAATTCTTTTTGTTTTAAATTTAAGACTAATTTCTTTAAGAATGGAATAAACAAATAAATAGTAATTATTACTGGCATAAACCATAGATGATACTCTGTATTAGAACTTGTTATTTGTCTTACCATTTCAAAAATACTTAGTGTTGTTGTTTTAGTTATTACATGATAAATATAATAAACAAACGAAAAGAAGAGAAATGGTACTATTAGACGCATTACTCTTTTTTTGAAATATGTAAAATAGTCTTCATCTTTTTTATTAAATAGTAAAATACCAGTCATCATAAAGAAGATTGGTACTCCTACTCTAGTAAATGAACTTAGGAGAGTCATAAGTAGAAATGACTTTGTATATCCAAAATATTTATAACAAAATATTCCTAATACATGTAAAAGAATAATCATTAGTATAGAAAATATTCTTAATTCATCAAGATATTTTATTCTTTTATTCATATAACCTCTCCTCCCTATCAATTTATTTATATAGTTTACAATAAATCTTTGTTAATAATTTATTTTTTTCTATTGTTCTTCTTAAGAATCCTCTATTTTCATAATAGTAATTCTTTTTATAATCAGGTACTTCTTTCTTTAAATATGCAAATGCTTCATCAATGAATTCCATACCTACTCTTTTATCTTTTTGTACTCTTTGTTGAATTGTATAGTTTGTTACTATTCTTACTGTTAAACGATTTATTTTATCTTTTAACTCAGGTGTATCTTTTGTTAATTTACGAATCTTATCTATTATTTTTAAGATATCAAAACAACGTCTATCTCTTACTGTTGTTTCACTATTACCATGAATTAAATAATAATTTAGACATTCATTTACTTTACCTATTTTATTTGCTTTTAGATATGCTTCTATTACAAAAGGTGCATCTTCATATTTTAAGTTTTCAACAAATCTAATTTTATTTTTAATTAATAAATCTCTTTTATAAATCTTTGCCCAAGGACATAGATATTCTGTAATTATATCTGGATTTTCTATTAAAGTAGAATCTTCAAAATCAGAAGTTCTTATTTCTTCAATATTACCATTATCATATTCTTTATAGAAATCACATACTACTACATCTAAATTATTATTTTCTGCTTTATTAAACATTTCTTCACAAGCATTTTTTGCTAGATAGTCATCACTATCTAAGAACATAATGTATTTAGAAGTTGCTTTTTCTATTCCGAAGTTTCTAGTTTTACCTATTCCTTGATTTTTATTTTTAAAATATTTTATTCTTTTATCTTTATATTTTTTTACAAGATCTTCTGTACTATCAGTTGATCCATCATTAACAATAATAAACTCTAATTCTTTTTTAGTTTGATTAATTAATGAATCTAAACATTTTTCAATATATTTTTCTGCATTATAAGCTGGTACTATGATACTAATATCACTCATAATTTCACTCCTTTATAGTACATAAATTATTGTAATCATACTTATCATATATAAGATTATACATATTATTAATTTCTTATCTGATAGAATTACATCTATTGGATCTCCATATGAATTACCTTCTATATTTAAGCTATATAATTGAAGAATTACCATTAATAATGGAATTGTCCAGAATATATAACTATTTCCAATATGCTCTATTGTAGTTGGATCTATACACCATAAGATGTATGAAACAATTGCTAGAGAAAATGCTACATACATATTTTTATCTAAGAATTCTTTATTATATAGTGTTAAAGATGTTCTAGACTTATCTCCATTTTTCATTATTTCATTTCTTCTTTTACCAAAAGCTAAATAGAATGATCCAAAGATTATCATTAAGTATAGGTATTTAGATACTTCTACATTAATTACTAATCCTCCATAAATAACTCTTAATATAAATCCTGTAACGATAACTACTACATCGATTATTGGAATATCTTTTAGTTTTTTACTATAGGCTATATTCATTACTAAATAGATTATTGGTATTAATAATACCCAAATACTTTCAATACTTTTTGAGATTATTCCTAAAAGAATTCCTAATACTATTAGTAGAATTCCTCTTATTAGTTTTGCTTCTTTAATAGATACTTTTCCACTTGCTAGAGGTCTATTCTTTTTTATTGGATGTAATTTATCTTTATCAATATCTGCTATATCATTTGTTACATAGACAATACTTGAAGTAAATGAAAAGATAAAGAATGCTAAAACACTTGTTAATAACATTTCTTTATTTAAAATATTTAAACTAAAGAAGATTGGTAAAAATACTAAACCATTTTTTAACCAATGTTTTACTCTGATTAATTTTAAATAATTCTTCATATTATTTTTCCTCTAAATTCTCGGCAATTATATATCTAGGTCTTTGTTTTGTTTCATTATACATTTTACCAATATATTCTCCAATAATACCGATAGAAATCATTTGTAATCCACCAATAAACCAAATAGATATTGATAAGAATGTCCAACCTGAAACTGTATTTCCTGTTAAGTAACGGACTAGAGAATAAATCATTATTCCAATACTAATAAATAAAATTAAGAATCCTAAGATACAAATAAATCTTAATGGTTTAACTGAGAATGATGTAATACCATCCCAAGCAAAGTTTAACATTTTCTTTAGTGGGTATTTTGATTCTCCAGCAAAACGTTCTCTTCTTTCATAATAAACAATATCTGATTTAAATCCTACTAAAGGAAACATTCCTCTTAAGAATAGATTTACTTCTTTATAATTAGAGAATTCTTCTAATACTCTTTTAGAAGTTAGTCGATAGTCTGCATGATTATATACACAATCTACTCCTAAGAATTTCATAAATTTATAGAATCCTTCTGCAGTTACTCGTTTAAAGAAAGTATCTTTCTTTCTAGCACTTCTAACTCCGTATACTACATCGCAACCATCTTTATACTTTTTAATCATTTCATCAATAGCATTAATATCATCTTGTAAATCTGCATCCATTGAAATTACTACATCGGCATAATTCTTTGCAGTCATTAATCCACCTAATAAAGCATTTTGATGTCCTCTATTTCTAGATAAAGTTATTCCGGTAAAAAGTTTTTCATGTTTATGAATATCTTTTATAATATCCCAAGTTTTATCTTTTGATCCGTCATTAACATACATTACTTTACTCTTTGGAGATATTTCTTTATCCTTTATTAATTTTTGCATTTTTACTTTTAATTGTCTTGTAGTTTCTTCTAATACTTCTTCTTCGTTATAACAAGGAACTACAACATATAAAATTGGTTCTTTATGAAAGAACATATAATCACCACTTTCTAAATTCTATTATAGTAAACAAAAGGGATTTATGCAAATTATAAATCCCCTGTTTCATCTAATAATAGTAATAATAATTCTGATGCAGACCAACTATGCAATGGAGATGATACTTGTTGTGTCATTCCAGGCATAGTACTTGAATAATTATTGTAATTTGCAGAAGATGCTAAACTCTCCCAAGATAATGGATATAAACTTCTATTTATTGGTATTGTTCCACTACCAAGCTTATGTACTGCGGCATATGAAAGGTATGGATAATTTTTTTCACTATTATATGGAGTTTTATCTTTTGTTTCATAATTACTCCACCAAGCCATTTTAGAATATGAATCTTCTGGAATACTATTTAGATCAAATGGATAAGTCTTTCCAACAGATTCAATTCCTAATTTATACCAAAGATTTTGATATAAGTACTGATCTCCAAAATCAGTTTTACCATAAATATAATATCCATTTGGATTAGATTCTGCTAAACGATAAGCTTCTTTTTCAATTCTTTCTACAAGATCATATCTTATTTCTTTTTGAGTTGATAAAATGTATAGAAGTTCTCCTAAATTATCAGGTTCTTCTACTCCATTATTTTGTTTATCATAAATATTTTCAATACTAGATACCCAATCACTAATTAGATCAGTATTATTTGTTTTCTTTAATACCATACTAGTTAGAGCTGCATCTCTATACCAAGCATCTTTATAGACTACAATATTTGGATATATTTTACTATCTTTAATATTAAATAGAATTTCTCCATATAGTACTTTTTTCATATTACTATATTTTTGATTACTAAAATCATATAAGTTAATTTTAGTATTTGTTCCTTTTAATACTTTATCATTATAAAATACTCCATCTTCTGTTTCTTTTATTGTGATAAATTTATTACCTTTTGTTTCCACAATAACTGTGTATAAGTTTGGAATTATATAGTGTTCTTTTTCTTCAAAACTATATACTACTTCATTTGTATTTATATTTTTTATTTGTCCTTCAAGATAAATATATTTTTCTCTATTAGCCATTCCAAAATAATAATAATCTTGCCAGTTAACATTATCTAATTCTTCTACATTATGAGTAGATTTAAATTCATTATATTCATCTTGATATTCTTTTAATGATTTTAATTCTTCTTTAAATTCATCTTTGAATTCTTTAGCAATATAATTTGTTTTAACTTGTTTTTCTACTACTCCATCATTTCCTTTTAAATGGAATCCTAAGAAACGATTAGTATCTTTTGGACTTTCTAAAGCAATAAACATTAATTCTGTTACTACTAGTAATGTTATTACTCCAGCACCTAATAATAACTTTTTATCAGTATTTTTTTCTTTTACTAAGTTCTTAATTAAGTTAAAGATTAAAATCATAAATAGAATTGTTAAAGCAATTACAATTACTTCTACTAGTATTAATAATCCATAAGGTAGATTAGCAAGTAAATAATTCTTATTTATTATTCCATCTACATATTCTATTACTTTTATAAATATATTTGTATTTTGTAATACTTCTAATATTAAAAATACTATTAAGAAAATATATGATCCTTTCTTAATCTTTTTATCTTCTTCTTTAGATAAGTTAATACCTAATAATAAAATTATTAAATATAAGAAATGTAATGAGTAAAGAAATGGACTATTATTTCCATAAACTGTATGTAATATTGAATTATATACTATTGATAATACTAATGCTGTATTTAGCATTTTATTTTTTTTATAATTTCTTGCGGTAATAATTAATACTACTCCATAGAATAATAAGAATATAAACATACTTAAGTAATTTGTTTCATTAAAAGTAATCATATAATTTTGTTCGTTGTATTCTGAACCATAATTTACTTTTAAATAAATATCATTACTTATTATTGAATTAATATAATCATCATTTACTACATTTTTTATATTCTTTAGACCTATTTTATTTTCTGAATATAGAGTAGCTTCTCCATATGGGTTTAGATTCCATATAACTGGAGTATTATTCCATATTAGTCTTTGTCCTAGATTTAGTCCTAATAATACTACTATTGTACCTATACCCATTATTATTAATTTTTTTAGTTTTACTTTTTTAAAGATCCATAATACAAAACATATTATTAAGAAAACAATATAATTTGTAATTGTCATTGAAAATGATAATACTCCTAAGATACCTAATAATAGATACTTTTTATTATCAAATTCATTATCTTTATTCTTTATAAAGTAATACCATAATAGTACTAGAAAGAATGCTGCAAAGTTATATGTTTCTATTCCTGATGTAAAGATTATATTTGAGAATGAGAATAAATATAATAGTGATAAAAGTATACTTGTTTTTTCTTTTAATCCTACTAATTTTAATATTCTATAAATATAAACTACTGTTAGAGAACTTGCTAGAGCTGATAGAATAATAATTGCTAGAATTCTATTTACTACTAATCCTTTTATTAGAAATACTAATGGTTGAATAATAATTACAAATAATGGATGAACATCTAATCGATAATGACTAGCTGCAATTATTGTAGAATCTAACATTACTCTTCCTGTATCAGAATCAAATAATAAATTATAGTTATCAAATAAATTATAATTATAATTTAGAAATACTCCTAAGAGTGTTAAAAAAAACATAGAGCCTATTAATAAATAGAACTCTGTTTTTTGTTTTTTAAAAAAGTTTTTCATATAATCACTTCTTTCTTAGATACTTTGTGATTTCGTTCCCCTTTACTACATATCCTTCTTCAGCATATTCAAGCATTGCTTTATCTGCTTTTATTGAGTCTGTGTAGAATTTTTTTACTTTTTCATCAAATAACTCTTCATATCTTTTTATTTTTTCATAATCATGACAGTTTTTAGAAGTAAATCTTCCTGTTTTAGTATCTACACATGAAGCAATTACTTTAAAATTCATTTCTTTTTCTAATGGTTTTAATAAAAACTCTGGAGATGCTGAAATAATTACATCAGTATCTTCTTTTTGATCTAGATACCATTTTTTTATATTATCTTTATGACTCTTCCAAAAGTCATCTACATAACTATCTACATCATCTATTCTTTTTAAATACGAAAAGATTCTTTCTTTCATTCTTGTCTTATCAGTTATTTTTAAAATATAAAGAAGTGCTCCCCATGCTTGTATAGGCATTTGTAGAAGTACTTTTTTATTTCTTTTAAGACAGTAGAAATAAAAATCTACAGATGAGTCTCCATCATAAATTGTTTCATCAAAATCATATGCGTTAATCATAGTCTCTCCTATTTAGTCTTTTCTGTTTCTTTTACAATATATACTGGTCTATGTTTTATCTCTAAATAAATCTTTGATAGATACATTCCTATTACTCCTAAGAAGAATAATTGTACTCCACTGACAAAGATAATAATACATGCCATAGATGGCCATCCTGATGTTGGATCTCCCCAAACTAATGTCTTTACAATAATAAAGATAATTGCGAGAAAGGCAATAAAACAGAATGTTATACCAACATATGCTGATAATAATAATGGTGTTGTTGAAAATGCCATTATTCCTTCCATTGCATATTTAATTAGTTTTCTTAAATTAAATTTAGAAGTTCCTGCTGCTCTGTCTGGTGCATCATAAGCTAACCATTTAGTTTCAAATCCAACAAAACCAAACATACCTTTTGTATATCTATTATATTCTTTCATATCTAGAATAGCATCTACCATTTGTCTTGTCATAAGACGGAAATCTCTTGCTCCTGGAACTTGATGAGAATCTGATATTTTATCAATTAATTTATACCAACAATTAGTTAATGCTTTTCTAATAAAATTATATCCTTTATGAGATTCTGTATATAATGCTACACAGTCATAATCTTCAGTTTTAATAATCTCATACATTTCAATTAACTTCTCTGGTGGATCTTGCATATCAGCATCCATAATTGCTGCATAGTCTCCTGTTACTGCTTCTAGACCAGCATACATTCCAGCTTCTTTTCCAAAGTTTCTTGAAAATGATATATATCTTACTCTTTTATCTTTCTTAGATAATTCTCTAAGAATTGGTAAAGTCTTATCTTTAGAACCATCATTTACAAAGATCATTTCAAAATCTACATTTTTCATTTTTTTAGATACTTTATTTGTCTCTTCATAAAATAATGGAATAGACTCTTCTTCATTAAAGCATGGAATAATTAAAGATATTTTTTCTTTTGCCATACTACCTCTCCTTATTTATGTCTATAGTACATTTTTGGACTTATTTTTAATAAAGTCTTTTTTATTTTTCTACCAAAAGAATCAGTTAATATTTGATCAAATACTTTTTCTTTCTTTAATATTTTTTTATACTCTCTATAATCTTTTCCTTTTAACTCAGTAATCTTTAAGATTAAAGAATTAGCAATAAAGCTTTTAAATATTTTAGAGTCTAATTTTGTTTTATCTATTTCTCTTGTTAAAAATCTATAATGTTCTAAGAAGTCATTTACTTTCTTCTTGGTTTTTTCATAGTTTACTGTACTCATAATACTATTTTGTCTTTGTCTATAGTTATAACCTATATACTCAATTGATTTTGCACGAGACGCTTTCATTATAACTAATGGCATTAGACCAAAGTCTTCATGAATCATACCTTTAGCAAATTCATATTTTTCTTTTTCATAATAACTTCTTTTAATACAATAACTCCAAGCATTTTCTACGAAATGATATTTACATATTTTAGAGAATGCTTTTTCTCCTTTGCATGTATTAAATCCTGTTTCTTTAAATTCTTTCTTAGACTTATCTTCATAATATTCTTGGATTTGGAATCTTATTAAATCTGGTTTATCAGAAGTTGCTTCATTTAATTCTTTTAAAAGATCAGGCTCTATAGTATCATCACTATCTATAAATAAAAGATATTCCCCTTTAGCATGTTTTGCTCCATTATTTCTTGCAGCACTAAGTCCACCATTTTCTTGATTAATGGTTTTTACTTTGTACTTTTTAACAATGTCCATGCTGTTATCCTTTGTACCATCATTTACTACTATTACTTCATAATCCTTGAATGTTTGATTCATAATACTATCTAAACATTCTTTAATGTAGTCTTCTACATTATATACAGGAATTACAATACTAAACTTTGGCATATAATCACCTCATATAATTATTCTAACATATAATTAAAAAAATAACTATTTCTAGTTATTTTCTTATGCATTAAAGACTTTATATAACTTCTCTAAACGTTTATCTTGAAGTTCATCTAGATTAATATTTTGTTTCTTTTCTTTCTTCTTTAAAATGTCTTTTACTTGTTTAACCATTTCTTCTTCATTTTTAGAAATTACATAAGCATACTTATTCATATCAATTGCATCATCACTAGTTGGGAAAGTTGTAATTACATTTTTATCTAGAGTAATTGCTTCTAAGTATGTTACTGGGAATCCTTCATAATCAGATGTTAAGATAACATAATCTGCTTCATTCATATATGGGAATGGATTTTGTTTTCTTCCAAAGAATGTTACTTTCTTTTCTAGATGATTATCTTTTACTTCTTTTTCATAACGTTCTCTATCAGGGCCATCTCCAATAATCCATAATTCTAAGTCTTTTATTTCTTTTACTAAATTAATTTGTCTTGATACTTTCTTTGCGGCATCATCTAATCTTCCTACAAAGATTAATAGTGTTTTATTTTTATCTTTCTTTGCATCAATTTTTTCTTTAGATTGTGCTCTAATTTCTTCTGTATTTACAAAGTTATTAAATACTACACATTTATCTTTTAAGTCTTTATATTTCTTTATAAATCCATTCATATTTTCATTAGATACAAAGATTATATTATTGTACTCTCTAATATTTCTTGAATCAAAGAAATGATAGAAGTCATTATCATCAGGATAGACTATTGCATAATCATTATGTACATAAAGAGCAGTATTTGATGACGCCATAAGCGTTAATTTAGAACTACTATAACTATATGTTGTGTAGCAGCAACTAAAGTCATAATTATGATCATTTAGTATTTTAAACCAAAGTTTTCTAGATACATTAATTGCTTTTCTAATAATTGCATCTTTGTAATTACTTACTTTACAAACTTCTACTCTTACATCTTTATCAATTAGATCTAAGAATATTCCTTTTTTCTCTTCTAATATTATTGTGACATTATATTTTTCTTTATCAATACGATTTACTAAGTTTAGAAGAGCTTTTTCTATTCCACCTAAATCCATATTGTATGATGCGAATAGTAAATCTTTCTTATTTCTATTTTCCATATTAATTAATAATAGAATTACTACGTAACTTACTGCAGGAGCAGTTATAATATGTCCTGTCATAAATGCTAAGAAGACGATTAGGAAGAATGATAAAAGTCTCATTCCATTTTCATAACTTTTTCTTTTTCTATTTTCTAAAATACCAAATAATGGGAATAATACCATTGTAAAGTAAATAATAAATCCAATTATTCCGTGACTATAATAAATATCAAAATAATCCATTTCTATTTGTTTAGTTTCTTTATCAAAATTAACATAACCTATACCGAATAATTTTTCATATGTAGAAGATTCTTTATAAAGATAAGCTTTATTCTTCATAAATTTTAATCTTGAACTAAAGATAAAATGATCTACTAGTTTTTCATCTTTAAATACTTCTGTTACATGTTCTAATCCTAAATAATTAAGATGAGTTTTAATATTCTTATAAAAGTTTGTTCTTGGAATTATTAATAGTAATGCAGCACACCCTATTAAGATTACTCCTACTGATGCTCCTATTAGAGCATATTTCTTTTCTTTTCTAAAATAATTCCATAAGTATAAAATACTAACTCCAATAGTAATAATTAATGTAAGTAATGGAGTTTTAGTACCTACCATTAAGATTACAATCATATATGTAATAATAAACATTATTACTGGAATAATTCTTTTTGATTTATAACAAATTACAAATAATAATGGAGTTAAGATTGAAATTATTCCACTTATTTCATTTGCTGAATTAAAGAATCCTAATGTACCTACTTTAGTAATTTGATATGTTTTATATCCTATACCAATTATTGTTGGGACAAAGATAAATAAAATATATAAAAGTATCATAGTAAAGAATGTCATATTACTGATACGAATATTATCTTTAATTGAATAAAGAGATATAAATAATATAGGGAAATAGAATGCTCTTATTAGATTTTGAACATCAGTCATAATACCTGAATCTTTATAAACGAACATACCTATTGTATACAGAATAAAATAAAATCCTAATAATAGATAAGGTATAAGTAAATGTTTCTTTTTAAAGATAAAGATTACTATAAAACAAATAAATAGTAAGAATAAAACTCTAACTATTATTCCAATAGTAATATTAATATGTAATGTATTAATACATACTCCTGTCAATAAATCTAAAATTGGTTGTAAAAGCAAGAATATTGCTAAAATCTTATTAATATTATTTTTCATCCATTTTTCCATAAAATCACTCTCTTTAAAAAAATTATAACATGAACTTTAGTAGAATACTATTTTTTTACTCATTTTTACTATTTGTAAAGTACTTATGTTAATACTGTAAAACGTCTTTCAATTCATAGACTTTTTAGTCATTTTTTAGTAAACTTATAATAGGATTGGAGGGAGCATTATGGCTAAAAATGAATCCAATAAAAAGAAAGATTTAGAAGCTACAGATGAATTAATGGATGCTGTTGATAAAGCATTTGATGATCCATTTGAAAATGATTCTAAAGAAGAAATAAAAGAAGAGAAAAAAGAAGAAGTTAAAGAAGAGACTGATGTCATTAATACTGAAATATTTTCAAAGATTGAAGATGAGATGGAAGATGATATGTATTCTTTTAAGAATGATAAACCTACTAGAGAAAGAGATTATTCTTATAAACCTCAAATTAGTGTTCCATTAATCATATTAATTGGTACTGCAATACTTTGTGCAATTGCTACATTTATTGCGACACTTATTAATAAAGATTCTAGTGTTACACAAATAATTATGAGTGCAATACTTAGTTTATTTTCTATTCTATACTTAGTAGTATGTCTTACTTCTAGTAGAAAGAATGAGGCTCCTGTTTATATTACAACTATTCTATTAATTGCTTTATTTATACTTAATATGAATAGAAGTCCAGAAGAAACTGTTGTATCACAAAGTAGAGTTCAAAACTTCAGTGGTAAAACAATTACTGATGTAGTTAAATGGGCTAAGAAAAATGATTTAAAAGTAACTCAAGAATATGAATATAGTGATATGGTTCCTGAGTATGAAGTTATTTCACAAAATGTTAAGGTTGGTACTGATGTTAGAGACATAGATGAAATTGTTGTTGCTATATCTGAAGGACCTAATCCTTTTAAAGAAATAATTGTTCCTAGTATGCTTACTTGGGATGATGAAAGAGTAATTAACTTTGTACTTAAGAATTATTTAAATAATGTAATAGTTGATTTCGTAGAATCTGATCAAGTTAAAGATACTGTTATTGAACAAAATAAGAGTGGTAACTTAAGAAGAAATGATGAATTAAGATTAGTATTCTCTTATGGAGATGAAGGTAATACTAATGAAGTTAATTTAATTGATTTTACTGATAAGACTAAATTTGAAATAGAGTTCTATATGAAACAACATAAATTAAATTATGACTTTGTATATGACTTCTCTGATACTATTAAGAAAGGTAATGGAGTTAAACAAAGTGTAGATCCTGGAACTGTAGTTCAAGTAGATGGAGATAAAATTCAAATTACTATTAGTAAAGGTCCAAAGATTGCTATACCTGATCTTTCTGGTAAGAGTGTAGATGAAATTACTGAATGGGCTATTGAAAATAGATTAAAACTTGAATTTGTTGATAAATATGATGATACTGTTAAAAAAGGAAAAGTAATTTCTATTGATAAAGAACAAGGTGAACTTGTTGAGCAAGGAACATTAGTAAAAGTTACATTATCATTAGGAAGTTTAAAGATGCCTGAGTTTAAGAATATTGATGAGTTCTACACATGGGCAGATAAATATGGAATTAAATATGAAGTAGTTCATGAATTTAGTAGTAGTGTTAAAGCTGGAGAAGTTATTAAATATTCTCATAAGAAAGGTGCTGTAATTAAGAATGATGAAGCAATTACTATTACTGTTAGTGATGGTGAGAAAGTTTCAGTTCCTAACTTAATTGGTTTAACTAAGAGTGAAGCTACTAAGAAATTAAATAATGCTAATTTAAATTATAACTTTGTATATAAAAATAATACTAAGAAGAAAGATACAGTAATTGGTCAATCTATTAGTAGTGGTTCAGAAGTATCTAGCGGTACTACTGTTACTGTTACATTAAGTAATGGTAAATCTGGAGGAAGTAATTCTTCTTCTGGAAATAATTCTTCTGGTAATAATAATTCAGGAGGAAATAATAATTCTGGTGGAAATAATAACTCTGGAGGTAATACTACACCTACTCCTCCACCTACTCCAACATGTAATAGTTGTAATGTTACAGGAGTTAGAAATCAAGTTTATAATAACTATACTGGATATCAAGCTACTGCTAATGCATTAATTAGTTATATTGAAGGACAATGTCCTGGAATTGATGTACAAGTAAGACCAGAAGATTCTGATAAGAATTCAGGAGTATTTGTTAGAGGATTCTATCAAGGTGATAAAGATGAAAATGGTAATCCTTTAACTACTTGTAGTACAGTACATATTTGGTTAGCAAAATAAAAAGAAGCATATGCTTCTTTTTTTATGCTTTCTTGTATTCTTTAAATACTAAATTATTCTTTTCTCTTACAAAGATAAATTCATATGTATCTAACTTATCTTTATAATCTTCTACTACTTGTTCAATATCTACAGTTGGGAATTGAGCCATTGGATCATTATCAACATACTTATCATTATTATCAATTTCTACTAAAGAGTTTGTACCATTCTTCGCATCACTATAACTCTTATAAGCTTTACCATAATCACATGGACCAATATCATGACATACTGCAGTTCCATAGAATAATACTTTAGCTTTATAATGGTATTCATTAGAGATAATATCTACACTATCGAATGCCATTTTACTACCAATGAACTCTTCTCCTCCACCACCATGTCCTGGATGTTTATCATTATAGACATATCTATCTTTTTCTTTATCGAAGTATAACATTACATTTTCTTCTTTAGAGCCGTGATCCCATGGACACATAATATCCTCATACTCTACTTTTAGATCTTCTCCAAAATACTTTCTAAAGTTTTTAGTCATTTCTGTACCTGAAGTATCTGTGAAATATCCATAAAACTCTACTGCTATTTTTCCATTTTCTTCAGGAGTTAAATCTTTAATTTTTAACTCTTCTTTTTCAACGTTAAAAATAGCTTCTGAGACCTTTTTAAATGTCTCCATATCTTGTTCTGTTACTGTAACTTTTTCAACTAATGTAGGACGTTTTTCGTCTTTTTTTAGACTACATCCTGTAGATACTAATGCGATTAATAATACTAATCCAAATAATAATTTTTTTCTCATAAAAGCCTCCTTATATTTTCATTATAATTCAGACATAAAAAAAAGACAAAATAATTTGTCTTTTTTTATTCAATAGTTAATTCTAATCTATCTTGTCTATCTTTATTGTATGTAATGTGATATGTTCTACCATTAATTGTTTTTTCTTCATCTAGAATATCAAACATATCATTTAATTCTCCATAGTCTTCTGCATTAGATGTCTTAGTATAAACTTGTAAACTATAAGTACCTTTTTCTAAGTTAGTTAAATCTAATTCTGTTTCATACCAAGCGTATGTTTTATCTAAGTTATCTTTAGAAGTTAAAGTATATGGACCTTTCTTACAACCAACATCAATTACTGTTTGTTTATAAGTATCAGTGTTTTCTAAGATTAGTTTTCTTGTGATTGCGAGAGGTGCACTATATATACCTCCATAGTTATATGAATAACCTTCTATGTATAATTTATTATTTTTAAATTCTACTACTTCATAGTCATTAATCATATTACGATATGTTGGTGCTTCACTTGTTGTATATAACTCATCACGAATCATAACTTCTAGCCTTTGAGATTTTAATCTATTTAAGACTTTGAAACTATATCCATGCTTATCATCTTCTGCTCTTCTATCAATTGTTTGATTAGCAAAGTTATCAACATATTCTTCTGAATAATACATATCACTATAAGCAATCATATAGATATCATAATCTCCATTATTAATATCTTTTAGATCTATTGTACCTTTAAACCATGAATCATTATAGTCTTTTCCATTTACTTTTCCTAATGGATATGGAACATTATCAGTCCAACGATCTACTTTTACACGATATGAATAATCTTTATTCTTTTCTCTAAACTCAATGTAATATGTTTTATCTATATTATCTTGATTTAGAATTGTTAAATATCCACTAATTGTATAAACTTTTTTAGTTTTATCAAAGTCTAGGCTTTCTAGATAGAATTCTCCAGGCTCTTTAATATAAGCATCTGTTACTTCTACTGTGATAGTTTTAATAGTTTTATGTTGTTTAGAATCTTCTACTTCATATGTTACTTCATAAGTACCAATCTTACTTGTATCAACAGTATTATTTGTAACTTTAATCTTAGAAGTTAAGTCTCCATCTTCTTTATCTGTTGCGGTAACATTTTCTAATTCTTTAAATTCACCATCAATAATAACTTTCTTATCAGTTGCATTAATTACTGGTTCTTCATCTTTTAGAACTGTTACTTTAATTGTCTTAGTTGTCTCTAAACTAGAACTATCAGTTACTTTATATGTTACAACATATTCTCCAGCAACATCTTTATTTACTGTATTATTTGTAATTTCTATAGAACTTGTTAAATCTCCATCTTCTGTATCATATGCAGTTACATCTTTTAAAGGATCAAATTCTTCTCCTTCTAAGAATGATTTATCTTCTGCATTAATTACAGGAGGTTGTGCTGTAGCAGGAGTAGATGAAACATCAATCTTAATATAAGTTGAATATTTAGCTAAAGTATATCCATAAACATTATCATTTGTAGATAGGCTTACAGGTACTTTATACCAAACTTCTCCATTTACAGTTACTGATTCTAGAATAGGAACTATTGCATAAGTATATAATCCACCAATCTTAGAATAAGCTTTATCTTCTGTATTATAGTTAACCCATGTATATTGATTATCATCTGTATCTACTGTTACTTTACCATATGGAGTATTAGTTAATTTAATTGAATCAGCTGATACCCAATGTTTTTGATCATAGTAATAATCACTTGTGACTAGGTATGATACTGGTATACCATTTTCTGATGCGACTGCATGTACTATTACATATCTATCTTTTAATAGAGTTTGTCCTTTAGATGAAGTTAGAGATGAATCATAATAGTATGTAGTATTCTTTGTAGAGATACCAACTCTAGGTTTAAATTCAGTATTCTCTATATATAAGTTATATTCATAATTACTATTTTGATAATCTGTAACAGAAGTTGGTGCAATATAACCATTCTTACCAGTATTGATCTTTTTAATATTAGATGCATTTACATATACATAACCATTCCAGTTATAATTACCAGAATAGATTTCATTATAATTAGCATCAATATTTAAGTCACTTTGTACTTTATACCATTTTTCATTACCATTAGTTACTTCACCAACTATTAATACTGCATCTTCTGCTTCTGGATATTCATATACCCATTTAGATGAAGTTGAAGGTCCAGCATAAGCTTGTGCTTTATTCTTTAATACACCTAATTGATAATAGTTATAATCTTGAAGACCAAAGGCTTTATCTAAACCATAATAGTATGATGCCATTTTTTCTGACCAATAAGTATCAGATGCATATTTAACATTCATACCTACCCATTTGTCTCCAAATTGTGGACCAAAGTATCTCCAATCTCTTGGATGAGCAAATCCATAAGTAACCCATTTAGATGCATATCCTAAAATACTACTTCCAAATGTTGCATACCAGTTTGCTCCATTAATTGGATTAGAGTCTACTGCATTAAGACCAAATCCATTATTTTTATTAATTGCTAAATAACTTCTACCGTTACCAGTTTCATTTCTACTTAAACTTAATGATAGAACTGCATTTACTCCATATTTTTGTTGAGCATAATAGAAGAATGTTCCTGATCCATATAATCTTGATGTACCATCACTTGCTTTATGTCCATAAACATCTTTACTATAACCCATATTGTTTCTTATATATTCATCTATATTAATACTAGAGTAAGCAGTCTTACTATGATTAGATAGATACATATAATAGTTATAGTATGGATTATCTTTATTTACTGAGTTAGCATAAGTATTATTCTTATAATCTTTCATTAACTTAGATAGATTATCATAGAAATAATGACCATCATAACTGTAATATACTCCAGGATTTAACATTGTAGGTTTAGGTCCTATTGTATTTCCTCCAGAAGATCTATATTCATTTTGAATTTTTGTTACATAACAGTGTCTAATATTTTCATCTGTTACTGTGTAGTGGCTATGAGATTTAATCCATGTGATTGGAACTATTTCATATGCTTCTCCTGGAATCCATCCAGTAAAGTTACCAATTCTTACTTTAGCAACACATTTACCTTTAGCATTACTCCATCCCATATCTAGGAATCCACCATCTACTCCACCGTATAGTGAACCAGTATCCATATATGTATACTGACGAGATGTTAATTCTTTATTCTCATAGAAATATGTTAACTGTGTTGGATTTACACTTAGATCAAGTAATGCCATGTTTGCATCAATGATCTTAGTTTGTCCATTTACTTTAGTCATCATTGCAAGATCTGCAGCACCATTTGTCTTCATCATATTTTGAGCTTCTCCAAAGCTTTCAAAACATCCTACTGGATCAATTACTCCATCAGAGTGGAATCCAGCAACTTCATAAGTACCGCATAATCCTTTATTCTTATAATTATTTACGTCAAAGGCATATACATTTTTATATGTAAATAAACATGTAAAAAGCACTGTTAACAATAACAATTTCTTTTTCATTGTATACACCTCCATATTACTATATATTTATTATATCAATAAAGGGTTTGTAAAGGAAGAAATTCAAAGGAATTATTTTTGTTTTACGTATATTTTACAAGTTATTCATTCATATTGATTTTAAATTGGAAAGATATCGGCCCTTTTCTTGAAAAAACATTGATTTTTCGATATAATCTTATAGTAAGCTATTATGTTTGGAGGACGATTATGGGCAAAATTCTAAATAAATTTTTAATACTATTTTTAATTATCGCTCTTATTACGAGTGGTATTGCTATATATGGAATATTCTTATTTGGTGGAATTGAATCTTTAATTAGATATATAGTTATGGGTTTAATTGCATTATACGATTTAAGATTAATACTTAAAGTTAGAAAGATTGTTAAAGGTAAGACTAAGAAGAAACCTCATAAAGTTTTATGGTTAATATGGTTAATACTTTATGCAGTTATTTGTTTCGCTGTTGGTTATGCACTTAACTTTGTATATACTAGATTAAGTAATGTTAATAAGAGTGATGTTACTTATACATCTTATTTAGTAGTACTTGCATCTAACCCTACTAATGATATTAAGGATGCAAAGAATTTAACTATTGGATTACTTAATGATGAAAAGAATCCTGATGGATATATAATTCCACAAGAGATGATTAAAAAATATAAATTACAAGATAATAATGAAATTAAAGATTATGAAGATTATACTTCTATGCTTGCTGATTTATATGCTAAGGAATTAAATGCTATGTTTGTTCCTTCTGGATATGTATCAATGTTTAGTAATATTACAGGATATGAAAATATTGAAACTGATACTAAAATAATTGGTAAAGCTAGTAAGACTATGAAGAAAGCTAATGTATCTAAAGTAGAAACTGCTTCTTCTGGTAAGAGTGTAACTGAACCTTTCACAATACTTTTAATGGGAATTGATTCTACTGATGAAGTATTAGAGAAGAATGCTATTGCTAATGGTGATACATTAATTCTTATTACATTTAATCCTAAGACATTAAATGCTACTATGTTATCTGTTCCTAGAGATTCTTATGTACCTATTGCTTGCTGGGGAGGACATCCTGAAAATAAAATAACTCATGCAGCTGCTTATGGTAATGACTGTATGATTAATACTATTGAAGATTACTTTGACGTTAATATTGATTATTATGCAAAGATTAATTTCAAAGGACTTGTAAAACTTGTTAATGCTGTTGGTGGAGTTGAAGTTGATGTTCCTAAGACACTTTGTACTGATGACTCATCAAGAGGCGGAAATGTATGTATTAAAGCTGGTAGACAAGTATTAAATGGTGAACAAGCTTTAGTATTTGCTAGAAATAGAAAACAACTTGAAGATGGAGACTTTGGAAGAGCAAGACATCAACAAGAAATTATAATGGCACTTGTTAATAAAATGAAAGAAGTTAAAGATGTTAAAACATTTATGAATATCTTAGATACTATTTCAAATAGTATGGATACTAACTTAACTACAAAACAAATCTTATCATTCTATAATGTAGGAAAAGATATTATAAAGAAGAGTTTAAGTAGTGATGATGCAGATCTTGTAAATATTCAACAATTATATTTATCAGGTTCTGGTCAAATGATTTATGATGAAAGAGCTAGAATGGTTTTATGGGATTATATACCAAATACTGCTAGTCGTGATGAAATTATAAAAGCAATGAAAGTTAACTTAGAAGAAATTGGACATACTGATATTAAAGAGTTCCATTTCTCAATTAATAAGCCTTATACAAAAGCTGTAATTGGTGAGAATCCTGGAAGAGCAACAAAGACTTATGTATTACTTCCAGACTTCACAGGAGATACAGAAGAGACTGCTACTAGAACTTGTAGTCAATATAATATTAAATGTGTATTTAAAGGCGAAGGTGGAACTGTTACAGAACAGAGTGAACCATTCCGTAAAAGAGTTGATTTAATGAAAGGTGACTTAGTACTTACCCTTTCAGGAAATAAAGCAAAAGATAAAGAAAAAGATGATGATGAAGATGATGGAGAAGATGATGGTGAAGGCGATAAGCCAACAGGTGGAGAAGTAGATCCAAAACCTTCTACTCCAGATGAACCTACTCCTGATCCTGAATCAAATGAAGGTAATGATTAAAATAAAAAGAATGCTTTAAGCATTCTTTTTTATATTGAAACAATACTAAAATGTAGATGTAATATTACTTATTACCGTTTTTAATCATCAAAGCAAAATGATAATCCGTTAGCATGAACAACACAATACCAACCACCATCGTTTATTCCTTTAATCGTAACAGCTCCTTTAGGAGAAATGTTTGCTGTTAAATTATTATTTGAGCATGTATAAGCTGCAGAAGAATAATAATTAGAATTTGAACAGTTATTTTCTCCAAAAGCTCTTTTTAAAACTTCTTTATTGCTTTCAAAATAGATACTGTCCTCATCATAAATGTTCTCTTCTATTAATGTAGCTCCTTCTCCTTTTATATAATATACTTCATTATTAATTATAAATCCAACATATTTTCCTTCGGCAATGTTATTATTATTCATTTCAAGCATTAAGAAAAAGCTATGTCCAAAATCATCTACTATTTCCTCATATGATTCAAAATATGGAATTTCATTTGCATGTACCGGCTCTAGTGTACTATCGGCATAGACACCATGATTTGTGAATATAACTCTTGTTGCATTAAATGCTTCTTCATTTGCTTGAATGTATGTTACTCCGAATGATAATGATATGCTTTGGCTAGTGGATGGTAAATCACTAGGGTTTATATTATTCGAGTATTCTATTCTTACCTTGTAAACCTCTGTAGAATTTGATCTTAAATAGTTCTTTTGGGATATTTCTGCTCCACTTGAGTAAGTAATAGTATATTTAAGATAGTTAGGAATTGTAGATGTCTTAGTTATATTATCGATCATAGCATCTATTGTACCAGCATTTACTGCATCTACTGTGAATTCATAAAATTCTCCAGGTTCTTTTAATCTTACATGAAATGATACTGTAGTTTTATTTGTATCTATAGTTGGAGTTTGTGTTACTTGTTCTCCTGTTACTGAACCAGATGTTACTTGAACATTATTCCAGTACACATTCCAAGTATTTGAATCTATATCTGTTGTTCCATTTATTGATAGAGTTGTTGAAAGATAAGCATAACCTATTCCTAAAAATAATACTAATAGTATTATTCCTAGTGTATACGTTTTTCTTTTGTTTCTCATATAATCACCTACTATATATTGATTATATCATAAGAATAATAATAATTCTATTAGATATATAGTCTCAATTTACAAATTTGATTGTTTTACAAGTACATTGCTATATGCTAGGATACCAAAGACATTTGGTGTATCATTGCTTCTCTCAGGGGGTTCTTTCGAGGATTCTTTAGAGGAGGTGATACTTATGAGAAATAAAGAAATTTATTTTTTTATAATTATTGTTTTACTATTTATTGTAATCTTCGGATTATTATATAGATAATAAAAAGCACTCTAGTCAGATGACTAGAGTGTTCCCACAAAGCACTTGGTATTCCCAAATGTCATTTTAAATTTATCATATTACTATTATTTTTGCAATAAAAAAGAACTACTATTGTAGTTCTACTAAACTTAGTTTTTTACCATCATGGATAAACTTTAATGTTGCAGTTTTTTGATATGTTGAGAAGTCTGTATCAGTATAATCCCAAGATACTTTTACTGAATATGCTTTCTCATCTGTTTTTTCTCCATAAGCAAATGGTGCTTGAGTACATTCTTTAATCTCAATATCTTTTACTATTGGTAACTTTTGAGTACGATTACCATAGATATTACTTTCTACATATTTATAGAATGTATTTTGAGCATTTTGTAAGAAGTTTTCTAATATACCATTATATACAAAATCTACTCCACCAATATCAGTTTTAGCATCTTTATCATTTAATGAATAGAAGTCATAGATAAACATTTCTGAGATCTTTTTAACATAAGCTTCTTCATCTACTTCATCTTCTTTTAAGATATCTTCTAGTTCTTTAAACATATCTTTATATGCTTTTGGTTTATTTTCTTTTAACTTATAACCATAGTCATCAATCTTACTAACTATTTTTGTTTCTTTTACCTCTTTTTGTTCTGGAGAGAAACTCTTATAAACAAAGAAGGCAAGTACTAATAGTAATAGTACTATCACAACTCCTATAATTATTTTTTTGATTTTCTTTTTCATTTTCATTTCTCTTCAACCTCCTTAAGTGCTGTATTCTTTTCTGGATTTAATAAATCAAATACTATGATGTTATTAGAAACATCTAATAGTTTATTTGTATATTCTGTATTGCCTGTAATTTCTTCTTCTGTGATTGGTTGTTCTGTTAGAGGAAGATACTCTGCTTTTTGACTATTGTAGTAAACATTGGCATTTAACCAGTTACCATTAGGGAATACTACAATATTATTTTCTCTTGTAGAGAATATATCATGACCTAAAGCATATTTATTGTAGAATCCAAACATATTTCCTAAAGTTGGTTGTACATCGTACATACCCATTGTATAAGTATAATTATTATTTAAATATGTACCAGCTAAATCTTTAGTCCAAATAATGAATGGTACTTTTCTACCTAATTCATATTGATAATAATCATATTCTTTATATAATTCATCTTCTTCATCTCTAATCTCATGCGTTTCCATATTGTAATTATAAAGACGATTATAATCTTTCTTAGGAAGTCTTGCATCATGATCTCCATATAATACTATTACTGTATTTTCTAGAAGTCCTGCTTCATCTAATCCTACCATTAATTCTCCTAAAGCAGAATCTGCATAATGAAGAGATTTAAAGTAATTTCCTAGTTTAGTTCCTTCCATATATGGATAAGTTACTGTTTCTGGAGTTCCATCAGCTCCTAATACTGTTGTAGTTACATCTACATTATAATCTCCATAATGTTCTACATCAGAGAATGGTGTATGGTTAGATAACATTATCATTACTCCATACCAATGTTCATGTTCTTCATTTATTGTTTTTAATTTTTCAATTGATTGTTTAAAGAATTCTTTATCAGATAATCCTAATCCAATAACGTTTTCTTTTTCTACAACATAATCTGCTTTACTAAAGAATTGATCATAACCAATACTGTTATACATATTACGTCTATTCCAGAAGTCTGCATTATTGGCATGCATACTAAATGTGAAATAGCCTTGTTCTTTAAATAGTTTTGGAATTGAATTAAATGTTCTATCTGAATATGATACAAATGCTGTACCACTCTTAGTAGGCATTAATGATGTATTATAAGTTAATTCTGAATCACTACTTGTACCTACACTAACTTGTGAATAGAAGTTAGAGAAGAACATTCCTTCTTTAGCTAATCTATTTAAGTTTGGTGTTACTTCTTGTCCATTAAATGATAGACTCATTGCATTTGTCATCATACTTTCTGCATGAATAACAATAACATTTTTACCTTTAAATCTATCTGTTACTTCATTTGGTGCAGATTTTTCTTTATCTGCGAAGTAATCTGCAAAATCTTTATTTGCTTGATCATAACCAAACATTGAATTAATCTTTGGTTGAATACTAGATACAACATCGTTTACTTGATACACATAAATACCAAATCTCATGACAATATATTCTTTATTCCATTGTTTAACAAATCTTGAAACATCTAATGAAGACATTGTTACTAAGAATAAGATTCCTAATAATCCAGAGAATACTAATGTATGGATCATTTTCTTTTTACGATCAGATTTTAAATCTATTTTTTTATAATAATTCTTTTTCTTTAATCTTATATGAACAATAATTAGGGCTAAAGGTCCAATTATATAAATCATATCTTTTAGTTGTAATACATTTTCTACTACAGCATCTCCTACATCACCAATATATTGAGTTAGAGATAACATTGATACTGATGCGAATGATGTATAGAAAGTATAATATACTGAGTTAACTACACATAATGCAGTTAGAATAATATTTACTATTAATAAATATGTGAATCTATTCTTTGGCTTTGCTAGATATCCAAAAGATCCTAAAGCAATTACTACTGCAAAATCTGCAAGAACTGCTTTCCATGATAAGTAGTTCTCTATAGAGTGCATACAGAAGAATCTAAGAATAGTCGCATTTAGTACTCCAGTAATTACAAAAGCAATAAATAAAACATTATTCTTACAATAATTACGAATGATATGATCCTCTTTTATATGTTTCATTTTTTGTTTCATATATTTAGATAATTTTTTAAAACCTATTTTAATTCTTTTCATATATATACCTCATTAGTCATTATATCATTTTATCAAGTATTTTACAATGTTTTGGAGTATCTCTATTATTACTTTTATTATATAAAAAAAGAGGAATTATTTCAATTCCTCTTTATAACTACTTGCATTTAAAACCATTCCTAAAACAAAGATATATGATAGTAAGTAAATCCATAAGAATAATACTAAAATATTTGAAATACTACCATAGAATACATCATATCTAGCAAAACGTTCTAGATAGAATGAAAATATTTCTGTTGATAGTACCCAACCTATTGCGGCAAATGCTGCTCCTTTATTAGTTGTCTTTGATGGTATTTCTTCATCTGGAGCAATTATATACATTAACTTAATATTAACAAATAAGAATATTAACATAATTGGATATTTAAGAATTGTTAATATTTTTTTAATCATTAAAGGAAGTGCTCTACTACCTGTTACTCCAATAATAATTTCTGATATTGTTCCACCAAATACTGGTACTGCTAATAAGAAGATAAGTAAGAACATGATAATAAAGATCATTACTATTGCTTTTACTCTTCTACTTATTACATTCTTTGGTTTTACTTTATATATTTCATTTGATGTATTTATCATTGAATAAGTACCATTACTTGCTAAAAGTATAGCTGAGAAATAGAAAACTATAATGTTAAAGTTAATTCCATCTCCAGTAATAATACCATTTAAGATATTTGCTAAACCATCTGGAATTGATTCTGATATTGCTACTCTAACAGTATCTGCTGATATAGATAAAGCTGCAGCAATTGTAACTATTAGGGCTAGCATGGGAATGATTGTCATGACAAAGAAAAAAGCAAGTTGTCCTGGTAATATTCTCATCTCTGGTCTCATTAAGTATTTGAATATTTTTAAAATAAACTCTCTTGCTTTTTCCATTTTTTAATTCACCTTTTATTTATATTCCTCTTTGTTTGTGATCATCTCTAGTGTTGCTTCATTAATAGCATCATCTAAAGTTTTAATCTCATCTGTAATCATACTATATCCTACAGCTGCACCAAACTCGTGAGGTAGGTTTCTCATTTCTTTGGATAATTTCTTTGTATATGTACTAATTTGTCTTTCACTATATCCAACTAAATAAATTAAGAATTCGTTTCCATCTGTTCTTACGATTTCACTATTCTCTAATTGGGTATTTACTAAGATACCTGCTGCTCTAATGATTAATTGGTCTCCTTCTTCATGACCATAGTTATCATTAACATATTTAACATTGTTTAAGTCTACCATAACGATAGCTTGAGGGAATACTTCACAATCTTCCCATTCTTGCATCTTCATATTTAAATAATTTCTATTCTTTAATGAAGTAAGCATATCAGTATATTTATGTCTATCTGTTATTTTAACTTTCTTCTTTCTGTTCTTAGCTTTAATTATTAATACAATTAATCCAATTATTACTAATGGAGTAAAGATTATTGCTAGAACAATACTATATACTTGTTCTAATGTAGAATCTTCCATTAATAATGCATGTAGATTTTCAATTCCTGAATTACGGTAATTGTAATAAGAATTTGTATTAATAATGTAATTGAATAAGTTATAGAAAGCTTCATTATCTTTCTTAACCATAAATTTATAATCATTCATCATATTGTCTTGATATAGAAGTTTATATTTCTTAAACTTATTATTTTGATAATAACGATATACTTCACTATCAACAACAATAATCTTATGTTTTGCATTTCTAACTAGTTCATCAATATTTTTGTATGTTTTAATTTTTGCTCTTGAGTTACTCTTGAAATAACTATATAGAGCATCATTTTCTAACATTACAATATCTTGTCCTTTAAGACTTTCAAATGATGTAACAATATGATTATCTTCTTGTTTACCTAATACAGAAAAATCTTCAATAAATGTAGATACTGTTGGTAGATATTCATCATTTGAATAATTGTAATAATCAAAGTAAATATCTACTTCACCTTTTTCAACAGCTTTTTCTAAAGCTTGTACTGAACTGTATTTTTTATATTTGAAGGTAATATCTGTTAATCTTGATACACGATCAATATATTCTCCAGCTATTCCTGCTACTTTACCATGTACTTTTTTCTCATATGGAACATTTTCTACATATCCATATACATAGTTTTTAGAAACTAATGTAGCTTTAGTTTTAGCATCTAACTTATTATTATCTAAGTAATATGCTAAATACTCTTTATTGTATTCTGATACATAGTTTAATTGTCTCCATTTATTATAGTACTTAGTAAGTATTGTATTTAACTTCTTATCTGTTTCATTTTCACTAAGAGTTAATACAATTTGCTTCTTTGCTTCAGTCATATAGTAATTAATTACATATTTATCTTTTTGGATTGTGTAATTTAAATACATAATGTTTGGAGCAACTAACATATTAATTTCATCTTTATCTAAAGCAGTATACATAGTAGCAACATCTTCATATGTAGTTAAAGATATATTTGATGCTCCTTTAAGATAGAATGTTAATTCTTCTTCATCTGCTTTTAAGATACCAATGTTTTTATTCTTAATATCTTGAATATGATTAATTCTCTCATATGTTTTACCAACAATAACATAGTTATCATTGAATAAGAATAAATCGTTTGAAGTTAATTTCTCATCATTATTTAAAATTCTAATACGATAACTGTTTCCAGTTGGTTCTTCATTTTTTAGATATGAAATTTTATTAAATTCCATTCCAATGTTCTCTTCAAAATCTTCTATGAAATCAAAGATTACTCCAATTCCATTCAATCCATATAATGGATAATCATTAACGATTTCGAAGTCAAACTCTGTTTCTGCATTTTCTTCTACCCATCTTTTTTCTGTAATAGTTAATGTAGTTGTCTTATCTTCTTTATTGTAATAACGATAAACAAATACAAAGGCAATGATAGCGATTAAGATAGGAAGAAGTAATAATACTTTCTTCTTCACTCTTAACCCTCCCTATCTTTTGTCCATGTAATAGAACTTCTAGAATGTTGCATATAACCAATAATTGGGTATTGAGCTTGATTTTCTTTATTATTAATCAAAAATTGAAAATCATAGAATTTCTTTTGATCTTCACTAAAGATTTCTAGAATTACTGGTCCCATAGCTTTAGCATCTGCAAGTGATAAGTCTGGAGTAGTTTCAATAATTACATTTACTAATTTACCAGCTACTCTAACTTTAGCACTAGTTACTTTATCTTTAACAGCTGCTTCTACTTTAGATTTTTGTTCATCAGTAATTTTTACTTCTTCAATTCCTTCTAGTCTATTTCCATATACTGCTGTTGATTCATCAAAATTAATAGTATCTCTTAAAATTAAGAATGCTAGTAATACAGCAATAATAATTAATAAAATTAACGTTAACGTTTTATGTTTTTTGAAAAATTTCATATCATCACATCCTAATACTCATTATACACTATGAGTTTTTCTTTTTCAATTCTAACCCTTTAATTCTTCTAATAAAATATCGTTGGCAAGTCTTGGATTTGCCTTACCTTTTGTCTCTTTCATAACTTGTCCCATTAAGAATTTTAATGCTCTATCATGACCATTCTTAAAGTCAGTTACACTTTCAGGATTATTCTTAATAATCTCTTTAATAACATTTCTGATTTCACTATCATCAGTAATGTTTTCAATTCCTTTTTCTTTCATTATTTCAGAAATACTCTTATCACTTTCTAAGATAGTATCTAACATCTCTTTTAAGTTCTTACTAGTAATAGTTCCATCTTGATAAGATTTAACTAATTCTAGGAATCTTTCTTTTGTAAGAGTTGTTTCACTTAATTCTTTATCTTCTCTATTTAGATATGCTGAGATATCTCCTAATAATAAGTTTGACGCAATCTTAAAATCTATATTTTCTTCAAGTAACTCATTAAAGAAATCACTTAATGGTCTATTTTGTACTAGTTTATTAGCATTAGCTTCTAATACACCTTTTTCAACATAGATTTTTCTTCTTTCATCTGGAAGCATAGGAATCTTTTTCTTTGCTTCTTCAATCATTTCATCTGTAATAATTACAAATGGAATGTCTGGTTCTGGGAAATAACGATAATCATTTCCAGTTTCTTTTACACGCATTAGTACTGTATCTTGTAATTTATCATCGAAACGTCTTGTTTGTGGTTTAAATGTTTCTCCAGCATCATATAATTTTGCTTGACGTTCAATTTCTTTTTCAATACTTAATCCTACGTTTGAGATAGAACCAATATTTTTAATTTCTGCTTTTGTACCAAATGGATCAGAAACATTTTTACGAATAGATACATTTGCATCTGCTCTCATAGAACCTTCTTCCATTTTACAATCACTAATATCACTATAGAATAATAATTCTTTTAATTTTTCTAGATATAGTTTTGCTTCTGTACTACTTGCGATACAAGGTTTAGTAACTATCTCAATTAAAGGTACTCCTGCTCTATTGAAGTCTAGTAGTGTCTTAGTACCTCTATGAGCACTTTTACAAGTATCCTCTTCAATATGCATTTCTTCTATTTCAATTTTTTTCTTTTCTCCATTAACTTCAATTTCTACATAGCCATCATATCCGATAGGAGTTCTAGCTTGTGTAATTTGATAGTTCTTTGGATTGTCTGGATAGAAATAATTCTTTCTATCGAAGAACATTTCTCTTCTAATATTACAGTTTAAAACTGTTGCGGCACGGATTGCTAAGTTAATTACTTCTTCATTTAATGTAGGTAGTGTTCCAGGATATCCTAAGTCTACTACATTAGTTAAAGAGTTAGCCATTTGTCCATAACCATTTCTAGAGTTAGAGAATATTTTTGTCTTTGTTTTTAATTCTACGTGTACTTCTACACCTATTGTAGGAATATAGTTTGACATTATTTCTCACCTCCAGGATTTAAATCTAGATTAAGTTCTTTTTCAATAAATGAACCTAATTGATACATTTTAGCTTCATCAAATGAATTACCAATTATTTGCATACCTATTGGCATATGATCTTTATCAAATCCTACTGGGATATTCATTCCAGGAAGTCCAGCCATATTTGCAGGTATTACTAAGACATCATCCATGAATGATTTTCTAGGATCATCCATTGGATCAGTTAAATCATAAGCTGTTGTTACTGAAGTTGGTCCAATAATTAAATCATATTTTTCAAATACTTTATTGAATTCAGTTTTCATATCTTCTCTAATAGATAATGCTTTGTTGTAATAAATCTTAGCATTTTCTCCACTTAGTAAATATGAACCTACCATAATTCTTCTTTTTACTTCTTCTCCAAAACCTTGTCCTCTAGTTTCTAGATAGATATCTTCAATTTTATTTACATTTTCAGCTTGGAATCCATATCTAATACCGTCAAATCTTGCTAAGTTAGAACTTGCTTCTCCCATTGCAATAATCTGATATAGAATCATTGCATGTTCAAGATACTTAACATCAATATAATCAACTGTTGCTCCATTAGATTCTAATAATTTAATAGTATCTTTTATTTTATCTTTTACTTCAGTTGATACTACATCACCCATTAAGTAATTTGGAACAGCAATCTTCATTCCTTTAATATCTTTTCCAATTAATCTTGTGAAGTCTTCTTCATCTTTCTTAGCTGAAGTTAAATCTTTTGGATCTCTTCCAACTAAGGCATTTAGAAGTACTGCATTTTCATATACATTCTTAGTCATTGGTCCCATTTGGTCTAAGCTTGAACCAAAGGCAATTAAACCATATCTAGATATTCTTCCATAAGTTGGTTTCATACCTACGATACCTGTATAAGATGCTGGCTGACGAATTGATCCGCCAGTATCTGATCCTATTGCAAATAATACATCTCTTGCTGAGATAGTTGCTGCAGATCCACCTGATGATCCTCCACAGATCTTATTCTTATTCCAAGGATTCTTTGGAGCTCCAAAGTAACTTGTTCTTGAACTTGACCCCATAGCAAACTCATCCATATTAGTTTTACCAATAATAATCATGTGTTTACTCTTAATCTTTTCAATTATAGTTGCATCATAAATTGGTACGAAGTTCTCTAAGATATGAGATGCACAAGTTGTACGTATTCCATTTGTACAAATATTATCTTTAATGGCAATAGGTAGACCAAATAAAATATTATCTACTTCTTTTCCTTCTAATTCTTTGGCTTCTTTAATTGCTTCTTCTTTGCATAAAGTGATATAAGCATTTAATTCTTTATTCTTTTCAATATTATCAAAAGCTTCTTCTACTAAATCAATTGGTTTAATCTTTCCACTCTTTAGTAATTCATGAATCTCTTCAATATTCTTATCTAAATATCTCATCTTAAGCACCTTCACTTTCCCCAATAACTACAGGTACTTCAATGTAGTTACCAGCATGTCTAGGAGCATTTTCTATTACTTGTTTTGGATCTAACATTTCTCCTTCAGTATCAGGTCTTAATTCAGTATTCCCATCCCAACAAGCAATTAAGATATCATCGTCATATCCCTTTACTTCATTAATCTTTTCTACATCATTTAATAATTTTTTTAATTCAATTTGGTATTTTTCAATCTCTTGTTCTGTTAATTTAATTCTTGCTAAATTAGCAACATGTAATACTTCTTCTCTTGTAAGTTTCTCTTCCATGAAAAACACTCCTTCCATAACTCAATTTATTATACCATATTTCCTATATAAATAAAAAGAAAAAGAAGAGTAATTCTCTTCTTTTTTAACCTAATCTAAATGCTGGTGAAGATCCAATTTGATAGTTGTCAGAAAAGTTAGAAGTTATTGATCCATCTTTATAAACATCTAAAAAACTTTGGTTACTAGTTGTATCTGCTGAACGAAGCCACCAACTTTTGCTAACTGAGTCAAGTGTCTTTTTTGCTGGAGCTTTATTTGTTAATGAAGTGTTTGTTATAGAATAGTAGTCAAGCTGCCTTGTTTCTGATGTACTTACATTATCATATAGTTCTCCACCATGCGTGTCTGTTCCATAAATCTCAACCATAGATAAATAGTATATTTTATCATATGTAATAAAATTATTAGGATCATCAGGTCCATGCCCAGATATAACTCTAGTTGTTAACATATTTGATCTTACTGGTTCTGGGAAAAGGTTTAGTAAATATCCACTAAAGCCAGAATATGTGCTTGTCATTGGAAATCCACCAACATTTGTATATACTTCGGGCATAGTTAATCTAGATGTCCACATTATATTTGCAAATTCTATTACAAATCCGCATGCTGTTTGAGAAAAATTTTGATTGTTACATTCGTTTGGAGTAGAAATGTTCGAAATTCTAACAGTATGTGTTCCTCTATCGCCCATTTCTATTTCTTTTGTCATTCCGACTTGATAATACTTTGGTATTATTCCTGTTTTTACATTACTTATAACTGTATCCCAGGAATCTGTTCCAAATGAATGTGCTACTGTTGCATTAGAATCTGCTTGAACATATGTAATTGATACAGATAGACTTAATGACTGTGCTGTTGAAGGTAGTTCGCTCGGATCAATATCATTTCTATAAGCCACTCTTACTTTATATGTATCGGCACTATTAGCAGCTAATAAATGATTTTGCTCAATTGTTTGTCCCGATAAATATGTAACACTATAGTCTAAATATGCTGGTAGCGTTGTAATTACTACATTGTTAAGTTTAGATGTAATTGTATCTACCATTGCATCTATTGTTCCATCGTTTACTGCATCAATTGCAAATTCGTAGAAATCTCCAGGTTCTTTTAATCTAACATGATAAGTTACAGTTGTTTCACTAGAATCTATAGTTGGAGCAGTAATAACTTGATCTCCTGTTACAGATCCATCTATCACTTGAATATTATCCCAGTGAACATCCCAACTATTACTATCTACATCTGTGGTTCCATTAATAGATAAAGTTGTAGATAGATAAGCATAACCTATACCCATAGCGAGTATCATCATTACAATTATTAATGATAACGACTTTTTCCTTCTCATGGAATCACTTCCTACTCTATGTTCATTATACAATAAAAAAAAGAGTATTGCTACTCTTTTTATTGTTCTGAGAAACAGTTATCTAAATAGATAGTTGGAATTCTATTTTCAGCTTTTGGATCATATCCAATCATTGTACCCATTGCAGAAACTTCATATTTTGGTTCAAGAATACTTAAACTTTCTTGATCAGTTTCCATATTACATACTACATCGATTGAGTATTTTCCACCTTCATCTTCATATGCTAAAACTATTCTATTATTTTCTTTATCTACTTCTTTTAATGTACCAGTTACAACTAATAATTGTTTCATATATTTAGCATATGAATCTTTTTCACTCATATTAAATTCAATTGCAAGATCTATGATTTCTGAATAGATTGGTTCTACATTATACTTTAATGCCCATGAACCAATTTCCATATCACGTCTACCTTGAACTTGATGATATTTAATTACTTTATAACCTAAACCATAATATTCTTTTGTTCCACCATCATCATATGTATGCATTGGAATTGCGAAGAATGGTCCTTTTTCAAATTTAGTTACACATACGACATCGATTATTGCTAGTAGGATTAAAATACATACTACTGCAGCAACTATTTTAAGAATTTTCTTTGTACGATTAGAATCATATTCTTCTTTCTTTTCTTCTACAAAGTCATCTTCTATTTCGTATTCTTCTAAATCATCATCTTTTAATTCTTCATGAAGTATTTTTTCATTTGCTTTACGAATACGTTTTTCTTCTTTCTCTTTAGCAATTTCTTCTTCAAGTTCTTCATTCATATAAGAATCTACTAATTCTTGTTCTAAATCAGTTTCATCTTGATATTCTTCTAATTTTATTTCTTCTGCTTGTTTTTTCTTGTTATTTTTCTTTGCCATAGTTTCACCTCTTTTTTTCTGGTCATATTATAACATATTAAGGGTTATCTTGCAAACATTAGCTGTTTAATTTTTCTTCAAATTCTTGTTCTGTCCAAATAGGAATACCTAGTTCTCTTGCTTTATCATATTTACTTCCAGGATTAGCTCCTACTATTACAGCACTAGTTTTTTTTGAAACAGATGATGATGTTTTACCACCTAATGATTCAATTCTAGATTCCGCTTCTTCTCTTGTGAATATTTCAAGAGAACCAGTAAGTACAAATGTCTTACCTGAGAATTCTTCTTTTTCTTCTACTTTTTCTCCTAGATATTTCATATTAATACCTAAGTCTTTTAGTTCTTCTATAATTGCTTTGTTGTGATCATCTGATAGGTAATCAACTATACTTTTAGCAATTATATCTCCTACATCTGGTATTGCTGTTAAGTCTTCAAATGTAGCATTCTCTAGATTATCCATTGTTTCGAACTTTTGAGCTATTATCTTAGCAGTCTTTGCTCCTACATGAGGAATACCTAAACCAAATAATAATCTTTCTAGAGAGTTTTGTTTAGAGTTTTCTATTGCTTCTAAGAGATTAGTTACTGATTTATCTCCATAACCTTCTAATCTTACTAAATCTTTTTCATGATTTTTTAGTGAATAGATATCTGCAAGATTACCTATAAAATGGAAGTTATAGAAGTCTTCCATGATACGATCACCTAATCCATCAATGTTCATTGCATCTCTACTTACAAAGTGAATTAATCCTTCGATGTGTCTTGCAGGACATTTATTATTTGGACAGAAGTAATCTACTTGTCCTTCTTTTTTAACTAAAGGAGTATTACACATAGGACACTCTTTAATCATACAGAAGTCTTTTTCTTCTCCAGTACGTCTTTCTAGTTTTCTTTCTACTACTTCAGGAATTACATCTCCTGCTTTACGAATAGAAACAATATCACCTATTTTTAAATCTTTAGCATTAACATAATCTTCATTATGAAGAGTTGCTCTTGAGATAGTTGACCCTGCAACTACAACTGGATCTAATACTGCATTAGGAGTAATTTGACCAGTTCTACCTACTGTAAAAATAATATCTTTTAATTTTGTTAATACTTCTTCTGCTGGGAACTTATATGCTGTTGCCCATTTTGGATATTTTGCAGTATATCCTAATCTTTGTTGTTGTTCAATACTGTTTACTTTAATTACTACACCATCAATATCATATGGAAGAGATGGTCTTAATTTACCTTTTTCTTCAATGAATTCTAATACTTCATTAATATTTTTTACTAGTCTATTATTTGGATTAGTTTTGAATCCTAAACTATGCATATAATCAATTGCTTCTGCATGAGTTTTTAATCCATAGTCTAGTGGATTAGGTAAATGATAAATAAAGTTATCTAATTTTCTTTCTGCTGCTATTTTAGAATCTAATTGTCTAATTGATCCTGCTGCAGCATTACGACAGTTTTGAAGTAAAGGTTCACCTTTAGCAGCTCTTTTCTTATTTAAATCTTCAAGAGTTTTTTTATTCATGAAGATTTCTCCTCTAACTTCAATATCTACTTCTTCATTTAATTTTAATGGAATTACTTTAATTGTTTTAGCATTATGAGTTATATCTTCTCCTGTAGTTCCATCTCCTCTAGTAGCAGCTCTAACTAATTTACCTTTTTCATATAAAAGTGAAACTGATAGTCCATCGATTTTTAATTCACACATATACTCAGGATTAATTCCTTCTTTTCTAATTCTTTCATCGAATGCTACTACTTCACTTTCTGAAAAGACATCAGATAAACTCATCATTGGAATTTTATGAGTAACTTTTTCAAATCCTTCAATTATTTTTCCACCTGCATGTTGAGTTGGAGAATATTCTCTTACCCAATCAGGATGTTCTTCTTCTATTTCAAAAAGTTCTTTTAGGAGCATATCATACTCTTGATCTGTAATAGTTGGATTATCTAAAGTATGATAATTATAATCTGCTTCATTGATTAACTTTATTAACTCTTCCATTCTTTCTTGCATATAAAAATCACCTAATATTATTATACAATATTTAGGTGATTCTTTAAATTACTTTTGATAAGTTTCTTCTGTTGGAGTAAACTCATATAAGTCACTTGATTTACCTTGATCAACTAATAAGAATGAGTTTCCATCTTTCTTAACAACAGTCTCTTCACTCCATAAATTATTCTTTTTATATTCTATTACTTTAATGGCATATTCTATATCAAATTGTTCATCTGATAATTTACCATCTTGATAATCTTTTTCTAGTTTTGCTTCGTTTATTTTTGCTATTTCTAAGACGATTGATCTTATTTCTCTACTTGTGAAGAATGGATCTTCTATTTTATCAATTAAGAATAATAATTTAAATATATCTTTTCTTTTTGCATACTTTTCTAAGTCTTTAACAAGTTCTCCAATATTTGCATCAAAGTAGTATTTTTCCATTCTTTTAGATCCTACTACATTTTCTATACCTTTAGCAAAGAATACTTTATAGTCATCTGTATTAGTATATTTCATACCTTTAGTAAAGTATTTTTCTGCAAGATACTCAGTATAGCCTTCATTTAATTGTAAACCGATATATCCTGGAATTTCTAATCCTGTAATTGTTCCATGATCTGTTTCTTTAGTACTTGCCATATGTAGTAATTCATGCATTAGAGTTTCCCATTTTTCAAATGGTATTTCTCTATCTTCATATTTATTTAATAATATTTGATTAGTTGCATTATCATAACTACCTAATGAAATAAATTTTTGTACTTTTACTGTTTCTCCGATTTCTTCTACTATTTTTAGACTATTTACTCTAGAAATCATTTCTGCTGTTTGTTTTGTTGAAAAGTTTTCTTTAAAGATAGATACAAACTTTTTAACTGTTGGTTTTGCTTCTTCACTTATATGACTTAAATTTAATCTTTCTTTTCTTGTTCCTTTTCTACTAGCATCAATTACTTCTTGTAATCTATCATCTAACCCTCTGGATAATAGCATAAACATTAACTTATCTGTTACCCTATTTAGTTCCATATAGATCCCCCTCTTTTTTACGGCTCTATATTATACCACAAAATAAAAAAGTAGGCAAGCCTACTTTCTATTTTATCCCCATAAATGGTTTGGATATTCTCCAGAATCTACTAGTCCTTTTAGAGCTTGTTTTACGCTATCTGCATCTTCTTTGTATGTTACTCCATACCATGTAGCTGTTGTTTTTAATACTTCTGCAGTAGCATAGTTTTCTTCAATAGTTTTAAATAAGATATCTGGAATTAAATATTCACATTTTTCTAAGTTATCTTTATTATTTTCTAAGAATTCTAAGAAGTGATCTTCAATATATGTAAAGATACTAGGAGTAAATAATAACATATTCATAGATACTGTATCATCTTCTGCAACTTCAAATTCTGGTAATGTTTCATCTAATGGTTTAGCCATTATCTTACCACTTTCTACTCTTCCTACAGAACTTTCAGTAATCTTCTTTAAAGTAGATCCTTCTACTTCACATACTCCTCTTTTAACTGTTCCATTTTCTGTAATAGTATTTTTTACAAGATATCCTACCATTCCATATGGATATGGTTTTTCATCTTTAACTGCTTTTAAGAATTCTGCTCCTTTTACAAATGCATCTCTTCCATAGAAGTCATCTGCATTAATGATCATGAATGGTTCATGAACATTGTTCTTACAACATAAAATTGCATGAGCTGTTCCTAAAGGCTTTTGTCTATCTTTTAATAGATCTTTGTATACTCCAGGAACATTATCATTTTTTTGGAAACAATATTCTACATGGATATGAGGTTCTACTCTAGCTCCAATTGTTTCTTTGAAAATATCATAATTTTCCTCTTTGATTAAGAACACGATTTTTGTAAATCCTGCTTTAATCGCATCATATACTGAATAGTCTATAATAAATTCATCATTAGGTCCTAATGGTGTAATTTGTTTTAGACCTCCAAATCTACTACCCATACCGGCAGCTAAAATAACTAATGTTATATCTTTATTCATTAATTAAAATCCTCCTAACAATTAATGTAAGTCTATTATAGCATACTTTGTTATTTTTAAAAAATAAAAAGAGAGATACATAATATCTCTCTTTATTAACTACTTGCAAGGGTGAAGGATTTTCCTGTAGGAGGAGTTGCTTTAGTGGATGTTGTACTTCCATACAATGTGGATGTTGTATTACTAATACCTCCACCATTAGTTTGAGGTATTGTTATAGACCAGTTTGTTGCATTATATCCTACAAATTTAAACATTCTGGCCATATTTGTTACACTTGATGTATTCCAATTGGATATATCTAGATTAAATGTTGTGGCATTTTCTCCTGAACAATTGAACATGTCACTCATATTAGTTACATTTGAGGTGTTCCAATCCGATAAGTCTAATTCAAATGTTGTGACATTTTCTCCTGCATGATAAAACATTTCACTCATGTCAGTTACACTCGATGTATTCCAACTAGATATCTCTCCTATAGACCATGTTGTTGAATCACGTCCTGAACTATAAAACATACTATTCATATCATTTACACTTGATATGTTCCATTCCGACAAGTCCAATTCAAATGTTGTGGCGTTGTATCCTGCATAATAAAACATTTTACTCATGTCAGTTACACTCGATGTATCCAACCCTGATAGATTTTCTATGTTCCATGTAAGTGCATCTCTTCCAGCTTCTGAAAACATATAGGACATATTTGTTACTTTTGATGTATCCCAATCTGTTAAGTCAAGTTCAAATGTTGTAGAATGTTCTCCTGCACCATTAAACAAACCTTTCATATTTGTTACTTTTGAAGTTTTCCATTTTGATAGATCAAGTTCAAATGATGAAACACTTTCTCCTGCTCCACAAAACATATAGCTCATATCAGTTACACTTGATGTGTCCAATTTTGATATACCTCTTATTTTCCATGATGTAGAATATCGTCCTGTTTGAGAAAACATAAAGGACATGCTTGTTACTTTTGATGTGTCCCAGTTAGATAGATTAAGATCAAATGTTGGAGAACTAAAGCCAGCAAAAGAAAACATATTATCCATATTAGTTACACTTGATGTATTCCAATTGGATATATCTCCTATATCCCAAGAAGGAGATAAAGATCCTGTATCTTCAAACATTCGACTCATGTTTGTTACTTTTGATGTGTCCCATTCTGACAAATCTCCTACACTCCAATTATGAGTAAATCTTCCTGCAGAATAAAATATACCTTCCATATTCTTTACTTTTGAAGTTTTCCATTTTGATAAATCTAATTCAAATGCAGGGTGTAATTCTGCTGCTCTAGAAAACATATATGACATGTCCTCTACACTTGACGTATCCCATTCAGATATTTCTATTCTAAACGGACCATAGCCTATTGCTTCATAGCCATCAACTAAAATTTCATTAAACATATAGCTCATATCAGTTACACTTGATGTATCCCATTTTGATATACCCTTTATTTGAAAGTCTACATCAAATCTTCCTAATTTTTGAAACATATTGCTCATATTAGTTACTCGAGATGTAACTAAGTTTTCCAAATTCATAGATAAGGAAGGGACATCATGACTAATTCCATAGAACCAATATGCCGTAGATTTTGGTACAATAGTCCCTTCTATTTCTACGTTTTTCAAATATTTGCATGTAGATGAATCATCAGTAATCCATGGCACTTCTTCAGGAGCATCAAATACAGTATTTCCTGCAAAACTACCACTTAGTTCTCCTGTTACTTGATGACTTGATAATACCAATTTCTCATATAAGTCATCATTGTTTGTATCTTGTAATGCCCAATAAATTGTATTTGTTAATTCAGGTATTACGCCTTGGGCATAGGAAGCCCCAAACTTAAAGACAAAACTATCTGCAGTTGATGGCAAATCTATAGGACTAATATCCTCTTTAAAATGAACTCTTATTTTATATTTTTTTTGCCATCCTACTTTTAATAAATCATTAGCAACTATAGAGTCACCACTTGCATAAGTGAAACTATATTCTAAATAGTTAGGTAATTCTTTTGGTGTTGTACCATTTGATTCATATATTCCTCCTGTTACAACATCTACCATTACATCCATTGTTCCATCATTTACTGCATCAACAGTAAATTCATAGAAGTCTCCTGGTTTAGATAGTCTTACATTAAAACTTACTGCTGTTTTACTTGAATCAATTGTAGGTTCTTGTGTTACTTGTGAACCTGATACAGAACCATCACTAACTTGAATATTATCCCAATAAACGTTCCATGAAGAAGATTTAATACTTGATGAGCCAACAATAGAAAGACTTGCATTTAAATATGCAAATCCTATGGTAATAAAGGCTATGATAATTGTGGCGATTAAATAGATACCAATTTTTCTATTACCTCTCATACTACTCTTCCTCGCTATTATATATTTTATTATATAATGTACTTTAATTATCAGTCAAAGACTTTATAAAAAAAGAAATTATACTTTTGATAATTTCTTATGATTCTTCATTAATTTCTTTATACCGTGAGGATGTTTAAAGGCTACTGATACTAAAGTGTTTGTTACTTCTACAACCTTACCAGTACCAAAAGTTTCATGATAGACGAAGTCTCCTACTTGATAGTCTACTTCTTCTTCTCTAAACATTTCTCCTACTTCTACTTTTTCTTCTTGTTTCTTCTCTTCTTCTTTTTCATTTGTCTCTAATAGATTACTATTAATTTCACTAATAAATCTACTTACTGGATTTATTTGTTCATTACCAAATAGTGTTCTACGTCTAGCATTAATTAGATGAAGATCATCTTTTGCACGAGTAATCGCAACATACATTAATCTTCGCTCTTCTTCTACTTCTACTGCTTCCATTAAAGAGTTCATATGAGGGAATATTCCTTCTTCTAATCCTACTACAAAGACATGTTCAAACTCTAATCCTTTTACTGAGTGTACTGTCATTAAACTTACTCTATTAGGATCATTTTTATATTCTTCTACATCACTTACTAAACTTGTTTCTAGTAAGAATTCTTCTAGAGATACTAATCCTTCTCTTTCTTCAAAGTCTTTTGTAATTGATTTAAACTCTTCTAGGTTTTCTAAACGAACTTCTGCTTCTAGAGTTTTTTCTGCTTCTAGTTCTGCTTTTAATCCAGAGGCATCTAATACTTTATCAATTAACTCTGTAAGAGTTAAGTCTTTAGATATTTCTTTTAATTTTTCAATTGTTTCTTTAAACTCTAATTCTTTTCCTGAATCAATTGCTTCATACATACTGATATTTTCAAGATCTGCTTTTTCAGTTAACTTTTCAATTGATTTAGCTCCTATTCCTCTTTTAGGAGTATTAATTACTCTAAGTAATGATACATTATCTTTAGAGTTATGTATTAATCTTAAATAAGCAAGTAAATCTTTAATTTCTTTTCTAGAATAGAAATTAATACTACCAATCATCTTATATGGAATATTTTCTTTTATCATTTCTTCTTCTAGTACACGAGATTGAGCATTGGTTCTATAAAGAACAGCTATTTCTTCAGGTTCTACTCCTGACTCTTGTAATTTAATAATATTTTTAGCGACATAACTTGCTTCATCTTTTTCATTATAAGCACGATAGTATTTTATTTTTTCTCCTACTCCTCTAGCAGTCCACAAGTTCTTTTCTTTTTTCATCTTATTATTTCTAATTACTTGATTTGCAGCATCTAGAATAGTACTTGTAGATCTATAGTTTTGTTCTAGAAGAATAGTTTTTGCATCTTTATAATCTTTTTCAAAGTTTAAGATATTTTTATAATTAGCTCCTCTAAAACTATAGATACTTTGAGAATCATCTCCTACACAGGTAATTAATCTATTCTTTTCACTTAATAATTTAGTTAAAGTATATTGTGCTTCATTAGTATCTTGATACTCATCTACTAAGATATATTTATAATAGTCTTGATATCTTTCTAGAATATCTTTATGTTCTCTAAATAGTTTTATTGGAAGTAATAATAAATCATCAAAGTCTACTGAGTTATTTCTTCTTAGTTTATCTTCATATTTTCTATAAACTTCTTGTACTACTTTTTCATATTCACTTACAGCATATCGCTCATATGCATCAGGAGAGATCATATCATTTTTACAACTACTAATTTTATTTCTAATTGCTTTTGGATTATACATTTTTGGATCATAATCCATATCTTTTAGAATCTTTTTAACTACAGTTAATGAGTCATCTGCATCCATTATTACAAAGTTTCTATCATAACCTAATACTTCTACGTTTTCTCTTATTAATTTAAGTCCAAAACTATGGAATGTAGATACTTGTAGTTTCTTTGCTTCATCACCTATTGCTTTATAAATTCTATCTTTCATTTCTTTAGCAGCTTTATTTGTGAAGGTGATTGCTAGAATACTATATGGACTTGCATGTTCTTCTTCTATTAAGTAAGCAATCTTTGTTGTTAAAGTTTTAGTTTTACCTGCACCTGCTCCTGCTATTATTAATAAAGGGCCGTCATTATATAAAACTGCCTCTTTTTGTTTATCATTTAAATCATCTAAATTCATAAAATCACTTCCTGCCTTTTCCATTATATCGTATATTTTCTTATCTTATCATTTTTTTAATTGCATCGACATATTTTTTACTGTCTAGTAGATAACTCATACCATGAGCAGCATCATCAAATCTTACAAAGTCTTTTTTTCCTTTATAAGATTCATATATTATTTCAGAGTTTTTTATTGGTACAAAGTCATCTAATTCTCCGTGAATTAATAATAGTGGTATTCTTTTATTCTTAATACAGTCTACTACTGTTTTTTCTTTTAAACTGAATTTTGCGATTAATCTACACCATAGATTTATTCCATGAATAAAAATAATTCCTGGAATATGGAAATAATGATTAATAGCATGAATTACTTCTTTATAGGCAGAATTATATCCACAGTCTGCAAGGACGTATTTAACCCTCATATCAGCTCTTAAATCTTTCATAGCCATCATTACTGATGTTGCACCCATTGAGACTCCAGCAAGGACTATAGGTAGCTTAAAAGCGTCATTAACAAACTTACACCAACAAATTATATCTTCACTTTCTCTCATACCAAAAGTTATATATTTACCTTCACTTTTACCTGATGCTCTTTGATCTATTAGTAATAAGCTATATCCCATTTTATAGTACTGATAACATGATGGATATAAGTCTCTTTCTACATTACTTCTGTATCCATGAGCCTCTATAAATATTCCTTTTGGATTAGGATGTCTTATTAACATACCATGAAGTTTTAATCCATCTTCTGATTTAATATATATTTGTTCTTTATTTTGTTTTTCCATCCAAAGATTACCTATATCAATAATATTTTGATATGGGGCAAGAGCTTCTTCTAATGCTTCATTAATTACAGTTAACTGTTTATTCTTCATTCTTTTACTAACTACATTAAACATAATAAATGTAGATATTAAATATAATAGTATTAGGACTAAAATAATAATTAAATAAATCATCATTACCACCTAAAAATATTATAGCATTAAAAAAACCCAATTGCTTGGGTTTTTATTATCTATATAACATTTCTAATTCTGATAATTTCTTTTGTTCTCTTTCTTTATCATCAAATACTTCATCTGGAACTATTTCAATTAATTTTTCTTGTTCCTTTTTAAGTAATTCTCTACGTTCTTCTTCCATCTGAATTATTTCTTGTTTTTGTTTTTCTCTATAATCATCTAAATCATTCATAGCTTCAATTACTACTTCTTTAATTTCTTCTTTTTTCTTCTTTTTCTTTTGGACTTTAACTTTATCTTTTACATCAATGAAGTCTACTTTTTTCTTTGCAATTCTTTCTTGTTCTTCTCTTAATAATTTAGAGAAGTATTTATAATCTTCAAGAGTAAATTGTTTAGTAAATTGTTCTAACATTACTTCATCTTCTGATTTACCATGAGTATTGATTACATAAGATTCTTTGCGAGGAGAATAGATGTAATCAGGTACTTCTGTTGGTTCAAAGTTCTCAGGTAATTTCTTTACTTTCTTACGAACAATAATTCTTTTTACTGTTGGTTTATAATCTTTCTTAATATAGATTAAGATTACTTTATAAAGTATTAAGAATATTACCCATACTACAAATACTAAAGAAGATAATTCTATTAATGCAGTAGCATCTTTATTACTGTATAGAGATGCTTGATCAAAGATATCTAATTTATGAGTATTTATTACTTTTAATAATAAGGCTAATAAATAGTTCATTATTATATAAATTGATATATTTAATGTTCTTATTTGTTTTGATGATTTAAAGCTAAATATTGAAACCCAAACAATTATATTCATTGCGATAATTGCAGCAAAGTAAATTGCTATTGTTGGGAAACATACTGCTATAAAGAAATTATTCATCATATAGTTAAACATGTTACCTAAAGATGAATGATATGTAGCAATTAATAATGTCACTATTACAATTGTCATTACTACATATAATATTTTATTTAATTTAGCATTCTTCTTATTGGTAAATGATAGAACTATTCCAAATATTAATAATACTGCTAGTACTATCACATAAGATTTTGAAGTAGTTGATAATTTTACAAGTACTCCAAGTTTATCTAATAGAGACATCTTGCTCATACCTTCACCCCCTTAATTTTTATTCTTCCACATTTATTAATTCTGCAATATATACTGTTTGTGTAGTGGAATCATTATTAGTACATGTGATTAATGTTAAAGTTGTTTTATCATAATCACGATATATTGCTATCTTTCCAGTTTTTGGTTGAGTATAAATATTAGTTATTTCATATTCATATTTTTTATTTTGATATGAAATATACACTTTATCTCCAGACTCTAATTTATATAAATCATTGAAGAATGAATTCCAACCAGTACCAGAATGTCCTGCTATAATAAAGTTTCCTTTCTTAGTATCAGGATAATTTGATCCACTTACTACTAAGATATTTTTATCTACATTATTCTCTGTAGATCTATAATCTAAGAAACCTTTAGTTAGATTAATTTTTGGTATTGTTAAATATCCAATATAATCATTTCTCACTTCACCAGTGAACTCTGTCGGTTTAATTTCCTCTTTTTCTTCTTCTTTTTCAACTATATTAACATTTAAGTTTTCTACATATTGTCCATCATAGAAAGTACTAGCCATATAATCATAAGCTTTTTCTTTCTGTCCTTGAACATAATTATATGTAAGAAAGAATCCTCCAACTAATGTAATTAATGCTCCTATAAAAGCAGATACATATGGAGATACTCTTTTCTTATTAGTTAGCTCTTTTTGCATTCTTTAAAACAAATTCTAAACCGCAACCAGTTATAACAATACCTAAGAATAACATAATAATTGATGATACAGATGCTGTATCTGGAACAATTACTTCTTTACTATTCTCAAATAATATTTGATGTGATAAATGATCTTTATCAATTGTGAATGTATATACTTTATCATTCTTTAAGTATCCTGCTGGTGCACTCTTTTCAACTATTGTATAAGTTCCATATGCAAGATTTTTAAAGATTTTTGATTCTGTTGTAGTAGTCCATTCTTCTATTACTTCACCATTTGCATTTTTAAGTACTAATACTGCTCCTGCTAATGGTTGATTTGTAGATGAATCTACTTTAGTAACATTTACTACTACTTCTGCAGGTGCATTTTCAATTTTAACTTCAATATTCTTTTGTCCATCTTTAATTGTAAATGATGTTACTTTATTATTAACTATATATCCAGCTGGTGCACTTTCTTCTTCAATTGTATATGTTCCATTTGCTAAGTTTTGGAATACATGTGCATTTGTTGTAGAAGTCCATCTAGATAATTCTTTTCCATTAGCATCTTTTAATACTAAGATTGCTCCTGCTAATGGTTGTTTAGTAACTGAATCAATTTTTAATACTGTTACTTTAGATGCTACACATAAGTTTAATTTAACTGATGATGTAACATTCTTTTGAGATTTTTCTAACATTGCTACATCTTGCATCTTATCACTTCTAGGATGATAATGATTTGCTGTATACATTGTTTTACCAATTCCTGTAGCAACTACATTAATTTCTAAATTATTTGTAGAAACTGCTGTTGCTGGTACTTTAATTCTAAAAGTATCAGTTCCACTAATTGTTGCAGTATTAGAAGTATAATTATTACCTCCTACTTCAATAATTGTTCCTTGTGGAGCATTTTCTAATTTTAATTCTACTTTTTCAATATTTTCACTTTCAGATACTGAAATAGTTTTTGATACATAGTAGTTATCTACTAATGTCATTTTTGGATCAGCAATCATAATACTATATTTAGTATTACCAATTCCAAAATTATCATATCTATGTTGAATTCCTGCTTGTACTAATTCTTTAACATAATGTCTCATATTGTATGAGTCTGATCCTGACTCTTTGAAGTAATCTCCTAAGTTCATACTTCCAGTAGTCTCATCTAAATACCACCATACTGCAGTTTGTGTAATGTAATAGTCTTTATCATTATCACCAGTAATACTCTTATATGGGAATCCATTTTTAAGAATATATACAAGTCCTCCATCTACTAGAGAATTATTTGTTACTAAATCTGCTTTGATGTTTTGTGCTGTATTCTTGTGCATATTAACACAGTATAGATATTCTCCTGCTGTTGTAAATTTGTAACTAAATGTTACACCAGCAATATACTTTCCAGATTGTTTAGCTGGACCTAAATCGATTGTTTGAGCAGCTGCTTTAACATTTGCCATTGGTACAAGTGCAATAACAAATACTGCAAGAGCTGCTAAAAACTTCTTAATTACGTTCTTCATATTTTTATTCCTCCTCACAAAATTTGGCTATATTATAACATAAAAGTCTTTTTTTATCAACCCTTTTGGGGTATTCCGCCTTATTTATTATTACACATTTTTCAATATTTTTCATACATTACATTGTTAGGAGATTAATATGAAGAGAAAAATAATTATTTATATAAGTTGTATCCTTGTTATTTTTATAGTAGCAATATCTACTATATTTAATTTTAATAAGGAAAAAGAATTAGTAAAAATTAGTGTTGGTGAAGTTGCTCATTCTATATTTTATGCTCCATTTTATGTAGCATATGAAAACAAATATTTTGAAGATAAAGGGATAGATGCAGATATTATTTTATTAAATGGTGCTGATAAAGTAGCATCTGCTCTACTTTCAAATGATGTAGAGATTGGTCTTTCTGGAGCAGAAGCAACAATCTATGTTTATAATGGTGGAGAAAAAGATTACTTACAAACTTTTTCTCAATTAACTCAAAAAGATGGATCATTTATTGTATCTAGAAAGAAAATAAAAAACTTTACTTTAGATGATTTAAAAGGTACTACTGTTATTGGTGGTAGAGCTGCAGGTATGCCAGAGATGACTTTAGAGTATGTATTAAAAAAACATAATATAGATCCTAGAAGTGATTTAGATATTGATACATCTATTGCATTTCCTGCTATGGGAGGAACATTTATAGGAGGATATGGAGACTTTGTAACTTTATTTGAACCTACTGCTAGTATGGTTGAAAAAGAAGGTTATGGTTATGTAGTCGCATCAGTTGGAGAATTAGGAGGAGTTGTTCCATATACATCTTTTTCTGCTAGAAAAAGTTATATAAAAGAACATACAAATATAATTAAGAATTTTGATGAAGCAATTCAAATGGGAATAGATTATGTTTATTCTCATACAGATGAAGAAGTTGCTAAAGTAATACTTCCACAATTCCCAGACTCTAGTTTAGAAGAAGTAAAAGCATCTGTTAAGAGATATAGAGAAATAGAAGCTTGGCCTACAAATACTAAGTTCACAAAGAAATCATTTGATCATTTACAAGATATAATGATTGATTATGGTGAATTAGATAAAAAGGTAAGTTATGAAAAATTATTCTATAAATAAAAAAGGCTTTTAGTCTTTTTTTATTTGTTTGCCCTATCGTTTTTTAATATTCTTCATAAACTATACTGATTGGAGGATATATGAAAAAAGTATTAGAGATTAATCATTTAAAAAAATATTATCATACAGAAGATAGAGAAATCTTTGCTTTAAAAGATATTTCTTTTGATGTTAATCACGGAGAATTTATTTCTATTGTAGGTCCCAGTGGTTGTGGAAAAAGTACAATACTATCAATCTTAGCAAATATAGAAAATAAAAGTGATGGAAGTATTAATATAGAACAGAATAAAAAAATAGCTTATATGTTACAAGATGATTCTCTTCTACCATTTAGAACAGTACTTGAAAACTCATTATTAGGTTTAGAGTTTGAACATAATCTAACAAAAGAAAACAAAGAATATGTATTAAAATTATTAGATACTTATGGTCTAAAAGATTTTATAAATCAGTATCCTAAAGAATTATCAGGAGGTATGAGACAAAGAGTTGCTTTAATTAGAACACTAGCAGTTAATCCAGATATTATTCTTTTAGATGAAGCAATGTCTTCATTAGATTATCAAACAAGACTAAGAATAGGAGAAGATTTATATAAGATTATAAAGAAAGAAAAGAAGACTGCTATTATGGTTACCCATGATATAGGAGAAGCAATAAGTATGTCAGATAGAGTTATAGTTTTAACAAATAGACCATCAACAGTAAAGAATATTTATGAAATAAAATTAAAAGAAAAAAAGAATCCAATAGATAATAGAAGTGATCCTAATTTCTCCAAATATTTTAATCAGATATGGAGGGATTTATATGAAGACATATAGTGTAGAACACTCTAATTATTTAAAGAAAAATAAAAGAGAAAAACTATTAATTATAATTATTCAATCTATAATATTTATTTCATTTATTATTCTTTGGGAAGTACTTTCTAAATATAAAATTATTAATACTTTTTTATACTCTTCTCCAAGTAGAATTATATCTACTATATCTTCTTTATTCTTATCAAATCAGTTACTTCCACATATCGGAATTACTACATTAGAAATATTAATTAGTTTTATAATTTCTACTATTTTAGGAATAATAATATCTACTATTCTATGGTATTTTAAAAGACTATCTAAAATAATAGACCCATATCTTACAGTATTAAATTCACTTCCTAAAGTTGCTTTAGGTCCATTAATAATTATTTGGTTTGGTGCAAATATAAAGTCAATATTATTTATGAGTTTACTAATAAGTTTATTTGTGACAATAATAAATATTTATCAAGGTTTTATCAGTGTCCCAGAAAACTATATAATTCTTGCGAAAAGTTTTCATACAAGTAAAATACAAATATTTAGAAAAGTAATATTTCCCTATAATAGAGAAAATATTCTATCCACAATAAAAGTGAATTTATCAATGAACTTTATTGGAGTAATAATGGGAGAATTATTAGTATCTAAAAAAGGTTTAGGATATTTAATAATGTATGGATCACAAGTATTTAATCTGGACTTAGTAATTACATCTATTATTCTTTTATGTTTGTTTTCATATTTAACTTATCTTTTAATACAAAAAATAAAGTAGGTTACCCTACTTTATTTTATTTATAATATAATCACGCGTTTGATCTCAAAATCTGTCTACTTTATTCTTATACATCCATATGTACACCAGGCATTTGATCATATACACCAACTGCTGCGCCATAGAAGTCAAATACTCCACCGTAACCAATTAAATCTATGTTGAATAATTGAGCATTTGCCAAAGTAATAGGTGACATTGCATGTTGGTAGCTAACGAAGACTGTACC
>JAFXYF010000014.1 GCA_017541885.1 Bacilli bacterium
CAATCATGATCAAATCGAAAAAGTAGTATATAAAGGCTATGAAACAGATAATCAAAAAGAGATTTCAAAAGTATTAAATGGAGGATTAGCAGAGAGAGAAAAAAGACTAGCAGAATTAGCAGAACAAGAAAATGCAAGTACTCCAGTAATACCACTTTCAGAAGAACAAAAATCAGAATAAAAATAAAGTGTAAAAGAAGACAGTTATGCCTTCTTTTTTGTTTGACTACCATTCTATAACAGAGATATAATAAAAATATAATAGAGAAAATATATAATACCGTAAAGGGGTGTTAATTTATGGGATTCTTTTCATTTGTAGGAGATATAGTTAGTGGGGCCGCTGATTTAGTTGGTGACGTTATTGAAACAGGAGCTAAAGTAGTAGGCGGAGCTGTTAGTTTAGTAGGAGATGCTGCTGATGCAATTGGTTTTAAAGGAGTAGGAAATGTTCTTCATACTGCCGGAAATTGTGTTAGTACTGCAGGAGAATGGGCAAATAAAGGTTTTGACTATCTTGGTAAAGGCGCTGAATGGCTTTATGATAAAGCAGAAGATGTAACCCGTGCTGCAGGTGATTTTTTAACAGGTGGACTATATGGTAAAATTGTTGATGGTATAGATTCTGCTGCTGCAAAAGCAGGGGAATGGCTTACAGGTCGTGATGCTAGCCAACATGAATTATATCTGAATTATGAACAAGTAGATGTAGTTTTAAATGAAATCAATTCGATTGCAGGAAATTTAATGGGAAGCGCAGCAGATGAATTCTATGAAGCAATAAGAAAACTAAATAATGTAAATGGTGTAGAAAAATATGTCGGAACAGTAGATATATCTAAATATAGTGGTGTGTTTGATACTTTATCACAAAATATTACTACTATAGGTTCTGTTATAAATGAAAAAGCAGAAGCAATTAAGAAATATGAAGAATCTTCTGCATTAGATAAATTTGTTGGAACTGTTACAATGACAGCCGCAAAATTTACTGAAGGAGTTGTATCAGTCATAGAGGACCTAGGAGATGGAGTAGTGTCCATTGTTGGATTTGTTGGAGGAGCCTTCTCTAAAGACTTCCAAGATGCCTGTGGAGACTTTGTTAAAAAAGAATGGTCACATGATATGCTTAATTTCTACTATGATAGTGAATTAGCTCAATATAGTGCGTTTACAGAAGATAGTGGAGCAGCAGGTATTACTAAGGTTTTAGGTAAAACTGCTGGATACTTATTTGCTGGTGGTGTTATGGCTGGAACAGGAGCTGCATCTGCAGTTGGAGCCGCAGTACATGCATCAACTACTACAGTAGGAGCAACAATGGTTGCTGGACTATCTGGATTAGGAAGCGGTACAGAATCAGGATTAAATAGTGGACATTCATTCAATTCTGCATTTGGACAAGGAGTAGTTACAGGTACTATTAGTGCTGGATTAGCCTTTGCAGGTGGTAAGCTTAGCGAAGCCAATGCTGGTAAAAAATATTTGATTGAAAGCGGTCAAAATAAGAATGCAACACTAAAAGATGGATTAAAATATGTTAATCAAAAAGCATCAGAAGGTGCAAATATATATAATGCAAAGAAAGAAGCAATTAAAGAATTAGCTGATGGAGATAATCATTTAGCTAGGTTATTAAGTAAAACTGAACAAAATCAATTTAAAATTGATCTTGGAGATGGAAATAGTTTACAAGGATATAACGATTTATTTACTAATGCAGGTAAAAACTTTAAAGATGCAAGAAATCTAAAAGCATTATCAAAAATTGATGCTACTCTTGTAAAAGAAGGAACAAAACAAATGGATGATGTAGGATTACAACTTTCACAATCAGGTGATGAACTTGCAGAAAGTGGATCTCAATCTTTCTCTAGATCTTCTAAAGACTTAGCAAGAGATTTGGATATTAAACAGTCTGCTGATGAAATGGCTGAGGGAACATTTAGTGAAGGCGGTCAAGATCAAGTAAATCAATATGCACTTAAGAAAGTTACAGGTGGCAATAATGTTATTACACAAACTACAAAGAATAAAATTGAACAAGAAGTAGCAAAGAATACACTTGGATCATTTATTAATGGTGGTAAACAATTTGTAGTTAGATCTGCAGGAACAGCTTTACAAAATGCAGGACCAATATCTCAAGGAATCAATGTAGTACGCCATGAAACATCACAATCATCTGCAATTAAAGGTGCAGCTAGGGGACAATCACTTGCTCCAGTTATTCAAGCTGCATCACAAGCTGCTACAGCAACACCATCAGCACCATCAACAATGGTTCGTGGTACTACACAGGTATATTCACAACCTACAGTTCCAATAAATCATCCACAACAAGCTGCTCCAAGAGCCGCATCAGGTGTAACACCTAAGGTTGTTTCAAGTGTTCCAACAGCAAGCGTTGGAGCTGCAGTTGGAAATGCTGCACAAAATGTAGCACAGGGAGTTGCAAATAGTGCTGCAAACGGAGCTGCATCACTATCTAACTTAACAAATAAATGGACAGATAATGCTTATCAACCAAAAGAAATGCCAGTTCCAGGAACAACACCTAAGACTATAATTCCAGGAAATGGTAGTGTAACACCAGTTCCAACTTCAAATGGTAAATTGCAATCTAATGTACCAATTACATACCATAGTGGTGGAGAATATAATGAAAATGGTTATGTTGGAGATAAGAATACATCACTTGCTGCATCACTTGCAGGATTAACTGATGATACAGATGAGTTAATTGATGAAATCATGAGAGATGGTTCTAGAGGTAGTGCTTCAAAGATACCAGTAAGTAATAATCCACTTAATGCTGGTAAGAAGGGTGGAGCACAAGCTGCTATTCCTATTGCCGCAGGATTTACTACAGCTGCCGCTGCAGGTTTAGGAGCAAAGGCATACTCAGACATTAAGAGAGCAAATGAGGAAGCTGAAGAGGAAGAATATGAAGACGAATATGAAGAATTTGATAACGATGGAATTATCGTAGATGGTTGGACAGATGAAGACGTTATTGAAGAATTAAATAAAGCTGATACAGAAGATAAGTTCATTAATATTGATAAACAAGATGAAGATGAATATTATCGTATCAGTGAAAATCCTCTACCAATTGTTTCAAACGAGGAAGAAAGCTTCGCATAATTAATATAAATAAAGAAGGCTATGCCTTCTTTTTAATTGACTAAAATCCGTATATTTACTATAATTATTATGATAAGAATAATAGGAGGTGCCTATGTCAAAAGTAGATTGGATAACATGGAAAACAGATCCTAAAGAGGTAATAAATCCTGATAAAATTGAAGAAAAAATAAATGAACAATATCAAAATTATGAATCTTATATGAATTCAATGATATATGAACAATTACAAAATGAAATAAATGGTGGAGGTCTTTCAAAAGATGCTTTCCAAATAACTGGAATTTCTCCAGCCAATGAATTAGCAACAGAAATAATAAAATCAATTGATGAAATTAAAAATACAATGGATAGATTAAAAAACAACGTAAGAGATGTATCAACAAAACAAAAAGAACTTGAAAAAGACCAATTAATTGACGCTATAGAAGAAAAAATAGAAAAAGAAAAAGATTTTCTAAAGAATATGAACTCTAAAGATAATAGTGATGAAGATGTTAAAGCACTAACTAATGACAAAATTGAAAAACTACAAGAAAGGTTAGCAGCAGCTAAGGCATTATAGGAGGATATTATGAATAAAGAAGGACATATAGATTTAGAACAAATATCTCATAGTATAAATACATTATCTTCTATAGAAAACATTATAAATACAGTAGATTTAGCTGATAATTTTGAAGAAATAGAAAAAGAATTCAAACAAATTAATTTTGAACATTCAAGTTGTATAAATTATAAAGAATCATTAGATTTAATCTATGCTAATTTAGAAAAAATAAAAAAACAAATTAATGAACTAGCAGATGCTCTTAGAAGAACAAAGAACAACTATGCAACAATTAATACATTCTCTGAAGGAGATATTAAAGAGTTTAGTGAAATATATAAAACTACTGAAGCAAGAGCAGAATTATTAAAACTAGTAGGAGATGCAAAACAAGTAGATGTTAATTCTTTAACTGCAGATATTGCAGGAGTTAATGATGGTAACGTTACAACAATACCAGCCCCAGAGCCTACTACTCCACAAGAAGATACTAAGATAGTTGATACAGTACCAATTGGTGTTGGAATAGGTGTAACTGGTATAGCAGGATCTATTGGAGCTGTAATCGTTGATGATATGTATCAAAAGAAAGAAAAAGAAAACAAAGTAATAGAAGACAGTGAAATATATGCAGAGGACTATAATGATGAAGCAGAAAGTAAAGTAGAAGAAAGCTATGATTACAACAAAATTAGAAATGAACTAGGAATTGTACAAGGACCATATAGAGCAGCAAGAATGAATAGAGAAGCAGATCGTTATTATGGAGGAGAAATTGCTAAGAAAATCGAAGATGACGACATTGAGTATGTTGACGAAGATGATGACGATTACGAAGATTTTTAGTATAAAAAGTTGATTATTATTTAAAATTGAGTTATAATTACTTGCAGATGCGATGAATCTGAGGAGTATTTATAACTTTTTTTGTAGAGAGTCTACGTGAGGTGAAAGTAGATAAAAAAGTATAAAGAAGGTAGCAGAAGAGCATAATTTCTGAGTTTAGTAAGAAGTTCCGGATAATTCCGTTAAAGATATCAAGCTATATATTATATATATAGAAAAAAAGGTGGTACCGCGAGATTTTCGTCCTTTGGATGAATCTCGCTTTTTTTATTTTATAGGAGGATTATATGAAAGAAGCACAAAATGAATTTTTTAAGTACACAGAAAGTTATAAAAAGTATGGTCCAAAGATTGAATTAAAAATCAGTCATACCGTACGAGTCGAAAAGTTATGTGTAGATATTGCTAAAAGCTTAAATTTATCAGATGAAGATGTAGAACTTGCTGATATGTGTGGATTGTTACATGATATTGCTAGATTTGAACAATGGAAAAGATATCAAACTTACAGTGATTTAGCTTCTCTTGATCATGGAGATTTAGGAGTAGAAATATTAAAGAAAAATAATTTCATTAATAAATTTACTAAAAAGAATCATGAAACTATTTTTAGAGCAGTAAAATATCATAATAAATATCGTGTACCAAATACAATTTCAGATAGAAATAAATTGTTTGTAAATATTACTAGAGATGCAGATAAAATTGATATTCTACAATTATTTGTTAATGGTGGATTAGTCAATCATACAGAAGATGCAATTATTAGTGATAAAGTATATAAAGCAATTTTAGATAAAAAAGAAATTAAAAGAACAGATGTCAAAACAAAAGCAGATGATATTGCTGTTCGTTTAGGATTTGTCTTTGATTTAAACTTTAAAAGATCCTATGAAATATTAAAAGAAACTGATTATATCAATAAAATGATTGATGTACAAATTAAAGATACAAAAAATGAAACACTAGTAAAACAATTAAATGAATTAAGAGAATTTGTTAATAAATATATAGGGGAGATGATAAAATGCTAGATAAAAAATATAATCATTTAGAAGTTGAAAAAGAAAAATATTTAAAATGGAAAGAAAAAGGATACTTTAAAGCAGATAATCAATCAGATAAGACTCCATTCTGTATTGTAATTCCACCTCCAAATGTTACAGGTAAATTACATATAGGACATGCTTATGATACAGCACTACAAGATGCTATAGTTAGATATAAAAGAATGAAAGGATTCGATACACTATGGCTTCCAGGAATGGATCATGCTGCAATTTCAACAGAAGCAAAAGTTGTTAAGAAATTAAAAGATGAAGGTATTGATAAATACGAATATGGAAGAGAAAACTTCTTAAAAGCATGTTGGGATTGGACTCATGAATATAGTGATAGTATTCGTGCTCAATGGGGAGCTTTAGGACTATCAGTAGATTATGATAGAGAACGTTTCACATTAGATGAAGATTTAAATAGAGCAGTTCGTAAAGTATTTGTAGATTATTACAATAAAGGATTAATCTATAGAGGAGAAAGAATAATTAACTGGGATCCAGCTGCTAAAACAGCTCTATCTAATGAAGAAGTTATTTATAAATCAGAAAAGAGTGCTTTCTATCATTTAAAATATAAACTAGAAGATAGTGAAGAATTCTTAGATGTAGCAACAACTCGTCCTGAAACTCTATTTGGAGATACAGCAGTTGCAGTAAATGAAGCAGATGAAAGATATAAAAAGTTTGTAGGAAAGAATGTTATTCTACCTCTTATGAATAAGCCAATTCCAGTTATAACAGATGAACATGCTGATATGACTAAAGGTACTGGTGTAGTTAAAATAACTCCTGCACACGATCCTAACGACTTTGAAGTAGGTAATAGACATAATCTAGAAAGAATCGTTATTATGAACGATGATGCAACAATGAATGAAAATGTTCCTGAAAAGTATCAAGGAATGAGTAGAGAAAAATGTCGTGAAGAATGTTTAAAAGACTTAGAAGAGCAAGGATTATTACTAGAAGTAGAACCATTAGTTCACGAAGTAGGTCATAGTGAAAGAACAGATGTAATGGTTGAACCAATGATCAAAGAACAATGGTTTGTTAAAATGGGACCTTTAGCAGAACGAGTATTAAAGTTCCAAGATAATAAAGATAAAAAGATTAACTTTGTACCAAAGAGATTTGAAAAGATATTAAGACACTGGATGGAAATATCATATGACTGGTGTATATCTCGTCAATTATGGTGGGGTCATAGAATTCCTGCATGGTATAAAGATGGAGAAACATATGTTGGTATGGAAGCTCCAAAAGAAGAAGGTTGGGTACAAGATGACGACGTTTTAGACACATGGTTCTCAAGTGCATTATGGCCATTCTCAACATTAGGTTGGCCAGATGAAACAAAAGACTTAGAAAGATACTTCCCAACAGACTGTTTAGTAACAGGATATGATATTATCTTCTTCTGGGTAGCAAGAATGGCATTCCAATCAGAATTTATAATGAATGCTCGTCCATTTAAAGATTGTTTAATTCATGGATTAATTCGTGATAAACAAGGAAGAAAAATGTCTAAATCACTAGGAAATGGAGTAGATCCATTTGATATGGTAGATAAATATGGAGCAGACTCCCTAAGATATTATTTATCTACAGATGGTTCTATGGGTATGGATTTAAGATTTGATGAAGTTAAACTTACTGCTACATGGAACTTTATTAATAAGATTTGGAATGCTTCAAGATTCTCTCTTATGAATATTGAAAATTTAAAAGAAATTAAATTAGAAAATCTTAAGAATGAAGATAAATGGATTTTAACAGTTTATGAACATACTCTAAAGAATGTTATTAAACATATGGATAAATATGAATTCAATTTAGCAGGAGCAGAAATCTATGACTTTACATGGAATTACTTCTGTGACTACTATATTGAAATGGCTAAATATTCTCTTGAAGATCCAGCTACACAATCTACATTATGTTTTGTATTAACTGGTATTCTACAAATGTTACATCCATTTATGCCATTTGTTACTGAAGAAATCTATCAAATGTTACCAGTAAAAGAATATGAATCAATTATGATTTCTGAGTATCCTAAATATAATAAAAAATTAGTATTTGAAAATGAAGCTCAAGCAGTAGCAGATCAAATAGAATTTATTAAGAACTTCAGAAATGTAAAAGCAGAGAACAATATCTCAAAAGATATGAAAGTAATGTTTGATACTGATGATGATAATGATCTAATCGTTAAGATGTTAAAGTTACAAGATAATTTAGTAACTGAACCATTAGGCATTAAAGCATACAAAGTATTCTCTAATAGAGTTAAAGCTCAAATCTTCTTCGAAAAGATTGAAACAGAAGCAGATAAAGAAGCTAAGAAAGAACAAATTAAACAGTTAGAAGAATCAATTGCAAGAAGAGAAAAACTATTATCTAATGAGAATTATGTTAATAAAGCTCCTGCAAACATCGTAGAACTTGATAGACAAAAATTAGCTGAAGAAAAGAAAAAATTAGAAGAGTTAACAAAATAGTGTTAACTCTTTCTTTTTATGTTATAATACTCTTCGTACTAGTTAACCTACACATCCTAGTATAAAAAAGGGAAGGAGAGATATTATGAATATAGCTTTAGGATTTGCAAACATAGTAGTAACATTTTCTTTAGTAGTTTTAATTGAAAAACTATTTAAAAAAGAAGGAGTATTTGCTTGGATTGCTATTGCAACAATTCTTGCAAACTTAACAGTCTGTAAAATGATTGATGCTTTTGGTTTTACTACTTCTTTGGGAAATGTTTTATTTGCATCTACTTTCTTAGCAACAGATATTTTATCTGAAAAGTATAGTAAGAAAGATGCTAAAAAAGCAGTTTACTTAGGAATATTTGCAGGAATTACATTTATTATTATTACTCAATTAACATTACTATTTATTCCTAGTAGTGATGATGTTGTACAAGAGTCTATGAAGACATTATTTGGAATTAGTATTCGTACTACAATTGCTAGTATGACAATGTTCTTTATAAGTAATATGTTAGATGTATACTTATACAATAAGTTAAAAGATAAGTTTTCTAATAAGTTATGGTTAAGAAATAATGTATCTACAATTCTATGTAATTGTATTGAAAATTACTTTTTTAATACCTTAGCATTCATTGGAATATTTAGTATACCTGTAATTATATCTATAGCCACAACAACATCAATTATAGAGATAATAATTGCTCTATGTGATACACCATTCTTATATTTATCTAAAAAATTAAAATAGTGTTGACTTTATAAATTAAGGTATGATATAAATTTGTCTATACACAAAGAGGTGATTTGTATGGATAAACGGATAAATGCCTTATATTGTATTAAATCCACTATGTTGGAATATTTAAGTGTGTCAAAATAATAAACGATTCAATTAATAAGATTGGGTCGTTTTTTAGTTAGGAGTAATTGTATGGAAGAGTTAAAAGATATTATTAGTATTTTAAATGAAAAGAATAAAGATGCTATACCTGAAGTAATAAAGTCTTATGAAATGGCAGATAAGGCTCATGAAGGAATATTTAGAGAAAGTGGAGAACCATATATAACTCATCCTATAGCCGTAGCTAAGAACTTATTAGATATGGAAATATATGATGGTCCAACAATTTGTGCAGCATTGCTTCATGATGTAGTAGAAGATACAAATGTAACTCTAGAAGATATATCTAGAGAAATAAATCCAGAAGTAGCAGAATTAGTAGATGGAGTTACTAAAATGAGAAGAATGAACTTTTCTACTAAACAAGATCAAAATAATGCCAATACAAGAAAAATAATTACAAGCCTAACTAAAGATGTAAGAATAATAATAATTAAACTAGCAGACCGTCTTCATAATATGAGAACATTAGAATACAAGAAACCTAATAAACAAAGAGAAAATGCTATAGAAACAATGGAACTCTTTGTTCCCCTTGCATTATCAATAGGTGCCTATCAAATAAAAAGTGAATTAGAAGATTTAGCTTTAAAATATATTGAACCAGAAAAATATGATGAAATATTTAGAAAAAGAAATGAATTAGCAAAACAAGAAAAAGAATATCTTTTAGAGTTAAAAAAGAAACTAAAAAAACTTCTTGCTCAAAAACATATACCAAATGAAATATTAATTCGTACTAAAAATATTTGTAATATTTATCGTAAAATTACAAAAGGTTATGAAATGGAAAATATCTATGACTTATTCTATATAAAAATATTAGTAAATGAAGTAGATGATTGTTATAGAACTTTAAGAATAGTACATGAGTTAACTCCACCAATAAACGGAAGATTTAAAGATTATATTTATAATCCTAGAACGAATCACTATCAATCACTTCATACTACAGGATCTGATAGTAATGATAAATTAATTAAAACTAAAATAAGAACTTTTGATATGGATAAAGTATCTGCTTATGGAATACCAGCTTATTGGAATATTAATCCAAATAAAAAAGAAGGAGAAACTCCTACAAGAAAAACAAAAGAAGAGACTCAAGCAGAAATTAGAAATAAATTACAATTCGCTAAGAAATTACAAGAAATAGATACATCATATAGAGAAGATGATGACTTTATTGCTAATATCAAAGAACAATTACTAACAGAACATGTATATGTATACAATCATAGTGGAGAAATAATAGAATTACCAGTTGGATCAACTGCTCTAGATTATGCTTGTGAAGTACATCCTGAATTATTAGATATAATGACAGGAGTAATTATAAATGGTAAAGAAAGTAGAGTAGATACAGTATTGGAAAATAATGATACTGTCCAAATAAAAACAAAAGGAAAAACAAATCGAGCTAATTGGGAAAAATGTGTTCACACAGAAAGTTCTAAAGGTAAAATTAGAAGCTTAAATAATAGACAAAACAAAGATCAAGCATTATAATATTATTAGAATAGAGAGTGTGATAATGTGGAAAGAAAATTATTAAAAGTAGCTAGTATTCTATATGGAATTACTGGTGTATTATTCTTAGAGTTTCCAGTGTATGGAGTATTTCTAATACTATTAGGAATATATTTTTATACTCAATCAGAAGAATCTAATGAAAAACTATATAAAAATAGAGTAATTAATATTATTTTTGCAGCATTAGGATTGGTAAACTTATTAGGATCAATCTTAGTATTTGTCGTAGAAGATAATATTATAAAAGAAAAAAGAATTAATAGTCATGGTATAAATGCACCACCAAAAGTAGTGTATAAAGTAGATAAAGAAGCAAAGAAAATAGATATTCTTCTAAAAATTGGAGTATTTATGGTATTTGTATCTGGAATACTTTTTGCTACTACATCATGGAGTTTTATAAATGATATAGTAAAAGCAATTGCTTTATTAGTATTTGGTTTCTTATTCTTAGGATTATCATTATTTACAGAAAAGAAATTAAAACTATATCGTTCATCTTATATGTATTGGTTACTAAGTATTTCTTTATTTGTATTAACAATAGTAGGAATTCTTTATTTCGGAATATTTGGAGATTATTTAACTTATAGTGGAGCAGGATCTAATCTTGCTTATGCAATTACATTCTTAACAGGAGCAGCATTTGCTTTAACAACATATTATAAGTTCCCTAAAAAATATTTATTATATGCAAGTTATGGAGGAATAATAATTTCTTTAGGATTCCTATTCCAATATTTAAATCTAAATGAAATGACAGTTCTAGCAATAGTATCATTTATTGTTTTATTAACAAATATTATTGATAATAGAAAAGATAAGATATCTGTATTTAGTAGAATAGTTTCATACATTTTATTAGCATTTATGTTTAGAGCAGGAACTTATGGATCATTTGATTTAATAGCTGTAATGTTAATAAACATATTTAATCTAAACTTCTTAATAATGATAGATGATAAAAAAGAATTATCAGTTATTAATGTAATTCTAACTTATATAGTAATTATATTTGGGGCATCTCAAATAAATATGTTTGGAGATTATATTTATTTAATAACAGCCCTAATCACAACAATTTATACATTATTAATTAATGGTAAAGTTATTAAAACTAATAAATTTACAGAAAGATTAAATTATATTATCTATACTATAATTGCATTAACTCTAATAATTTCAATGACAGATAGTACACAAGCATTATTAATAATGAGTATTATAATAGCTTTATTACAATTAGGAGTTAATACTATTATTAAGAGAGGTTTATGGAGAGTAGAAAAGTGGAAAGCTGCAAACTTTATTCAACCACTATTAGTATTAAATATAATTGATTTAGTATTAATCTATTTAGACGAACCAATTTCAGGTATATATGAAGTAGCATTAATGGCTGCAGTATATACATTAATGAATTTAATATATCGTAATAAGTTAGATAAGAAAGTAACTCATGTTTACTTATTCATTACATTACTAATTGGTCTATGCTTTAGATTACATTATGAAGATGTCTATGCTTGTCTAATTCTTATCTTAACAGGATTATATTTCTTTACTACAACGTATTTAGAAGATAATGAAAAAGTATGGAATCAAATTAAATTAAATATAAATTATCTAGTATTACTTTCAACAATCTATGTACCATTTGTTTATCATAATATTCTAGAATTACATATTATGATTCCAACACTAATATTTATAGTATTAGTATTTGTAATTGCTCCATTATTAAAGAATGAATGGATTAAGAAATTATCATATTTATATATAATTCTTCCATTAACAGTATTAATTGAAAACTCTGGAACATCTTATCCAGTAGTCGCAGTTCTAGAAAGTTTTACAGGATTATATATCTTATTCTTATTATTAAAATTCTTTATTAAGAATGATATTGCAAGAAATATAATTACAATCTTAGGTATAATTTTCTACTGTTTTGAACCATTCTTTGTAGAAGATGTTATTTGTGGAGTATATTTAGGTATTGTTGGTATTATTCTATTAATCTATGGTGTAAGAAAAGATAAAAGCTTACCAATATTTATTACAGGTATAGTTTTAACAATAATTAATATTCTATATAGATTAAGAGATGTCTGGAAACAAATTCCTTTCTGGTTATATCTATTAGCTGGAGGATTATTCATAATAGGATTTGTAACATATAGAGAAATTAAAAGACAAAAAGAAAAAGAGTCTAATAAATAGACTCTTTTTTTTGACAAATTAATACTAAAAAATATTGTATATCATAATAGGTGATAATGTGAATAAAAAAGTATTATTTGGAATTCTTACTCTTTTAATTTGCTTATTTTTATATAGAGATTATATTCCTAAATCAAATAACACAGAAAACATGTTTTATTTCTTAGAAGAAAAAAATAATAATAATTTTGTCTTTGTAGGAATAACTAAAGATTTAGAAGTAGCAGAAAGATTAATGAATATTTATGAAAAAGAAAATATTAAATTAGATTTAAAAGAAGTATATTTAAGAAGTGAAGAGTTAAAAATAAATATAGAGCAGTTTGATTTATTAAGTAAAAAAGCCTTAACAAAAGAAGAATTATTAAAAATACAAGAAGTAGTTTGTGCAAGTTATGAGGAAGTTATAAAAAAAGGAGAATAATATTAAAGGGGAGTACATGAGTAATTATAAAATAAAAGAGATTCCTATATCTGATAGACCTCGAGAAAGATTAAAAGAAGTAGGTGTAGAAAATCTGACAGATATTGAATTATTATCGATAATATTAAAGACAGGTCTAAAGAATAAAAATGTAAAAGATCTAGCAATTGAATGTTTAAATAATTATTCTCTAAAAGATTTAAAAGATATTTCTATTTATGAACTTATGAAAATAAAAGGAATAGGTGAAGTAAAAGCAATTGAATTAGTCTCATCTATAGAATTAGGTAAAAGAGTTCTATTAAAAGAAAATAAAACTATTAAGTTAGATAATCCAAATAGTATTTGGAAAGATGCTAGAAGTATTTTAAATGGTAAAAAACAAGAATATTTCTATGCCTATTATTTCAATTCTAAACAAGAATTAATAGAAAGAAAGCAATTATTTATAGGTACAATAAACTCATCAACTACACATACAAGAGAAGTTTTTAAAGAAGCATATAAAGTATCCGCAACAAGTATTGTTTGTCTACACAATCATCCATCTAATGATGTAACTCCAAGTAAAGCAGATATTCTATTTACAAATTCTTTAGTTGAAACAGGTAAGATTCAAGGAATCCCAGTAGTAGATCATATTATAGTAGGAGAAAAGAATTATTATAGTTTTTATGAACATAATAAACTGAGTAATTGAATGAAATAAATATTTATCATATAATTAAATAGAGGGTGATGTTATGTATAAGAAAAAGAAACAAAATATAAAAATAACAGTAATTGTCATAATAGTCATGATTATTTTATTAACAATATCTTTATTAGGACAAGCACCCGGTAATCAAAAACATAATATTTTTAAAAATATTTCTATGACAATAAATAAAGTAGTAATGTTTCCATTTACTAGTCTAAATAAAGAAAAAGGTAAAGATCAAAGTGAAAGTTATACTATTCAAAAAAATGTTAATTCATCACTAGAAGAAGAAATAAAAGAATTAAAAGATATGTTAGAACTAAATAAAACTATGACTGAGTATGATACAGTTAATGCAACTATACTATCTAGAAATAAGAGTTATTGGTTTAATACAATAACTATAGATAAAGGTGCTAAACAAGGTATTAAAGAAAATATGGCTGTAATAACTAAAAATGGTTTTGTAGGAAAAGTAACAAAAGTATTTAATGGTTCTAGTGAAGTTAAATTAATTACTTCAGATGATATTAATTTTAAAGTAAGTGTTGCGATAAGAACTAATGGAGTAGATCATTATGCTATTATGAATGGATATGATAAAGAAACAAATAGAATAATGATTACAGGAATAGATAAAACAACAGTAGTAAATAAAGGTGATATTGTATTAACAAGTGGATTAGGAGAATTATTCCCTGCAGGTATATATGTAGGAGAAGTAGATGAAATAAAAAGTGATAAATATAATCTAAGTAAAATAATTTATATAAAAACAAAACAAAATTATAGTGATATGCATTATGTAACAGTATTGAAGGTGAAATCATGATTTCATATATTATATTAGGAATATCACTTTTATTAGATGGAATACTAACAAACTTTCTTCCATACTTAGTAAATGATTTATCACTATTTACTCCATTACTAACATTAGTATCAATTATTATTATTTATCCATTCTTTAGAAAAGATGAAATGAAATATTTTATAGTATCTTTTTTAGTAGGAGTAATCTATGATTTATTCTATACTAATCTAATATTCTTTAATGGAGTACTATTTTTTACAATAGCTTATATAAGTAGTAGAATTACAAAGAATATGACAAGAAATACTCTAAATCTTTTATTAGAAACAATAGGTATGATTATTCTTTATGAAGCTTTAACAGGTTTAGTTTTATTCACATATCATGTTGTACCAATTACTGTATATAAAGTATGGTATAAAATAATTCATAGTTTATTATTAAATGTAATATATGTAGAAATAGTTTATTGGATATTAAAAATAATTCCAAAGAAATACAAAAAAATAAGTATCAACTAGAATACTTATTTTTTTTATACATATAATTTATTGGTGAGAAAATGGAAGAAAGATTAGTACTAAAAAAATCAGTAAAGAACTTACTCCAAAAAATATTTATAATGACAATAGGTATATTAATAGGTATGATTCTAACTAAGAATAATGAATCACTAAAAAAAGATTTAAAGAAAGAAATTTATGAAACAAGTTATCCTATTATTGAAAGCAGAAATATCTATGAAAAATATTTTTCATTTCTAAATAAAGAAAAAGTAAAACAAGTAAGTAATAATATATTTAGTTATATAAAGAAAGAAGATACAAAAGAAGGAGTAAAACTAACGGTAAAAGCAAATACTCCGATACCAACATTAGAAAGTGGAATCATAGTTTATCTAGAAAATAGTAGAGTGATTATAGAACAAACTGATGGAGTAAAAGCTATTTATGAAAACATAAATACTAATAATAAGAAATTATATGATTATTTAGAAAAAGGAGAGATTCTAGGAGAATCTATATCAGATACAATAATTCTTTCATTTACTAAAAAAGGAGAATATTACGACTATAAAAAATATCTTTAAAATAGATATAATTACATTTATATTTATAATTATTTATATCTTAATAGGTGCATTTAAAGAATGTATTATAATTTATTCTTTAATAATTATTCATGAATTAGGGCATATTTTAGGTGCTTCTTTTTTTAATATAAAAGTTGACTATATTAAAATATATCCATTAGGCGGAATGACTAAATTTAAAATGGATATTAATACACCTTTTATAAAAGAATTAATAATACTAGTAATGGGTCCATTATTTCAAGTATTTGCATATTATTTATTAATAAATATATTTAAAGATATAGATCTAATAAAAATGTATCATCTAGGAATACTAAGTTTTAATTTGCTTCCTATTTACCCACTAGATGGAGGTAGAATTATAAATCTATTCATAAATAAAAAATATCCTTTTTATAAATCATTAGAAATATCAATAATCATTAGTTATTTAATAATTGTTTTAATATTATTCACAAATATAAAGATAGGAATAAATATAATAATAATGGAATTATTCTTAGTACTTTTAATTCACAAAGAAGAGAAGAAAAAAGACATATATTTTCAAAAATTTATCTTAGAAAGATATTTTAATAAATATAATTATAAAAAAAGTATAATGATTAATAGTATTAGAAAATTATATAAATATAAAACAAATTATATAAAAATAGGTAAAATTCTATATACAGAAAAGGAATTTATAGCACTAAATTATCAAATATTTAATAAAAAATGTTGACTTTAAAAAAATGCTTTGCTATAATCTTATTGCTGGTGTGGAAAAAACACATAAGTAATATGGGGCATTAGCTCAGCTGGGAGAGCGCCACGTTTGCACCGTGGAGGTCAGCGGTTCGATCCCGCTATGCTCCACCATATAGAATTTTAAAAACGCTTTAAGCGTTTTTTTTGTCAAAGAATTTGTAAATTAAAAAATTATTTAAAAAAAGTTTAGTCAAGAAATAAAAATTGTGTTATTATATTATTGTGGTAGACATCTTAAAGTGTAATCACAAATTCTTGGACATATGTCACGCGTTTGATCAAGAATTTAGTCTACTACGTTTTTGGAAGAGTATACTCTTCTTTTTTTTTACTTTTTTTTAAAAAAGTGGGGGCAACTTAAAAAATACGAGAATAATATCTATGGAGGTGAGAGAAAGAAGACGTGAAAGTTGTTCTGCAAGATGGTATTAAAGATTGTGGTATTTGCTGTCTCTTATCAATCATCAGGTATTATGGAGGAGAAGTACCTAAAGAGATTTTAAGAGAAATGACAAATACTACAAAAGATGGAGTATCATTATATAACTTGTTAGAAGCTTCAAATAATTTAGGATTTGAATCAATAGGTGTATCAGGTAATCTAGAAGATATAGCTCTAAATAACTTACCCTGTATAGCTCATGTTCAAGTAAAAAACAATCGTAAACATTTCATTGTAATATATGAAATAAATAAAGAAAGTGAACAAGTAATTGTAATGGATCCTGCAAAAGGAAAAAGAAAATTATCTTTTTCTGAATTTAATTTACTATCTAGTAAATATTATTTATTCTTAAAACCAAAAAAGAAGATTCCGATACTCAAGAAAAAAAATATAGTTTACCAAAATATAATAAAATTATTCAAAGAACACCAACAATTATTAATAGTTATTTTTCTATTAACAACAAATTATTTCATATTAAATATTATAACTTCTTTTCATTTTAAGTACCTAATAGAGTACACAATAAATAAAAATGTTTCAAATAATCTCTTAAAACTATCAATTTCATTATTAATAATCTATTTAATGAAAAATATAATAATGACATTAAGAGATATTTTATTAAATAAATGGAGTTCTCTTTTTACACTTGAAGTAACAACATTTCTCTATCAACAAATTCTCTTGCTTCCATATCTCTATTTTAAAAATAGAACAACAGGAGAAGTAATATCTAGATTCCAAGATCTTGGAAATATTAGAGATTACTTAACAATTCTTTTTAGTACTATTACTATAGACTTAGTATCTTGTATTATCTTTTTGATATTAATGTGGAACTATCAAAAAACAATATCTTCCCTGATTTGTATAATATTATTAGTATCTGCACTATATACAATTATTATTTCAAAAAGTAAAAAAAGAAAAATGAAAATGATTAAACAAAAAGAAGATATTGCAAACTCTTATATAATTCAAGGAATAACTAATGTAGATACTATTAAAGGTAGTCATATTGAAAAAAGATTAATCGATAAATTTAATTTAAACTATAAGTCTTTACAAGAAAGTATATACAACTATCTAAATTTTCATCATATTGAAAATTTTATTAAAAACAATCTACAAGATGGTATCTTTCTAATTCTTTATGGATTAGGTAGTTATTATTGTATAAGAGAGAATATGAATCTAAGCAGTTTAATTATTTATTCTTCATTTGTAAATTATTATTCAACCAGTTTTTCAAATATTATTAATTTAATTAGTAATTATCATTCATACAATTTAACACTAGATAGAGTAGAAGAATTATTCATGTTAGATAAGGAGGAGTTTAAGCATAATTATTTCTATCTACCATATCAATTAAAAGGAGATATTTGTATCCATAATTTAAGTTACAAGATAGGAACAAAAGTAATATTAGATAATTTAAATATAAACATAAAGCACGGAGAAAAAGTATTATTATGTGGAGATTCTGGTAGTGGTAAATCAACTCTAATGAAAATGTTAATGAGATACATTCAAATAGATTTTGACAAAATTAAGATTGCAAACATAGATATAAATCATTATCACCTTCAAAACATAAGAAATAATATTACTTATCTATCAAGTAACGAATATCTATTTCAAGATTCAATTAAGAATAATATTTGTATGTATCAAGATTATCAAGAAGAAGATATAAAAGAAGTCTGCGATATATGTTTCGTAGATGAAATACTAAAAAGTAAAAATATAACATTAGATTCAATTATAGAAGAAAATGGATTTAACTTTAGTAATGGTGAAAGACAAAGAATTATTTTAGCTAGAAGTCTTCTTAGAAACACTAGTATCTATATTTTAGATGAAGCTTTAGCACAAATAGATATAAATAAAGAAAAGAAAATCTTAGAAAAGTTATTTACTTATCTAAAAGATAAAACAGTTATTGTCATATCACATCGTTTTAACAATAAAAAAGTATTTGATAGAGTTTTAAAATTAGAAAAAGGAAAAATAAATGAAACAAAAAAACTATGAGAAAAAAACTCTAGTATTATTTTTGACAATATTATTATGGATCATTGAAATATGTTTTATTATCTATTTATCTAATATAAGAATAATAGAATATAAATTATTTCAAGTAATAATGATTAGTAATAAAGAAGGAGTAGTTTATTTATCTAAAGAAGATAAAAAATTATTTTATAAAAGTAGTTATTATTACTATAAAGATAAAAAATATTACTTTGAAATTATAGATGAAAAAAAAGTAAATGATCTAATAGAAATAAAATTAAAAACATCTATCAAAAATCTAAAAGAAAATGATATTATAACAATCTCGATAGAGAATAAAAGAATAAGTGAACTAGAAACTATTATAGATATATGGGGTGGTGATAAAAATAGTAAAGGTTGATAATACTCAGTTAGAAGAAATAAGAGGAGGAGCTGTACCATATATTTGGATTGGAATTGGAATTGCTGCACTGGTAATATTCTTATCAGGAGTAATTGATGGAATTTCTAATCCTAAGGAGTGTGGAACATGACAAATGTAAATAATGAAACACTAGATAAAATATCTGGAGGTGATTACTCTTATGTCTCAGGACCAATTATAAGTGCAGTGGTCGCAGTCATTAAACTAATAAGAGATGCCGGCTATGATTTAGGCTCCGGATTTAGACGAATGGCAGATGGTGAAGTATGCCCTCTAAAGTAAAAGAAGGATTAACCATCATAAAAAACATAGTAATAGTGGTATTAGTATTACCATATATTCCTATGACAATTAATTTTTTCCATCAAAGTGGTAAATATGTAGGATTTTTTATCAAAAATATGTATTTTTTCGTAATTAAGTAATAAAAATGTCGAAAAATGGGTTGAAAATGATATTAATTTTTGTTATAATTCATTGTAGTTAAAACGAAGGGAGGGAAAAATTAGATGGCAACTAAAGTAACTGTTAGAGGAAATTTAGATCAAGCTCTAAGAAAATTCAAACAAAAAGTAGCTAGAGACGGTGTCCCTTCTGAATGGAAAAAACGTGAAGCATATGATAAACCAGGGGTAAAGAGAAGAGCAGCTAAAAAAGAAGGTATTAAAAATACCAGAAAAAGAGATAGAGCAAACAGAAGTAGAGATAATTAAAAAGAACTGTTAAATATAAACAGTTCTTTTTTTATTTTTAATTGAATTAATAATAAAAACTATATATAATATATACAAGGAGATGAGATTATGGTAGAACAATTAGATAAAGATATGATAGAAGCAATGAAAGCTCATGAAAAAGAAAAACTTAATGTTATTCGTATGGTAAAAGCATCTCTTAAACAAGAACAAATTGATCATAAGAAAGAGATTAATGATGAATTGTTAATTGATGTTGTAAACAAACAAATCAAAATGAGAAAAGATTCTATTTCTGAATTTGAAAAAGGTGGAAGACAAGACTTGATTGATGCAACTCAAGCAGAAATCGATATTCTTATGAAATATCTACCAGAACAATTAGGAGCAGAAGAAGTAGCAAAAATAATTGATGAAATTTTTGCAGAAGTAAAACCTGAAGGTCAAAAAGACATGGGTAAAGTAATGAAAGAAGCTCAAGCTAAATTAAAAGGAAAAGCTGACATGAAAGAAGTTTCTTCTATCATAAGAGAAAAACTACAATAATTATAAAGGACTAGAAATAGTCCTTTTTTATTTCCTTAAATCATATATTTATAATGGTGATAATATGGAAAACATTATAGATAAAATGAAAGACAATAGATTTAAAATGATTCTAAAAGAAAATTCAGTTTATTTAACAAATTATAAAAGAATAATAATACTAGAAGAAGACTTAGTAAAAATCAAAACAAATAAAAAAACAATTGAAATAAAAGGAAACAATATTAAAGCAAAAAGAATTCTATATAAAGAATTACTATTAGTTGGAAATATTACAAAGATAGAGGTTATAGATGAATTCTAGAATAAAGATAAGAATAATAAATTCTAATCAAAAACACATTTTAGAAAAACTCTATTATGAAAAAATAAATCTTTATGATATTAAGTTTAATAATAAGAATATAGAAATTATAATTGATGAAATAGATTTAGAAAAAATTAATAAAATGAAAACCATAAAATATAAAATAATTGATTATTATGGAATGACAAAAATAAAAATAATGTTTAAAAGATATAAAACTTTACTTATATGTGTTTTAGTTGGAATAATATTAAATCTACTTTTATCAAATATAATATTTGAAATAGAAGTAGAAACACCTAATAAAGATTTAGAAAAAGAAGTAAAAGAAGAATTAAAAAAATTAGGTTTAAATAAATATCATTTTATTCTAAATAGAAAAAAGGAAAATATAATAAAGGAAAAATTGTTGGATAGTAATAAAGATAAAATAGAGTGGTTAGAAATAAAAAGATCAGGTACAAAATACACAGTAACTGTGGAAGAAAAGAAAAATGTAAAAGAAGAATCCTGTGGATTAAGAAATATTGTTTCAAAAAAGAATGCAATGATTACTAAAATAGAATCATCTAGTGGAGAAATTGTAAAAAAGAAGTATGATTATGTGGAAAAAGGAGAAATAATAATAAGTGGTAATATTCATAAGAAAGAAGATATTGTAAATAGTGTGTGTGCCAAAGGAAAAGTATTAGGTGAAGTATGGTATAAAGTAACAGTATCTTTTCCATTTAAATTAGAAGAAATAAAAAAGAATAATAAGTATTATCTACAACTATCTTTAAAGAATAAAAATATTCCTAATAAAGATTTAGGAATAATAAAACAAGAATTCAATATTATAAAAAGTAATACTTCATTATATGATATTAAATTAAATCTAATTAGTGGAACAACAAGAAAAGTAAAAAACTATAACATAAAAACAATAGATAAAGATGCCATAAAAGAAGCAAAAAAAGACTTAGAAATGAAACTTTTAATTAAACCAAAGATAATAAGGAAAAAAGTTTTGAAAAAGAGCATAAAAAATAGTAAAATAATAGTAGAAGTTTTCTTCGCAGTAGAAGAAGATATTACTTCATATCAAGATATCATTAATGAGGAGGGATAGAATGCTTGGACCATTAACTGATACAATTCATGGTGTAGTTAATTTCACATGGCCTATGTTAATCATATCTATAGTAATTATGGTATCTGTAAGATTAACTTATTTAATTAAAGAAAAACAAAAAATAGTAATATATAAAGAACTATTAATGTTAAGTTTTGCAATTTATATTTTATGTTTATTCCAAGTTGTTACTTTTCAAGATGATGTAACATGGTCTAGCAATAATTTTATTCCATTTAGAGAAATATTTAGATATTCAATAACTGATAGATTATTCTGGAAAAATGTAATTGGTAATATGATAATGTTCTTACCATTTGGATTCTTTATTAGTTATTATTTAAAAGTAGAAAAAATTACTTTACCACTTATCTTAACTCTAGTGGCATCAATAGCTGTAGAGTTTGTTCAAATGTGTATTGGTAGAGTATTTGATGTAGATGATATTTTACTTAATCTTTTGGGAGGAACTGTTGGTTTCTGTATTTATAGTGTTTTGAAAAAAATTGGAGAAAAACTACCAAAGTTCTTTCATAATGATTGGGTATTAGATATAGGTGCAATTATTGTATTAATTGGTTTATTTATGTTTTTGATTTAGGAGGAAGAATGAGCAGTAATATAGAAATATTTGTACAAGTAGATGAAGATATTAAAGAGTTAGAAACAGTAGAAAAAGTACTTTATAGTGCAATTGAAAAAGAGAAGTTAGAAAATGTTTCATTTAACTTAATTATTGTTGATAACAATTATATTCATGAGTTAAATAAAACTTATCGTCACATTGATAGGGAAACAGATGTCATTACTTTTGCATTAGAAGATGAAGATACAATTGTTCTACCAAATGAAGAAAGAATATTAGGAGATATTTATATATCAATTGATAGAGCAAGAGAACAAGCAAAGGAATATGGACATTCACTACTAAGAGAATTATCTTTTTTAGCAGTTCATGGTTTTTATCATTTATTAGGATATGATCATCAAACTCCAGAAGAAGAAAAAGTAATGTTTACCCGTCAAGAGGAGGTATTAGATTCTTATGGAATCAGAAGAGAAAGTTAGAAATAAAGTAAAAAGAAAATTAGGAATAGATCGAAAAAGACTAGCAAATAGTTTTAAATATGCCTGGGCTGGTATAGTTCAATCATATAGAGGAGAACAAAATTTAAAGATTCATACATTTATTGCCATACTTGTAATAGTATTTGGATTCTTCTTAAGAATCAGTTATATAGAATGGCTAGTATGTTTAATCTTGATTGGTTTAGTGTTGATGTCAGAATTTATTAATACTGCTATAGAATATGTCGTAGACTTAGCTTCACCTTCAGTACATCCTTTAGCAAAAGCAGCAAAAGATACTGCAAGTGCAGGAGTATTAATGATGGCAATTATCTCAGCAATTATTGGATTAGTTATATTCATTCCAAAAATAATTGATTTTATAGGAGGATATCTATGATAGAAAAATTAATGAAATTAGCAGAAAATTCATATAGCCCATATTCACATTATAGAGTAGCAACAATTGTGGTAATGAAAGATGGAAAAGAGTTTGTTGGAGTAAATGTAGAAAATTCTGCTTATGGATCATCTATTTGTGCTGAAAGAAGTGCAATTTTAGCCGCAATCTCTAATGGATATAAAAAAGGAGATTTTAAGGAAATGCATTGTTTATGTGCAGACAGTAATAAAATAAGTACAAGTTGTTTTGCATGTAGACAAGTAATATCTGAATTATTTGATAAAGATGTAGATTTATATTTTTATGCCAATACTGGAGAATATAAAATATTTAAAGTAAGTGAATTATGTCCATATCCATTTGGAGAGGAAGATTTAATATGAAATGTGGATTTGTAAGTATAGTAGGTAGACCTAATGTAGGTAAAAGTACTTTACTAAATTCTATTTTAGGTATGAAACTTGCAATTACATCAAATGTTTCAGGTACTACTAGAAATATAATTAATGGTATTTATAATGATGATGAGTCTCAAATAATATTTGTAGATACTCCAGGTATTCATAAACCAAATGATAAGTTAGGAAATCTTTTAAATAAGAAAGCTTATAATAATACTGAAGGAGTAGATATTATTTTATTCTTAGTAGATATTTCTAAAGGCTTTGGTAAAGGAGATAGATTTGTTCTACAAAGATTAAAAGATAAAAATATTCCAGTATACTTATTATTAAATAAAATAGATTTAGTAAAGAATAAAGAAAATTTACTTAAAGAAATAGATGAGATCAGATCAGAATTCGAGTTTAAAGAAATAATTCCAATCTCAGCTAAAAAAGAAGATAACATAAATGTCTTATTAGCATGTCTAAAAAGAGATTTACCAGAAATGGATAGAATTTATTCTGAAGAAGAATTAACTAATGTTACTACAAGATTCATTATGGCAGAATTTGTTAGAGAAAAAGTATTAGAACTTACTCATGATGAAATTCCTCATACAGTAACATGTTATACAGAAAACTTTGAAGAAGATGATAAGGTCGTACATGTTCAAGTACTAATTGTAGTAGACCGAGATAATATTAAAAAGATTATTATTGGAAGACAAGGATCTATGTTAAAAGAAATAGGTACAAGAGCAAGACACGATATGGAAGAATTCTTAGGAAAGAAAGTATTCTTAGAAACATATGTTAAAACCTTAAAGAACTGGAGAGATCAAGAAAGATACTTCGTTGAATTAGGTTTAAAAGATGAAGATGAATAAAAAATAAAAGAAATCACCACTATATTTATAGAGGTGATTTTATGAATGAAAAAATACTTTGGGAATTGTTTAAAAAAACAGGGGATATTAAGTATTATAATTTATTAATGCAAATAAAAAAGAAGTGATAATATGAAGATAGAAAGCTTTGAAGGTATTATTCTAAGTGAAACAAATTATAGTGAGTCAAGTAAGATTCTAAATGTTTTAACAGATAAACATGGACTTATTGGAGTAATTTCTAAAGGTTGTAGAAACATGAAATCTAAATTAAGAGGAGTAAGTAGAAAATTAATCTATGGAACTCTTCATGTTTATTATAAAGAAAATGGTCTATCTACATTAATTGGAGTAGATGTAATTAATTCATTTTCTAAAACAATGATGGACTTAGAAAAAATATCATATGCTTCTTTCATATTAGATTTAACATATCAAGTAGTAAAACAAACAGAGTCTGAAGAAATTTTTGATTTATTAAAGAATAGTCTTATTAAATTAGAAGAAGGCATTCCATCATTACCACTTACTAATATTGTTGAATTAAAACTATTAGATTATTTAGGAGTTGCTCCTAATGTTGATTCTTGTTGTCATTGTGGATCTACTAAAGGAATAGTAACTTTATCTTCAGAAGATGGAGGTTATATTTGTAAAGACTGTTATGACAATGAACCATTAGTATCTGAAAAGACTATTAAGATGATTAGAATGTATTATTATGTAGATATTTCAAGTATTACTAAACTTGATGTAAGTAATGAAGTAACTAAAGAAATAAACTTATTCTTAGATGATTATTATGATAGATTCACAGGATTATATGTAAAAAGTAAAGACTTTATAAAGAAGATAAATCAACTAGCAAATAAATAAAAACTTTTCTTTTATAAAAAAAGTTGATATAATGATTTTGGTGATAATATGAATTATGTTGAGTATATTATAATAGCGGCAATAATGGTTGTAATATTATTTGCTGTTATTAAAGCCACAAAAAAAGATGCTGGCTTAGATTTTAATAAATTAGTAGAATTATTAGGTGGAAAAGACAATATTATTTCTACTGAAACAAATATGTCTAGATTTAAAGTAACTTTAAAAGATGTATCTAAAGCAAATAAAGAAGGAATACAAAAATTAGGTGCAAAAGGTATAGTAGAAATAGATAATCAATTAAAGATTATTTTAGGATCTGAATCAAAACAATTAAAGAAGTACATAGATGAAATAAAATAAAGACTTTTAAAGTCTTTTTTATTATTAAAATAAAAATCCAAAGATTACTATAAATAGTAAAAACTAAAACGTACATATTTGTAAATTGGAAACAATGAACATCTAAAACAACTTTTTTCTATGTTATAATTTACATATAGTAGGTGAGCATATGAGAAAAAAGAAAAAATCACTAGTATTTTTAATAGCAATACTATTACTAAGTTTTGGTATAGGTTATGCCTATCTTACAACAACTCTTTCTATTAATGGAACAACAGATATTGATAGTAATAATTGGGATGTATACTTTGATAATGTTAATGTAACTGAAGGATCTGTCTCAGGAGAACAAGTTATAGAAGCCCCAACAATTACAAGTGATACAGAAGTAGAGTTCCATATAAGACTTAAAGAACCAGGAGACTTTTATGCATTTACAATAGATGCAAAAAATGATGGTACTATAGATGCAATGATAAATACATTTAGTAAAAAAATAAATGGTTTAGCAACTATTCCAGATTATTTAAACTATATAATTGTATATTCAGACGGAACGCCAATTGAAAATAATCATTTACTTGCAAAAGAATCCTTAGAAACATATTATGTATTTATAGAATATAGACGAGATATAGATCCAGATGACTTACCATCAACGGCTCAGTCACTTACATTATCGTTTGATGTAGAATATGTCCAAGCTGATAGTAATGCAAAAGAGATTATGCAAACTCTATATAGTCACAGTACATTTTCCATCGGAACAACAATTATGTATACAGATAATGTATATGATAATAATTCGATGTTTAGTGGTAATTATGTACATTTTAAGTATGAAGGCAGAGGATATAAGGTTAACAGTGCATATATTGGCTTTGAAGTTAATGGAACTAAACATTATGTTAGAGGAGCTGGTGCAACATTTAACGATACAACAGGTGAATTAGAAGAAAAAAGTCCATACTATGAGAACAATAAAAAAGAACTGCAAAGTCTTTTTGGAGAGTCTAATTGTATGGAACAAACTGTTCAATCGGTTAAAGAGTATCAATGTAATTCTGGTGGACTATTTGGTTCGGCAAATGAAAAAGGGTTGGTAAAAATTACAGACACTTATGAAGCAAATTATTATATTTATGAAAATGGAGAAGTAAGATATTTTCCACAATTATAAAAAAAGAAGAGGCAATCTCTTCTTTTTTTAATAGTAATAATAGTTATTGTTATTACAGTTTGGACATTGTGGATATGGATAAACTGGATATACTGGTACTGGATAATATTGTTGTTGATTATTATTTTGACTTATTCCATAACCTAAAGCAGTACCTGCAACTCCTCCTAAAAGAAAAGGAGCAAGTAAGAATCTTTCATCTTCAGGATTTCCATAATTTACAGGATATTGATTATACATAAATACCTCCTCATAGTATTTTATACAAGATTGAGAATTTTGTTATTATACTAGTAAAAGATAAAAAAGTACGATATAATTTAAAGAGAAAAAGAGGGATAATATGGAAAGACTACAAAAAGTAATTGCTGCATCTGGTTATACTTCTAGAAGAAAAGCAGAAGAATTAATTAAACAAGGAAAAGTAAAAGTAAATGGTAAAGTTGTAACTGAATTAGGTACAAAAGTTTTTGATAGAGATGAAATAGTAATCGATAATAAGATTATTACAAAAGAGACTAAAGAATACTATTTGATTAATAAACCCAGAGGTGTTATTACATCTACTGATGATGATAAGAATAGAAAGATTGTTACTGATTTAATTCCTACTGAAGCAAGAATATATCCTGTTGGAAGATTAGATTATGATACAACTGGAGCTTTAATTCTTACAAATGATGGAGATTTTGCAAATATTCTTACTCATCCAAAGAATAAAGTAGATAAAGTATATCTTGCAAAACTAGAAGGTATCATTAAAGGTGAACAAATAAACAAATTAAAAGAAGGAATTATTCTTGATCATACAAAAGTAATACCTTCTCGTGTTAAATTAAAAAAAGTAAATAATGAAACTAATACATGTATTGTCGAAATTACAATTCATGAAGGTAAAAATCATCAAGTTAAAAGAATGTTTGAAGCAGTTGGATTCCGTGTTGAAAAATTAAAAAGAGAAAGAATTGGAATATTTACAACTGAAGGATTACAATCAGGAGAATTTAGAAAACTTACACCAAAAGAAGTAGCAATTGTTTATAGTTTAAAGAAATAAAAAAAGGAACTAAGTTCCTTTTTTATTATTCAGTAACAATTGCTCCTGTAGGACAAGTCTCTTGTGCATCTTTTGCAGCTTGTTCCTTATCAGCAGGTACTTCAGCTACTTTAGCAGTAGATAATCCTTCATCATTGATTTCGAATAAATCTTCAGCAACAGCAGTACAAGCTCCACATCCGATACAAGCTTCTTGATTAACTTTAACTTTCATTTTTGATACCTTCCTTTCAATGATTATTATAACGAAAAACAAATCTCTCGTAAAGCATTTTTTCTACTAAAACGTAAAGTAAAATCAAATAATCTTTTGTTTTAAAATGATATGTGATAAACTTATAATAAGAAGGTGAATCTTATGAGACGAATGGATCGTTATAAAGATGAAGAACCGAATAGAGTAAATCGTTTGGAAAAAAATCAGGAACTATATCAAGATTTGTTTAGTAATACAAGATATACTAATATTGCAGATGTAACAAATGCCAATGCTTATGAATTAGGTGGAGAAAAGAAAGATGCTACATCATCAAGAGAATCATATCAACAAATGTTAAAATATAGAGGCGTAGAAGAAGTTCCAAAAGTAAAGAAAGAATTAGATGATTTTAATTACTTATATCCAAAAAAAGAAAAAAGAATTTATGATATTAACAGTGTATTAGAAGATGCTAGAAAAAATAGAGAAGAAAAAGATGAACTAGAAGAAAAAAGAAAACTTAAATACACAAGTTATAATATTTTAGCTGGAATTAACTTAGAAGAATTAGCTAAATATAGAGAAGAAAAGAGTAAGAGAGAAAAGACTCCTGAAGAAGAAGAAATTCATGATTTAATGGATACAATTGCATCTAAGACTTTAGCAGGAGAATTATCTAAAGAAGAAACTGTAGATTTATTAAGTGACTTAATGGCAACTAATATGCTTGATAAAGTAGTACCTGCAGATGAAATGGGAGATCAAGAACCTGAAAAAGAAGAGGATACTGAACCATTAATTATATCTACTCAAGAAATAACTATTGATCATACAGCTCCACTTGATGAGCAATTAGATGAAACATTAAAAGAAAACACTATGTCTACAGCAGAGATGGAAGAGTTACTAGCAAGAGAAGATGAACCAACAAATACTGAAGAAAATAAATTAGTAGATAAAGACTTCTATACTAAGAGTATGGATTTATCTACAAAAGATTTTGAAATGGCAGATGACTTCAAAGATAAAGGCTTACCAGTAATTGTTAAACTACTAATTGCCTTCTTAATATTATCAATAATCGCAGTAGCAGTTTATTTTATTTATTTAAGACTAAAATAAAGAAAAGTTATTCAACTTTTTCTTTTTTTTTGGTATGATATTATTGAGAGTGGTGAAGCAAAAAATGAACACAAAGTTTATAGTAAATGATTATGCATTAATATGGAATTTATTGTTTCAATCTGCCATAGATGATAGTTTTTCAAAAGAAAAAGCTAAATTATGGAATACATATAAAGAAGAATATAATCAAACATATAAAGATAAAATGGCTATTATGAAAGATTATAAAAACTTTATTCCAAATGATGATACAATTTATAATGTCGTTATAGAAAATAAATCATATGATAAATTAAAAAAACAAGCAGAAAAATATCGTTTAGAAGTAATGAAATTATGGGATAAAAATAAGAAAGAAGCAGATAATCTTATTACAAAGATTACTAGACTTAATATCCCTGAATACACTTTTTTTGTAGTGAATAAAGAACTAGGAATAATTGATCATCCTACTAGAGGTAGTATGGTTTTAGGAAAAACAATTGATGGTAGAAATCCATTCATGATGTTATATGAAATAATGATGAATATCGTTATGAATAATATTAAAGTATATAATGAATCAGAAAAAGATTTCAAAAAAGCAATTGTTGAGTTAGCTGTTTTAAATGAATACGCAACTGGCTTAAATAAAAGAAGTTGTTACTTAAGTGGAGATCCAAAACTATTATCATTAAAGAGATGGATTTATCCATATTGGTTAATGTATTTAGGAGTAGCTAAAGAAGATTTCCATACTTATATGGCAAGAGATAAAGTATCATTTGATACAGAGCGTTATGCTTATGAAAAAGAATTAAAGAAAATGAACCTAGAAGAATTTATTGATTTCTGTATACGTAATAAAAGGTATATTATTAGAGATCCAAAACAACAATAACTAGAAAGCAGGGGGATTTATGGACGATAAAATCAAAATATTATTAGACAAAATAAATATTGGAGAAGAAACTTTCCAATATTTTAATGATGCCAAAATATTAAAGATTAAAGTTAGTCCTAAAACAAAGAGTTATAACATTATTGTTGAAAAAGAAGATCTATTACCTGTAGAAGTATTAAAAGAATTAGAAGAAAAGAAACATTTATTAGATGAAAATGCTAAAACAATTGAATTTGTTTTTGAAATAAAAAATAAAGATATAAATGTATATAAAACATATTATGAGTATTTATTACCTAACTTAAAGAAAGAATTAAAAGTATTAGAAATATATCAAGACTCTTTACAAATAGAAGATGATAAATTAGCAATTATTGTTACTAATGATATGGAGTTCCAAGCAATGGAAAAAGCTCTTCCAAAGATTAATAAGTTTTATAAACAAATGGGTTATAATGAAGAACTAGATATCATTAAAAGAGAAGAACATGTTCTAGCTAAGATTCAAGAAGAATTAGAAAATGAAATAAATCATTTAGAAACAAAAAAAGAAGATAAGAAAGAAACTCCTAAAGTAGAACAACCTGAAAAGAAACAATATAGAAGAGAAGCTGTAGAAGAGAATAATGTTATAGGAAGAGGTATCAAAGAAGATCCAATAAAGATTAAAACAATTATTGGAGAAGATAACAATGTAGTAATAGAAGCAAAAGTTTTTGGAACAGAATTCTTTGAATCCCCTAAAACAGATTTTAAGATTATTACATTAAAACTAACTGATTATTCTGATAGTATTTATTCAAAGATATTTGTAAGAGATAATGATGAATATAAACGTCTTTCTAAAGAATTTAAAGAAGGTAATTGGTATAAGATTAGAGGAGCTTCTGTTAATGATAAGTACTCTAAAGAATTAGTTATTAATGCTAGAGATATTTTAAAAATAGATTCAAAAGACTCTAGTCGTAAAGATACATCTGATGAAAAGAGAGTAGAACTACATGCTCATAGTAAAATGAGTCAAATGGATGGAGTAGCAGAAGAAACTGATCTTGTAAAAACTGCTATGAAGTTTGGTATGAAAGCAGTAGCAATTACTGATCACAATGGTGTACAAGGATTCCCTCATGTATTCAGTATGGTAACTGATCATAATAAGAATTTGAAAGAGGGAGAAGAACCATTTAAAGCTATCTATGGAGCAGAATTAACAATGATTGATGACTCTGTAGATATAGTAACCAGACCTAATGATGAAATAATGTTAGATCAAACTTATGTAGTATTCGACTTTGAAACTACAGGTTTTAATGCCGGTGGAGCAGACTCTATTATTGAAATAGGTGCAGTTAAGATTAAGAATGGTGAAATACTAGAAAAGTATGATGAATTAATTAATCCTGGAAGACCTCTACCAGAAAAAATTACAGAAGTAACTAACATTACAGATGAAATGTTAAAAGATAAAGATAACGAAGAAAATGCTGTTAAAAGATTTATTGAGTGGTTTGGAGATTGCCCAATGGTAGCTCATAATGCTAAGTTTGATGTTTCATTCTTAGAGATGGCATATAAAAAGTATGATTTAGGAACATTTACAAATCCTGTAATCGATACTCTAGAGTTATCAAGAACACTAGATAATAACTATGCAAGACATAGTTTGTCTGCATTAGTTAAAAGATATGAAGTTCCATGGGATGAATCAGCACACCATAGAGGAGATTATGATGCTGAAGGAACTGCTTTAGTATTCCATAAAATGCTAAAGAAATTATCCAATCGTAATATAGATAAAATGTCTGATTTAGATAAATTAGTAGATAAATCAGAAATTCATAAATATGGTCGTGCTCATCATGTTAATTTACTTGTAAAAAATAAAGTAGGATTAAAGAACTTATTTAAACTTGTTTCCTTAGCAAACACAACTTATTTATATAAAGCTCCTAGAATTCTAAGAAGTGTTATTGAGGAACTTCGAGAAGGATTATTAGTAGGTAGTGGTTGTTATGAGTCTGAAGTATGGAATCAAGCTAAATCAAAAAGTGATGATGAGTTATCTAATATTATTAGATTCTATGATTATGTAGAAGTACAACCAGTAGAGTGTTATAATCACTTAATTCAAACAAGTGACTTTACATCACCTGCAGAAGTAATGGCTAATATTGAAAAAGTAATTAGAGTAACAAAAGAAGCAGGTAAAATTATAGTTGCAACAGGAGATGTTCATCATATTAATCCTGAAGATAAGATTTATAGAGAAATAATTGTAAATCAAAAAGTTCCAGGAGGAGGACGTCATCCACTTGCAAGAGGAGAAATAAAAGAAATACCATCAAATCACTTTAGAACAACAAATGAAATGCTAGAAGACTTTAATTTCTTAGGTGATGAATTAGCACATGAAATAGTAATTGAAAATACAAATAAAATTGCTGATATGTGTGAAATTGTTGAAGTTATTCCAGATACTGGAGGTATACCTTTCTCTCCAAGAGTAAAAGCAGATGATGGAGAAAGTTACCTAGATTGTCCTGTTGTAGTAACAGAACTTGTCTATACCAAAGCAAAAGACTGGTATGGAGAACCTCTTCCATATATGATTGAAGAGCGTATCGCAACAGAACTTTATGGAGATATAGTATTTAAAATTATTACAGAAAAATATGAAGGCGAAAATCTAGACAAAGAAGAGTATGAAAAGAAAGTACATCAAGAATTACATGATGAAATAATAAAAGGCTCTGAAAATATCAAAAATATGGTAACAGAGTATGTTAAGAAAACATCAGAAGAAGAGCTAGATGAAAAAGCCTTAGCAAAAAAAGTTAAAAAGACTTTAGGAGGAGTAATAGGTGGAGGATTTGATCCTATTTACTTAATTGCTCAAAGACTTGTTAAACACTCAAATGATGAAGGGTACTTAGTTGGTTCAAGAGGATCTGTTGGTTCAAGCTTTGTCGCTACAATGATGGGTATTACAGAAGTTAATCCACTTCCAGCACATTATAGATGTGATAAATGTAAATTAAGTATCTTTGATGGTGAAGATGGTCTTCCTTTAGGTAAAACATATAATTCTGGATTTGACTTACCAGATAAAGAATGTCCAAATTGTCATATTCCAATGATAAAAGATGGACAAGATATGCCTTTCGCAACATTCTTAGGATTTAATGCTGATAAAGTACCAGATATTGATTTAAACTTCTCAGATTTAAATCAAGCATCAGCTCATGCTTATACCAAAGTATTATTTGGAGAAGATAATGTTTATCGTGCAGGAACAATTGGTACAGTTGCTGATAAAACTGCCTTTGGATTTGTAAAAGGATATTTTGAAGATAAAGAAATCACAGATGTAAGAACTGCTGAAATAGAGCGTCTAGCAATAGGTTGTACAGGAGTTAAAAGAACTACTGGACAACATCCAGGAGGAATTGTTGTTATACCAGATTACAAAGATGTTTCAGATTTTACACCTTTCCAATTCCCTGCAGAAGATGCAACAGCAGAGTGGAGAACAACACACTTTGATTACCACTCAATTGATCAGTGTTTATTAAAACTTGATATCTTAGGTCACTCAGACCCAACACAATTAAGATTAATTCAAAATCAATCAGGTACTGATATTCTAAAAGTACCATTAGATGATAAAGATACGATGAGTATTTTCACATCTACCAAAGCTTTAGGTGTTACTAATGAACAAATAATGTGTCCAACAGGTACATTAGGTATTCCAGAGTTTGGTACACCATTTACTATCTCTTTAGTAGAAGACACAAAGCCAACTACCTTTGCCGAACTAATTAAAATTTCAGGTCTTTCTCATGGTACAGATGTATGGTTAGGAAATGCTCAAGAACTAATTAAGAATAATATTGTTCCATTTAAAGAGACTATAGGCTGTCGTGATGATATTATGGTTTACTTAATGTATCATGGAGTAAAACCAATTAAAGCATTCAAGATAATGGAGTTTGTTCGTAAAGGAAAAGCTTCAAAAGACCCAGAAACTTGGGCAGAACATGTAAAAACAATGCAAGAAGCAAATATTCCAGATTGGTTTATAGGATCATGTCAAAAGATTAAGTACATGTTCCCTAAAGCTCATGCTGCGGCATACGTAATTTCAGCATTCAGAATAGCTTGGTATAAAGTACATATGCCAGTATACTTCTATGCTTCATGGTTATCATCAAAAGCAACAGATATAGATGTAGAAAGCATGATTAAAGGATATAATGCCATTAAAGCAAAAATAGAAGATATTGAAGCTAAAGGCTATGAAGCATCTAATAAAGAAAATGGTCAAGCTGAATCTTTAAAAGTAGCATTAGAAGCAACTGCTAGAGGAATTAAATTCTTACCAGTTGATTTATATGAAAGTGATGCAACTGTTTGGGTAGTTAAAAATGATACAGATATTTATCCACCATTTAATGCAATTGAAGGATTAGGAGATACAGTTGCTAAAAACATAGTTGCAGAAAGAGAAAAAGGTAAATTCTTAAGTATTGAAGATGTTCAAAAAAGAGGAAAAGTATCAGGAACTCTTATTGATAAGATGAAAGAAATGGATATCTTTAAAGATTTACCAGACTCTAATCAATTAACATTGTTCTAAAAAAGAAGAGAAATCTTCTTTTTTTCTTTACATTAAAAGACATTTGTGTTTACATTCTACTTTGACGTAAACAAAATGTTAATGTATACTATTGTTAAGAATAGGAAGTGTTATTGTGAAAAAAATAGTTAAATTATTATTTGTATTTTTATTAGGATTCATGATTATTCCAATGGTACATGCAGAAGATTTACCAACAGAAGGTGTTACTTATTTTATGGATTATCCTAATGGAGAAGAAGAAGTAACTCTTGAATATGATAAGGCAAATGACCCTGATGAAGTATTAATATTCAGTGGTATGACTGATTCAAATGGTAAAATCAATCTTTGTGATTGGTCTAGTACAGGACAACTTCGTATTGTACAAGAAGTACCTGCAGGATATACTACAACTACAAAAGAAGTTAAAGTAGATTTATCAAGAGATAATGTAGCTAGTTTTATTAACTATAGAGGATTAGATAATCCAAAGACAGGAAGATCAATTCTAGTATTCTTAGGAATAATAGGAGTAGTAACAATAACAATTTTAGTATCAAGAAAAAATAAAAAGTCACTTCTAATAATTCCTATAATAGTAGGAGTTTTAGCAGTAACTTATGTAAAAGCAGAAACTTGTTTCTGTATTCAAGTAAAAGATGGTTCAGGAAAAGCTTTAGCAAATGTACATATAGATGTATATGCTAAGCCAAATAAAATTGAGGCATATCCAGCAATCGTATACGATGCAAATGGTGGAAAATTCTTTGATGGAAAAGAAAAAATGTATATACGTATTCCTCATGATGATTGTACAAGCGAAGAATTCTATAGTTCTTTTACAATAGATGATTTTTCATACCTACAAGAAAACTTAGCTCTAGTATACAGAGATGGATATAGAATGTCAGGAGCTTCGTATAATGGATCAAGTGAAATACCAACAACCCTTAAAAATGGAATGGTTTTAAAAATTGATTGGGAAGAACAAGAGGAATCTACTATAGTAGAAGTAAATGGAAATGGTGGAGTAATTAATTATCACGGAAAGAAAATAGAAAAATCATTTTTAAATTCAGTTACAAAATCATACGTTTTGAATAAAATAACTACATCATTTACAAATGGAAATAAAAGATTCATTGGTTATGATACTAAAGCAGCATGTAGTAGATTTAATTCATATGGTATTCAAAATAATAACAATTCTGAAAGTGATGAAAACGTTGAAGATTCAAAAATATACTATGCATGTTGGAATGAATCACCAGATGGAATATATGTTAATGATGAATTGTTTATTGGAACAAATGACACATGCTTCAAAGAATCTAATGCAAGCATAAAATTAGGTGATAATGATGACTTTAGCTTATATAGTAATGAAGGATCAAATCTATATATAGGTGATTATACACTTGATGATATCTACTTAGTTTTAACAAAAGAAAGAATAATTGGTATATTAAATAACTACAATAATCCATTAGTACCACTTCCTGATTATGATGGAAAGCAAGAAATAACAAAATTAGAAATTGTTAAAAATGGAGAAACAGTAGTATCTCTTACAGAAGATGATTTTGAGTATGATGGAGGTAATTATTATATTTTAAATGATGATAAGAGACCTATTGTAATGAACTATATTGCTGTTCTAGATGAAAATGATTGTTTTGGAATATAAAAGAGAAGATATATATCTTCTTTTTTTTATTAGTGATATAATAAATTTATAGGAGGATTTATGAAAAAATATTTAACATTATTATTAATACTTATTGCATTTATCTATGTACCAGTAAATGCTAAAGTAGATAACTTTATGGCAGGAGGAAATGTAACATTTGATAAAGATGTAACAAAAACATCTTTTATTGCTGGAAATGATGTAGAGGTAAATAGTAGAATCAACGGTATTGGTTTTGTTGCTGGTAATAGAGTATCAGTATCAGGAAGTGAAGATTATTTATTTGCTGCAGGTAATAGTCTAAGCATTGATAAAGTAACTACAAAAGATATGTTTTTAGCAGGAAACAATATCGTAGTAAAAGATTCTAATGTAAGAGATCTATATGCAGCTGCTAGCTTTATTAGAATAGAGTCAAGAGTATCAAATAATCTATATTTAGGAGGAGATCATGTCTATATTAACTCTGAAATAGATGGAGATGCTTATGTTGCAGGAGATACTATTAGAATTGGAGATCAAGCAGTTATTCATGGTACATTAAATTATCCAAAAGAGTCTAAAATAACAATTTCAAAAACAGCAATTATTAAAGAAAAGAAAGCTTATAAAGGAGAAAAAGTAGAAGTAAATAAAACATCTCCAATTATAAGTAATATTGTAAGTACAATAATATCATTTGTATCAATGTTACTAATTGCCTTTGTTTTATATGCAATTTCTAAGAAATTATTTAAAGAATTTATAAAAATAAAAGCAAAAGCAGATAGCTTATTAAAAACAATTGGAATTGGTCTAATTACTTTAATAGTAGTACCAGTATTATCATTCTTTGTAATGTTAACACTAATTGGTATTCCATTAAGTGTTTTAGTTCTAATGCTTTATGGAGTACTAATCTACTTATCAATTATTCCAACATCATATTATTTAGGAAATCTATTCTTAAAAGATAAGATTAAGAATGCTTACTTATTAGTATTTGTATCATTATTATGTATGTATATCTTAAAATCAATTCCATACTTAGGATGGATTATTGAATTCTTATCAATTGGCTTTGGATTAGGTATCTTTGTAAGTATGATAAAAGAAAAGATTAAAACAAAAGAAACACGTTAATAATACGTGTTTTTTTATGATATAATTAATACGGTGATATTATGGACGGTGTAATAGTAATTAATAAACCAAAAGGTATTACTTCATTTGATGTAGTACATGAAGTTAGTAGATTTTTAGAAATAAAGAAAGTAGGGCATACTGGTACTCTAGATCCTTTAGCAGAAGGAGTATTAATTGTCTGTGTAGGTCAGGCTACTAAAATTGCTGAATTACTAACAAGTTATGATAAATAGTATATTGCAGGAGTAGAATTAGGAATTGAAACTGATACTTATGATATAGAAGGAAAAGTTCTAGAAGAAAAAGAAGTAGGAGACAATCTACCAATAAAAGAAGTTTTAGATTCATACAAAAAAACATATCTTCAAGAAGTACCAATTTATTCTGCAGTAAAAGTAAATGGTAAGAAATTATATGAATATGCAAGAGAGAATATTGAAGTAGAATTACCTAAAAAAGAAGTAACTATTAAAGATATAGAATTATTAGAAAATAACAATAAAACATTTAAATTTAGAGCATTTGTTACTAAAGGATGTTATATCAGAAGTCTTATTCATGATATTGGCCAATCTTTAGGTACAGGAGCAACAATGACATCTCTAATTAGAACTAAACAAGGAAGTACTAGTATTGAAGAATCATGTACTTTAGAAGAGTTTAAACAAGGTAAATTTAAATTAAAAAGTATAGAAGAAGTATTAGATATGCCAATAATTGTAGTAGATTCTGATTTAGAGTTTAGAATCAAAAATGGACAAAAACTTCATAATAATTGGGGTATAGTAGATAAAGTATTATTTAAAAGTGAAGATAATAAACTATTAGGTATTTATGAAGTAGAAGAAAATCACTTAAGAGTGTGGAAAAACTTTTATTAAAATTTCTTTGTATTTTAAAGAAAATGTGTTATAATACAAACTGAAAGGAGTGGGAAAGAAATTTACCCACTCTTCTTATTTATTAGGAGGTGACTTATGAAAGAAAAAATTGCTAGTCTTGTAGATGAATCTATTAAGGAATTAAATGTCTTTGTAGATGATGCATTTATAAGTACAGAGGAAGGAAAAAAGATATTTAATATTGTCCTTGATAGCGAAGAAGTAATTGACTTAAATAAAGTAACAGAAGCCTCAAGAATAATAAATAAAATAATAGATGCAAATGAAAGTTTATTAGAAGATGCTGATGAACTTGACATTTACTCTAAAGAGAAGGGAGATAAGTAGGAAAAAATGAACGGAAAGGAATTTAAAGCTGCACTAGATAACATCGTAAAAGAAAAAGATATTGATCCAGAAGTAGTATATAGTGCAATGGAATTAGCTCTTACATCTGCATACAAAAAGAATTTTAATTCTAAAACAAATGTAAAAGTATTATTTGATCGTGAAACTGGTGAGATTAAAGTATACTCATTCTTAACAGTAGTAGCAGATGATAAGATGACTAAGGAAGAGTATGATGACGCATTATTTGAACGTTATGCTGAAGATGATGAGTTAGATACTAAACAAGAAGAAGTAGAAGAGGTTGCTGAAGGAGAAGAAGGAGAAGAGAAAGAAGAAAAAGAAACTATCACATTCTTCAATCCTGAAACTGAAATTAAATTAAGTGATGCTAAGAAGATTGATAAGACTCTAGAGATTGGAGATACTATTGATACAGAAGTAACTCCAAAAGACTTTGGTAGAGTTGCAACTTCAACAGCTAAACAAGTAGTAACACAAAAGATTAGAGAAGCTGAAAGAAATAGTATTATGGAAGAATATGGAGACAAACAAGATGAATTACTAATCGGAACAGTTGCTCTAGAAGATACAGATAATTACTTTATTGATTTAGGAAGAACTAATGGTATCTTACCTAAGAAAGATTGTATCCCAGGAGAAAAAATCGAAATGGGATCACAAATTAAAGTATATGTATCTAAAGTAGATAATAATGGAAAGAGTTTATTAATTCTTTTAAGTAGAGCTCATTATGGTTTTGTTAAAAGATTATTTGAACTTGAAATTCCAGAAATTAATGATGGAACAGTAATGATTTACTCAGTTGCTAGAGATCCTGGAAATAGAAGTAAAGTTGCTGTTTACTCAGAAAATCCAAATGTTGATCCAATTGGAGCATGTATTGGAGAAAAAGGTTCTAGAATTGCTAGAATTATTAATGAATTACACGGTGAAAAATTAGACGTTGTTAAATATGACACTGATCCAGCTGTATTTATTGAAAATGCACTATCACCAGCAAAGAATTTAACAGTTGCTATCACAGATCCTAAGAAATTAGAAGCAATGGTTATAGCTGATGGAGATAACTTCTCATTAGCAATTGGTAAGAAAGGTCAAAATGCTCGTCTTGCAACACGTTTAACTAAATTCAAGAAGATTGATATTAAGACAACTGAACAAGCAAGAGAAGCAGGAATTAATTTTAGATAATGAAAACTAAAAAAATACCTTTAAGAACTTGTGTAGTAACAAAAGAATCACTACCTAAAAAAGATCTACTAAGAATAGTAAGAACTCCATATGGAGACATTGAAGTAGATGAAACAGGAAAGTTAAATGGTAGAGGTGCATATATTAAAAAAGACTTAAATGTTTTAGAACAAGCTAAAAAGTCAAAAATCTTAGAAAAAAGATTAGAAATTGCAATAGAGGATAGTGTCTATGAAAAAATAAAAGAATGTATAGAAAAGTGAGGTGGATAATATGATGACTTTAGAAGATTATGCATTAGATGTTGGAAAAACAGTAGAAGAGATTGAAGCATTATGTGATAAAGTTGGAATTTCCTATCAAGATGAGAATTCATTATTAGATGATGTAAGTATTACTCTATTAGATAATGAATTACAAGATGCTGAGGATTATATTGGAGATGACTCTGAAGATCTAGAAGAGCAAAGAATTGAAGAAGAAGTAGAAGATAAAGCTGAAGAACTTGCATATGATACAAAGATTGATTTAGAAACTACATCTTTTACAAAAGTTAAACCAAAGAACTCTCAGAAACAAGAAAACACTAAAAAAGATTTCTTAAAAGAAAGAAAGAAAATCTATAAGCATAGAGAGAAATTACAAAGTAATGAAGTAGAGCAAGATGAAAATGTAATTCTTTATAAAAAAGGAATGACAGTAACAGAACTTGCAGAAGCTTTAGAAGTTGCTCCTGTTGAAATGGTTAAAAAACTTATGGGACTAGGAGTAATGGCAGGAGTTAATCAACCAGTTGATTATGATTCTGCAGAAGTAATTGCATCTGAATATGACAAAGTATTAAAGAAAGAAGAAACTCAAGATATTTCTAACTTTGAAAATTATGAAATAGAAGATAGAGCTGAAGACTTAGAAGAACGTCCTCCAGTAGTAACTATTATGGGTCACGTAGATCATGGTAAAACAACTCTATTAGACGCAATCAGAAATACTGATGTAGTTGCTGGAGAAGCAGGAGGAATCACTCAAGCAATTGGTGCTTACTCTGTTAAATGTAATGGTAAATTAATTACCTTTATTGATACTCCAGGACATGCTGCATTTACTGAAATGCGTGCAAGAGGTGCTCAAATTACAGATATCGTAATTATTATTGTCGCAGCAGATGATGGTATAATGCCTCAAACAGTAGAAGCAATTGATCATGCTAAAGCTGCAGGAGTACCAATAATTGTTGCTATTAATAAAATTGATAAACCAGAAGCTAATCCAGATCGTATAATGACTGCCTTAGTAGAAAATGGTCTTACTCCAGAAGAATGGGGTGGAAATATTATTGTAAATAAGATTTCTGCTAAAACTGGTGTAGGAATTGATGAATTATTAGAAAATATTTTATTAGTAGCAGAAATGCAAGAATATAAAGCAAATCCAAATAGATATGCAACAGGAACAGTAATTGAATCTAAGAAAGATTCTAAAGTAGGTTCAGTCGCAACATTATTAATTCAAAATGGTACTCTACGTTTAGGAGATCCAATTGTAATTGGTAACTATTATGGAAAAGTAAGAACACTAAAAGATGATAAAGGAAACAATATCATTGAAGCTAAACCATCTATTCCAGTAGAAGTAACAGGTATATCTGAAATACCTTCAGCTGGAGATAAATTCATGGCTTTTGAATCTGAAAAACAAGCAAAAGAAATAGCTCATGAAAGAGAGCTAAGAAGTAAAGAAGCAGATACTAACTTTAGTGGAATGAGTCTAGAAGATTTATTCGGTAGAATTAAAGAAGGACAAAAAGAAATCAATGTCGTACTTAAAGCAGATGTTAATGGTTCTCTAGAAGCTGTTAAAAATGCTTTAGAAAAGATTGATGTTGAAGGTGTTAAAGTATCTGTAATTAGAGGTGGAGTAGGAGCAATCACTGAAAGTGATGTAGTTTTAGCTAGTGCATCTCATGCAATTATCATTGGATTCAATGTTAGAGGTAATGCTTCTACAATGGATACTGCTAAACAATATGGTATTGATATTAAGACATATGATATTATCTATAAGGTAGTAGAAGATGCTGAAAATGCTATGAAGGGAATGCTTGAACCAGAATTTGAAGAAAAAGTTATTGGTACTGCTGAAATCAGACAAATCTTTAAATTCTCAAAAGTAGGTTTAATAGCTGGATGCCATGTAACAAGTGGTGTTATTAAAAATAATTTAAAAGCAAGAATTATCAGAGATGATATAGTTGTTTATAATGGATCAGTAAATTCATTACAACATGAAAAAGATCAAGTAAAAGAAGTTAAAAAGGATATGGACTGTGGTATGACTCTAGAGAATTGTCAAGATTATAAAGAAGGAGATATCATTGAAGTATACGAATTAGTAGAGATCAAGAGATAAAATTATAAACATGAAAAAAACAATAAAAGAAGATCAAGAAAGATTAGTGTTATATAGTGAATTATTAAATGATAACTCTCTATTAGAGTTTGTCGCAGGAGAAGGCTTCATGAATGTAGTAGTTCGCTATATAGAAAGTCCATCTTCAGGAATGAGAGAACATACATTAATTCATATGAATATTGTAGATTATATGAAACATCAAAATAACCTTATCAGAGTAAATGAGGACAGAACCGCAATTGCTACTTATCTTCCAACTGATAATGGTTATGAATTAAAAGATGTATATGATACAGTTAATCATGAATTTGGTATACCTGAATTTACAGACTTAGAATATCAAAAAAGTTTTAAACAAGAAGGAGAAGCTTTAGTATATTCAAAAAAACCAAATAAAAGATAAGGAGTGATATAATGAGTATCAAGATAGAAAGATTAAATCATACTTATCAAGAAGCAATAAGTACTATTCTAATGCGTGAAGTAAAGGATCAGGAAATTAAATTTGTTACAGTAACGGGAGTAGAAGTAACAAATGATTTAAGTTTTGCTAAAGTTTACTACACAGTATTAGATAAAGAGAAAAAAGAATCAACCAAACAAGCTTTAGAAAAGGCAGCTCCATTTATACGTACTAAATTGGCCGAAAAAGTAGAAGTACGTCATACTCCAGAGTTAAGATTTATCTATGATGAATCAATTGCTTATGGAGAACATATTGAGTCGCTAATTAAAGAAATCAAGGAAAAAGAATAAGAGGTGGAATGTTAATGAAAAAAAAGCAATTAGTAGAAGAATACAACGATTGCTGGATTTACGTGCTATTACTCACAACATTAACAATATTAATTCAATCAGTAAAAAGTTATAAGTTTATGTTTATGGGATGTGAATTAGGATATAATATTTTTCTAATCCCAGGAATTTATTTCTTATCAAATTATATTTGTAAGAAATATGACTATAAAAAAGCGATAGCCGCAATAGCTATCTCTGGAGTAATCTTTGTAGGATTTATAGTTACTATGGAATTTGCTTTAGGTAAAGGATTAGTACTATCTACTCTAGTAGGTGATTTTTGTGGATATGTAGTAAGTCAATTTGTAAACTTAATGATTTATGTATTTTTACTAAACAATACTAGAAGTCCATATATATTAGTATTATTAAATTATATATTCTCAATTATTGTTTATTATATGATTTATACATTAATGTATTTAAACTTAGTAATACAAGATGGATACTGGTTAAAATACTTTATCACAATAGGTATTGATGCAGTAATATGTTTAGTAGTTGCCTTGATTGATAAGAGAATAAAAAGAGGTATTTAATACCTCTTTTTTTTATTCATGAAATTGTCTATTGTATAAGAATTTATAGAAGAAGAATCCAACTATTAATACTCCAACTATAATAAAGAATTCTATAATTGCTAAAGTATCATGATCAATATGTTTTTGTAATACTCCATAAGATGTAGCCATACTTTTCTTATTACGCATAACTTTATAATAGATATCTACATTATCTTTATTATATTTATCAATAACCCATTGAGTTTTACCATCAATATAAGTTCCATTACTATATTGATCAGGATAGATAGAAGATACTTCAATAACCATTGTCTTATCTTGTAAACAATAGAAAGCACCTTTTAAATCAATTTCTAAGTAATCATCTTCATCTTTAATAGAAGGCTTTTCAAAACATGTATTAATATAATTTGAATTAACAAAATCTTTTTCTAAGTAGTTGAAGTCAAGTTGAGCTTCAACTGCTTTTTTAAATTGATTAATATTCTTACCATAATAAGTATAAACATTATTATGAATTGGTCTTGAGAAGTTATCTATCAATAATATGTATTCAAGTGAATCATAATCAGAATCCATACTATTAACTGCAAGTTCATAAGCATTTGATGGAAAAGTAAATGTAATATTCTCTTTATAATAATTACTAATATCTAGACTATAGAATATTGTATTAACATCATGTTCTGCTTCTCCTAAAGAACAACCAGTAACAAATAAAACAATTACAAATAAAGATATAATTATTTTTTTCATATTTTACCCCCTAACTACTAGATAGGGATATTGCAACATCCCATCCACACCAATTAGCAGTTCTACAACGATTATTGTAGTTATAAGTATAATTGAATAATTCTTCAGGTGAATAACAACCATTAGATGTAGGTCTTGAAGGATTATATAGATAAATCTTATCACTAGAACATTGTATATTAGGTCCTGCAACTGCCCAGTGTCCAGGCATACCAAACATTACAGATTTACCAGAGTTAACTGCTCTAAGTATTCTAGAACCTTCAATAGAATTATACTCTGTGCCATAGTTCTTATCATTTTGTCCTGTTTTATTAAATAAAGCTTCACCTGTAAGACCAAAGTTATCTAATGTATCTTTAGACATTACAGCATTTTCATGTAATCCACCATCAGATAAACTATATTTATTAGAACAGAACCATCTCGCAACAGTAGGTGGATTATAAGATGGATGAACATAAGAAGATGCAATCATTGCGAAAGATACTGCTCCACATCCAGAATTTGCGATAGTATTTTCTCCGCTACAGAATAAATCATTAGGATAATTTCCTTGACTATAATAAACTAATTCTTTTAGTACTTTTACATTACCAGTTAAATACATATCAGGATCATATAATATAGAAGTTTTACTCCTATCATCAATTGGAATATAAGTAGAGTTCATATGAACATTACCAGCTAATTCCCAACAAGAACTAATAGAAGTAGTCTCTCCCAAAGCACCTAAAACTACATTAACAATAACCGGTACAAAGAAAACCATAAATAAAGCAATTATAGAATTCTTTACCTTTTTAATTAATTTATTATTATCAGGATCTCTTACTAATTGAATAAAAGTAATTGATAAGCTAACAATACATAAAATAGGGGCAATAATCTGAAATAGATTTAATAATCTTTTTACAACTGCCAAAATACCTACTAATGCATAGTCGTAGCAGCTACTGACAATATTCATAAATACTCCTTTCTATATCACTAAAACAAGTAAAAATGTAAATAAATTATGCATCATGTGTAGACATATAGTTGTATAAATAGTATTTGTTTTGTGATATGCAAATGCAAATGCTCCACCTAAAGCTCCATATGGAATAATATATAGCCAATCAACAAATGTAGAAGCCATACTAGATACATGAGCATAACCAAACATTAAAAATGATAAAATAACAAATATTTCTCTTCTTTTAAATACATCATATAAAGTTTTTCTAAAAACTATTTCTTCAATAATAGGTGCAAGTACACATACATTAAGACCCATAATTAATGGTAAAGAATGAATCATAGATCTAACTAAATTTTCATTATTCGCACCATTTGCATGAAAGAATACTAATAAGATACTGTTAGATAAAACCATAATTATAAGACCAACAACCCAACAAGCAATACCAGTATCCATATTTTTCTTCCAGTCTTTTTTAAATATCTTAAAGTCTTCTTTTAAATCTTTATAATAAATACATATAAGTATAAATAATAATATTAAATCAGAAAAAGCACTAAGTAAGACACTTATTCTAGTATTACCAGCAAAATTACTTAATTGTTCATTAAATAATCTAAAAGGAATGTATTGAAAATAAACTGATCCATAGAATAAACATAAAACTATTAGACCTTTTATAATCTTGTCGATTCTATCATTCAAGATTTTCATACTATCACCAATTATAAAATATCATAAAATAGAAGAATAATAAAGAAAATAGATTAAAAATACTTGTCTAATTGTCTAATTCTAGAATTGATTTTTATTATTTTTTATAATATAATTTTAATAGTAGGATAAGGAGTGTTATAAATGGAAGAATTAGAAGAATTTGAAATAGTAGAAGATAAAAAGGATGAAGTAGTAATTTATAGAGACAAAGATGATTTAAAAAGAGTATTTGTAACTAAGCCAGTACTAGATAAATTCAAAATAGAAATGCCTTACTATAAATTATGTTTAGACAATGGTGATGAATTATATGAGATTAAACCAGAAGAAGCTATTTATATCATTGAAAATGCCGATAATAGATTTGCTCCTTATGATATTCGTTATCAAAACTTTGATTTTAATAATGAATTAGAAGATGAAACACAAGAAACTGTTCGTAGACAAATGGAAGAACCAATGGACGTTATTAAAATCTATAGAGATGTTAATAGATCAGAAAGAGCTTTTGTAACAAAAGATGTAATGATGAGATTCCATTTAGATGATGATCATCATAAAGTATTACTAGGAGATTTCATAGTATATGAAATAGATCCAACAGAAGCAATTAATATTATCAATAATAGTACAAATAAATATGCTCCATATCAAATAGAGTATGTAGCAATTGAATTTGATAATGATAAAACAGTAGAAAAAGAAGATACTGTAGAAGAAGCTAAGGAAGAGCCTATTAAAGAAGAAAAAGTAGAAGAAAAGCAAGTTGAGAAAAAAGAAGAAGATGAATATAGACCTAGACCTAGACTTAGAAGAGAAAATGAATCAGATGAATTATATGCCGCATATCTAGAAGGATACTATGATAGAATGTTTAATGTAATTCCTGAAAAAGAAAACTTAAGCAAAAAAGAAAAACAACAACCAGTAATTCTACCAAAAGAAGAAAAACATTCTGATCAAAAATATGATAAAGAATATCTTAAATTATTAAAAGATAGTATTTTAAATAAAAAAGTTCTAGATTCAGTAAAAGCTGAAAATGTTATTAAACAAAGAAAACAAAGAAAAGATGAAACTGATGAAGAATATAATGCATATCTATCAATGTTCTATGGAACACCAGACCAAGAAGATGAGAATGTAAAATCAAAATAACTTGCAATTTAAGTAAACAAATAGTATAATACAAGTACTTACCGTTTCCAGGTAAATAGAATTTCCGACTTTTTACTTAGTTACGGTGGATTGATAGAAAGGAAGTGTTAATGATGGCTTTAACAAAAGAAGAAAAGGCAAAGATCATTAAGGATTTCGCTAAGAGTGCAAATGATACTGGTTCAGCTGAAGTTCAAATCGCAATTCTTTCAAAAGAAATTGATGAATTAACTGAACACTTAAAAGTACACACTCACGATTTCCATTCACGTAGAGGATTATTAAAGAAAGTAGGACAACGTAGAAATATGTTACAATACTTAGCTAAGAAAGATCTTCCAAGTTATCGTGAAGTAATTAAAAAATTAGGTTTAAGAAAGTAGACACAATTTTTAGTGTCTATTTTTTTAATTAGAGGGGATTAAGTTGAAAAAGAAGAATATATTTATTGGCTTTAATAAAGATAAGGAAAGATGTTTATTATATAAAATAGATGAAAATAGTTTTGTTGATTTAGAAACAAATACTAAATATACAGTAGATGATTTATTAGAAACAACAATCTTACCTTATAATAGATTTATTTCATTAAAAGGATTTGCTTCTAAAAAGAAAGCAAAAAAGAAATATCAAAAAGATGCAAATGAAAGAATTAGAGTAGATGAGTTATTTATAGGAGATTTAGGAGAAGTAACTAGTGTTTATGGTTTTAAAGAAAGCATAACTAAAGTTAATTTAGAACCATACATGCAGTTTATGTGTGCATATTGTAATATACCAATGATAAATGAAGATTGGTATATGCCTAAGATAATTGATTATAAATACTCATATAAAATAATTGCCAAAGACATCTTATTACAAAGAGTAGATAATGATAATAAAGATCCTGATTACATATGTCTTATTTCAAATACAAAGATATCTCATAAAGATGGAATGTTACAAAAAGGAGACATTATAGTAGGACCTAATCTAAAACCTTTTAAAGAAGTAATAGAAGTAGAAGAAGGATTAATGCCAAAGGACAAAGTTATGGAACTTCATATAAGGAACAGAACTAAATAGTAGACAATTAATTATACATAAGAGGAGTAAATATGGAAAAGAAAGTATATGAATTTGATTTCTATGGAAGAAAAATTGTAGTAGAACATGGAGAATTAGCTAAACAAGCAGATGGAGCAGTTCTAGTTCGTTACAATGACACAGTTATTTTAACTGCTGCTGTTGTATCAAAAAATGTTAATCTATTGTCAGATTTCTTCCCACTAACAGTAAACTATCAAGAAAAGTTATATTCTGTTGGTAAAATCCCAGGAGGATTTATTAAAAGAGAAGGTAGACCTAGTGATGCTGCAACATTAGCTGCAAGAATGATTGATAGACCAATGCGTCCACTATTCCCAGAAGGATTCAAAAATGAAGTACAAATCATTTCAACAGTTTTATCAGTAGATCAAGATTGTTCTCCTGAGTTAACTGCAATGTTAGCATCTAGTTTAGCAGTATCTATTTCAAAGATTCCATTCAATGGACCAATTGCTGGTGTAAAAGTAGGTAGAGTAAATGGTGAATTTATTATTAACCCAACTCCAGAAGAATGTGAAATTTCTGAATTAGAGTTAACTGTTGCTGGTACAAAAGATGCTATTAACATGGTTGAGTCTTCAGCTAAACAAGTATCTGAAGATGTAATGTTAGAAGCATTAATGTTTGGACATGAAGCAATTAAAAAATTAATTAGTTTCGAAGAAAAAATTATTAATGAAATTGGAGAAGAGAAAATGGAATATGAAACTCTTACTCCAGAACCAGAACTAATCGAAAGAATTAAAGGATTAGTAACTGATAAGATGGATAAAGCTCTAAGAATTAAAGAAAAATTAGAGAAATATGCCGCTATTGATGCAATCAAAGAAGAAATGAATGAGTTATTCACAAAAGAAAATGAAGACTCAATGAAAGAAGAAGAATTAAAAGAGTTACTTGTTAAAGTACAAATGGTTGTATCTGATATTGAATATAACTTATTCAGAAGTATCGTTGTTAAAGAAGGTAAGAGAGCAGACGGAAGAAAGATGGATGAAATTAGGCCATTATCAACAGATATAGATTTACTTCCAAGAACTCATGGATCTGCATTATTCACAAGAGGTGAAACTCAAGCTTTATCTGTAACAACATTAGGTGCTTTAAATGAACATCAAATTATTGATGGTTTAGGTTTAGAAGATCAAAAGAGATTTATGTTACATTATAACTTCCCACAATTCTCAGTAGGAGAAACAGGAAGATATGGTTCACCAGGTAGACGTGAAATTGGTCATGGTGCTTTAGGAGAAAAAGCTTTAGCTCAAGTTATTCCAAGTGAAGAAGAATTCCCATATACAATAAGAGTTGTATCAGAAATTCTAGAATCAAATGGATCTTCATCTCAAGCATCTATTTGTGCAGGATGTATGTCACTAATGGCTGCAGGAGTTCCTATTAAAGCTCCAGTTGCAGGTATCGCAATGGGATTAATTACTCATGAAGATGATTATACAATCCTAACAGATATTCAAGGTATGGAAGATCACTTAGGTGATATGGACTTTAAAGTAGCTGGTACAGAAAAAGGTATTACAGCACTTCAAATGGATATTAAGATCAGTGGTATCACAGAATCAATCTTAAAAGAAGCATTAGCTCAAGCTAAGAAAGCAAGATTACAAATCTTGGATGTAATTAAGAAACAAATTCCAGAACCAAGACCTGAAGTATCTAAGTATGCTCCAAAGATGGAAACATTCATGATCAACCCTGCTAAGATTAAAGATGTTATTGGTAAGGGTGGAGAAATGATTACTAAGATCATTTGCGAAGCATCAAATGTTACAGAAGTTACAAATGTAAATGCTGTTAAAGTAGAATTAGAAGATGATGGTAGAGTTATTATTTACCACTCTGATAGAGATATAATTAATAAGACACGTGAAATGATTGAAGAAATCGTACGTGAAGTAGAAGTTGGAAAAATTTATGAAGCAAAAGTAGTTAAAGTAGAAGACTTCGGATGTTTCGTACAATTATGGCCAGGATGCGAAGGAATGGTACATGTATCACAACTTGCTCATGAACGTGTTGAAAAAGCTGGTGATGTAGTTTCAGTTGGAGACGAAATCATTGTAAAAGCTTTAGGAATGGATAAGAGAGGAAGACAAAACTTCTCAAGAAAAGACGCTCTTCCAGCTCCAAAAGAAAAAAAGACTAAAAAAGAAGACGAAAATAAAGTAGAAGAAACAGTTCCAGAAACTGAAGAATAGAAGTGAAATCACTTCTTTTCTTTTGCATTTTTATAATACTTGTGCTAGAATATATTGCATCAAACGGAGGAATTGTATGGAATTTTTAAAATTACTATTAAAGTGGATCGTTATCGCAATTATTTTTGTTCTAATAATTGTATTATTAGTAAAGCTTGCACATCGTAATGAAAATTCTTCAACTAAATCTAAAGAACCAAAAGTAAACATTGTTCAAAAAGAAAATAACAGAGTAAAAGAAGAACAACTAGATGAAGAGGATTCTCTAGAACCAATTGAAGATGATTATACAGAAACATCATATACAGTAGATTCACCAGATACAGCTTCAAATGGATTAGTAGAAACTTTATTAGGAGTAGTAATCCTAAGCTTTGGAGCAAGTTATATTTATAAATGTAGAACAGTAAAAGGAAACTCATAAAAGAGTTTCTTTTTTCATATAGTAGAATAGGTGATTCTATGAAAATTACAAAGTACATAGTATTATTACTATTCTTACTAGTAAGTATCTATTATACAAATTATTCAATAAGTGTTTTAAGAGAGAAAGATCCTATAATGAGAAAAATAGAAGATAGTATTTCAAAATATGAAATAAAACCAATTAATGCTGAAATAATAGAAAATACTATTATTCCAGGATTAAAAGGAATAGAAGTAGATATAAATAAGAGTTTTAATGAAATGAAAAAATATGGATCATATAATGAAGCAATGACTGTTCTAAAAGAAATAGAACCAACTATCTCAGTAAATAATCATTATGATAAATATATTAGTAGTGGAAATAAAGAAAATAGACTAGTCTCAATAATATTTAAAGTAGAAGAAAAGAAAGAAATATCAAAAGTAATAAGTATTTTAAAAGAAAAAGAAGTACCAGCTACTTTTTTTATTGATGGAAATGATCTAGATAGATTCATAAGTATCATAAATAAAAACAAAAATAATCAATATGAAATATTATCATTTAAAGGTAAATATAATTCCTCTTTTATGAAAACATCAATGTCTTACTTAGAAAATATAACTAAGGAAAAAACAAATTATTGTTATACAGAAGAAGAAAATGATGAATTATTAAATCTATGTAGAAAAGAGAATAAACACACAATTAAACCAAAATATATATTTAAAGATAATTTATTAAAACAAGTAAAAGAAAACTTAGAAAATGGCATGATTATATCTATCACAATAAACTCTTATACAGAAGAAGAATTAAGTACAGTTATAGACTATATAAATAAAAAAGGATATAGATTCGTTACTGTAAACACTTTACTTACAGAGTAATGTAAATTAACAGTGCTATTTACAATATATAATTGTAAAACACTCCCAGTAATATTATAATTAAGCTAGGAGTATTGTATATGAAATTCACTAGAAGAAAGCGTAGATTTGATACTAAAAAATATAGAATCTTTGCCATTCTAGTTTTTGTGTTGTGTTTAACAGTAGGTTATTCTATTCTTAGTGTTGGTTTAGGAATTTCTGGAGCAATAAATATTTCAAGAATAAAGGATCCTATTATTAGAAAAACATCAGAATCTGATACAACAGCTTTTAGAGGAAGTAACTATAAAAGTAGAATAAAAGCAATTTATTTGGATAATGAAATTAATCCGCCAGACAATGTAGTTGCTTCTTGGGATATAAGTGAGGCGGGTAATGGAAGAGTAATGGCATATTTAAAGTTCCAAGAAGATAACTGGTGTTATGATCTTTTCATACAAGGAGATGGACATTTATATGCCAATGAGGATAGTAGCTATCTTTTTAGTGGTTTTGGAAACGTAAATGTTTTAGAAGGTTTAGATAAACTAGATACTTCTAGAGTCACAAATATGTCTCATATGTTTTATATTATAGGTAGTTCTTCGTTCATACTTAATCTAAGTGATAATTTTGATACAAGTAATGTTACAGATATGTCTTGGATGTTCTTCCGCGTTGGTTCTAGTAATAGAAATTTAATAATAAATTTAGGAAATAAATTTGATACAAGTAATGTTACAGATATGAGTTATATGTTTTATAATATAGGTTACACAGCTACAGATTTTAATTTAGATTTAGGAAATAAGTTTGATACAAGTAGTGTAACAAATATGTCTCACATGTTTGAACAAATAGGATATGAAAGTTCAACAATTACCATAGACTTTGGGGATAAATTTGATACAAGTAATGTTACAACTATGGAGAATATGTTTTATAGAGCAGGATATAAAGCAAGTACTTCATTTAACCTAAATTTAGGTGATAATTTTGATACTAAAAGTGTTACAACTATGAGGCAAATGTTTTATCAAGCAGGCTGTTTGTGCCCTGGATTCACATTAGATTTGGGTAATAGCTTTGATACATCAAATGTAACAGATATGTATAGGATGTTTTATTCTACAGGAAATAAAAGTACAGTAATGACATTAGATTTAGGAGATAAATTTGATACAAGTAATGTAACAAATATGACTGAGATGTTTGCCTATACAGGATATTACAGTCAAGTTTTTACCATAGACTTAGGAAATAAATTTGATACAAGCAAAGTAACAAATATGACTAGAATTTTTCATAGGACAGCAGTTGAAAGTAGAGTTATAACACTTGATCTTGGAAATAAATTTGATACCAGTAAAATAACTAATATGTCAGATATGTTTAATGGAGTTGGCCATAATAGTACTGGATTCACTCTAAACTTAGGCCCTATGTTTGATACAAGTAATGTAACAAATATGTCAAGAATGTTCTACGAAACTGGATATGAATCAACAGGTTTTACATTAAATCTTGGAAACAAATTTGATACCAGCAACGTAACAGATACTAGAGAAATGTTTGCATTTACAGGATATAACAGTAATGTTATGACATTAGATTTAGGCGATAAATTTGATACAAGCAATGTTACTGATATGAGTAATATGTTTTATAGTACAGCGTTCAATTCCCCAGTATTTACTTTGGATTTAGGTCCAAATTTTGATACAAGCAGTGTAGTAAATATGTCCGCTACGTTTTGTGACATAGGATTTAACAGTTCTATTTTAACACTAGATTTAGGTGATAAATTTGATACAAGTAATGTAACAAATATGGCTGCACTATTTACTTCAGTTGGTTATTCAAATACCTCATTCACTTTAGATTTAGGTGATAAATTTAATACAAGTAATGTTGAAGATATGTCAAGTATGTTTTGTAGAACAGCAAATGTTAGTACAGTTTTTACAATTGATTTTGGAGATAAATTTAATACTAGTAACGTAACAAATATGTCCAATATGTTTTATGGAATTAATGCAGAGAATACACAACCATTTTCTTTAGATCTTTCATGCTTTGACACATCTAACGTTTATGATATGAGCATGATGTTTAAAGAAGCCGCAAAAAATAGTCAATTATTCACTTTAAATTTAGGACCAAATTTTGATACCAGCAATGTAACAACAATGGAAGAAATGTTTCGTGATGTAGGGTATAATAGTATGATATTTACATTAGATTTGGGGAATAAATTTAATACTGAAAATGTATATGATATGTCCAGTATGTTCAGCTATGTTGGATATAATAGTACGTCATTAACATTAAATTTGGGGCCTAATTTTGACACAAGTAATGTTAATAGTATGGGAAGTATGTTTAATGACACAGGGTACTCTGATCAAACATTTACGTTAGACTTAGGAAACAAGTTTAATACTGCCAATACAGAGTACATGAGTTCTATGTTTGATAACACAGGACATAGTAATACATCTTTCGAAATAGATCTATCTACGTTTGATTTTAGTAATGTGTCAGGAACACCAGCTGGAATGTTTAGTGGATGGGCTACAACTCAAAAGATCTATGTAAAAGATGCTAATGATCAAAATTGGATATTGACTAATGTAGGATATTTAGCTACTGAATATCCAAATACAAACTTAACAACAGCCAATGTCATAATAAAAACATAAAAGAACCAATTGGTTCTTTTTTGTGTTTATTATTGTAAAGTAAATGCATTATATACTCTCATTTATTGAGGTATAATGCTAAGAATAGTATAATTAAACTAGGAGTACTATATATGAAAATAACTAGAAGAAAGCGTAGATTTGATAATAGAAAATATAGAATCTTTGCAATTCTAGTTTTTGTGTTGTGTCTAACTGTTGGATATTCTTTATTAAATACAAATTTAGGTATAACTGGAAACTTAGTAGTAAAAAAGTATAGAGAGCCAATTATAAGGAGAACATCTGTAAGTGATCCAACTGCTTTTAGAAGCAGTGAATACAAGCAAAAAATAAAAACAATCACATTAGATGATGAAATAAACCCACCAAACAATGTAGTTGCCAGTTGGGATATTGGTGTTGCAGGTAATGGAAATGTAATGGCCTATATTACAACAAATCAAGATGACAACACAATGTATGATTTATATATACAGGGTGATGGACATTTATATGCCCATGAAGATAGCAAACATTTATTTTATGGCTTTGAATATGTTGATCAATTAAATGGAATAGACATTCTTGATGTATCTAGAGTAACAAATATGGAAGGAATGTTTATGTCTTTAGGAAAGAACAGTCAGGTCTTTACATTAGATTTAGGGAATAAATTTGATACAAGTAACGTCACAAATATGAATTCTATGTTTAAAAATTTAGGAATGAATTGTCCTATGTTTACCCTAAACATTGGCAACAACTTTGATACAAGCAATGTAACTGATATGTATAATATGTTTGCATATACGGGAAATAAAAGTACAATCTTTACATTAAATTTAGGTTCTAAATTTGATACAAGTAATGTTACAAGTATGGAGCTGATGTTTGGATATACGGGGCAAGAAAGCACAGCTTTTACACTAGATTTAGGAGACAAGTTTGATACGAGTAATGTAACAACCATGCAATCAATGTTTTATAATACTGGTTATTCTAACATTAATTTTACTTTGAATTTAGGAACAAGATTTGACACTAGTAAAGTAACTAATATGGGTGTTATGTTTTATCAAACGGGTTACAAAAGTACAGTCTTTACCTTAGATTTAGGTTCTAAATTTGATACAAGTAATGTTACTAAAATGGGAGCTATGTTTCAATACACTGGATATAGCAGTCCTGTATTTACAATTAATCTAGGCTCAAAATTTGATACAAGCAGTGTTACTAATATGCAGTCAATGTTTACATCAACAGGTTATACAAGCACAGTATTCACACTAAATTTAGGTGACAAATTTGATACAAGCAATGTTACAAATATGAGTTGGATGTTTTGTCGCACTGGTCATAATAGTCAAATATTTACACTGGATTTAGGTTCTAAATTTGATACAAGTAATGTAACAAATATGAGTTATATGTTCTCATCTACAGGATATAGCAGCACATTGTTCACACTAGATTTAGGCTCAAAATTTGATACAAGTAACGTTACTGATATGAGCTATATGTTTTCTGGAGTTGGTTATAATAGCACAACATTTCAATTGAATTTGGGTTCCAAATTTGATACGGGTAATGTGAAAAATATGAGTTATTTATTCAAAGATGCTGGTTATAGTAGCCAAATGTTCACATTAGACCTAGGAGATAAATTTGAAACTATCAAAGTAACTAATATGCAATCATTGTTTTCATCTACAGGCTATAATAGTACAGTTTTCACGCTAGATTTAAGAGACAAATTTGACACAAGTAACGTTACTATGATGAATGGGATGTTTTCAAATACAGGTAATACCAGTACAGTGTTTGAATTAGATTTAGGCGATAAATTTGATACGAGCAATGTTACAGAAATGTCACATATGTTTTCGTCTACAGGTTATAATAGTGTAGTATTTACATTAGATCTAGGTGACAAATTTGATACAAGTAAAGTAACTACAATGTATTGTATGTTTAAAGATTGTGGAAAGAGCAATTCCACCTTTACTATTGATTTAGGATCAAAATTTGATACAAGCAATGTTACAAATATGACATGGATGCTTGCAGGAATAGGCTTTGCTAATGATAACTTAGAGTTAGACTTATCATCATTTGATTTTTCAAACGTAACTAATTATGGACACATGTTAGGATATAAACATGGTAATTCTTCTAGTGGCAATTATCTAAAAACAACTCAGAAAGTATATGTAAAAGATAGCAATGATGTTGATTGGATAGTAACACATGTTGGAAATGAGAATCCTGATCCTGATGCAGCTGTCAACACAAATGTAACAAGAGCAAATGTCTTAATAAAAACATAAAAGAACCAATTGGTTCTTTTTTTATTTATTGTTTGTGAAATAAATGATTATAGTATATAATATTAGATAGGGTGAAGAGTATGTACTTAAAAGGAATAGTTACAAGTGGATTTAAATCCTTCGCAGATAAAATTGAATTAAATTTAGATGGTAGAATTACTTGTATTGTTGGACCAAATGGTTCAGGTAAAAGTAATATTGTAGATGCCGTTCGTTGGGTACTTGGAGAACAATCCGTTAAGTCTCTTCGTGGTGATGGCTCAATGACAGATGTCATCTTCTCTGGATCAAAATCTAGAAACCCTCTAAATGTAGCTTCAGTAGAATTAATATTTGATAATACTGATCATTATTTAAATGTTCCATATACTGAAATATCTATTAAAAGAAGAGTGTATCGTAGTGGAGAAAATGAATATTACTTAAATAATGAAAGATGTAGATTAAAAGATATTAGTAATCTATTATTAGATACTGGTATGGGTAAAGAATCATTCAATATTATTTCTCAAGGTGAAGTAGATAAAATTCTTTCTAATTCTGCCCAAGATAGAAGAGTTATATTTGAAGAAGCTTCAGGAATTTTAAAATATAAAAAGAGAAAAGAAGAAGCTTTAAGAAAACTAGATAGAACTCATAATAACTTAGATAGAGTTAACGATATTATTGTAGAATTAGAAAATCAAGTAGAACCATTAAGAATTCAAAGTGAGAAAGCTAAAGAGTATTTAGAAAATAAAGAAGGTTTAGATAAATATGAAGTGGCAATACTTGCTTATGATATTGAAAATATAAATAATGAAGTAGAAAACTCTAAAAAGAGAAAAGAAAAAGTAGATAATGAAATAATGACTATTTCTAATGAGTCTAGTAAGACAGATGCTAATTACTTAGATGATAATAATACTTTAGAAAAATTAGAAACTGAAAAAGCTAATTATAATAGAGAATTATTAAAAGTAATAGAAGAGAGAACTAGAATCGATGGAGAAAAATCTTTATTAGAAGAAAAGAGTAAGACAACAAAAGAGGAAGAAGAAGTTAAAGAAGAAATACGTAGAGTATTAGATAAAAAAGAAAAGATGAATTCTACTCTTAGTATTTTAAATGTTGATATAGAAGAAATAGAAAAAGAAAAGAGTAGAATAGAAGAAGAATTATCTACTGTTGAAAAAGACTTACAAACATTAAAAACTAAAAAGAATTTATTAGTTAATGATTATTCTAGACATAATCAAGAACTTATTTCTACAAGACATAAAATAGAAAATTTGAAGATGGAAATAGAACAAGGTACTGATATGCCTAATAGTGTTAGAAGAGTATTAAAGAATTCTTCTTTAACAGGGATTTATAATACTATTGGCAATGTAGTAGATTGTGATTCTGAATATGCAAAAGCTTTAAATACTGCAATTTCAGCTTGTAAGAACTTTGTTATTACAAAAGATGAAGATTCAGCTAAACGAGCAATTAATTATTTAAAAGATGAGAAATTAGGTCGTGCAACATTCTTCCCATTGTCAGTAATTAAAGAGCGTTATGTAGATAATGAATCAATTAATATCTTAAAAAATAGTGTTGATTACTTAGGAGTAATGTCAGACTTAATTACATATAATAGAGAATATGATAATGTAATTAAGAATCAATTAGGAAATGTAGTAGTAACTACAAATATGGATAGCGCAACACGCCTATCTCATATGATTAAAGCAAAATATAAAATTGTAACTCTTGAAGGAGACGTAGTAAATGTAGGAGGATCTCTTACAGGAGGATCTGCTAATATTACAAAGAGTGCGGTTATATTAAATCAAGAATTAAAACACTTAGAAGAAACAGAATCTCTATTAAAGAAAGAAGAAGATGAGATAGAACAAGAACTTCAAGATAATAGTACTGAATCAACTGAAATAGAAGAAAAATTATTTACTTTATCTAAAGAAAGAGTAAATATTAAAGAAAGATTAGATAGTAAAAAACAAGAAAAAGAAGAACTTGTTGAAAGTCTAAATAAAGTACAAAAAGAAGAAGAGTCCTTAGACTCTATCAAGAATAATTCTATTAGTGAGAAAGAACAAGAACTAATTAGAATGTATCATGAAAAAACTGCACTAAAAGAAGAGATTGAGATTCATATTAAATCATTATCTAAAGAAATAGATAGATTAAAATCTAAGATTGAAGAGTCTCAAGCAAATGATAAATTACAAAGAGAAAGATTACGTAATTTAGAAAAAGAATCTCGTGAATTAGAAATAAGTATTAATCGTTCTGATGTAAAACTTGATAATATGTTAAATATATTATCAGAAGATTATGAATTAACATATGAAAGAGCTAAAGCAGAATATGTACTTGATATTGAACCTGAAGAAGCTCGTAAGAAAGTTAATGTTTATCGTGCTAATATTAAACGAATTGGTATGGTTAATTTAGATGCAATAGAAGAATATGAAAGAGTAAATACTCGTTATGAATTCTTAACTAAGCAAAGAGAAGATTTATTAAATGCAGAAACTACTTTACTTGATATCATGAATGAAATGGATGATGTCATGAAAGAAGAATTTGCAAATACTTTTGAACAAATTAGAGTAGAGTTCCAAAAAGTGTTTAAAGAATTATTTAGTGGTGGTCATGCCGACTTAAAACTAACTAATCCAGAAGACATTTTAAATACTGGTGTAGATATAGTTGCATCTCCTCCAGGCAAGAAGTTAACAACAATAACACTTTTATCAGGTGGAGAAAAAACTTTAACCGCAATAAGTTTATTATTTGCCATACTAAATGTAAGAACTGTTCCATTCTGCTTATTCGATGAAGTAGAAGCTGCTCTAGATGAAGCAAATGTTCAACACTTTGGTAAATATCTAGATCACTATAAAGATAAAACACAATTCTTAATAATTACACATAAGAAGAAAACAATGGAATATGCAAATACACTTTATGGTATTACAATGCAAGAGTCAGGTGTATCAAAGATAGTTAGTGTTAAACTAGAAGATGCTCACGAAGTAATATAAAAAAAAGACTAGATGCCTCGCATCTGGTCTTTTCCTTTGTACGGATTTTTTGGATCAATATGATCTACAAATAATATACCATTTAAATGATCTAATTCATGTTGGAAACAAATTGCTAAATCTTCTCTAGCTCTAACATGTATTTTTCTACCTTCCATGTCATATGCTTCCATTGTAACTCTAGCATATCTTGGAACAATACCTTCAACAGGTCTATTTACTGAAAGACATCCTTCTCCTTCATCAACATATATTTGTTCAACAGAGTTACTAATAATTCTAGGATTGATCATTACATAAGTTTCAAATTCTTTTTTCTCATCATCAGGACCAGTAAGTTCTGATACAACTACAAAGTATCTTTTTGGAACTCCAAGTTGTATTGCAGACATTCCCCATCCAGGTCTTAAATTATATTCTTCTGAAATTTTAGGAATTTGACTATTTCTTAAATACTCAATCATAGTATTCATTGTTTCTTTATCTTCTTTTGTAAGTGGAAAAGTAACTTCCTCACTAACAGTACGTAGTATAGGATCCTTTTCATCTAATATATCGCTAGTTAATAACACGCATACCACCTCAATACCAATATTTTATCAAATTATAAGTGTTTTGAAAAGTAAAAGAAATAATCTATCTTCTTTTTTCAACATCTTTTACTCTTTCTCTGTATTCTTTTGAATACTTAACAAAATTATCTATTAGATTATTAAATTCATCTTCTGATGCATCTTCAGGTAAATGATATATCTTATCTAGTATTAATGATACTTGTTCAAAAGAACCTTCTCCTAATATTGAATCAAAATCATTTACTATTTGGTCAACATTACCAACTACAATATTATCTTCAATAGAATCTCGATAAGTAGGATGTCTCCAAAATTCTCTAACTAAGATACATATATCTTCATATCCATGATCTTCTAATAAATAAGAAGAATCTAATCCGTTTAAGAATTCTAATATTCTTTTATCATTTGTAATATCTTTTAAGCTTAATATCTCTTTCATTACATCAGTAGTTTGAATACAGTTTATGGCCTCATCTAGTATTGCCGCAGACTGAGTAAATAATAGTTTTGTATAATCTTCTTGATAATTATAAACATAATGTGATAATCCATTTCTAATTACATAAATATCATTACCATCTTCTTTAGTATGATAGAATCCATTTACTTCACCTTTAATTAAATGACCCATTTCATGACAAAAAGTATTAAGTAACATACTCATATTAGTATTACTAATACTACAAGCAAGAAATGGTCTTTCTTTTAAATAGTGAACTTTTCCTTCTTCATCAGTTATAAAAGAATGTCCTTGATTTGATACTCCATGAGTAGAACTTTTATTAGATCCATCATCATGAACAAAATCTACTAAATCTTCTCCAAGATTATATTTTTTTAATATATCTTGTACATATCCTTTTTCAAAGATAATATCAGTCTTTCTAAATAAAGGAATAATAACACTTTCATATCCTTCATATTTTGATAATAATCCATACAATGCAGATACCATAAAAGGATACATTGGATGTTTCTCATCAACTTTTTTAGAAACAGTTTGTATAGCTAGATTATAATATTCGACCATAAAACCACCTGATGCATATTATATACTATTTTTATAAAAATAAAAAGAACGAAATTCGTTCTTTTAATTATTAACTCTACATCCTAATATAATAACAAGTAAAATAAATAATACTAAAACAATAGCATAATGATTATTAGAATTAGTAGGGTAATAATAGGAAGTTTGGCTTGGACAACATCCTTGTCCATTTCCATAGTAATACATATTCTTCCTCCTTTACTAATATGCTATGCTACTTTACATTATCTGTGAGTAAAACGTACGTATTTCTTTGGGTCTAATTCAAAACTTATGATATATTTATTATAGAAGGGAGATTGTTATGATAAAGAAATTAAAATATCTTGATAAACCTTTATTAATAATAACTTTAATTCTTTTCATAATCGGTTTGGTTATGGTTTTTTCTGCGTCTAATGTAACCGCATATATGACCAAAGCAGTAAGCCCTTATAATTATTTCTTTAGACAAGCTATCTTCTTAGGAGCAGGTGTATTACTCTTCTTTGTAATGATAACTTTTAATACAAATGTCTATGGTAAAACATCCCATTTATTGATGATTATTAATATAGTAGCTTTAGTTACATTACTAGTTTATGGTAGTGCTAAAAATGATGCCATAAGCTGGTTTGAACTAGGACCAATTACAATTCAACCATCTGAGTTTATAAAAGTAATATCAATAGTATTTTTAGCACAATATTATGAAGTAAACAAAAATAAATTAAATGGTTGGTTAAAATGTTTATATCCAATAGGTATCTGTATTGGTATTGCGGCATTAATTGTAATTCAACCAGACTTAGGTACTGCCATAATATATTCATGTATTGTAGGACTTATATTCTTAGCTGTTCCAATGTCAAAAGAAATAAAATATAAAGTAGTATTTATTGCTTTAGCAATTTTCATATTAGGATTATTTGCTATATTTGGAATGGGTAAAAGTGTTTTAAGAGACCGTCAAATGGAAAGATTTAATATAGCTAATCCTTGTGATAGAATCTTAGAAGATGGTAATCAAGTATGTAACTGTTATATTGCCATGAATAATGGTGGATTAACAGGAGTAGGTTTAGGAAATTCTACTCAAAAATATTTATATCTTCCAGAACCATACACAGACTTTATTTTCGCAATTATTGTAGAAGAGTTAGGTGTAGTAACAGGAGTAATAATATTATTAATGTATTTTTATATTCTATATAGAATATTAGTAATAGGAAGAAGATCTCCAACTAATAAAGGAGCAATTCTTTGTTATGGAGTAGCAGCTTATATCTTCTTACATATAGCAGTAAACTTATTAGGTATTATGGGATTAATCCCAATGACAGGTGTACCTCTACCATTTATGAGTTATGGAGGAAGTTTCACAATCTGTCTTGTTGCTGCTCTTACAATAGTACAAAGAGTAAGTATTGAAAATGGTCTTTTAAAAGAAAAGAGTTGATAATATGCCAAATGTAAAAATCCATGAAAGAGTAGGAAATTATATTGGTAAAAAAATAGGCAAGAATTCATATGATTATTATTTAGGTTTACTTGCTCCAGACTCTCCTAATGTAGATGGCTTTGCTCCTAAAGAAGAAAGATGGATGGCTCATCAAAGAAGAAAAGATTATGATGAGTGGAGAGAAGAAATAACTAAGTTTTATGATATGGAAAAAAAGTATTATCCAGAAGATTTTCTTTTAGGTTATTACATTCATGTAATTACTGATATAGTATATGATGATTTCTTTTACATACCTATTAGAGATGAAATAGTAAAAGAAATACCTTTAGAAAAATCTCATGAAGCAATGAGAAAAGATATGGATAATTATTATGATACTGATTTAGATACTATAAAAGAAATACTAAAGAGTAATAATGAGTCTTATGACATTTTAAATATTTCTAAAAAAGAATTATTAAGATGGAAAGATAAAGAGATTAATTCTTGGAAAAACACAGATAAATGTAAGTACTTAACAGAAGAAATATTAAAAGAATTAGATGAAAAAGTTTATGATGAAATAAGTAAAAAATTAGAACGATGAGTTCTAATTTCTTTGTTTGTTGAAAAAAATAATAAGATATGTTAATATAAATCGCAAAAGAAAAAAGGTGATACCTTATGTTAGATGATATAAGAGAATTAAAAACAGCCTTAGAAGAACAGATAGATTACTGTGATAATGTATTTATAGTAGGACATAATGGACCTGATTTTGATTCAATAGGTTCTGCAATAGGATTAGCTTCTTTTGTAGATTCATTAGGAAAAGATGCTTTTATAATTGTAGATGATAATGAATTAAAAATAGAGCCCGGAGTAAAAAAAGTAATTGATCAAGCAAAAGGAAAATTTAATATTATTCACAGAGATACATTCTTAAATTTAGTAAGTGATAAATCATTATTAATTGTAACTGATGTTAATAAACAACCTATGATTTCAGTTAAAGATGATTTAGATAAGTTTTGGAATATTATTGTAATAGATCATCATCAAGAAGATGAAACATCAATTCCTGTAGAAGATAGATATATTTCATTAGATGCATCAAGTGCAAGTGAAATAGTTTCAAGAGTACTTTTATATTCTAGAAAACCAATTGATCAAGATGTAGCTAATTACTTACTCGCAGGAATTAGTTTAGATACTAAAAGATTTAAAATTAATACTACAGATAAAACTCATGAAATTGCAGAAAAACTAATAAAGCATGGTGCAGATACTGATTATGTTAATAATCTTTTCTTAGAAGAGTTTGAAAGTTTCTGCCGTATTAGTAATTTAATTATTAATGGTACAATTATTAAAAAGTACAGTGACTCTTTACTTGCACCAATACAAGTATCATTTACTATTAATAGAAATATGCCAGATCAAATATATTTAAAAGAAGATTTAGCAAAAGCAGCAGATCGTATGATGAAATTTAATGGAATTGATGCATCATTTGCTTTAGGATTTGTCGAGCCTGGAGTAGTTCATGTATCTGCCAGAAGTAATAAAAAAGTAGATGTTGGAAATATTATGGAAGCAATCGGTGGAGGAGGTAATCCTCAAGCTGCAGGTGGAAGAATAGAAATAGATGATATCTTTAAAGTTGAAGAAGAGTTAATGCAAAAAATAGTTTGTGGTCTATCAGATGAAGAAAATATATTTGATGAACCAAAGATAATAAAATTAAAACAAGTAAAAAAAATATAATAAAAGAGGCGAAAAGTCTCTTTTTTTTTGAATAATAAATTAGGAGGTGGTTTTATAACATTCAAATATCGATATCGAAAAGAGATAATTATTTCATTAATAATTGTTTTATTATTAGGTGTATCTGTCTTTAGTTATTTCTATTTTAAGGAAGATGAAGAAGATATTGTAATTACTGAAAAGAAAGAGACAAAGAAAAAGCTAAAAGAAGAAGTAAAAGAAAAAGTATCAGTTGATATAAAAGGGGAAGTAATAAGTCCTGGAACATACACAGTAGATATTAGTTTTAGAGTAATAGACGTAATAGATAAAGCAGGGGGTCTAACAGAAAATGCTGATACATCAGTAATTAATTTAAGTAAAAAAGTAATAGATGAAATGGTAATAATTATCTATAGTAAAGAACAAGTAAAAAACTTTGAAGAAACAAAAAAACAAGAAGAGTACTTACAAAATAAATGTATATCTCCTGATGATAATTCTCTAAGAAATGATGCTTGCATTTCTAACTCACAAACTAATGTAGTATCTGGAAAAGTAAATATTAATACTGCATCTATTTCTGAATTAATGACTCTTAATGGAATAGGTGAAAGTAGGGCAAAAGATATTATTTCTTATCGTGAAAAAAACGGTCCATTTAAAACTATTGAAGACATTAAAAATGTATCAGGTATAGGAGAATCAACATATGCTAACATTAAGGAAAATATTACTGTGTAATTATTTGTTTTATGGATTATTTATTATTGTTTTATTACTCACAATAATTAGACTAAGTATTCCACATAAAACTCTCTATACAATAACTGATACAAAAGTAATTGGAATAATTATAAGTATAAAAGAAAAAGAAGATTATACAGAGTATATTGTTAAAGGAAAAGAAAAAGTAATATGTAAATCAAGTGAAAAGAATAAATATAATTTAGGAGATAAAGTATTACTAATAGGTACATTATCTACTCCAAAGAAAAATAAAACAAAAGACTTATTTAATTATGAAGAATTTTTAAAACATAATAATATCTTTTTTACTATGCAAATAGAATCTATTAAAAGAATAAAAAAGAATAAAAACATAATTTATTTTCTAAAACAAAAAACAAAAGATTATTTAAAAGACAATAATTATTTAAATACATTTTTATTAGGAGATAAATCTTATATAAAAAAAGATGTCTATCGTTCCTATCAAGAAAATGGTATTTCTCATTTATTCGCAATTAGTGGAATGCATATATCTTTACTCTCTACAATAATTGATAAACTATTAAAAAAACATTTAAGAGAAGAACAAAGATTTAAAGTAATAATTTTATTCTTAATTATGTATCTACTTTTAGTAGGCTTTTCTCCATCAATTCTAAGAGGAGTATTATTCTATATATTATTTACTTGTAATAATGTTTATTATTTTTATATAAAAAAAGAAAATCTATTTTTAGTAATCTTATCAATTGCATTATTAATAAATCCAAATTATATCTATGATATAGGATTTAAATATTCATATCTTATTAGTTTTTCACTACTTAAATGTTCTAATCTTTTAAATTCAAATAATAAAGTATTATCACTTTTAAAAGTATCAGGATTATCTTTTCTAGTAAGTAGTCCAATTACTCTAAAGAATTTTTATCAGCTTAATCTTTTAAGTATTATTTATAATATTTTCTTTGTGCCATATGTTAGTATTATTCTCTTTCCATTAACACTAATAGTATTTATATTTAGACCATTAGAACCAATCTATAATGTATTTACTAGTATCTTAGAAAACACATCTATGTTTTTATCAAAAATTACTATAGGTAAATTAGTATTTAAAAAAATACCAATAATTTTCTATATAATCTATTTAATAATAGTTTTTATCTATCTTTATACAAAAAATAAAAAAGTAATAATTATTTATTCGGTACTATTATTAATTCATTTATTATTACCAATCTTTGACAATTCAGTATATCTAGAAGCAATAGATGTAGGGCAAGGAGACTCAATATTAATTCATAATAAGAATCATAATATATTAATTGATACTGGAGGTAAAAGAAGTGATACTGATCATAATATTTTTTATAATACAATTAATCCATTATTAAAAATGAAAGGTATAAAAAAGATAGATTATTTGATACTATCTCACGGAGATTATGATCATATAGGTGAAGCAGAAAATGTAATTAATAATATTAAAGTAGAAAGAGTTATATTTAATATTGGAGACTATAATTATTTAGAAAAAGATTTAATAAAATTATTAGAAAAGAAAAAAATAAAATATTATAAAAATATCGAAGAATTAAATTGGAACAAAACAAATATTTATTTTTTAAATACAAATGACTATTCTAATGAAAATGATAATAGTAATGTAATATATCTAGAATTAAATAATTATAAAATACTTCTTATGGGAGATGCTGGAGTAGTAAAAGAAAAAGACATTATGAATGAATTTAATTTAGATGAAATAGATATTTTTAAAGCTGGTCATCATGGAAGTAATACAAGTTCTTCTAAAGAATTTATTAATTATATAAATCCTAAATATACAATAATAAGTGTTGGAGAAAAAAATAAATATGGACATCCTAATAGAGAAGTATTAGATAATCTTAATAATTCATTTATTTGTAGAACAGATAAATTAGGAAGTCTAAAATTTGACCTTAATAAAAAATATGATAGAATAATTACCGGATGTGAATAACTATGGATTATGAAGAATATGGAAGAGTAATTTGTGCAGCACTAAAAAAAGACAATAATATCTATATGTCTAGATTAGGGCATCATGCAATATTTCCTATGGAAGAAAAGGGAGTACTTAGAAATGCAATTCAAGGCTTTGTAACTGAAAATGGATTCTTTGTAGATAGAAAAACTGGATTAGAAATAGCTGAGTATTACAATCAAATTGAAAATAAACATAATCCAATAGATGAATTACTTAGTGAAGATTTAAAAAAAGAAGATATAAAAGTATTAAAATATGTTAAAGATTATACATATAAAGACAGAGAAAATAATAGTAAAAATAAGTAAACACTATGGACTTTTTTGTCTATTTTAGATACACTTTATATATAAGAGAGGTGGTTATATGAAAAAAATCGAAGAACTTCCAAAAGTAGATTTAACTGCCCTTGCTCATTCTTACGCAGATGCTTGTGCAAACAAGGATTTTAAAAAATTTGTAGACGGTTTAAATTGTAATGATGATTTGTTAATGAAGTATACTTCTAATTTAGAAGATGCATTTTTAGAATGCCAAAATTGTAAAGGATGCAAATCATTAGAATCTTGTAAGAATAAAGTGGTTGGATATAGATATACACCAACAGCTAAAGAAAAGATAATTACATTTGAATATGTCGCATGTGATAAAGAATTAAAAAGCGAAGAAGAAAATGCTTATAAAAAGAATCTTGAATTATTTGATATTAATCAAGATATAAAAAATGCTTCATTTAAAGAAGTATATAAAGATGATAAAGCAAGATTACCAATACTAAAGTATTTTAAAGACTTTATGAGTAATTATAAAGAAGAAGATAAACCAAAAGGAGTATACCTACATGGTTCTTTTGGTTCAGGTAAAACATATTTAATCGCAGCTCTCTTTAATGAGCTCGCAAAAAAAGAAATAAGAAGTATTTTAATTTATTATCCTGAATTCTTAAGAAAATTAAAATCTTCCTTCCAAACAAATTACAGTGAACAATTCGAAGAAATAAAAAAAGTCCCATTATTGTTACTAGATGACATAGGAGCAGAAAATGTAAGTAACTGGTCAAGAGATGAAGTCTTAGGACCAATACTTCAATATCGTATGGAAAATCATCTGCCAACATTCTTTACTTCAAACTTAACACTAGATGAATTAGAAAAATCTCTAGCGACAACAACTTCTGGAGTAGACAAATTAAAGGCACGACGAATCGTAGAAAGAATTAAACAACTAACGATTGATCTTGAGTTAATTAGTAAAAACAGGAGGGATTAGAAATGAACATTGAGAAAGCATTAAAAAGTTACCTAAAAGGCACTGGGCCTAAAGTAAAAGAAAAAGATTTTTTCGTATACTCTAATGGTAATGGGGATGCTTGTATCAATGTTCTTTTTAAATTAACTGATGAAGAAATTAATTCATTAACTGATTCTAAAAAATTAGATAGAGTAGTAGATATTCTAAAATATGGAGAAATAGTACTTCGTAATGAAGAAGGATTAAATAGAAAAAGTATTGCAAGAAAAATATTTAGACTACAACAAAAAATAGATAGAGTAATATTTGAAAGAAAAAGAAGATTTAAAAATGTAAGTAAAGTAAAAACTGAATTAAATAAAGTTGATAAAGAATTAGAACGACTATTACAAATAAATGAAGCAAAAGACACAAGACAATATGACTTTATAGAATTCTTAATAGATGAAACTAAAAATATTAATTATTTAGAATATACTTTTAAAAAGATGCCTAGCATGGCAAATGTAAGAAGTAAAAATGAAGTACCAATATTTCAACATGTAGTAGATAAATATTTAAGAAGTATAGAAGAAAAATCTGAAGAAGATATTCCATATTATGATAATATGATTTCTTTATTCTTATCCCAAAAGAGTTTTCATTTAAGTGATAAAGAAAAGAAGAAATGCTTAGAAAAAATATATAGATATTTAAATGATTTAAGTAGAAGTAAAGAAATAGAAAAACAAAGACAATATAAAATAAAAAGAGTAAATAATTTAGTAGAAAAAATAAAAAATACATCTAAAAAACAAGATGTAGAAGAAATTGCTAGTAAATATAATATTCATGTATACTTCTCACCACTATATTATGAAGCCTTAAAAGTAATGAATAAACCTCAAGCAGGTAAAATAAATGATAGAGTATTAGTAGAAGATTATGTAGTATCAATGGATGGAGAGGAAACAGTAGAAATAGATGATGCACTATCTTGTAAGAAGTTAGGAAATGGTAATTATTTATTAGGAGTACATATTGCCTCAGTATTAGGTTATTTTCCATATAACTCTGAAATAATTCAAGAAGCAGTATATAGAAATCAATCAATATATTTACCATTTGCTTATAAAAAAGATGGAGAAGATTATAAGAGTATGATTCCATTATTTCCAATAGAGTTTGCTGGAGATATTGCTTCATTAAAAGAAAATGAAAATAGATTTACTAGAAGTTATTATTTTGAAATAAATAATAAAGGTGAAGTAGTAAATGAAAAATTCTTAAAGACAATAACTAAGAATAATAAAAGATTAACATATAATGAAGTAAATAGAATGCTAGATAGAGGTTGTGATGATTCAGAGTTAGGAACAACAATTAAAAATCTTCATGATGTCGCATCTATTCTTAGTAGAAAATATAAAGGTAATGAACTTTATGAAATGGTAAAGGAAAATACTAGAGATAATGCAGAATTAAGAGTTAAGAATGTAGGATCAGAAAGTATAGTCTATCAAGCAATGTTATTAACAGGAACAAGAGTAGCTAATTTCTTTGCAGAAAATAATTATCCTTGTTTATATAGAGTTCATGAAGTAAATGAATCAAACGATAAAAAACTTCAAGCATTAATTGATAATCTAACTGAGACTTACGGAGGAGATCAATTTAAAAATCTATACCAATTAATTGAAGGAATATATCCAAAAGGTTGGTATGCGATGGAAGGAAAACACTCCGGCCTTGGAGTAGATCATTATTGTCACTGTACTTCTGCATTAAGAAGAGCAGCAGACATTTTAGTAGAACATGCCTTAGAAGTTTGTTATGATAAAAAACCAACTAAGAAAGAATTAGAAGAATTAAAAAAAGAAATAATTAATAAACAAAAAATGATAAACGAAAGACAAGCACCAATTGATTATTTTGTTAAAGAGTATTCTAAAAAATATCGTCGTAGATGACGATTTTTTTATTAAATAAAGTTTGACATAAAATGGAAGAACGAGTATAATACTATCTACTTTGGCTATATCAAGGAGTGGTTCGATGTACATCAAGTTAACAGAAAGACAACAACTAATCGTAGTAATATCCTTAACCTTCTTAATTATATCCATATTCTTGCAAGTAGATGAATATCTTGCAAACAAAGAACCCTATACGATAAGTTATGAATCTGTTAATATTAGAGATATGACTGAACCACACATATCAACTAAAATTAGTAAAACAGGTCAAGAAGAAATATATAAAGAATTAGGGGATGTAGCGGAAGTAAAAATGGAAAGTTTAAATCTTTCCGCAACCGATACCACTAATAGTGGAAAGCCAAGTCGTATATGGTATTTACCTACCCAAATTGGAAGCATAACCACTTATCCTAATATGGGTCATGTAGCCTATGATATTACGAGTTGGCGAGGAACAGCAGAAACCATATATCCAGTTGCTGAAGGAACTGTATCAGGAATGTATACCGATTCCTATGGAGCTCTAATAGTAACAGTATTGCATAACGTAAATGGTAAAAAGTATACCTCCCAGTATGTTCATTTATCTCGTTATGCAAATGGATTATATGTAGGAAAACATGTATCAATTAATGACCCATTAGGACAAATGGGTTCAACAGGTTGGTCAACAGGCACACATTTACATATTGCTGTCCTAGATTGCGCATTATTCGATCCCAAAGATCCAAACTGTTATGATTTGAATGCTTGGTATCGTTACGATAAAAAAAGATTATCTGAAAATTTCTATGGATTAGGAGTATTAATGTATGTTCCACATTCATGGAATAGCAGATAACAAATATGATATAATATAATCGGAGTTGGTTATATGTCATTAGCAAGTATCAATAAGCAAATGAAAATTGATGTAAATGAAGCAAGTGGTATTTCTACAAAATGTAAACGAAAACTAATTAAATTAGTAGAAAAACATTTCTTAGTAGATTTACCAAATGAGAACTTTTTAAATATTGATATTGAAGTATTAGAAAACGGAAATATAAAAATGAGAGATGAAGAGTATACTACCCAAGATCCAGTATCAGGAGAAGAACTAGAAAATAGATTTTTACTTTTTCAACAAGATGTAGATATTTTATTAGAAAAAAATGAAATTGATTTTGACACACTAAGTAAAAAGAATGGTAGAAATAATTTAATAATCTCATCATTTATATCAATTATTTTATTTATAGTTTTTAATTATGCTTTAAGTATTGTACTATCTGGAGATCTATATGGATTTGTTTGGTTTATAATTATGATATCAACATGGGTAATGCCAAAAGTAGGTACATATATTAGAGATAGATACAGAGGAGCTTTTGAATATTTAAAATCTATAATTTACAAAAAGAGAAAATAGTGATATATTATTCATATCTGTGAAATACATTGACAAAGGACAAGATTCATAAAAAGTCTTTATAGAGAGTTCTTGGTAGGTGGAAAAGAACAAGTTATTTATGAGTTACTACCTTTAGAGTAGAATTATGAAAAGTAATTCCGGTGAAGAACCGTTATTTAAAGAAAGTAAACAAAAGGATGGTACCGTGCGCAAGCACTCCTGTACGATCCTTTTTTATTTTGTAAAAAGGAGGGAATTAATATGAAAATAGAAGTATTACATCATGCATCTATTAAATTAACTGGAGATAAAATAATATATTTTGATCCATATAAAATTGAAGAAGAGTTTCATGATGCAGATTATATTTTTATTACACACGATCACTATGATCATTATGATCCAGAATCAATAGAAAAGGTTAGAAATGATCATACCAAGATTGTTGTGCCATATTGTCTAAAAGATAAAGAACATCATTTACTTGCGGATGGTTATAGATATTATGAAATAGATGGAATTAAATTCACAACAATACCATCATATAATATTAATAAACAATTCCATCCTAGAGAAAAATATTATGTAGGATATAACATTCTATTAGAAGATAGATATTACTACATTATGGGTGATACGGATCGAACACCTGAGACCGATATGGTCAAAACGGATATTTGCTTCGTACCAATTGGTGGAACATATACCATGGATGTAGATGAAGCAGCAGAATATATAAATGATTTGAAACCTCAAGTTGCAATCCCAATTCATTATGGAATGATAACGGGAGATCTTTCAATGGGAAAAGAGTTTCAAGATAAAGTAAATAAAGAAATAAAAGTAGAAATAAAGATAGGAGAATAATTATGATAAATATAAAAGAAAATGAAAGATTATTTAAATTAAATCACTCTTGTGCACATTTACTTGCACAAGCAATACAACACTTATATCCAAATGCTAAGTTTTGGGTAGGACCTGCAATCGAAGAAGGATTCTATTATGATATCGATTTAGGTGATGAAGTAATTAAAGAAGAAGACTTAGAGAAAATTGAAAGAGAAATGAAGAAATGTGCAAAATCTGCTAAAAACATCGTTCGTCATGAACTTTCAAAAGAAGAAGCATTAGAAAAATTTAAAGATGATCCATATAAAATAGATTTAATATCTAGAATGGATGAAAATGAAGTAACTATTTCTTGTTATACTCAAGGAGACTTTACTGATTTATGTAGAGGACCTCACGTAGATAATACTAAAGAATTAAAATACTTCAAATTATTAAAATTCTCAGGAGCTTATTGGAAAGGTGACTCTAATAACAAAATGCTTCAAAGAATCTATGGAGTATGTTTTGATAATCAAGAAGATTTAGATGCTTGCTTAAAAGAAATAGAAGAAGCAAAAGAGCGTGATCACAGAAAAATAGGTAAAGAACAAGAACTATTTATGAATCATGAGCTTGTTGGTTCTGGTATGCCAATGTGGTTACCAAATGGAGCATTAATTCGTAAACAATTAGAAAACTATATCTATGAAAAAGAACAAGAAATGGGATACTTACATGTATATACTCCATGTGTTGGAACAGTAGACTTATATAAAACTTCAGGACACTGGGATCACTATAAAGAAAATATGTTCCCAATGATGAAAGTTGATGATGAAGAGTTTGTACTTCGTCCAATGAACTGTCCACATCATATGTTAATTTATGGAAACAAATTACATTCATATAGAGATTTACCAATTCGTATTGGAGAATTCGCAACTGACTTCCGTTATGAAGCATCAGGAGCAGTAAAAGGACTTGAAAGAGTTAGATGTATGTGTCAAAATGATGCACACCTTTTCGTAAGACCAGATCAAATTGGTGAAGAATTTAAAAAAGTAGTTAGCTTAATTCTAAATACATATAAAGATTTCGGAATTGAAAATTATAAATTCAGATTATCATTGAGAGATCCTGAAGACAAAGAAAAATACTTCGATGATGATGATATGTGGAATGAAGCAGAACAAAAATTAAGAGAAGTATTAAATGATTTAGGAGTAGAATATTTTGAAGCAATTGGAGAAGCTGCATTCTATGGACCAAAATTAGATGTTGAAGTTAAACCTGCTGTAGGACCTGAAGTAACTCTATCTACTTGTCAATTAGACTTCTTACTTCCTAGAAGATTTGAATTATCATACATTGATTCAAATGGTGAAAAACAAGTACCAGTTGTTCTACATAGAGCAATCTTTGGAACATTTGATAGATTTACTGCATTTATTATTGAAGAAACTAAAGGAGCATTCCCAACATGGTTATCTCCAGTACAAGCAATTGTAATGCCAGTTAATTCTGAATTCCAAGGAGAATATGCTAATGAAGTATATAACTTATTAAAAGAAAATCATATTCGTGTAGAAATTGATGATAGAAATGAAAAACTAGGATATCGTTTAAGAGAATCACAAGTAAATAAAATTCCTTATACAATTATCTTAGGAGATAACGAAAAAGATAATAAACAAATCTCTTATAGATTATTCGGTCATCAAGAAACTGAAACAGTATCTCAAGAAGAATTTGTTAAATTAATCACAGATGAAATTAACAATAGAGGATTAAGAAAATAAAAAGAAGTGTAATTAACACTTCTTTTTTGTTATAATAAAAATAGGTGATTATATGAAAGTTATTTTTCCTAAAGACAGAGAAGCAAAGAAAGAATATTGTTGGGAAGCAAGTAGAATAATTATCAAAAAAGAAAAATTAAAGAAAAAGCCTAATCACACTTTGTTGTCTTATAAGCAAATAAAAAAACAAATAATTATAGCACCTGTACTATATGTACTTATGATAATTGGTTTTGTTATTTCAAATTATAATGCTTTTATAATGTTAGTATTCTTATATCTTATCTTATTATCTTTTATTCAAATATTGAGAATTGAATCTATAGAAAAAATGCAAGATACATACAAAGAAACATATGTTTATATTGCAAAAGATAAATTGATATATGAAATCAAAGATATAAAATCATTTTCTATTTATTTGGATAATATAGAATTTATTTTGTTTAAGACTTATGGTATATATGCAGTTCCAAAAGATGACAGTTTTATAATATCAATTCCTATAGAAAACAAAGATGAATTTAAGAATGAGTTGAAAAAAAACAAAATAAACATAAAAGTTTACGAGAAAAAAAAGGATGATAATCATGATTGAAATTAAGATAGACAAACAAAATATTAATAAAACAAAATACTATTATGATTATCTTATGATAGCAAAGAATTCAAAAATTATATTAAAAAAAAGAAATTATAAAGTAAAGAAGTATAGTGAGTTCATATTAAGTATTGGAGTTTATTTTTTATCATTAATATTTCTTTTGGGCATTATGTTATATGTAGGATTTACAAGTTACCTTCTTACGTTCTTTTGGATTTTATTAATAATTTTTATAACTTTGATAAGAGCAGAAATTAATTTTAAAAAAACTATAAAAAGTATGCTCCCATATAAAAGAACTATAATCATAGATAAAGATGGTGTAACATCGCATTTAGAAGGTAGAAGTGATTTAACAGTAAACTGGAGTCAAATTGCATTTATATTTGAAACAGAATTAACACTTGCATTTATTATGAAAGATGCATCTCAGCCAATAGGTGTTGCTATTGAGTACAAAGATGAAATATTATCTGCCATAAGTAAAGTTAAACCCGGAGGAATAATAAATAACTAGTTGAAATTATAAACTAATTATATATAATATAAGTAGGAGCACTTAATTGTGTAGAGTTAAGTGTTACCTTATGGTTTGCACCAAACACTACTGTGTTAGGTGTTTTTCTTTTAATTTAAAACTATAATTAATAGATAAATTAAAAGGAAATTGGTTAAGATTAATAAAAAGACTAAAAAATCTTTCTTATTCATCAAATCACCTCCTTCCATTTGGAATCCGGTGACACCTAACATTAAATGCTCCTAATATATTATTCTTGTTTTTTTAACTAATAACACGAAAATAAGTGTATTTTTTTTACATATTTGATATAATAATAACTCAAGAAGAGCGGTGGAATATATGATAACATTAGAAGAAATTGAAAAAGAGTATGAAACATTTGATATTAAAACAAAAGAAGTACAGTCAATGGACTATTTTATAGGTTATCTTGAAGTAGGACAAGAAGATGCTGAAGAATTAATCAAGGTATATAATGATGAGATTAAAGGTGAAAAAGCCGCAAGAGTAATTGATAGAGTTAATTGCTTTATTAATTTTATTTCTTTAGAAGATGAAATAGATTATATTGGAGAAGATATTAATATCATTAAAGATATGATTTCTCATACTGAAGAATATCAAGATTACTATAGAACTATGGAACGTATTGCGACAAGATTTAATTTTCTAGAACTAACTAGATTAATTGATTTTTCTACAGAGTATTATAATAAACAAGCAAAATTCTATGACTATGAAAGACAACAATTAGAAATGCATGCAAGTCACATTCAAGTATATAATCCAAATGTTTATGATACTCGTGAAGTATTTAAAGAATTCATGAATAAAAAATTAAAAGAAATAGAAGAATATAGTATTGAAGAAATTGAATCAGATAAGAAACATTATAATGTTGAAGATGATTATGAAACATATATTGTAAGACCAGAAGTAAAATTTGGAATTCAAGATCCAACTACACTTTATTTAAACATCGAAGCAGTTCTTGCAGAATTAGAATTATCTGAAAAAGAAATAGTTAAAGAAAGAAGAAAAACAATTTATAAAACAAATTTACGTGATTTAAAAAATACTAGATCTTATTACAAAAAGATTCTTGAAATAATCGATAAGAATATTGGTGCTTTAGTATTTATGGAAGATGTAATTGATGAAAATAACTTCCGTGAATTAGTTAAATTATTAGACTTTATGATTACAGGATATGCAGATAATGTTAAGCATTATCAAAACAAAATAGAAACAATTTCTTATCATCCTGAAGGATATGATTTTGTTAATGAAAGATATAAATATAATCATGAAGAGTTAATGCAATTTGTAAAGAATAAATTAAAAGGCCTAAATAGTGAAAAAGAACTAGAAAAAAAATAAAAAATGTGGTATTTAATATAGTGTGTATTTAAGGTGGTGGTAGATTGAACAATGATTTAGCAAATACAATTCGTAGTAAAGTTGATATTGTTGATATTATTGGAGAGAGAATACCGCTTGTATCAAAAGGAAAGAACTTCTTTGGAGTATGTCCATTCCATGATGATACAAATCCTTCCATGTGTGTATCTCGTGAAAAACAGATTTATACTTGTTTCTCATGTCATGCCACTGGTAATGTATACACTTTTTTAATGAATTACGAACATATCGATTTTAAAGAAGCTCTTAAGTATTTAGGAGATAAAGTTGGAATTGATACAGGTAGTATTAAAATAGCAAAAAAATCTACTAAGTTTGATAAGTTATATGATGCTTATAATCTATCATTAAAATATTTCCAAAATAATTTAAATAGTGGAATTGGAAAAGAAGCTAAAGCTTATTTAGCAAAAAGAAGTATAGATGAAAAAATAATTAAAGAGTTTGAAATTGGTCTATCTTTAGAAAAAAGAGATGACTTAACTAAATTATTAACAAGTAAAGATTATGATTTAGTTACTCTAAATAGAATTGGCTTATCTAGTGATGATCATGATATCTATAATGATAGAATTATGTTTCCACTATATGATGTTAATGGTAGAGTAGTAGGATTTAGTGGAAGAATATATAAAGATGTAGATCAAAATAAATATCTAAATACAAAAGAAACTGATATCTTTAAAAAAGGTGAAATGTTATATCATTATCACATTGCAAGGGAAGTTTGTCGGGAAAAGAAATCCGTTATTGTAATGGAAGGTTTCATGGATGTAATTAGAGCATCTACAATAGGTATTAAAAATACTGTTGCCTTAATGGGAACAGCATTAACTAAAGAACAAATATCTTTATTAAAAAGATTATCAAATAATATTATTTTATGTTTAGATGGTGATGGTCCAGGACAACACGCAACTGAAGCAATTGGTGACCATTTATTAGAACAAGGACTAGAAGTAAAAGTAATAGTTTTACCTGATCCTGATGATCCAGATACTTATATCTTAAAAAATGGAAAAGAGCGTTTTGAGGGACTAGTTGATTCAGCAATAAATTTCTCAGATTATAAAATGCAAAAGATGAAAGAATCTGTAGACTTTAGAAGTGATGAAGAAAAAGCTGCTTATATCAATAAAGTTATTGTAGAAACAGCAAAATTAACTGATCCAATAAGACGTGAAGTAATCCTAAAAAGACTTGCAAAAGAGTTTGATATAGGTTATAATACACTGGAAATGCGTATGAATAGTCTCTTAGAAGATAAACCTAAAGAAGAGGCAATAGTAATACCAAAGAAAAAGAGTACAAAGAAAGATAAGTATACAAAAGCATATGAACAAATATTATACTTTATGCTTAATAAAGATTGGGTTATCACACAAGTCGAAAAAGAAAAAATAATCTTCCCAACGGAAGTAATGAGAACGACTTGTAGTGAAATCATCTATTATTATAAAAAGTATGGTATAATTAATGTCGCAGATTTTTATACTTATGTGCAAGATAAAGAGAATATTCTAACATTCTTGAATAGTATTTTAGCTGAGGACTATGTAGAGGATACCACAAAGGATGAGTTGTTTGAGTACTTTAAAGTTATAAAAGAATATATAAAGAAACAAGAAATAACAAGACTCACAAATAAGATGAAAAAAGAGACGGACCCAATAGAACAAGCTAAAATAGTTGAAAAGATTAGAAAGTTAAGGTTAGGAGATAGTTAGTATGGTTGAAGAAATAAAGACTCTCGACGAAAGAAAAGAAAAGTTATTAGCAGTAGGTAAGAAACAAGGTTTCATTACTTATGAACAATTAGCAGATCAACTAAAAGGACTAGATGTTGATAGTGACTCATTAGATGAATTATATAATTTCTTAGTAGAAAACAATATTGACATCGTATCAGAAGATGGACAAGATGATGCTTCTGGAGAAGAAATAACTGAAGAAATGTCAGTTGAAAATTTAACATTATCTAAAGATGTTAAAATTAATGATCCAGTAAGAATGTACTTAAAAGAAATTGGACGTATTAACTTACTTACATCAGATGAAGAATTTGAATATGCTAAAAGAGCAGAAGCAGGGGATGAGGAAGCAAAGAGAATGCTAGCTGAATCTAACCTACGTTTAGTTGTAAGTATTGCCAAAAGATATGTTGGACGTGGAATGTTATTCTTAGATCTTATCCAAGAAGGAAACATTGGTCTAATGAAAGCAGTAGATAAATTCGATCCAACAAAAGGATATAAATTCTCAACATATGCTACATGGTGGATTAGACAAGCTATTACAAGAGCAATAGCCGATCAAGCAAGAACAATCCGTGTACCAGTACATATGGTTGAAACAATCAATAAATTAGCAAGAGTACAAAGACAATTAACACAAGAGTTAAATCGTGAACCAACAGATGAAGAAATTGCTAAGAAATTAGGAATTACAGTTGAAAAAGTACGTGAAGTATATAAAATATCACAAGATCCAGTATCATTAGAAACTCCAATTGGAGAAGAAGATGATTCACATTTAGGAGACTTCATAAAAGATGAAAGAACTATGGGTCCAGAAGAATATGCAACTGTTGAAATGTTAAAAGAAGAATTACGCGGTGTACTTGCAACCTTAACTGAAAGAGAAGAAAAAGTATTAAGATTACGTTTTGGACTAGACGATGGACAATGCAGAACTCTAGAAGAAGTTGGACAAATCTTTGGAGTAACTCGTGAACGTATTCGTCAAATTGAAGCAAAAGCTCTAAGAAAATTAAGACATCCATCTCGTTCTCGTAAACTAAAGGACTTCTTAACAGATTAATGAAAATTAATGAAAGATTAGAACGAATAGGAGATTTAGTGGAAGCTAACTCCTTTTGTTTAGATGTTGGATGTGATCATGCATTACTAGATATCTATTTAGTAAAGAAAAACAAAAACATAAAAGCAATCGCATCTGATATTGCAGAAGGACCTCTAGAACAAGCAAAACAAAATATTATAAGAGAAAATTTAGAGAACGAAATAGAAACAAGATTAGGACCTGGTCTTAAAACATATAGTGAAGGTATAGATACAATTATTATTTCTGGAATGGGTGGAAGAAATATAATTGGTATTTGTAAAGATTCTCCAAAAGTATTAAAAAAAATTAATACTTTAATAATAAGTCCAAATAATTATCAAGAAGATGTTAAAAGATATCTTTGTAAGAATGGATTCTATATTGAAAATGAAGAATTTGTAAGAGATAAAAAATTTATCTATCAAATAATAATCTTTAAGAAAGGTAAAAAGAAATATACTAATAAAGAATATTTCTTTGGACCAGTATTCTTAATTAAAAAAGGGCCATTATTTAGAGAGTATTATGAAAGAGAATTAAAAACTAGAGAAATATTAATTAGTATTTTACCTAATAAATATTTCCTAAGAAAAAAACAAATTTCTAAAGAAATTGATATGATTAAAAAAGAGATAGAAGACTAGTATTTAGTCTTCTTTTGTTTTATAATACTTTTAAGGACTTTGAGGTGTGGAAATGAAAAAATATGTAGTATTAATGATTAGTATCATTTTATTACTTCTAGGAACTAACGTTTATGCAAAAGATACTGTTTATTCATTAAATAAATATGATAAAGAAGAATATAAGTATATAATTAAAGATCAAGATAAAGGTTATGTAACCGCAGGTATTTATGAAACAGAAAAAGAAAATCATATTTTAATAGTTGATTATAAAAAAGATGGTTCAATTAAATGGCAATTAAAACTAAAAGAATATGATGCAACTGATTTATATGGCATTACTTATTCTTATGGAGAAGATGGAAGAATTGATGGCTTTTTATTAGTTGTTAAAAATGATACCTTTAAGTTTTGGAAAATTTCTTTAGATGGAGAATTTGTTGAAGAAAAAGAAACTAATTTATTTGGAGAAATTGAACTAGAGTCATTCATAGAATCATCTGATAAAATGGGTTATCTTCTATATGGAAAATTAGACTCAAAAGCATTTATCGCAAAGTATGATGGAAGTCTTAATTTAGTATGGATTAAAACTTACGAAGATATGAAAAAGATAAATGAATTAATTGATGAATATGAAGCAGGATACTATGCAATTGTAGAAACTGATGAGGTAAATAAACTAATTAAATTTGATACAGAAGGAAATGCCTTAAGTGTAATAAAAGAAGATTTTGATTCTACAAATTTACACTTACTACAAGGAAATGATTCATATTTAGTTTATGGATACACTAATGATGTTAAAATAAATAATTCTAATAGTGGTAGTTATTTTATAATAAGATATAATTTAGTAGATAAAGTTCTATGGGAAACTATTGGAGATGAACCAGTAGATGAAAACAAACTAATTAAATTAAATGAAACAAATCATAATTATTATTTATTACATACTAATAGTAATGATAATAGTATTGAAGTTTCTCGTATTGATTTAGATGGTGTAGTAGTAGAAAAAGTAAAGAAATTAAAGAATGATTATTATGATATGAATGGTTTTTCATTTGATCATAATGTCTTATATTTCATTGGACAAATTAATTGTCCTGAAGATGATAATTGTGATTATAATGCTAAATCTTTATTCTTAGTAAGTAGTGAAGATAAAGTAATTGAAGTAGAAGATAAAGATAGTAAAACTATTCTAATTATTACTGGAATAATAATCATACTTATCGGAATTATGTATTTATATAAAAAGAAAAAGAAACATTAGTTTCTTTTTTTCTTTGGTATTAAAGTACCAATAAAAGTAGAAAATAAAATTAAAAAATAATAAATAAAATATTTAATATTAAAAGAATTATTAAGTAGATGTAATACTATAGAAACAATTATAAAAACAATCGAAAAAGAATAGGGTAAAAACTTATTCTTATTCTTTCTTAAGAATAATCCAGAAGAAGCAAATAAGAAGAATAGTAAAAATAATTTTATAATTTGAAATAATTCTTTTGATAATAATTCATAATAATAAAAAGTAGAAAAAAGAATAAATGTAATAAAGAATACTAATAGAGATATTAAAAATTTACGATACATAATAATCACCTTAATAATTAATATGAATAGTATAAAAAAACTATTCTAGGAAAAAATAAAAATAGGTGAATCTATGAACTATTTTATTATTGGAATTAGAAGTATCTTTTTTTATTTAGTAATAATGATTGTATATAAAATAATGGGTAAAAGAGAAATAGGTGAATTATCTATAATTGATTTTGTAGTATCAATATATATTGCTGAATTAGTCGCAATATCAATAGAAAACTATAAAGAAAGTATTTTAATATCGCTCATCCCAATAATCCTTTTAGTAACATTAGAAATAATTACAGCGAAAATCTCTCTTAAAAATAAAAGAATAAGAGATTTAATAGATGGAAAACCTTCTATTATTATTGAAAAAGGTAAATTAAACATTAAAGAAATGAATAGACTTCGTTATAACTTAGATGACCTATTAATTCAATTAAGATCAGAATCAATTAGTTCTATTAATGAAGTAGATTATGCTATTTTAGAATCTAATGGTAAACTATCAGTCTTTAAAAAAGAGGACAATAAAAGATATCCATTTCCTGTAATATTAGATGGAAAAATAGATAAAGAAGTTTTAACAAAGAATAATAAAACAAAAAAAGAATTAGAAAAAGATTTAAAAAATACATCTTTAGAAAAAATATTATATGCATTCTATGATGAAAATGAATTATACATTATAGAAAAATGACATATTTTTTTATATACCTGAATTAAAATAAAATGGGTGAAACATGAAAAAGATAATAATAGTATTTTTTATATTTATATTTCTTCTAATCTTATTACCAGAAAAAGAAATAGAAGAAGAAACAAGAGGAGTATTTATAAGTTATATAGAAATTAGTAAATATTTAAAAGATAAAAATGAAATAGAAAGTAAAAATAATATTAATAAAATGATTAATAATATTAAAGAATTAAATCTAAATACAATTATTCTACAAGTTAGACCAGCAATGGATGCAATATATCAGTCTAAAATATTTCCGATAAGTAAATACCTTTCTGATAATAACTATTATTCATATGATGTTTTAGATTATTTTATTAATGAATCTCATAAAGAAAATATTAAGATAATTGCTTGGATTAATCCATATAGAGTTCTAACAAAAGGTACTATAAATGATATTCCAAATAACAGTCCAACTTATAAATATATTGGTACAGATATTCTTTATGAGAATAATGGAGTATTCTTAAATCCTGCAAGGCCTGAATCAACTGAATTAATTATAAATGGAGTAGAAGAAATTTTAAATTATGATGTAGATGGAATAATAATGGATGATTATTTTTATCCTGGAAATAATGTAGATGAAAAAGAATATTTAGATTCTAAAACAAATTTAAGCAGAGAAGAATATCATTTAAATACAATAAACAATATGGTAAAAAATGTTCATGATACTTGTAGTAAAAGGAAAGTATTATTTGGAATATCTCCAGAAGGAAATATTGAGAATAATTATCATAAGAACTATGCAGATGTTAAAAAATGGTTAAGTACAAAAGACTATGTAGATTTTATTATTCCACAACTCTATTATGGCTTTGAAAATGAAACAAAACCATTTGTAGAAACATCTAATTATTGGGATGAAATGATTAAAGATAATATTCCATTAATTCCTGCTTTAGCTTTTTATAAAACAGGAGTAGAAGATAATTATGCTAAAAGTGGAAAAAATGAATGGATTAATAATCATAATATTATAGAAAAAGAAATAATTCATAGTAGAACATTAAGTCATTATAAAGGATTTGTTCTCTATAGATATGATAGTATTTTCTCTGAAAATGTGACAAAATCAAGTCAAGAAGAAATTGAAAACATGAAAAAAGCATTAGTTTCATAAAAAATTTGTTATAATTAATATAAAGGTAGTGATTATATGAATAAAAAAGGTTTTACATTAGTAGAACTAATTGCCATGATGGTTGTAATTGGAATACTTATGGCAATAACAATTCCAAATATTTCTGGAATTATCAAAAAGAATAGAGAGGATCAAGCAATAGAAGACGTTAACAAGATGGTAAGTAATGTAAAAGCAAAATTAGATTCTGGAAAAGTAGAAAAGCCTAATGTTAATGAGTGCGTTGTATTCACATTAAAAAGTGCTGATACTAATGATGATATTGGTGCAGGATTAAATGGCGGTGTATATGATCCCCTAGGAACATTTGTTGTCGCAGCAAGAAAACCTCTAGAAGGTGAAGCAGCAACAAGTTCATACAAGTATTATATTCACTTATATGAAACAAAAGATGATGGAGGCAACAGAAGTGTTTTTATGACAACAACAGATTATGGAGATCCTACAATAATTGACTATGATGACTTTGTTAATAATCCAGAAGATAACTTTCCAAAACTAGTAACTGGTGAGTTTACAAATAGACTAGATACAGAAAATTATGAAACTAATTTAGAAGAAATGAAAGAAATATTAAATAACGTTTGGGAAGATGGAGACTTATGTAGTAAAGTCTTAGCAGTGTATATCAAATAATGTAAAGAAAATGAAAATCTATTGCACAAGAAAAAAAGTTGTGCTAACATAAAATTATGAAAGATAAAGAAAGTGAGAGATAAGGATGAAGAAAATGTCAAATAAAGGTTTTACATTGATCGAATTATTAGCAGTTATCACAATTATGGGTATTTTAATGTTAGTTGCTATACCAGCAGTTACAAGAACAATTGAAAACTCACGTCGTGATACATTTGCAGACGTTGCAGGAGAATATTTAAATGCAGTAAGAAATGGTGTTCTTGCTGATGAAATTCACTGTACTTATTTAGCAGATGACAATACAACAGTAGTTGATTATGTTGTAGCATCTGCATTACCAGATGGAATTTATTACTTCCCAATTTGTACTACTGAAGGATCTACAGTATGTACTGCAGTATCAACACCAGCAGCATTAACTGAAACAGCAATTAAACAATCTACTCTAGATATCCTAGAGTCAGGTGGTAAATCTTCTTTCGGTAATGCTGACGTATATGGATATGTTACATGGGAAAAGAAAACAGACAGTGGTAAATCTAAAACTGAATACAGAATTTTACTACAAGATTCTGGACAACACGGATTAAATGCTGAACAAACTTCAAAAGCATTAAAGAGATCAAATGTTTTACCTAACTTAACAAATACTGACATCAAAACTAACGTTAAAGGTGACGAATCATCAAACAATGGATTCGCAGCTCCTCGTGGTGTTTGTAAAGTAGCATAATAGAATATAAATATTAAAGACTTCGCAAGAAGTCTTTTTTTTGTTATACTGAAATAGGTGATAGTATGTTATATATTGGAAGTCATGTTGGATTTAATAAAAATACTCAAATGCTTGGAAGTTTAGAAGAAGCATTATCTTATAATGCTAATTGTTTTATGTTTTATACAGGAGCACCTCAAAACACAGCTAGATCTCCAATAGAAGATGGTCTAACTTTAAAAGCATTAGAAAAAATGAAAGAAGAAAAAATGGACTTGTCAAAAATAATAGTTCATGCACCATATATCATTAATCTTTGTAATGAAGATAATTTTGAATTTTCTACTAGATTTTTAACTGAAGAATTAGAAAGAGTAAATGCTTTAGGAGTTAAATATTTAGTTTTACATCCAGGAAGTCATATAGGTTTAGGAGTAGAAAAAGGATTAGATAATATTGTTAAAGGATTAAATATTGCCTTTATGAATTTGAAAGATAATAATAACGTCACAATATTATTAGAAACTATGGCTGGAAAAGGGTCAGAAATAGGATCAAATCTAAAAGAAATAAAATATATTATTGATCATGTAGAAGATAATTCACATCTAGGAGTATGTTTAGATACATGTCACTTAAATGATGCAGGCTATGATTTAACTAAGTTTAATGATTATTTAGAAGAATTTGATAAAGAAATAGGTATAAATAGAATAGGTTGTATTCATATAAATGATTCAAAAAATGAAATTGCATCTCATAAAGATAGACATGAAAATATTGGCTTTGGGACAATAGGCTTTAATACATTAATGAATATTATTTATAATGAAAAATTAGAAAATATTCCAAAGATATTAGAAACTCCATATGTAGATAAAGAATATCCTCCATATAAGTATGAAATTGAAATGATTAGAAATAAAACATTTGATGAGAATTTAATAGAGAAAATAAAGAAACAGTAATGTTTCTTTTTTTTATAAATATTTATCTTTAATATTTACATATAAGTCTATTAGTTTATCATATAAGTCCTTATTAATTTTATCTTTTAAAAGAACTAATACTTTATCATTTTTCATAAGTAAATCTTGATAATAGTCTTTAATAAAAGAGTAAATTGTAAAAAGTTCATCTTCACTATATTTTAATTCATATTTATCCGCAACTCTTCTTAAATCATTAATAGTAAGATAATTAATATGATTCTTTATAAAATCTTGTATTATAATCACCTCTATTAAATTTATATGAATTATTAAAAGATTTATGTGATAAACTATTATTAGGGTGAGGAGTATGAGAAAAAAGACAAATAAGAGTTATGAACTTATTATTAGAAATAGATTTTATATACTATTAAGTATTATTGTTATTCTATTTGGAATAGTAATGATAAAAATAACTAATGTTATGTTATTTCAAGAAGATATGTATAAAGACTCTCTAGAACATTTAACTTATACTAAAGTAACTGGTACTTCTAGTCCTAGAGGAAGAATATATGACCGTAATTACAATATTATTGTTGATAATAAATCATTAAAGACTATTACTTATCAAAAACCTAAAAAAGCAACTGCTAAAGATATGATAGAAGTTGCAAGTAGATTATCTCCTCATATTTACCTAGATTATACAAGAGTTACTCTAAGAAGTAAAAAGGAGTATTTCTGTGCAAAAAATCCAGAAACTTGTAACTCATATATAAAAGAAAAAGAAAGAGAAAAAGTAAAACAAAGAAAACTAACAAATAAAGATATTGAAGAACTAAAATTAGAAAGAATTCCAGAAGAAGAATTACATTATTCAGATGAAGAGTTAAAACTAGCATACTTATATTATTTAATGAATAAAGGATATACTTTTGAAGAAAAAATAATTAAAAGTGATGTAAGTGATGAAGAATATGCTTATGTATCAGAACATGTTGAAAGTTTAGTTGGATTTAATACAAAGATTGATTGGGAAAGAAGTTATCCTTATGGTGATACATTTAAGACTATATTAGGTAAAGTTTCAACTACTACTCAAGGAATACCAGCAGAAGAAAAAGATTATTACTTAGAAAAAGGATATAGCTTAAATGATAGAGTAGGAATTAGTTATATTGAAAAAGAATATGAAGAGTATTTAAAAGGTGAAAAACCTGTATATGAAATAGTAAGTGCTCATGAATCTAAACTTGTACAAGAAGGTACTAGAGGACAAGATATTGTTTTAACAATAGATATTAATCTTCAAAAAGCAGTAGAAGAAATAATTACAAGATATGTTTTAGCAACTAAATATGAACCAAATACTGAGTATTATGATCATTCAACTGTAGTAATTGCAGATCCTACTACCGGAGAAATACTAGCAATGGCTTCTAAGAGATTAGTTAATGGAGAAATAGTGGATTATACTACAAGCATTTTAACTTCTCCTATAATGCCGGGATCTATTGTAAAAGGCGGATCAATGTTAGTTGGATATAATACAGGAGCAGTTCATATTGGTGAGACGATGTTAGATGAATGTGTTAAAGTTGCCGGAGTAGCCGAAAAATGTTCATCAGTAAATGATTTAGGAGTAATTAATGATATTACTGCTTTAGCTAAATCAAGTAACGTATATCAGTTTAAAATAGCAATTAGAGTTAATGGACAAGAATATTATAGAGGTATGAAAATGAACTTTAATCAAAGTGCTTTTGATACATATAGAAACATGTACCATTCCTTTGGATTAGGAGTAAAAACAGGAATAGATTTACCTGTTGAAAGTAAAGGATATACTTCTACTGATAGGGCTGCAGGTAATTTGTTAGACTTTGTAATGGGACAATATGAAACATATACACCAATTCAACTATCACAGTATATTGGAACAATTGCAAATGGAGGAGCAAGACTTCAACCTCATTTATTAAAAGAAATTCATTCGTCTAGTGAAACTGAAGAAATTGGTACTTTAGAGTCTAAATTTGAAACAAATGTCTTAAACTATATAAGTACTACTCCAGAATACATGAATCGTGTTAGAGAAGGTTTTTATGCCGTTATGCATAGTCCTGGAGGATATGGAGTAGGATATATGGATGATTGGATGGAGGCCGCAGGAAAAACAGGTACATCTCAAAGCTTTATTGATACCAATAATGATGGAGTAATTGATACAGAAACAATTACCAGTACTTTTATTGGATATGCCCCAGCATATGCTCCAAAAGTATCTTTTGTAGTAACTTCACCAGACTCATCACATCCAAATTCAAATATCGATTATCGTAGTTTAGTAACATATTACTTGACACGAGATATCGCCAGAAAGTATACAGAACTATACGGATTACCATAGTAAAATAAATTGACAAGTAAATGTATAGAAGTGTATAGTGTATTTAGAATAGGTGATTCTATGAAAAAGAAAAAAAAGAAAAATAGATTATTACAAAATATCTTAATCTTTATTATTCCAATACTACTATGTATTGGTGGATATTATATCTATGATAATTATATTAAACAGCCTGGAATTCCAAGTGTTAATAAATTAATCGAAGAAAAGAAGAAAAATAACTATCAAGATAAAGATGATAATAAGATAGATATTTCTAATTATAGTAACCCTCTTCCTGCTTATAGACAAAAATATGGAAATGGAAATATTATGGGAAGATTAGAAATACCTAATCTAAATATTGATGCAGTAATTGTAAGATCAAATGATAATAGTTATTATTTAAATTATAATTTATATGGACAATGGGATGGACTAGGAGTACCATTCTTTGACTATAGAAATATGAATCTAAATAATGATAGGCAAATAAATATTTATGGACACAATACTCAAAAAGAGCAATTCTATAAAGATCTTCCATTTACAAACTTAGAAGCTTATATGGATAAAAGCATATTTGATAATTATAAAGATGTTTATTTAAGTATTGATGAGAGACAAATTCATTATGAAGTAGTTGCGACAAAAATATTAAAAGATGGAAACAACGAACACATGAAATTAGTATTCTCTGGAGATACTGATTATTTGCAACATATTAATAAATTATTAACTGGAACATTATATAGAAGTGAAGATGCTGAGTTTACTGCAAATGATCATCTACTAGTATTACAAGTTTGTCATTATGATCCTATGGGTTCATACTTATTAGTATTTTGTAAAGAAAAATGACAGTAAAGTGCAAGTGTTTTTTAGCGATACACTTGCTTTTTTTGTTGATTTATGAAAGAATTATTATGATAAGGTAGTATAGATAGAGGGTGTAAATATGGCCTATGGAATTACTAATGAAAATGAATTAATCGATTATAATACAATCCATAATGGATGTGTTACATATATGAGTGGTTTAGAGCGTCTTCAAGATGCAGCTCAAACTGTTATGGAAGCAGCTCAATTATGTGATAAAAAAGCATTAAATGTAAATGGTGAATCACTTCAACCCACTTTAATAGAACTTGCTCAAGCAATTGCTAATCTTGCAAGCCAATATGCAGAATGTGTTAATGATGTTAATACTCAAGCAGTTAATGTTTATAACGCTCAAGTAACAGAGTTAAATGCATATTATGAGCAACAAGCATATAGAAGTTAGGGAGGGATATTATGGCAAAGCTTGATTTTGATGAGGAAAAAGTTGAGAGTGTTATAGAAAAATTAAACAGTGCAAAAGACTCCCTAAGTAATGTTACAGATGGAATGGTATCTGGTCTAAATTTAATTGCTAGAGCTAGAGGATCTTCATATGTAGATACAAATGCTTTAAAAGAAGGAATAAAACTACCAGAAAACTGCACTATTGAAATTCAAAACATGATTGACAACATTACAAATGCAGCAGAAGAAATCATAAAATATAATGGCGATGTAAGCAAGATGAATTTCTTACAAAGAGGCTTAGGAACTCTAGGCATGATAGGTTCAAAGACAATAGAAGGAGTTTTCACTGCTGGAGAACAATTAGTAGATGGTTTTGCATCACTAATTGGTTGGGGAGCAGGATTATTGGGCTTCAAAGGTGCTCAAGAAAAAATTGGAAACTTTGTTAAGAAAGATTATGTAGGAGATGCTTTCCACAAATTTTATTACAAGACAGGTTTAGGATCAGCAATTACTAAATCTAGTTATATAAAAGAAGATGGCAAAATAGCTAACTTCACAAAAGGTATAGGAACAGCTATTGGTTATGCCGGAGCAATCTATCTAACCGGAGGACTCGCCGGAGTGGCCGGAGGAGGAACCTTTGCAGCCGGTGCAACAGCTGCAAGTAGTTCTTTAGCAGTAACCGCAACTGCCGCTGGAATAGGTGGTATGGGTGGAACAATGCAAGCTGGCTTAGGAATGGGAATGAGTTATAATGATGCCTTTAAAGTAGGAGTAAGAAATGGTATAATGTCAGCTGGAACAGTTATCATATTAAACCAAGCTATTAAAGCTGTTTCAAATAAAATTCAAGCAAAAAAAGCAGGAACCTCTCTAGAAAAAACTGGAGGAGCAAATGGATCAGGACCAACAGGTTCAGGCCCAACAGGATCAGGCTCAACAGGATCAGGTCCTACAGGAACTTCAGGTGGAGGAGCAGGAACTGCTACTCTTAACACAGCTGATGATGTAATTAATAATACAACTATGTCAACAGGTGAAAAAATTAAGATGTTAAAGCAAATGCGTGATAGTGGTCAAATATCAAGAACAGATTTTTCAAGAGGAATAAAAGCAACACATCCAGATACAGCAGGTCAAAGTGTAATGACAGAGCCTAAACCAACTGGAAATGCATCAAGCATTAAGTTGGATGATGTGGCAGAAGCTTCAACAAAACTTACTGGAGAGACTTCAGCTGTATCAAATACAGCATCAGTTATGTCAGAGCCAACTCCAGCAGCAACTAATTTAACTGCTAAAGTAGGGGAAGCACCAGTTGCTTCACATACACCTTCAGTAATAAGTGAAACACCTACAGCAGCAACACAATTACCTGCAAAAATAGGAGAAGCTCCAGCAGCAACTAATTTATCAACAACAGTAGCAAAGACACCTACTGTTTCAAATTTACAATATCCACCAGCTGTTCAAGGAACAACTGCTCTTACACCAATTGCAAATTCACCAGCAGTTCCAGCTGTAGTGGCAAAGACACCTGCAGTACCAACTGTAGTTGCCAAACCCCCTATAGTAACTGGTTCAGCTGTGCCAGCAGTAATAACAGAAACAGCAGTTGCTTCAAATACACTTGCAACAGTTTCTAATAGTGGAACATTACCAACAGTAGTTTCAAAAACAGCTACTACAAGTAATGTACCAGCAGTAGTAGCAGAGACACAAACTCTACCTGCTGTAGTAAAACAAACACCAAACAGCTTAGTAGTTGCACAAAATGAAGTACAATTACCAGCAGTTGTTAATAATACATCTAATGTACCTGCTGTTATAGATAAAACATCTAATGTACCAGCAGTAGTATCAGAAACTGCTGCAGTACCTGCAGTTATAGATCCAGTACCAAATGTAAGTACACCAGTAATAGCAAAGACACCTGTTATACCGGTGCCACCATATACTGATCCTGGAACTATGCCACCAGCTGAATTAAAGACAGCATCAATGACATTAGATCCAGTTGCAACAACACCAATTTCTGGTGCACCTGCAAATAATAATACTGGAGGAACAACCGGAGGAAATACTGGAGGAAATATTGGAGGAGGAAGTACAGTTATTCCTGTTACAACACCTACAACAACAACACCAGTAACTACTCCAGTTACTACACCAACAACACCAGTGACTACAGCACCAACAATTCCTCCAACTACTCAACCAAAAGTTATTCCAGAATATGAATCAATTCCAGATACAATGGTTGGCAAGAAATCTGTTACAGATTACATTGCACCAGCTCTTGCTGGAGCAGCAGTAGGATTAGCTGGAGCAGCAATTGCAAGTAAGAGAGAAAATTATAATGCAGAATACCTAGAAAACAATGATGACGATGATGATGAGTCACATGATTATGATGATGACTTTTTCGATAAAGTAGAAGAGTAAGGAGGATAAATATGATAGATAAAGAGAAATATTTACCAGTTGGAACAGTAGTATTACTAAAAGGTGGAAATAAAAGAGTAATGATTACATCATACTTAATATTCTCTGCTGGAGAAGAAAAAGATAAAAAGATGTATGATTACGGTGGATGCCGTTATCCTGAAGGATTAATTGATAGTAGTACAGGAATAGGCTTCAATCATGAAGACATTGAAAAAATAATTCATCTAGGTTTAGAAGATGATGAAGAATATAAAACACTTAATGATTCATTAAAACAATATGGTGAAACATTAAAAGAAGAATTCTTAAAAACAATAAGTGGAGAGTAGTGATACTCTCTTTTTCTTGAAAAAATAAAGTTTTTGTGGTATAATATAGCCAGTTGAGGGGGAAAAGAATATGAAAAAATTTGTAAATGATTTAAAAGTTTCATGGCCTGCATTTCTTGCAATAGCAGTAGCAATATCATTAGTGACATATCACAATGATAAAGTACGTGAAGAAAATGAAAAAAGAATAATTGAAAACAACATAGTAACATTTGAAGAAACATTTAAAAAATCAAATTTCGTAATAGAAGAAGTAGAACTAGAAGAATTAATTAAACCCGAAGAAACAGAAAAAGAAGCTGGATTTTCAAAATAAAAGCTTCTTTTGTTTGAAAATAGATAAAAAACATCGTAAAAGAATAAAAATCTTTTGCAAAATAAGAAAAATATGATAAAATACTGATAGACGTGTAAGGAGGGATTAGAAAATGGCTAAAGTAGGAAATAGACAATATAAAACTCTTGTATGTAGTGAATGCAAAGAAGAAAATTATAGAGAAGAAAAAAATGTAAGAAATACAACAGACCGTCTTGAAATGAACAAATACTGTCCTAGATGTAGAAAACATACAGTACATAAAGAAAAGAAATAAAATAAGTTTATTACTTATTTTTTAGTTTGTTAGGAGTGAATTTATGATTAGTACAAATGATTTAAAAAATGGAATTACGATTGAATATGAAGGAAATATTTTTGTTGTAATGGATACACAACATGTTAAACCTGGAAAAGGAGCTGCAATCGTAAAAGCAAAATTAAAAAATCTAAGAACAGGTGCTATATATGAACAAACATTTAATGCCGGAGTAAAAGTTGCAACTGCTCGTATTGATAAGCAATTAATGCAATATTTATATAATATGAATGATACATTCTATTTTATGAATATGGATAGTTATGAACAATTAGAAATTCCTGCATCTCATATTGGTGATCAAGCAAAATTATTAAAAGAAAACTTAGAAGTATATATCACTAGTTATGAAGGTGAAATCTTAGGAATTGACTTACCAGATAAAGTAGAATTAGTAATTACTCATACTGAACCAGCTGTTAAAGGAAATACAACAACAAATGCATTAAAAGATGCTGAGTGTGAAACTGGTTTAATGGTAAGAGTTCCATTATTCATCGAAGAAGGAGAAACTATTATTGTTTCTACTGCTGATGGAAAATATGTATCAAGAGCTTAAGCTCTTTTTTTTTGTCTATTTTTATGACAAATTTGACAATTAACTAGTGTAAAATTTATTAATGTAGTATAATAATAATGGAAGATAGGAGTAAGAATATGGCAAAAAGAAAAAGAAGAAAATCACATAAAAAAGAACAATTAGAAATAAAAAAAGAAATATATGCTATTCTTTTCATTTTGGCAGCTATTATTGGTTTAGGTAAATTAGGACCAGTAGGTAGATTATTTGCATCCTTCTCTTTATTTTTAACAGGTTCAGTATATATGGTTTCACTAGTATTGATATTAATATTAGGAGCATATGTTTTTATAAAAGGAGAATGGCCTGAATTTTTTTCAACTAAATTCTTAGGATTCTATTTATTTGTAATTGGATTACTAGCATTTATGCATTGGGAATTTGTAGAATTAAATAATGGAAATATAAGTGTTATTGTTAATGCTACTATTGAACAATTATCAAATGGATTTAATATGTTAATGAAAACAGGTACAGTAGGAGATAGTGTAACAGTAGGTGGAGGATTTATCGGATGCTTATTTGCTAGTTTATTCTCTATATTATTCTCTAATACAGGTATGAAGATAGTATCAATTGTATTCTTAGTTGGTGGAATTATTTTATTCACAGGATTCTCAATTAGTGATTTCCTTAAGAGTACAATGACTGAAGTAAAAGATAAAACAGATAATCTTAAGAAGAGCTTAAGTGGCGACGATGATGAAGATGATGAGGAAGAAGAACAAAAGAAGGTTATCATTAGTAATGGTAATGAAATAGAAGAGGTTGAAAAGCCAACTATTAAGAGTATTGATGATTTAAAGAAACCTGCTCAAGTAGAAGAGATTAAAGAAGAAAAGACTCATCAAAATACAGTTAATCCAAGTTATCAATTACCTCCGTTAGATATTTTAGATAAACCAAAGAATAAGTCTAAAGGAATGGATAATGCTGCAATAGAAGCTAATATTACAAAACTAGAAGATGTTTTAAGAAGTTTTGGAGTAACTGCTAAAGTAGTAGAAGTACATATTGGCCCAACAGTTGCTCAATATGAATTAGAAATTGCTGCTGGAACAAGAGTTAATAAAATTACTACATTAAGTAGAGAAATTGCTCTAGCTTTATCAAAAAAAGATGTTCGTATTGAAGCACCAATTCCAGGAAAAAGTACAGTGGGAGTTGAGTTTGCAAATGATACTCCATCTAATGTAAGTTTCTATGAAATAATGGCAAGTAAAGCAATGCTACAAAATCAAGATAAGAAATTAATGGTACCATTAGGTAAATCTATAATGGGAGACATTGGAGTATGTGAAATTAATAAAATGCCACACTTACTAATTGCTGGTACTACTGGTTCTGGTAAATCAGTCTGTGTAAATGGTGTTATTTGTTCTATTCTTATGAGAGCAAAACCAGATGAAGTAAAACTTGCTTTAGTAGATCCTAAAGTAGTTGAATTATCAGTTTATAATGGAGTACCTCATTTAGTATGTCCAGTTGTATCTGATCCAAAACAAGCAGCCATCCTATTACAAAAGATGGTTAATGAAATGGAAAAAAGATATCATATGTTTGGTGCAACAGGTACAAAGAAAATTGAAGGTTATAATGAATATGTAGAAGATTATAATAAAAAGCATCCTGAAGAACCTATGGATAAGATGCCTTATATTGTAATCATTATTGATGAGTTATCTGACTTAATGATGGTAGCAGCTAAAGAAGTTGAAGATTCTATTTTAAGAATTACTCAAAAAGCAAGAGCTGCAGGAATCCATTTAATAGTTGCAACTCAACGTCCATCTACAGAAGTAATTACTGGTTTAATTAAAGCAAACATTCCATCTCGTATTGCTTTTGCTGTAGGATCAGGAATTGATTCACGTACAATTCTAGATCAAGTAGGAGCAGAAAAACTATTAGGAAAAGGAGATATGTTCTTCTTACCAATAGGACAAAATATTCCAACTCGTATTCAAGGTTCATATATTACAGATGGAGAAATTCAAAAAGTAATAGACTTTACTAAGAAACAACAAGAGTCATCATACGATGATACATTTATGAATCTACAAGAAGAAAAGAAAGAAGAGAATAATGGTGTTGATGCTGAATCAGTTGAACCTGAAGGAGACACTTTATATGATGAGATTAAAGATTTCGTTATTAAATCTCAAAAAGCCTCTGCATCTCTATTACAAAGAAAATTCAAAATTGGATATAATAAAGCCGCTACAATGATTGATCAACTAGAAGAAGATGGTATTATAGGACCGGCAACAGGAAATTCTAAACCAAGAGAAGTTCTATATAAATATGACAATACAGATGGCGAATAACCATCTGTTTTTCTTTAATTGAAAAAGTAATTAATCTTTTATATAATAAAAGTATAAGAAAGAAGGTTTGAAAATGGCGACACCTCATATTGAAAGTAAAAAAGAAGATATCGCAAAAACTGTATTAATGCCCGGAGATCCACTTCGAGCAAAAATGATTGCAGAAAAATATTTAGAAAATCCTGTACTAGTAAATAGTGTTAGAAATATATTAGCTTATACAGGTACATATAAAGGTAAAAGAGTAACAGTATTCTCATCAGGTATGGGTAATCCTAGTATGGGAATTTATTCATATGAATTATTTAATGAATATGATGTAGATGAAATAATTCGTATTGGAAGTTGTGGAGCATTTAGAGAAGATTTAAATCTATATGAAGTACTATTAGTAGAAAATAGTTATTCCGTATCTAATTATCTTCAAGAGTTAACTGGAGAAGAAGATCATGTACTTCCAAGCAATATTGAACTTAATAAGAAGTTAGAAAATGCTGCAAATAGACTAAGAGTAAATATTCATCATGGAAATGTATTTTGTACAGATGTATTCTACAATCAAGTAGCTATTCCTAATCTAAGAGATAACTATAATTGTTATGCAACAGAAATGGAAACATTTGCTTTATTTAGTAATGCAAGAAAACTAAATAAAAAAGCATCAGCTATTTTAACTGTTTCTGATAATTTAAATACTAAAGAAGTAACAACATCAGAAGAAAGACAAAACTCATTTAATAAGATGGTAGAAATAGCTTTAGAATCAATAATTTAAGTAAAATCAATCCATAATAATACTAGAGGTGATATAGTGCAATATATAAAGAAAGATTTAGGAGCATTCAATCTTCATATGATTAAAACTGAAAAGTTTAAAACAATCACTATGAGGATTGTTTTTCATAGTCCTATAAAAAAAGATGAAATTACAAAAAGAAATGTTTTATCAGATGTTTTACTACAATCTACAAGTAAATACTCATCTAAAAGAAGTATGATTATTGAAGCAGAAGATTTATATGCAGCAGATATTTATAATAATACTCATAGAATAGGTAATTATGTAATGACAAGTTTTATTCTACAAGTATTAAATGATAAATATACTGAAGAGGGTAATTTTGAAAAAGCAGTAGAATTTATGAATGAAATATTGTTTCATCCAGATATAAAGAATAATTGCTTCAAAAGAGATAAATTAGATGTAGTAAAAAAGAACTGTGAAGTATCACTTTCATCTATTAAAGAAGACCCAGTAGATTATTCCATTATTCGTCTAAAAGAAGCTTATGATAAAGATAGTCCTGTATCATATAGAATGATTGGATATATGGAAGATTTAGAAAATATAAATGAATCTAATTTATATTTATATTATAAAAAAATGATAGAAGATGACTTTGTAGATATTTATGTAGTCGGAGACTTTAATGAAGAAGATCTACTAAGAATTATTAAAAATAATTTTAAATTTAGAAAAATAAAAAAGAAAAAAATAAAATTAGAAGTAGAACACAAAGAGATTAGAAAAAGAAGATTAATCGCAAAAGAAAAATGTGATAATAGTCAGTCTAAATTAGGAATTATTTGTCCAACTCTTAAAATGAAAGATTATGAAAAGAATTATCCAATGGTTTTAGCAAACATTATTTTTGGAGGAGGAATTGATTCTAAATTATTTAGTGAAATTAGAGAAAAGAATTCCTTATGTTATTCAATATATTCTGTTTATAGTAAGTTAGATAATCTAATGATGATTTGGGCAGGAATTGATAGAGATAATTTTGATAAGACAGTAGAATTAACTACAAATATTTTAGAAAAATTGAAGAAGGGTAAATTTACTGAAAAAGATGTTAAAGTTGCCAAAGAATTCTACTCTTCGTCAATTACTTCAATAGAAGAATCTCCAATGAATATTATAAGAGAAATACTAACTGAAGAGATGACTGGTATAGAGCCATACTACGAAAGAGTAGAGAAAATGAACAAAGTAAAGAAAAGTGAAATAGTACGTGCTCTAAAAAAGATTAAAATGGATACAATATTCTTGTTAGAAGGTGAAGAAGATGAAGGAAATTAATCTAGTTGGAATGGATAAAACCTTATATCAAGAAACTTTAAAAAATGGATTAGAAGTATATTTTGTACCATATGAAGATAAGAAGAATTATTCTATTTCATATGCAACAAAATATGGAGCAGATGTTTTAAAGTTTATTACAGAAGATGGTGAATATACTCCACCTTTAGGAGTAGCTCATTTCTTAGAACATAAGATGTTTGAAGAGCCATCTAAAGAAGATCCATTTACTTTTTTCTCAAGTAGTGGAAGTGATTCTAATGCGTATACTTCATATGATCATACACAGTATGTTTGTATGGGTAATAAATGCTTTGAAGAAAACTTAAGATATTTAATAAAGTTTGTTAATAATCCTTATTTTACAAAAGAAAATGTTGAAAAAGAAAAAGGTATTATCGCTGAAGAAATAAAAATGTATAATGATATACCAGACTTTAAATTAGAAAAAGTATTACGTAAGAATTTATATCATAAGAGTTCTAGAAAAGAAGATATAGCTGGTACTATAGAAGAAATAAATAAAATTACTAAAGAAGATTTATACAAATGTTATAATGCATTCTATGCTCCAAACAATATGTTTATAATGATTACTGGATGCTTTAATATGGATAAAGCATTAGAAATAATTAAAGAAGAATTAGAAAATAAAGAAATATCTTTAGTAAACAAAGTTTTATCTGATAAAGAACCTATTAGTGTTGTAAAAGAAGAAGAAACATTATATGAAAGTATAGAAATACCTAAAATAGCAATAGGTATTAAAATACCAAAAAAATCTATTCCTTTAGATGATGTAGAAACTGACTTATATCTATCAATGTTAACTACAGCTCTTTTTGGGGCATCATCTGAATTTAGAGAAAGAGTAAGAGAAGCTAAACAATTAAATGATATTTATATGGAATGGGAAAATGAACATTCATATAAGACATTCTATCTATTAGCAGCAACAACTACTCCAGATGATTTAATAAAAGAAATAGAGTATGAATTAAGTCATATATCTATCCCAAAGAAAACATTTGAAAGAATTAAAAAAGTATGGCTTGCTAATGAAGTAAAATTAGTAGACCATTTAGATAGAATGGAAAGTTATTTATTTGATGATATTATTAATTATGATAAAGTTATTTCAGATAGAGTAGAACGTATTAGAAATATGGATATAAAAGAAATGGAAAAACTAATAAAGAAATTAGATTTATCTAAAAGAAGTATTATAAAAATGTTAAATAAAAACAAAAAAGAACAAGATTAGACACAAGTAATAAAAAATAATTGTGAATTAATAATTTTATAGATTATAATAGAATTATAGTAGTAAAGGTAGGTGATATTATGGCTAAGATAGAGAGTTTATCCGAATTAGATGAATACTATGAAGAGAAGAAAAAAGAACAAAGAATGCGTAGATGGATTCCTAATAAAAAAGTAGCCATTATCATTGTAATTATTGGTGCTATAGTTCTAGGATTTGTAGTATATAGAGTTGTTTATAAAGCAATGGAAGAAAAGAATCCAGAAGTAAGAGACTATATTGGAGATCCAATAAGTGTTGAAGATGAAAATATAAAAATATTATATGATTATGTAACTTATGGAGCAGATGGAATTAGAAATACTAAATTTGTTTTAAATAGAAATGTTGATATAACATCATTTAGTAATAAAGAGTTAATTTATTATGCATTACAATTTGCTCAAGTAGAAGATTTTGAATTTACTGGAGAATATGATAGTGCAAGAAGAAAAATATATTTCATTCCAGATTCTAAAATTCATCAATATATGAAATATTATTTTGGAGCATCAGTAACAATGACTCCTGAACCTAGTTTAGAGTATCCATTTACATTCTCTATTAATAGACAAAACGTTGGTACTATGACTCATGATAATGAAAATAATGGTTATGATACTGTATTTAAATCAAGAGTAGATGTAGCTGCAAGAAGTAGAGAAGTACAACCAGTATATGGAAAACTAATTAATGCTTTAAGAAAAACTGATGGATCTATAGTATTACAAGAACGAGTAGTATATACTGTTCTAAGAACAGATAATGGTAAATATGCAGTAGATATTTATAAAGATCCTGAAAAAACTCAAAAGCTAGATACAAAGAGTGGATTATCACAAAATGATTTAAGTTCATTTACTGTAGATCCAACATCTTATCCTGCAACTGCAATAGTTGAATATACATTTGGATGGAATGGGCAAACTTGTTTCTTCCAAAGTAGTAGAATTATTCTTTAAAGACTCAATAATATGAGTCTTTTTTCTTATTCTATGATATAATAATAATGTTTAAGGAGGTCTCTACTATGAAACAAGAAAACATTAGAAATTTTTGCATTATTGCCCATATTGATCATGGTAAGAGTACCTTAGCAGATCGTATATTAGAGCGTACAGGAGCAATTGATAAAAGAGAGTTAAAAGATCAAATGTTAGACTCAATGGATCTAGAACGTGAAAGAGGAATAACAATTAAATTAAATGCAGTACAATTAATCTATAAAAAAGATAATGTAGATTACCAATTAAATTTAATTGATACTCCAGGACATGTAGACTTCTCTTATGAAGTATCTAGATCATTAGCTGCCTGTGAAGGAGCATTACTTGTAGTTGATGCTGCTCAAGGAATAGAAGCACAAACTCTAGCTAATTTATATTTAGCTTTAGATAATAATTTAACAATAATTCCAGTTATCAATAAAATAGATCTACCATCAGCAGATCCAGAAAAAGTAACTAAAGAATTAGAAAATATTGGTTTTGATAGAGAAGATATTGTCTTAACTAGTGCTAAAACAGGCGTAGGAATAGATGATTTATTAGAACATATTATAGATAAAATTCCTTCACCTAAAGGAGAAGAAAATAAGCCATTAAAAGCCTTAATTTTTGATAGTTTATTTGATTCATATCGAGGAATAATTACAAGTATTCGTATTAAAGAAGGATCTGTTCATAAAGGAGACATCATCAAGATGATGGAGACTAATGCTACATACGATGTAGTAGGTCTATCAATTAATAATCCTAAAGAACAAGAAGTTAGTGTTCTAAAAGCAGGAGAAGTTGGATACTTATATGCAGCAATTAAAAGTATAAATGATGTTCATGTAGGAGATACAATTACTTTAGCTGATAATCCTGCAGAAGATAGATTACCAGGATATAAACCAATGAAACCCACAGTATATTGTGGAATGTATCCAATAGAATCAAATAAATTTGAAGATTTAAGAGAAGCATTAAATAAATTAAAATTAAATGATGCTGCCTTAACTTTTGAACCAGAAACATCAAAAGCATTAGGATTTGGATTTAGATGTGGATTCTTAGGATTACTACATATGGAAATAGTAGAAGAGCGAATTGAAAGAGAATTTGGAATAGATTTAATTGCTACATCTCCATCAGTAGTATATGAAGTAGAATTAAATGATAAGTCAAAAGTAATAGTAGATAACCCTTCTAAGATGCCTAAAAGAGAGTTTATAAATAAGACATATGAACCATTTGTAAAATGTAGTATATTTACTCCAAGCGAGTATATAGGACCATTAATGGAATTATGTCAGGATAAAAGAGGAACATTCTTAAACATTGATTATATTGATACTGAAAGAGTAACAATTAATTATGAATTACCTTTATCAGAAATAGTTTATGATTTCTTTGATAGATTAAAAAGTTGTACTAAAGGATATGCTTCATTTGATTATGAAGTAATAGGCTATAAAGCAAGTGATTTAGTAAAAATGGATATTTTATTAAATGGAGAAGTAGTTGATGCTTTATCAGTAATAGTACATAAAGATTTTGCTTATTCTAGAGGAAGAATTGTTTGTGAAAAACTAAAAGAAATAATTCCAAGACAATTATTTGAAGTTCCAATTCAAGCTGCTATTGGAATGCATATAATTGCTAGAGAAACAGTAAAAGCTTTAAGAAAAGATGTACTTGCAAAATGCTACGGTGGCGATATAACAAGAAAGAAAAAACTATTAGAAAAACAAAAAGAAGGAAAGAAAAGAATGAAACAAATTGGTAGTGTAGAAGTACCACAAGAAGCATTTCTTTCAATTCTATCTACAAAGGAGTAGTCTATGAATAATACTCAAATAGAAAAAGAAGCTCTTGAATATGTTGAAAATGATAAGACCGTAGCAGAAACTGCCAAAGTATTTGGAATTAGTAAAAGATCATTTCAATTACATTTAAAGAAATTATTAGAAATAAATCCTGATCTTCATAAAATGGTTGTTAATAAACAAAAATCAAATATGAATGAAGGAAGAAGAATGGGTGGAGCAAAAGGTAAAAGAGGAGTAACTTATACCAAAGAAGAAGCTCTAGAAATAGCAGAGTATATTATTTCTAAACAAGCAACATATGAAGAAGCAAGTATCAAATTCGATATACCTACATCTACATTATCAGATATGATGCATTCTAAATTAATACCAGAAGATAAAAGAATGCAATTAGATTTAGTCGCCGAAGCAAATCGTCATAAAATGAGTAAAGAAGATTATATTGAAAGAAGAAATAATGTATGGTAAAGAACTGCTATATACATATTCCTTTTTGTAATACAATTTGCTCATATTGTGACTTTTGTAAACAATACTATAATAAAAAGAAAGTAAAAGATTATTTAAAAAAATTAAAAGAAGAAATAGATAATAACTATAATAATGAACCATTAGAAACAATCTATATTGGAGGAGGAACTCCAACTTCTTTAAGTTTAGAAGAATTAACTGAGTTATTCGAAATAACTGATTCTCTAAATACAAAAGATAATTTAGAGTTTACAATAGAAGCAAATATTGATTCTATAACAAAAGAAAAATTACTTTTAATGAAAGAACATAAAGTAAATAGACTAAGTATTGGAATAGAATCTATTAATAAAAACAATCTAAAATTCTTAAATAGAAAATTAGATATTAATGAAACAAAAGAAAAAATAGAGTTAATTAGATCTTTAGGATTCAATAATATTAATATGGATTTAATCTATGCTCTACCAATAGAGTCTAAAGAAGATTTATTAAAAGATATAGATTTTCTTACAAGTCTAAATGTAGAACATATCTCAACATATTCTCTAATAATAGAAGATCATACTGTATTGAAGATAAATAATGTAGAGAATATTGATGATCAATTAGATGAAGAAATGTATAATTTAATAAAAAAAGAATTAGAACAAAAAGGTTATATTCATTATGAAATAAGTAACTTTTCAAAACCAAATTATGAGTCAAAACATAATATGTGTTATTGGCATAATGAAGAGTATTATGGTTTTGGATTAGGAGCTGCATCGTATATAAATAATATTAGAAAAACAAATACTAGATCTTTAACTAATTATCCAAATAAATATTTAGAAGAAGAAAAAGTAGATGAATCTTCTAAAATAGAATATGAAGTAATATTAAATCTAAGATTATTAGAAGGAATTGATTTAATTAGATTTAAAGAAAAATATAATAAAGATTTTAACGAATTATTTGATTATCAAGAATTAGTAAATAATAATCTATTAGAGATAGTAAATAATCATTTAAGAATTAAAGAAGAATACTTATATGTAAGTAATGAAATAATAGTAAAATTATTACAAACGAGAAAAGAGGTATAACATGGAAAGAGAAGAAATGTTTTTAGAAGAATTAAGTTACATTGATAATGAAGATTATAGTGAAGCTTTATTAAAGATAATTGAAATGTTACCAGAGTACTGGTTACATGAACCAGCATCTTCAACTGGCAAATATCATCCTGATTATGCATTAGGAGAAGGTGGATTATTAAGACATTCTAAAGCCGCAATGAGAATAGGATTAGAGCTATTAAATAACCCAGCAATCGGTGGTAAATATACAGCTCGTGAAAAAGACTTAATGCTTATGTCTCTTCTAGTACATGATGGATTAAAACTAGGATTACCTCAAGAAAAATATACTCGTTTTGATCATCCAATTCTTATGGGACAATTTGTTGTAGATCATAAAGATGAAATTGGTCTATCAGAAGAAGATGCTAAGTTTATGCAAGATGTAATAAAAACTCATATGGGTAATTGGACTACAGACTATAATGGTAATGAAGTCTTAGAACCGCCAAAAACAAAATATCAGAATTTTGTTCACATGTGTGACTTTTTAGCATCAAGAAAATGTTTATTAGTTCCATTTGACGAAGAGAACAAAATAAGTGTCTAGTAGACACTTATTTTATTGTCCTAACAGTAAAAAAATGATAATATAAAGATGGAAGGTGGTAAAGAATGAAAAAGGGTAAAAAGAGATATACCAAAAAAGAAGTTTTTCAACAATCAATAATTACTTTTTTCTTAGTTTCTTTAGTTATTCTTTTTGGATATATTATTCTAAATGCAGAATGGTTAAGACCTAAAATAAATGAATTATCTGCTAGTTATATATCACTAAAGAATCAAAGTACCACTGATTTATTAAAGATTAATAATTTAAGAAAACTTACTGATGAAAAAGGAATGAGTAATCGTAATAGTACTTTTAAAACATTCCAAGTAACAGGACAAAAAGGATTAAGATATCAAATAGTGCTATATCATTTAGGAAATAAGATAGATGAAAAATATATTAAATATTATCTTTTAAATGATAGAGGGAAAAAAGTAGGGGGAAATGTAAAAGAATCTCAAGAAACAAAAGATGGAGGAAGAATAATCTACGAAGGGACAATTGAAGAAGGAAAAAATTGGAACTTAAAAATGTGGGTTGATAAAGAATATCAAGAAGAAATAAATAATATATCTTATGAAATACGAATAAAGACAAGTTAGGTGATAATATGAAGGGCAAAATAATCGTAATTGAAGGAACTGATTGTTCAGGTAAAGAAACACAATCAAGACTATTAGAAGAAAAACTTAATAAAGAAAAAAAGAAAGTTATTCGTTTTAGTTTTCCAATGTATGACACACCAACAGGACAAATAGTTGGAGGAAGTTACTTAGGAAAGCCTGAAATATCCCCATCATTATTTAAAGAAGGAGCAGTTAATGTAGATCCTCATGTAGTAAGTCTTTATTATGCTGCTGATAGAAAATATAATATGCCTAAAATAGAAGAATATTTAAAAAAAGGTTATTATGTAATACTTGATCGTTATACTACATCAAATCTTGCTCATCAAGGAAGTAAAATAAAAGATCCAGATGAAAGATTTAATATGTATCAATGGATTGATAAATTAGAATATTGGTTATTAAAATTACCTAAACCAGATATTACAATATTTCTTCATGTACCATTTGAAAAAACAATTGAATTAAGAAAAAATAGAGAGTTTATTGATGAACATGAAAAATCAGAAGAGCATTTAAAAAGTGCTGAAAAAGCATATATAGAGTTATCTGAATTATATAATTGGCATAGAATAGAATGTATAAAAAATGATGAATTAAGATCAATAGAAGATATTAATGAAGAAATATTAAATGTAATTAAAGATATGTAAAAAAAAAGCACTTATGTGCTTTTTTTATTATTACATTGTTTGAGTATTATATGTAACTTGTTCTTGCTGTACAGGTTGTGCATTTTCAGTAGATGCTTCAGCAATAGGTGTTTGTAATACAACATTTTGTACAGCTGCATCAATTAAGCTTGGATCAACTACAGGTATAGAAGAATCAAGTGTAGGAATAGTTGCCTCCACAGGAGGTATAGTAGCTTCAACTTGAGGAACAGTACTCATATCAGTAGTTGGAACATAAGGTGTAGTCATAACTTGAGGTGTTACATAATTAACCATTTGAGTTTGATCAATATAAGTATTTTGAGTAACAGGAGGTACTGTTTCAGGAACAGCAACACTTCCAGTTTCATAAGCATTTTGTTGAGCAACAGGTGATACTGTATCTAATGATCCAGCTCCAGGAACTACATATGTATTAGTAAATGCAGATGCATCTTGTGCTTGTTGAACAACATCAGTGATTTGTGGTGTTGTAGCATAATCAGTACTAATTGAAGCATCTGTACTAGCTGTATACTCAGGAGTAGTTGTAGTATCTGTACTAGTTGTATACTCAGGAGTAGTTGTAGTATCTGTACTAGGAGTATATGCTGGAGTAATTGTAGTATCTGTACTAGCTTCTGTACTAGTTGTAGTATCAACACTAGCAGTAGCATCAGTACTATCAGTTTGAGCAACAAAGTCATCAGGTAATACAATTGTTCCTTCTTCTTCTAATGTATTAGATGAAGCAACAGGATCTTCAGATAAACTATTAGGATCTTCTTCTTCCTCTTCAACAACAGGAATAGATTCTTTTATCTCAGTAGCAATCTCATTCTCATAGTTATCATCATCTTCATTTTCAATTTCAATTGTACGATATACTTCTTCAAATGAAGTTAATCCCTCTAAACATTTTATTAAAGCATCTTGTAACATAGTAATAGTTTTACCAGTATATACCATCTTTGCAAGATCTTTTTTCTCAAGTTTTTCATTATTTAATGCAGCACGAATATCATCATCAAGTTCCAATACTTCATGGAAAGCAAGACGTCCATGATATCCTCTACGACAATGTTCACATCCATTAGGATTAGCATCCCAAACATGTGTAACATCCATATTCATAAACTTCTTAAATACTTTTTTCTCATATTTTGTAGTCTCTCTTTGATATCTACAATCTGGACATAGCATTTTAGCAAGTCTCTGAGAAATGATACCAGAAAGAGCCGTAGAAAGTAAGTATCTTTCAACATCCATATCAAGTAAACGTTCAATAGTAGCTAAAGCATTATTGGTGTGGATAGTAGACAAAACTAAGTGACCAGTAATAGATGCACGAACAGCAATCTGAGCAGTCTCAGAGTCACGAATCTCTCCGATAAGTATTACGTTGGGGTCTTGACGTAATATAGAACGAAGTGCTGCTGCAAAGGTCATACCAATATCAGAATTAACTTGAACTTGATTTATTCCTTCAATGTTCATTTCTATTGGGTCTTCAACAGTAATGATATTTGTTTCGGGTTTATTTAAACCTTGTAAAATAGAGTAGGTAGTGGTTGATTTACCAGAACCAGTAGCTCCTGTAGTTAAAATGATACCATTTGGTAATGTCATCATTCTTTTTACTTTTTCTAAGTTATTTGGATGGAAACCTAATGTATCCAAACCATCTAAGCTTCGTGAGTAATCCAAGATACGGATAACGACTTTCTCACCTTCATTTAATGGAAGTGAAGACACACGCATATCTAAGTATTGATCTCCGAAGTTACCTTTAATCGCACCATCCTGAGGTAGACGTGACTCAGTGATGTTCATATTAGCCATAATCTTTAATCTCGTCGTTAAATTTTTTTCATAAGCTTTAGGAACGAAGGTATAGTCTTGACAATCACCATCAATCCTAAATCTAATCATCATTCCTTCTCCTCTTGGATCGAAATGAATATCTGAAGCACCGTATTTTGCAGCGGCAATAATGACGTAATCTGCAATTTGTGTAACAGGTGTTTTCGTAAAATCGAATGACACCATGAAACTTTCGGTACCTTTTTGAACTCGTTTGACATCAAATTGGACCATCATTTCAACCCCTTTTGTCTACTTTCTATGGTATTTTACTATAATATAGTATATAATAATTTTGAAAGAATAGCAAGGAGAGGAAGAATGAAAAATGAAAAAAATAAACAGCAAAGGTTTTATTCTTGCTGAGACTCTCATAGTGTCTGTTTTCCTAATGTCAATATTCACAATGATATATGTAAACTTCTATCCATTGATTGGTGAATATGAAAAAAGAGAGAACTATGATGATGTTGACGGAAAGTATACAGCATATTGGATTAAGAAGTTAGTTGAAAGTAGCGGTTATGAACTAGATACTGATGGAATCAATATGATGAATAAATTTGGTTATGTTCGTTTTGAATGTTCAGATATGTCAACAGAAAATAACCAAAGAGAAATGTGTATAAGCTTAGTTAATTCACTAGAAATATCAAACTGTGATAGTTATGGTAATGGTTGTGACGCATACATTACAAGATATACTATCGGAGATTCACCTTTAGGAACTATAAGCTTTAAGAACACAATAAGAACAACATCAATTAAAAGATGGAATGAAGCTTGTATTAGTACAAGTGATCCATTTGCTGCAAGTACAGCAACAACAACATGTGCTGCTAATGCATTTAAAGAATGTTGTAGACAAAAAGGTTTAAGTTCTTGTGAAAATCCAGTATTAACAAGTTCGGAAGTAAGTTATGAATCTTTATATTCAGACGATACAAAGACAGAAGATAAAACAAATATTGCAAAATATTGTAATGATAGATTAACTAAAAAAGCTTTTACCTCTCCAGCAAAAGACTATGTTTTATCACTTCCAAATTATTCAATAAATCACTCAACAACAAGTGCTGATTATCGTGTAATTGTTGTAGTTCGTCATAAAAAAGATAATAATGATTATTATTCATTTTCAACTATGGAGGTGATTAAATAATGAACAATAAAGGATTCACCACTGTAGAAGTATTAGTATGTTTTGTAGTTGTATCAGTTGTTATGATGTCTTTATTCTCAACAATATCAGCTTTTAATGAAAAGAAAATACAAGAAACATATCGTTCAAAAGTATATGAATTTAAAAACTCTTTAACAAATACAATTCAACAAGATTTAATAAAAAGAGGATTAAGTTATGCTAAAATTACAGACAATAATTATTCTCCAGGAGATGACGTAGGAAAAAAATATACTGTAGATTTAACATTTAGAGATGGTATTCAAAAACGTCTAATTGTTTATCAAAGATTTACAAAAACAGCTTATCGTATAGAAGGTACAAGAAATCAAGATGATACATTCTATATAGAGTACGGTGTTCCTGCTGATAATACAGCTGGATTAACACCAGACATGATCCGTTATGAATTACCAAATCTAGGTGAAACAAAAGGTCATTATAATCTTGCGACAAACACATATGTACCAGCATATAGTGATGGAAAATGCTATGAGAATGCTGATGGTACTGGTGCAGAAGTTGCTAATTGTTTAGTCGCAAAAGACTTTCAAATAAACAATATTGCAATTAGTATTACTAATGAAGCAGACCCAGAAATAGAAAGTCACGTTTTAAATATTTATATTGGTTTTTATCATTCAAACTTAGGTACTAAATATGCAATAAATATTGTTGCTCCAATAGATTATCAAACAAGTAGTGTAGACCAACAAGGATCATTCCCAACATCAGAATCTGATCCGTCAAGTCAAACAGCAATATATTATCCAGTTGGAGAATGATAAAACAAAAGAAATTATTCTTCCTTTTAAGAAAGATGAATAACTAATAGAAGTATCCGAAAGGATACTTTTTATTTGTATATGAATTGGTATAGATCCAAATACAAAGAATAATAAAAGAAATATTCCCTTTAAACAATTATTAGTAATTAAAGAAGTACTTAATACTCCATTAGTTAAATCAAATATTCCAGATATTAATACATAGCTAATTGTAGTAAAAGAAAAATATTTGTTTAAAAGAAAAGAAATTAAATAGAAAAAAATAGAAGTAACATAGATATTAAAAATAACTTTAATTGCTTTTAAACTACAATTAGTTAAGTTTTTAGAAAAAGGTATTTCTCTATCTTGAACATAATTAAAACTATTTTTACATCTAGAAAAGAGTAATATTAAAGCCTGACTTAATAAAATTATCCCATAAAAAACATAACTTGTTTTTTTATTACCAAATAAAATAGAAGTATGAAATAAAAGAAATAAAGGATTAGGAAAATGAGTATATAAAACCATTTTATTTGCTTCACTAATAGTAATTGTTCCTTTATCTAAACTTTCTTTTAAAAATAATACTCCTCCAGGAAAACCACTAAAAATAGAAAAAATGTAAAAACAAATATCTTTTCTTTTAAAGATTTTACTAATAAAAAACAAAAGATTATAGTTAAATAATAAATAGCTAAGTAATAAAAAAATAAAAGTACTAGGAAATACATTTTTAACAAATAATAAAGTATACTTATAAACTTCTATAGATATATTCTTACTATTAATAAAACAAAGAATAAAATAAGTAATTAAAATGACAAGTAATAGTATTCTTTTAGAGTTTTTTTTCATATTTACTCCTTTCTTTGCTATAATAAATATAAGGTGATAGAATGGCAAAAAAAATATGGAACGAAATAATAGATACTATCAAGGAAGAATGGAAATTTATTCTTTTTAATATCCTTTTATTAATTGTATTAAATATCCCATTAAATTATTACATTGTAATGGGTGGAGGAATAGATGATGTATCATCTCGAGTAAAAGTAGAAGATAGCAATAAAGGTAAAGGTAGTTTAAACATTAGTTATGTAACACAAATAAATGCTAATGTGCTTTTTTATGGATTAAGCTATATAATTCCAACATGGGAAAGAGAAAATGCAAATGATTATAAGTATACTGAAAGTGAAAGTTTAAATGATATTTCATTTAGAGGAGACCTAGATTTAAAAACTGCTAATGGAACTGCTACATATTGGGCATATACATTAGCAAATAAAAAAGTAGAATTATCTTCTGCCAGATTATATGTAATTGCAACATATAATGATGAGTTTGAAACAACATTAAAAGCAAAAGATGAAATCCTAAGTATTGATGGTAATCATTATGAAACAGTACAAGAATATGCTGATTATATTCAAACAAGAGATGTAGGAAGTACTGTAACAGTAAAAATAATTCGTAATAATAAAGAACAAGAAGTAGAAACAAATATTTATGAAGCAGAAGAAAGAAAAATAATTGGAGTAAGTCTTCAATATGTAAAAGAATATACAACTGATCCACCAGTAGATATTCAGTTCCAAAGACAAGAATCTGGACCTTCTGGAGGATTAATCACAACTCTAGAAATATATAATCAGTTAACTGAAAAAGATATTACAAAAGGATATACTATAGCAGGTACTGGTACTATAGAGGAAGATGGAACAATAGGGCAAATTGGTGGTATAGAACATAAAATATTAGGAGCCGTAACTGCTAAAGCAGATATCTTCTTATGCCCAAATGGAAGAAATTATAAAAATGCAAAAAAATATGTTAAAGAAAAGAAATTAAAGATTAAATTAATAAAAGTAGATTCAATTGAAGATGCAATTAATAAATTGGAGGAATTAAAGTGAGAATTGGAATAGATATGGATGATACTATCTGTAGAACAACAGAAATAGTTCATGATAGATTAGCTAAATATTCTGAAGAATTAAATATAAATCCTCTAGATATTATGAATGATGAAGAATTAAAAAAGAATTTCTTTGCAATCTATGCAGAAGATATTTATTCTAATGCCGAAATAAAAAGAAATGTAAAAGACGTATTAAATAGATTAAAACATAAAGGAAATGAAATATATATTATTACTTCAAGAGATGATGATTTTGCGTCAAGTAAAACAACAGCTTATGAAGTTACAAAAAAATGGCTAGACAACAATGGTATAGAGTATGATAAAATAATAACATCAGTATATAGAGAGACTAGAGCAGAGATAGTAAAAGAAAATAAGATAGATTTAATGATAGATAATGATCCATATAATTTTAAAATGATTACAGGATTAGGTACAAATTGTATCTTATTTGATGATAGAGAAAAATATATGCTAAAGGAGAACTACTACAATAATTGGTTAGAAGTAGAAAAGTATATAGAAAGGAATCGCTAATATGAAGAAAGTATTGTGGATGATATTGTTATTAAGTATAGTAATACCAGTTCATGCTGCAAATTATTCTATGAAAGAACTAATTCCTGAAAATACCAAAACAACGGTAAGAGGAGAACATTTACTTTATAAAGAAATTTCTTATCAATCAGGAACTATTAGATTACAAAGTATTAAGAATAATTCAAAAGAAGAACATAATTTAGCAATATCAGTAGGATTATTTGATAAACATAAGAAAAATATTGGTACTGTTAATTATTGTATAGAAGAAGAAATTGCTTCTAAACAAGGTAAAGATAATATTTCTTTAGAAGTACAAGAAAAATACTTAGTACCTAAAAAAGTATTAACAGATATCAAATATATTGCCGTATTAGGAGAAAATCAAAATTGTAGAACTGATGGATCAACTGAATACTTAGGACAAACAGTAGATCAAATTGGTATGGCAAGAAACAATACTTTAAATGCTAAAGAAATGTTTGTAGTAAATATTATAAAATGGATTGGAGTAGTATTAGTAGTAGGATTCTTATATAAATTCTTATTCACAGGAGCATATCGTAATATTGATGGAGAAGATGTAAGACAAGAATACACTTATATCAATAAAGAATTAAGAAAAGAAAGAGAAAAAGATGCTAAAGAAAATCCTCCAAAACCAAAAGAGGTAAAAAAGAATAAATCAGATGAAATAATAGAACAAGAAAGAATTCAAAATGAAAAAGATCTATTAGATGACTCAGATTTACATAATATGTATAAATAAAAAGAAGTGTAAACTTCTTTTTTTGTTGTATTTAAAGGAAATAAATAATAATCCCATAATTTCCCATAATTATAAGACATTTCTTCGACATTTATTTTATAAGATGGAATTGTAAGGAGGGATGCTAATAAGGTCATAAAGGTTAAAGATATGATAATAAATGTTTTACTATAAAAGGAGGCCAAAAGTATAAGTTAAAAAAAGAATATGTTATACTAATAATGGGTGATAAAAATGTACACAGTATGTTTAGTAGAAGATGAAATTGCTCTATCAAATGTTGTAAAAGCATATTTAGAAAGAGCAGGATATGAAGTAATATGTTTCACTAAAGGAAGTGAAGCAATTAACTATATCGGAAATAAAGTAGACTTATGGATCTTAGATATCATGTTAGGAGATGATATTAACGGCTATGATGTAATCAAAGCAATTAGAGAAAAAGATGAAAATGTACCAGTTATATTTACATCTGCAAGAGATCAAGACCTAGATAAAATATTTGGACTTGAACTAGGAAGCGATGATTACATGACAAAACCATATTCTAGCAAAGAATTAGTTTTAAGAGTAAACAATATAATTAAAAGAGTTTATAAAGATAAAGAAAATAATATAATTACGCACGGAGATTACAATATTAATCTAGACAAAAGAATTGTTCTAGATAAAGAAAAAGAACTTAAACTTACTACCCTTGAATTTGACTTATTATTACTATTTGTACAAAATATTGGTAAATGCTTTCAAAGAGAAGAAATACTATCTAACGTATGGGGACAAGATTATTTTGGAACTGATCGTGTAGTAGATGATTTAGTAAGAAGACTTAGAAAGAAATGTTCTAAATTAAAAATAGAATCCGTATATGGCTACGGTTATAGAATGTTATGAAAAACACACTAAGTAAACAACTATTATTTGTTGTTGGGATTGCCTTTTTACTATTATTTATCTCTTTAGGAGCAATACTCCCAAGACTACTTATACCAGTAGCAGAAGCCAATATTTATAATTATTTAAGAGAACCATTACAAGTCTATACAGTTACAGATAATAAGCTACAAAATACAGAGATAGCTTATATCTATATAACAAATGATACTGTCGCTACAAGTTTAAATATCACTGAAGTAATTGATTTAAACAATTTAGATAAAGTTATTTTTAAAATGACCAAATCTTACGGCAAATTTATTTATAAACATAAAACATACTACTATTATAAACTTACAAATGATGATATAACGAAGATTGCAATTACTAATGATCGTTATATAAATCAAACAAAAACATCAATACTCAGTGCTATATTCCCATTGGTGTTGGGCACATTTTTAATGATTGGACTAATGATTGTATGTTGGTCCACTATTGTTGTTCGAAAAATAGAACGTTTAAAAACGAAGATTGATAACATAGATAATCCAGACTATAATCATAAAATTGATTTTCAAGCAGATGACGAAATAAGGTCACTCGCTTTAGCAGTAGAAGATATGCGTATTTCTCTAATTAATCAAGAGGAATATCGTAATCAAATGTACCAAAATATATCACATGATTTTAAAACACCTCTTACCGTTATAAAATCATATATAGAAGCAGTTGAGGATGGAGTAGAAAGCGAGTCTACCGCCCTTTCTACTATCAAAGAACAAACTGACAAACTAGAACAAAAAGTACACTCACTTCTTTACTTAAATAAATTAGATTATCTTAAAAATTCACAAAATAATTCTTCTGAATTAGTAGATATGGAGAAAATAATTAAAGAAGAAGTGGAGAAGTTTAAGTTTCACAGGAAAGAGCTTAAGTTCTCCGTAAATATTGATAAGAAGTCCAAGTATTATGGTTCAGAAGAGAACTGGGAAACTATCCTAGACAACTTGTTAAGTAATTTTATGAGATATGCTAAAAAAGAGATCACAATTACTGCAAAGCAAAATAAATTAGTTTTATATAATGACGGAGATCAGATAGATGAAGATTTCCTAGAAGTAATATTTACTCCTTTTAGAAAAGGAATTAAAGGAGAATTTGGTCTAGGATTATCTATCGTTAAAAAAACATTAAATGTAATGGGTTATGATATTACAATTCAAAATGAAAAGAATGGGGTATCATTCATCATTACAAAGAAATAAAAACAGGAGAAATCCTGTTTTTTTGTGTAAAGTAAAAGCATAATTACTCTTCAATAATTGAGGTATAACAATAAAAATGATAAAATTATAGTTGGAGAATAATATGAAACATACTAGAAGAAGAAAATTTTATAATAAAAAGTATAGAATTTTTGCCATTCTAGTTTTTGTGTTGTGTCTAACTGTTGGATATTCACTTCTAAGAACAGGTTTAGGAATAACTGGATCAATTAATCTATCAAAGTATAAAGAACCAATTATTAGAACAACTTATGATAACGATAAAACAGCATTTAGGAGCGATACTTATAGAGATAGTATTAAAACAATTAATTTAGATGATGAAATTAATCCTCCAAACAATGTAGTAGCATCATGGGATATAGGAGTAGCTGGAAATGGAAATGTAATGGCATATATAACAACTAATCAAGATGACAATACAATGTATGATTTATATATCCAAGGTGATGGACATTTATATGCAAATGAAGATAGTAAATATTTATTTGCAGATTTAAAATACATTGATGAAATAAATAACATAGAAAAATTAGATATTTCTCGAGTAACAAACATGTCATATATGTTTGATCACACGGGATATAATAGTACATCTTTTACATTAAACCTTGGCAGTAATTTTGATACTAGTAATGTTACAAATATGGATAAAATGTTCAATTATATTGGTTATAGCAGTACTGTTTTTACTCTGAATTTAGGGGATAAATTCGATACTAGTAAAGTAACTACTATGTCTGCTATGTTTTATAATACAGGCTATAATAGTACAGTATTTACCCTAGACTTAGGAAATAAATTTGATACAAGTAATGTAACTAAAATGCTTTCTATGTATAATAAAACAGGATATAGTAGTACAGTATTTACCCTAGACTTAGGAGACAAATTTGATACAAGCAATGTCACAACTATGTCTTACATGTTTGATCATATAGCATATAAAAGCCCAGTATTCACATTAGATTTAGGAGACAAATTTGATACAAGTAAAACAACTAATATGTCTAACATGTTTAATTATACTGGCTATAGTAATACAGAGTTTGAATTAAATCTAGGAGACAAATTTGATACTAGTAACGTTACAAATATGTACCAAATGTTTAGAAGTACAGGATATCGTAGTCAAAGGTTCACTTTAGATTTAGGAAATCTGTTTGATACAAGTAATGTAACAAGTATGTACCATATGTTTAATCAAACTGGTTATTTAAGTCCAGTATTTACTTTGGATTTAGGAGATAAGTTTGATACAAGCAATGTCACAGATATGCAAAGAATGTTTTATTCAACAGGATATAATAGCACTGTCTTCACATTAGATTTAGGAAATCTATTTGATACAAGCAATGTCACAAATATGTCTAAAATGTTTGAATATACTGGATATAGCAGTACAGTCTTTACTTTAGATCTAGAAGATAAATTTGACACAGGCAAAGTAACAAATATGGAAGAAATGTTTTTTGAAACAGGATATAATAGTTTAGTGTTTACCTTAGATCTAGGCTCAAAATTTGATACAAGTAATGTTGAAAAGATGTCAAATGCGGATGTTCAATATGGTAATGGTCATAGCGGAGGATATTTAGGAGGAATGTTTTATTCAACAGGCTATAGTAGTACAGTAATGACTTTAGACTTAGGCGACAAATTTGACACAAGTAAAATAAAAGATATGACAGCGATGTTTTGCTGTGTAGGACATAGCAGTCCTGTATTTACTTTAAATTTGGGAGACAAATTTGATACTAGTAACGTTACAAATATGGGAAGTCTTTTTGATGAGGCAGGACGTAATAGTACAGTGATGGCCCTAGATTTGGGTAATAAATTTGATACAAGTAATGTTACCACTATGGATAAATTGTTTACTTATGTTGGATACAAAAATGCATCATTCACATTAGATTTAGGAGATAAATTTGATACAAGAAATGTAACAAATATGTATGAAATGTTTAACTGTACCGGATTTGGTAGCACAGTTTTCACACTAGATTTAGGAGATAAATTTGATACAAGCAGAGTTACAGATATGTCTCAAATGTTTGCTTTTACTGGACCAAAAAGTACTGTTTTTACTCTTAATTTGGGTGATAAGTTTGATACAAGTAATGTAACCAATATGTTTGATATGTTTTACAGAATTGGTTATAGCAATCCCAATTTCACATTAGATTTAGGAGACAAATTTGTTACAAATAATGTAACTTCTATTGGAGAAATGTTCTATGAAGCAGGTTTTAGTAATGACTATTTCGAGATTGATTTATCCAACTTTGATTTTAGTAATATAACATATTATGATAATATATTTATCGGATGGAAAACTACAAATAAAATATATGTTAAAGATGCTTCAGATCAAGCATGGGTAATTTCGCATGCTGGAAATTTAAGTATAACAACATCAAATGTCTTAATAAAAACATAAAAGAACCAATTAGTTCTTTTTTTGTGTTTATAATTGTAAAGTAAAGGTTTATTTGTTCCACATTAATTGAGAAAGAGTCTCAAAAATGATAAAATTATAATAGGAGAAAAATATGAAACATACTAGAAGAAAGCGTAGATTTGATAATAAAAAATATAGAATCTTTGCAATTCTAGTTTTTGTGTTGTGTTTAACAGTGGGGTATTCTTTACTAGGAACAGGTTTAGGAATAACTGGATCAATTAATCTATCAAAGTATAAAGAACCAATTATTAGAACTACAAGTAAGTATGACGCAACAGCATTTAGAAATAGTGCATATAAGGAAAAAATAAAAATCATTAATTTAGATGATGAAATTAATCCACCAAATAATGTAGTTGCATCATGGGACATAGGAGTAGCACAAAATGGAAACGTAATGGCATATATAACAACTAATCAAGATGACAATACAATGTATGATTTATATATACAAGGTGATGGACATTTGTATGCAAATGAAGATAGTTCATATTTACTATATGGCTTAAGAGGAGTAGATCATATTAATGGAATAAATAGTTTAGATACATCAAGAACTACTAATATGGACTTTATGTTTCATTTTACTGGATATAACAGTCAATCATTTACTCTAGATCTCGGAAATAATTTTGATACAAGCAATGTAACAAGTATGTATGGAATGTTTTGGCAAACAGGATATAGCAGTACAGTTTTTACAATTGACTTAGGAGATAAATTTGATACGAGTAATGTAACTAATATGAATGATATGTTTGAAAATACTGGCTACAAGAGTACAATAATGACACTTGATCTAGGAGATAAATTTGATACAAGTAATGTTGAAGAGATGAGATGGGTGTTTAGTAATACAGGAAGATCAAGTTTAAATATAACACTAGATTTAGGAGACAAATTTGATACAAGTAATGCACAATATATGAATGGTATGTTTCAATCCTTTGGCTATTCAAGTACAGCCATAAGAACGCTCGATTTAGGAGATAAATTTGATACGAGTAATGTAACAACTATGAGTACTATGTTTGCTTCACTAGCATATAACTCGCCAGATTTTACATTAGATTTAGGCGATAAATTTGATACAAGCAATGTAACAAGTATGTCCGGAATGTTTAGTAGCACAGCATGCAATAGTACAACTTTTACTTTGAATTTAGGAGATAAGTTTGACACAAGTAATGTAACAGATATGTCCAATATGTTTTCTACACTAGGAAAAGAATCATCTGTTTTTAATCTGAATTTAGGAAATAAATTTGATACTTCAAATGTAACAAATATGAATCAAATGTTTTACAACACTGGATCAAAAAATTCTGTTTTTGGATTGTCTTTAGGAAACAAATTTGATACAAGTAATGTAACAAGAATGGATAAAATATTTTATGGTCTTTGTTCAAATAGTTCTAGTTGTAGTTTAGACTTAGGAGATAAATTTGATACAAGTAATATTACAAGCATGTCATATATGTTTTATTCAATAGCTAAAGTGTCATCATCATTCACTTTAGATTTGAAGGACAAATTTGACACAAGTAATGTAACAGCAATGAACTCGATGTTTGAAACCGCAGGAAAACAATGCAATAATTTAGTTTTAAACTTAGGAGATCATTTTAATACCAGTAACGTAACAACCATGGAGTTTATGTTTGCATCAGCAGGCAATAATAGTTCAACACTAACTTTAGACTTAGGAGATAATTTTAATCCTATAAATACAAACTCACTACAATCAATGTTTTATTCGTTTGGCCGAGCAGTTCCTACATTAATAATAGATTTAGGAGACAACTTTGATACCAGAAATGTAACAAATATGAGAGGAATGTTTGCATACGCTGGTTATTCTAGCAACAGTCTAACAATAGATTTGGGAGACAAGTTTGATACAAGCAATGTAATATATATGGGTGGACTATTTACAAATACGGGATATTACAGTACAGACTTCACTTTAGATTTAGGCAACAAATTTGACACATCAAATGTCACAGAAATGACAGCTAAAAACATTAGAACGTCAGCAAATTCTTCAATTGGAACAAATTATGGCTTGTTTCAAGGTTGTGGATATAGCAGTACAGTGTTTACCCTAGATTTAGGCAACAACTTTGATACAAGTAACGTAACAAATATGGCAAATATGTTTAATGGTACAGGTGCAGCTAATACCTCTTTTACAATAGATTTAGGAGATAAATTTGATACAAGCAACGTTACCGATATGAGTTTCATGTTTGAAGATATAGGAGAAAGTAGCCAAGTCTTTACATTAGACTTAAGGGATAAATTTGATACAAGCAACGTCACTGATATGACGTGGATGTTCTATGACACAGGACGCTCAAGTCCAGTATTTACATTAAATCTAGGCGACAAATTTGATACAAGTAATGTAACTACGATGAAAAACATGTTCGATGGTTGTGGATATAGAAGTACATCGTTTACGTTGAATTTAGGCAACAAATTTGATACAAGCAATGTTACTAATATGGAGAGTATGTTTAGTGAAGTTGGAAGAAATTCAACAACATTTTCTATAAATCTAGGAAATAAATTTTATACAAGCAACGTTACAACAATGTATCATATGTTTGAAGAAATTGGTTATTTAGCTACAACACCATTTGAACTTGATCTTTCTACTTTTGATTTCAGTAACGTTACAAGATATGATAGTATGCTCTATAGATGGAAGTCTACAAATATAATATATGTAAAGGATGCTGCTGATCAAAGCTGGTTAATTTCACATGCTGGAGGATCACTATCCACATCCAACGTCTTAATAAAAACATAAAAGAACCAATTGGTTCTTTTTTTGTGTTTATTATTGTAAAGTAAAGGTTTAATTGTCTTACATTAATTGAGAAAGAGTCTCAAAAATGATAAAATTAATATAGGAGAATAATATGAAACATACTAGAAGAAAAAGAAGATTTGATAATAAAAAATATAGAATCTTTGCAATTCTAGTTTTTGTGTTGTGTTTAACCGTTGGATATTCACTACTAAACACAGGATTAGGAATATCAGGAAATATTACACTTTCAAAATATAAAGAACCAATTATAAGAACAACATATTCATCGGACACAACAGCTTTTAGAAGTAATACATATAAACAAAAAATAAAGACTATCACTTTAGATGATGAAATAAGTCCACCAAATAATGTAATTGCGTCGTGGGATATAGGAGTAGCAGGTAATGGAAATGTAATGGCATATATTACCACTAATCAAGATGACAATACAATGTATGATTTATACATACAAGGGGATGGACATTTATATGCAAATGAGAATAGTAGTTATTTATTTGCAAATTTAACTAAAGTTAATAAAATAAATGGAATAGATAATTTAGATGTTTCAAGAGTAAAAAATATGTCATACTTATTCTACTACACTGGCTTTAATGGTTCTGGATTCAATTTGAATTTAGGAAATAATTTTGATACGAGTAATGTTACTAATATGACTGGAATGTTTTTTTACACAGGAAAAGAAGATGGTTCATTTACAATTAGTCTTGGAAACAATTTTGATACATCAAACGTAACAAATATGAGTAGTATGTTCTGTGGCATGGGAGATTATAGTTCATCATTCTCATTAGATTTAGGAAATAAATTTGATACTTCAAAAGTAACAAATATGGATTCTATGTTTAAAGGAGCGGGTGAATATAGTAGTGTTTTTACTTTGGACTTAGGAGATAAATTTGATACAAGTAATGTTACGAATATGAACAGGATGTTCTACGGAACAGGATCTAATTGCTCGGTATTTACCTTAGATTTAGGCGATAAATTTGACACGAGCAAAGTTACAAATATGTCAGAAATGTTTCATATGACAGGTGATGATAGTAGGGCTATCACCCTAGATTTAGGAACTCAATTCGATACAAGTAATGTTACTGACATGCATGGTATGTTTTATAGTATTGGTATGTATAGCTCAAATTTTGTTCTTGATCTTGGCGATAAATTTGATACAAGTAATGTAACAAATATGTCGGAAATGTTTTATGGAGCTGGAAAAAACAGTGCAAATTTCACAATAAATTTAGGAGACAAATTTGACACAAGTAATGTTACTAACATGCATAGAATGTTTTATTATACTGGATACAATAATACATCATTTACGCTTGATTTAGGCAATAAATTTGATACTTCAAATGTCACTACAATGAAGGAAATGTTTTCTCAAACAGGATATAAAAGTACAACGTTTACCTTGAATTTAGGAAATCTATTTGATACAAGTAATGTAACTGATATGGAGAGTATTTTTTCAAGTGCCGGATATTCTAGTCAATCATTCAGCTTAGATTTGGGAGATAAATTTGATACAAGCAATGTAACAACAATGAAAAGTATGTTTGCTATTGCAGGAACAGAAAGTACTATATATGCCTTAAATTTAGGCAACAAATTTGATACAAGTAATGTAACTGATATGACAAATATGTTTTTAGGAGTAGGTGGTAAAAATACAACATTTACTCTAAATTTAGGTTCAAAATTTGATACAAGTAATGTAACGACTATGACCAATATGTTTTCTAGTGTTGGAAGATATAGCACAAATTTTTTGCTAGATTTAGGAAATAATTTTGACACAAGTAATGTTACGATGATGAGTGGTATGTTTAATCAAATGGGAAATCATAGTACAACACTATCAATAAACCTTGGGCAAAATTTTAATACAAGCAATGTAACTAATATGTATCAGATGTTTGCAGAAACTGGATATTATAGCAGTACATTTACATTAAACTTAGGATCAAAATTTGATACAAGTAATGTAACAACAATGAAAAAATTGTTTTTTCGTACTGGATATAGTAGTACTAGTTTTACCTTAGATTTAGGAAATAAATTTGATACAAGTAATGTAACAGATATGTCCAATATGTTTGCATCTACCGGTTATAGTAGTACAGTATTTACATTAAATTTAGGAGACAAGTTTGATACAAGTAACGTAGTAGATATGTCCTACATGTTTCAAAATATAGGATATAGTAGTACTGTGTTTACTCTGGATTTAGGTGATAAGTTCGATACCAGTAATGTAACTAATATGACAGGAATGTTTAATTTAGCAGGATTTAATAGTCCAGTATTTACCATAGATTTAGGGGATAAATTTGATACTTGTAATGTAACCAATATGAAATATATGTTTGACAGGATGGGTGAAAATAGTTTATCCCTCACATTAGACCTAGGAGACAAATTTGATACGAGTAACGTAACAGATATGCATCAAATGTTTTTTAGAACAGGTCTTAGTAGTTCAGTCTTTACCCTTGATCTAGGAGATAAATTCGATATAAGAAGTGTAACTGATATTGGTCATATGTTTAATGGTGCAGGATCAGCAAATAATAACCTAATACTAGATGTATCATCGTTTGACTTTAGTAATGTTACTACATATGAGTCATTTTTGTATGGATTTAAAGCAAGTCAGATAGTATATGTTAAAGATGCTGCTGACCAAGCATGGATTATTGCGAATGCTGGTGGTTCATCTTCAAATTTATCAACATCAAATGTCTTAATAAAAACATAAAGGAGGAATATATGAGTAGAATTAAAAATAAAACAGGAAGATATGTAATAACTTTTATAATGTTATTAATTGGTAGCTTTGTTGCTGCTGCTGCACTAGAATGTTTCTTAATACCAAATACTATTTTAGATGGAGGTATTACTGGTATATCAATCATTATTCATAAACTATTTGGAATACCTTTATGGTTATTAGTAATAACAATTAATATTCCATTTGTCTATGTAGGATATAGAAACTTAGGTAAGAGTTTCTTAATTAGAACATTATTCTCTATGGGATGCTTTGCTTTATTCTTATCTTACTTTGAACTAGTAGAAGCATTCACAGAAGAAATCTTACTCGCAACAGTTTTTGGTGGAGCTTTATATGGATTAGGAGTAGGTATTATAATTCACTTTGGTGGATGTATTGATGGAACAGAGTCTGTCGCAATTGTAATTAGTAAGAAGACATCATTTAGTGTTGGACAAGTAGTATTATTCTTTAACATAATAATCTTTGGAGTAGCAGGATTCTTATTTGGATTAGATCGTGCATTATACTCATTACTTACATATGTCATAACATTTAAAGTAATTGACTTTGTATCAGAAGGTCTAGAACAAGCAAAAGCAGCTTTAATTGTAACTGATAAAGGAACTGATCTATCAAGAGAAATCTATAAGAGATTAGGTAGAACTACTACTACAATTAGAGGTAAAGGTCTAATAAGTGGAGAAAAAGAAGTTCTATATTGTGTACTTACAAGACTAGAAGTATACGAGTTAAATAGAATAGTAGAAGATATGGATGAAAGTGCATTTGTCACAATCTTAGATGTTTCAGATATAATTGGTACTCATATTAAATCAACAAAAAGAGAAAAAGAATTATTAAAGAAGAAAAGATAATTCTTTTTTTGTTGTATAATATAAGTAGGTGATTTATATGAAATATATATTTTTATTAAATCGATTTAGTCTAAAAAAGAAACTTAATCCTCTAGTAAAAAGAATAGAGGAAGCGTCAAAAAAATTAAAACTAGATTATAAAATAGAAATTAATAGTCGTGAAGAATCAACTGAAGATATTGTAGAAAGATATAAAAAGAAAAGTTGTATCTTACTCGCAGTAGGTGGAGATGGAACTATTAATAGAGTTTTAAATGGAATAGTTGGGACTAAAAATATTTTAGGATTTATTCCTTATGGTACTGGAAATGATTTATATAGATCATGTCAGGAATTATTAAAAGAAAAAGAAAATAAAATTGACTTAGTAAAAATAAATGATAAATATTTTATAAACGTCGCTTGTTTTGGAATAGATGCTGAAATTGGTAATAATGATGATATGATTCATAGTAAATGGATTCCAGAGAGTCAAAGATATAATATGAGTTTAGTTGCTCATTTCTTAAAATATAAAACTAAAAAAGTTAAAGTTACTTATAATAATAAAGAATGGATTAATGATATGACTACCATTGTAATATGTAATGGAAGATACTATGGTGGAGGATATAAAGTAGGGTATACTGCTAAACTAAATAATGGTAGTGTTGATTTATACTTAATAGATAAAATGAATAAACTTAGAATGGCTACTTTAATTACTGGTATGAATAAAGGTAAACACGAAAACTCTAAGCATACAACAAAAGCAAAAATTAAAGAAGCAAGAATAGAGTTCGAAGAAGAAGTAGAAGCAAATATTGATGGAGAACAATTAAAGAGTAAAACATTTGATATTAAAGTTATTCCAAAAGGTATTACCCTTTATTATGATCAAGAATTAATTGACGAAATTAATAAAGTAAAATAAGAAATTATTTTGCTTTTTTATTGACAAAAATCTTTGTTATTAATAAAATGTTATTAACAGATAATAATTAATAATAAGGAGAATAATTATGGATAAAATATCAAATTTAAAATTGTATAAAGAATGTTTAATTGTAGTAGATATGGTTAATGGATTTGTAACTGAAGGAGTACTACATGATGAAAGAATTGGACAAATAATTCCAAGACAAATAGAATTAATTGATGAGTTTTTAAAAGATGGAAAATTAGTAATATTTATTAAAGATACTCATAGGGAAGATTCTGTAGAGTTTGTTCGTTTTGGAAATACTTTTCACTGCCTAGAAAATACTCCTGAATCAGAACTAGTTAAAGAACTAGCAAGTTATGAAGGAAGAGAAAACACAATTAGTATTAGAAAGAATTCTACAAGCTTTATGGAAGCTCCTGAGTTTAGAAGACTAATTGAAAGACAAAAGAATTTAACTGAATTTGATATTATTGGTTGTTGTACAGATATATGTGTAGTAAATGGTACTTTAGGACTAGCCAATTATTTAGATGAACATAATATTCCACATAAAATAAGAGTACATGAAGATGCAATCGCAACATACTCTGAAAATGAAAGACAAAACTATGTAGAAGCATCAAAACTATTACTAGCCCAACAAGGAATAGAATTAGTAAAGAAAAGATAGGTGATAATATGAATAAAACATTAATGACAGATTTTTATGAACTTACAATGGCTCAAACTTACTTTTTAGAAGGTAAACAAAATGAAATAATGTACTTTGATATCTTCTTTAGAGAAAATCCATTTAATGGTGGATACACAATAAGTGGTGGATTAGATGAAATGATTAATTATATTAAGAATTTTCATTTTGGAGAAGAAGAAATATCTTATTTAAGAAGTCTAAATCAATTTAATGATAACTTCTTAAACTATTTAAGTAATTTAAAGTTTAAAGGAGATCTATATGCCGTACCTGATGGTACTATAATATTTCCAAATGAACCAGTAATGACTATTAAAGCAGATGCAGTAACTGCTCAAATATTAGAAACAGCACTACTTGCATGTTTCAATCACGCATCTTTAGTAATAACTGCTTCTAAAAGAATTACTAAAGAAGCAAAAGGTGTACCAGTAATGGAGTTTGGTGCTAGACGTGCAAGAGGAATAGACTCTGCGGTAGAAGCAAGTAAAAACTCAATTATAGGAGGTTGTGTTGGAACAAGTAATACTTATGCTGGTATGAAATATGGTATTCCAGTTTTAGGTACAATGGCTCACTCTTTAGTAACAGAACAAGAGTCAGAATATGAAGCATTCTTAGGTTATGCCAAAGCTAATCCAGATAATGCCTTATTCTTAGTAGATACCTATGATACTCTTCGTAGTGGAGTACCTAATGCTATTAAAGTTGCAAATGATTATTTAAAACCAAATGGCTATAAATTTAAAGGTATTAGAATTGATAGTGGAGACTTAGCATATCTTTCAAAAGAAGCAAGAAAAATGCTAGATGAAGCAGGTTATCCCGAAGCAGGAATCTGTCTAAGTAATGGCTTAGATGAACATACAATAAGAGATCTTTTAGAACAAGGAGCAAAGTTTAATTCCTTAGGAGTAGGAGATAATATTGCTGCCGCAAAAGAGCGTATTGGTGGAGTATATAAATTAGTTGCTGTAGAAGAAAATAATGATATATATCCAAGATTAAAAGTAAGTAATGATAATATTAAAACAACTACTCCAGGATTTAAGAAAATAGTACGTTTCTATGATAAAGAAACAGGTTATGCATTAGGAGATGTAATTACCTTAAGAGAAGAAGTAATTCCAAATGATGAATATACTTTAGTACATCCAGTGGAGACATGGAAACAAACTAAAATTAAAAACTATATTTTAAGAGAATTACAAGTACCAATCTATATAAATGGAGAATTAGTATATAATGATCCATCATTATTAGAAAAGCAAAAATATTGTGAACAAGAATATAATTCTATGTATCCAGAAGTAACAAGAATTAATAAACCTCATGAATACTATGTAGATTTAAGTGATACTTTAAGAGAATTAAAAAATAAGTTAATCGAAATACATACAAAGAAAGAAGAGAATTAATATGTTTGATGCCTTAAAAGAAAAGAATAAAATAGTAGAGTTTATTAGAAATTATTTTAAAGAACATAATTTAGGTGGAGTAGTAATTGGTATTAGTGGAGGAAAAGATTCAGGAGTAGTCGCAGGACTATTTACTGAAGCCTTAGGTAAAGAAAATGTACTAGGAGTAACTCTTCCATGTCACTCTAAAGAAATAGATCGTAGTGATGCTAAATTAGTAAGTGACTATTATGGATTTGAAATGATTAATCTTGATATAACAAATACCTATGATTCATTTAAAGAACAAATTAATAATCTAGGAAGTTTTACTGAAGAAGAATTAAAAAATAGTGATATTAATATTAAACCTAGACTTAGAATGACTTCTCTATATTATTTAGCAGCTCTTTACTCTGCATTAAAGAATAAGACTTATGTAGTTGCTGGTACAGGTAATAAATGTGAAATATATGTAGGATACTTCACTAAAGGAGGAGACGGAGTATCTGATATAAATGTTCTAGCAGATCTTACAGTCTCTGAAGTAATTAAAATAGGAGAAGTACTAAATGTACCAAAAGAAGTATTATATAAGACTCCTAGTGATGGTTTATCAGGAATGTCTGATGAAGAAAAATTAGGAGTAAAATATAGTGATATCGAAAAAGTAATTAATAATGAACCATTAGATGAAAACATAAAAGAAAAAATAGAACGTCTTCATAAAAATAGTCTTCATAAATTTAACATTCCAACTTATAAAAAATGCGATTAGGTATATATGTAGGTAGTTTTAATCCTCCTCATGAAGGACATCATAAAGTAATGAAATATCTACTAGAAAAAAATCTTGTAGATAAAGTACTTTTACTACCAACTCCTAACTACTGGGATAAAACAGATTTAGTTAATGTTAATGAAAGAATAGAAATGTTAAAGTTTTATGAAGAAGAAAATATTATAGTAGATAGTATTCACAATAACTATCCATATACTTATGAAGTATTAAGAAGTCTAAAAAAAGATTATCCAGAAGATGAATTATATTTAGTAATAGGTTCAGATAATTTAGAAAAGTTTCATGAATGGAAAAATATCGATGAAATATTAGAAAACAAAGTAATTGTTTTAAATCGAGGAGAAATAATAAAAAATAAGTACTTAGAAAATTATAACAATCAATTTATCTATATAAATGATTTTGATTATATTGAAGTATCATCTACTGATATTAGAAATGGTAATAATAAAAATATTGATAATAATATTAAAAAATATATAGAGGAGCATAATCTATATGAAAACATTTAAAAAAGTAATAGAAGAATTCACTAAACTTAATAAAACAATCTCTACTATGGAATCTTGTACTGGTGGAGGAGTAGTTAATGCTTTAACTAATATTGAAGGTGCTAGTGAAGTAATTAAGTTTAGTGCAGTAACTTATTCAAATGAGTATAAAATAAAAATGGGAGTATCAAAAGATATTATTGATAAATACTCTGTTTATAGTTTTGAAACTGCTAAAGAAATGTCTAAGAAAATATCTGAATTCACTAATTCTAATATTGGAATAGGTATTACTGGAAAATTAAATAGAGTAGATGTTCATAATCCATATGGAGAAGATAATGTAGTATTTATATCTATCTATGATAAAGATAAAGATGAATATAATACATTTAAAGTAGAAGCAAAAGCTTCTTCTAGAGAACTAAATAAAGAACTAGTAATAGATAGAATAATAGATGAGTTAGAGAAGGTGATTTAGTGTATAAATCGGAAAAAGAATTTTTAAAAGACTATGACTCGACTCGTTTTGAAAAATTATCTATGACTTCTGATATTTTAATAGTAAGTGTTTCATCTAAAGATACTGATAACTATCGTAAAACAGATAAAAAAAGTATGAGTATTTTACTTGTTAAAAGAAAAGATTATCCATTTAAAGATAAATGGTGCTTGCCTGGTGGATTTTTAAATCCTAAAAGTGAAACATTAGAAGAATGTGCAAAAAGAGTATTAAAAGAAGAAACAAATCTAGAAAATGTTTATATAGAACAGTTATATACCTTTGATTCTCTAGATAGAGATCCTAGAATGAGAATAGTATCAACTGCCTTTGTTGCCTTAGTTGACAAAAATAAATTAACAGAACATGTGGAACATGCCTCATGGTTTGATATAATAGATATAAAGAATAGAAATAATCTAGTAGATATTTATTTAGATAATGGTACTGAAAAGATAGAGTTTACAATAAAAAAAGTCTTAAGAGAAAAAACAACAGATAGATATGACTTTGTAATTGTAAATAATGATTATCTTGCATTTGATTATCCTAAAGTAATTATTTCAGGACTTGAAAGAATAAAAAACAAAATTAGTTATACAGATATAGTCTTTAATATGATGCCTGAGTATTTTACATTAGGTGAGCTACAACAAGTATATGAAGTAATTCTAAATAAAAAACTATTAGATCCTGCTTTTCGTAGAATGATATCGAATAAAGTAGAAAAAACAGAAAGGATGAAAAAAGGAGAAGGTCATAGACCATCTTACTTATTCAGGTATAAGAAAAATGAAAGAGATTAAAAAGGTAAAATTATTTGTTAATCATAATAGTAGATCAAGAGAAGTAGAAAAAGAAACAAGAGCAATTCTTTTAGAAGAAGGTTTTGAAATAGTAGAAGAAAATGATTTTGACTTAGGAATTGCTATTGGTGGAGATGGATCATTTTTAAGAATGGTAAATGAAAGTGATTTTAAAAAAGATGCATTATATGTAGGAATTAATGCTGGTACTTTAGGATTTGCTCAAGATATTAGAGTAGATGAAGTAAAAGATTTTATTAAAAGTGTTAAAAAGAATGAATTTTTCTATGAAGATATTGGAGTACAAACAGTTTTAATAGAGTCTAAAGAAGGTACTACTAAATTCCAATCTTTAAATGAAATATTAGTTAGAGAAGAAGAATTAAATACAATTCATTTAGATGCATATATTGATGGAGTATTACTTGAAAACTTCGTAGGAGATGGATTATTAATCTCTACATCTTTTGGATCAACTGCTTATAACTTAAGTTATGGAGGAAGTATTGTAGATAATGCTTTTGATACATTACAAATTACTCCTATTGCACCAATGTCTAATAAAACTTATAGATCTTTAGCAAATTCAGTTATAATTCCATCAACTAAAACAATTACTATAGTTCCTAAATCAGGTACTGATAATCTCTTAATCACTACAGATGGTAGAAATTACTTCTATACAGAAGTTACAAAAGTAGAAACACATATTAAAAATCATGTACATTTAATTAGAAAACAAGATTATAACTACATTAAAAAGATAAATGATAAATTCATAAAGTAAGCTTTTTAAAGCTTACTTTTTTTGTTATAATAAAAAACAGGTGATGTCTATGGCGATAAAAGGATATAAAACATTTGATAAAGGTCTAGTAAATCGTTATGGAAAAGTGTTTATAGAAGGTGCTTCATATGAAGAAGATGTAACCCCAAGATTTGGTAATGATGGTAGAGGAATGCATTTTTGTAAAAGACTAGAAGACACTTTAAGATATTTTAATGCAACTGAAGAAGAAGTTGATATTGCAGAAGTTACTGCTTATGGAGACCTAGCCGAAGGAGAAGACGAATATGGTGGTTTCTATGATATGTATGCAACTAATAAACTTAGAATAGATCATGTCTTAACAAGAGATGAGATTCTAAGAATGTTTCTAAGTATGGAACCAAATGAAAGAGTAAAAAGATTTATTAAGTATTTTAGATTAGATGATATTGAATTATCTATGTTTCAAAAAGTAATGGTAGATGAAAGACCTAAAACAATTGTAACTTATAATGTAGATGGTACAGTTACAAGAGAACACACTTATAATATTAAACAAATAGAAGATGAAATTAAAAAGTCATATGAGAGAAACAGAAAATTAGAAAATGTCGGAAATTTAGAACTTAAATTGAAATCACATAAGAAATAAAGTATAATTAAGAATAGGTGACAATGTATGACAGATAATAAAAAACAAAAGTTCAAATATGGAGATCGTTGGTTTTATACATTTATAAAGCCACTTTTAATTTTCTTAATATATTTACTATATCCACCAAAAGTAATTGGTAGAGAAAATATTCCTAAAGAAGGTCCAATTGTTTTTGCTGGAAATCATGCTAAATGGGTAGATCCAGAAATGGTTTGTGCAGTAGTAAAGAAAAGACAAGTTCATTTCTTAGCAAAACAAGAATTATTTAAAGGTATTTCAAGTATTATTACATGGGGTATGGGAGCAATCCCAGTAAATCGTAAGATTCATGATCATGATGCCCTAGAATACGCAATAGAAGCATTAAACAGAGGATTATGTATTGGAATATTCCCAGAAGGAACAATTAATAAAACAGATGATACAATTATGCCTTTTAAAATAGGTGCAGTAAAAATGGCAGAAAAGACAAATGCCACTATAGTACCTTTTACTATTACAGGAGATTATAAAATCTTTAGAGGGGCAACTATAGAATTCTTAAAGCCAATGAAAGTAAAAGGTAATTTAGATGATGCAAATAAAAAATTAATGGATGTTGTAAGAAAAAATATAGAAAAAGGAGAAAAGGAAAATGGAAGCAAAAACTGAAAAAGCAACTGCCTACAAGATCTTTAGAACAATATTTGGTCCAATTTATAAACTTTGGTATAATCCAAAAATTATAGGTGCCGAAAACATTCCAAAGACAGGAAGATTTATTATTGTAGGAAATCATATTCATATAATGGATCAATGTAATGTAATTAAACCAACTAAAAGAGTAATTCATTATATGGCAAAAAAAGAATATTTTGATCCTAAATATAAAGAGGGTCATCATGGATGGTTCTTTAGAAGTTCAGGTTGTATCCCAGTAGATAGAACAATTAAAGATGAAGAAGCAGTACACTCTGCATTAGAAGTACTAGAACATGATCATGCTTTAGGACTATTCCCAGAAGGAACAAGAAATGGACTAAAAGAAACAAGAGCTAAAGAATTATTTGATGAGTATTTAACAGAAGAAAATATAGAATTTGATGAATTCTATAAAAAAGCAAAAAAGAATAAAACATCATTTACTAATTACTTAGAAGAATTAATGCAAAAAGAAGTAATTACTAAAGATGAATTTATAGATAATCTTGCTAATGCCAATGAATTTATGGAAATGTTATTAAAAGAAAAAAGAATAACAAGAGATGAGTATTATGAACATATCTTCTTACCATTTAAATTTGGTGCTGTATCAATGGCTAAAAAGACTGATAGTCCTATAGTTCCATTTGTTATTACAGGAGACTATAAATTTAGAAGTAAAAATCTAGTTGTTCGTATTGGAAAACCTCTACCTCCTAGAGAAGATTTAGGAATAGCTAATCAAGAACTAAGAGAAACAATGATTGAAATGATGAAAGAAAATTTAGAAAAGACTGGTAAATAGTGTCAAATTTAAGAAGCAAATAACTATTTGCTTCTTTTTTATGTTAATATGAAGATGGTGATAGTATGAAACAAAATGAATTCGAATTAGAAGAAAAGTATAAACTATATAGAACAGTAAAAGAATTATTACATCCAACCATCTCTAAAAGAAATATTAGTAATTATAAAATAGTAGTAGATGAAAATAAACTTTTATTAAGAGTATTCTATCCAAAAAAAGTATCAAATATTAATGATGTAATTATATTTATTCCAGGTGAAGGAGATATTACAGATTGTGAAGGATTATATTCTGATATATCTGCAAATATTTCTAAAGAATTAGATAAAATGGTTATTTCAATAGACTATGAAAAACAAGTATCTAATTATGAAGAATTATTAGATAAAATCTATGAAACAGTTGCCTATATTTATAAAGAATTAAGAGAAGGAAATATTGGTATTAATAATATTACATTAATGGGAGATTCTACAGGAGCAAATATTCTTCTAAATATAATTGAAAAGATGAATAAAGATATGATTATAGTAGGACAAATGGTATTGTTCTATCCAGTATTATCAGGAGAATATAAAGGTAAGACTAAATATCTAAGTATTAAAGAAAATACAAGTGTAAATTATAATTTAATTCCTAAATTAAATGAGTATTATAAAAATACTTCTAAAGATGTATTCCCATTAGCCGTAAATAAAAAGATTAATTATCCAAGAACATTATTATTAAGTGGAAATGTAGATCCATTAATAGATGAAGCAAAAGACTTCGCAAGTAAAAATGAAAACATTAATTTAGAAATATTAGATTTTGCTTATCATGGATTCTTAAATACAAAAGATAAAGAAATAATAAGAGAATATCTTAAATCACTAAAGAACTTTATGAATAATGAGTAATATCATTATTCTTTTTTTATGTTATAATATAAAAGAGAGGAAGAAGTATATGAAGAAAATTGGAATAGTTTTATTATTAATAATTATGGTAGTTACATTAACTGCTTGTGAAAAGAAAAATGACAATAAAGGAAATAATACGAGTACAGAAGGACATCTTCATTGTGAAAGAGTAGGAGTAATTAATGATGAGTCTAGTGCAGAAATGAGTTATGAAATATATTATACAAATGATATTATTAATAGGATTGAATCAGTAGAAAAAGTAACTTCACCATCAAGAAATACATTAGATACATATGAAAACTCATATCGTACAATTCATTCATATTATGAAGATGTAGAGTATTATGAAACAGAAGTAGTTCGTACTGATAATACAGTTTCTAGTTATATTAAAATTGATTATGATCATGTTGATATAAATAAGTTAATTGAAATTGAAGGTACAGAAACAAATATTTTTGATGAAAATAATAAACCTAGTCTTACTAAATATAAAGAACTAGCAAAGAAAGCTGGAGCTAAATGCAGTAATGCATAAGCTCTTTATGTTCGGATAGTTTAACTGGATAAAACGTTTCCCTCCGACGGAGAAAATATGGGTTCAAATCCCATTCTGAACACCAATATAAATAAAAAAAAAGACTTTTATAAGTCTTTTTTATTTGTATAAGGTAAGTTATTACAAACATAACTAATATCATCATCATAATTAATATCTTCAGGATTTTTAATAGTCCATAATAGAATAGGGTACTTATCAAGTTTCTTCATCATTTTTTTATTATTATATATTTTTTTAGAAATAGATACAAAGTCACATAATGAATACTTTAAAGTTATATTTCTATGTAAAATAAAGTTTTTAAAGATATTTCCATAATCTCCCTGTATTAATAATCCAACTTCTACATCAGGATAATTCTTCTTAATATATCTTATAATTCTAGGATCAAAAGAAATAATAACATAATTCTTATACTCTTCAAGTTCTTTCATCAAATAATAAACTGTATCTTTTATTCTTTTAGTATGTTTAATTTCAATATCCATAAATACTTTATCATTATTAAGTTCTAATACATCTTTTAAATAAGGTATTTCTTGTTTAGTTCCAAGTAGTTTCATTCTAGTTACTTCAGAAGAATCCATATCTTGAACAATATCATCTCTTCCACAAAGTCTTTTTAAATCATCATCATGAAATACAACTAATTTATTATCTTTTGTTAATTGAACATCAAATTCAATAGGGTATTTTAGAGAAATAGCTTTCTTAAAACTATCTAGAGAATTCTCAATAATAGTCTCATTATCAAATACTCCTCTATGTGCAATAATCTTATGTGTCTTCATATAATCACTCCCTATAAAGTATATTATACATTAAAAAGAAAAAATAATAAAACCACTATGTGTTTTATATTATATATGCTAAAATATTAGTGTACATGCCGATTTAGCTCAGTTGGTAGAGCAGCGCATTCGTAATGCGGAGGTCGGAGGTTCAAGTCCCCTAATCGGCACCATCTGCCGTAATAGTATAGTGGTATTACGAGGCCATGGTAAGGCTTTAATCTAAGTTCAATTCTTAGTTACGGCACCATTAAAAATAAAATCAAACATAACGTTTGATTTTTTTATTAGACAAGAATTTACAAAAATCTCAAAAAACTACTCCCAAAACACTTAAATTTATTGTAAAATCATTATAGTAGGTGATGGTATGAAGAAATGCCCAAAATGTGAAAAAGTTATGTCAGATAATTCAGCATTCTGCGATATGTGTGGATCATCTCTAGAAAGTGTAGAGGCAGAAGAAGAAATTCTTGAAGAAGTTTCAACAATTCCACCAGTAGAATTATTAGAACCTGAAATATTAGATGAGCCTGAAACTCTAGAACCAGAAAAAGCTAAGTCACAACTAGAAGAAAGAGGAAAATCATTTTTTCAGTCAGAGCCAGAGTTAGAACAAGCCTACGAAGAAGAACAAAAAACTGATAAAGAAGAAATAGAAGAAGAAAAGGTTGAAGAGGAAAAGACACCAACATTAGAAGATGCCAATATCGTTGTTTCAGAAATAACTACTGATCCAGTAGAAGAACCAAAAGAAGAAATAGAAGAAGAATCAGAGACAGAAGCTCCAACTGAGCCAGAAACTGTTCCAGAAACTGAACCAGAAACAGAAGCTCCAAAAGAGCCAAAAACTGTTCCTGAAACTGAACCAGAGACAGAAGCTCCAACTGAGCCAGAAACTGTTCCTGAAACAGAGCCTCCAAAACCAAAGAAGAACAAGAAAAAGAAGAAAAAAG
>JAFXYF010000015.1 GCA_017541885.1 Bacilli bacterium
GATTTAGGAGATAAGTTTGATACAAGTAATGTAACAAATATGTATCAAATGTTTTATAGGACTGGATACAATAGTTTAGTTTTTACACTTGATTTAGGAGATAAGTTTGATACAGGAAATGTAACAAATATGTATAATACATTTGGTTATGCTGGATATAGTAGTCCTGTTTATACACTGAATTTAGGTGATAAATTTGATACAAGTAATGTAACTAATATGGCATGTTTGTTTTATGCAAATGGTTATTCAAGTAATGTTTTTCAATTAGACTTAGGTGATAAGTTCGATACAAGTAATGTAACTAATATGAGTGGATTATTTGATTATACTGGTTATAGGAATTCTTCATTTACACTAGATTTAGGTGATAAGTTTGATACAAGTAACGTAACAAGTATGGCTCAGATGTTTTGGTATACTGGATGTAATAGTCAAATATTTACTTTGGATTTAGGTGATAAGTTTGATACTAGTAATGTTACTAGTATGTATGCAATGTTTGAGTATACTGGTTCAAAATGTCCAGTATTTACATTAGATTTAGGAGATAAGTTCGATACCAGTAATGTAACTGATATGCAGCAAATGTTTGATGAAACTGGCAAAAATAGTTTGGTGTTTACACTAGATTTAGGAGATAAATTTGATACAAGTAAAGTTACAAATATGGGGAATATGTTTTCTGAGGCAGGTTATAAGAGTACAGTATTTACAATTAATTTAGGTAATAAATTTGATACAAGTAATGTAACTAATATGAGTAGTACATTTGCATATATGGGACATGATAGTACAGTACTTACATTAGATTTAGGGGATAAGTTTGATACAAGTAGTGTGAAAAGTATGTTTTGTTTATTTGGTGGAGTAGGTTATAGTAATCCAAACTTTACATTAAACTTAGGAGATAAGTTTGATACAAGCAATGTTACTAGTATGCATCAAATGTTTGATGAAACAGGTTTTAGTAGTACTATCTTTACCTTAGATTTAGGAAACAAATTTGATACTAGTATAGTGACAAATATGAATAGTATGTTTAAAAATACCGGACATGATAGTACTATATTTACTCTGAATCTAGGAAATAAATTTGATACAAGTAGAGTTACTGATATGAGGTGTATGTTTTATAGAACCGCTTATAGTAATCCAAACTTTACTTTAAGTTTTGGAAATATGTTTAATACAAGTAGTGTAACTATAATGAATGGAATGTTTAATCAAATAGCATATACTAATAATGGTTTTGAATTAGATTTAACTTCATTTGATTTTAGCAGTGTTACGGATTATTCTAGTATTTTTGGTGGATTTAAAGCGACTCAGAAAATTTATGTTAAAGATGCTAATGATCAGGCATGGATTATTAATAATGCTGGTAATAGTAATTTAACTACAAGTAATGTATTAATTAGAACATAAAAAAAGAACTTTTTTGGTTCTTTTTTTATTGAAGAAGTATTGTAAAAATATTATAATTAATATAATAGGAGATATTGTAATGAGGACTAGAAGTAGAAGAAGATTTAATAATAAAAAATATAGAATCTTTGCCATTCTAGTTTTTGTGTTGTTCTTAGGAATTGGTTATTCTACTCTTGGAAGTGAATTAAGTATTTCTGGTAGAATTAATGTTGCTAGATTAAAAGAACCAATTATAAGAGCAACTTCATATGATGATACTACTGCATTTAGATATGTTGCATATAGATTTAATATTAAAACAATTACTTTAGATGATGAGATTAATCCGCCTTCTGGAGTAGTTAATTCGTGGGATATAAGTGAAGCTAGAAATGGAAATGTAATGGCTTATATTACTACAAATCAAGATGATAATACAATGTATGATTTATATATCCAAGGTGATGGACATTTATATGCTAATGAAGATAGTAATTATTTGTTTGCGAAGCTTCGTGGAGTTGATGTAATAAATGGAATTGATAAATTAGATACTTCAAGGGTAACTAATATGGATCACATGTTTTATGAAACTGGATTTAATAGTACAATTTTTACTTTAGATTTAGGAGACAATTTTGATACTGGTAGTGTTACTAATATGCAGTATATGTTTTATAATGCTGGTTATACTTCTCCTGCTTTTACTCTAGATTTAGGGAGCAATTTTGATACAAGTAATGTAACTACAATGGCTTATATGTTTTATCATACTGGTTACAATAGCACTACTTTTACTTTGGATTTGGGAGATGGTTTTGATACTGGCAATGTTACTACTATGATAGATATGTTTGATGGTGTCGGGGCAAATAGTTCAGTATTTACTTTGAATTTGGGAGATAAATTTGATACAAGTAAAGTAACAAACATGCAGAATATGTTTAGAAGCGTTGGCTATGGAAGTCAATCGTTCACACTTAATTTAGGTAATAAATTCGATACAAGTAGTGTTACAACTATGAATGCCATGTTTGCCTATACTGGGTATAGCGGGTCTTCTTTTACTATAGATTTGGGAGATAAATTTGATACGAGTAATGTTAAAAACATGCAGGATATGTTTCAACGTATTGGAGATAATAGTACAATTTTTACTTTAGACTTGGGAGATAAGTTTGATACAAGCAGTGTAACAAATATGAGTAATATGTTTTATGGTACTGGTTATTCAAATAATAGCTTCATTCTGGACTTGGGAGATAAATTTGATACAAGCAATGTTACAGATATGAGCTCTATGTTTCAAGAAACGGGTTATAATAGTTCATCCTTTACTTTGAACTTAGGAAACAATTTCAATACATATAATGTAATAAATATGAATAGTATGTTTTATAGAACTGGTTATAAAAGCCTAATATTTACTTTGGATTTAGAAGAAAAATATGATACAAGCAAAGTAACCAACATGAGTAAAATGTTTTATCAAACTGGATTTAATAGTACAATTTTTACTTTGGATTTAGGAGACAATTTTGATACAAGTAGTGTAATTAATATGAGTAGTATGTTCTATACAACAGGCTTCTATAGTAATATTATTACATTAGATTTAGGAAATAAATTTAATACTAGTAGTGTAACTGATATGAATAATATGTTTTATCGTACTGGATATTCAGGCACTAGTTTTACTTTAAATTTAGGTAACAACTTTGATACAAGTAATGTAACAAATATGGCTAATATGTTTCAGGAGACTGGAAGTTATAGCACTACTTTTACATTAGATTTAAAAGATAAATTTGATACAGGAAAAGTAACAAATATGAAAAACATGTTTCGGCAAACAAGTGATGATAATCCTAATTTTACTATAAATTTAGGTTCAAATTTTGATACAAAAAATGTGACAAACATGAATGGCATGTTTTGTAGGACTGGTTATTCTAGTACGATATTCACTCTTGACTTGGGGAACGAGTTCGATACTGGAAATGTAACAGATATGGCTAAAATGTTTGATAATCTTGGATTTAGTAATACAACGTTTACATTGAATTTAGGAAATAAATTTGATACAAGTAATGTTACTGATATGCAGCAAATGTTTGATGAAACTGGCAAAAATAGTTTGGTGTTTACACTAGATTTAGGAGATAAATTTGATACAAGTAATGTGACAAATATGAATGGCATGTTTTATAAAGCTGGCCAGAATAGTACAGTGTTTAGTTTAGACTTGGGAGATAAATTTGATACAAGTAATGTTACAAACATGAATCAAATGTTTTATGATACTGGAAATAGTAATGCTTCTTTTGAAATTGATTTAACCACTTTCGATTTTAGTAATGTTACTAATTATTCTAATATCTTTCAAGGATGGAATACTACTAATAAGATTTATGTTAAGAATGCTTCAGATCAGAGTTGGATTATTAATAATAGTGGTAATAGTAATTTGACTACAAGTAATGTTTTGATTAGAACATAAAAAAAGAATCAATTGTTTGATTCTTTTTTTAATAGTGTAGAGTTATTCTATTTCCATTTGCTTCGATGAAGCCTTCTTCTTTTAGATATTTTAATTCTCTTGTCATTGCACTTCTATCTACTGAGAGGTAACTTGCTAGTTCTGTGTATGATAGGGGAATCTTTATTTTTTTAGATCCATCTCCTGTTTTTTGATCAATATATTTAAAATAAGCTAGAAGCTTATCTCTTGTAGTTCTTTTTGTTAATAATTCTACTCTTATATTTCTTGTGTTTAATTGTTCTGTTAAAAGACGTATTAAGTTTTTTACAAAGATAATGTAATAATCATTTTTTATTATTTCATTGTTTGTTATTTGATCATACTCGATAAAAGTAATGGCAGTATCTTCTTTAGTAATACAGGTTACTCCTTCTGCTTTAATAGATGATGTTAGTGTTCCAAAGACTTCTCCTTCTTCTAACTCTTCAATTACTGTTTTATTTCCTTCATAATCAGTATGAACTAATTCTATTGATCCATAATCTATTAGAGCAATGAAATCGTCTCGGTTTACATTTGACAAGACGTTTACATCTTTCTTAAATTTTTGAGTATTAGCTCTTAGAATTTTCTTTAATTTCAACATATTATTTTCAGAAATATTTTCGAAAAGTTTTGCCATTTTTTATCACCCTAAAAAAATTATAACAAAAAATGTAAAGTGTTGCAAATGCAACACTTGTTTTTTAAGTTTGGTGGTATATTTAAGATGCGAATAAATTTAATAGAAAGAGGTCAAGGGCTATGAAAGTAATCAAGAGAGATGGACATATGGTCGAATATATGCCATCTAAAATTGAAGAAGCCATCGAAAAAGCAAATTTGGAAGTGAATGAAGAAGATAGGGCTTCTTCAACACAAATCAAAAATATCATTAAGTATATTGAACATTTAGGTAAGAAAAGAATATTAGTCGAAGATATTCAAGATATTATCGAAATGAAACTTATGAGTATTGGAAAGTTTGCTTTGGCAAAACACTATATTACTTATCGTTATACTAGAGAACTAGTTAGACGTAGTAATACTACTGATCAATCTATTAGAGAGTTAATAGATGGTGGTAGTGAATATTGGAATACCGAAAATTCTCACAAAGATGCGAAGGTAGTAACTACACAAAGAGACTATTTAGCGGGTATTACAAGTACCGATATAACAAAAAGGTTTTTGCTTCCTGAGGATATTGTGGAAGCTCATGAAGCAGGTATAATACACTTCCATGATGCAGATTATTATGCACAAAATGCATTACATAACTGTGATCTTATCAACTTGGATGATATGTTACAAAATGGAACTAATATGAATGGAGTTATGATTGAAAAACCTCATAGATTTTTAACTGCTATGAGTATTGCAACTCAATTAATAACTGCAGTTACTTCTTCTCAATATGGAGGAGCAACAATTACTCTTACACATTTAGCTCCTTTTGTAAGACTAAGTCGTGAATATTATGAGAAACGTTATAAGAAACGTAAATTAACTAAAGAACAAATTGAAAAGTTTGTTGATGAAGATTTAAGAAAAGAAATTACTGATGGAGTACAAACTTTCCAATATCAAATAAATTCTTTAACTAATACAAATGGACAAGTTCCTTTCTTAAGTGTAAATATGTATATTGGTGAAACGGATGAATATAAAGAAGAACTTGCGATGATTATTGAAGAATTCTTAAAACAAAGAATTGAAGGTATGAAGAATGAGAATGGTGTATGGATTACACCAGCATTCCCTAAACTTTTATATGTCTTAGAAGAGGATAATATTAATCCTAAGGGTAAATATTATTACTTAACTAAATTAGCTGCACAATGTACAGCTAAGAGAATGGTTCCAGATTATATTTCTGAAAAAGTAATGAGAGAATTAAAGAAGAATGAAAATGGTGAAGGAGACTGTTATCCTTGTATGGGATGTAGAAGTTTCTTAACACCTGATAGAACAATTCATTTAGGTAATATTGCGAAGGCTAAAAATTATGTTCCTGGAAAAGGAAAATATTATGGACGTTTTAATCAAGGAGTAGTTACATTAAATTTAGTAGATGTTGCTTTATCTAGTGATAAAGATATTAATGATTTCTGGAGAATTCTTGATGAAAGATTAGAAATATGTCATAGAGCATTACAATGTAGACATAAACGTTTATCTAGAGTTACTAGTGATGTTGCCCCAATATTGTGGCAACATGGAGCACTTGCTCGTCTAGAGAAAGGAGAATCTATTCGTGAATTATTACATCATGGATATTCTACTATTTCTTTAGGTTATGCAGGACTTTATGAGTGTGTTAAATATATGACAGGACACTCTCATACTGATAATGGTAAAGGTAAAGAGTTTGGACTTCAAGTAATGCAAAAACTTAATGATGCATGTAAAGTATGGAAAGAAGCTGAAGACATTGATTATTCTGTTTATGGTACACCCATTGAGTCTACTACTTATAAATTTGCTAAATGTTTAAGAGAAAGATTTGGTGTAATTAAAGGTATTACTGATAGAGATTATATTACTAATAGTTATCATGTACCAGTATTTGAAGAGATTGATGCTTTTACTAAATTAAAATTAGAGAGTGAATTCCAAAGACTTAGTCCTGGAGGAGCAATATCTTATATTGAAACTGCTGATCTTACTGGTAATATTGATTCTGTATTAGAAGTTATTAAATTTATATATGACAATATTATGTATGCAGAATTAAATACTAAATCTGATTATTGTCAGGTTTGTGGATATGATGGAGAAATACTAATAGATGATAATCTAGAATGGTATTGTCCAAACTGTGGAAATAGAGATCAAACAAAGATGAATGTAGCTCGTCGTACTTGTGGATATATTGGAAATAATTTCTGGAATAAGGGAAGAACTCAAGAAATTAAAGAAAGAGTTATTCACTTAGATAATAAGGATCTATAATGAGATACGCTAAGATTCGTAAAATGGATATTGCGAATGGTCCTGGAGTTAGAGTTTCTATCTTTTTACAAGGATGTGCATTTCATTGTAAAGGATGTTTTAATCCTGAGACTTGGGATTTTGATGGTGGATTAGAACTTACTGATGATGTGATTTCTGAAGTGATAGAACTTTGTAGTCTTGATCATATTACTGGTTTATCTATTTTAGGAGGAGAACCAATGCATCCTAAAAATAGAGAAGCTACTTTAGAAATTGCGAAAAGATTTAAAGAAAAATATCCAAAGAAGAATATTTGGTGTTGGAGTGGATTCTTGTTTGATAGAGATTTAAAAGATTTGGAAGTATTAAAATATATTGATGTTTTAGTTGATGGTCAATTTGTCGAAGAAAAGAGAAATCCAAAACTTAAATGGAGAGGATCATCTAATCAAAGAGTAATTGATGTTAAAAAAAGTTTAAAAAAAGGCGAAATAGTTTTATTTTGTGAATAGGTGAATATATGAGAAAAAGAGGATTTGAAGTTTGTAAAGGATTTGAAGATAAGAATATTAATTTACCTGTTAGAAAAACAGCTCATTCTGCAGGATATGATATAGAATGTGCAGAGGATACTGTTATTCCTAAATTTGTTCCTGGAATTAATCCAACATTAATTCCTACAGGATTAAAAGCTTATATGGGTGATGATGAAGTATTATACTTATATAATCGTAGTTCTAATCCTAAGAAGAAGGGATTAATACTAGCTAATAGTGTTGGAGTAATAGATGCTGATTATTATGGTAATCCTGATAATGATGGACATATAATGTTTGCTTTTTACAATATTAAAGATGAAGATATTGTTATTAAAAAGGGAGAAGCAATTGGTCAGGGAGTATTTGCTCCATACTTAATTTGTGATGGAGATAATGCTGTTGGAACTAGAGAAGGTGGATTTGGTTCTACTGACAAGCATTAATTGCAATACAAATATTTTCATGCTATACTTTATATATGCTAGAAAGGGATGTTTCTATGGATAAAAGAGTTAAAGTTGGAATTGCTGGATTAATGATTGGATCAGTATTATTACTTACTGGATGTAATTTAAAACATGATGAAAGAGAAGGTACAATGCTTAATAATCCTAGCATTGTAGAACCAGCACAAAATGCAGATATAATTGAAGAATCTGTTAAAAATATTGATGCAGTTGCTGAAGCAGAAGTAAGTGTTGATGTATACAGTTTATTAGAAAATAAGGATTATCATTTGAATATGTTTCCTGATTTTGAAAAGGATACTTTAGATAGTCATAAATATTCAACTTTTAAACATAATTTAGGTGTTACTAATATGGAGACTGATTTCCGTACTGGACCTAGCTTAGATTATAAAGTAATGGAAACTCTTCCTGCTGACACTGCTGTTGACTTAATTGCTAAATGTGATAACGGATGGGTACTTGCTCAAAGAAATGGATCTTTAGGATTCTTAAAGGGAGAGTATGTTCGTGAAGTAAACGAAGAAGCAATTTATGATGATATGAGAGCTTTACCAGAACTTATTCCTGTAGTACAAGCTAAAACTGATACTTCTATTCGTACTGAAAGTAAAAATGATGGTACTGAGATATTTACTCTAAAAAGAGGACAATCTGTACGTATGATTCGTAAACTTGATAATGGTTGGTATGAAGTTATTGCAAGTGGTGGAGTATCATTTGTTAATGGAAATGATGTTAAAGAAGCTATTCAAGTTGAGGGTGATGCTTTACAGTTAGTTTCTTTAAATAAGGATACAACAGTACTTGATGTTCCTTATGGAATGGATATGGGTACTATTAATCAATATGAAGTGTTGAAAGTATATGGAGAAATTGAAGGTTTTTACTATGTAGAAGGAGCAGGACATATTGGTTATGTTCCTAAAGAAAATTGTAAATCACTAAATGGTACTTTAGTTGTAGTAGATGTAAGTGATCAATCAATTAGCTTATATGATGGTACTAAGTTAAAACTTGAAACTGATATTGTTACAGGAAAAGATGCTGTTACTGGTATGTTTGATTATACTGGTAAAATAGATGGAGTATCTAGTAATGATTTAAATAAGATTGATGAAAATGTAAACTTAGGTGATCAAATAATTGTAAAGCCTTAGATAAATTTAGATCTAATAATAAGAGGTTTTGTCGAAACGATAGAATCTCTTTTTTGTTTGTTTTATTATTCTTTTAGAAAGGAGGCATATGGAAGAGGTTTTAGACTACGAAGGTTTAATATATAGTATTATTAATAAATATTCCAAACGATTTGATAAAGATGATTTGTATCAAGTGGGTATGATTGGATTAATTGATGCTTATAAACATTATGATAATTCTTTTGATACTAAGTTTTCTTCTTTTGCTTATTACTATATATTAGGAGAGGTGAATAAATATATTCGTAATAGTAGTAGTTTAAAAGTAAGTAAGAATTTAATTGAAGTAAAAACTCGTATATTAAAAGTGAAAGATAGTATGATGCAAAAACTTGGAAGAGAACCTACTAATATGGAAATTGCATTATATTTAGATTTAGATGTTAGTGTTGTTGATGAAGCAATGCTTACTGATAATATTGAATCTATTGATAGAGAAATTCCTACTTATGATGATACGAGTGCTGAAATATTAGATTTAAAAGATGAGATTTTAAAACTTCCTATCGAAGAGAGAAGACTGATAATTGCGAGATACTATAATGAGATGACTCAACAAGAAGTATCTAAAATGCTTGGGATTAGTCAAGTACAAGTATCTAGATGCGAAGCAAAAATATTAAAAAAACTTAGAACTAGATTATAATTCTAAGTTTTTTTGTACATATTAATAATGGTGATTAAATGAAGAATACAAAATATGATCATTTAGCTGATAAGCATAAACCTAAAGAGAATAAGATAGAACATGTGATTATTTCTTTTTTATCGGGTGGAATGATTGGACTTTTAGGAGAAGTAATTATTGAAGTATTAGTTAAAAGCTTTCCACTATCAAGAAATGATGCATCTTCAATAATGATTGTATTAATGATTTTTTTAGCAAGTTTATGTACAGCTTTAGGATTTTTTGATAAATTAGTTGGAATATTTAGATGTGGGTTATTAATTCCAATTACAGGATTTGCTCACTCTATGACTAGTAGTGCTTTGGATTATAGAAAGGAAGGACCTATTTATGGGATTGGATCTAATATGTTTAAACTGGCGGGTAGTGTTATTTTGTATGGAGTTGTTTCTGCTTGGATGTTTGGAACGATACGCTTCTTGATTGAGGGGTTGATGAAATGACATTTAATTTTGATAGTGTTTATATTGATGAGTGTTCTACTGTTTGTGGACCTTATGAAAAGAAGGGACCCTTGAGAAGGTATTTTGATAAAACATATAATGATTTAGATATGGGAGAAGATTCTTGGGAATTAGCAGAAATAAAATTAGTTAAAGATGCTTTAAGTATGATTCTTAAAAAGAGTGGATATAAAAAAGAAGATATTGATTTAGTAATTGGAGGAGATTTACTTAATCAAATAACTGCTTCTACTTATGGTACTTGTGGAGTAGGTAATGGTTTTATAGGAATATATGGAGCTTGTAGTACTAGTACTTTAGGATTATTAGTGGGAGCTTCATTAATTAATTCTTCTTATATTAATAATGTAATATGTGTTACTTCTTCTCATAATTTAAGTAGTGAGAAACAATTTAGATATCCGACTGAGTATGGTGCTTTAAGACCAATATCCGCAACTTTTACTTCTACTGGGGCAGGGGCTTGTTTATTATCTAGAGATGTTAGTGATGTAAAGATAGAGTCAGCAACTATTGGGAAAATAGTGGATTATGGACAAGATGATCCTAATGATATGGGTCGTGTTATGGCTCCTAGCATCATTGACACTTTAACTAAACACTTAGAAGATACAGGAAGAGATGTTAATTATTATGATTTAATCGTGACTGGAGATTTAGGTAAATATGGAATGGAAATTGTAAAGGATTATTTTTTAACTGAGAAGGGAATAGTCTTATCTAATTATAAAGATTGTGGTGTTATGCTTTATGATTTAGATAAACAAAAAGATGTAAAAGCAGGAGCAAGTGGTCCTGCATGTTCTGCTCTTGTTACTTATTCATATATTTATTCAATGCTTAAAGAAAAGAAATTAAATAGAGTACTTGTTTTAGCAACTGGAGCACTTTTTTCCCCAACTATGGTTTTTCAAAAACAATCTATTCCTTCAATTTGTCATGCTATTAGTTTGGAGGCGGTTTAGATGTATTTAATTAATTCTTTCTTATTTTGTGGGGCGATTTGTGCTATCGCACAAATCATAATTGATAATTCGAGACTAACGCCCGGGCATGTTACAAGTTTATTTGTAATAATTGGTTCTTTTCTTGATACATTTAGTATTTATGACATAATAATAAAAAAAGTAGGTGGAGGAGCTCTTTTACCTATTACTAGCTTTGGACATTCTTTAATTCATGGAGCTTTGGCTTCTGCTCATGAGGTAGGATTAATGGGAATTCTTATGGGGATGTTTCATTTAACGGCTACAGGTATTACTGCCGCAATTATATTTTCGTTTTTCTTTGCTTTAATATTTGATCCTCAAGATTAGTGTAAAATATATGTAATTGTTGTGTATATAATGTGTTAATTTACAAAAAGTAGTGTATAATCAAAATAGGATAGTGATTATTATGGAAATGGCAACAATTTATTATATAATTTTGGGAGTGTCTATTGTATCTTACTTAGTAGGATTATTTTTAGCGCATTTTGAAAAGAAGGGTAAAATTGCCGTATTATCTCATATGGGTAATGCGGGATTTGTAAATGTATACGGTGTTAACCAACCAGTTCCAGAAGAAGAACGCTATATTGATGAAGAAATAATATAAAATAAAAAAAGGTAGATATCTACCTTTTTTAATTTACTTTAGAAATGTTTATAATAGATTCCATATCATCGTCTTTGGCGATGATATTTTTATGTTCTTGTTTACATTTTTCACATTTATAAATAATTTTATATGTATCTTTATATTTTTCTATACCGATTGGTTTTAATAAACCTTTACAATTGTTTTCTCTATCTCCTGGATTAATATCAACATGTTTAGAATATAAACAATGAGGACAATGATCCCTAGAAGTATATCCTAAAGGTTCTACTTCTTTTCCACAGCTTTCACAAATGAATCCTTCATCTAGTTCATTAAATCTTTTCATAGTATCACCAACTTCATTATATATTTTGTTTAGAAGAAATGCAAAAGAATTTGTTTTATGTTATAATGAGAAAGAGTCGGAGTGAAGTTTATGGAAATAGATTTTAAAATTAATGATTTTGAAGGTCCACTTGATTTATTACTTCATTTAATAAAAGAAGCTAAGATGGATATCATGAATATTGAAATCGAAGAGATTACTAGACAATATATGGAATTTCTTGATAAACAAGAAAAGATGAATCTAGAAGTATCTTCAGAGTATCTTGTTTTAGCATCTGAATTATTAGAAATAAAATCTAGATTATTACTTCCTAGAAATAATACTCCTGAAGAAGAAGTAGAAGAAGATCCGAGAGAAGAATTAATTAATAGACTTTTAGAATATCAAGCTTATAAAGATATTACTAAAGTATTACAAGAGAAGGAATTATTAAGAAGAGATATTTATACAAAGATTCCAGAAAATATTCACAATTATGTAGAAGAGAATCATGAAATACATGCAGATGTTACTTTAGATGATTTAGTAAAAGCTTTACAAAATTATTATCAAAGAAAGAATGATAATAAACCATTAAATACTAAGGTAACTGTAAATGAAATATCTGTTTCTTCTAGAAGACATGATATAAAGAAATTATTAAAGAGTAAAAAGAGAGTATCATTCTTTGAGTTATTCCCTGTTATGACTAAGGAATATATTGTAGCGACTTTTTTAGCAATTCTTGAAATGGCTAAGAACAGAGAACTTGTTATTAAACAGGAAAACAACTTTGAAGATATAATTTGCGAGGTGGTATAATGCATAAAGCAGTACTAGAAGGTTTACTATTTGTTGTTGGAGAAGATGGACTTACTCTAGATCAAATAGAAGATGTATTAGGAGTAGATGAAGAAACTGCTAAAAATACAATAATGGAATTAAAAAAAGATTATGAAGATGAGTCTAGAGGACTTAGAATAGATTTTTTAGGAAATAGATTTAAGATTACTACTAAATTTGAACACAAAGAATATTATCAAAAATTATTAGAGAATCCTGAAACTAATTTTTTAAGTCAAGCTGCGCTTGAGACTTTAGCAATTATTGCTTATAATGAGCCAATTACTAGAGTACAAGTTGATGCAATTAGAGGAGTTGATTCAACTTCTACTATTAGAAAACTTGTTGCGAAGGGCTTTATTAAAGAAGCTGGTAGAAGTGAACTTCCTGGAAGACCAATTCTTTATGAAACAACTCATGAGTTCTTAGATTACTTTGGTTTATCCACAATAGAAGATTTACCTAATATTGAAGAAATAATGAAAAGTGTTTCTGAAGAAGAAAAAGATGAGAACACTGATTTATATACATCTAAATATACTGAAGAGGTTGAATAAAAATACTATAAAAATAGTATTTTTTATTTTTACTTTTATGTTATAATAACTTTGTTATTTAGTTTTGCTCTCATGGCGGAATGGTAGACGCGGCAGACTCAAAATCTGCTTCTGGTAACAGAGTTTCGGTTCAAGTCCGAATGGGAGCACCATAAAAAAATAAAGAACATTATTGTTCTTTTTTTATTTGTTTGTTATAATCTTTACTGTATTTTATTTGGGGTGAATTTATGAGTTTACTTATTACCTTTATATTAGGACTATTCTTTTTAATAGGAGTAGGTGTAGTCTATTTTAATAAGAATAGAAAACTTGTTGAAATATTATCTATATCTATTGCTTTAGGAACTATGTCTGCTTTAGTTATATTTGATTTAATTCCAGAATTACTTGAACATATGGAAGAAATATCTTTTATATGGATAGTATTATTAGTTATTCTTGGAGTTCTTATATTAAAGGGATTAGATTTATTTGTACCTGATCATGATGATCATGATGCTCCTCATAAATGTAGTGAGGAAAATCTTGTACATATTGGAATTGTTTCTTTAATTGCGATTGTTTTACATAATATTATTGAAGGAATGGCAGTTTATAGTTTATCTGTTGAATCTTTAAAAACGGGTTTCTTAATTGCTTTAGGAGTTGGTCTTCATAATATTCCAATGGGTATGGTTATTGCATCTACTATGGAACATGAGAGTAAGTTTAAAAAAATAATTTCATATTTACTTGCGTGTTTATCAACTTTTGTTGGTGGATTAATTATGTTACTAATACATAGTGTTGTGACTGATTTTGTTGTTGGAATACTTATATGTATTACTTTAGGTATGATTATATATATAGTTTTATTTGGACTTATTCCTCATTTATTACATAGTAAAGATAAGAAAACTTCTATACTGGGATTTATTCTTGGAATTATAATCATTATTATTAGTAGTTTATTTGAATAAAAGATATGTTTCATATCTTTTTTATTTTGTGTTATACTTGTAATGAATAGGAGAGAGATACATGGAATTTGTTACATTAACTGAAAAAGAGTTTTTAGATTATTCATTAAATAGTCCTTATACTAGTTTCTTTCAAATGCCTTTATGGGCAGAAGTTAAAAAGGACAATGGATGGGATTCCTATTTTGTTGGATTAAAAGATGGAGATAAAGTTGTAGCAGCAACATTACTTCTTTCTAAAAAGATTAAGTTCTTTAAGAATATGTTTTATGCTCCTAGAGGATTCTTATTAGATTATAATAATTTGAGTATTTTAGAAGAGTTTACTGATGGTATTAAAAAATTCTTGAAAGATAAGAATGCATTATTTTTAAAAATAAATCCTTATATAGATTATCAAGAACGTACTGTGGATGGAGAAATTGTTCCTAATACGGAGAGAGATGATCTTATGAATAAATTAAAAGAATTAGGATTTGTTCATAATGGTTTTTATATTGATCAAGATAAGAAGACTGATCTTGAACCGAGATGGATATCTGTTCTTGACTTAGAGGGGCTTGAATCAATAGATGATGCTTATAAGAATATGAGAAAGAGCTGTAAATGGAGAATTAATAATTCTCGTAAGAATTCTTTAGAGATTGTTGAAGCAGATATGGATAATCTATTTGAATTTAAAAATTTAATGAAACATACTGCAGAGAGACGTGAATTTGTAGATAGACCTTTATCATATTATCAAAATATGTTTAAGATATTAGATCGTGAACATTTAGTTAAAGTATTGCTTGTTAAAATTCATTTTAATGAATTACATGAAACTTCTAAGAAGAATTTAGAAGAAAATGAAGCTATGGCTAAAGAATTAAAAGAAAAGGGTAATAAAGAAAAACAATTAAAAGAAGTTGAACTTGAACATGAAAGATTAATTGAAAAGATTAAAATACTTGAAGATACTATTAAAGAATATGGAGAAGAGAAGATAATTGCTGGTGGATGGTATATGTTATATGGTAGAGAGATTAACTACTTATTTGGTGCTAGCTACAAACAATTTATGAAATATAATTCTCAATATTTACTTCAATATGAAATGATTGATTATGCAATTAAGAATGGATATAAAGCATTTAACTTCTATGGAATAGACGGAAACTTCGATGAGAGTTCTAAAGGATTTGGTTTATTTGATTTTAAAAGAGGCTTTAATGCTTGTGTACATGAGCTTGTTGGAGAGTTCGATTTAGTAATTGATAAGAGCAGATATAAACTATATAGACTATGCTTTACACTTTATAAAAAAATTAAAAAGATTTTTTAAAGAATTAACATTGTTTTAATTCTTTTTTTCATGTTATAATTTTTATAGGATAGGTTGTCTTGAAACTAGCCATACTATTTATAGGACATTTATAGGTGTATACTTTGTAAAATATGTAAACTTTTTTATTTAGAGTATTGTGTTTTTAAAAAAGTTTGTCTATAATTATTGTTAGATAGATAGTAGGGAAGGTGGATTTGGCGAAAGATAGAAAATATAGATAGATGGTGGGTTAGATATGAATGATGTAGAAGTAAAAGCAGAGACAATTTATAAAAGGGAACTGATAAAAAAGATAGTAAAAATATCTTTACTACTATTACTGATTATTATATCTATTATCTATTTAGTTCTATATGTTGCTTATCAAAGTGGACGATTTACAGTTTCACTGGATAAGAACTTGTCAAATCAAAAAAGTGTTTACCTTTCTGAAAGTGGAAAGATTTCAGATAAGACTAGACGTCTTTCTGCAGAAACTATCAATTATATGGACAACATCTCTAAAGATTGGATACCTGAGGATGTAGATACTGAATCGGATGGTTCTCATAATGGTGATAACTATATTGCCTATACCTTTTATGTAGTAAACGGTGGCAATGAAACGGTTCACTATTGGATGGAGATGGATGTAGATGATACGATTAGAAGAGTAGATGAAGCTATTCGTATTATGATATATCGTAATGGGGAACCTGTTGTTTATGCAAAAAAGAGTGAGAAAACAGGAGATGCTGAGCCAGATACAAAAATGTTTGTTTCCGATAATATTGCCCTATTGGAACAAAGAAAGAATTTTAAACCAAAAAGTAAGGATCGCTACACGGTAGTCGTTTGGATTGAAGGCGATGATCCAGAGTGCAAGAATGATTTGCTTGGTGGGGAAATTAAGATGCATATTGATATAACAGAAGAGCATCTAAGTGGCAAAAAAGAAAAGTAAGGAGTATATTTTTATGAGTAAGAATAGTAAAAAAGAAAGCCAAAGAAAGAAAAGAAGATTATTTTTAGCCATCATAATGATTTTATTTGTAGGTGTTGTCTTAACTACAAGTACTTATGCATGGTTCACAGCTAACAGAACTGTTACTGTTGATGCAATCGATGTTACTGTTACTACATCTGAAGGTTTACAAATCTCTACAGATGCTACTAACTGGAAATCTGTTGTAACAAATGCTGACATTACTGGAGCAAGTTGGAGTGGTGTTAATAACCAATTACCACAAGGAACTAACTTATTATCACCAGTATCAACTGATGGTACAGTAGATTCAAATGGTTATATGGAAATGTTCAAAGGAACTATTGAATCTGATGCTACTACAGGTAACAACTTATTAACAGCTGTTAAGTCTACAGAGACTAATGGTACAGCTGGAGATTTCGTTGCATTCGATTTATTCTTCCAATCAACTCAAGAACAAGACATTTATTTAACAAGTAATTCAAGTGTTGTTGCAAAAGGAACTTCAACAGGTATTGAAAATGCTGCTCGTGTTGCATTAATTAAAGAAGGTAGTGTAGCTTATGGTTCAGCTGCATCTGCTGCATATGCTTTAAAGGGTAGTCAATCTAAGTTCATTTGGGAACCAAATTATGATGTACATACTACTGCTGCAATTGCAAATGCATTAAATAACTATGGCGCAACAATTCCTGCAACTGGTGGATCTAAAGTTGCATATAAAGGTGTAACTGCTGCAATTCCAACTGGTGTTCCATTAAATAGTACAGCTAGTGCTTATTTCGCTGATGTTAACCCTGCTACAACAGGAAGCTTAGCAAGCGGTATTCCAACAACTGCATATTTAAGTTTATTTAAAGTTGCTGCTGGTATTACTAAAGTAAGAATTTACATGTGGATTGAAGGACAAGATTACGATTGTGAAGACCGTGCTTCAGGAGGATCATTAACATATAGCTTACAATTCAGTATTGATGACAAAGCTGCATAGTAATTAAGCGTATTTTAAAAGCCTTCTCTTTTATAAGGAAGGCTTTTTATTCTATGAGGTGAGAGACAATGATAGATTTAGAAGAAATAAAAGGATTAGATGATAAGACATTAGTAGCATTATATCAATTAGTTACTGACCATATTAAGTTTCTAGATAACTCTGTTCTTGAACTTTCTGTAGATGAAGATAGTGCTGAAGAAGAAGAGGAAGAAGAGAATACTGATGACTCTGAGGCTGAAGGCACTGACGAAGAATCTAACGATGAAGAATCTGAAGATGAAGAAGAGGATGGTGAAGAAGATGAATAATTTGGAACAATTCTCTATAGTTGCAGAAATGAAGAATGATAAAGAGTTTATTGAAAACTTTGTTTTAGAGACTGATAAAGGTACTAAAAGAATGAAAGAAAAATTCTATAATCATGCTGCAACTCAAAGAAATGAATGGATTGCTAATAAAAGAGGCGGATATGTTCAAATATCTAAAGGATTATTTGAGGAAATTTCTAGAAGATTCCCTGCTTTAATGCCAAATGATTGTTCAGAAACATATCAAAAAATGGCTGTTAGTGTTGATAAATTATTATATGTTGCTAGATTAGACTCTGATAGCTCTAATGCTTTTAAGCTTGATTTGTCATTTATTCTTGCATCTATTAATGATTTAACATCTTTAGAGGATTTAAATTTAAAAATAAGACAATTTATTAAGAAATTTGGAGAATGTGGAGTTCATTTAACATTAGAAGATTTTAAATATACTATGTTTACTGAAATGTATATGACTACATTCTTTGAAAATTCTGATTATGATTCTGTAAAAGATACATTTGAGAAGATCTATTTTAAGTGTCCTGATATTAAATTACAATTAAAGATGAATCTACAATATTTAGTTAATAAATATGACAAACAATTGGGTACTTATGTTGGTCTATTAAAGGCTCAAATGTTTAATGATAATGGCATTCCAGAGGGTGGAGATGCTGTTGCTAGATATGTAAAAGCTCGTTATGAAATGGGAGATCAGATTGCAACTGATGAGTTTTATAATGCTAAATTATTCTTAGATGGTAATAAGAAAATTGATGATTATTTAGCTGGAGCTTCTACTAGAACTAAAATATATAATTCATTTGCTTTAAATGAAGATTATAATTCTTATTCTGATGAAGAAAAGAAGTTATTTAATGATGCAATGATGGGATTTTATTTAACACTTAATGAGTTAAAAAAATTCTATCGTTATGAGTTTATTTTAAAAGAATTAGTAACTTTCTATAAAGATAAAGCTAGTGCTAAAGGTGCTTATCTTGCAAAGAAAAAAGAAGTTGAAAAAGAAGAAAAAGTTAGGGAAGGATTATATGGTCAATACCGTAAGGCTTTAGGTATTGGATTCTTAGCTAGAAAGAATGAAAATAAGCAAAAAATTGTTATGTTAAACATGAATGCTCATATTCGTAAATTAAAAGAATTATATGATCAATTATATGAGTTAGAAATTCATAATGAAGTTAGTGAATTAGAGGATTCTTCTAGTATTTATGATTTATTCTTAACATCTCTTAAATCTTTTGCATTCTTAGAGAAGTGTTTTTCTAATGAAGATTTTGCTGATAAGAGTTTAGAAGAAAATGTTAAAGAATATTTAAAATTTATTTATAATCCAGATAATGGTTTCTTAAGAAAAATTAATGGATTAGCTGATTATAATATTACTGATGTTGTTGCTGAAAAATATAGATTATTAAACTTAAATATTACTAGTGAAATTGTATCTGCTGATACTATTGATGCAACCTTCTCAGATGTTCAATTTATTAACTTAATTCAGAACATTGAAAGAAGCAGAATTTCACTTGATACAATTGATAATTTATGTAAAATGCAAACTATTATGAAGACTAAATCTGAAGAACAATAAAAGTAGTTAAAAAAGTGTTAAAAAAACTATAAAAAGTGAGTAAAAAGGCTTTTATAGTTTTTTTGTTTTATGGTATAATGTAATATGAGAATAGATTGGCGGTGACTGAGATGAATAGAGTCAGAAAAATCTTAAAAACTATTGCAACTTCTCTATTGGTTGTCTTGGTTTTATTGTGTGTTTATACATTTGTTGTCACTGATATTATGAAGAAGGATTATGTTAATGTTTTTGGTTATACATACTTCGTAGTTGCTTCAGGATCTATGTCAGGTACAATTGAAGTTGATGATATCATTTTTGTTAAAATTACAAAGGATGTTAAGAAAGATGAAATCATAACTTTTATTGATGATGATAAGAATTTAATTACTCACAGATTGGTTAATAAAAATGGAGATAAATACATTACTAAAGGTGATGTTAATAACGTAAGTGATGATCCAATTACAAAAGATCAAATAGTTGGAAAAGTACAATTGGTTGTATCTCCTTCATTCATACTTAAATCAGTTGCGATATTCTTAATTGTATTTATTCTATTAGCTTTAGTAAATTTTGATCAGATAGTTAAAAAATATATTGTTAAAACTCCAACAAAAGGAAATGAAAAACTACCTGATAATATATTTGCTAGTCCAAATAAAAAATATGAAGAACCTTCTTCTGGACTTACTGTTACTATTAACATTGGTGAGATGGAAAAAATCAATAAAGATAGTGAAGTAATAAAAAAAGAAGAAGAGAGTGAAATATTTAGATGTGATGATTACTTTGTATTTGAACCTTCAACATCTAAGAAAAAATATACATTTGAGAAAGAGACAGTTGATTTAGTAATATCTGTTCTTAAATGTAAAAGTAGTAATCTAGCTAGTGCTAGAATGAACAAGAAATGGTTAACAAGATATCAATATGTCTACAAATTATGTCATATGATTCTTTACAATGATACTCAAGGATTAATAAGTGAGATTGCTAATCCTCCGTTTAGAGAAATATATGATTATGATCTTGATAAGATGGGGTTAACTGAAGCAATTAGAAATCGTATTTACGATTTACCAATTCATTTATTCTTAAGACTTCTTACTTATTGTATTTTATACAATGATGATGAGATGTTTGATGGAATATACAAAATATTAAAATACAAAATGATGAATGATAAGAATGATACATTTAAACAAATTTCTAGTACTGATCGTCATTCAATGCAAGAATTAAAATCATTAATTGCATTTATGAAAAATGTATCGAATAGATTTGATAAGAAACATGTCTTTGAATTAGACAAAATAGAAAAGATGGTTAAAATTCAAAATTATTAAAAATGATAGGAAGTGAGAACAATGAAGAAGAAAAATATTGAAGCAAGAAAAATCTTTTTCCTTCTTGTTCTTGCTTTCTTTTTGGTTTTCTTTTCACTTTCAATTTATACTGTTTTATCTGGTATCTTCTCATTTGCTGAATTAGAAGGTTGGGATGGAAAGAAAGTTGCAGAGTCTTTCTCTAAAGGAAATGGTACTGAAGAAAATCCATATGTAATTCATGATGCTTCTGAATATATGTACTTCAAGAGTTTGATTGAAGGAGATACATATGAAGCATATCAAGATAAATATTATATCTTAGATGCTAATATTGATTTCAATGGTCATGAAATAACTCCAATTGGAATAGTTAATTACGAAAAACCTGAAGATGTAATTGTTCATGGAGAAGGTACTGAAGGAGAAGTTATTTCTGATGAACCTAAAGTAGAGGAGACTAAGGTTCTAGAATCTGGTGAAAGCTCTACTGAAGAATCTACTGAAGAAAAAGAAGAGACTCCTGTTAATGAAGAAGTTGCGACAGAAGAAGTAGAAGAAGCAAAAAATAATGACAGAATATTTAAGGGTGTACTTGATGGACAAGGATATTCTCTTATGAATTTCAAAATGGTAGAAGGTTCTAAAATAGAAGAGGCTTCTTATTTTGCTTTATTTAGTAAGGTTTCTGAAGCAGAGATTAAACAGTTAAATGTGGAAAATTATAAATATGAAATTCCTGAGCTTGATAAAGTAGTTGTTTCTTTGTTTACTGGTATTTCTGAAAAGAGTAATCTTGATGTTATTATTCTTAGTGATTTTAATATCAAAGTTAAAAAAGCTGAATCAATTACAATTGGTTTAATTGCTGCAGAGTCTGATGAAGATACTAAGATTAACAGAGTTTATATTAATGGTGAAATTGATGATATTAATAATGGAGTAGTTCGTTATTATGACAAAGGTGAAGCTACAAATATTATTTCTGATGTTAAATATGATGGAACTATTCTTAGTGAGAATGTAAAAGACTTATATCTTGTTAAAGATGGTGTTATTACATTAAAGGGTGAGGAAATTGATTCAGATGACTTAATTGAAATATTAAGTAAAGAAATTGATTCTAAATATTTTTGGTCATTTGATAATGGAAGATTTAAATTTACTACTCATGATTTAGATGTAGTTGATGTTCCTGCTGAATCTCAAACATTTGCTTTCTCTATACAAGGAGCAGGAAATATTTCATTACATGCTACTGGAAAAGAAGGAACTAATGTTTATATTAATGATTTAACTAGTGATTACAATTACTATATGGGTCGTAATTATACAGAGATTACTAATACTACTGGAACTATTCCTAATGGTACTGATAGAGGACTTTATTCTAATAGTAATTTAGCAACTGTCTATATTCGATATAGTTCAGCTGATATTAATGATGCTAATGTTGCTGGTAGAATTAGTGCTTCTGAAGATTATAGAAACATGTATTATTATAAGAGGATTCCTGTAGTATCTGGTTATGTTGAATTTGACTTAATTTATAATCCTTGGGCATATCGTCCAAATAATAGAGCATTTAATGGATGGACTACTGATGATACAAATGCAGTTATTACACTTGATATAGATACTTATGTAAGACATGTAAAAATACCAATCAGTGATGTTAGTACACCTTATTCAATTACATTCTATTCAAGTTGGACTACTGCAACTGTTGTTAATAGTACGAGTGATTTTTCTGATTTAAAATCAGCTGGAATGACTCCTTTAAGTCCTTCTGTTGCAGAAGATTTAACTAATTATTATTGTCCTGGACATGTTAATAGATATAATTATTATCCAACATCTAATACATTATATTCCCGTACAGGTACAAAGATAAATTCTGGAGCATACTGTAGTGCATATGGTGGATGCGATTACATTAATAGATGTAGTACTAATGAATATAGTTCTGGAACAACTTATTATAATGTAACTCCAATTCAAAATAGTAATAATGTTACAGTTTCAGTATTTACTCCTACAATTACAGGAGCAATTAGTTATTATCAAAATGGTGGATCTGCTGCTGGATACTTTAAACAAGTAACTAGTGGAAGTACAAATGTATATTCTGCTACTGGTTCAAAGTTATCAAGTTGTAGTGGAACTTGTTATCAATTAATGCAAGCAGGAGATACTTTAGTAAATGGTACAACATATTACTATTTAACAACTCGTGATACTAATATTTTCTATCCATCTTCTACAAGTGCAATTAATACGAGTGGTATTACAGTAAATAAACCTATGACTATTACTGGTCTTCATAATGGAACTGATAATAGTGCAAATCGTACGTTAAATGTTAATAATACTTGGTCGATGGGTGCTGATTGTCGTATTGAATATTTGACGGTTTATACTCAATCATATGCATCTACTACTTCTTCATCATTTAGTGCAAATGGTAGTAAGATTGCTGGTAATTTCCATAATTTAAAAATTGGTAGAGGACTTAAAAACGAGACTGATTATTGGGGTGATGAGTATTTAACTGCTACTTCGTTTGTTGGTGGTATTAATGATGATACATCTAGTCTTGAAAAATATACTTTAATTGTTGAGTCTGGTAAATATCAAAATGGTTCTGGAGTAGGTTATTCATCTGCTGATTATCATTATGTAAATGCTTATGTTACTTTAGGAAATGATTTTGATCGTATTTCTGGTAATAATGATGAACCTAGAGTTGAGTATTGTTATTCTGGTTCTTGGGCATCTACTTTATTTAATTCAACTAGTGAATCAAATTCTTATAATAAGCCTGCTATTTTAACAACAGTTAAGAGTGGTTATTATGGTGCTGGTGAAGCTGACTATGCTGCTGGTATCTATGTAGGTGGTCGTGGAGCTGGTTCACACTATGCATTACGTGAAGCTGTTGTTGAAGGTGGAGTAATTTACAACTTAATTGGTGGACCGCTTTCAAATGCTTCTAGAGCTGGTAAAAATGACGTTATTATTAATGTTAAAGGTGGAACAATGGATTTCATCTTTGGTGGAGCTGGTGCTTCAAATACTGTTGGTAATCGTATCTTAAATGTTACTGGTGGAACAATTAATTATAGTGTACTTGCAGGTTCTAATGCTTTTGAGTATTCTGCAAATACTAATAATCCATATGGTAAGATTGATGGTGATACATTAACTTATGTTGGTGGATCTGCAAAAGTAGGAGACACAACTGGTAGTGAATATAACATTTCTGCTGGAAATGTATTCGGTGCAGGTAATGGACGTAATGGTGAGTTAGATGTTGGATCTGTTAATAATTCAACTGTAATTATTGGAGCTTCTGCTGATATTTCAGGTAGTGTATATGGTGGAGGTAACTTCGGTGCTGTTGGTGGAAACATGACTGGTACTTCTACATATACTCCTGGAGGAGATGTTGCTCCTACTAACGGTGGTTTATATGAAGATGAAACTAATGATAATAATATTCGTTATTATGGTTCAGATCCAGATAACTATATGACTATTGGTGGAACAACTTATCGTATTATTGGTTTATTCAATAATGTTGTTACTCCTGATGGTACAAAAGATTTAGTTCGTGTAATTAAACAGACAAGTTATAACTATAATACAAACTATGCTTGGTCTGATAACTATGTAGCAAATGGTCAAAACCGTAATTATTATAACTATTTTGTCCGTACAAATAATGATAAATCTGCAATGTACAATCTTTTAAATACTACATACTATAATGGCTTGAACGCTACAGCTAGAGGTTATATTCAAACGGCTACTTGGAATTATGGAGCTATTGATTCTCCTGATCATAATGCTTCTGCTTTCTATACTGCAGAGCATGGAAATACTGCTGGTAGTTCACAGTCAACAACTTCATATAGTTTCAATGTTGGACTTCCTTATGCATCTGATTATGGATTTGCAGCTGGTACTGATTGTGTTGGAACTAATTTATCTTCGTTTGCAGGTGATTGTGCTAACTGGATGGGTGATAGAATAACGGCAAGTGCTTGGACACTTACTCCTTCAACATATTATGAAGATATTTATAATGGTACTCGTCGTAATTATATGAGTTATCATTTATTCTTTATTAATGCGAATAATAATTTAAATAGAAATGGTGTTGCTTATCGTGATGGTACTCAATATAGATACCGTTCTTATACTGTGTTCCCATCATTCTATATTAAAGATAATATTAAAGTTACAGGTACAGGTACAAGTAGTGATCCATTTGTTATTTCAAATGATGGTGAGTTATTAACTGATGTAATTGATGATCTTGCTCATCCTGAGGTTCCAATTGGTGATTATGTGCCAATTGAAGATGATGGTACATATACTCCTGGAACTGATTATCAAGCAACTGCTCATATCAAAATTTTAGGTGGAACAATTAGTGATTCTGTTTATGGTGCTGGAAATAATAATGGTTCTGGTAACAAAAATGGAAGTAGGGTAACTAATACTAAGATTACGATTGATATGGAAGGTGGAACTGTTAATAAATCTATATATGGTGGTTCTAATGAAAAAGGTACTGTTTATGGAGATGTTTTAATCAATATAAATAATGGTACTATTAAAGAATCTGTATATGGTGGTGGAAAAGGTGGAGGAGCTAATGGTACTTATGTTTCTCGAAATGTTGATGTAAATATAGGTAGTGCTTCTACAACTGCTTTAACTATTACTAAGAATGTTTATGGTGGTTCTGCTTTTGGAACTGTTAATGGTATTGCTCAAAATGAAGGTGCTAATGACAGTCATGTACGTGTTACTGTTAATAAAGGTACAATTTCTGGAAATGTATTCGGTGGTGGTGAAGGAGATAGTACTTATACACCAATTGAATATGGAAATGTTTATGTTCATGTTAATGGTGGTTCTATTACAAAAGTCTTTGGAGGAAATGATTCCAAAGGATCACCTAGCGGTGTTGATATTGTTTACTTAAATGGTGGTACAATTGGAGATGCCTTTGGTGGTGGTAATAACACTGGTCAAACTAATTCAGATATTCGTCTTCAAGGAAGTACAATTACTGGTAATTTATATGGTGGTTCTAATGCTTCTGGAGATGTTAGCAATACGTATGTTAAAGTAACAAGTGGTTCTGCAACTGAAGTATATGGTGGTAATAACTTAGGTGGTAAAGCTGGTAATACACATGTAAATATTACTGGTGGAACTATTTCAACTGCTGTATATGGTGGTGGTAAACAAGCTGACTCAACACAAACTGATATTATAATTGATGGATGCACTGTTCCAGATGTTTATGGTGGTGGTAAACAAGCTGGAGTTGATACTACTACTAAGATTCAAATGACAAATGCAACTGGTGGTAAGATCTTTGGTGGATCTAATACTTCTGGTGATGTAGGTACAAGTAGTGTTACTATTGAGGGTTCTACTGTAACTGATGTATATGGTGGAAATAACTCTGGAGGAACTACTACAACTACTAATGTTACACTTACAACTACAAATGCTACTAATGTATATGGTGGTGGAGATCAAGCTTCTTCAACTACATCAAATATTACTGTTAATAGTGGAACTATTACTAATGTATATGGTGGAGGTAATAAAGCTGGAGTTGATGATACTCATATTACTGTTAATGGTGGATCTATTACTAATCTATTTGGTGGTTCTAATACATTAGGTGATATTGATGAATCTAATATTAGTATTACTGCTGGTACAATTGGTACATTATATGGTGGTAATAACTTAGGTGGTACTACTACTGATGCTAAAATAGTTGCTACAGGTGGTTCTGCTTCTACTGTTTATGGTGGAGGTAATAAAGCTCCTGTTGGTTCTACAGATCTTAACTTAGATCATATGACTTTAGGAACTGTATTTGGTGGAGGTAATGAAGCCCCTGTTAATGGAGATGTTAATTTAGTAATAAGTAATTCAACTGCAACAGGTAGCATCTATGGTGGTGGTAATGCTGCAGGTGTTATGGGTGGAGTTACACTTGATATTGATAGTACTAGTGTTACTGGAAATGTTTTTGGTGGTGGAAACGAAGGTATTGTACAAGATGATACAGATGTACATATTACTAGTACTTCAGTTGGTTCAAATATCTTTGCTGGAGGTAATGGTTCTACTGCTGTTGTTCAAGGAAATTCTTCTATTACAATTGATGGAAATACTGTAGTAGGTAGTGCTTCTACTGTTGCTCCTGCTGCTGGATGTGTATTTGGTTCAGGAAATGCTGCAGCTACTGGAACATCTTCTACTTCTAGTACTACAACAGTAAATATTGTTGGAGCTGAAGTCTTCGGTAATGTTTATGGTGGTGCTAAAATGTCAGTTGTTTATGGTGCTACTGAAATAAATATTGGTACTGATGCTGTTGCTGATAGTTCACTAACTGAAGGCAAAATTCATATTCATGGATCTGTCTTTGGTGGAGGTGAGTCTAATGCATCAGGAAATACAAACTATGACTATACATTCATATCTGTTACAGAGGGAATCGATATTAATATTGATGGAACTGGTTATGCAGGTAATTCACATGCATTCGCTATAAACGGAAGTATCTTTGGTTCAGGTAATGCTTCATCTTCTGCAGGTGAGGCTCATGCCATAATCAAAAATTTAGGTACTACAGCAGCTCCTAATAGAGCAATATCTATTCAAAGATTTGCTACTATGGTAATGGATCATTCGGTTGTTGAGTTATTAGGTGCAAAAGATAGAACTAATGACTTAGTTGATTTTGAATATTCATTTAACCAAATTGATAAATTAACAATTAAAAATGGTACAACATTGTATTTACAACATAATGCTAACCTTTTAAAAGAATTCTATAGTGGAGTCGATGTTGGTGGTAACTTAGTTAAGGCTGCAGTTACTATTGATGATGATACTAAGACTGTTACTAAGAATGTTGATAATCGTTTATATATGCTTTCTGGAGAAAAGTTAAATGTTGCTGTTAACCAAGCTGCTACTGCTTATGGTAAAGTTCAAGGTATGACTTTCTTCGGAATGTATACTTCTGGAGTTGCAGATCCTTATCATACTGGTATGTATGCTGAGACATATAACTATGATGATGATGCTAATGCTTCTCTTGCAATCATTGGTGGTAGTTATGTAATTGGTTTAAAACTTGATGATCATGATATTACTGTTGATGGTTTCTATACTAATAATCTTGATGGACAAACATATTCTAAGATTATTACAGAATATATTAATCCTACGGCTATCGGTACTACTGGATATCGTTGGGTTATTGGTTTTGAAGCAATTGAATATGAAGTTCCATTAGTAATTTCTAAATATTCATCTTTAGGTACTGCTCAACTTTCAATGATTGACTTTGCTCGAGGTAATACTACATTTACTGTTTTAGGTTTTGATAGTTCTGGACTTGAAGAAGATGTTGAATTAGTTGATTCTAATTTAGTTCCGAGAATTGCAAGTACTGAAGAGGAAGCAAATAGTATCTTTGGTCTTTCAATGAAAGTAGAGACTCAAGAGTGGACTGGTTTTGGTACAACTAAATTGTTAAGTGCTAATGGAGGAGAGTATACTGGTGGAGAAGTTTATTCTACTGACTCTCGTCAGGTTGCTCCGTCTGTTATGTTCTATGCATACCATGCTAAGAACTTCTCGAGAACTGAAAAATTAGGTGAAGGAGTTCTTACTTTACAAGCTTCTTATCCAAAGAATGAAATTGAAGATGAGATTAGATTTATTACTATTACAATTAAGATTACTACTCGTAATCAAAATGATGGTACATTCTACGATGCTTCTATTACATATGATAAGAAGTATGAAATGCCGGCTGCTACTGATGTATTTATTACAAATCAAAGTCAGTTTACTGCATACTTCTCATTAGTAGAATACTTTGAGAATTTTGCTGCAGCTTATGGTCAAAATAATGAATTCTATCGTGTAGTTACATTCTCTAATCCATTACCTGTAAATACTATTATTACTATGTTAGATTTAAGTGCTAATAGTAGTAGACCAGAGTATTATTACTATAAGATTACACCGACAATATATAATGCATCTGTTACAGAGTGGAACACTTATGGTGAAGTTGCTTATCGATTGTCTAACTTTATTAAGATGGATAGTACAAGTACTAATAATACTTATAATGATGCGGCAGCTAACTTGTTGTATTATGATACGCCATCGAACATGGTTGATGAAGAGTTTATATTTATTGTTGATATGAAAGATACAACTGCTACTGGTGAACACTTAAATAATCACGTATCATTCGAACTTCGTAATGCTGATAACTGGGGTGTTATAAACGTTGTTTCTGGACGTGATGCTTTGATGAATTATAATACATTCAATAGTAGTAACGTTGTACTTAGTCAAACTTTCCAAGATGTGGATAATTATTTATACTATAATGTTGCAGATGAGTTTAATTATTCTACTGAAGTATTGTATAATCAAACTGAAAATAGACAATCTATTATTGATACTAACTATGAGTATAGTAGTATGGGTCTTAACGTTACGATTTTTGACCGTACAGGAGAACAAGTAAGTTCAAGTTTACTTTTAGGTTCAAGTGTATGGATTGGTAATAACGAATACTTTGCTGATGGTGGAGGAGTCTTCCGTATCAAGTTAGCAAATAAAGTATCTAATATTTCAAAACTTGCTAAACTTGTTATTGGTAGAAACTTACCTGCAGGTAATTATACTGTTCGTTATACATTGTTTGCTTCTGAAGATGGTCTTCATAATTCTACATATCAAAACTCTGTTTCTGAAGAGTTTAATGTTACAGTAGTATCTGCTGAAAACTATATTGCAGTTGATTGTGCTGATACAACAAAACTTGTTTATGGAGAAACTGGTAAGAATCATGCTGGTACAAGAATAAATTCTTATACTGTTAAATATTTATCTGCACTTACTAATCCAAACTTCAGAGTAGAAGTTTATAAACGTAGTACTTCAAATGCTGATTCTACTGTTTATAGTTCAGTACCATTTAGTGATTTATTTACAAATAATTATACTGTTGCTTCTGGTAATGAGGTAACTCTACCAGTATCAACGGCAAATCCAAATCCACAATCATTTGATTTTGAACTTGCAACGGATTTAACTAGTGGTACATATCGTGTAGTATTTAAGCTATATGATAATAATCAGCTTATTGATAGTGATACAAAAAATATCATTGTACAGAAAAAAATAGATTAATCTTTGAATTTATTGTATAATTGTGATAATATTAAGAAGGTGATATATAATATGAAAAAAGTTCTATCGTTTTTATGGTCTATTTTAGAATTTGTCATTATTGTTTATGTAATTGTAATGACTTCTATCTTACTAAGTAAAAACAAATATGGTTTTACTCAATTTGGTAATACAACTTTGTGTACTATTGATTTGGTTGATGAAAGAGGTATTCAAGGTGTTAAGGCAGGAGATTTATTAATTGTAAAAAACAGTAATGATATAAAGGTTGGAGACGTTATATATTACTATGTTGTTTACAATGAATCTTATGTTGTTCAAAATGCACCTGTTACTGATATTCAAGCAGATAAATATAGTGCAGTTTATACAATTGATGATGAGGAAGGTTCTCTAACTATATCTAGTGCTAGAGTTTTAGGTAAATATAATGTTATTTATCATAAGTTTGGTAAAATACTAGATGTATTAGAAAGTAGATTAGGATTCTTATTCTTAGTATTACTTCCAATACTTGTAATCTTTATCTATCAAGTGTATGAATTAATCATGATTTTCCGTTATGAAAAAGTAGATGAAGAAGAACAAGATAAAAGAAATAATAAATTTAAGATAGTTGAAGAAGAAAAATCTGAAGAATCTGTATAAAAAAATGTATAATTAGTAAAAAGGATTATTTTAATAATCCTTTTTTTATGTTATACTGAATATAGTAGGAGAGAGTATGAAGAACATTTTTAGTAGAAAGACATTTTTAATACTAATGGCATTATGTGCTATAGCTTTTTTGTACTTTGGTGCTAAAGGTACTTATACTGCCTATGAATCAATTGTACATGGTACTGCACATACTGATGTTTCACAAATTCATTTACTTATTAATGGTAATGAACTTGGGTCACAGGCCGTAATAGATAATCAAATTATTCTTGATACTATTACATGGACTTCCACTCATACTAGAGAAGGGAAAATATCTCCAGGAAGTACGGGTTACTTTACTTTTGAATTAGATCCTACTGGAAGTGAAGTAGCAATTCTTTATGATATCGAGTTTATTGATAAAGTAATGGATGATGATAAGATTATTACTTTTACTAATATTACTAGTGATCGTACTTTGGTTAGAACTGATGAAAGTACATATAGTGGAATTATTAGTTTAGCTGATATTGGTAATAATCAAAAGACTCATATTACTGTTTCATTTGAATTTGATGGTGATGAAGATATTATAGGAGATGCAATTCCTAATCAAGTGTATGAAGATTTATTTGAAGTGAACTTTCATGCAGTTCAATATCAAGGTGAAACTTTAACACCATATACAGGGTAGTGATAAAAATGAATGCATTACGTTCAAAAATTAGTCAGATTCCTTATTTTAAAGAGAAAGGTAGATTTCTCGTTTTTGTGTTGTTTATAGTTTTTGTTTTATTTGTAGCATATTACTTATTTAGAGTAGCTTATGCTAGATATGAACTTAGATCTAGTTTAGTATCTGATATTGATAAAGCTTTATATATATTTGAGTCTGATGAAATACGTTTTAATCTGGATCCTACAGGTATTATTCCAAGTAATACACCATATACTTATCGTTTTAGTGTAGCTAACTTTAATGATGATCATGATAGTGATGTTGATATTAGTTATACAGTTACTGTTCGTACTACTACTAATTTACCAATAACTGTTAGTATGTATCGTAATGAATTACCTTCTTCTCCTGGAGCAGTTAATTTACTTACTGGAAGTACGGATGTTCAAGATGAAGATGGTGCTTGGTATCATGTATATTCACCTAGCTCTAGTTATTCAATGTATTATGCAAATGAAACAACTGATTATTATACTTTAGTGATTAATTTCCCAATAAATTATGCGAATGATTTAACTTATGTAAATTCTATTGAGAATATTGAAATTACTTTAGCATCTGAACAAATGGTATAGGGGGGTTATTATGAATTTTATACGTAGACATAGAAAAACTAGTATTGCAGCAATAATTTTCCTAAGCTTATTTGTTATAGTAGCAGTTGCTTTTGGTAAGTATATTCGTAATATTATTCAAAACTATATATTAGAGACACAAAACTTTTATTTCAATAGTTCAATTCTAAATATTAATGGAAAACATTATTCTATAACTAACTGGGATGGTGTTAACTCTTATCCATTAACAATAGATTTAAATAACCGTAAGTCTGATGATGTTTACACTAAAACTGATATTGTTTACACTATTTCAGTTAATTGTCCTTCTACAGTTACTTGTGCATTAAGTAAAAATGGGGATACAATTCATCCTCTTGATCAAACTGATTCTTATACAATAACTGTTACTCCACATCAAAACTTTGGAGAGAACGATACTGTTACTGTATATACTGAAGTAACATCATCTTCTCCATATAGAAAGACTATGAGTGCAACTTATACAATAGGTGTTGAGAGAAGTGACTTTGGATATGAGATAGTTGATGGTGTAAATGAGAAGTACTTGACAATCAACTTTACAAATGCAATTCCATTCTATGAAGTAGAAACTGCATTTGGAGATTATGCTGTAGGAGACTATGTAAGTTTAGATGATTATGCTTTACTTAGTCCAACTGATCAAGCAAATTGTTACTCAGCGATAGTTACGATTACTTATGATCCAACTGTGTTATTTGTTGATATGAGTAATAAATACTTTGTTCATCGATTGTCGACAGGTTATGTAGAACAGACTATAAATGGTCATCAGTGGGTATCGGGATTCTCATTTAAAGTTAATGCAAGTTCGAGTAGTGCGATTAATTTTTACAAGGATGATATAACGCAAAATTATACATATCCGATAGTTAATTCGACACCTATAATAAATGTGTCTGTACAACTTGCAAATTAATGGATTTATTTCTATAAATATGATATGATATTTAAGATAGGATAGGTGATTTTTGTGAATAACCTAATTACAGTTTTTATGAACTACAAATTAAATCGCCTTGTTGATTATGGGGTTGTAGTCTATCAAAATGAATCTCCTTTTATAAGAGGAGTTTTTGGCAGTTATTTTCAAACTTATATCGACAACTATTATTATGGTATTTTCAATACTATTGATAATGGATCCTATAATGAAGAAAATTTAAAATTAGAGTTTAATGGAATAATGGAAGAGATGCTTTATGATTATGAAGAATATAAAAATAAAGTTTCTCAAGAAGAATATTTAAATAATCAAAAAATAATTAGAGATTTAAAAGATATTGCATTATTAATAGTACCAATTGATACATTAGAATTTGATTCTGAAGATGATGTATCAGTTAAAATGGAGGATTTCTTTAATACTAGTAACTTAATGGTTGGAAATAGAAAAGATAAACTAATTAAGATGATTAAAGATACATATGTAATGCAGAAAAAACTATTAGATTATGAAAATCCTGATTTTACATTTGGAGAGAGAAGGTTTCATGAAGTAAGAGATTGTGTATGGATTGATTTAGTTCCTTCTATTCCATCTCTTGAAGGATATCGTAAAGGTTTAATTGATAAAGTTAATAGTGATAACTCTTTAGTACTTTCTAAATTAGAGTGTTTAGTTCAAATAATATCTTTAATGTTACTTAAGAATTTCTTAGAGAAAAAAGAATCTAGAAAGATGTTTATTTCATTAGATGATTCATTAATTAGTAGATTGGGAATTGATGAAGATGTATTATCTTTAATTGATAATCCAATGTTTCAAAAAAATGTTTATTTAGCAGTTTCATACAATACGTATAGTAGATATAGAAATACATTTATTGAGGATTATAATTTTGCATTTACGCAAGACTTTAGTCATATCAATGATATATTTCAAAAGATTGATGCAATATACAACGAAGGATTTTCTCATTACTTGATTGTTACGGATTGTAGAGATGATGATAAAGATTATTTCATAAATTATAAAAATGAAGTTATGAGTGTATTAATGTTTGAGGAGGAATAGTATGGATACTTATATTAGATTTTTATTTGAATTTATGTCTGTGTTTTTTAAAGGTATCGCATCTATCTTCGGCGGAATCTTTAAAGGATTCATTCAAATGTTTAATATTCAAGAATACATGTATGTAATTGATTTCTATAAAAAAGATTTTAATGGAGGAGAGTGGGTACTTGTAATACTTGCAATTCTCGTAATGGTTATTATCTTAGGATTAATTGTTGCAGTATTTGTATTTATTATTAAAAAGATATTTAAATTTAGAAAAACTTTAGTAGATCAAGAATCTATGTTAAAAGAGATTGGAGAACTTAATAAGAAAGTTGCTGATCTTGTTCAAGAAAAAGAAAAGATTCTTGCAATGAAGGTTTCTCAATTAGGTTTAAAACCTGGAGAGAGTCCTACAGTTGATACTGGTTCTAGTAGTGGTAGTGAAGGTGAAGAATCTACTGATGAAAATAACTTAGATGGAGATGCTGATAGTTACAGATTCAGTAAACTTCATTCTATTGACTTAGAGTATCGTGATTACAAAGTACAAGTTTATAACAATACATTTACTTTGGAAGAGTTGGTTGAAACATTTAGAAACTTCTGTGCTTCTAAATTAAGACTTTACTATACAACTAAAATGATTAGATTATTTATCTCAGGATTAAGTGCTACAAAACTTGTTATCTTACAAGGTATTTCTGGTACTGGTAAAACTTCCTTAGCATATGCTTGGGGTAAATTTATTAAGAACGACGCAATTATCGCATCAGTTCAACCGTCTTGGCGTGACCGTACCGAGTTATTTGGTTACTTCAACGAGTTCACTAAGAAGTTTAATGAAACTGATGTATTAAAAGGTTTATATATAGCAGGTTACACAGATGATGTATATGTAACTGTACTAGATGAGATGAACATCGCCCGTGTTGAGTACTACTTCGCTGAAATGTTATCTATTCTAGAAATGCCTTCTCGTGATGAGTGGATTATTGAGTTAGTTCCTAGTGCTTGGGATAACGACCCAATTCATTTACATGGTGGTAAGTTACAGATTCCTGGAAACATGTGGTATATCGGTACAATCAATAACGATGACTCTACATTCGCTGTTACTGATAAAGTGTACGACCGTGCTTTCCCAATTGATATCAATGATAAAGGTACTCCTTTTGAACCAATTGATACTGAAGCAATGAATATCAATAGTAGTTACCTTGAAGGATTATTTGCTCAGGCAAAAGAGAAACATCCACTTACTAGTGAAATGGAACAAAAGATTGCCGATATGGACGATTATGTTATTAAACATTTCCGTATAGCTTTCGGTAACCGTATCGTTAAACAATTAAGAGATTTCGTTGCAACATATATTGAAGCTGGTGGTACAGAAGTTGATGCTGTTGACTACTACATTGCACGTAAGATCTTACGTAAATTTGAACAATTAAACTTAGCATATATTCGTGATGAAATCGATCCATTTATCGAGTTCTTAGACAAGAGCTTTGGTAAAGAAAACTTTATGGAATGTAAAGAGTACTTATTAAGACTTAAGAAATTAATCTAGTAAGTAGTTAGTAATAAAAAGGAGGTGAGTAAGATGATAGATGATCTTCTTGAAAATGAAGAGGTTGAAGAAGAAGAGAACATTGAGGATAACGACCTGTTCCTTCGTAATTTGAACTCTACACTATATGTTAAAAAAGACTTCGATATGAAGGAATTTGACTATGAGTGGCTTGATAAAATTGAAGATTGTATTCCTTATATTGATAATATTTTACGTAATCCAAAACGTTTCATTATCAATGAAGAGGAAATTGTTAAGGTTGAACTTGCTCGTAGAGTTACAGTTGAATCTGTTATCCATCTTACTCAGCACACTAACTTAATTCAAAAAATTGAAGATAATGGTGATGTTAAACCTTCTAAGATTTTGAATATTAACAAAGAGGAAAGTATGGATACTTATGAAAATAGATTTATCTTTACTCTAGTTAATAATACACGTATGTTTTTTGAACAGAGACTTGAAGTTTCTGGTGGTAATAGTTATTGTTTTGATAAGAATAATTTAAAGTATGAAGCTAATACTAAAGTACATGGGGAAAACCTTAAAATATCTATTGATGTTAGTGATGTAACTAAAGATATTATGGAACATTCTGGTGATAAAGGTGGAATGACTTTAGGAGAGAGAATTCGTAAAGCTAAACAGCAAATTGATGGATTCTTTGGTACTGAAATGATTCAGACTTTAGCAAGACTTCATGTATCCCCAGTTCGTAGTCCGATTAAGAAAACAAACGTTATCTTAAAAAACCCTAACTTTAGAAAAGCTGAAGAGTTATGGAACTATATTCAGTCTTTTGAAAGTAAGGATAAACGTAAAAAAGAAAATCGTGAATTCTTTGATAAAGGTATATTAAAAGAAGAGTATGACCAAGCTTTCTTAATGGCTTTTATCGCAAATAAGAATTTTATTAGTACTAGTAGTTCTTCTACAGAGTTAGGTGTTATTCAACAAATGAGTCAGAGACTTATTGAAAACTTACTTGAGACAGACCCTGATCTTACAGAAGAAAAACTAGATGAAGTTTTTCATAAACAAATTGTTTATATGAAAGATAAGAATGAAAAGAGAAGAAAAAGAATTTATTCTATTATTAAGAAGAGATTAGATAAAAATAATAAAGCATTAAATACTTTATTAAATACAATGAGAAAGAAGGCACCGAATGAAGAGAGTGTTTGATAATAAGATATTTAAGACTGTTACTGGAGTAGTTAGAACATTTCTAATTATATTAATGGTATTCTATGTAGGATTTGTTATTTTACAAAGATTATCTGGAAATAATAGTATTATGGGATATCGTTTCTTTACTGTCGCAACAGGATCAATGAAAGGTGTCTATGATGTTAATGATGTTATTGCAGTTCAAGACTGTGAAGTAAAAAATTTAAAAGTAGGCGATGATATTGCCTATATGGGTAGTCGTTCTGGATTAGAAGGAAAGATTATTGTCCATAGAATTATAAGAATTGATGATGCAGCAGATGGAAGTCATATTTTAACTACAAAAGGTGTTAATTCTGCTGTAGAAGATCCAACAATTAATGATAGTCAAGTACTAGGATGTGTACAAGGAAAAATTCCTGTAATTACACAAATTAATCATATAGTACGTAGTCAAGTTGGATTCTTTGCATTAATATTTATTCCATTGGTACTTGTAATTGTTCTTGAAATATTACAAACAATTACAGATTATCAATTAGATAAAAATGAGATTCAAAGAATAGAGAATAATAAATAAAAGGATGAGTTTATGGATGAATTAGAGCTACAAGCTAGAAAGGAAAAACTTGATTCTCTTCAAAAGAAATTTAAGAGAAAAAAGTATATGGCACTGTTATTAGCACTTTTCACATTGGGTGTTAATGCTTTTGCGTGGTTTGTATTCTCATTTCATGCTGACTATACTTATGAAGGAAAAGTTTCTTCTTGGGATGTAGAAGTTAAAGAAGATGATCATCTAGTTAATAACTTTATTATTTCTGTTAATATGCAACCGGGTATGACGGATTTTGAAAAAGAGTATGAAATTAATAATCAAGGTGAAGTTGATGCTAGTGTTGATTATGAAATAACTTCTTTATCAATATTAGGAAGATCAATTAATCTACAGAATGTAGGTAACCCTGTTACTTATTTAGAAACTTTTTATCCTTTTTCAATCTCTGTACAAAAGGATAAAGCTACTGTAGCTCCAAATGATACAGGACACTTTACTATTACTGTTAGTTGGGATTTTGAAGATGCAACTGCATATTATAGATTGAATGAGATTTATGATTATAATAGTACATTTAAGTATTATAAATTATCTGGCTCTGATTATAATGAGTATACTGTAACATCTTCTAATTATTTATCAAATCGTAATACATTATATTTATTTAAAGATGATGCTGATACATACTTTGGTATGGCTTGTGGCAATTATCAAAGAGATACTGGTCTTAATTGCTTAGAAGCAACCATTGCATTATCAGTAGAACAAGCGGCATAAAAAAAAGATAGCTAATTGCTATCTTTTTTGTTCGAAATGAATTGTTACATTTATTTTTGTATCTTCATATGCTGATGTTTGAGCATATGTTGTATCTTCTGAATTATTCATTTCTTCAGTTGTTGGATCATCTACCCAAGCAAAGAAGACTCTTATGTTTGTTGCTGGTTTATTCTTTTGGATTTCTCCAACAATTCCAGTAGTTGGATTGTATGTTGAATATCCACCAGTACCTGCTATATAGTTTGTTATTTTTAAATCTTCAAGAGGAGTATTTGCATCAACTTCTCCTGTTATTGTATAAGTAAAATCAACATCTGCATATAATGCATTTATTTGGATATCGAAGTATCCTGTAGATCCTGGAGCAATTGTATCAGTTGCAACATAAGGATTTGCATCAAAAACAGGTGTTATTGCATTTGTTAGTGTTGTTTCGTTGTCGATGGATTCATTATTTACGGTAATGTTCCAACTAGCAATTCTTCCTTGAATCTCTGAATCTACGTTTCTTCGGTACTTAGCATACGATGATTGAAATAAGTAGAGTAGGGAGATTGCTACGACGACTATAAACACGATTAGAAATAGTGCATCACTTTTCTTTTTCATAGTCTCTCACCTATTATTATTTTACCACAAAGGATTTTTTTTTAGTAGTTTTTTTGATAATATATTTATAGGTGAAATGTATGGAATTAGAGAATCAATTTAGATATTTAGTAGGTGGATACTATGGTGTTTCTCTTATGGATGACTATCCTTTAAAGGAGTTTGTATTAAAGGATATAGACAATTATATAAGAGATTTTATAGAGATAAATCCTATTGAAAACTTTGATTATAAAAGGGAAGCGGAGATTATTAAGGATAATGTCAGTGAGAGAGTAAAATTACAAGATGCTTTGCTTGTACTTCAAAAAATGAATGGTCCGATGGATTTAGTATTAATGATTAAGAGTAGGTTAAAAAAGAAATAAATTTACTTTACACTTTACATTATTAATAAAGACTTTTAATTCTATTTGAGCTGTATTATAATTATTTTATAAGGTAGGGATAAAATGAAAAGAATATTAAAATTATCTGTTTTATTATTTTTAGTTATGATTGTTTGTAGCGGATGTGAAGGAGATGTTACTCGAGCAATACGTCATGAAGGATTCGCTATTGGTGATGAAGAAATTGTTTGTGAACCATTTTTTAGAGAAGAGAATAGAGAGTTAATTAAGTATATTACTGGAGATCGTATTATTACTTCTAATGGTACTATTTATGAATTATCTTTAGGGCAAAAGTATTCTAGTAATTCTCATTGTAGAATAGCAGATACTAATTTAAAAGTAGTTGCGATGTTTGATGATAGAATTTTTAAAGCTGAAGATGGTAATCTTTATTCATTAACTGGACAAAATAATGGAGGAGATTATAAACAAATTACTTCTTCTGATAATGGATTAGCTTTATATGAATTATTATTAAAACCTAATGATGTAGTTAAAGCACAAACTGCAGATAGTAGTAATGGAATATATTATGTATTAAAAACTGATGGAAATGTTTATGCAGTTTCTATTGCGAAAGCTAATTATAATGCTCCACCTACAATTGTTGGTAGTGTAATAGTATATGGTAAAGAAGCTTATGGTGAAAATATAGTTGATTTTAACTATGCTGGAGATAGTGGAGCAACTTTTGTACGTACTTATAATAAGGTATATCGTATGAAAGCTAGTAACTTTGAACAATGTTCTAAATATGTTGATATTAAGTGTGAATATCAAATGATGGAAGCTCCTATGTTTGAAGAGCAAAAAGATTATATTGCAGCCTATAATGGATCTTTGATTGTTACTACTTATAAAAAATATTTTACATTAGCTAGTTAAAGCAAAAGATTATCTTTTGCTTTTTTTATTTATATGCTATAATGTGAAGGAATTGAGGTGTCTATATGTTAGTTACTAATGATTGGAAGGATTATGAATGTATTGATGCATCTTTAGGAATGAAGTATGAAAGATGGGGAGATATATTTTTATTTAGACCAGATCCTCAAGTAATTTGGGATAATGGTAATCTAGAAGAAAAATATAAAGGAAAAATAGATGCAATATATCATAGAAGTAATAAAGGTGGAGGCTCTTGGGAGAATCTAAAGAGTGTTCCAGCTGCTTGGACAATTAATTATAAAAATTTAACTTTTCATATAAAACAAATGGGATTTAAACATACTGGTTTATTTCCAGAACAAGCTATTAACTGGGAGTATATGATTAATAAAATTAAAAATGCTGGAAGAGAAATTAAAGTTTTAAATTTATTTGCATATACTGGAGGAGCTAGTGTTGCTTGTTTATCTGCTGGAGCTCATGTTACACACGTTGATTCTTCTCGTGGAATGGTTGATTGGTGTAAAGAAAATGTTAATAGTAGTGGATATCAAGGAGATCATGTTCGTTATATAGTTGATGATGTTGTAAAGTTTGTGCAAAGAGAAATACGTAGAGGTAATAAATATGATGCGATTATAATGGATCCACCAAGCTATGGAAGAGGAGCTAATGGAGAAGTTTGGGATATAGAAAGAGATTTAAATTACTTAGTTAGTATTTGTAGTGAAATTCTTTCTGATAAGCCATTATTCTTCTTAATTAATTCTTATACTACTGGACTTTCTTCTACTGTACTTGAAAATTTACTTAAAATTAAAATACTTAGTAAATTTGATGGTGTTGTATCTTGTGGAGAAGTTGGACTTCCTATTACTAATGGGGATTTTATTCTTCCTTGTGGAATTTATGGAAGATGGGAGAGTAAATGAAAGATTTAAAAGTGTTATATGAAGATAATCATATTATTGTAGTAGTTAAACCTTTTAATGTACTTAGTCAGGGTGATAGTACAGGAGATAAATCTATAATGGATATGGTTAAAGAATATATAAAAATTAAATATCATAAACCTGGAAATGTATATCTAGGACTTGTACATAGATTAGATAGACCTGTTGGTGGAGTTATGGTTTTTGCTAGAAGTAGTAAAGCAGCTTCTCGTCTTACAAAAGCTTTCTCTGAACACTCTATTACTAAAAAATATTTAGCTATTGTTCATGGAAAGATGGATAAGAGTGGAGAAATGAGAGATTTAATAGAAAAGGGTAATGATGGTAATAGTTTTGTAAGTAAGAATGGAAAAGAAGCAATTCTTGAATATGAGACTTTAGAATATAATGAGAAAATTGATGCTAGTTTAGTATCTGTTACATTAAAAACTGGAAGACATCATCAAATAAGAGTTCAATTTGCTAGTAGAGGACATTATTTGCTTGGAGATCAGAGATATGGAGTTCTTGATAATACACAAATTTGTCTATTTTCTTATTACTTATCTTTTACTCATCCAGTTACTAAAGAAGTGTTAGAATTCAAGGAATTCCCTGAGAAAAAAGGATACTGGACAAGTTTTACAGTGTAAAAAAATGTACAAAAAATAAAACATTTGCATTTGCAAATGTTTTTTGTTATTATATTTATAGATTATAGAATAAAGGGAGTAGATATTATGGATTTCGACTTTGGATGGTTTATGACTGTACCTGGTTTATTTATTACTGGGGGAGTTTTATTTTTAATTTTAGCTTTGATTTTATTAATTGTTACAGGAAAGAAATCAAAGAAGGAAAAGTTAGCAAAAGAGGCTGCAGAAATGCAAGCACCTGCGCCAATGGCTGTACCTGGAGCACCTGCTCCAATGCCAGCTGCACCTGCTATGCCTGAACCTGCACCAGCAGCACCTATTCAAGATGCTAAACCTGCTGCACCTGTAGTTAATCCTCAAGTAGTTGCAAATGGAGTAGTTCCTGGACCTATGCCAGCAGCTCCACAACCTGCACCAGCACCTGTACAACCTACACAACCTGCTGTTGCTGTTCAACCTGCAATTCCTACAATTACAACTACACCAGCACAACCTACTGTTCCTGAGACAGTTGCACCTGTACATCCTGCTGGACCTCAACCTTATGGTGGAGCAAATCCTGCACCTGTTGCACCAGCTATGCCAGCTGCACCAGCACCTGCTGGACCTCAACCTTATGGAGGAGCTAATCCTATGCAACAACCTGTTAGTCCTGTTGCTCCAGTAGCACCAGTACCTGCAGCTCCAGCAATGCCTGCACAACCTGCACCTGCACCTGTTGCACCAGTTCCACCTCAACAATAAGAAAAATAAAAAAGTATTTTAAATACTTTTTTTTTGCTTTATTATTGGTTAACTATCAAAAAAATGGTATAATTTCATTAAGGTGATCTTATGAAAAAAATATCAATTTTATCCTTACATTTAGGATATGGTGGTATTGAAAAATCGATAGTCTCTTTAGCAAATGTTTTATGTGAAAAATATAAGGTAGAAATTGCTACTTGCTATAGACTATATGATAATTGTGTTTTTCCTTTAGATAAAAGAGTAAAGGTTAAATATTTAAATGATAAGACTATTGTTCCTAATCATGAAGCTTTAAGAGGAGCATTGAAGTCTCGCAATATTATTAAAATAATTAAAGAGGGTTTCTTTGCGATGAAAGTTTTACGCCATCGTAAAAGCGGAATGGTTAATTACTTAAAGAAATGTGATAGTGATGTAATTATTTCTACAAGAGATATTTTTAATTTTTGGTCTGCTATGTATGGTAGAGATGAGGCTTTAAAAATAGGATGGGAACATAATCATTTTCATGACAATATAAAGTATGCAAATAAAATAATTGATAGTGCTAAAAACTTAGATTATTTAGTTTTAGTTTCTGCAGAATTACAAGAATATTACAAAAAGAATATGAAAGGAAATAAATGCATGTGTATTTATATTCCTAATTGTATAGATTCAATGCCTCCTAAGAAATCTTCTTTAACTGCAAAGAGATTAATTAGTGTAGGTAGACTTTCTCCAGAAAAGGGATTCTTAGATTTACTTCGAGTTTATCATATTCTTTATAAGAAGTATCCTGATTGGAAACTTGATATTATTGGTGATGGAAAAGAAAAGGAATTGTTAGAAGAATATATTAAAGTACATCATATGGAGAAATTTGTTAAATTACATGGATTTCAAAATAAAGATTATATTGATAAAGTTATGCAAGACTCATCTATTTATTTAATGACTTCACATACTGAGTCTTTTGGAATAGTACTTATTGAAGCTATGAGTCATGGACTACCTTGTTTAGCAATGGACTCTGCAGAAGGGGCTCGTGAAATTATTACTAGTGGATATAATGGTTATTTAATTAAAAATAGAAATTATGAAGCAATGGTAAAGAAAATAGGAGATTTAATTAGAAATAAAGAAGAAAGATTAAAATTAGGGGATAATGCTCGTAAAAGTGTGGAGAAATATACTAGTGAAGCTGTAGGTAAAGAATGGTTTGCCTTAATAGAAGAGAGTGGTGTTTATGAGTAAAAAGAATGTAATGTTTATTGCATCAACTGGTGGTCACTTAGAAGAACTATTACAATTATCTCCTATGTTTGATAAGTATAATTATCATTTAATTACTGAGAAGACTAAGTCTAATATGTATTTAAAAGATAAGTATAAAGATAAAGTATCTTATTTAGTGTATGGTACTAAACATCATATGTTAACTTATCCTTTTAAATTACTTTATAACTGTTTTAAAAGTTTATATTTTTACTTAGTTTATGCTCCTGATTATATTATTACAACGGGGGTTCATACAGCTGGTCCGATGTGCTGTATAGGTAAAATATTTGGTAGTAAAGTAATCTATATTGAGACATTTGCGAATATGGTTACTAAGACTGCTACTGGTAAATTAATTTATCCAATTAGTGATAAATTTATTGTTCAATGGGATAGTATGAAAAATTTATACCCTGATGCAGAAGTTGGGGGGTGGATTTTCTAATGATACTAGTTATTTTAGGTACTCAAGATAAACAATTTCCTAGACTTCTTGAGGCAGTAGATAAATGTATTAATGATGGAATTATTAAAGATAGAGTAGTTGTACAAGCTGGACAAACAAAATATGAATCTAAGAATATGGAAATATTTGATTTAGTACCAGCACCTGAATTTGCTAAATTAATGGATGAAGCTGATCTTGTTATTACTCATGGAGGAGCAGGATCTATTCTTACAGCTATTAAAAAGGGAAAAAAGATAATTGCAGCTGCTAGACTTGCAAAATATAAAGAACATCACAATGATCATCAAAAACAAATAATTGGAGAGTTTGCAAGTAGAGGATATATTCTTGAATTAGAAGATTTTGATGAATTAGGCGATATGATTAAAAAAATAAAAAAATTTAAGCCTAAAAAGTTTGAAAGTAATACCAAAAATATGATAAAATTAATTGATGATTATATTAAAGATAGCGACAATACTGCTTGGTATCATAAATATAAAGAAGGAATTTTATATTTATTCTTTGGAGGTTGTACTACTTTAGTTAATATTATTAGTTTTGCTATACTTAGATTATTTAAAATAGATGTTTATATTAGTAATGGAATTGCTTGGATTCTTGCAGTATTATTTGCTTTTGTTACTAATAAAATATTTGTATTTGAAAGTAAAGGTAAAACTAAAAAAGAAACTTTACGTGAAATGATTTCTTTCTTTGGATTTAGAGTTTTATCATTATTATTTGACATGGCTATTATGTATTTATTAATAGATATTATTCATGGAAATGAAATTGTTGCTAAAGTAGTTTCTAATGTAGTAGTAATTATATTAAATTATATTTTTAGTAAAGTATTTATCTTTAAAAAATAAAAGGAGGCGTCCTTTATGATAAAGAAGAATAATAAAGGGTTTACCCTTATTGAGGTTATTGCTGTTGTAGCATTGCTTGGTATTTTGGCTGTTTTTGCTGTTCCGAGAGTTTATGATTTAGTAACAAATAGTCGTAATAGAGTATATGTAGAAGATGCAATTCGTTTGATTGCTCAAGCACGTTACTCTATGAATGCTAAGAGTGTTAAAATAGAAAAACCAGATATTGGGGAGAGTATTGTATTTAGTATGAAATATTTAAGCTCTGGTGACTTTCAAAATCCACCTAATGGAGGTAGTTACTTAACAGAGTCTTCTTTCGTTGTTGTAAAAAATATTAGTGGAGATTATGCTTATTCCACAATGCTTGTTGAAAAAACCGCTAAAGGTCAATACATTGGAGTTGAGTTATCAACAGAAAATGCATTAAATGCAAAAGATGCAATTAAACATGTTAGAACATTTAGTGTTTCTGAATTAGGTTATGTTGATGAAGATGAAAGTATTGATAAAGGTGGTAAGTTTGTTAATTCTGGTTTCGTTAATGAGAACCTTAATAAGATTTCTAATGATGGTAATTGGAATCTAGATTCTGATGATATTATTGGATACTATAATAATGAAATTGATGATCCTGATGTTGTTGTTGATACTTCATCTCCTAAAGTTACTGCTAAATTTAGTACTAGTGGATCATTACAAACAGTATTAAGTGTGTATGCAACTGATTCTGATAATGTTACTAGTGAATTAAGAGTATTTGTTAAAATATCTAATTCAGAAAATGATACTTATCCAAATCCAAATACTGATGCTGGAGAACCTTATGGTAATGAAGGATTCTATTCTAAGGATATTAATTTTGCTGATTATGGATTCTCTTATGATAATCCTACTACTGCATATGTTTATATCTTAGTTGCAGATCCTAATAATAACTATACACGTAAGAGAATGACTTATGATATTCATGAAAATGAAGCACCTGTTATTAAATTGTTCTCTATTAGTCAATTAACAAATAAAGATTTTAAGATGCCTTCTGTAAAGGTTGCTTTAACAGCAACTGATGATATGGATAAGACTGAAGATTTATTTGTATGTTTTGCACAAGATAGTACACCTGAGACTTGTTCTCCATATAAAAAGTATTCTAATTTATTTGGAAATACTGGAAGTTATACATATACATTTAAAAATTCTAGAGGCGATGATATTACTGTACCTGATGGAAGTAGTCATACTCTAACAGTTTATGTTAAAGATTCTTTAGGATTAACTACTCATAAAGAGACAAGTTATCAATTATACAATAATGCTGGACCAAATATTGTAATTGGTAATTTTGGAACAAGTTGTGCTTATATGAAGAATGGAGTATGTCAATGTAATGGAGCAAGTTGTAATTCTTTAACTGCTGTTGTTAATTTAAATGTTACAGATGATATTACTGATTCAGATGATGTTAAATTAAAAATTTATCATACATTAGAAAATGATAATACTCCTAAGGGTATAGTTGAAACTACTTTTGGTCAATTTAGAAATAGTGATCAGAAGTATACTTTCTCTGGTGGATATGATGGTAAAGCTAGAACAATTTATATAGAGGCAACTGATGAGTATGGTGTTACTAATTCAGCTAGTAAAGTATTTACTGGAGTATATGAGGATTCTGCTCCTTCAATTACAGTTCCTGCTGGAAGAACTTTTATTACTTCTGCTGAGGATGCTTGTGATGGAATAAGTGGTTGTAGAGGAACTAATAGTTATAATGTTAATTTAAATTTCCAAGTTGAAGATGATATTACTAATACAGGAGATTTAAAAGTATGTGTTTCTGAGCGAAGAGCTGATTGTGAAAGTAATAAGAAAGATTCTAATACTTTTGTTAAGTATTCAGAGTTTGATCGTACTTATGAATTTTCTCATGATGATATAACTAATGGTTTATTATATCCTAATCCGGCTATTACAAAGAACTTATATGCAGCTGTAGTTGATGGTAAAGGAAACTATAAAGCATATAATACTTTAAATCCAATTGAATATACTTTATATAACAATCATAAACCTGATATTACTGGTTCATTTGGAATTAGTTCAACTTCTTCTGAAGGTGGAAGAAATTTAAGAACGGTTAAAATTAATACTAGTGATCTAGAGGTGCTAGATGACTTTGAAAAATATACTGCTCGTTTCTGCTATTATATAAATGCTGGTGATGAGATTTGTACTCCATTTGAGAACTTTAATGGTTTAAAGAGTCGTTTATCTTCATTCTTTGAATATACTGATAGTGCTGGAAATCCAGTTAAGTATACTGGTCAAGAATTTAAGAATTATTTTGAAGTTAAAGATAATTATGGAGAAACTGATAAGACTGAAGTTGTTAATTATAAATTGTTTGCTGATCAAAAACCTAGAATTAATTCGTTTGTAGTAAAAAGTATAAACGATGATTATAATAGTAATATTTTTAATGCGACATTTGATATTTTGGATTATGAAGATTCATATTCAGTTTGTGTTGCACCTTATGGTACTACTTGTAGAGATGAGGATTATGTAAAGAATACTAATGGCGACTTATTTGATGGAGAATATGGTGGTACCTATACAATTGAGGTTAATGGTCAATCTAAATTTGGTTGGAGTGAAAGCTATGAAGAGAGTAACCTTACTAAAACACTTGTTCTTCATGTAAAAGATACAAATGGTCAAACTGAAACTGCAACAACTACATATACTTTATATGAATTGTGTTCTACTACTGATTCAGAAAAATTAGTAGTTGTTGATGATACTTATAATCCTACTTTTGAAAATGGAAGAGAGATATCTGCTTCTGCTTGTCAGGGAATGTGTTTTAGACATTATATAACTACTAATAATGCTACTCATATTAATTATGAAACAAAGACTAATGAGATAAAAGGTAACTATAAGAAGAAAATTACATATAGTGATAATTTGGTAAATAATTATTGTGATAAGTATCAAGAGGTTGAATTAATGTGTGATTATGTTGATTGCTTTGTTACTGGTAATCAAGATAATGTTAATACTAATGTTATTGGAATGAAGTTAATTGATGAAAATAAAAAATGGTATTATTCTAATAATAAAGTTAGAAGAGAAGTATTAATTGATAAACCTTATTGTGAAAATCCTGGAACAGATGCTTATTTCTATCCTGGAGACTCAAGATGTAGTAATATTGAAGACATTTGTGATGCTGGTGCTAGAGCAGAATGTAGTCCTACTATTACTGCTGAATATGATGCTGTTGCGGCTGAAATAAATGCTGCTGAAGAGGCATACGAAACTGAACTAGCAGCTTATAATCAAGAATATGTATCTGCGCTTGAAGACTATTTACTTACTAAATATGATAGTAGCTATGATTCAATTATTCATAAATGTACTCCTCATGAGTTAGAAATAGATAGTATAGATACTGTTGGAATGTGTACTGCTGCTGAGAATTGTACTGCTTGTAAAAACCATACTTATACCGTTCCCGATGGTTATACAGAAGAGGAATATTTACAAATGATGTGTACTCAGTTTGATGAAATAGAAGATGTAAATGCATGTCAAACTTTAAAACCTACTGGTGAGCAAGCTGAATTATGTGATCTTGCAGTTGAATGTTCTGATTTTGAATATGAATCTCAACATATTAGAGGAAACTTTAGAGACAGTTATCTTGAAAGTCATCCAGAACCAGTTGAGCCATATGTTGTTTTCCCTGAAACATATAATAGTCCTGATTGGCCTGATATTTATGCAGATCTTATAGAAAGCGGTGAATATACTGAAGATCAAATATTCTTTGAATATGATAAAAATGCTCATATGGCAACTTGTGTAGAAACAAAAATGCCAACATGTAGAAATTATTATAATTTCTGTAATGCTCCATTTACATCTTATAAAAAGAGAGTTAATTGTGATGAATTTCCTGATATAACACCAATCTATTGTCGTAGTAGTGATACAACTAATGGTTTGTGTTTAGAAAATGATAATACTTGTACTTCAGGTGATACTGATTGTCAAAAAGTATGTTATCAGAATTATAATTGTCAAGATGAGTATGAAATTAGACCGGTTGTATTTACATGTAATGGATATTATAAAGCTTATCAAGCAAAAAGTGATGGTACTAATATGACGTTACAAGAGATGCCACTTAAAGTTTGTCCTGACTTTATAAGATTGTTCCCTGCATTCTCAGAATACAAAGAGGGAGATCCAAAAGCTTATATCCGATTTAATCCGGATGAGATTGGTTAGGAGTTGGTTTTATGGAAAAGAAATTAAATGAAAAACAAAATAGAATAATAATTGTTGGTGTTATAGTTATTGTTTTTGTAGTATTAATATTATTCTTATTCTATTACCTTCATAAGAATGGTGTTTTGGGTAATAGTGGAGTTGACAGAGAAGTAAAATTAAAGGGTGTTTCTATGTTAGATGAACCTGTAATTATAGATCCTCATACGCTTGGTGAAAGCTGTACATCTGATGCAAAAATATGTGTTAGAGATTTAGCAATTAAATATGAAATGACTGATGAGGCAAATAATTTATCTAGAGGTATTATTACTTATACTATTAATAGTGATCTTAGTAATACTTTTGATAAGCCAATTCGTATTACTTTAGGAGGCTATAAGTTAGCTTTCTATTGTGGATCAATTTCAGCATATGGGTACTGTAGTGGTACATTTGGATTTGAAAACTTTAATTTTGATTATACTAGTTTGGATACTTATGTAGTTGAATATACTGGTACCGGTGATAATCAAACATTGTATGATAATATTGTTGCTGATGGTGCATATGATGATTTAATAGTTGATTATCCTCCTGGAGAATAATATGTAAAATAATAAAAAAGACATTGTCAAATGTCTTTTTTTTGTGTCTAATTTATGACAAAGACTATTTATTTTGTTAAAATTATAATAGGTGATACTATGAATACTCGTAAATTAGCATATTTATTTTTAAGTATTAGTCTTGTAATGATAGTTGCAGGAAGTTTTTCATCTTTCTTAATAGGACTTAGAGAAGATCATCAAAGGGTATTACGTAGAATGGATGATGTATCTGGTATATTTGAAGGATTTAGTACTAATACAACTATGTTTGAAGACTATAGGGATGAATTATATACAGAGGTATTAGGTAATGTATATTATGATACTATGTATAAAACAGATGAGACTGTAAAAGGTAAACTTAATGAATATGAAGCAATTGTGGATGGTATTAAGAAAGATACTAAAAAGCTAGATTCTTTATGTAAACATGTTTATTATCCTGATAGTGAGGTTAATAAAATGTGTACTAATTATAAGAGTATTTATGAACAAGTTGTGAATTATTATGTGACTGATATTCATACATATAATGATAATGTTGAAAAGTATAATGCTTATCAGGATACAATTAAAAAAGATTTGAAAATTAGGAAGTATCATACTGAATATGATTATATAGATTATAATGGTGATAATATATTTGATGGTAAAGAGGAGTAGAGAATGTTTAAGAGAAAGAAAAAGACAACTACTTACAAATGGCCTTTAAAACGTAAGATTGTTGCGTGGGTATCATTCTTATACATTGTTTTCTTTTCTTGTTTTCTATTTTTATTCTATGGACCAATTAATAGTTTTAAAGAGTTTTGGATTACTAGTGCGATGACTACTATGTCTCATCAGTACTTAGCAACATGGATATATAGTGAATCTTATATTCAAGAAGTTCTTTCTAAAAATAGTGTTGTAGAAGTAGATGAGATTAGTGATCCTTCTCAGATAAAATTTAGAAAATACTCTAAAACAATTTATCGTAATGAATATGAAAAAGAAGTTTTAACACATGAAGATGATGATGTATATAAAGTTATTCCAATTAGTGGGAATGGATATCAAGGATATGTAGTTGCTATATATGATCCTTCGAGAATTCATATTGCGACTACTGCATATTTAGGAGAGAGAGGAGAATCTATTCTTACTGTTAGTAAAAGGGAAAAAGCTCTTGTAGCGATGAATGCTGGGGGATTCTATGATCCTGATTGGAATAGTAATGGTGCTCTTCCACATGGAACAGTTATTTCTAAAGGAAAAGTTGTAAGTGATTATATTGATTCCGGTAATGGAGGAGGTTTCATTGGTTTTACTAATGAAAATAAATTTATTCTAGGAAATATGACTAAAGAAGAAGCTGTTAAGATTGGATATAGGGATGCAATTGAATTTGGACCATATTTGATTGTTAATGGAAAAAGGAGTTTTTTTAGAGGTAATGGTGGATGGGGTATTGCCCCAAGAAGTGCTATTGGACAAAGACAAGATGGTATAGTATTATTTGTAGTAATTAATGGAAGAACGGCAGCTAGTTTAGGTGCAGATATGATAGATTTATGTGATATTATGGAGAACTATGGAGCTTATAATGCAGCAAATCTAGATGGAGGAAGTTCTTCAGAGCTTGTTGTAGAACAAAAAATTGTTAATAATCCTGTTGCTGGTGGAGATAATGGTTTAAGAGATATGTCTACTTTTTGGGTTGTTGTTTAATAATTTGTGATACAATATATTTAGTTGAGGGGTTTAGAGGAGAGTGAAAGTATGCTTATATTAACTGATATTGCTTCTGCTTGTAATGATGCTGCTCTTGCGTCAATATTAGCAATTTTAAGAAGGATATTAAATTTAATTCAAATTATTGGACCAATTTTAGCTATTGTTAGTATGGTTATTCATATTACTATGTTAGTTAAAGATCCTGAAGATAAAAAGAGAATGAAGAAATTACATAATAGTATTCTTGCATTATTTATTCTTTTCTTTGTTCCTGTTTTTGTTAATGTTACAATGGGATTATTAGGAGACGGAACAACTTTTAGTAGTTGTTGGAATAATGCAATAGAACCTAGTAATAACAATGGTGAAAGATATGTTTCACCTTATGATGATAATCGTAAATCAGAGGTTTATACTAATCAGGGAGATTATCAAAAATAAGCCTTATAAAAGGTCAAAAATAAAGTGTAGGTCTTGTACTTACATTTTTCTTTTGGTATAATCATTTAAGATGGAGTGTTAAGTATGGCAAAAGAAAAGAAGAACAAATTTTTATTCGTAGATGAGAAAAAATCTGCCAAAAAAGATACTACACCTGATACAGAAAATGAGACTAAAGAGAAGAAGAAAAAGAAGAATAAAAAAGAACATCATTACTATGGTCCTTTTGAATTTTCTTTTAACTTTATAAGTTTAGTTCTTGTAATTTGTGTTGGATTGTATTTTGGTGGAAGAAGTTTTTATTACTATAGTCTACAGAATCAAAAGACACGTGAAACTGCACAAACTTTAAATGGAGTAATTTTAGCTAATAATAAATTAGTTAAAGATGATACAGAAGGTCTACATCAAGATGAGAATGGATTCTTCTTTAAAGGAAATGTAACAAATAATTATGTTTGGTTTGCAAATAGAATGTTCCGTGTACTTAGAGTTAATGAAGATGATACGATTAAGTTAGTTTCAAATGATTTAGTTGCTTCTTTCATGTGGGGTGAAAAGCCAGACTATGATCGCTCAAATTTAAAAATATGGTTAACTGAAGTAGAAAAGATTAAAGAGTCTGGAGTATATTATAAGACTATACCTGCTCAAGATCGTTTTATTGTTAAGACTAAATATACAATTGATAAATTAAATGAAGCTAAAGTAGAAAAAGGAGATATTATTTTAGAAGATGATATTGTAAGTATTACTTTAGGTGATTATATTGAAGCTGGTGGAAAAAACAGTTTCTTAAATAATGGTAAATTATATTATATTTTAGGTTATAACAACTATGATGAGAATCTATACATTGAGGAAGATGGAAGTATTATGAGTACTGATACTATGGAAGGATATGGTATTAGAGCTGTATTTACTATGAATAAGAATATTCCTGTTTCTCAAGGAGATGGAACTAAAGATAATCCATATGTTATTGATCAAGGAGAAGATACAAACTATGTAGATAGTTATGTTAAGCTTGGTAATGATACATGGAAAGTATATGAACAAAAAGATGGTATTATTAAGATGTACTTAAATGGTTATATTACTGTTAATGGTAATCAATTAGTACGTAGATATAGTGCTCATGATAATAAATTTAATTACTTTGTTGAAGATAATATTGGATACTATTTATATCATGATTATGTAAAAGGATTAAGTTATGGTAAATATATTGTTTCTAATAAATATCCTTATGGAGAATTAAGTGATGAAGTAGGATATTATTATCCAAATGTTTATAAAGAAACATATAATGAGAGAATTGGTTTACTTAATATTTTTGATTATGTATCTAATAATGATATATGTGATTTCTTTAGGGATAATACAGGACCTAGCATGAGTACTAGTCAATATACAGTAGCAGCTAATGGTTTACTTGAAGAAGTAGAAGTTACTGAACAAAAACATATTGTTCCAGTTATTTCTATTAAGACTAGTTCAATTAAAAATGGTAATGGAAGAATAGATAATCCTTATGTAGTGGAGTGATAGTATGGCAAAAAAAGAAAAAGAGATAAAGACAACTAATAAGGAAGAGAAAAAGAGAAAAAAAGAAGAGAAAAAAGTAGAAGAAAAGATTGTTAAAGAGGAAGAAACCTCTAAAGAAGAGAAAGTTTCTAAAGAAGAAAAAAAGGTTAAAGAAAAACCTGTAAAGAAGAAATTCCGTTTAAAAATCAGTTTCTTTACTATTCTTGTTTTCTTGATGGATCTTTGTGTAATAGCAGGACTATATGTAATTCATACAGAAGAGTTTAAAGCTTTTTGGATTCCTTCTGCAATGACTACTATGACTCATAAATATTTAGCTTATACTTTATATGATGAAGATGAAGTTAATAGAATTATGAGTGAGAATTATATAGAACAAAGTACTGAAGAAGTTAACTTAGATGATATTGTAATTAATCAAGGAGATTTATTTACTAAACGTTATACAAATAAGTATGATAAAGAAATATTTACTAAGACTCCTGGAAATGATGTTTACAAATTAATTCGTATTAATGAGTCTAAGTTTAAAGGATGGTTAACTGTTATTTATGATCCTGCTGATGTAGAACTTGCTGTTAGTAGTAAATTAGGTAGAGCAGGACAATCTGTTAATACTTTAGTTCGTGATAATAAAGGACTTGTTGGTATTAATGGAGGAGGATTCGAAGACTTAGATGGTTGGGGTAATGGTTCTATCCCTTATGGTGCAATTATTAAAAATGGTCAACTTGTTTGGTCTCATTCTGGTGGATGGGGAAGTTTGATTGGATTTAATAAAGATCATAAGATGGTACTTACTTATAAGAAACCAGAAGAAGCAATTGCTGATGGTGTAATGGATGCAGTTGACTTTGGACCTTTCTTAATTGTTAATGGAAATGTTTCTAAGATTCACGGTGATGGTGGATGGGGAACTGCTCCTAGAACAATAATTGCTCAAAGAAAAGATGGAGTAGTATTATTCTTAATTATTGATGGTAGAATGCCTGGATATAGTATTGGTGCTACTATGAATGATGTTATTGAAATACTTACTCGTTATAAAGCTTATAATGCAGCTAACTTAGATGGTGGTGCTTCAACTACAATGAGTATTAATGGAAGTTTATGGAATAATCCTTATGCTGGAGGAGAATATGGTGGTAGAACTGTATCTAATGCATGGATTGTTACTAATAAACAAGGTAAGGCTGTAACTAATCCAAATAAGAATGATTATTAAAAAGTAGATTTTTTCTACTTTTTTTGTTATAATATGGGCTAATTGGGGGTGTCCTATGAGAAAATTTATTGTTTCAGATATTCATGGTAACGGAGATATATATGACTCTATCATGGGATATCTTGATAATATAGGTGTATCTGAAGATGTAGAATTATTTATTAATGGTGATCTAATTGATAGAGGTCCTGATTCTTTTAGAATAATTATGGATGTTAAAGAAAGAATTCAAGGAACTGGTAATGTTAAGATTAATTATCTTGGTGGTAATCATGAATTGATGATGTATAATGCATTAAGAAAAAAAAGACCTGGAAAAAGAATTGGTCGTCTTAATAGTTGGATGTTAAATGGTGGATGGCCTATTGAAAATGAATTAGCTGCTCGTGAAGATGGGGATGAGCTTGGTAGTAAGTTAAAAGACTTTGTTGGAGATTTAAAGGTATATCATGTATTTGATGAGACAATTGAGAATAGAAAAATATTACTTGTACATGCTCAAGCTCCTAAACGTGCTAAAAGATATGAAAAATTATATATAAAAGATAATAATATTGCGGTTGATAAAGCTGTTTGGACAAGACGAGAAAAAACAGATTTATTTACTTATGGAGTTAAGAGTCTTATGGATTTAAATAGAGTTGGACTTGACCCATACTTTACAATTGTTGGACACACTCCAGTGTCAAATGAAGATGGCTTCGAATATAATAAAAAAGAACATTATTTAAATATAGATGGTGGATGTGCTGGATATGCGATTGGTAGATATGAATATAATCATGTTCCTTTAGTTGAAGTTAGAGATAATTTCTTAGAACTATTAATATTTAATCATAACAACGAAATAGTAAAGGGATATTTCTTTAATGGAAATTTTTATCAGATGAAAGAGTTAGAACTTGAGTATAGAAAGATATTTTTAAATCCAAAATATAATGAACAAGAAAAAGTCTATAGAATGAAAATTAGAGAAAAATTAGACAGTTAAAAACACATAATATGTGTTTTTTTTTGATTCATTTATGATATAATTGTTTATAGTATGGAGAGTGATGAATATGATGAAAATCATGGATGGAAATGAAGCTGCTGCTCATGTATCATATGGGTTTACAGAAGTAGCAGGAATATATCCAATTACGCCAGCAAGTCCAATGGCAGAATTAACTGATAAATGGAGTAGTGAAGGAAAATTAAATTATTTTGATACTCCTGTTAAAGTAGTAGAAATGGAATCTGAAGCAGGTGCTGCAGGTATGGTTCATGGATCACTACAAGCTGGAGCACTTACGACTACGTATACTGCTTCACAAGGACTATTATTAATGATTCCAAATATGTATAAGATTGCAGGAGAATTATTACCTTGTGTTATTCATGTAGCCGCAAGAAGTTTAGCTTCTCATGCATTATCTATTTTTGGAGATCATCAAGATGTATATGCTTGCCGTGCAACTGGTTTTGCAATGTTAGCAGAAAGTTCAGTACAAGAAGTAATGGATTTGACAGGGGTAGCTCATTTAAGTGCTATCAAAGGAAGTGTACCATTTATTAATTTCTTTGATGGATTCCGTACTAGTCATGAACTTCAAAAAGTTGAAGTAATTGATACAGATAAGTTAAAGAAATTAATTGATAATAAGGCATTAGCTGAATTTAGAGGTAGAGCAATGAATCCTAATAAACCTTCAATTAGAGGTACTGCTCAAAACCCAGATATTTATTTCCAAGCTACTGAAGTTCGTAATAAATATTATGATGCTATTCCTGATATAGTTAATAACTACATGGGAGAAATTAATAAATTAACTGGTAAGAATTATAAACCATTTAATTACTATGGAAGTCCTAATGCAACTAAAGTTATTGTTGCGATGGGATCTGTTTGTGAAACTATTAAAGAAACAGTTGATTATTTATATAAAGAGAAAAATGAAGCAGTTGGATTAATGGAAGTTCACTTATATAGACCATTTAGTACTAAGTATTTCTTAAAAGAATTACCTAAGACTGTTAAGAAGATTGCAGTACTTGATCGTACTAAAGAGCCTGGTTCTAATGGTGAACCATTATTCCTAGATGTTTCTAAAACAATTAAAGAAGTAGATGCTAGAGTATCAGTTTATGGTGGACGTTATGGTCTATCTTCTAAGAATACAACTCCTGCAATGATTAAAGGTGTATTTGATTTCTTAGATACTAGAGATGTTCATTCTAACTTTACTATTGGTATTGATGATGATGTTACTAATTTAAGTGTTAAATATGATGAAGAATTTATGTTACCATCTAAGAATGTTGAATTCTTAATTTATGGTTATGGTAGTGATGGTATGGTTTCTGCATCTAAAGATATTATGAAGATTACAGGAACTTATACAAATGCCTATGTACAAGGATATTATCAATATGACTCTAAGAAGAGTGGTGGAATTACTATTTCTCATTTAAGATTTGGTAAGAAACCAATTAACTCTACATATTATGTAGAAAGAGCAAGTATTGTGGTATGTACAAAAGATAGTTATCTTAAGAGACTTAAGATGCTTGATAAGATTAAAGAAAAAGGAATATTTATTTTAAATACTGCAATGTCAGGTGATGAAGTACTTGCTGCTATGAGTAATCATGATAAAGAAATCTTACAAAAGAAAGATGTAAGAATGTTTATTGTTGATGCTAGTAAGATTGCAAGTGATGCTGGACTTCCTGGAAAGATTAGTACTATTATGGAAACTATTATCTTTAAACTAGGAAAGATTGTTGACTTTGAATTTGCAGTAGGAAAGATTAAAGAGAATTTAACTACTAAGTTTGCTAATAAGGGTGGAGATGTAGTTAAGAAGAATATCACAGCAATTGATAATTCACTTGATGCATTAACTCCAGTAAAAGTACCTTATGTAGATTTTGATAAAGAATTTAATTCTAAGAAGAGTGTATTTGAAATTATTGATTCAATGGATGGAGATTCTCTTCCAGTTAGTACATTCTTAAAACATCCAAATGGAGAGTTTGAAGCAGGAACATCTAAACTTGATAAGAGAGATAGTAGTGATGTTGCTCCAAGCTATTGTTCAGAAAACTGTATTGGATGTAATATGTGTAGTTTAGTATGTCCTCATGCAGTAGTAAGACCATTCTTACTTGATGAGAAAGAGGTACTTGATGCACCTGAGTCTGTTACTCGTAATTTAATGAATGCTAATATTAAAGATAAAGATTATAAATTTACTATTGGTGTTTCTATTGAAGACTGTACAGGATGTGGATTATGTGCTGAAATGTGTCCTGGAAAGAATGGAGCTAAAGCTCTTGTCATGAAGATGAAACATGAATTACATGAAGATAAGAAAGAAGAAGAAGCTAAGTACTTATTTAATGAAGTTAAAACAAAAGAAAATGTAATGCCAACTAATACTGTTAAGGGTAGTCAATTTGTTAAACCTAAATTTGAATTCCCTGGAGCATGTGCTGGTTGTGGTGAAACTCCATATCTTAAGTTATTAACTCAATTATTTGGAGATAGAATGATTGTTGCGAATGCAACTGGATGTTCTTCTATCTATGGAGCAAGTACTCCATCTATGCCATATAGTATTCCATGGGCAAACTCATTATTTGAAGATAATGCAGAATTTGGATTTGGTATGAAAGTTGCTGATGAAGCAATGAAGAATCAAATTGTTACTTTAATTAAGAATAATAGTGGATTAATTAAACGTAGTGAAAAAGAAATCTATGATAATTACTGTAAAGAACAAAGTGAGGAAAATGCTCGTGCATTACTTGAAATAATTAATGATACTAAGATTGATAGATTATTAAAATTAAAAGAATTTATCTTACCTAAATCTGTATGGATGATTGGTGGAGATGGATGGGCATATGATATTGGATATAATGGAATTGATCATGTATTATCTAATAAGAAGAATGTTAATATTTTAGTTCTTGATACTGAAGTATATTCTAATACTGGTGGACAAGCTTCTAAATCTACTAGACCTGGAGCTGTTGCTAAGTTCGCAGCTGGTGGAAAAGAAACTGCTAAGAAGAATCTTGCTAAGATGGCTATGAGTTATCCACATGTTTATGTTGGAACTATATCTTTAGGAGCTAATCCAATGCAAGCTATTAGAGTTATGAAAGAAGCTGAAGCTTATGATGGACCATCTATTATAATTGCTTATGCTCCATGTATTGCTCAAGGAATTATTAGAGGTATGAAGAATTCTATTAATGAAGAGAAGGATGCTACTGCATCAGGTTACTTCCCAATCTTCAGTTATAATCCAACTAGTCGTGAATTTAAACTTGATAGTAAAGCTGATTTCTCTAAATATGAAGAGTTTATGCTTGGAGAAGATCGTTATAAATCTCTTGCTAAATTAAATAAAGAAGGAGATAAATTACTAGATCAAAATAAAACACAAGCTGAAGAAACATATCATTATTATGAATCTCTTCAAGGAGAGCCTAAAGAATAAAAAGACCAAATGGTCTTTTTTCTTTTCTTTTTTAAGTATTTGTGTTATAATATGTGCTATCTAAAAAAGGGATGATATTATGAAAAAAAATAATAAAGATTATGAAGATGTTTTTGATACATTAGATGATTACTATGAAGAAGAAGGAGATTCTTTCTTTAGTTCAGAAATAGAGTCTGATTTAAGTGATGTTAATTATGATGATTTTAATAAAGTTCAAGTAATTGATGAAGATGAAGATGAAGAAGAACCTGAGGTAGAAGAGATTAAAACTGTTACTACTAAAACTACAACTAAAAAGAAAAAAACAACTAATAAAATAGAAGAAAAATTACTTGCAAATGAAGGATTAATGACTTTCTTAGATTTATTCTGGAAAGTATTTAGAATTATGGGTATTATTCTTGCAGTATTTATAGTTCTTTATTATTTAGTTAAAGGTATGTTTTCAAGTCTATTCATATATATTCTTTTATTAATACTTTCATTTGTATTTGGATTTGGATTTATGGCTTTAATTAATAAAATGATGAATCCATAATAATAAAAAAATATATAACAAAAAAAGAGATGTCGGCCACATCTCTTTTTGCTTTTCATACTAAGAGGCTGCACCCCCTGAGGGCAGCCTCCAAAAAGAATAAAAAGGGGTTGGCTAGTGTGATACTAGCGACCAATTCGCCTAATTCCGAATTGGTGATACCTATACTAATCGAAAAGTATCTATTTGTCAATCAATTTTTATAAAATTTTTAAAAAATTATATAAATTTATTTCCCGTTAAAATGTTGTTTTATAAAGGTATTAGAGATTTATAAATAAAATTTATAATGAGTGTTTTTTTCTTTAAAAAAAGAGGGGTTTATGTTATAATATGCGAAGAGAGAGACATATGACATTTGTTAAAGGAAGTGAAGGTATGGCAGAGTTAAAAGATGTTAAAGGAATTGGACCGAAATCTTTAGCGTTACTTAATAAGATTGGTATTTATACTATTGATGATTTACTTACTCATTATCCATTTAGATATGACTTTTTAGAGAGAAATGATCTTAATAAAGTAGAAGATGGAGAAAAGATTATTATTGATGGAAAAGTTGAGAGTGTTCCAATATTAATGAGATTTAAAGCAGGACTTAATAAAATGAACTTTAGACTTGTTACTCAATCTGGAGTAGTTGGGGTTTCAATATTCAATAGAGCTTTCTTAAAAGCACAATTAAGTGTAGGTACAGGGATTACTGTCATTGGAAAATTAGATAAAAATAAGAATGTTATTACTGCAAGTGATATTAAGATGGATATGTTATCTAATAGTATGAAGATTGAGCCTGTATACCATTGCACTAGTGGTTTAACAAATAAGAATATGTCTACTTATATAAATATGGCTTTACTTATGTATGGTAAAGAAGCAGTTGATAATATACCTGATGAGTATATTCAAAAATATAATTTTTTAAATAAGAAAACTTCTTTAAATATAATTCATAATCCGAGTACTATGGAGAAATTAAAAGATGTTACTATTAGATTAAAATATGAAGAGTTATTTGAGTTTATGTTTAAGATTAATTATCTAAGACAAATGAATAAGAAACATAATAATGGATTAGAGAGAGTAATTGATAGAGATAAATTAAAAGAATTTATTGATAAAGTACCTTTTAAATTAACTAATGATCAAATGACTGCGATAAATGAAATAGTTGAGGATTTAGAAGCTCCTCATAGAATGAATAGATTATTACAAGGAGATGTTGGTTCTGGTAAGACAGTTGTAGCTTTTACTGGAATGTATGCTAACTACTTAAGTGGTTATCAAAGTGCATTAATGGCTCCAACTGAAATACTTGCAATGCAACATTATATTAATTTAAAAGATTTCTTAAAGGGAACTAAGGTAAATATTGCATTACTTACTGGTTCTACTCCTAAGAAAGAAAAAACAGAGATTTATAATGGATTAAAAGATGGATCTATTAATATGGTAATTGGTACTCATGCTTTAATTCAAGATGAAGTAGAATATCAAAATTTAGGTTTAGTTATTACAGATGAACAACATAGATTTGGTGTTCATCAAAGAGCTAATTTACAAAATAAGGGAATTACTCCTGATGTTTTATATATGAGTGCAACTCCTATTCCTAGAACTTATGCTTTAACAATCTATGGAGATATGGATGTATCTACTATTAAAGAAAGACCTAAGGGTCGTCAAAAGATTGATACATATGTTAAGAAAACTAGTGAAATTAAAGATGTATTAGAAATGATGTATAAAGAATTAAAAGAAGGACATCAAGTATATGTAATTGCTCCTTTAATTGAAGAGAGTGAGAATAGTGATTTAACTACTGTAAATGAGTTAAGAGATCAAATGAAACTTGCTTTTAAGGATTTATATAAAATAGATATTGTTCATGGTAAGATGGCTAGTGGTGCTAAAGATATTATCATGGATCAATTTAAGAAGAATGAAGTACAAATACTTATTTCAACTACTGTTGTAGAAGTTGGAGTAGATGTACCTAATGCGACTACAATGGTTATATTTGATGCTGATAGATTTGGTCTTTCTACACTACATCAGTTAAGAGGTAGAGTTGGAAGAGGTACTTCTAAGAGTCAATGTATCTTAATTAGTGATAGTGATACAGAACGTTTAAAGATAATGGAAAGAGAAGATGATGGATTTGTTATCTCTGAAGAAGACTTTAAACTTAGAGGGCATGGAGATTTATTTGGTACTAAACAATCAGGTGATATGAGTTTTAAGATTGCTAGTATTAAGAGTGATTATAAGATACTGTTGCAAGCTAAGAAAGATTCTAAAGAGTATTTATTAAATAAAGATACTGATAATGATCCATTAAAGAATAGATTAATTAATGCTATATCTATAAAAGAGTCATAATGTAAATACCGACAAATTTCTAGAATTGCAATTGACAATTTTAAAAATATCTTATATGATTAAGATGCGTGGTAGTATATATCACGCCGATATCTCTAACGGTTTAATGTTAGAGTATATTCAACCGAACCCCCTGAAGAGGCCGTCGTGAGACGGTCTCACTTTTTTATTATATAAAACTTGCTTTTTTTATTTATGAATGGTAGTATAAGAAACCAATAAAAACGGAGGTTATTATGAATTTAGAGGGTTATATTAGTAATTATAAGAATCCACCTAAGAAAGAACGTCAATTAGAGTTTTCAGCTGTTGAATTATATTATTATAAGGATATTGATAGAAAGAAGAAAAAACTTCTTAGAGAAACATTTAAACATTTATGTAAAGATGATTTTTATGATGCTTTAGAAAGAAGAGAAAAAGCAGTTGATACATCTGCTTATTATCAATCTGCTTCTGAGTCTGGAATTAGAGGATTAGTTAGAATTGAAACATGTACTGAAAATGGAAAGTATGGTTTAACTAGACCTATAGAAGAAGAAAAGTTCTTTGCAGATTATAATAGTAGATATATGATTGGAGAACAAAAATATAAAGTAGTTGAGAGTATAATTAATTCATATACTTTTAATGATAATGAGCAAAATACTTATATGAAAATATTCTATACTGCAGATGGTTGTATTTTCTTAGACCGTTTTTCTGCTAAACAAATTGAAATAATGAATATTGATGAATTAGGTAATCATTTAGCTGAAATTTGTATTAAAGAAGAAGAGAGATTAGAAAGAATAAATGGAACTAATAAAGCAAAGTAATTAGAAGCAAGTATAACTTGCTTTTTTTATTATCTGATGTTAGTATATTGAGTCAATAGGAAGATAGTCACTTTCTATGGGGGAGGTATATTATGAGATTAGAGGACTATATTGATAAAGCAAAGAATCCTGTTGTAAAAAAGCCTAAAATTGGATTTGCTGCTTTAGAGTTAGATTATTATGATAATATTTCTAGTGATAAGAAGAAATTAATTGAGGCTGTATTTAATCATTTAAGTAAAGATGATTATTATGATGTACTTGATAGATATAATAAAGAAATGGCAAAATGTGCATATTATCAATCTGTTTCTACTGATGGTGTTAGGGGATTAATTAGAATTGAAATATGTGATTTATATGGTAGTTATGATTTAACTAGGGCAATTCCTAAAGATAAGTTTTTTGAAGACTATAATAGTAGACATATGATTGGTGAACAAAAATATAAAGAAGTTAAGGCTATGACTCATAGAGACTTTAATGATAGTTGTTTTGATCGTTATATGACTTTATTCTATACTGCTGATGGAGGAGTTTTCTTAGGAAAAGATAGTGCAGAAGAAATTGAAAAATTAAGTTTAGATAAATTAGGAGATCTTTTAGCAAATATTTGTATTAATGATGAAAAGAGTGCGGCTAGAAGAAAAGAGTTCAGTGAAAGAAATAAACTAAGATAAGCAGATTATTATCTGCTTTTTTTATGTTATAATTTTTATATGAAAGAATTAATTGATATAGATAATGAAATATTTAAATGTAATTTGTGTTCTAATATGGTAGAGAAGTTTCCTAATAGTAAAACTGTATCTATTGGGAAGAATAATAAAATAGTAGTACTAGGAGAAGCTCCTGCGAATAATGGTTGGAGAAAGAGTGGGGTTGCTTGGTATGATATTAATCATAAATTATTACCTTCTGGAGTAATACTTCAAAAATTACTAGATATTATTAATATTAAACTTGAAGATATTTATTTTTTAGAAGCTATAAAGTGTTATCCAAAGGATAGAAAGTATTTAAATAAATGTACTCATAATTGTAGAGTATTCTTATCTAGACAACTAGATATTATTAAACCTAAAGTTGTACTTGCTTTAGGAGATGCAGCAACAAGATCAATATTAGATATTAAATATAGTAAATTTAGTGATGTTGTGGGGAAAAGATATAGTGTTGGTGATTATATAGTTATTCCTATATATCATCCTAGTCCTATATCACCTATGAGTTATAAAGGTAATATAGAAATATTTAAGAGTTTAGGAGATGTTTTATGAAATTTAATAGTTTAATACCAGAACTTACTGTATCTAATATTGATGTTAGTAAGAAGTTTTATTTATCTTTGGGATTTTGTATTAAATATGAAAGAGTAGAAGATAAGTTTTGTTTTTTAGAATTAGAAAATAATCAAATAATGATTCAAGAAGATAATGATAATTGGAGTACTGGTAAACTTGAATATCCTTATGGTAGAGGAATAAATATTAGTATGTCTATTAGTAATGTTGAAGAGTACTATAACAAATTAAAAAAAAATAATATTAAGTTCTTTAAAGAACTTATGACTAATGAATATAGGGCAGGAGAAGAAATATATTTTGATAAAGAATTTTTAATACAAGATCCTGATGGATATTTATTAAGATTTAATGATTAATTCATTGCTTATAGAGTTAATTTTATGTTATACTTGTGTAGAATAAGAGGTGTTGGTTATGGATATGAAAGTTATATCTGTAAATGGTAAATACTTTTTAGATGGTGTTCTATGTGAAGAAAACCGTGTTGGTGATGGTACTTTATATGTACTTATAGATGATGCACCATATTTTAATGTTACACCAGAAGAAGTATCTCTTGTTTGTGCAAAAAATAAAATTTCTTTTAGTATATTAGATGATCCTAATTTACAAATGTATACTGTAGAAGAAGAGGAAGAACCTGATAATCTCTTTTTAGTTTATACTAAGAATAATCGTAATTATGTAGAACAATCTTTACTTCAAAAATTTCATTTGCCACCAATGAGTGATATGATTAATGTTGATGGTAAGTTTTATTTTGAAATTAGTCCACAACAAATTGCGATTATAGAGGGTAGTTCTATATATGGTATTTGGAAAGCAAATTACCAAAGTTTAGATTAATAATAAAAACAAAGTTTAGACTTTGTTTTTTTGAGGGCTTTTATGAAGAATGAGAAAAGATTAGAATATATTAATATTAGAAAACATATAAATGATAAGGAAGAGAAGAGTAAGAGAATTACTAGTAAGATTCTATCTCATCCTAGATTTATTAATTCATCTACTATAGGACTTTATGCTTCGCTTGAAGATGAAGTATCTACTGATATACTTATTACTGAATCATTAAGATTAGGAAAGAGAGTATATTTACCTAAAGTAGTAGGTGAAGATATAGGTTTTTATGAGATTAATTCTTTAGATGAATTAATGATAGGTACTTTTGGAGTAAGAGAACCTATTTCTAATAATAATTTATCTGATTTAGATCTTGTGATTGTTCCTGGAGTAATATTTGATTCTAATAATAATAGAATGGGATATGGAAAAGGATACTATGATAGATATTTAAAAGATAAAAATTGTTATAAAATAGGTATTTGTTTTAAAGAACAAATAACAGATAATCTTCCAATAGATGATTATGATATAAAAATGGATGAGGTGGTTGTAGACTAGTTTTTCTTTACAAATCACTCTTTTTTTGATATAATATTGAACTTGTAACGGGGTGAAGAGTATGGATAAAATTATTAATAAAAAATTAAATATTATTGAAGCTAGTTGTGTACTATTTGGTATTGTGTGTTTACTTGTATCTGCAACACTACATTTTAGTGAGAGTATTTGGGGATACAAAGTAATTCAAGATTTAATAGGATTAGTAGGAATGATTGCTGAAGCAGTAGTTGTTTCTATTGAATTAATGTTATTCCATTTAGAAAATAAACAATATAAATTTATGACTGTTGGATACTATATAATTGAACTTGTATGTATTATGTTTGCAAATGCTTTAGTTCCTTTTATGGGATTACTTGTTTTAACAGTATTTAGTATTGGTAAGAATGTTTATCGTGTATTAAATGTTGATTCTATTTATAGAACTTTAGGTTATTATGAGTTATGTAAGAAATTTGGAATTAAGGTTAAGAAACCTAGAAAAGCAAGAGTTACTGCTACTCGTAGAAAGACAGTTACTGCGAAGAGTCCAAAGAGAACTGCTGCAGCAAAAGAACCAACTTATGCTTAATAAGAAATCTAGTTTACTACTAGATTTTTTTTGTGCTAAAATATAGTTAGATGATAGGAGGTTTCTTATGAAAGTTTTTAAATGTATGACTTGTGGAAATATTATTATAAAGGAGAAAGATGATGGTAGTGTTCCCGTTTGTTGTGGATCACCAATGAAGGAGTTAAAGGCTAATACTGAGGATGCTGCGGTTGAAAAGCATGTACCAGTTGTTAAGTTTGCAGCTAATATGGTACTAGTTACTTGTGGAGAAGTAATACACCCTATGGAAGAAAAGCATTATATTGAATTTATTGCGATTGAAACTGATAAGGGTGTTAAGAAACAAGATTTAAAACCAGGAGACGATCCAATTTGTAGTTTTACTTTAGATGAAGGTGAATTATTCTTAGGAGCATATGCATATTGTAACTTACATGGATTATGGAAGAATAAATAGGTGATATTATGAGAAATATGATACTATTTGATCTAGATGGTACATTATGGGATACAGCAGATAAGACTTATGAAATTGTTAATAAATATTTAAAAGATAATGGATATTCTTATACAGTAGAAAAAGATGTTATTGTTAATAATATGGGATTTGAATTTGATGTTTGTGCTGAAAGATATTTCCCTAAATTAAATAAAAAAGATGCTTTAGAATTATTAACTAAAATATATGATTATGAAGAGGAATTATTAAAAGAAGGAATTGTACTTGGAAAGATATTTCCTAATGTTACTGAAACAATTAAGAAATTATCTGAGAAATACTTAATTTGTATTGTTAGTAATTGTTCTAGTAAAGCATATATTAAAAACTTTATAGATAGTGCTGGAGTTAATGATTATGTTATTGATTATATTGCAGCATCTAATTTCTTTATTTCTAAAGCAGAAGCTATTCGTAAAATGAAAGATAGATATCAAGCTAATAAAATTGCTTATATTGGAGACACTTTAAAAGATCAAGTTTCGGCTGTAGATGCTGGGGGAGTATTTGTATATGCAAAATATGGATTTGGAGAAGATTTAATGTCTAAATACTCAATTAATGATATTTCAGAATTAATTTCTTTAACATCTTATATATTTGAGGAGTGATAGTGTGAAGACAGTTGTGATTACTGGTAGTGCTAGGGGATTTGGATATGCTATGTTAGAAGAATTCTACAAGAAAAATTATAATGTAGTATTATGTGATGTTAATATTGATGAATTAGATAAAGCTATGGAAAAACTTTCTCATGTTAGATCTAATGGTAAGATATTATCTTATAAAATGGATGTAACTAATGAAGAAGAAGTTAAAAGCGTAATTGATAGTATTAAATCTAAGGGATATAAAATAGATATTTGGATTAATAATGCTGGAGTAAATCAACCTATGAAACCAATATGGGAATTAGATACTAAAACTATTGATAGATTATTAGAGATCGTTTTAAAAGGAACAATTCTTTGTAGCAAATTAATAATGCCTGTAATGATAGAACAAAAGAGTGGAGAAATCTATAATGTAGAAGGGCATGGATCTAATGATGCGACTATTACAGGATTATCTATTTATGGTACTGCTAAAAGAGCTGTTACATATTTTACTGAGTCTTTAGCAAAAGAGTCTAATGACAATGGAGGATATGTATCAGTTGGAAAGATTACTCCTGGAATTATGATTACTAATTTTATTGGTAGAAGTTTAGGTGACGGAGAGAAAATAGAATTAGATGAAAAAACAAAAAATATCTATAATATTTTAGGAGATAAACCTGAAGTAATTGCTAGATTTATGGTAAATAAAATTCATTTTAATAAAAAGAAACATCCTAAATTTGTTTGGTTAACTACAGGTAAAGCAATGGGCAGATTTATGAGTGCTATCTTTGGTAGAAAAAATAATTACTTTGATGTATAATTATTTTGAGGAGATTAATTATGGAAAAAAAGAAAATTGAATTAGAATGTGAGTATTGTGGGGTTCCTATTACAGAGAAGGATCATAAGTGTCCTAATTGTGGAGCTAACTGTACTGAAAGAATTAAAAAATATAAAGAACAAAAAGCAGTAGAGACAGAAGAAGAAAAGCAAAGAAGAATTAAACAATCAGAAGAGATTCAAAAAGCTATGGAAGCTCCTGTTAAAGTTGTGTTTGGAGTAGCAATTGGAATTATTGTTCTTGTTATGATAATTTTCTTTGTAGCAATTTTTGGTGCTAGAAATACTACACATGATGTAGAAGGAACAGTTGATGCTGAATATCAAGAAGAAGCTGAAACTAAGACTATGAGTTGTACAATGGATTCATATGAATTATATGAATATAAATCTGATAATTTCCCTGAGAGTTACAATACTCCTGAAGGATATCAAAAGATTGCATTTCATGTATCTTGTACTAATGTAAGTAAAACTGATATTTATATATCACCAATGGATGTTAAATTAACTGCTGATGATTATCCTGTTGAAAAAGCTAATTTAAAGACTGGTGTATTTGAAAAAGCTGTTCAAGGAAAAGCTAGTTATCCAGCAATTACTGGAAATAGTATTAAGAGTGATGAAAAGATTCAAGGATATGTTGGATACTTAGTTCCAAAGGATGCAAAAACTTTGAAATTTTCAATTAAAGAGATTACTATTACTTTAGATAATCCTGCTTATGAAGAATAATCTTCGGATTATTCTTTTTTTTGGTATAATACTAGTAGGAGGGATATTATGAATGAAATTAAATGCCCTAATTGTGGTACTGTTTTTCAAATAGATGAGACTGATTATCAATCAATAGTAAAACAAATAAGAGATCATGAGTTTGAAAAAGAAGTTTTATTAAGAGAAGAACAAGCTAAGAAAGATAAAGAGAGTGCTTTAAAATTAAAAGAAGCATCTATGAATGAAGACTTTCAAGTAAAGATGTCTAAAAAAGATTTAGAGATTGCAGAATTAAATAAAAAATTAGAATTACAAGAATCTAAGAGTGAACTTGCAATGCAAAAAGCTTTATCTGAAAAAGATAAGAAAATTGATACTTTAAATAGTGAACTTGAATTAAAGATAAAGGAACATGAATTAAAAGAGAATACTATTAAAGAAAATTATGAAAATAAAATAAAAGATAAAGATGAACAAATTGCTTATTATAAAGATTTTAAAGCTAAACAATCTACTAAGATGATTGGTGAATCTTTAGAGGTTCATTGTAGTACTGAATTTAATAGATTAAGACCACTATTTATGAATGCAACATTTGAAAAAGATAATGATGCGAAGACTGGATCTAAGGGAGACTTTATCTTTAGAGATTATGATGATAATGGAGAAGAAATTGTATCTATTATGTTTGAGATGAAGAATGAGGCAGATGAGACATCTACTAAACATAAGAATGAAGATTTCTTTAAAGAGTTAGATAAAGATAGAAGAGAGAAGAATTGTGAATATGCAGTTCTTGTATCACTTCTTGAAGCAGATAATGATTATTATAATGATGGAATAGTTGATGTAGGACATTTCTATGACAAGATGTATGTTATACGTCCACAGTTTTTTATTCCCTTAATTACATTAATTCGTAATTTATCTAGAAAGTCACTTGAATATAGACATGAATTAGAACTTGTTAGAAATCAAAATATTGATATTACACATTTTGAAGAAAATATTAATATATTTAAAGAAGGATTTAGTCGTAACTATAGACTTGCATCTGAAAGATTTAGTAAAGCAATAGAAGAGATTGATAAGACTATTGATCATTTACAAAAGATAAAAGAACATTTACAAAAGACAGATGATAATTTAAGACTTGCGAATAATAAAGCGGAAGATTTAACTATAAAGAAGTTAACTAATAATAATCCAACTATGAAAAAGATGTTTGATGATTTAGAAAAAGAAGTAGATGAATAATCTACTTTTTTTGTGAAAAAAATAGGTGCTTGACATACGAACAAATGTATTATATATTGAGAGTGTAAGGGGGAAAATAATGAAGGACGATTTAATTATAAATAATCAGAAAATAGAGGATTTAATCTATGAAATAGACGGAAAGCAAGTGATGCTTGATTCTGATCTTGCGCGACTTTATCATTGTAAGAATGGAACAAAAGAAATCAATCAAGCAGTAAAAAACAATATAGAAAAATTTCCGGAAAGGTTTTCTAGGAAACTAACTCGTGATGAATTTGATGGTTTGCGGTCAAAACTTTTGACCGCAAGTTATAATACAAAAAGCAGATCAACACCTAGAATTTTTACTGAACAAGGCGTTATGATGCTTGCGACTATTTTAAAAACTAATGTTGCGGTGGAAACAACTATTCGAATAATGGATGCATTTGTTTGGATGAAAAAATATATATCTAATGATTTGATAAATAATAACAAAGTTTATAGCATTGTGATTGATAATCAAAGAAGAATTATAGAACTTGAAAAAGCTTTTAAAAAATTAAAGAAAGATAAGGTAGAGCATGAAATATTCTATAGTGGTCAATTGTTTGATGCTTATTCTAAGGTGTATGAAACAATTAGTAAGGCAAAGAAAAATATTATAATAATTGATGCTTATGCTGATTGTACTATTTTAGATATTGTGAAAAGAATAAATATCGATGTAGTAATTATTACTAGAAAGAATAAACTATTAACTAAGCAAGATATAGATAGATATAAATCACAATATAATAATTTAAGGGTTGTTTATAGTGATGATTTTCATGATAGATATTTTATATTAGATTCAAAACAAGTTTATCATTGTGGAACTAGTGTTAATAAAATTGGTAGAAAAACTTTTTCTATTAATAAGGCAAGTGATGGTTTAATGATAGATAAGTTTATTGATAGTGTTAATAGTTTAATAGAATAATTTACTTCTTTTTTACATATAATAATAAAAATTAGCACTTGATACTTGACAGTGCTAATTTATAGTGGTATAACTAAAATGTAAGGAAAAAGTAATCCTTACATGGGTATCATTATTTATACAATGTGCTACCTTTAAGGCTCTACACATAGATGAAAGGAAGATGATGTATATGATGATAGTACCTAGAAAAAACTTTGATTTATTTGATGACTTCTTTGATGATCCATTCTTTACAAGAAGTGAAAGACATGCTCATCCAATGCCTATGATGAAGACCGATATTCGTGAGAATGAGAAGAATTACATTATTGATGTAGATTTGCCTGGATTTGAAAAAGAAAATATTAAAATTGATGTAGAAGATGGATATCTAAATATTAATGCTTCTATGAATTCTTCTGAAGATGAAGAAGAAAAAGGTAAATTTATTAGACGTGAGAGATATTCTGGTGAGTGTTCTAGAAGTTTCTATGTTGGAGAAGATGTAGAATCTGAAGACATTAAAGCTACATTTAAGAATGGTATATTAACTTTGGAAGTTCCTAAAGTAGAAGATAAGAAAAAATTACCAGAAAAGAAATATATAGAAATTGGAGAATAGCTTTGCTATTCTCTTTTTAGTTTGTTATAATATGGTTGTTTGTAAGGAGGGATAGTATGGTTATTATTTCAGTAGAAGATAATGAAGGTTTAAGAATAGATCGTTATTTATCGGAAAAATTAGAATTATCTAGAAGTAAGATTCAAAAACTTATGAAAGAAGAGAAAATTATTGTTAATGGTAAAAGTGTTAATAATTCTTATTCTGTAAGAAGTGAAGACGTTATTGAAATTAATGATAAACTTGATTATACAATTTCTGTTGAACCTGAAGATATTCCTCTAAACATTGTTTATGAAGATGATGATTTAATTATTATTAATAAAGAGAGTGGAATGGTTGTTCATCCTGCTCCTGGACATTATTCAGGTACTTTAGTTAATGCTTTACTATTTAAATATGGTAAATTAGCTGGGGAAGAATTTAGACCTGGAATAGTTCATAGATTAGATAAAGATACTAGTGGACTTATGTTAGTTGCAAAGAATGAAGAAACTTTAGAAAAATTATCTGATATGATTTCTAAAAAAGAAGTAGAGAGAAAATATCTTGCAATAGTTGATGGAGTTATTAAACATGAAACTGGTACAGTAGATGCACCTATTGGAAGAGATCTTAATAATAGACAAAAGATGGCTGTTACTGATGTTAATGGAAGAGATGCTATTACGCATTTTAAAGTGTTAGAAAGATTTAATAATAATACTTTAATTGAATGTAAGTTAGAGACTGGTAGAACTCATCAAATACGTGTACATATGGCATATATTGGATATCCTATTAATAATGATCCATTATATGGAAAAGGTAAGAGCAATGAATTTGGACAAATGTTACATTCTTACTATATTAAATTTAATCATCCAAGAACTGATAAAGTAATAGAATATGAAGTAGAGGCACCAAAAGAGTTTTTGGAAAAAATCGAAGAATTAAGAACAAAGTAGGTATACTTTGTTTTTATATAGAGGGAGGTATTATGGAAACAGTTAAAAGTACTCATGTAGGAGCGTATGGATTTATTATTAGAGATGGAAGGATTGCTCTAATAAAGAAAGCTAGAGGAGGATATAAGGGACTTCTAGATATTCCTGGAGGAGGAATAGAGCATGAAGAGACTCCAGAAGAGGCATTAAAAAGAGAACTTATGGAGGAAGCTGGAGTAACTGTTACAAATTATCAATTATTAAAAGCTACTTCTCGTACATTTCCTTGGAATGTAGATGAAAACTTAATTGAAGATTTACATCATATTGGAATTTTATATAAAGTAGAAGTATTAGAAGATACATTAAAGAGTGATGCTGATGGTTTAGATTCTAATGGATGTAATTATTATGAAATTAGCGAATTAAAGAAAAGTGAGATTACACCATTTGCTTTAGAAGGATTAGAATTGTTGGGATATAAAATAAACGAATAGAGTCAATTATATGTAAAAAAAGAAGAGAATTCTTCTTTTTTATTTGAGTCTTAATTTGAATTATATTATGATTGTAGTAGGTGAGCTAAATGGAAAAGACAGAAAAAGAACTTGAAGAGAAAAAAGAAGAAGTAAAAGAAGAAAAAGAAGAACAAACAGAAGAAAATTTAGAAGAAGAAGTACCTAAATTAGAAATATCTATTAAGAGTGTTATTATCACTTTATTTTTTATGGTGTTATTTTTCTTTGTTGGTTATTGTATAGGAAATAATTGGTTATCTCCAGAAGATAGTGAAACATTAAATAATCAAACTAAATATGCAATTGATGATGTAATGATTGTTGATTTAATGGAAAGATTATTTGCTGGAACTGATTGTAATGCAATAGAAGTATTTACAAATGATCATAAAATATTTGTTAATGATTTATCTAATGAAGTATTATTTCAAGTAACTGAACTTGCTAGTTTTGCACCTAAAGGTGTGGAAACTATGAGTATTGCTGATTTTGATACTGAGATTCAAAAGTATTTTGCGAAGGGTTATGAGTTTAATCCTGAGGAAATTAATTATCAAGGAAGAGAGTGTTTCTCATATTATTATGATGCACCATCTAAAACATTTGGAAAACAAGAAACAGCTTGTGGTGGTACTTGTGGACCTAATAGTACTCAATATAAAATTGTAAAAGCTGTATCACAAGATGATATTTTAAGAGTAACAATAAAAGTGTTATTTGGATCTCAATCTGAGAGTGTAGCATTCTATTCTAATTATGAGAGAACAGAATATGTTACAGATGATTATGAAAATATAGATAATTATTTTGATAAAGGAGCAACTTATATTTTCACTTTTAGTAAAGCTGATGATAATTTTGTTTATGAATCAAGTGAGAGAGTAGCATAAAAAAAGGATCTTATTTAGATCCTTTTTTTTGGTTCATTATTTTGTTTCTTCTTAGCGTATTGTTTAGAACGATATTATATCTTTCTTCTTCACTTAATTCTGGATGATCAACTTTTAATTGCATAAGTTCATATATTGCATATTTTAAACGATAGTGACTTGCATATTTTTCTTTCATATTTAAATTCTTATCAAAAGGATAAACAACTTCTCCTTTTATTTTTGTAACATCTTCAGTTGCATCACCGTTAACAAATTTTTCTAAATCTTTATTAGTTTTAATACTATTTCTTAAGAAACCTAAAGTAAATGGACTACATATTACATATAAACTTTTTCCATCACTTGATTTAAATTTAGCTTTCATTCTTTCATCTTCTGTTATTGTTAAGAACTTTGCCATAAATGTTGTGAATAGATCTGCATTAAAAGTACCTGTTTCAATAAATCTATCTTCAACTTCTTTTAACATTTCTCTAAAATCTTTGATTCTTTGAGTTCTTATTTCTCTAGTTGGTGTAAATAGAGGATCTTGTTCTGCAAGATATAATTCTTTTGCTTCTTCATTTAAGGCATTATTTAGAAAGTTTCTGTATTTTACTAATTCGATTATTTCTTTCTTTTCCATTTTTTCACTCCTTCATTTATAACTTTTTATTATAGTGTTCATACTTTTTAAAGTCAATTGTTTGTGTTAAAATTATTTTAGGTGATTTATATGAAAATAATTTATTATGTTCACGGAACTACAACTGATAATGCATCTAAAAAATGTAGTGGTTGGAAACAAGCGCAGTTAAATGATTTAGGAAGAGAACAAGCTGTTAATTTAGGTAAAAATACTCCATACAAGTTTGATATTTTATTTACATCAGATTTAGATAGAGCTATGGAGTCTGCAAAACTTGCTTTTCCAGAGTTCCAAGCAATACATGATGCAAGACTCAGAGAGTGTAATTATGGTGATTTAGATGGTGAAGACAAAAAATTAGTAGTATATGAAGATCATATAGATACTCCTTTTCCAAATGGGGAAAGCTTAAAAGATGTTTGTAAGAGAGTTAAAGAATTCTTAGATGAAGTAAATGAAAAATATCCAGATAAAACAATCGGAATTATAGCTCATAGAGCTCCTCAAATTGCTTTAGAAGTATTATCTAAAAATATTAGTTTTGAAGAAGCAAATAAAAATGATTGGAGAAAAACAGGAGATTGGATGCCTGGATGGGAGTATGAAATAAGACATTTTGATTAATTATGTTGATTTTTATAGAAAAAAGTAGTATTATAAAAGCCAAAATTAACGGAATAATATGCGCTTTTGTTTATAGACAATTAGTGTAAACATATTTGATTTTATTCTAATATCTTATTACAATAATTATGTAAGATGTCTATTTTAAGGGGGAGTTAAAATGACGAAAGAAGAACTTGTCAAATTAAAAAATAAATTAAGTAGATTGACAGAAGCAGAAAATGTAAAAAGAGATTTATATTTAAGAAAAGTTTCTTTGGGAGAAGAAGATGGTGAATTAACAGGATACGCTAGTATAGATAAACCTTGGTTAAAATTCTATCCTGAAGAGAAATTATTGGAAGAAGTATCTAAGGATAGTATTTATAATTATTTGAAAAAAAGAATTAAAAATAAAGATTTAATAGCAATAAATTATTTTGGAAATAAAATATCTTATAGGGAACTATTTGAAAGAATTGATACTACTGCAAAATCTTTTTTGGAAATGGGAATAAAAGAAGGAGATATTGTAACATTGTTATTAGCTAATACTCCTGAAAATGTTATTTGTATGTATGCTCTTAATAAAATTGGAGCTATACCAAATATGGTTGACTTAAGGGTTAAAGAAGATAAACTTGTTCATTATATTAATTCTACAGATTCAAAAATGGTTATTACTACAAATCTATTTCTTCAAAATCTAGATGATGTTGTAGATAGAATTAACACAAATAAAATTGTTGTTACTTCTCCATTTAATTCTATGCCCATGCCTATAGGTGGACTTATTTCATTATTAAGAAAGCAATATAAACCTAAAAATATGACTCCAATGAAGTGGAACGATTTTGAAAAAATAGGTAGAGACTCAAATATGAGTAATAATTATAAACCTTTAGATAGTGATGCTGCGTGTATTGTACATACTAGTGGAACAACAGGAAATCCAAAGGGTGTTATTCTAATGAATAAAACATATAATGCAATGGTTACTGAATATGAAGACGTGATTGTTAAGGCAAAGGAAGGAGATAAGATTTTATCTCAGGTTCCTCCTTTTGTCGCATATAGTGTTATTATGTCTATTCATTTACCATTGTCATTAGGGGTAACTCTTGAAATGTTGCCTACATATGAACCAGAAAAGTTTGCAGACAATGTTTATAAACATAAAACGGAACATCTTGTTGCAGGTCCTGCTGATTGGAATAGTTTTTTAACAAGTAAAAAAGTTCCAAAAAGAGATTATAGTTTTGTTGTTACTATGGGTAGTGGTAGTGATAAAATTGATACTGAAACAAGACATAAGATTGATGATATTTTAGCTAAACAAGGTTGCAGATACCGTATTTTTGAAGGTTATGGAATGACAGAAGTAGGATCTGCTGCTGTTACTAATTTACCTTATCATATTGTTGATGATAGTGTTGGTATTCCTTTACCTAAAATGAGTGTAATGATTTATGACAATGAAAATGAATGTGAATTACCTTATGGTAAAATAGGTGAAGTTTGTTTATCAGGAGCTACAATGATGAAAGAATATTATAAGAATCCAGAAGCAACAGCTGATATGATTCGTTTGCATCCAGATGGCAAATATTGGGTTCATAGTGGTGATTATGGCTATATGAATTCGGATGGAAATTTATTTCTTAAAGGACGTATGAAGAGAATCATTGTATTACATGATGGATATAAGGTTTCACCATTAGATATCGAAAAAGTATTGATGAATACTGGAATGGTTTCAAGTTGTTGTGTAGTAGGCGTTAGAAATACTGAAAAGGGATATGGATCCATACCAATTGCTAATGTTGTATTAAATTCTGATGTTATAGAAGATGAAGAAAATGTGATTCATCAATTGACTGAAAAATGCGAAGAATTTTTAAGTGCTGTTTGTAGACCAAATAAGATTTTTGTTCGTAAATCTCTTCCACTAACTGATGTTGGTAAGATTGATTATCGCGAATTAGAGTCTATTTGTGAGTCTGATGTTAATGGAACAGTAAAAAAGAAGTAATTATATACTTCTTTTTTTTTGTGCTTTTTGATATAATTGTTAGTATGATAGAGGTGGCTATTATGACAAATAACAATATCATTTTTTCAATTTGTAGTTTTGTTTATATTGTTTTAATTTGTATAATTTACTTTTCTAAGAAACGTTTAAACAACATTGAAAATAAAATCTATTCGACGTTGATTATTACTAATTTGATTGGTTTAATTATTGAAATATCAGGATCGTTTTTTACTAATGGTCTAGGTTATAGTTTTTTGCAAATAGTTTCTTTAAGATTGATAAATGTTTATTTTCTGACATGGCTTTCAATTTTTACTTATTATGTTTTTATTATTTCTGTTGATATTAATAAGTTAAAAGAAAGATTTGCAAGAATAAATACATTTGTGATTTGTGGTTTTTTCATACTTTTATTATTGGTGCTTATACTACCATTAAATATACAATATGAAGGCGGTTATATTGTATATACCTATGGCCCTTCTGTAATGTTTTTATATGGTGTTTCTTTTGTTTATGTTTTGATATGTTTTATATTATTATTATTTAATATTAAAAGACTAGGAAACAAAAAGTATTTACCATTAATTACATTTTTCGTTTTGGGAGTAGTTACTGCAATTGTTCAGATGAATTATCCTGAATTAATTATTTTATCTTCTATGGAATCTTTTGTAACTGTAATGATGTATCATACAATTGAAAATCCTGATATGAAGATGGTTCAAGCTTTAGAGATAGCTAGAGAGTCTGCTGATAGAGCAAACAATTCTAAGACTGAGTTTCTTTCTAGTATGTCTCATGAGATTCGTACTCCATTAAATGCCATTGTTGGATTTAGTGATTGTATTGTTGATGCTAATAATTTAGTTGAAGCTAAAGAAAATGCGAAAGATATTGTTAATGCAAGTCAAACATTACTTGAAATCGTTAATGGAATTTTGGATATTTCTAAAATTGAAGCTGGTAAGATGGAGATAGTTAATACGAAGTATAATGCTAGAGAAGTTTTTACAGAAGTTGCTAAACTAATAACTCCTAGAATGAAAGAAAAGGGCCTTGATTTTACTTATATGATTGATCCTAATTTACCAGCAACTTTATTTGGTGATAAAGCTAACTTGAAGAAAATTGTTACAAACTTCTTAAGTAATGCTTGTAAATATACGGATAGAGGTTTTGTTAGATATGAAGTGCATTGTGTTAAATTGGGTGAGTATTGTAGATTAATTATTTCTGTAGAAGACTCTGGGCGTGGAATTAAGAAAGATAGTGTTGATAAACTATTTAATAGATTCCAAAGAGTAGATGAAGATAGAAATACTACTATTGAGGGTACTGGTCTTGGACTTGCAATTACTAAACAATTAACTGAATTAATGGGTGGTAAAGTAATTGTTCACACAGTGTTTGGACAAGGATCTAAATTTACTGCTGTTATAAATCAAAAGATTGAATCTATGAACGAAGTAGAAGAAACAGTTGTTCATACTGAATTGAATTTAACTGATGTACGAATATTAATTGTTGATGATGCTCCACTTAATTTGAAAGTAGCCACAAAGTTAATGCAAAAGTATGGAGCTAATAATATTGATACTTGTATGAGTGGATTTGAATGTATTCGTAAGATACAAGAGGGAGAAAAATACGACTTAATCTTTATGGATGATATGATGCCTAAGATGAGTGGTATTGAAACTTTTAGTAAGTTAAAACAAACTCCTCATTTCCATACTCCAACAATTGCTTTAACAGCTAATGCAATTACTGGTATGAGAGAAAAATATTTATCTGTTGGATTTAATGATTATTTAGCTAAACCAATGGATCAAATGGAATTAATTAGAGTATGTAATGAACTTCTTGGAAGAGAAGATACTACTTCTAAGATAGTTGTTCCTGTAGAAGAAACTGAAGAAGAAAAGTTAGAGAGAACTGCAGTTATTCCTGTTCCTGAAAATATTGAACAATTAATAGGAGATGCTGCACAGATGGAAGGTACTGCAGTAGTAGAGGAGAAAGTTAAAGAAGAGAGCATTGAAACATTAGAAGAGACTCCTGAGACTGAACCTGAGACAACACCTATGACAGTTCCTTTGATTGAAGTTGAGGAGATTAATCTACCGCCACTCATGGAAAGTTCTACTGAGAATAGTACTACTGCCGAGGTGTATGACAGAAATTATTTAGAGAAAAACGGAGTAGATGTTAATAAAGCATTAGAGATGCTTGGAGATATGGATATGTATAATGCTACTGTTCATGACTTTGTATCTGAAGTAGAAGAGAAGTGGAAAAGAATAGAGAGTAATTTAGAGAGTGGTAACATGTCTGATTACTCAATAGATGTTCATAGTTTGAAGAGTGATTGTAAGTATCTTGGATTTATGCCTTTAGCAGATATTGCTTATGATCATGAACTTAAGAGTAAAGAAAATAATTATGAATATGTTAAAGAACACTTTGAAGAGTTAAGAGAAGGATATAATAAGTACTTAGATATTGCGAAGAAATATGCTAGTAATAATCCTGTAAATTAATAAAAAAAGTCAGATTTAATCTGACTTTTTTAAATGTTTAATAAATAAATTGAAAGTGATAGGATGGTTGCAAAAACTGATAAACATATATAGGGAATCAAAAAATACTTAGTTTTATTCTTTAAAAGAGAAGTTTCTTCATATAAGAATAATACTGATATTAATGTAGTTATACATGAAATAAAGCCTAAGAAATTATTCTTTAAAATAAAAAATACAATTACAAAACTTTGATTAAGAATATAATTTATTAGAAGTGTAATTTTATAAGAATTTGGTATTTCTTTCCACTTATATGAGTATACTATTTTGTATATTGTATAAGCTGTTAAGATATAAATTATTGTCCAACTTATACCATAAAATGATTTTGGTGGTGTAAAGAATGGAGTTTTAATTTTATCTAGATAATTGTAATCTACCTTTAATATACTTGTTAAAAACCATGGTACTAAACATAATAAATATGTAAATATCTTTTTAATCATTTCTTCATCTCCTCTTTTCTTATTTTATGTTTTATATTATAATATTATTAGTTTTTTAGGAGGAAATTTTATGGATGAACAAATTGTACTTGATGAGAAAAATATGATAACAATGAAATTGCTTCATTATTTTATTACTGAAAAAAATTATAATCCTATAATACTTCAAGGGGTAGACAATGAGATCTGGCTTGAGAATTTAGATGAAGATTGTAAGGTAATTCGAATTGTTTCTAATTATATTCATAATGATGAACAGTTTGATTTTGATGTATTTAAGACTAAAAGAATTTTAAAGAAGATTAAGAAAAAGACTTTTTCTTTTAGATTGAATGTTATGAGTATATTTTTATCTATGGGAGATAATATTACTGAAGATATTAATGCTGATCCTAATTTAATGTGTATTAATGTTAAAGATGAGAAAGATATTTCGAAGAGTAAGATAATAAAAGAAATATTTCCAGATTTATCTGATAAATTAAAATACAGTGAAGAGGGTGTTGAATTATTTATGAAGATTACTGGAGATATTAATAAACATAATAAAGAAGATGCAACTAGACTTGAAAAAGTATTTAAGAGTAAAGTTCCTTATATTACTTATTTCTTAATTGCAGTTAATTGTATTTTCTATTTTGTACCTTTAATACTTGGACAATATCAATATGTAATTGATACATTATGTGTACATGGACCTAGCATTAGAGCAGGACAATATTATAGATTACTTACTGGTATAGTATTACATGGAAGTTTAATGCATTTATTCTTTAACTGTTATTCATTATATGTAATTGGTTCTCAGATTGAGAGTTTCTTAGGTAAGTTTAAATATTTAATTATTTATATATTTGCTGGACTTACAGGATCACTTTTATCAATTACTATGAGTGGTGGAGTTGCATCAGTAGGTGCCAGTGGAGCAATCTTTGGACTTATGGGAGCGCTTCTATACTTTGGATACTACTACAGAGTATATTTAGGAAATGTTGTTAAGAGTCAAATTTTACCATTAATTGTACTTAACTTATTATTTGGTTTCTTTGCTGAAGGAATTGATAATGCAGCACATATTGGTGGATTAATTGGTGGTATTATTATTACTATGGCTTTAGGTGTTAAAGATAAATCATCTACTTTTGAAAAAGTAAATGGATGGATAATTGCATTTATCTTCTTAGCATTCTTGAGTTATATGGGAATAGTAATGGCTGGTAGATAATAATAAAAGTCACTATTTAGGTAGTGACTTTTCTATTGTATTTCAATTGTGAAAATGATAGAATATAGGTATAATATTATAGTGAGAGGTGATATTATGTCACAAGAACAGACAAGTTTATTTGATATTCAAGAAATTGATGCAGAAAACATTCGTGAAACTTTAAAAGAAGTTTATGCATCACTTGAGGAAAGAGGATATAATCCAACTAATCAAATTGTTGGATACTTGATTAGTGGTGACCCTGGATATATTTCAAGCTATAAAGATGCGAGAAGTAAGATTCAAGAGATTGATCGCGCTAAGATAGTAGAAATCTTATTATTAGAATTTCAAAAACAAAATAAATGAGATATTTAGGACTTGATTTAGGTAGTAGAACTTTAGGTGTTGCGGTAAGCGATAAGACTGGTACTATTGCGAATAGTGTTAAAGTGATAAGACATCAAGAAGATTATGATGCATTAGTAGGGGAAGTTTGCGATTTGGTACGTGAATATGATGTAGAGTCTATTGTGCTTGGTTTCCCTAAAAATATGAATGGGACAATTGGGCCTAAAGGAGAACTTAGTATAGACTTTAAACAAAAATTAGAGAGTGTTCTTTCTATACCTGTTATATTACAAGATGAAAGACTTACTACGAAGAGTGCTACCGATATGTTGATTATGGGTGATGTGTCTCGTAAAAAGAGACATGAAGTTGTTGATTCTGTTGCAGCAACTATAATATTACAATCATATTTAGATAGGAGAGATAATTAATATGAAAAAGAATACATTTAGTATGTTAGATGAAAACGGAAAAGAAATAATTTATGATGTTTTATTTACTTTTGAAAGTGAAGAAACTCATAAGAATTATATTGTATACACAGATAATACAAAGGATGAGACAGGAAATATTGAAGTATATGCTTCTATTTATGATCCTAATGATCCTCATAGTAAATTAGAGGCAATTAAAACTGATAAAGAGTGGAAAGTAATTGAAACTATTCTTGATACATTACAAGAAGAAGTTCGTAAGAAAAAAGCTGAAAAAGAAAATAACGAGCAATAGCTCTTATTTTTTGGAGGAAGTATGAAGAAAAAAGTAAGGTTTAAACCTCTCTTATTTCTTTTTTTCTTATTTGCAATTGTTTTAATTGGTTGTGGTGTAACTTGGATGTATTTAGAAAGTCCAGTTGACAAAAATGATAATGAGATTATTGAAGTAAAAGTAGAGAGTGGTACATATTCTTCAAAAATTGGAGAATTATTAAAAGAAAAAGGGTTAATTAGAAGTGTTCTTTTATTTAAAATACATTTAAAAATTGATAAAGTTGATGATTTAAAAGCATCTAATTATAAATTTACTAAGAGTATGAGTATGCAAGAGATTATTAAATCACTTGAAAAGGGTGTTATTAGTAATGATGATGCGATTAAGATGACTTTTAAAGATGGAGAAAGAATACCTAGTTATGCAAAAGAAATATCTGATAAATTAGAAATTTCATATGATTCTGTTATTGAAGTAATGAAAGATAAAGAATATATGAATGAGTTAATTGGTAAGTATTGGTTTTTAACAGATAAGATATTACAAGATGGAATTTATTATCCTTTAGAGGGATACCTTGCTCCTGAGACTTATTATTTTGATCCTGATAGTAATGTTAAAACTATAATTGAAAGATTACTTGATCAAACAGAAGACAACTTAGAAGAATATAAAGAAACTATGAAGAGCGATCCTCATTACTTTATTACTATGGCAAGTGTTGCTCAACTTGAAGGTACTAATACTGAAAATAGAAGTATGATAGTTGGTATATTTAAAAATAGACTTGCTAAGGGTATGAATATGGGTAGTGATGTAACTACATATTATGCTTTACAAAAGAGTATGAAAGAGGATTTAACTGCTAAAGAAATTGAAACTGTTAATCCATATAATACTAGAGGAGCTAATATGATTGGTAAGATGCCAATTGGTCCTATTTGTAATCCTAATATGTCTAGTATTGAGGCAGCAGTTAAACCTAAGAGTAGTGATTATTTATTCTTTGTAGCAGATAAATATGGAAATATATTCTATACAAAGACTAATGCTGAGCATAATCAAAAAGTAGCAGAAATAAAAGCAAAAGGTGATTGGATTTTTGATTAATATGAATAACTTAATAGAAGAGATGAAGAATTATGCTGTAATAAATCATGTTCCAATTATTACAGATGGTGGACTTCATTATTTAGAAGATTATATTAAAAAACATAATATTAAAAATATTTTAGAAGTTGGAACTGCAATAGGTTATTCTGCTATTTGTATGTGTAATATAGATTCGGATATAACAGTTACTACAATAGAGAGAGATGAAGCTAGATATTTAGAAGCTGTAAAGAATATTAAAAAAGGAAATTTAGAAGATAGAATTGAATTAATATTTGGAGATGCTTTAGAAGTAAATTTAGAAGATAAATATGATCTTATATTTATAGATGCTGCTAAAGCACAGAATGGAAAATTTTTTGAAAGATTTGAAATCAATTTAAAAGATAATGGAACTATAATTACTGATAATATGAATTTTCATGGATTGGTATTTAAAAATGAAGAAGAGATTGAGAGTAGAAATCTTAGACAGTTAGTTAGAAAAGTTAGAAACTATAAAGAGTTTTTAATTAGTAATCCAAAATATGAAACTCTTTTTTTAGATATTGGAGATGGACTTGCTGTTAGTGTTAAGAAATAAAAGAAAGATGATTTCTTTCTTTTTTTAATAATTTAATATATAATATATGCGATAAGAGGTGAGTGTATGAAGATACTTGTAGAACCTAAGAGTAAAATAATAGAAAATATAAAGTGTGATGGATTAATTCTTGCATTAAATAATTATGCAGTAGAGTCTGTTGTTTACTTTGATTTAGATGAGATAAAAGAAATAAAAAAATCTAATTTAGAAATATTTGTTAAAGTTAATCGTAATTTTTTTAATGAAGATATAGATGGATTAAAAGAAGTTTTAAAAGAATTAGATAATATTGGAATAAATGGAGTATTCTTTTATGACTTAGCAGTATTACAAATTAAAAAAGAATTAGATTTAAAATTACCATTGATTTGGAATCAAACACATATGGTTAATAATTATCGTACTTGTGATTATTACTATAGTAAGGGAGTAGAATATGCCTTACTTGGAAAAGAAATTACTTTAGATGAAATTAAAGAAATAATAGAGAAGAGTAAGATATCTTGTATGGTAGAAGTTATATCAATACCATCAGTAGCTTTTAGTAAAAGAAAACTAGTAACAAATTATTATAAAGATCTTGGTAAAGATGGAGATAAAAATTTACTTGTTAAAGAAAAAGTTACAGGAGATTTTTATAAAGTAATTGAAGATAATTATGGTACTTGTTTTTATTTAAATAAGATTACTAATGGTACTTCTGTTATTAAAGATTTATATGATGTAAATTGTCCATACATTATTCTTAGAGAATATGGAATAGATAATTTTAATGAATTAGTTGATGATACATATTCATATGTTAGTGGAGGATGTATTGATACTGATTATTTATCTAAATATGAAAAGTTAGGGGATAGTACAAACTTCTTTTTCAAGAAAACTATCTATAAGGTGAAGTAAGATGAAAAGAATTGAATTATTATCTCCTGCAGGAGATTTAGAAAGATTAAAAGTTACCTTACTTTATGGAGCAGATGCAGTATATATTGGTGGACAACAATATAGTCTTCGTGCTAATGCGAATAATTTTAGTATTGATGAAATACGTGAAGGTTGTGAGTTTGCACATAAGCTTGGTAAAAAAGTACATTTAACTTTAAATATAGTTTTCCATAATGAAGATATGGATGGAGTAGAGGAATATATTAAAGATGTAGTGGAAGCAGGAATTGATGCATTTATAGTTAGTGATCCATTTATAATTTCATATATTAAGAAGAATTATCCTAATGTACAAGTACATTTAAGTACTCAGAATTCTACTAGCAATTATGAAGCTATTAGGTTCTTTGAATCTGAAGGAGTAGATAGGGTAGTTCTTGCGAGAGAGTTAAGTAAAGTACAAATAGAAGAAGTTATTAAAAATGTAAATTGTGATATAGAGACTTTTATTCATGGAGCAATGTGTACTTGCTTTAGTGGTCGCTGTGCACTTTCTAATTATGTAACTAATAGAGATGCTAATAGAGGTGGATGTGCTCAAGTATGTAGATTCTCTTTTGAGAATTCTGGAGAAAAAGACTTTACAATGGCTACTAAAGATATGAATATGGCTAATCATATTAAAGATCTAATAGATATTGGTGTTACTAGTTTAAAAGTAGAAGGTAGAATGAGATCTTTATATTATTTGGCAGTTGTAATTGGTACCTATAGAGCTATTATAGATGACTTATATGCTGGTACTATGACTGATGATAAGATGAAGACCTATCAAGCTAGACTTGATAGAGTAGCAAATAGAGAAACTTCTACACATTTCTTTACTAGAGAAGAGAATTATACTGACCAATATTATAGTGGTAGAAGTGAAGTTTCTAATCAAGATTATTTAGGACAAGTTATTTCATATGATAAAGAGAATAAATTACTTAAAATATTTGAGAGAAATTATTTTGAAGTAGGAGATACAATAGAGTTATTTACTCCTAATGGAGATCATATAGAGTTTGTTTTGGAAGATTTATATAATCAAGAAATGGAAGCTGAAGATATTGCTAGACATCCTGATGATGTTTACTACTTAGGACTTGATACTGATATAGATATTCCAGAGTACTCTATGATTAAAATAGTTAAGGCTGGGTGATATTATGAGTAAGAATATAGAGATTGCAAAAGAAAACTTTTTAAATAAAGAAAAATACTTGAGTAAATATGCAACTAAAAGTAGTGATGCAATAAGACTTAGAGAAGAAGATGATAGTGATATTCGTCCACCTTACTTTAGAGATATTGATCGTATAATGTATTCTTTGAGTTATACTAGATATCTTGATAAGACGCAAGTGTTTACTCGTAGTGGAAATGATCATGTTAGTAAAAGAATTACACATGTACAATTAGTTAGTAAAGTTGCTCGTACAATTGGTAGAGCTCTTAATTTAAATGAGGATTTAATTGAAGCTATTGCTTTAGGACATGATATTGGTCATACTCCTTTAGGACATACTGGAGAAGCAATACTTAATGAAATATCTTTGAAGGAATTAAATGAATACTTTGCGCATAATATACAAAGTGTACGTCATTTAAACTATGTTGAAAAAGATGGTAGAGGGCTTAATCTTTGTATACAAGTTCTTGATGGTATTATGTGTCATAATGGAGAAATATTAAATCCAGTATATGAACCTCAAGAAAAGGATGCTAAAGAAGTTATTCGTGAATATGAAGAAGCTTATCATGATTTGAAAAAGGCTAATCAAAATAGACCTATGACATTAGAGGGATGTGTTGTACGTATCAGTGATGTTATTGGATATATTGGAAGAGATATTGAAGATGCTATTATGATTGGTAAAATAAAAAGAAGTGAAATACCAGAAAATATAGTTAGTGTATTGGGATGTACTAATAAAGATATTATTAATACTATTATTACTGATATTATAGAGAATAGTATGGATAAGCCTTATATTAAAATGAGTAATGAAGTATATAAAGCATTACTTGATTTAAAGGATTTTAATTATAAGCATATTTATAATTATAGTTTTACTAAAGAAGAAAAAGAAAAATATAGAGATGGTATGGTTCGGATTTATAATCGATATTTAAAAGATATAGAAACAAATAATCAAAATAGTGTTATATTTAGATTCTTAGAGACACAAAAAGAAGAGTATATGGATAATACTTCTTCTAAGAGAATGGCTATTGATTTTATAGCTGGAATGACTGATGAGATGTTCTTAAGAGAAATAGAGAAATAATATTGATTTTTTTAGGGTTTTGTGGTATAATTAAATCCGCTTTGTGGGTACTATACCTAAGGAAAGGTTGATAAGATGAAAAATTATATAGTTGATAAAAAGGGAGAAGAAAAATTTATTCGTGAGGTAAAGAAATGTTCTAATGGAACACTTACTTTAAAGTTTGCAGATGGAAAAGTTTTTAAGAATGTTACTGCTTGTGATGAGAATATTAATAAAATAATTGAAACACAAGAAGCACAAGCTAAAGAAGGTATGATGAATTATAAAACTTTTGTTAAACGTGAACATAATGCTGGAATGGCTATGGCAGCTTCTGGTTTAGTTACTTTAATGGCAGCTACAGGTGCAACTTATATTCCTCAAATACATGAGGCATTAAGTACACAAAATCCAGTTTTGGTTGCTACTGGTATTGGAGCAATTACAGTTTTAGGAATGATTCCTGCTTATTGTAAATTACGTAAGAATAAACAAACTGTTAAAGAAATAGATAAATTACGTTATCGTGAATCTAATATGGAAGATTTAAAAGCATTCCGTAATTATCCAAATGCTTTAGCTGATGTTAATAGTAAAGTTGCAAACTGGATGAAAAAGGAAAAAGATCCATTTTCTATATTAAATATAGATAATTATAGTCGTGCTGATTTAGAGCAAATAATATCTAATATTGATGTAGAACAAGCATATAATTTTACATATAAGAATGAGAGTCCAAAAACTAAATAATTAGGATATTGAATTCGATAAAAAAATGTGATATACTACTGCAAGTTGAGTCTAGTAGTGATTCACTATTTAGATTTTTTTATTTTAGAGGTGATTTAAATGGTTAATAAAAATACAGTATATCTAACACAAGAAGGGTTAGATGATTTAAAAAAAGAACTTGATGATTTAATTAACGTTCGTCGTCCTGAAAATATTCAAGCTATTAAAGAAGCTAGAGCTTTAGGAGATTTATCTGAAAATGCTGAATATGATGCTGCTAGAAACGAACAAGCTCAAATTGAAGGAAGAATTAAACAACTTGAAAAAATGTTAGAAAATGTTTCTATCATTGCTGAAGTTAATACTGATAAAGTTAGTATTGGAAATACTGTTTCAATTAAATATGTTGATGACGATGAAGAAGATGAATATAAGATTGTAGGTAGTCAAGAGGCTGATCCATTTGAAAGTAAAATTTCTAATGAGAGCCCAATTGCTCAAGCTTTATTTGATCATTCAGTAGGAGACATTGTAACAGTTGAAAGTCCTAACGGAAATTATCAAGTTGAAATTATTGATATAAAATAAGCACATTAAATGTGCTTTTTTTTTGTATTTTTTTGTATATTTACTTTCTATTTTTTTCTAAATAGGTTATACTTAATATGATGATAATAGGGGAGTGTGTACACTATGATTATACGTAAGCCTTATGCCTTTTTAATTAAGAACTTTCGTAAAATCCATGTAGCGTTATTATTAATTGGCTTATACATTTTATACAAAACATTTGATACTGTACAATTTGTTAATAGATTCATGGATTATGGTATTTATGATTTATATGCTGATCCTATTTCGGGTCACATTACTTTTTGGATGCGTGTTGCAATATTATTAGTTGTTGCTGGCACTATTGCATTACTATTCTTATTACTTCATAAGAAGAAACCTTGGAAAGCATATTTAACACCAATCATTGTCTATGTACTTTTATTCTTTGTATTAGGAATGATTAGTAGTTTCTTTAGAACATATACTGAGACTGTTGATGCAGCGGATTTAAGATTATCTAGAGATTTACTTATGATCTTTATGGTTGGTCAATTACCTGCTTTAGGAGTATTTGTTGTACGTATCTTTGGATTAGATGTTAAAAAATTTGATTTTAATTCAGATCTTGAAGAATTAAATCTAAGTGAAGAAGATAGAGCAGAAGTTGAAGTTAGCTTTGATTTTGATATTAATACTATTAAGCGTGGATATAAGAGATTTAAAAGAAATGCTGGATACTTTTATACAGAACATAAATTTATTACAAGAGCAATAGTAGTGCTTATTATTGGAATTATTGCTTATAACTGTTATTCATTCTTCTTTGTTACTAATAAAGTTTATAAACAAGGGGATTCATATGAAGCCAATGGTTATACTATTAAAGTAGGAAATGCTTATCTATCTAATAAAGATGGAGCTGGTAAGATTATTTCTAATAATAGTAACTTTGTGGTAGTATCAATTACTGTTAAAAATAATATAGAACCTAGAAACTTAGATATAAGTAATTTCCATTTACTTGCTGGTACTAAGAACTATGAAGTAACTGAAACTACTTATGCAAAAGAATTTGAAGATTTTGGAACTAGTTATAAAAAAGTAAAGAAATTAAAAAGAGATGAAAGTGTTACTTTTATTGCAATATATAAAGTAGATAAAGATATACCTAAAAATAAATTTGTATTATGTTATCAAGAAAAGAGTGGACTTTACAAATTAAGACAGATTAAATTGAAAGTAAAAGATGTTAGTAAAATACAAGATACTGAAGTAGTTGCTTTAGGAGATTACTTCGATGTACCTATATATGGTAAGGAAGATTCACTAAGTATTGATTCAGTTGTATATGCATCTACAATTACTTATAACACTAATAGTTGTACTAGTACTGAGTGTAATGTAAAGACTAATTCTTATACTGCTCCAGAGGGTTATAAAATCATGGAAATTACATTCTCTTCAGACGAATATGAAGCCAAAAACATGATTGACTTTTTGAATAAGTATGGTAGAATTAATTATAAGGATAGTAGAGGAAAAGCTAAAGATATGGGCATCGAAGTAGCAATCACTAAAAAGTACTTTGGCAAGAAGGTTTATCTGACTGTTCCGGCTGATTTTGAATCATTTGAAGAAGTAAGTTTAGACATTATAATTCGTGATAAACATTACAGTTATCAATTATCATAGGAGGATTTATGCAAAAGAAATATATGAAAACAATTAGATTAGTTGTAGTTTTTGCAATTATTGGCGCTTTTGTTTGGTTCTTAGTATTATCGCCTATGATTACATTTAGAAATAATGAAAAAGTATTAAAAGATGCTGCTGTCAGATATTTTGAATTAAATAAAGAACAATTACCTACAGGAGAAAGAGTAAAAACTCTTTCTTTAAACACGTTATATAAGAAAGCATATTTAAAAGAAGATTTCAAAGCACCTTATTCAAATAACTTATGTTCATTAGAGAATAGTTGGGTTAAGGTAAGACGTGAAAATGGTGAATATAAATATTATGCATATTTAGATTGTGGATTTATGAAATCATCAATTGATCATACTGGACCACAAATTAAATTAGAAGGCAAAGAAGATATGACCATTAATATGGGAGAAGAATTTACTGATCCTGGAGTAAAGAGTGTGGTAGATGATACTGATGGTAAACTTGATACTGATGGAGTTACTATTAAGGGAGAAGTAAATACAAAGAAAGCTGGTACGTACGAAATTGTGTATACAGCTTTTGATGGTTTTAGTAATAAAAGTGAAGTTACAAGAAAAGTTAAAGTTGTTAAATCTTTAATTAGTACTGTTAAAAAAGATTTAGGCGATGAGACAAATTATAAAGGCTTCCCTGAAAACAATTTTGTATTATTATCAAATATGATGTTTATGATTTATGGAATAGATAGTAATAATAATGTAATACTTGTACAAGATGAAGATGTTTCAAATGTTAACTTTAATAAAATTGATAAATGGCTAGATGAAGTATATTTAGAACATTTTACAGAAGAAGCTAAGAAATTTTTAGTAAAGTCAAAGTTCTGTGATATGACAATTAAGAGTGATGAAGATTTAAAAGCAAAGGCATGCAAATCTTATACAAAAGAAAGATATGCTTATATTCCTTCTAATGTAGAAGTTAATTTAGCTCAAGAAAAAGAAGATAATTTCATGAAAACATACACTATGTCTTGGATTGCGGCTAAGAAAGATAATAATGAAGCTTATCTAACAAGAGCATTTTTCTTTGGTAAAGCCGAAGACAATGATTTCTTTCTTGAAAAAACTAAAACAAATTATGGAGTTCGTCCAATGATTGTTGTTAAGGGTGACTCATTAATAGTTGCTGGAGATGGAACTGAGGAAAATCCTTATTCATTTGGAGAAACAAAGAAGGCTAAGGGTGGATCTTTACTTAATAAAAGATATCCTGGTGAGTATATAACAAGCAATGGTTATATTTGGAGAATAATGGAAGTTGAGGATGATGGTACTATTAAAGTTATTTCTAATTCGACTTTGAAAGATACTTCAGATAGACCAAAGATTACATCAATGGATGAGTCTAAAGGTATCAAATATGATCCTAAAAATAAAAATAGTCATGCTTATAAAATTAATAATCAAGCGAGTGAATATATTGATATTTCTATATTTACAACACATGAAATTTCAATCCCTGTATATAAGAAGAATATTACTTATGGAGAAGTAGAAAAATATAATAAATATAAAGTTAAGTTATCTGCTCCTTGCATGCATGATATGTTTAGTGCACAAGCAGTTGCTTATGAAAATAATTATTCTTATTGGTTGTGTGATACAGTTCCAAGTGCTGAAAGAAAAGCTGGTGCTGTTACTGATATAGGAGTTCCTGTTGATGAGATTCCAGCATACTATGATTTTGGTATGCGTGTAGTTGGATTCTTAAAGAAGGATACTGTAATTAGTAGTGGAGCTGGAACAATAAATTCTCCGTATAAATTAAAATAGAAAGGAAAGGTAGTATGAGCGGTAGAAAAAAGAAATTGAGCGATAGACTCAAAAGGTACAATGTATTGCTAATAATTGCTTTAATTGTACTGATGTTATTACTAGGGGTACTAATGATCTTCCAAATCTTTGGTAATAACGATTATTACAAAGTGGTTTCTCGAGAAGATAATATCGAAAAATCAAAACAAAATGATAATGGAGATCATGAAACTATAGGATGGGTAAGAGTTCAAGGAACTAATATCGACTATCCTGTATATGGAATTCTTTCACAAGAATTTGACTATCCTGTTGTTTCAACATCATTTACTTGGTCTTTGAATAAAGATTCTGATTATCATAATACAATGGTTATTTATGGTCATAATATTATGAATTTAGGTCCTTATCCAAGAGTACATGATGATGACTTCGACAGAATGGAAGAACTTATGGGATTTGTTTATCCTGATGTTGCTGAGAAAAATCAATATATTCAACTTACTATGAATGGTGAGAATTATTTATATAAGATTTTTGCAGCAGGATTCATTGATCAATTTACACTTGATTCTCTTCCAAAGGGAGAATATCCTGATGATGTTAGAAACAAGTATATTGAACTTGTAAAAGAAAATTCAATTTATGATTACGATGTTGACTTAAAAGATGATGATAAAATCTTAAGTGTAGTTACTTGTACAAGATTCTTAGGAAGTGATTTTAGTAATGACTTTATGATTACTGGTAGACTTGTAAGAGTTGGAGAAGAAGTTGATCAGTATAAAGTTCATCGTAATAAGAATTATGATAAAGTTTATGAAATTTTGAAAGGAGCTGAGGGTGATGAATCCGAAGAAAATGCTTAAAAGATTAATTGGGGTTGCGTTATTAGTATTTGTTCTTTGCTTTTCTTTTTCAGTTTTAGCAAAACCAGTCAATCCTGACGATGGTTCTGGAAATACTCCAACAACTGATACTGGTACTGGCAATAATACTACTGGAAATAATACTACTGGAAACAACTCTACAAATAGTCAAACTAAAGATCCTGTAGTAGTTGTACCTTATTCAAAATGTGGTCAAAAATCATGTACAAAAGGTTCAGAATCAACAGTTGTTGTTAATAAATATGGTTTGCAACTAACATATTCTAAAGGTCAATTTAAAGTAGAAATGCTAAAAAGTGTAAAAGATGGAGTTTATTTTACTATTGCTAAAATAAATGGTTATGCTGCTCCAGCTGATGTAGCTAGCAAAAAGATTGAATATCTTCATCCTGTAACTTTTACAGCAAAGGGAACATATGATGATCCTGATTCTGGATTAGAAGGAGTTCTAGTTGAACTTAAATCTTCTGATTGTGTGTATAATTCAATGAGTTCTTGTTATTGGGATCATTTAGAAGCTACTATGTTTACTACAGATGGAGTTTTAGAGCCTGTGTTTTCAGAAGTATCTTATAAAATTGGTTCTCTTGTAGATGCTAATTATCTTGCTTATACTATTGATTGTACAAATAATACTGTTAGAGCTAATGGTACTACTCAAACAATTAAGAGAGGATCTGGTTCTTTTGAAGATAAATTCTGTTATGCAAAAGAACATGCTTCTAAAAAATATTCATCTGGTATTAGCAATAGAAATAATGATGAATTAATTACATTTAAGTGTGATTATAAATTAGAAAGTATTCCTGCTAATGAATCAACTTTAGTAGGAGATAAATATTTTACAAATAAACAATATTTATATGGTGTGTCTACTTATTCAGAAAGTACAAATCTTGTTTATCATTACACACCAAGTTATGAAAATAAAGATACTACAATTTCTTGTGATGTAACTTGTGAAGAGGCAGTTGAGGTTGAATATGGACCTCCAGTTGCTTCTGCTGCAGGTATGTGTTTTGAATATAAAGTTCGTGTTACAAGCCGTGTATCATGTAATATGTCTAAAGCACCTTCTTCTGCAGATTTATGTAAATCACAAATTTGTTCTCCAAGACCACAATGTTACCATAGTGGTGGAGAAGTTTATGAACAAGCTGGTCCAAATACAGACTTTGATTCTTGTGTAAAGAAATGTGATGGTGGAATTTATTCTAAAAAATGTTCTACATCATGCTATAAGAAAGTTTATGGTGACATTTCTGCTTATGCAAAAACTAATGGTGTTTATTATGATGAAGTTTTTGGTATTAAATTAAGTCGTAATTATAATAAAGGTGTAAATGCTTGGAAGCAAAGAGATTTAGCTGGATGTGTTGGATATTATGATAGAAGTAATGGTTCTACTACATCTGATTGGCATGGTAAAAATGAAACTATTCCTGGTAGATGGTATTGTGCTAATGGTTGGGCATATAAACCAGGAAAAGGATATCAATATTATAAATTCTTCTATGGTGATAAAGATGGATTCTTCCGTAAATACTATGATAATTGGAGACCATGTGATGCAGATTGTAAATGGGAAGAATGTCCAGGGGATATTTATTTAAATAATTATGTTCCATGTAAAACTGTTATGACAGAAGGTTCTGAAGATTGGAAAAATTATTGTATAACTAGTGGTCAATATGCAGGCTATGTTAATATTCTTGAATATGACTGTGCTAAGAACCAAGAAAGATATAATAATTTAGTTAAACAATGTCAAAGTATGGCTTCTTGTTCAACTACTCAAGCTGAATTTACTATTTCTGCAAGCTATACTAAACTTGGACAAACTAAGGAAACTACAATTAATTTCCCTTATAATTCAAATGCTGATTACTTAAAACATGGTAATCCAGTTAGTTCATCACAAACAAGTAAAACTTCAACATTACTTCCAGATTATCCTGAAAAAGATCAAGGTATCTTAGGATGTTATCAAACTGGAGGAGATAAAAACTTATATCGTTCTACTTGGGGATTCCCAGGATCTTGGAGAAACTTAAAGACTAATGAAGTATCTTATGATCCAGCAGTAGATAAAGAAAATCAAGGATCTGCCGATGGTGGTGGAAATAAATCAATTTGGTTTGCATTCCCTGGTAAGTTCTGTATTCCAGGAGACGCTAAGAACATAAATGGTGCTTGGTGGAATGCTTATAAACATAGACAACTTGTTAATACAGGAGTAATTGGAGATTTATCAGTATCTCAAGATGCTCAACTTGGTGCTGAATGTATTGGTGAAGGTTCAGTTATGAATCCACCTGCAAATTATGCACCTGAGAAATATAATATTAAAGCTCATGCTAAAGACTTTGGATACTTTGGATGGGATATTGATATTGAATGCTTCTATGCAATCAATGATAATCCTATAAATACAAGTAATGATGAATGTATTGAACCTGTTCAAGGAGAGGCATATAGAGTTCGTTCTACTGATTTAGAGAACTTATTCCCAGCTGCAGATGGATCTGATTTAGCTTCACCTGACACTGCTGGTAGAAAACCTGGATTTAACTGGTCAGAATATGCAGTTAATACAAAAAATACTGAATATAAATCTAACCCAGTTAAATACATGCAAGCATTACAAGAAGCTGCTAAGAAAGCAAAAGATGGTAGTGCAGAAATGTATACAAACGATAATCTAGATTATCAATTCTACTTGACTCCAAAAGTTCTTCGTGAAATGCGTAAGGATAAAGCTGGTTCAGGTGGATCAAATTACACAGCATTTAGTGATAGTGGATTTACACTAGATAACAATGGTGTAGGACGTTACTACAGTAAGAAGATTCGTAATTTAGGTAGTGATAATAAACTTCCATTAAATAACGATTCACTATATTGTAACAATATGGTTAACTGGCAAATGCCTGGTTGTGACACCATTCATAATGATTAGGAGGGATGAGAGAGTATGAATAAAGGAATTTTAACAGTTGGAATTATCTTACTTGCTTTAATCGCATTAAACTTATTAAATGTTTTAAATAATTATTCAACAGGTAGTGAATTAGATTATTACTTATTAAAAGAAACTACTGATGCTGCTATGATTGATGCTTTAGATCCTTTCTATAAATCAACTTGTGGATTATATCGTATCGATAAAGAGAAGTTCGTAGAGAGCTTCCTTTATCGATTCGCAACTAACGTAGATGCATCTAGAGCTTATACAATTGGATTCTATGATATTAATGAAGTTCCACCAAAAGTAAGTGTAAAAATTGATTCAGGAACTTCAATCGGATTCAATACAGGAACTGGTGGTAGTGGTGATAAATTAGCTGCTAATATTTCTACTAGTTACGATGCAGTATTGGAAACAAACTATAAATCTGATGTTCAAACTGAGATGGGATTATTATTAAACTCAAGTGAATGTCAAAATCTTCGTGAACTTTACGGGGAGGCTTAAAAAGTAAAGGAGGATAAAAATGGGAAATTTAACTACAGGACTAAGAAAATTTTTACAAAATAAAAATACAGTCACAGTTATTGGTGTTGTACTTGCAATATTTATATTATATTTTGCATATACAATGCGTATTAAAAGTTCTATTAATCCAATTAATGTTCCATATGCTGCTGAACAAATTGATCCAGGAGTACAAATTACTGAGAGTATGATTGCTACTAGACAAGTACCTCCTTCAATGTTAGAGGGAGATGTAATCACTAATATGGGTGAATTAGTAGATAAGTACTCTGCAGTAGATACTGTTATTCCAAAAGGAAGTTTGTTCTATAAGAGAGCTGTTGTAGAAAAAGAACAGTTACCTACAAATATTATTCTTCAATATCCAAAAGGATATGTACTATATAACTTATCAGTTGATACAGCTAGTACTTATGGTAACTCTGTATATCCTGGTAACTATATTGATATATATCTAAAGGCAGTTAATAAAATTAATGAAAATGATCCTAAGGCGTTAACTAAAGATGCTGATAAGATTATGTTAGGAAAATTATTTGCTAACATTGAAGTATTAGCTGTTAAAGATAGTTCTGGTAAACCTGTTTTCCAAAATATTGATGAGAACAGAACTCCAGCAATGGTAGTATTTGCTTTACCAGAAGAATATTATATCTTGCTTAAGAAAGCAGAATTTATGAGAACTTATGATACAACATTAATTCTTGTTCCTACAAACGAAAGTTTAAAGGATGAACCTGGAGATCTTGAAAAATCAAGTGACCAATTAACACAATGGATTAATGAACATACATATTGGACAGAAAGTTAATAAAAAGAGAATAAATAAAAAGATTATAAAAAGGGAAGTGAGTTAAATGAATGAAAATATATTTGACAAGTTAGACTTTGGACCATTTCGTTCATTATTAGATGATGATGATATCACCGATATTTCTTATGATAACAATGGACAGATTTGGATTCGTTCTTTAACTCAAGGATCTATGAGAGTTGAAATTGAAGGGGCCACTCCTGAATTCGTTGAGAAGTTGGCCTTTCAATGTTCTAACGTTATGGGTACTACATTTAACAATGCTAAGCCATTCTTAGATGCTGAGTCTGCAGAGTTACGTATGAACTTTGTACATCAGTCTATAGCTACAAATGGTATTGCATTAGTTATTCGTAAAACTCCAGCTAAGATTCGTCTTGATAAAGACAAATTATTAAAAGAAGATTATTTTACTGAAGCAATACATGATTTCTTAATTAAATGTGTTGAAGGTCACTGTAACATAATGGTTGCTGGAGAAACTGGTTCTGGTAAAACTGAGTTTGTTAAATATTTAGCATCTCATACAATTACTAATGAAAAGATTATTACTATTGAGGATACTTTGGAGTTACACTTAGACAAGATTTATCCTCAAAGAGATATTGTTGCGATGAAGACAAACAATGTTGCTAGTTACTCAGATGTATTAGTTACTTGTATGCGTCAGAATCCAAAGTGGATTCTACTTTCCGAGGTTCGTTCTGCAGAAGCTGTTTCTGCTGTACGTAACTCTATTTCATCAGGACACAACATCTTATCAACAATCCATGCTGATAAGGCATCTGCTATACCATATCGTCTTTATTCATTAATGGAGACTGACTTGGATGTACATCAATTCTTATCAACGATTTATCGTTATATTCAATTAGGTGTACATATCAAAGCATTCTATAGTAAAGAATATGGTAAGTTCCATCGTGAGCTAGATGAAGTTTGTGAATTTTATGTTGATGAAAATAATGAACCAAAGTCTAGAATAATTTATCAAAAACAAATGGGTAAAATGATGATGTGTAAACCATCAGCTCATTTGACAGAATATATTGAAAATCAAAATATCGATATTAGTAGTATCATTAGAGATCTTCCAGACGAACTTCCAATTACGGAGTATACTGGAGAAGATGAGAAAGTGGCTGCTAGTGAAGAGAACAATGTCACAAAAGAAGACGAAAATAAAGAGGAGACTCCTGCAGAGGAAGCTTCCACAAAACCTGTTGAAGAAAACAATGTAGTTTCTACAGAAACTACTGAAAATAATAATATTTCAACAGAACCTGTGGAAGAAAATAATGTAGTTCCTATTGAGACTACTGAAAATAATAATATTTCAACAGAACCTGTGGAAGAAAATAATATTCCTTCTGTTCCGGTAGTTCCACCAGTATTGGGTGATGGACCTGTTCTTGTTGGTACTGAAGACAATAAAGAGAATGTTCCTGGAGCAAAACCAGATGAAGAAACAAATGTTGTTGTAGGTGCTGAGCTTGGTAAAGCAGAGTCTGTTCCAGTAGTTGATGCTTCTGGTGATGTTCAATTAGGTAATTCAGCTGTTTCTACAATGGTTCCTGAAATTGGTAGTGCTGATCCAAATGTATTAGCTGCTAACCAACCTGACGTTGTACCTATGGCTCCACCTGTTGATAATCCAGTTCCTTTACCTGCACAACCTACACAACCTGTTATTCCTAATGGTGTACCTGTTAATCCACAACAGCCTACTCAGGTTATTGTTCCACAGCCACCAACTCAGGTTGCTGTTCCTACTCAAGTTATTCCACAAACCGCAACTAATCCTGTGATGCCTAATGTTGTACGTTTGGAAGGGTAGGAGTGTGATGATATGTATTTAGAAGAGTTCTTTATCATTGTAATCTTTGTAGTTGCGATTTATTTATATCGTAATTATAAGGGTGAGAATGTTGGTAAATATGTATTAGGACAAGTACAAGGTATGTATGAAAAATTTGCTCCATATTCTTTCCAAGTAGTTCGTGAAAAGACTAAGCAGCTTGGTCAAGAATATACTGTTAAGCAGTATGCTATGCAAGTGGCAATCTTTGCTGGGTTTGCTGGAGTAGTTTCATATTTATATTTCTATAATTTGATTATTAGTGTTATATATGCTGCTATTGCAGTTTCATTTGTACCATACTTAGCATTTCTAAGATGTAAAAAAGTATATTCAGAATTTATCTTTGAGCAAATTCAAGTTTATACTTCAAATACTATTATGGAATTTGGTACTACACAATCTTTTGTTAAAGCGTTAGAGGGTGTATGTAACTCAGGAGTATTAGAAGATCCAGTCTTAGCTGATGTAAGACAAATGATTAATATGAGTTACGATAATGGTACAATTGATGAAGCACTTGACTATATGTCAAAACTTTATCCATATTACATAGTTAAAAATATGCATCAATTATTTTTACAAATTACTAAAGAGGGTGCACAAAACTCTGCAGACTCTTTAGAGAACATGCAATTAGATATCGATATGCTTGTTGAAAGTGTATATCGAGATAGAATTGAAAGAGCAACATTCCATAAATCATTCTTACAATTCGGTATTATGCTTTACCTATTAGTAATGTTAGTTCAATACTTATTAGGAAGAGATACATACTTGCAATTACTAGAAAGATGGTATGTTCAGTTTTTGATGCATGGTGTATTAATTGTAAACACTTTCTTCTTAGTTAAAGGAGAAAAATACTATTATGAGAATGTAGGTGCTGAATAATGGAGATACTAATTGTTGGTGCTATTATCATGTTTGTATTAATTTACAATAATACTATTGATAAGGATAAGTTTTTTGCAGATAACCAAAAATATTTGGAAATGTTAAAAGAAGATGATTACCAATTTTTGGTTTATGCTAGATATGGAGAAGATGTAGATGTAGATCAATTATATTCAAAGAGAATTACAATGGGATTCATTGCTTTCTTATTTGTATTAGTATTATCTATATCTGGAAATAATTCAGTTGAAATAATTAATGCTCAATTCTTTTTAAATCTTGTTGTTGCTGTTGTTGTTGCTTATGCAATATTTAAATTACCTTATACTCAATTAAAAGGTTATTATAAACAACACTTACAAGAGATTGATATTATGCTTCCATATTATTTAAAGAGTTTAGAGATTTTAATTCAACATTATACTGTTCCGGTTGCAATAGGTAAGTCTATTGGAGATGCTCCTGAAATATTTAAACCGGGACTTAGAAAAATGATAGATAGAATCAATTCTGGTGATTCTTCTGTTGATCCTTATATGGAATTTGCTAATACATATCCTGTAAGAGATTCAATGAGAATGATGAGACTTTTATATCGTCTTGGAATTGGTTCACAAGAGAGAAAACAAGAAAGACTTATGATGTTTTCTAAAACAGTTTCTTCTTTACAAAATAAAGCTCGTGAAACTAAATATAAAGAGCGTTTAAACCATATGGAAAGTCAAACAATGGTAATGCTTGTTTGTACAGGAATTGGTGTTATGCTAGTTATCTTAATCTCTATGATGATGATGTTCTAGTATGTAAAGATGCTTTTTTAAGAATTGTTATTTCAAATATAGTTTGTTATAATGAATTTATGATAGGAAAGGAAAGGTGATTCATTAAATGAAAGCTGCTACTGGTGAATTAAACTTAACTGTTATTACTCTTTTAGCAATTGCTGCTGTTATTGCTTTCTTCTGGGTAATGTGGCCAACTATTCAAAACACAATTAATGCACAATGGACAAATCTATCTACATATAGAGGATAATAATAGGAGGTTTGCATGAAAGAGGCTTTTGGAGGAATATTTAATTTTTTCTTTTTAATTATATTCCTTGTTATTGTAATTGGAGTCTTAGGACTTACTTTTTCCTACACGAAAGCTTTTAAAATGAAGAATGCTATAATCTCTGTCATTGAAGAATACGAGGGCTCTGGCTGCTATCCTGAAATAAGTGGATCAGCATCTAGTGATACAGCTTGTCGTAGAGCTATTAAACAAAAAGCACAGGATTTAAAGTATAATCCTGTTTCTTTGAATTGTGATGCAACGTGTAGTGAAAACAGCGGTATGTGTAAGGGTGGAGACATATACTGTTATGAAATTCATACCACTCATAAAAATGGTAAAAAATATGCTGTGTTTAGAGTTGTAACACAGGTAGATATTAGTTTTCCTATTATTGAAAGAATTATGGGAATTAGATTCTTTCAAGTAGCGGGAGATTCTAAAGAAATTCAGTTACAGACAAAGTAGGTGAGAATTCATGAATGAAGGTATGGGAAGTACAACAATGATTGTTATAATTATTGTCTTTATTTCTGTTGTTTCTGCATATATGGCTTACAATGTAAACTATACTAAAGCTTTTCGTATGAAGAATAAGATTATTGCTTTATATGAAGAATATGATGGTGATTGTGGAGCTGATTGTAAGGAAGAAATTGCTGAATATGCGAAAGACATTGGTTATACGAGCATAAATAATCTTCGTTGTGAGGAAAGCTACTTTAAACCAGATGATCCATCTGTTAGAACACAAACTTTTGATAGATATGGATACTGTGAATACAAAGTAAATGTTGTAAAGAGTTCAAATCCATCTGTACATAGGGATAATAATAGTGATCCTGGATATTATTATCGTATTCTTACTCGTATTGATATTAATATTCCTATAGTTCAAAATGTATTGGATTTAAGAATTTTAAATATTACAGGAGATACAAAAGTATTTAATAATTAATTGCAAGAATAAAAGGGTGTTGATACTATGGATATTGTAGTTGCAAATCAGTATAGAGATGAAATAATGAATCTTGATGCTGACATTATTAAAAGTGTTAATGGTGAATATGATGCAGCTGAGATAGGAGAAATGTTTAAAGATTTCTTCTTTGACCGTTTAATAATTGATGTTACTGCATTAAAGTCATATGATGACTATAATATATATAAGAGATTAATTGCTTATATAGATCCAGATAAAATAGTATTTTTACTTCCGGAAGGAAGTAAGCTTTGTACCCCTAGTTTTTTAAATCAATTAATTCAGATGAAAATTTATAACTTTACAACTAATGTTAGTGGAGTTTCTTATTTACTTAAGAAACCAAATACTTATAAAGAAGTAGAACATATTGCTAAGATGGCTGAGAAGGCACCTCCTACAGAACCTCCTGCACCTAAGGAGATAGTGGAGCTTGTAGAAGAGAAAAGTGCTCCTCAAGCTAGTGTTCCTGTAAAGAGTGAACCTAAGAAGAGCAGTACTATTATTCTTGGTGTTAGAAATGTTACAGCTTCTGCTGGAGCAACAACACTAATTTATATGATGCTTAAGGAGTTATCACTTGTTTATGGACAAGAAAAAGTTTTAGCAATAGAAATAGATAAAAATGATTTCCCTTATTTTTATGATAAGAGAATGATTTCTATTAAACAAGATAATTTAAGAGCAACATTAGATAAATATTCAAATATGAAAGTAATATTAATGGATTTAAACGGATGTAGAGAGAGTTCTTTTTGTAAAGATATTATTTATTTAATTGAACCATCTACATTAAAATTAAATCGATTAATTCAGAGAAATAGAATTGTATTTCAAAGCCTTGTGGGCAAAAAAGTTGTATTAAATCAAAGTATTTTACAAAATAATGATGTTTTTGATTTTGAGTCTGAAGCAGGTATTAAGATATTCTATAATATGCCTCCATTAGATGAGAGAAAGAGAAATTCAGTTATTGCAGATTTGTTGTCACAATTGGGATTAATTAATTCTTCTGTTAGTGATGGATCTGGAAAAATATTTGGTTTATTTAGACGTTAACAATTGACAAAGAGTTGTTGATAATATTATAATTAATTAAGAAGGAGTGGTCGTAATGGCAAATCTAGTTCAATTCGGTGCAATCGATGCATGCGGAGGATTATTACCAATCGTAAGAGTTATTAAGAAAGGAATTTTCCCAATTTTCCAATTAGGTATTCCAATTCTATTAATTCTTTTAGGTACTATTGATTTAGGAAAAGCTGTTATTTCTAGTGATGAAAAAGAAGTTAAGGCTGCACAAAGTAGATTAATTAAGAGATTTATTTATGCTGCGTTAGTATTCTTTGTAGTAACTTTTGTTTCTGTATTAATGAATATGGTTGCTCAAGGTGGACAAGGAGATACAGCTAGCTGGGAAAACTGCTGGAGAGCAGCTGGTTAAAATTACGAGAAAAGATAGCAATTTATTGCTATTTTTTTTTTCATTTGATATACTTATTATGATATAATGTTTAACGGAGTGGTTAATATGAAAAAAGCGATAATCGTTGGTATATTTATGTTTATTTCACTATTTGCTTTTGTTCCAGTTCAAGCGCATGCTGTGTCTTTCTCAGATGGCGTATTGATTGCTGCAAAAACTAATATTTCGGACTTAACTGATGGATATAATCAAACACAAGATTGCGATGGATCTGATTCATTATTAGGTAATCCTGATGATGAAAATTCTGTTGCATGGTTATTAAATAAAATTTTAACTTATGCCACAATAATTGGTATGGTTTTAGTAGTAGTTTTAAGTAGTATTGATTTCTTAAAAGTTATTACTAAGGGTGATGATGAGGCAATGCAAAAAGCTGCTAAGAAACTTGCTTTACGTTTAGTATTTGCAGCATTATTATTCTTTGTACCAACTCTTGCTGCTGCGTTATTAGATTTATTTGGTTTAACATCTGAATCCACTTGTGGAATTGGTCAATAGGAGAGGTGATATAGATGGGAGATTCATACTTAGAGTCATCAAACTTAGGACGTGATTTAATCCGTTCTATTTTCGCGTTTCTAGATAGACCTGCTTATTGGCTATTAGGAATTGCTTATCAACTATTCTTTAATGTCGCTTCAGCTGATATTTTTAGTAATAATACTATTATGAAATTTTATGGAAGAGTCCAAGTAATCCTTGGAGTTTTTATGATGTTCCAATTAGCAATGGTATTTTTAAGAGGTATTATTGATCCTGATAGTTTTTCTAAAGAAAAAGGCGGAGGCTCTTTACTTAGAAGAGTTGCTATGTCATTAATACTTATTACTTTATTAATGCCAATTAGTATTACTAGTCCTAGAAATGAATATGAAAAACAAATTAATAATAATGGATTATTATTTGGTACTTTATATTCTTTACAACATAGAATTTTATCAAATAATACAATTGGTAGATTGGTTCTAGGTACTACAGATACAAGTGCTAATTATGTTGATGGAGATGAAGATAAACTGGAAACTTCTTCAAGAGTTTTCTCATCAACAATTTTAAAGGCTTTTTATAGAATTAATCTGTTGCCAAAAGATAAGAGAACTGATACTGGTACAAAAGATCCAGCAACATTAAATAAAAATAGAGTATGTCAAGATATGGATTCAGAGTTTTTGAATTCTTATACTAAGTTAGATGCTGATCCTGGTGACATTATTGCAATGGTTAATAAGACTTGTACATTAGATGATGGTCTATTTGGTAGTAAATTCTTAGGTAGTAAGAAATATTATTTTACTTATATGCCTTTAATTTCAACAATTGTTGCAATTATATTTGTATTTATATTATTAAGTTTTACAATTGATATTGCTGTTCGTGCTATTAAACTTGCAGTATTACGTTTAATTGCACCAATACCTTTAATATCTTATATGGATCCTAAAGGTAGTGGAGATGAAGCGTTTAAGTCTTGGAGTAAGACTTTAACTTCAACTTATCTTGATTTATTTATAAGACTTGCTGTTGTATATTTTGTAATATTTATTATTCAAGATATGATTGTTAATGGTATTGTTATTGAACATGGCTCTGGAGTTATCGGAGTATTATCATTAATTATTATTTGGATTGGTTTATTTGTATTTGCTAAACAAGCTCCTAAGTTTATTAAGCAAGTCCTAGGATTAAAAGATTCTGGATTTAACTTATTTGGTGGTCTTGCTTCACTTGCAGGAGCTGGAGCTGTTGCTGCTGGAACAATTGGATCATTCAATGCTTCTAGAACAGCAAGCAGATTTGCTGATTCAGTAAATAATAAAGATCCTAATACTTTATTTAATAGAGGTAAACATTTACTTGCTGGATTTGCTGGTGCTGCTGGTGGTGCTGTTACTGGTATGACTGCTTGGGCTGGTGCAAAAGATCACCAAGGAAAAGCAGTATTGGATGCTATTAACAAGCGTAATGCGACTGAGATTTCAAGAGGAGCATCCGGTTCTACATTACGTGGTAGAATGGATGCTACTGGACATAGATTATTCCAAGGTGAAGGTGCAACATCATTTGATGCTGAAACTAGAAATATTGCTCAAAAGAAGAGTATCGAAAAAGCTGCAAAAGATTTATTCTCTTACTTAGAGGGTAAAGGTAAAACAGATGGTGCTGCTGAAAACGTTAAAACTGCTAATATCGATGCTTTAACTGGACAAGATGGAGTAAAAGTTGGTGTTAAGAGTTCATTAAATGATTTCAATAGAGCAAAAGCTGATGCTTTGGCACGTCAACAGCGTGAAGGTGGTGCAGCAACATTTACTATTAATGTTGAAGATGCAAAAGGTAATAAATATACTCGTACTATTGATGCTCATGATGCAGTTGCTACTAAAATTGAAGAAGAATTATCTTATGCTGCAGGTGACTGGTGGGCTGCTGGTATAGGAGCTAATGATAATGGATTCCTTCAAAAGAAAGCTACTTATAATGAATCTTTAAAAGATGCAACATTGACACAAGCAGAAAAAGATGGACCATTATATCACGAATATACTTCTCAACCATACAAGAAGGATAAAGATGGAAATGATGTTACATTTACTGCTTCTGTATTAAAGAAAACATCAAAAGCTGCTGGAGGAGAAGCTACTCGTCGTGAAAGCAGTGAAAGCTATAAGAAACAACAAGCAGATTACAATGCTACTAAAAAATAGAATAAAGGTGTGTGATATTTGTGTATAATGAGTATTTGATTCCTGCAAATACGAAGAGAGGGCAATTAATCTTAGGATTTTTTAGACCGTTTGATTTGTATTTGTTTGGTGGAGGTGTACTGGTTACATTTATTCTAATTGCGTTCCTGCCGTTATCAAGTACGGCTATTACGATATTTTGCTTAGCTCCGGCATTTATAACAGGATTTCTTGTTATGCCGGTGCCATATTACCATAATATGTTAGTTGTAATAAAGGAAGCATATGAATTCTTTACTGGTCGTCAAAGATATAGATGGAAAGGTTGGTGTTATAAAAATGTCGTCATCAAAAAACGTCAAAAGTAGTGGTTTTACAGAAGATTGGTTACCTGTAAGAGCCATACAAAATAATATGATTGTCACTCGTGACAATTCAAAGGTTACTGGAGTTAAGATTACTCCTAGAAATATATTTATATTAGACCCTGATCTACAAAATAATATATTGATTGCGCTTAGAAATTTTTATAACACAATCGATTATGAATTTTGGTTAGTTGTTGCAGATAGACCTGTAGATATTTCTGTTTACATGTCTCAAATGCAATTACTACTTAATGAAACAAGTTCTCCTGCAATTCGTAAATTAATATTACAAGATATTGATAAAGGAGAAACATTTATTAGAAATAATGTTGTAGATACTGAATATTATTTCTTATTTAAAACAAAAGATGCTGATTTAGCACAAAAGAGAATTCGTCAAATGATTAATGGACTTGCTGCTGCTGGACTTAATGCTTCAATGGTAAGTAATTCCGATTTAAGATTAATCTTAGATAATTTCTTAAATGGGGGAAATACTACAGAGTTTGGAACGGTGATGCCAGTATGAGTACAGGATTAAGAAGTCAATTAGCTCCTAAGGGCTTACAATTTAATGCTAGTGATTTCTTCATTAGCGACAAATATGCAACTATTTTAACAGTTGTATCTTATCCAAAATATATTGCTCCTGGTTATTTATCATCACTTACAAATATGTCTGGAATTAAGGTAGTAGTTAAACATATTCCAGTACCATTTGGTGATATGCAAAAGATGTTAAATAAGCAAGTTGCCGAATTAAAACAAAGATATCAAGATGAAAGAGATCAAACTACAAAAGAGAGAATTAGACAAGATGCTGAAAGTTTGGAATATTTCATTTCAATGCTTGCTGGTAGTCAAGCAAGAATCTTCGATTTTCAAATGCACATTATGATTACTGCTGAGACTAAAGAAGATTTAGAGTTAAAGAAATTAAATGTTAAGAATTATTTAGATGCAATGGAGTTGAAAGCTGTATCTTTAAGATTTGAACAAGAAAAAGTTTTAAAATCTATACTTCCAGTTTTCCCTTCACAAGATATTGAACAAAGAATTGGTACTCCAATTCCTTCTGTAACAATTGCAGCTATGTATCCATTTATTTTCGATAGTATTAAAGATCCTGGACTAAGTTGTTTACTTGGAGTAGACTTCTCAGGAGGAGTAATCTTATTTAATCAATTCTTATACAAGATTCGTAAAGAAAATAATAGAAATAATGCTAATATGATTATTCTTGGTACATCTGGTTCTGGTAAATCTACAGCAGCTAAATTATTACTTAGAACTCATATACGTAATGGTTGTCAAATTGTTATTATTGACCCTGAAGATGAATTCAGAGAATTAACTAATGCGTATGGTGGAGATACTGTTGATATTGGTAAAGGTGGAGAGTTTGGTTTAATTAACCCACTTGAAATCGTTATTGATGCAGATGAAGAAGAAATTAAACAAGGTCTTGGTTATACAGTACTTACTCGTACTTTACAATTCTTAAAGGCATTTATGAAGTATTATGATCCTTCTATTGAAGAGGATGTACTTACAATGTTCTCTGAAATTGTACAAGATACTTATAGAAGATTTGGAATTGACTTTAATACAGATTTTTCTCAGTATACTTCTCAAGATTATCCAACATTTAGTGATGTGTATGCAACAATTAAAGGTAGACTTATGTCTATGACTGATCATACACAAGAGAGAGATATAATGGAGAGACTTGAATTAAAGGTTCGTCCAATTACTAAAGAATTAAAGTTCTACTTTGATGGACATACTACAATCCGTAAGGGTAGTGACTTTATGGTATTTAATATTAAAGAGTTAATGAATAGTGATTCTACTGTTAAAAATGCATTATTCTTCAACGTATTAAAGTATGCTTGGGGATTATGCTTAGACTTTAGTGTAGATACAGTACTTATGGTAGATGAAGCTCATGTATTATTAGGTGATAATAATGCTTTAGGAGCTGATTTCTTAGCACAAGTACAAAGACGTGCTCGTAAATATAATACTGGTACAGTTATCATTACTCAACAACCATCTGATTTCTCAGATCCTTCTGTAATTACTCAAGGAAAAGCTATCTTTGATAACTCTTCTTATTACTTAGTAATGGGTCTTAGAAAACAAGCTGTTGAAGATTTAAGTTTATTAATTGACTTAAATGAAAGTGAAAAAGAAAGTATTAAACGTTATTCTCAAGGAGAGGCTTTACTAGTATGTGGAGATAGACGTATGAGAATAAATGTTGCTGTTACACAAGATGAATTAGATTCCTTTGGATCTGGAGGAGGATTCTAAAATATAAGGAAGTAAGGTGGTGGTGGCAATGGCATATCAAGCACGACATGAAGATGACTATGATGCAGGTCGTAGTTATTCAGAACAAACAAAAATTGAAGATCAAAGAAAAACAGAAAACAATGCTAATACACTTAGAAATGCCGCTGATGTTGCTATCGCTTCTAAAAATCCTTATGCAGTAGCTATAGGTGCTGGTGTTAAAGCAGCTGATAAACTTACTGGTGGTAAAAGTACTGATGCTTTAGGAAAAGCATTTACTAAGGCAAATAAGCATGGTCTTGGAGGCAAAGCTCTACAAAAGGCTAGTGATAAACTTGCTGAAAGTGGTATGGGTGACAAGATCGGTGATGCTGCTAGAATTAAGAATATGGCTGATGGTGGCGGAGAAGGTGCTGCTAATGGAGCAGATAAAGCTGCCGACGCTGCTAAGAAAGCACAAGATGCTAAAAATGCAGAAGCTGCTGCACATAATGCTAAAAAGTTAGATGAAGCTGCAAGTAAGATGAATGCTGCTGCAGCTAATAATTCGGATAAAAAAGGAGGAGAACGAGACGGTTCTCCTTCTTCTGATGAAGATGAAAAAAAAGGTGGATTAGGAAAATTCCTTGTAAGACAAATGGTTATTACAATGGTTTTAACTTTTGCACCAGTTCTTTTATTAATATTAATTGTTATTCTTGTTGCTGCAATGGTTACAGGAGTTATTGGTAACTATGAAGATGCATTTGGAATGAGTTCTACTCTTGAAGAAGAAACTGGAGATATGTACTTTACTGCATCTTCTAAAGAACAAGAAAAATTCTATAAAAGAATTTATGATATTAAACTTGATTATGAAAAAGATGGTAAGAGTTTTGATGCAATGAAAATAGTAGCAATATTTGCTGTTTTAAGAGCTAATGATGCTAATATTGATTATGATAAGGTTTCTAATTCAACAATCAAGAGTTGGGCTAATTCAATGCTTAAAGATGGTTTTTATGATGAAGAAACTTTTAAAGATAATTTGATACACGATATTCTTCCTCATTATTTAAAACATAAAAGTGAAGAAGATTATAAAATTCTTGCTGATGAGGTTATTGCTTATGTAAATGATTATAATGACTTAATTGGTAAAAATGCTAATGGAGGTAATTGTGCTTCTATTGGAAGTTGTTCTTATAATATTAAGGGATTCTATTTAGGTGGAAGAGGTAATGTTGTTAAGAATATGCAAGTAAGTGACTTAAAGGTTCGTTTAATGGAATGTGGTAGTCCTTATGGTAATGGAAGTTATAATAAAGCAATTGATCAAGATTTAGTTAGTTTTGAAGATTATGTTGCAGGAGTAGCTTATGCAGAAGTTGGACCTAATGCTCCAGAAGAAGTATTAAAAGCTCAAATGGTAGCAGCTAGAAGTTTTGCTTTAGCTCGTCCTACAGCAATGAATAATAGTAATGGTAAGAAACTTGTTCAGGAAAATGGACAATGGATATTACAAATATCTTCTTGTGTTGCAGATCAAGTGTTCTGTAATGTTGATCAAGGCTGCTCTTATATGGGTGGTGGAGATGGACAAGGTGGTATTGTTAAGAGTGGTAAAGTAAGTGGTGCTAAGAGAACCAGAGATCCTTTACCTCAAAATCATCCACTTAGAGCTGCTGCTGCTGAGACACAAGGAGAAGTTCTTGTTAATGCACAAGGATATATTATTAACACTAGTTACAAGAGTACTGATCAAAAGAATTGGGAATCTCTTGCTAAGAGTGGATTAAATTATAAACAAATATTACTACAATCATATAATAGTAGTGCTCATAATATGGGTGCTGCTGATATACAAAGAGCATCTTGTAGTAGTGGAGAAAATGCTAACTGTATTAGTACAGGAGAATTCTCTAAATGGAAACAAACTGATCCTCAATGGAGAGGTGTTCCTATGGGTAATTCTGGTAAGAATTTAGGACAAATAGGATGTTTAGTTACATCAATTTCTATGCAAATTGCTAAGAGTGGTGTTAAAACACAAGTAAGTCCATTTAATCCTGGAACTTTTGTACAATACTTAAATACTCATGGAGGATTTGCTGCTGGTGGAAACTTCTTATGGTATTCTGCTCAAAAGTTTGCTCCAGAGTTTAAATATCAACAAAGAGTAAGTTTAAGTGGATTAAGTAGAGAAGCTAAACTTAATAAGATTAAGTCTATTGTTAGTCAAAAAGGTGTATATGCTGTTTGTGAAGTTAAAGGACCTACAGGACAACACTGGGTTGCAATTGATAGTGTCACTGGAGATACAATCAATATGATGGATCCTTCTTCAAAATATACTAATATGTGGCAGAAATATTTCTGGGGTAATACATCTGCTATTGTTTATTATAAAGTTGGGTAGGTGATACAGTGGCAAGTAAAAAAGCTTATATTATATTGATTGCTATCCTTCTTATATTTGGACTTGTTATGTTTGTACTTTTTGGTGTTCCAAATATTAAGAAAGAAGCTATGGAATCAGTCTTAATAGTTGGAGATAATACTACATGGGTATATAAAGATCAAAAGTGGAATAATATAGCTTATTTAGAAGCAATTGAAAAATATAACTGGAGAGAATTTAAAGTTTTTGAAGATAATAAAGAATTAGGTAATTATTATTTATGGCATGATGATAAATGGTATGCATTTAAAGAGAATAGAGAAGCTTTAAATATTGTTGGTAACTTTATTGCTTATGATGCAAATTATGAAATGAAATTACTTGATTATGAAATGTCTGAAGTAGATGATATGACATATGTATATCAAGTTTTAGAAGAGAATAATTTAGCAAGAGATAGTGAATTTTCTTCTATATATAAAGTAAGTGTTGATTTTGATGGAGATAATATTATAGAAGATTTCTATTTAATTACTAATGTTTTTCCTATAGACTTTGAGCCTGAGGAGAACTTTGGTATTGCATTTATGGTAAAAAATGGAGAGATTTATACTCTATATAATGAAGTAGGTGTTGCAGTTGGATTAAACAATTGTAAGCCTTACTATAATACTTTTATAGATACTAATAATGATAATATTTATGAAGTAATATTAAGTTGTGGAAAATATAGTACTGAGGGGTCAATTGATAGGTTATATCAATTTGATGAAAACCAATTTAAATTAATGGTTTCTAATCAGTAAAAATAATGACTTTTTTGAAAAAATTAGTTATAATATGGGAAGAAGGGAAGATTTGGTATGAAGTTTAAGTTTCGTGCAGACCCAGAAGATTTATTAATATTTATTATGTTTGCAATCTTCTTATTATATATTGTTTGTATTACGGTTGCGAATATCCATATGTTTGCAATAGAAGGACATTTAAGTGGATTAAATCCATTTTATGCATTTGATCCTTCTATTATAGGTGCAACTATAGTATTTTATTTACTTGCACTTCTTGGATTATTTGCAAGTGTTAGTTCTTGGTTCTTTGATCGTGAAAAAGGATTTGGAATTACAACAGATAAGAAAGATAAGGGTTATTCTAGATGGGCAAAAGATAAAGAGATTAAAGAAGAATTAGAGTGTGTTTCTTTAACACAAAAAAGTTCTAAAGCTGCTGGTGTTCCGCTTATTTTAAATGAAAAGGAAATGTGGGTAGATAATGGTGAGTACCATTCATTAGTAATTGGTGCTACTGGTTCTGGTAAAACTCAGACAGTTATTTTACCTATGGTACATAGTTTAGCTAAAGCTAAAGAGTCTATGATTATTACTGACCCTAAGGGTGAGATTTATGAAAAGACTTCTAATATGTTAAGAGCTAAAGGATATCAAATATTATTACTTAATTTCCGTGATCCACAAAATGGTAATGCTTGGAATCCAATGTCTTTACCATATCAAATGTATAAGAGTGGAAATCAAGATAAAGCTATTGAGTTACTTGATGACTTAGCTTTAAATATTCTATATGATGATACTAATAAAAATGCTGATCCATTCTGGGAAAAAACATCTGCTGATTATTTCTCAGGAGTAGCACTTGGATTATTTGAAGATGCTAAACCAAATGAAATTAATATTAATAGTATTTCTTTAGCAACAACTGTTGGTGAAGAAAAGTTTGGTGGATCTACATATATTAAAGAATACTTTGCTGGAAAGGATCCTAATAGTGCAGCTAGCATTAATGCTTCTAGTACAATAATGGCTCCTAATGAAACTAAAGGAAGTATTTTATCAGTATTTAAACAAAAAGTTAAATTATTTGCATCTCGTGAAAATTTATCAGAGATGTTAAGTCACTCAGATATTAATCTTGAAAGTATTGGTGAAAGACCAACTGCTGTATTTATAGTTATTCAAGATGAAAAGAAAACATATCACTCATTAGTTACAATATTAATTAAACAAATTTATGAAACTTTAATTAGTGTTGCTCAACGTCATGGTGGTAAATTACCAATTCGTACAAATTTCTTACTTGATGAGTTTGCAAATATGCCGCCTTTAAAAGATGTGTCTACAATGATTACGGCAGCACGTTCTCGTAAAATTCGTTTTACAATGATTATTCAAAACTTTGCACAATTAGATGATGTTTATGGTAAAGAGGAAGCTGAAACTATTAGAGGTAACTGTGGTAATATTATTTACTTGATTACTACTGAGTTAAAGGCTTTGGAAGAAATATCTAAGATGTGTGGAGAAGAAAAGTCTAAGAAAGATGATAAGACTGCTTCAACTCCATTAGTTACTGTTTCAGACTTACAAAGAATGAAACAATTTGAAGTAATTATCTTAAGAATGCGTAAACAACCATTTAAGACAAAGTTTACTCCATACTTTAAGTTAGATTGGGGTAAGAAATATCCACCTGCTAAATATCCAACTAGACCTAAAAAAGAAGTTCATACATTCGATATAAAAGAATTTGTTAAGAGTGAAAAGAAAAAGAAATTATTAGAAATGATGAATTCAGCAGAGGAAACTGATGAAGAAAATTCTAGATTAGAAAAAGAGGATGGAATTGTTAGAAATAATCCATTCCATGAACAGTTACCTGCAGAACTTAGAGCAATTCGTGAAAGAAGAATGCGTAATGAAGATGAGGTTCCTGATTTCTTAAAGAGAGAGAAACCTGAACCTGAACCTGAAACTAAACCTGTTTCTAGTGGAATTCCTACATTTGAAGAATTTAAGAAACAAATGGAAGCAGAGGGTGGATTTAATCCTTTTGATGAAGAAGAGGATGTTAAGACTCCTGTTAAAGTTGATAAGAAGTCTGAACCTGAAGACGATGATGATATCGATGATGACTTAGGTTTTGATGTAGATGAACTTGTTAGAAAGATCGATGCTAAGATTGCTGAATTAGAGGCTGAAGAAGAAAGAAATAAGCAAGCTGAGAAAGCTGAAGTTGTTCCAGTTGAAGAACCTAAGCCTGCAGTTATGTCTGAGCCTAAGAAACCAGAAGAGAATAAAGATGATCGTAAGACAACTATTAAACTTGAAGATGATGATGACATTGATGACGATGATGATTTCTTTGATGACTTTTTTGATAATTAGAAAGGATGAATATTATGAATGAAAATTTAGTTAAAAAACCTAAAAAAGATGAAGAAGATATTGTAGAAGAAGAGGAAGATATTGAATTAGAGGATGATGAAGAAGAATCTAGTTCATCTGATACTAAGAAAACAGAAGATGATCCTAAGAAGAAAATGTTCTTATTAATGGGTATCATTGTTGGTGGTGCATTAATTCTTTTACTAATACTATATATTGCTTCTTTATTCACAACTAGAACATATAATTATGAAGATATGGAAACTATCTTAAAAGATGCTGCAGTTGCATACTTTGTAGATCATCCTGATCAATTACCAAAGAATGATGGAGATGCAGTTGTAGTTGATTCATCTAACTTAGTTTATGAAGGTAAGATGAATGATTTATCTACATATCGTAATGATGGTGTTGCTTGTACTGGAACTGTACAAGTTGAGAATGTCTCTGGTGAATATGTATACATTCCATTCTTAAATTGTGGAGAAAGTTATTCTTCAGTAGAACTTGCTTCTAAGATTGAAGAAGATAATCCTACAGTTTCAAATGGTAATGGATTATATGCAATTAATAAAGCTCGTGTATTTAGAGGAGAAAATGTTAATAACTATGTTCAATTAGATAAGAGTTTATGGAGAGTAGTTAAAATTAATAATGATGGTACTATTACATTAATTCATGCTACTGGACTTGATTTCTATCAACCTTGGGATAATCGTTATAATGAAGAAAGATTATATGAATCTGGAATTAATAATTATAGTGTAAGTAGAATTAAAGATTATTTACAAAAACTTTATAGTAATCCTAGCAAAGATGATGGAGAAGAGATTTTATCTAATAATGATAAAGCAAGACTTGTTTCTTTCACAGTATGTGTAGGAAGTAGAAAGACTAGTTCTGAAGGAAGAAATAATGCTGAAGAGTGCCGTCAAAAAGTACAAAATCAAAAACTTGGATTATTAACATTATCTGATTACTTAGTTGCAAGTTTAGATACAACTTGTAAAAGTGCTGATACTAAATCTTGTATGAATTATAACTATTTAACTACTGATGATGAATGGTGGTTAGCAACTCCTAATGCAGAAGATACTTCAACAGTATTTAAAGTAGATCGTAGTGGTGTTGTTAAAGCTGAAATCGCTAGTACTTATTCAAGAGTACGTCCAGTAATTACATTAAATAGTCATACAATGTTTGCTAGTGGAAAAGGTACAGCAGATAAACCATATAAAATTAAATAGGAATCTATCACAAGATAGATTCTTTTTTTTGCATTAAATACTTTGGAGGTGAATATGATGCTTATAGATATTCGTGATAGAGAAAAGTATTTAAAAGGGCATTTAAATGGTGCAGTATCCATTCCATTTCTAGAGTTATTTTTAAATCCTAATAGATTATCAAAAGACAAAGAATATACACTTTATTGTGATACTGGAAGTAAGAGTAAAATTTTAGTTAATCATTTAAACAAGTTAGGTTATCACTGTGTCAACTTAGATGGTGGCTACTTGTTCCATTAACTCTTTTATACTATAATATACATGAAGGTGATAGGATGGATCTTATTAAGTACATAATTGATCATAGTACGGAATTTGTATCTAATGGTGGAATGCTTGTTGGATTCTTTTTAGTATTCATTGAATGTTTTATTCCAGTATTACCTTTAAGTGTCTTTGTCGCATTAAATGTTAATGCATTTGGATTCTTAGGAGGCTTTCTTATCTCTTGGAGTGCTACTTGTTTGGGTAGTTATTTATGTTATTTATTCTTCTTATTTATAGAAGGAAAACTCACAGAAAAATTCTTAAAACGAAAGACTATTAAGAAAATAAAAAATAGTATTGATAAATTTGAAAAAATTAAATTTACAGAACTAGTTTTAATTATTACATTACCATTTACGCCATCTTGTTTAGTTAATATTTTGGCAGGACTTACAAAAGTGGCAAAAGAAAAATTCTTAATTGCTTTACTTATAGGTAAGAGCTTCACAATAGTATTTTGGGGATATATTGGTAAGAGTTTAATAGAGAGTTTAACAGATTTAAAATCTTTAATCTATATTTTTGTAACATTATTACTTGCATATATTATTTCTAAAATAGTAAGTAAAAAGATGCATATTGATTAGGAGGTATTTATGGATATAGTAATTATTGTATTATTAGTTATTTTAATTATCTTAGTTTGTTTTTCTTTAATGAAAAATATTAATGAAGCAAAGATTACAGAAAGACTAGGAAAACTAGAACTTGAAATGGTAAAAGAGATGGGAGAATTTAAAAGTGATTTATCTCATACTTTAAATGATGATTTTACTAAACTTAATGAGGGTGTAGAAAAAAGACTACTCATGATTAATGAGAAAGTTAATGAAAGACTTGATCAAAACTTTGAAAAAACTAATAAGACTTTTATGAATGTAATTGAGAGACTTTCTAAGATAGATGAAGCACAAAAAAAGATAGAAACTCTATCTACTGATATTGTAAGTTTACAAAGTGTTTTAACTGATAAGAAAACTAGAGGAATATTTGGAGAAGTAAATCTAAAACACATCTTATCTAATGTTTTTGGAGATAATAACAAAGATATTTATGACCTACAACACACTTTTTCAACTGGGGTCATTGCCGATGCCGTTTTATTCGCACCTGAACCTTTAGGGACAATTTGTATTGATTCTAAGTTTCCTTTAGAACATTATCAATTAATGGTTGATAAAAATAATACTCCAGAGTTAAGAAGTGAATATGAAAAATTATTTAAGTCAGATATGAAGAAACATATTGATGTGATTCATGATAAATATATTATTCCTGGAGAGACAACTGATCAAGCAATATTATTCTTACCAGCTGAAGCAATATTCGCAGAAGTAAATGCATATCATCCTGATTTAATAGATTATTCTTATAAGAAAAAAGTATGGATTACTAGTCCAACTACATTAATCTCAACATTAACAGTAATTGAGATGATTATTAAGAACATGGAAAGAGATAAATATACATCTATTATCCATGAAGAATTAAATAAATTAGGTTTAGAGTTTGCGAGATATAAAGAGCGTTGGGATAAGTTAGCTAAGAGCATACAGACAGTTAATAAAGATGTTGAAAATGTCTCTATTACAACAGATAAGATATCTAAAAAATTCGATACTATTAATAAAGTCGATATGACTCAACTAGAATATAATAAAGAAGAGAACCTTGAATAGGTTCTTTTTTTATATCATAGAATAGGGTATGAGAATTATTTTATGGATACTTAGTATTTTACTTATGAGTGGTGGAATTGCTTTTATTATGATTTATTCTAATTTATTTACTATTGGATATCATTTCTTTGATTATTTATTATTTCTTTGTACTAAGTTAGAAACTTTATCTTTTTTATTGGGATTTATTATTCTTTTATTTTTATCGATAAAAAAAAGATAGATTAATAATCTATCTTTAATGCTTGTTTTACTTTTTTAACAGTTACTTCTGCTTTAGCAAGAGCTTCATTAGTTCCTTTTTCTAGAACTTTTTCTACTTCTTCAGGATGTTCTTCATAGAACTTTCTCTTTTCTCTAATTGGTTCTAGGAAATTGTTAAGAGCTTCAATTAATTCTCTCTTACATTGAACACATCCTCTTGCGCCTTTTTTACATTCTTCACAAATCTTATTATTATTTTCTTCATTATTTACTAATTTGTGATAGTAGTAAACCATACATACATCTGGGTTTGCAGGATCATCTTTTTTTATCTTATTAGGATCTGTTACTGCGCCCATAACTTTCTTTTGAATGGTTTCATAATCATCTACTAAGTAAATTGCATTACCTAAACTTTTACCCATCTTATCATTACCATCTAATCCTTTAATTCTTGGAGTATTTGATAATAATTGTTGTGGCTCTATTAGAGTTTCTCCATAAATAGAATTAAACTTTCTAACTATTTCACGACATTGTTCAAGTAATGGCAATTGGTCATCTCCAACTGGTACTACTTCTCCATCAAAACATGTAATATCTGCAGCTTGTGATACTGGGTATCCTAAGAATCCATAAGTAATTGATTCTCCATCATTACCAAATAATTCTTTCTTTTGAGCTATTTCTGTTTTTACTGTTGGATTTCTTTGTAATCTAGATACTGTTACTAAGTTAGAGTAGAAAACTGTTAATTCAGCAATTTGTGGTATCTTAGATTGAATAAAGAAATGAACTTTTTCAGGATCTAGTCCTATTGCGAGTAAATCTTTAGTTATTTCATAAACATTATGTCTAACTTTTTCTGGATTATCAAAGTTATCTGTTAATGCTTGTACATCTGCAATCTCTAAATAAAAGTCATAATTATCTTGAATGTTACGCCAAGTTTGACCAGCTCCAAAATAATGACCTAAATGTAGGTTACCTGTTGGTCTTAAACCTGTTAAAACTGTTTGTTTCATCAATAATCACTCCTCATAAGGGTATTCTATCATATTTTTATTATGATTTCTACAATTGTTCAAAATTTGATAAAAACACGTGAAAAACGATAATTTTTAATAAAATTTGTGTAAAGTGGAAGATTAGTTTGCCTTAGTTCATTGAGGAAATAGTCCAAAAATACTATAATTAAACTAGGAGTACTATATATGAAAATAACTAGAAGAAAGCGTAGATTTGATAATAGAAAATATAGAATCTTTGCAATTCTAGTTTTTGTGTTGTGTTTAACTGTTGGATATTCTCTACTTGGTACTGAATTAGGAATAACAGGTTCTATTAATATAGAGAGATATAAAGAACCAATTATAAGAACGACTTACTATAGTGATAATACTGCATTTAGAAGTGATACTTATAGAGAAAAAATAAAGATAATAAATCTAGATGATGAAATTAATCCTCCTAATAATGTAGTCGCAAGTTGGGATATAGGAGAAGCTAGAAATGGAAATGTAATGGCTTATATCACAACTAATCAAGAGGATAATACAATGTATGATTTATATATACAAGGAGATGGCCATTTATATGCAAATGAGGATAGTACTTGTTTGTTTTATGAGTTAAGAGGACTTGATCAAATAAATGGAATTGATTCTCTAGATGTTTCGCGTGTTACAAATATGACTCATATGTTTTTTAATACTGGTTGTGATAGTACATCATTTACATTGGATTTGGGAAATAATTTTGACACAAGTAATGTGACAAATATGTATTATATGTTTTCTGGCACAGGCTTTAAGAGTCCGGTTTTCACCTTAGATTTAGGCGATAAATTTGATACAAGTAATGTTACTAATATGGGATATATGTTTTCGATGTGTGGTAGATATAGTACTGTTTTGTCCTTGGATTTAGGCGATAAATTTGATACAAGTAATGTTACAGGAATGTCAGGTATGTTTCAGCTTTGTGGCCAGGAAAGTACTGTAATGACATTAGATTTGGGAGACAAATTTGATACAAGTAATGTTACAAGCATGAGTAATATGTTTGAAAGTTTTGGTTATGAAAGCACTGTTTTTACTCTCGATTTAGGTGATAAATTTGACACAAGTAATGTTACAGGAATGGGAAGTATGTTTTCTTCTATTGGAAGTAAAAATCCAACATTCACCTTGAATTTAGGAAATAAGTTTGATACAAGCAAGGTTAAAAATATGAATTATATGTTTAGTAGTGTTGGTTCTAAAAATGAAAACTTTACTCTTGATCTTGGCGATAAGTTTGACACAAGTAGTGTAACTAAAATGAATAGAATGTTTTCTTATACTGCACATAGTAGTAAAGTTTTTACACTAGATTTAGGTGACAAATTTGATACTTCAAATGTTACTGATATGGAGTGTATGTTTTATCAAACTGGATACAAAAGCACAGTGTTCACTTTAGATTTAGGTGACAAATTTGATACAAGTAATGTTACTAAAATGAATTCAATGTTTAGAGAATGTGCTTATTATAGTCCAGTGTTTACACTGGATCTTGGAGATAAGTTTGATACTTCAAGTGTTACTGATATGAAATTGATGTTTTACCAAGCAGGTTTTATGAGCGAAGTAATGACATTAGATTTAGGCGATAAATTTAATACAATCAATGTTACTAATATGTCTGGAATGTTTTCTGGTACGGGGAGACAAAGTACTGCTTTTACGTTGAACATAGGTAGCAAGTTTGATACAAGTAGTGTAACTGATATGGGGCAACTGTTTGCATCTTGTGGTTATAGTAGTCCAGTGTTTACCTTGAATCTAGGAGATAAATTTGATACTGGTAATGCGACCAATTTAAGTGGTCTGTTTTCTTACACGGGATATGTTAATACAACATTTACTTTAGACTTAGGAGATAAGTTTGATACAAGTAGTGTTACAAATATGTCTGGTTTATTTAAATGTACTGGACATGATAGTACGATTTTTACATTAGACTTAGGGAATAATTTTGATACAAGCAATGTAACTAGTATGTCTGGAATGTTTACTGGCACAGGATATAGTAGTACTGTCTTTACCTTAGATTTAAAAAACAAATTTAATACAAGTAATGTAACTGATATGAATGCTATGTTTAACTGTACTGGTTTAGCAAATACATCTTTTACATTAGATTTAGGAAATAATTTTGATACAAGCAATGTAACTAATATGAGAAATATGTTTGCTAATACAGGGTATAATAGTACAGTGTTTACTTTGAATTTGGGTGATAAATTTGATACAAGCAGTGTTACTGCAATGTCTGGAATGTTTTATAGTACTGGATATAATAGTTCTGTGTTTACACTAAATTTAGGAAACAAATTTGATACAAGCAATGTAACTACTATGGCAGGAATGTTTAATTCTACTGGATATAAAAGTACAGTGTTTACCTTGGATTTAGGAGATAAATTTGATACAAGTAATGTAACAGATATGAATACTGGATCGGTTGCTCTTGATGTAACTAGTTCTACAGGTAACAAAGGAATGTTTGAAAGATGCGGTTATAGTAGCCCTGTTTTTACATTGAATCTTGGGAATAAATTTGATACTAGTCAAATAACGGATATGAACTATATGTTTAGGAGTTGTGGACGTTCTAGTTTGGTTTTTACTTTAGACTTGGGAGATAAATTTGATACAAGCAATGTAACCAAAATGTCTTATATGTTTAATGGGACTGGATATAGTAGTACATTATTTACTTTAAATTTAGGTAACAAGTTCTTCACATCAAATGTAACAACGTTTTCATATATGTTTTCTTCTACAGGAAATGCAAATAATAGTTTTGAAGTTGATTTATCAACGTTTGATTTTAGTAATTCACCAGCTCATATAAATATGTTTGGTGGTTGGAAAACAACTAATAAAGTATATGTAAAAGATGCTACAGATCAGGCTTGGATTATTAATAATAGTGGTAATAGTAATTTGACTACAAGTAATGTACTTATTAGAACATAAAAAAAGAACCTTATGGTTCTTTTTATTTTATATAAATGGGAATGAATTGAAATATAGGAAATATATTCCAAAGGCTATTCCACAGAGTGCTCCGATTAGGTGACCATCATGATATACTTTTGAATTGTGTTCTGTGATTGATCTTTTTACTTCTCCTAAAACATAGAATATACAAATTAGTATTACAGTTAATGGTATTTTACCTTCTTGAATATTTGTAAATGAACTTAGTACTATTAACATATAGACATTACCTGAGGCTCCTAAGATTCTATTATTAGTAAATATTATATTAAATAGTGCGATTACTAGAGAAGTTAAGGCAAACATTATAATTAAATCTATACTTCCATATTTTTCTTCTATCATTGGACCAACTAATAGAATATATAAAAAATTACCTATTAAATGATCTAGATCTTTATGACCAATACAGTGAGTAAACATTCTAATATATGTCATTGGATTTAATGGATTAGACCTATAACTTTCAAATAGTTTTTTATTTGATGTACCTCTGGTGATTATATTTAAAAGCCAAGCTCCTAAACATATAAAAAGATATGTTAGTATTACTTTTGAGTTGTAATCAAACTTTAAATTTGTGATATCTAATTTCATAATATTACCTCTTATCTTATCTCTATTATACCTTAAAATTTGCAAATTTTGTCATTTTGTGGTATAATGTGTACACCAATTGAGTGATGGGGGTTATTATGATTTGGATTTTATTATACGTAGTTGGAAAGAGACTGAAGAGTAGGGCTTAAAATTACGTAATTTGACAAATAAAAAAATATAATATATAATGAATTTCGAAATCGATGAGGAAGAAAAGTAAAAATAGAAATCTTTTACAGAGAGTTAAGGTTTGGTGGAACTTAACAAAGAACTATTTTGAAAGAACACTTCTGAGTGCTTAAAGAATTAAGTAGAATAAGCCGGTGCGCATACCGTTAACAATGCTTAGGTTTGATGGAACCGAAAGTGATCATAGAGTTTTTCTATGATAATAAGGGTGGTACCGCGGAAACACTAGTCTTCGTCCCTTACTAATTTTAGTAGGAGATAAAGACTAGTGTTTTTTTGTTAGGAGATGATAGTATGATAGAAAAAGAAAAATTAAAATTATATGCAAATAAATTAATGTTTGATATGAAAGATGAAGAGTATCAGACACTACAAGAAGAATTTGATATTATTTTAAAACAAATGGACTTGATTGGTAAAATTGATGGAATTGAAAAAGTTTCTCCTATGACTTTTCCATTTCCAAATACTGATGCAGTTTTAAGAGAAGATGAAGAAGGGGATTATTTAACTGTATCTGAGGTATTAGAAAATGCTAAACATCAAATTGATGATCAAGTCAAAGTACCAAAGGTGGTGAGTGAAGATGTATAGAGGTAAAAGTATATTAGAATTAAGAGAATTGCTTGATAGTGGAGAAGTTACTGTAGAAGAGTTATTTTCTGATGCAAATACTATGGCACATTCATTTCAAGATGAATACAACTCATTTGTTACAATAATCGATAAATTAAAATATAAAGAGAGAGATTCTAAGTTATGTGGAATTCCATATGCTTTAAAAGATAACTTTTCAACTAGTGGAATTTTAACTACTGCATCTTCAAATATTTTAAAAGATTATGTACCAGTATATGATGCGACTGTTTATAAGAAGCTTAAAAATGCTGGAGCAGTTCTTGTTGGTAAAACAGTACTTGATGAATTAGCTATGGGTGGTACTGGTACAACAGGACATACTGGAGTTGTGAAGAACCCATGGGATAAGACTCGTATGATTGGAGGTTCTTCTGCAGGAAGTGCTGCTGCTGTAGCACTTGGAATAGTACCTTTCTCAATTGGTAGTGATACAGGGGACTCTGTAAGAAAGCCTGCAGCATACGGTGGATTAGTTGGATTTAAACCAACTTATGGAAGAATATCAAGATATGGATTATTTGCTTTTGCGTCAAGTCTAGATCATGTTGCTTTATTTTCTAGAAGTGTAAGAGATGCTGCTATAGTTACTGATGTACTTAAAGGGTATGATCCACATGATATGACTTCTTTAAGAGATGATGGTATTTGTTTAGAAGATTCACTTGATAGAGACATGACTGGTAGAAAATTATTCTACATTAAAGAAATATGTGGAAAAGATCAATATAAAGATAGTGATGACTCTGAATTAAAAGAAACTATTGATGAGTTTCACAAGATGATTGATAAGATTCGTGAGACTGGGATAGTTGTAGAAGAAGTATCTATGGATAAGAAACTATTAGAAGCAATTTATCCAACTTATATGTGTATTAGTTGTGCAGAGGCTACTTCTAACAACTCAAACCTTACTGGTATACAGTTTGGTCCTAGAGGTGTAGGAGAATCTGTTGAAGAGATTATGTTTGATGCTAGAACTAAAGGTTTCTCTGAACTTATTAAGAGAAGATTTGTTTTAGGAAGTTATATATTACAAAAAGAAAACCAAGAAAAATTATTCTTAAATGCAGGGAGAGTTAGAAGAATGATTGTTGATAAAATGACTGAGTTCTTTAAAGAATATGATGGAATGATTGCTCCTTGTAGTGGAGGACCTGCTCCTAAGTTTGAAGCAACTTCTGAGAAGTTAAGTGATCGTTACCTAATACTTGAAAACCATTTAGCAATTGGAAACTTTGGAGGATTCCCATCAATTACAATTCCTTATGGATTTGTAAGTGATTTACCAGTTGGATTAAACATTACTGGTAGAGTAAAAGAAGATGATATAGTTCTTGGACTTGCTTCTAAGGTAGAAGAAGTTACTGGACTAAAAGATATTTATAGTAAGGTAGGTGATTAAGATGTTTAAACCTGTTATAGGATTAGAGGTTCATTGTGAATTAGATACTAAAACAAAAAACTTTTCTGCAGCTCCAGCGTTCTTTACTGAAGAACACAATACACATGTTTCTACTGTTGATTTAGGTTTACCTGGAATACTTCCTGTAGCAAACAAAGAAGCGGTTAGAAGAAGTATTTTAACATCTATGGCTCTACATTGTGAAATTCCTGATGAAGTAATTTTTGATCGTAAAAACTATTATTATGCAGATTTACCTAAAGGATATCAGATTACTCAAAATACTAAGCCTATGGGTATTCATGGTTATTTAGATATATTAGTATCTGGAGAAATGAAAAGAGTAGATATTCATGATTTACATCTTGAAGAGGATACTGCTTCACTTGAACACTATCCAAAATATTCTTTAATTGACTACAACAGAAGTGGTGTTCCTTTAATGGAAATTGTTACTGAACCTTGCCTACATAGTGCAGATGAAGCTGTTACTTTCTTAGAAGATTTAAGAGATATATTCTTATATTTAGGAGTAAGTGAGGCAAAAAGCAACTACGGACAAATGAGATGCGATGTGAACATTTCTTTAATGAAAGACACTGATACAGAATTAGGTACTAAAGTAGAGATGAAGAATATCAACGCATTTAGTGATGTTCGTGCCGCAATAGAATATGAGATTAAAAGACAAAGTGAATTATTAAGTAAAGGTGAAAAGATTGTTCAAGAGACTCGTAGAATTGCAGAAGATGGTAAGACTTATTCAATGAGAGAAAAAGTTGATGCAATCGACTACAAATATTTTATTGAACCAAATATTCCTAGTACTCCAATTAGTGATGAGTATAAAAAAGAATTATATGGATTGTTACCAGAATTTAAATTAGAGAGATATTTAAAGTATAAAGATACTTATAAAATGAGTGAAGAAGATGCTTCTACAATTAGTAAAACAAGAAGTTTAGCTGATTATTTTGAAGAAGTATTATCATACGATACAGATATTTCTTTAACTGTTAATTTTGTAACAACAACAATTATAAGTACACTTAAAAAGAAAGAAATTGAAATAGAAGATTTATTTATAACACCAAAAATGTTAAGTGATGTAATAAAACTTGTGTCTTCTGATAAGATGAGTTTAGATGCATCTAAAAAATTATTATATGAAGCAATTGAAACTAAGACGGACCCAATGGAATTAGTTAAGAAAAAAGGTTTATCACAAATTAGTGACAGAGACACTCTTTTAAAACTAATACAATCTATAATGGATGAGAGTCCTGAAGTGGTTCGTCAATATGTAGAAGATGGAAATACTTCTGCGATTAACTATTATGTTGGCCAAACTATGATTAAATCTAATAGACAGGCTAACCCAAATTTATCAAGAGAAATTATTATAGAAGAATTAGAAAGGAGAAGTGGTAAAGATGGATAGATATAGAACTTGCAAATGTGGTAGTTTAGATGAATCTTATATTGGAAAAGAAGTGAAAGTTGCGGGTTTTATTGAAAATATCCGTGATCATGGTGGAGTTATATTTGTTGATGTAAGAGACTCTTCAGGAGTTATACAAGTTGTATCCAATGATGATTCAATATTTAGTCATTTAACTCGTGAGAGTAGTGTAAGTATTACTGGTACTATTCGTAAAAGAGATGAAGATGATTACAACGATCATATTTCAACTGGTACTATTGAATTACTTATTTCAGATTTAGAAGTAACTGGTAAATGTAAAAATATATTACCTTTTGAAGTTATGACTTCTCATGAGGTTTCTGAAGATGTACGTCTTAAATATAGATATTTAGATTTAAGAAACCCTAAAATGAAAGAGAAGATAATATTTAGAAGTAGAGTAATTGATTATTTAAGAGAGATTATGAAGAGTGAAGATTTCTTAGAAATACAAACTCCTATTCTTACTGCTTCTTCTCCTGAAGGAGCAAGAGACTTTATTGTTCCTTCTCGTAAATTTCAAGGAAAGTTCTATGCTTTACCTCAAGCTCCTCAGCAATTTAAACAATTATTAATGTGTAGTGGATTTGATAAATACTTTCAAATTGCACCTTGTTTTAGGGATGAAGATGCTAGAAGTGATAGAGTATATGGAGAGTTTTATCAATTAGACTTTGAAATGGCTTTTGCTGAAGAAGAGGATGTTTTAAAGATTGGTGAAAAAGTATTTACTGAAACATTTAAGAAATTTAGTGATAAGAAAATACTTAGTCCTTTTCCTAGACTTACTTATAAAGAATCTATGGAAAAATATGGTACTGATAAACCTGATCTTAGAAACCCATTACAATTAATTGATTTAACTGATGTATTTGAAGAAACTACATTTAGACCTTTTAGAGGAGTTCCTGTTAAAGGTATTGTTGTTTCTGGAATAGCAGATAAATCAAACTCTTGGTTTAACGAATTAGGAGACTATGCCAAAAGTATTGGTATGAGTGCTGGTATTGGTTACTTTAAAGTAGAAGATGATTTATCATTTGTTGGACCAATTGATAAGTTCTTAACTGAAGAGGAAAGAGATGATTTAATTAGTGTTGCGAAGTTAAAAGCAGGGGATGTAATATTCTTTATTGCAGATAGAACGAAAGCTTATCAATATGCATCATTAATTAGAGATGAGCTTGGTAGAAAATTAGATTTAATAGATAAAGATTTATATGCATTTTGTATTATTAAAGACTTCCCAATGTATGAATGGAGTGAAGAGGAAGAGTCTTATATCTTTACTCACAACCCATTTAGTATGCCTCAAGGAGGAATGGATAGTCTAACTACTAAGAAACCTGAGGATATTCTTGCATATCAATATGACTTTGTATGTAACGGTATTGAAATGGCTAGTGGAGCAGTTAGAAACCATGATTTAGATATCATGAGAAAAGCTTTTGAAATTGCAGGATATACTGAAGAAGACTTACAAAGTAAGTTTAAAGCATTATATGATGCATTCCAATATGGAGCACCTCCTCATGCTGGTATGGCTCCTGGAATTGATCGTATGATTATGTTACTACTAGACACTGAAACAATTAGAGACACTATTGCATTCCCACTTGCAGCTAGTGGAGCAGACTTACTAATGGGGGCTCCTGGTGATGTTAGTGAAATGCAACTAAGAGAAGTACATATAAAGAAAAGATAGTTTTTTAACTATCTTTTTTTGTCAAATATTGTCAAATACAATTTTTCATGTCCTTGAAAGGTTTAATTAATAGTATATTTATGATAGAGTATAGAACTACTGAGGGGTGATATAGTGAAAATATTAGAAGATTTTTGTACTTATTTAAGTGGAATAACATCTATTAATAAAAATATTTTATATACTATTTGTTTATCACTAATTGTAAAAATTATTTTTTCAACAATTAAATATTGTTTAAAACTTGTAATTAAAGGAAGAGTTGAAAATAGTAGAAAAGTATATATTATTAATCAATCTTCTCAAACTGTATTAAATATAGTTGAAGTATTATTCCATTTATTTATTTGGTTAGATTATTTCAAGAACTTTATGACTTTAATTTCTGTTATTTCTGCCGCAATGACAATTGCTTTACGTGAAATTATTATGAACTTCTTCTGTGGAATTTATATTAGAGTAAAGAGACCATTTAAAGTAGAAGATAGAATTCAAATAGATGATCTAAAGGGAGATGTTATGAACATTTCTGCTTTAGGTTTTGAAGTCTTAGAAGTATCTAATAAAGAAGAAAATGGACAATCTACTGGAGTAGTTGTTTGTTTTCCAAACTCTATTGTATTTACTAAACCTATTAAGAATGTTAATAAGGGATTTAAATATGTATGGAATGAACTTATGATTAAAGTTCCATTAGATGCAGATTTAGTTAAGAATAAAAAAGAATTATATAGAATTATTAATAGCAATGAAACTGTTAAAAGTATTCCTAGAAAGATGATTACTGAGATTCAAAATATTACTCCAGATAATAGAGTATATTTTAATAAATATGATCCAATTATTTATACTAAAATAGTTGATGATCATGTTGAACTTACTATTCGTTATTTAATGCATCCAAAGAAAGCTAGATATATTGAAAGTGTATTATGGAATAATATTTATACATCTTATAAAGATGGCAAAATTGATTTATTTATTCCAAGCTAGAATAATATGAAAGTATTATTCTTTTTTTTATGCATATTTTTAAATAGGTGATTTATTTGAAATATGTTGTTAAAAGAGGAGATACTTTATATGGTATTTCTAAAATGTATGGAATTAGTGTTAGTGAATTAATTGAATATAATAATTTAAAAAGTACAAATCTTTCTATTGGACAAGAATTAATTATTCCTAGTAATAATCAATATGTAGTAGAGAAGGGAGATACTTTATATTCTATATCTAGAAAAACTGGAGTAAGTGTGAGTGATTTAATTATTATTAATGGACTTAGTAGTACAGTACTTCAAATAGGACAGGTATTAAATCTTACTTCTACTGTTATTGATATACCTATTGGTAGTAGTTGTATGGGAAGAGGATATGTAGAGACTAATTATATAACTCATACTGTTAAGAAAGGGGATAATTTATATTCTATTGGTAGAATGTATGGAGTAAGTGTTGATTCTATTAAGAAATTAAATAATCTTAGTAGTAATCTATTAAATATTGGACAAGTATTAAAGATAAAGGAGGATAATTAATGGAATATATTACTTTAGATGAGTTTAAATCATTTCCTGAATACAAAACATTTATTAGAGAAAATCCTGATACTGGTATTTTAAAAATAAATGTTTTTACAGCTGGAGGAGCAATACCTTTATCTAATACAAATATATTAATTATGAAACAAATTGGTAATTATAATGTCTTATTCTTTAATGGTATGACTAATTCTATGGGTGTGATTGATGATATTATTCTTCCGACTCCAGAGAGAATTACTAATAATACTGATTTACCGAGATATACTTTTTATGAATTGAGTGCAATTCATACTGGATATCAAGATATTAAACAATATACTATTTCTATGTTTGGAGGTACTAAGGTAATACAATATGTAAGATTAACTCCTGAGGTGATATTAGGTGTATAGATATCCAATTATTCCAGAGTCTATTGTAGTACATTTAGGAAATCCAGATAGTAATGCGAGAAATATAAGAGTTAACTTTGTAGAGTATATTAAAAATGTTGCTTCAGGAGAACTTTATCCTAACTGGCCGGAAAAGGCGCTTCGCGCCAATATTTTGGCTATTATTAGTTTTGCATTAAATAGAGTTTATACTGAATGGTATAGAGCAAGAGGGTATAATTTTGATATTACTAGTAGTAGCGCGGCCGACCAAAGTTTTCAAGAAGGAAGACAATTCTTTGATAGGATTTATGTAATTGTTGATGAAATATTTAATAACTATATAGTTCGTGATGGACAAGTACAACCATTATTTGCAAGTTACTGTGATGGAAGAAATACAACATGCGCTGGACTATCTCAATGGGGAAGTGTTACTGATGCGAATAATGGATTAGATCCTTTAGCAATTCTCAAAAAATATTATGGAAATAATATAAAGATAGTTACTGGAGAAGTAGAACCATTAAGAAACAGTTTTCCTGGAAAAAATTTAGTTTTGGGAGATGCAGTGGATGATATTAGATTATTAAAAATAGAATTAAATAGAATCGGACAAAATTATCCGGCAATACCTTCAATAATTAATGATACTATTTTTTATGATAAAGAGTTAGAAGATGCAGTAAAGGTATTTCAAAAAACATTTTCTTTACCAGTTACAGGAGAAGTAAATTCAGCTACTTGGTATAAAATAAAATACTATTATAATGCAGTTAAAAAAATATCTAGTATATATTCTGAAGGAGTAAAATTATCTGAAATAGAATTAAAATATCCTAAAGAATTAAAAATTGGGTCTAGTGGTATAGGTGTATTAGAACTTAATTATTATATGAATGCAATTGCTTGTTATGACGATAGTTTTGTTATGTTAGATGGAGATACTTTTTCTAAAGATACTGAAAATAATATTAAAACATTTCAAAGTAAATATGGACTAGTTGTAAATGGAGAAGTTGATGTAACTACTTGGAATAGAATTAGAGAAGTATATATGAGTTATATAAAGACTGTTCCAAAGAATTGTATGTATAATCTTAATGAATTTTATTCTGGTAGATATATGTCTATTGGAATGAGTGGAGAAGATGTTTTAAACTTACAAAAATTTTTGTATTTGATATGTGAGACTACTCATGAAATACCTGGAGTAAAAGTTAATAAAGAGTATGATTCTTTAACGGAACAATCTATAAAATACCTTCAAAAAAAGTTTAATTTAAATGTAACTGGAGTAGTTAATGCGACTACTTGGAAGGCTATAATTGAATATCAAAAAAAGATTAGCACTTTAAATTGACAAGTGCTAAAAAGAGTGGTATAAATGAATTGTACGAAAAAGTTAGGAGATGTATATTATGGCAAAAAAAGAGTTTAAATCTGAATCTAAACGTTTACTTGATTTAATGATTAATTCTATTTATACCAATAAAGATATATTTTTAAGAGAGTTAATTAGTAATGCGAGTGATGCATTAGATAAACTATATTATAGAAGTTTAACTGATAAGAAATTAAAGGTTAAGAAAGATAAGTTAGAAATTAATATTTCATATGATAAAGATAATCGTACTTTAACTGTTAGTGATAATGGTTGTGGTATGACTAAAGATGAATTAGAGAGTAATTTAGGAACTATTGCGAAGAGTGGAACATTAGCTTTTAAAGAGAATATGAGTAAAGAAGAAAAAGCTAATATCATTGGACAATTTGGAGTTGGTTTCTATTCTGCATTTATGGTTAGTGATAAAATTACTGTTACTACTTTAAGTCCTGATTCTGATAGTGCTTATGTATGGGAATCTGAAGGAGCAGATGGTTATACTATTAAAGAAGCTAAGAAAGATGAAATTGGTACTGAAATAGTATTAAAGATTAAAGAAGATACTGATGAGGTAGAATACTCTAAATATTTAGATGAATATGAACTTAAGAGTTTAATTAAAAAATATTCTGATTATATTCGTTTTCCAATTAAAATGGAAGTTACTCATCATGAATTAAAAGATGAAGAAAAACATGAATATGAAGATCATAAAGAAATAGAAACATTAAATAGTATGATTCCTATTTGGAAGAAAGCTGCTAAAGATGTTAGTGATGAAGATTATGATAATTTCTATATGGATAAGTTTAGTGATTATGATAAACCATTAAAAGTAATTCATTCTTCAGTAGAGGGTATGACTTCATATAAATCATTATTATTTATTCCATCACATGCTCCATATGATTACTATACTCAAGAGTATGAAAAGGGACTTGCTTTATACTCTAATGGAGTACTTATTATGGATAAGTGTGCGGAATTATTACCTGATTACTTTAGTTTTATTAAAGGTGTAGTTGATTCAGAAGATTTAAGTTTAAATATTTCTCGTGAATTATTACAAGAGTCTCAAGGACTTAAGTTGATTGCTAAGAATATTGAAAGTAAAATTTGTAAAGAATTAGAGAATATGTTAAAAGATGATAGAGATAATTATATCTCATTCTTTAAAACATTTGGTGTTCAATTAAAATACGGAGTTTATAATAACTATGGTCAAGATAAAGATAAATTAAAAGATTTAGTTATGTTTTATTCTGCTAAGCATGAAAGACTTATTACATTATCAGAATATGTATCTGAAATGAAAGAAGGACAAGAATCAATTTATTATGCTTCAGGAGCATCAGTAGAAAAGATTGGAGCTCTTCCTCAAGTTGAACAAGTAAGAGATAAAGATTATGATATTTTATACTTAACTGATTATGTTGATGAGTTCTGTGTAACAGCAATTCAAAAATATGAAGAGAAATCTTTCAAAAATGTTAGTGATGAAAATCTTGATTTAGAAAGTGAAGAAGAAAAGAAAGAGACAGAAAAAGCTAATAAAGATAATTCTGATTTATTAAAAGATATGAGTGAATTACTTGATGAAGTTAAAGAAGTTAGATTTAGTAATAAATTAAAGACTCATCCAGTATGTTTAACTACAAAAGGTGATGTGTCAATTGAAATGCAAAAAGTATTTGATGCTATGCCAAATGATATGGGTATTAAAGCAGAAATGATACTTGAAATTAATGAGAAACATCCAATTAGTAAGAAAATAAAAGAACTATATAAGAAAGACAAAGATGAATTTGAAAAATATAGTAAGATTTTATATAGTGAAGCTAGAATGATTGCTGGACTTCCTATTGATAATCCTACTGAGATTAGTAGATTAATCTGCGAAGTAATTTCTAAATAACAAAAAGACTCTTTGAGTCTTTTTTTATACACTTTTTATACAATTGTTTATTTCCTTTACTTATAAAAAAATGATAAAATGATATTAGCGTGTTTTTTGGAAGTGGTAACATGAGTAAAAATTTAAGAATAGGAATTGATGTTGGTTCTACTACTGTAAAAATGATAGTATTAGATAAACATGATTCTATTTTATATAAAGAGTATAGAAGACATTTTTCTGATACTAAGAAAACTATTAAAGACTTATTTAAAGAAGTACTTGAAAAGTTTCCTAAGGACAAGTTTTCTATTACAATGACTGGTAGTGGAGCTATTGCTTTAGCAAGATACTTAGAGCTTCCTTTTGTACAAGAAGTAATTGCATGTAAAAATGCAATTGAGAAGTATGCAAGAGGTGTTGATGTTGCGATAGAGCTTGGTGGAGAAGATGCCAAAATCATTTATTTTGATCATACTATTGAACAGAGAATGAATGGATCTTGTGCTGGTGGAACTGGTGCTTTTCTAGATCAAATGGCAGTTCTTTTAAATACTACTACTGATGGATTAAATGAACTTGCTCGAGAGGGCAAAACAATTTATCCAATTGCATCAAGATGTGGAGTTTTTGCGAAGACTGATATTCAACCTTTACTTAATGAAGGATGTTCAAGAGAAGATGTTGCATTATCTATTATGCAAGCAGTAGTTAACCAAACTATTAGTGGACTTGCTTGTGGAAAACCTATTAGAGGTAATGTAATGTTTTTAGGTGGACCTTTAAACTACTTAGATATGCTTAGAGATAGATTTATTAAGACTCTTAATTTACGTGATGAAGAAGTTATTATTCCTGAAGATGCAAGATTATTTGTATGTTTAGGAGCTTGTTTAGAAAAGACTGCTTCTTTTTATAGTGTTTCAGAAATTAATGAACTATTAAAGAGATTATCTTATTTTAAAGAGAGTGATTCTAATAGTTTAAAAGTATTATTTAAAGATGAGAATGACTATAATAAATTCTTAAAAAGACAAGAAAAAAATAAAGTAAAAAGAACTGATATTAGTACTTATGCTGGAGATGTCTTTGTTGGGATTGATGCTGGAAGTACTACTGCTAAAGTAGTCGCAATTGATTCTGATGGAGCTTTATTATATGAGAATTATAAGAGTAATCAAGGAACTCCAGTTGATACAATTAAAGATATGATTCTTGATTTATATTCTAAGCTTGGACCTAATGTCGTGATACGTAGTGCAGGTTCAACTGGATACGGAGAAATGTTAATTAAAACTGCTTTTAATCTTGATATTAGTGAGATTGAAACTATGGCTCATTATGAGGCTGCTAATTATTTTCTTCCTGGAGTAGAAAGTATTATTGATATCGGTGGACAAGATATGAAATATATTAAGATTAAGAATGGAGCAGTAGACTCTATCATGCTTAATGAAGCTTGTTCATCAGGTTGTGGTTCTTTTATTGAAACACTAGTTAAATCATTAAATATGACAGTAGAGGATTTTGTTAAATATGCAATTAATTCTAAAGCACCAATTGATTTAGGAAGTCGTTGTACTGTATTTATGAATAGCAAGATTAAGCAGACTCAAAAAGAAGGAAGACCTTTAGGAGATATCTTTGCAGGACTTAGTTATTCTGTAATTAGAAATGCTATTCAAAAAGTTATGAAAATTAGAGACGTTTCTACTTTAGGAGAAAAAATTGTAGTTCAAGGTGGAACTTTCTATAATGATGCAGTATGTAAAGCATTTGAAAATATTACTGGTAAGAAAGTAGTTAGACCTGATATTGCAGGTTTAATGGGTGCTTATGGAGTAGCTTTAATTGCTTTAAATAACTTTAAAGAATATGATGATCAAGATGTTAAGAGTAGTATTTTAAGTGCTGATGAAATAATTAATATGAAAGTAAAAACTACTCATAGTAGATGTCAGGGTTGTGAGAATCATTGTGCATTAACTATTAGTTTATTTAATAAAAAGAGTTTTATTTCTGGTAATAGATGTGAGCGTGGTAGTGGTAATAATGGAAGTAGTTCAAATCTACCAAATATGTATGCTTGGAAATATAATCGTTTATTTGATTATGAACCTTTAGAAGAAGATAAAGCTCCAAGAGGTGTAATTGGAATTCCTAGAGTCCTTAATATGTATGAAGATTATCCATTATGGTTTACGATACTTACTAAACTAGGATTTAGAGTAATAATATCTGATCACTCTAATCGTAGAATGTATGAGAAAGGTATTGAATCAATTCCTAGTGAGTCTGCATGTTACCCTGCAAAACTTGTACATGGACATATTATTAATTTAATAGAGAAGGGTATTAAGACTATTTTTTATCCTTGTATAATGTATGAGAAAAAAGAGTTTAAAAATAGTGATAATTCATTTAATTGTCCTATAGTACAAAGTTATAGTGAATCAATTAGATTAAATGTTGAAGAGTTAGAAGAAAATAATATTAAATACTTAAATCCCTTCTTACCAATGGACGAAAAGTTATTATTAAAATGTATTTTAGATTTAGATGAATTTAGGGAATACCATTTTACTAAAAAAGAATTAAAGGATGCTATTCATGCTGGATTTATTGAACAAGCTAAATTTAAAGATGATGTTCGTAAAAAGGGAGAAGAATTCATTAAATATATTGATAAGAATCATGAAAGAGCTATTGTTCTTGCAGGAAGACCATATCACTTAGATAGAGAAGTAAATCATGGAATTGATACAATGATTAATTCATTAGGACTTTGTGTTTTAACAGAAGATTCTATTTGCCATTTAAGTGAAATAACATCTAATTTTAGAATTGTTAATCAATGGACTTATCATGCAAGAGTATTTCATGCGGCAGATGTAGTATCTAAACATGATAATATGGAACTTGTTAATCTTAATTCATTTGGTTGTGGATTAGATGCAATTATTACTGATCAAGCTGAAGAAATATTAAGACGCAATAATCGTTTATATACAACTATTAAAATAGATGAAATTAATAATTTAGGAGCAGCAAAAATTAGAATTAGAAGTTTAATTGCTTCTATGAATAAAAGAGTTGAAGATTCTAAAAACTATAGACCTTATGATTATAAAAAACCTTTCTTTAAAGAAGAGGATAAGAAACATACTTTATTATTTCCAGATATGAGTGCTCATCATATGCCTTTATTTGAGAGTGTTCTTAGAAGTGAAGGATATAATGCAGTTTATTTAAAACAAACAACTGATTCATCTGTTGAGACTGGATTAAAATATGTTAATAATGATGCATGTTACCCAGCAATTATTGTAATTGGACAATTAATAGAAGCATTACAAAGTGGAGAATATGATTTAGATAATACTAGCGTTATTATTACGCAAACTGGTGGAGGATGTCGTGCAACTAATTACATTGGTTTAATTCGTAAAGGATTAAAAGATGCTGGCTTTCCTAAAATATCAATTTTATCTTTTAATGTTAGTGGTTTAGAGAAAGAACAAGCATTTCATATTACTCCAAGTTTTGCTAAAAAAGCTTTTGAAGCAGTTGTTTATGGAGATTTATTAGAAAAACTTTTACTAGCAACTCGTCCATATGAAAAGAAAAAAGGAACTAGTGAAGAACTATTTAATAAGTGGATGGATATTTGTTATGAAGATTTAAAGACTGGCAAATTTCCTAAATATAAAGATAATATTAAAAAGATTGTTTCTGACTTTAAGAAAGTACCAATAGAGAAAAAAGAATTACCTAAAGTAGGAATTGTAGGAGAGATTCTTGTTAAATATCATGTTTTTGCTAATGATGATTTAATTGGTAAATTAGAAAGAGAAGGAGCAGAAGCATCACTACCTGATTTAATGGGCTTTGTAAAATATTGTTGTTATAATGCAATTATTAAAAATAAAATGCTAAAGACAGGTGGATGGAATGCTTTCTTTAATCAACAAGCATTAAATATAATTGATATTATAGAGAAACCTGCAAAAGATGCATTAAAAGGAACTAGATATCATTCTGTTACTAATATTTATGAACTAGCTAAGAATGTAGAAGGAATACTATCTCTTGGTAATCAAACAGGAGAAGGTTGGTTCTTAACTAGTGAAATGGTTAGTTTAATTAAACATGGAGTATCTAATATTATTTGTGTTCAACCATTTGCATGTTTACCAAATCATATTGTTGGTAAGAGCGTTATAAAGAGATTTAGACAATTGTATCCAGAATCTAATATAGTAGCAATTGATTATGATCCTGGAGCAAGTCATACTAATCAAGCAAATCGTATAAAATTAATGCTTACAGTTGCAAAAGAAAATATGAAAAAGAAATAATTATTATTTCTTTTTTTAATAGTTTGATATAAATAATATTTATAATAATATTGTTGATAATTTATATGATTTATAGTATTATATGCACTGGTGATACATATGACGAAGAGAAAAAAGGTTATTTCGACAGCATTGTTGAAAGTAAAATGTATTAATAAAAGTATTAATCCTGAGACTATGCCTTTTGAAAAATATATTGATAGTAGTGGGATAGTTATTAAAATAGATTTTCCTGATGGTAAAAGTTTAGTTGAGAAAAACTTTAAAACTTATCGTACTAAGATGACTAAAATTTATTTAGAGTTTTATGAAGAGTTTGATAAGAATGATATTATGAATTATTTAATGAATGAGAATAGTGATTATAGAGCAACAAGTTTAGATGGAACTATTCTTAGACTTAGTCAAAATGATGATTTTGAAATATCTAAAATGGTTAATAATAGAAAAAAAGAGAAAAAAATAAAAGAATTTGAGATTATAGAAGAAAAGAAAGATTAATTATCTTTCTTTTTTTATTTAATATTGATATAATTTAGAAGATAGGAGATGTTTATTATGATGCCTAGGAAAGAACTAGAAAGATTAGACAGTTATTTTAGAGTTTTAAATTATTTAAGTGTAGCACAATTATATTTGCTTGATAATCCACTATTACGTAGACCTCTAGAAATAACAGATGTTAAGCCAAATGTAGTAGGACACTTTGGAACAGCTCCTGGACAAAATTTTATTTATATGCATTTAAATCGTGTTATTCGTAAGTATAATACGCATATGATATATATTTCTGGACCTGGTCATGGTGGACAAGCTATGATTGCGAATAATTATTTAGAGGGAGTTTATTCTAAATATTATCCTGAAATAACTGAAGATATTAATGGACTTAGAAAGTTATGTAAGAGATTTTCTTTTCCTGGAGGAGTTTCTTCACATGTTGCACCTGAGACACCTGGGTCTATTCATGAAGGTGGAGAGTTAGGCTATAGTCTTGCTCATGCAGCTGGTGCTGTACTTGATAATCGTGATTTAATTGCTGCTTGTGTAGTAGGGGATGGAGAAGCTGAGACTGGTCCACTTGCGACAAGTTGGCACATAAATAAATTCTTAAATAAAAAGACTGATGGTGTTGTTTTACCTATACTTCATCGTAATGGTTATAAAATATCAAATCCAACTATTTTGGGTAGAATGAGTCAAGATGAACTTGAAGATTTCTTTAATGGATATGGATGGAAGGCTTTCTTTGTTACTGGAAGTGACTCTCTAAGACTTCATGAAGATATGGCTAAAGTAATGGATAAAGTAATGAAACAAATCAATACTGTTAGAGCTAAAGGTGAAGGGAAATATCCAGTAATAGTACTTACAACTCCTAAAGGATGGACTTGTCCTAAAGAAGTTGATACAAAGAAAATGGAAGGTACTTTTAGAGCACATCAAGTACCAATCCCAATTAGTCATGATCATCCTGAAAATTTACCTATATTAGAGAAATGGTTAAAGAGTTATGAAATAGATGATTTCTTTGATGAGAATGGTAGATTAATAAAAGAATTAAGAGAATTATGTCCACCAATTAATTATTGTATGGGTGATAGTAGTTATGCAAATGGTGGAACTTTATTAAAAGATATTATTACTCCTGATTGGGAAAATTATGCTTTAGATATTAGAAAACCTGGAAGTGTTGTTTCACAAGACACTATGGAACTTGGAAAATATATTAGAGATGTATTTGTACTTAATCGTGATAATCATAATTTCCGTATGTTTGGACCTGATGAGGCTTTATCAAATAGATTAAATGCTGTTTTTGAAGTTGAAAAACGTACTTGGAATTCTAAAATACTTACACATGATGAATTCTTAGCAAATGATGGAAGAATAATGGATGCATATTTATCTGAGCATTTATGTGAAGGTATGCTTGAAGGATATTTACTTACTGGAAGACATGGATTTATGCATAGTTATGAAGCATTTATTCGTATAGTTGATTCTATGGCTAGTCAACATGCGAAATGGTTAAAAGTATGTAATCAAATACCTTGGAGAGCTCCAATTGCATCTTTAAATTACTTATTAGTTAGTCATGTTTTCCAACAAGATCATAATGGATATACTCATCAAGATCCTGGATTCTTAAATCATTTAGTTACTAAGAAAGCAGATGTTGTTCGTATGTATTTACCTCCGGACACAAACTGTTTATTATCTTGTTTTGATCATTGTATTCACACAAAAAATTATGTAAATGTAATTGTTGCATCTAAACATCCTAGACCTCAATGGTTGAATAAATCTCAAGCTAAAGCACATTGCAAAAAAGGATTAGGTGTTTGGAATTTTGCTTCTAATGATGAAGGAAATCCTGATATAGTTCTTGCTTGTTGTGGAGAAACTCCTACATTAGAAACTTTAGCAGCTGTTGATATTTTAAGAAGAAGTGTTAAAGGTATTCGTATAAGAGTAGTTAATGTTGTTGATTTAATGAAATTACAATCTCCTGATACTCATCCTCATGGTATGAGTGATGAAGATTATGATGAAATCTTTACTAAGGATAAACCAATTATCTTTAATTTCCATGGATATCCATCATTAATTCATCAATTAACATATAAGAGACATAATCGTGATTTACATGTTCATGGATACAAAGAAGAGGGAACTATTACTACAAGTTTTGATATTCGTGTTCAAAATGAAATTGATCGTTTCCATCTTGTAATTGCTGCTTTAAATGAAATACCTAGATATAGTAAAACTAGTGAAGTTTTAATTAAATGGTGTTATGACATGCTTGAAAAACATAAAGCTCATATTACTGAATATGGAGAAGATTTAGCATATATTCGTGATTGGGTATGGGAAGGATTTAAGTAAAAGAATACGCATATGTATTCTTTTCTTTTTTATGATATAATAAATATGAGGTGATGCTATGAATACTAGAAAAAGTATGAAATTACCGATTGTAATTACTTTCTTATTTATGTTTATTATTGTGTATTTATTTATGAATATTAAACAAACTGTTGTAGTATGTGAGAAAGAAACTACATTTGATTCTGATATTAGATTAGTAGAAACAGTAACTGCTAATATCGATGGTAAAAAAATAACATCTTTGACTGTTACTAAAAAAGTTACAGTACCTGAAAAATATAGTAAACAAGAAGAAGCTTTAAAAGGAATTAAAAATTCACTTGATTATACTACTGAATATCTTGGAAGTAGTGCAACTAGTGTTATTAGAGATAATCATGTTATTACAGAAATTGAAGCATCTAATAATGAACTTGTTTTACTAGATAATATTTCTTTTGTTGATAATAATGGAGAGATTGGTATAAATATTAATACTAATACTAAGAGTAGTGATGTTATTGCTTTAAAAGTAGGAGATAGTTATACTGATGGAGAATTTATGATGCATCTAAAGAATAAAGGATATTCTTGTAAATAATGGAATATGATATTGAAAAACTTGTAGGAGAGATGGATTTTACTGCTAATGAATTACAAAAAGTTGGTAAAAATCTGCTTCTTACAAATCATGAAATTGAAGTTTTAGATCGTTATAAAATTAATTATCAAAAATGTAGTAATTTAAAAGAAGTATTATTTGAAGTAGAAGAAATTATAAGTGATATGGATATTGTTGAAGACGACATTGAATCTATTTCACAATCTATATCAGAGAGAGATTATTATCAAAACACTAATAAATAATATTAGTGTTTTTTAGGAGGATATATGAAGGAATATTTAGATTTTGCAATGGATATTGCAGATTATGCAAAGAAAGAGATACTTGAACATTTTTATGGAAATATGGATTTAAGTTTTAAAGAAGATAGAACTGTTGTTACGGATGTTGATAAAAATATAAATCATTATCTAATTGAAAAAGTACATGAAAAGTATCCTGAACATAGTGTAATTGGAGAAGAAGAATCAGATAAAAATATTTCAAAATATGTTTGGGTATGTGATCCTGTTGATGGTACTGGAATGTTTACTGACGGTATTCCAGTTAGTGTTTTCTCACTTGCTCTTGTTGTAGATGGAGTTGTACAAGTTGGAGTTGTAGTTGATCCTTATCTTGATAAAACTTATACTGCAATGCGTGGTGAAGGAGCATTTTGTAATGGAGAAAGAATTCATGTTAATGAAAAGAAACTGGGAGATTTAGGTTATAGAGTAAATTTTGAAATGTGGGATAACTCTAAGTATAATACTTTAGAAATGGTACATGACTTATTAAGTGTTGCTCGTATATCTTCAATTGGAAGTGTTGCAAGAAGTTGTATGGCAATTGCTTCAGGACACTTTAGTTGTGATTTGTTTCCCGGTGTAGATCATGGTAATTGTGATATTGCAGCATCTAGTTTAATTGTTGAAGAAGCTGGTGGACGTGTCACTAACTTCTATGGTGAAATTGATAGGTATGATGGAAAAATAAATGGAGCAATTATTTCTAATGGAGTATCACATGAAGAGGTTTTACAAAAAGTAAAGAAATATTTATAAACTAAACTAGAAGTTGAGAAACTCAACTTCTATTTTATTTGTTTTTTATATATAACTTCGTTATAATTAATTTGTTGTTAGGAGGAATTTTATGATTTATTTAGATTATAGTGCGACAACACCAGTAGCCGAAGAAGTAATTGAGACTTATGCAAAAGTATGTAGAGAGTTTATTGGTAATCCTAACTCTATGCATCGTTTAGGAGTAGAGGCTAAAAAATTAATTGATGCATCTACTGAGCAAATTGCTTCTATTTTAGGTGTTAAGAAAGATGAAATAATTTATACAAGTGGAGCAAGTGAAGCTAACAATTTAGCTGTTAAAGGAGTAGCACAGAAGTATCAAAATAGAGGACGTCATATAATTACTACAGAGTTAGAGCATTCTTCTATTATTGCTCCTGTTCAATATTTACAAAGACATGGGTTTGAAGTAGATTTTGTAAAATTAGATGAAAATGGACTTGTTGATTTAGATAATTTAAGAGAATTAATTCGCGAAGATACAATTCTAGTATCTATAGCATCTGTTAATAGTGAAGTTGGAGTTCATCAAGATCTTAAAAAGATTAGTGAAGTTGTAAGAAAAAATCCAAAAGTTATTTTCCATAGTGATGTTACTCAAAGTATTGGAAAAGAAGTAGTTGATTTCTCATGTGTTGATTTAGCTTCAATGTCTTGTCAAAAATTCTTTGGAATGAAGGGTGTAGGATGTTTAATTAAGAAAGAAAATATTACTGTTGAACCTATTATTCATGGTGGAAAATCTACAACAGTATTTAGAAGTGGTACACCTGCAACTCCATTAATTGCATCTTTTGCGAAAGCATTAAGACTTGCTTATGAAAACTTTGATGAGAAGACTAGAAAGGTTACAGAAATACATGATTATTTACTTGATGGATTGAAAGATCTACCTGTAATGATTAATAGTAATTGTCATTGTTTACCAAATATGGTCAATATTAGTTTTAAAAATATTAAACCAGAGACAATGCAACATGCATTAGAAGAGTATGATATCTTTGTATCTACACAAACTGCATGCTCTACTGGAGATTATTCAAAAGCTGTTTATGCAGTTACTCGTGATAAAGATAGAGCAGGACATAGTATTCGTGTAAGTCTTTCTTATAAAACTACAAAAGAAGAAATAGATAAGTTTGTAGAGGTATTTGGAAAATTACTTGAGTCTTTAAATATAAGAGGTGAGTAAATTGAAATTAGTTAAAATTGGGGCAATTTGGTGTAGTGGTTGTTTAGTTATGAATAATGTTATTTCTAAGACTTTAAAGAACTACACAATTGACTTTATAGAATATGATTTAGATATGGATGAAGAAGAGGTTAAGCCTTATAATCCTGGGGATATTTTACCTGTTTTTATCGTTATGGATAATGATAAAGAGATTGATCGATTTGTTGGAGAATATTCTTATGATGACTTTGTTCAAAAATTAAAGGATGTTGGTGTAATCAATGAAGAAGCTAATTAGTTATTTATTCTTATTTGTATTCTTTATATTACCTTTTTATGTATTTGCTTTAGAAGATGATACACTTACTCTTTATTTCTTTCATGGGGATGGATGTCCACATTGTGCTGAGGAAGAACAATTCTTAGTTACATTACAAGAAGAGTATCCAGAATTAGTTATTGAGCAATATGAAGTGTGGTATAACGATGAAAATGCAGATTTGCTTGCGAAAGTAAATGATGCTTTTTCAATTACTCGTACGGGAGTTCCTACTAATGTTATTGGTAGTACAGTAATATCTGGTTATAGTGAAGTTACTGGCAAAAGAATCAAAAGAGCAGTTGAATTTTATAAGAGTCATGATTATGTTGATGTTGTATCAAAAATAAAAGAAGAGACTTATGATAAAGAAAATCCTGTTCCTGATGAATTTGGAAAAGATGAATCAAAAACTGATGATGATTTAACTATAGATGTACCATTATTTGGAAAATTTAATTTAAAGAATTTTTCGCTTTCTGCAGCAGCTGCACTTATTGGTTTAATTGATGGTTTTAATCCTTGTGCTATGTGGATTTTACTATTCTTAATCAGTGTTTTAATTGGTATGAAAGATCGAAAGAGAATGTGGATACTAGGAGTAACTTTCTTGGTAACTTCAGCTCTTGTTTATATGTTAATAATGTTATCTTGGATAACTATTGCGGTTAAAATTACTACAATTGTATGGGTTCGAAATATTATTGCGATTGTTGCATTAATAGGTGGTATTTGGAATATAAGAGGATACATTAAAAGCAAAGATAGTGGTTGTGAAGTAGTAGATGATAAAAAACGAAAAAAGATATTTCAAAAGATTCGTAAATTTACTAGTGAGAAGAGTTTTATTTTGGCAATACTTGGAGTTATGGGACTTGCCATATCTGTTAACTTAGTTGAGCTTGCATGTTCTGCTGGACTTCCTTTAGTATTTACTGAATTACTTGCTTTAAATGAAACAACTTCTATGATGAAATTTTTATATACTTTGGTTTATATTTTCTTCTTTTTAATTGATGATTTAGTAGTATTTTGTATTGCGATGTTTACTATGAAAGTTACAGGTATTTCAACAAAATATAATAAGTATTCACATCTCTTAGGAGGCATCATTATGGTGTTAATTGGAATACTATTAATTTTCAAACCAGAGTGGTTAATGTTTAACTTCAAATAAAAACAGTTTTTTAACTGTTTTTTTTATGTCTAATTATGCGTTAAGTTGTTTACTTATCGAGAAAAATTATATATAATATATTTTAGAATAGAGGGATTTTTTAGTATGGAAAAAAGAATGATAACAATTGAAAATAGTGATGGCACAACAATGGAAGTAGAACTAGTTACCTATTTAATGAGTGAAGATCAACAAATAAATTATATTGTCTATTCCAAAGGAGAAGTAAGCGGTAATGAGGGAGACGAAATAATTTATATTTCTAGACTTGCTCGTAACGGAGATGCGCTTTACTTAGAAGAAATCCAAGATGATATTGAATGGTCTAATGTTCAATCTTTATTAAAGAAAATTGCAAATGCTTAAAGATAGGTGGGTGATTCCATGTACACTGAATATGTTTTCGAAAATAAAAAATATGAAATTGCTTCTCGTGAAATAAAAGCAACTTTATTTGATATTGTTGCTCAAGAAGAAGAAAAAATTGGTGACTTAAGAGAAAAAGCTTTTGTAGAAGAAAATGAAGCAGCTATTGCGAGTGAACTACAAGCTTTATATGTTCAACAAGATTCTTTTTTACGAGAAATTTTAGCAATTAGTGACAAATTAACAAAAGCTCTTCAAAGAGTTGATTCTTGTTCACGTAAACTAAAACAAATTGAAAGTAAAACTTCTGCACAGACTATTGTTAGAGAAAACATTGCTCAAACAATGAAGAATAGTACTACTGTTAAACAAGAACCTACTAGGAAGCCTGTTAATGTGAATCAAGAAGAAAAGCCTGTAATGGTTCAACCTGCAACTGAGGAGATTAAACCTGTGGTTAAGGAAGAACCTGTTATGGAAGTTCCTACTACTGTTAATGTTGGAGAGACAAAAGAAGGAGCTGCTTCTGTAGATGTTCCAGATATAGTGATGTCATTTGATGATGCAGAGTACGCAAGAAAACAAGAAATGAAAGCAACTGAAGAAAATAAAGAGGAAACTGTTGTTATGGAAGTTCCTGTTAATACTGCTTCCGAAAGTACAAATCCTCCTTTAATAACTCCAGTAGAAGAACCAATGATTGTTACTGAAGAAGTGGAGAAACCTGTTGAAATTATTCAAGAAGAACCAGTTGCCGTAATTCAAGAAGAGCCTACTGAAGTAATTCAAGAAGAACCAACACTTACTTTAATTCCTGAAGAAAAACCTGTAGAGGAGAATACTCAAGAAGAACCAATGCTTACTATTATTCCAGAAGAGCAACCTGCTCTTCAAACTACAGAAGAAGTAGTAGAGAAACCTTTGGTAAGCGATGGTGATGTTTTAATTCCTATTGCTACAGAGTTTGATAAAGATGAGCAAGAATTAAAATTAGTATTTAAAAAGCGAAATGATGATGCTCCAAAGGTTATCATGATTAGTGGAAAACAATCTAAAAATCTAAAAGGATCTTTACCTACACAAGAAGCTTTATTAAGTGCTAAAGGTTTTTTTAAGAATGATAAACAACCAATAGAAGGAGAAGTTGTAGAAGATTCTGATGTTACTTCAAAACAAGAACAAATTGAAGAAATGATGAATCAAGCAAATGAATTATATGCTGCTGGAAAAGTTGATGAAGCTCAAAGTATGATGAATAAAGTAAGTACTTTGAATCAAGAACTTCAAGGGGAAAGCGTAGGTATGAATAAGTAATGAATCCAGTAATGTTTAATGATAATATTACGAAAGATAATTATCAGGAATTTGTTGAGCAAATTGTTAATATCTTTCGTATTTCTAATTTAGATAAATATATTTTATTTTCATTAAGATTTGAAAATGCTGATTGTATTATGAAACTATCAGTATTAAGAAATGATGGAAATAAACAAGAATATGAAGAAGTTAAGGTTGATAGCAATGAACCTTATTTCTATGATTTTTTAGATTATCTTGTAAAATCAATAAGAGAACATTGTGAAATTACAAGAGAAGATATTGTTAATTTAGATGATGATCATTATGTAGCATTTCGTATGATAACAAATTATAATGATTTAATTACAATGGATGGTTTGACTGAAACTCAAGCCAAAAAACTAATGGAAAAAGAAGGGGAAAAGCCTGAGGTAAAACTTAGTGTTACTAATAATACTGGTGGATCAAACCTAATAGGCTTTTTATTCATGATTATTACTTTAATAGTTTCAATTATTACAGTTATTGCATTAGTACAATAACGATAGAAAGGAGAGAATTATATGCCAAATGAAAATCCAACAGTTAAAAAAACAATAGATTTGACATTTTATGCAAGAGTATTAATATCTGTTGCAATTGCTCTTTTGGTATATGGATTCTATCTAGATGTTGGAAGCAATAAACTAATTGATCCAGTTACTAATCCTGATGATTCTAAAAAGGGTGAGACAATCACTACAATAGATATTCATCATTGGGATGATGGTGTTGAAGAAGTTCCTATTGGTGGAGACAGCGGAAATAGTGGTAATTCATCTAGTGGAAACTCATCTAGTGGAAATTCTTCAGGAGGAAATTCTTCAGGAGGAAATTCTTCTAGTGGAAATAGTGGAAATTCTTCAGGAGGTAATTCTTCTGGTGGAAACTCCTCAGGTGGTAATTCTTCGGGAGGAAATTCTTCTAGTGGAAATAGTGGAAGTTCATCTGGAGGAAATTCTTCTGGAGGAAACTCTGGAGGAAATTCATCTAGCGGAAATTCTGGTGGTAATTCTAGTGGAAACTCCTCAGGAGGAAACTCATCAGGAAATAGCGGAGGAACAACACCTGTTAACCCACCAACTCCAGCTACGCCAACTTTAGAACAAACAAATAACACTTTAAGAAATAATATTCAAAATACTTATGGAATTACTATTAAGTATGGTATGGAAACTGCTGGATATACAGTAGGAGGATTAAGTACTAATACTATTAATTCTGCATCTGTTGTTAATACAACTTTAAATAAGTTAAATTCAGCTTTAAGTTTATATCCAAATGGATTCTTTAGAGAAATTAAAAACGGTGGTATTCCATTGACTTTATATTTAGTTGATAGTTATTCAGAATATGGTGTTACTGGAGTTACTGATTCTAATTATTCTTTTGCGAATGTTTCAGTAGCTGTTGCATATCCATTTGAAGAAACTTTCTATCATGAGTCTTATCACTATATTGAAAGATATATTTTCAAAAGAGGTATTTCTTTCCAATCATGGGAAGGTTATAATCCAAGCGGATTCCGTTATGGTTCATTAATGAGAGATCAATCTTTTGCTCGTACAGGATCTCCTAATGCTTACTTTGTAAATGATTATGCTCAAACTTCTGCTGAAGAAGATCGTGCTTCAACATTTGAATATATGATGCGTGGATCTAAATCAGCTTGTTTTAATAGAAATATGCCAGTATGGAATAAAGCAGTTGCAATGAGTAATGCAATTGATGCTGCACTTAATTGTGTTAATGCTTCAACTACTGAGTATTGGGAAAGACATTTATAAGAGGTACTTTATGAAAGAAATAGTTTTTAATGATTTTAATTTACAAGATAGTGATATGGAAGATAGTGTTGTACGTGTAAAAGGATTAATTATTAATTCTAGAGGAAAAATTCTTCTTGCACATAATAACAATACTTATCAATTTCCTGGTGGACATCAAGATGAGGGAGAAACTAGAGATGAATGTGTTGTAAGAGAAATAAAAGAGGAAACTGGTATTGATGTAAAAATTACAGAACCGCCTTTTTTATGTATTAAAACATATGATAATAATTATTTTGGAACTGGTAAAAAGGTGCTTAATTCAATTTACTATTATCGCTTTTTTACTGATGATATGCCTAATTTTCAAGAGACTCATTATGATGAGTTAGAACTTGCAACTGACTTTAATTTATTTTATGTTGTATTTGCTGACTTAGAGAATTTCTTGAAAAAAAGTATTGATGATGGTATGATAGACCCAAATATTGGTCGTGAAATGATACAAGTTTATCAAATATATAACGAACAGTTTGGAGGTTTTTAAATGAAGATACTTGTTACTGGTGGATTAGGTTATATAGGTAGCCATACAGTTGTTGAATTATTAAATGATAACTATGAAGTAGTTGTTATTGATAATTTATCTAATTCTAGTCGTGATGTTGTTGATAAAATTAAACAAATTACTGGAAAAGAAATTGTTTTTTATGAAAATGATGTTTGTGACAGTGATGCATTAGAAAAAATATTTACTGAGCATTCGATTGATGCCGTTATGCATTTTGCAGGATATAAAGCAGTAGGTGAGTCAGTTAGAGAACCAATTATGTATTATGAGAATAATTTGGTATCTACACTTCACTTATGTAAGAAGATGCTTGAACATAATTGTTATAAATTTATTTTTTCTTCATCAGCTACTGTTTATGGTGATCCTGAAGTTTTACCTATTACTGAAGAATGTAAAGTAGGTGGAACTACTAATCCATATGGAACAACTAAATTAATGATTGAGAGAATCTTAGCAGATATACATATTGCAAATAATAAGTTTACTCCAATTATACTAAGATACTTTAATCCAATTGGTGCTCATCCATCTGGATTAATTGGAGAAAATCCAAATGGTATTCCAAATAATTTGATGCCATATATTGTACGTGTAGCATCAGGAGAATTAGAAATACTTAGTGTTTTTGGAAATGATTATGATACACCTGATGGTACTGGTGTAAGAGATTATATTCATGTTGTTGATTTAGCTAAAGGTCATTTAAAAGCATTAGAAAAAGCACTTAAGGATGAAGGAGTTTTCTATTATAATTTAGGAACTGGAACAGGTTACAGTGTTCTTGATTTGGTTAATAACTATGAAAAGGTAAATGGTGTTAAAGTTCCATATAAAATAGTAGATAGAAGACCTGGTGATATTGCAGCTTGTTATGCTGATCCTTCTAAAGCTCTAAAAGAACTTGGATGGAGAGCTGAATTAGGATTAGAAGACATGATGCGTGATTCTTATAGATTTATAGAAAAACAAAAAGAAAGTAAATAACTTCAGTGTAAACTGAAGTTTTTTTGTGTCAAATAGTGTCATGCACCCCTTTCTTTCTTTTATTTATCAATGGTTTTATGATATAATATAACCGTTCATTAAAAAAGAGAGGGGGAAATTTTTATGAATCGTTATTATTATGTTTCAGTAATGGACAGTTGTATTCAGCATGATGGAGTGTCATTAAGAGACCATTTACGAGTTATTGATCCAAATCTATTTGATAAGGAGTGTGTTCTACTTGAGGAAGAGTGTAATCTAGAAACTGAGCCTGGTATTCTAAGTAATGCAATGTTACGTCATGTAGAACGTTTTGAAGAAAAAATTGAAGCTCAATATGAGGAAAATCAAATTCCTAGACATCTTGTAATCGTTTATAATGATGGACGTTTTTATGAGTTATCTAGTGAAGAAGAAGTTGATCCTGTTATATTAAGTGATCTAAAACATAATGAAATGCTTGGAGTTGAAGTAGTTGAATTATTTATGGATCAACCAAAATATGCTGGTTATGCGAGAAGATTCTTTCAATTATATAAGGAAAACAAACATCTTCTTGAAGAAGAAAACCAACATTTATTAGAAGAAAAAACAAAAACTTCAATAAAGCAAAAAGTATTACAGAGATTTCCTTTCTTATCAGGGAGAAACTCATAAATTATTGTTGTTTTAAAAAAGATTATACTGTATAATATAAAGCGTTGGAGGAAAAAAGTATGGCAAAAGAGAAAAAAGAAGTAAAAAGTGAAAAGAAAGAGACAAAGAAAAATAGTACTCATGAAGTTGAAGTAAAAATTGATGGAAAAGAATGGGAAGCTGCTTTAGATGAAGCTTTTAAAGAAAAACAAAAAACTGTTAAAGTAGATGGATTCCGTGTTGGAAAAGTTCCTAGAAGTGTATTTGAAAAGAAATTTGGAAAAGAAGCTTTATTATTAGATGCTGCTGATATAGTTTTACCTGCTGCTTATACTAAAGCAATGACTGAATCTAAACTTGATCCAATTGTTCAACCATCAGTAGATTTAAAGAATATTTCAACAGATGGAGTTGAGTTCATATTTAAAATCGTTACAAAGCCTGAAGTTAATATTAAGAAATATAAAGGACTTGGTGTTAAAAAAGAAGAAGTTAAGGTATCAAAAGAAGAAGTTGATCATGAAATTGGTCATTTACTAGATAGATATACTGAACTTGTTACAAAAGATGGTGCTCTTGAAAATGGAGATACTGCTGTAATTGATTTTGAAGGATTTAAAGATGGTGTTCCTTTTGCTGGTGGCAAAAGTGAAAACTATTCATTAGAGATTGGATCTAATACATTTATTCCTGGATTTGAAGAACAAATGGTTGGAATGAAAGCAGGAGAAGAAAGAGATATAAAAGTTACTTTCCCAAAAACTTATGGTGAAAAAGATTTAGCAGGAGCAGATGCTGTATTTAAAGTTAAAGTTAATGAAATTAAAACTAAGGTTGCTCGTGAATTAGATGAAGAGTTCTTCGAGGATTTAGCTATGGATGGAATTAATGATGAAAAAGCATTAAGAGATCATATTAAGGAAGATTTAAAAGCAAGAGGAGAAGCTGATGCTGAAAATAAATATGTTGATGATTTATTAGAAGCTGTTGCTAAAGAAACTGATGTAGATGTTCCAGAACAATTAGTTGAAGAAGAAGTAAATCGTTTAATGGGTAGATTTGAACAACAAATGAAGATGCAAGGAATCTCACTAGAAGTTTATTATCAATTTAGTGGAACTACTGAAAAAGATCTTAGATCACAAATGGAAAAAGAAGCTTTCAAAAACGTTTTATATCGTTTAATTCTTGAAAAAATACAAGAAGAAGAAAAATATGAAATTACAGATGAAGAAGTAGATAAAGAGGTTAAAGATATTGCTGAAAAATATCATATGACTGAAGAAGAATTACTAAAAGAATTTGGTGGAAAAGAATTCGTTAAGTATGATTTAGAGGTTCGTAAGGCAATCGATTTATTAAAGGAATACAACAAATAATTGAAAAAAGTAGTGCAAACTACTTTTTTTATTTATAAGTTTTTTTTATATTAAAATGGCCAGCTAAAAAAAAGAAAAAAAAGAGGTTAATTTGTTGAAAAAAAATAATTTCTATATATAATAGAAAGCAGTATTTAAAATTTGGAGGTGAACTATCTTTGAATAAATTACTTGTCTTGATAATTAATGATATGGTTATCCTTCCAAATAATGAAGTTCGTATTGAGTATGACAACAATTTTGATAAACAAATGGTTGATATAGTTGACCAGATTGATGATAATTTAATGATTATTGTTAACCCGATTGACGAGGGTGATATTCATTTAACATCTTTTCCTAAGTATGGTGTTTTAGGAAGACTTAAATTAAAAATGAATGTTCCTAACGGAAAAACACGAATTGTAATTGAAGGTTTGGAACGTGTTGAATTATCTTCTATTACTGAAGAAGGTAATTATTTTAGAGCGGATTATAAAGAGGTTATAGTAGATGATACTGAAGATTCTAAAAACTATTTCAATCTTTTAATGAAATCATTAGAAACTTATGTTGCAAAAGTTCCTTATATGGGTAATGCAATAATGAGTCAATTAAATGGTGTTGATAATTTAAATGATTTATGTGATTTAGTGGCAAGTTTCTTACCAATTAAGTATGATGATAAAAAGAAATATGTTACGATTATAGATCCTGTTTCTCGTGCTAAAGCATTGATGGAAGATATGAATCGTGATTTAAAATTTGTAGAACTAGAACAAAAAATTGAAAGTGAAGTAGAAAAAGAATTAGAAGATACTCAAAAAGAATATTTCTTGCGTGAAAAAATCAAATTAATGCAGAAAGAACTTGGAGATGGAAATAATAAAGAAACTGATGTTGAGAGATTAACTAAGAAAGTTTCTAAATTAAAATGTAATGCAAAAGTAAAAGAAAAAATTAAAAGAGAATTAGATAGATATGAAAGTCTAAATAGTAATTCTCCTGAACTTGGTATGGTTCGTGAATATTTAGATTGGATGATTAATCTTCCTTGGAATAATTTTACGAAAGATACAGATGATTTAGTTAAAGTTAAGAATATACTAGATTCTTCTCACTATGCACTAGAAGAAGTTAAAGATCGTATTTTAGAGTATTTAGCTGTAAAACAAAATACTAATAATTTAAGAAGTCCTATTCTTTGTTTAGTAGGACCTCCTGGTGTTGGTAAAACATCTCTTGCTTTATCAATTGCTAAAAGCTTAAATCGTAAGGCTGCAAAGATTAGTGTTGGTGGAATAAATGATGAAGCTGAAATAGTAGGTCATAGAAGAACTTATATTGGAGCAAATCCTGGTCGTATTATACAAGGAATTAGAAAAGCAGGAACTACAAACCCGGTATTCATCATTGATGAAATCGATAAAATGACTAAGGATATTAAGGGAGATCCTGCAAGTAGTTTATTAGAGGTACTTGATCCTGAACAAAATAATAAATTTTCTGATCATTATATTGAGGAAGATTTTGATTTATCGAAAGTTATGTTTATTGCGACTGCAAATTATGTTGAACAAATTCCGTATGAATTAAGAGATCGTTTAGAAGTAATTAATATTTCAAGTTATACAGAATATGAAAAATTAGATATAGCAAAACAACATCTTGTTCCAAAAGAATTAGATGAACACGGACTTACTCCTTTACAAGTACAAATTGATGATGATGCAATTATGACATTAATTAGATACTATACAAAGGAAGCAGGAGTTCGTGAGTTAGAGAGAATGATTGCTACTTTATTTAGAAAAATAGTTAAAAAGATTTTATTAAATAAAGATGTTGTTTTTTATAACATCGACTCTAAAATGATTGAAGAATTATTAGGAAAGAAAAAATATTATTATATTGAAAATGATTCTTCAAAAGAAATAGGTGTTGTAAATGGTATGGCATATACTGTTTTTGGTGGAGATATTTTACCAATAGAAGCTACTTTATTTAAAGGAAAAGGAGAATTAGTTTTAACTGGTTCTTTAGGAGATGTTATGCAAGAGTCATGCCATATTGCACTTGATTATATTAAAGCAAATATGGAACAATTTGGAATTGATTCTAAGTTGTTTGAAGAGAATGATATTCATATACATGTTCCTGAAGGTGCTGTTAATAAAGATGGTCCTTCTGCTGGAATAACAATTACTACAACACTTATAAGCCTATTTAAGAAGTATTGTGTTGATAAGAGTATTGCTATGACTGGAGAGATTACTTTAAGAGGTAGAATTCTTGGAATTGGTGGATTAAAAGAAAAAGTAATTGGTGCTCATAGAGCAAATATTAAAAAAATTATCATTCCTAAAGAGAATGAAAAAGATTTAGATGAAATACCAAAAGAGATTAAGAAAGATTTAAAATTTATTTTGGTTGATAATTACTTAGATGTCTATAAGAAAATTTTTAAATAAAAAAGAAGAATAATTCTTCTTTTTTTTCATATGTTTTTTTAGGAGGCATATATGCAGAAAAAAGTAGAGATAAAGAAGAAAATTGATTTTTCTAGTATGATAGGGGAAATAAGTGCAATATCATTAGAGAATAATTTAGAGTTTGTTAATGATAATAGTATTGAAGGAAATTTTATTTTATTAGGTAAATATAAAGAAACTGCTGCATCAAGAATTGAAGAAGATTTTCGTTTTGAAATACCTGTAGAAATATCATTAACTAATAGGGTTGATCCTGATACTGGTAAAATAGAAATTAGTGATTTTTATTATGATATTGTGGATGGTAACTCATTGTTATGTAATATAGAAATTGATATAGATGCATTGGAAATATTAGATGAGGATAGGGAATGTGATGGAGACCCTATTGAAGAAAAAGAAATTGAAATTCCACATATTGAGAACAAAGAAGAAATCACTGTTGTAGATGATGAAAGAGAAGAACAAATAAAAGATAATAATTCCTTCTTTCAAATTAAAACAGAGGAAGAATCATATGGTACACTTGTGGTTTATATGGTTCAAGAAAATGAAACTATTAATTCAATTATAGAAAAATATCATACTAGTATAGAAGAGATAGAAAAGTATAATGATATAAAAAATATTACTACTGGATCAAAAATAATTATTCCAGTTTCTAATGAACAAGATTCCTAATGAATTAACTACATATTTATCTTCTATACAAAAAGTTGAATTCCATAACTCAACAATTATTTTTTATACAAAAGAGGGAGTATATTTATATCTCCCTGTTTCTTGTGAAAGAGTAATGTATTCATATTTAGAACAAATTGGTTTTAATAATTTTGTTATTCCTATTAATAATTCTGGTAACTATTCTTTATTTAAAATATCTTCATATGAAAAAACAAATCCAATTGATTTGTTATGTGAATTATATAAGAAAAGTAGTCAACAAAAAAACTTTTCTGTTAATGAGAAAAGTCAAATAGCTAATCGTCTAAAAAAGGATAATGTTTTTTTAATGAATTACTATCATGATATGCAAGATAGAATAGAAGAAATGTATTATCCAATGGAATCTTTTTATAAGCTTCTTTTAAATATTAGTCAAATTTATAAACTTTTGATTATAGGCAATTATTATATAGATAAGTGGATGGATACTAGTACTTATTATGATGAAGTTCTTGTTTTAAAAAATATTGATGCTGAAAATTTTATAGATAATAAAATAATTGACTTTTCTAGAGCTAATAGAGATTATTATGTTTTTGAGTTAGCTAATTATTATCAAAAATATTATTTATCTGAAAATATAATTAATGATATTTCTTTCTTTGAAGAGAGTTTTAAAATGAGTGATAGTGATAGATATTTGTTTTATGGACTAATATCTATTATTTGGGAAGTTAATGGTGAAAATACTGAAGACGTTAATAATATAAATAAGTATGTTAAGAATACACTTTCTTATTTATTAAAAAAATATGAAAAAGACAAGGAACAAGAAGAAGATATGCTCGAAGAAAAGTAAAAATACATTAAGTTTTGTTGTGACAAAAATTAGTAATAAAAGTTGATAAAAAATAATTATAATTGATACTAGAATTAAGGATGTATAGAATATACTATTCTTTCTTTTTTGCTTACAAGTGTTGCATCTACAAAAAAAGTTATGTTTTTGTTTCATAGAATCACCTATAGTATTTTATTCATTATTCTTATGTATGTGAAATGATTGAAATGGAATATTATAAATGCTATAATAATTAATGTAATATTTAAGGAGGATTATTATGGATTTAAAAGGAAGTAAAACAGAACAAAACTTAATGGCTGCATTTGCAGGTGAATCTCAAGCAAGAAATAAATACACATATTTTGCATCTAAAGCAAAAAAAGAAGGGTATGAACAAATAGCTGCTATATTTGAAGAAACTGCTAATAATGAAAAAGAACATGCAAAAATGTGGTTTAAAGAATTAAATGGTGGAGAAGTACCTTCTACTACTGAAAACTTAAAAGCTGCTGCTGATGGTGAGAACTATGAGTGGACTGATATGTATGAAGAGTTTGCTAAAGTAGCTGAAGAAGAAGGATTTAAAGCTATTGCTGCTAAGTTTAGAGCAGTAGGTGAAATTGAAAAACATCATGAAGAAAGATATCGTAAATTATTAAAGAATATTGAAGATGAAGTTGTATTCTCAAGAGATGGAGAATCAATTTGGATTTGTCGTAACTGTGGACATGTTGTTGTTGGAAAGAAAGCTCCAATGGTTTGTCCAGTATGTGCTCATCCACAAAGTTATTTTGAATTAAAGAGTGAGAATTATTAAAATAAAAGTAGATAGCAATATCTACTTTTTTTAATTAAATGCTACTTCTTCCTCTATATCTTTATCTACAATTACTATATAGAGAAAAATAATACCTGATATTAAAATTAGTGTAGATGCAATTAACGCAAGATTATCATACTTTTCTTGTGTTTTTGTTTTATCTTTTTCTTGAACTGAAGTAATTGCTTCTTTCTCAAAATAGTAGTATACAGCAGTAAGTGTTGTGAAAATTATTATGTTTAATTTACGATATTTTTCTTTACTTTGTTCATTTTTATTTAGGAAATAGTCCTTTTCAAGATAATTTGAATAAAAAGATAATCCTATTATTATTAAGTATATTATCCATATATTATTCTCTGCTTGTATTTGATTTAATCTTTTTTGAATCTTATCATTCATATTAAAATATATTCTATTTGTATGCTATAATATGAGTGGACTTTGAGGTGATACTATGAAAAAACATGAACTACTTGTTCCTGCTGGTAATATGGATTGCTTAAAACAAGCAGTTTATCATGGCGCAGATGCAGTTTACTTAGCTTGCAAAAATTTTGGTGCAAGAAAATTTGCTGCTAATTTTGATAATGATGAAATAATTGAAGCTATTCATTTTTGCCATTTACATGGTGTAAGATTATACGTTACTATGAATATTCTAGTTCATAATTCAGAAATTGATGATTTTATTGAGCAAGCTCGTTTTCTTCATAAAAATGGAGTTGATGCACTTATTGTTCAAGATCTTGGAATGATTTATTTACTAAGACAAAAGTTTCCAAATTTAGAGATACATGCTTCAACACAAGCAAATAATTCATCAGTTGATACTTGTAGAATGTTTTATGATCTTGGAGTTAAAAGAGTTGTTTTTTCACGTGAATTAAGTATTGATGAAATTGATAGTATAGATGTTCCTATTGAAAAAGAAGCATTTATTCATGGTGCACTTTGTGTTTCTTATTCAGGATGTTGTTTAATGAGTAGTATGATAGGTGGAAGAAGTGGTAATCGTGGAGAGTGTGCAGGATGTTGTAGATTACCATATACTTTAAAGCAAGATAAAAATGTAATAAAAAAAGAATGCTATCCACTTAGTATGAAGGAATTAAATACAAGTACTCATTTTCAAAGATTATTAGATAGTACTATTTATAGTTTTAAGATTGAAGGTAGAATGAAGGGCCCTTTATATGTTGCATTTATCACTGAATTTTATCGTAAATTAATAGATGGTATTCCTATGTCTTTGAATGAAGAAAATGATAAATTAAAAACAATTTTTAATAGAGAATTTACTGAGGGACATATTTTTGGTATTTCTGGGAGCAAACTTATTAATTCTAAATCTCCTAATCATATAGGTTTAAAAATAGGAACTGCTAAGCCTAAAGGTGACAAAATATTGTTAGAAATTGATGATGATAAAGAGTTATTACAACACGACTCAATTCGCTTTCTACATAGTAACTTGGGAATGGTTGTTAATTATCTATATGATAAAAAGAATAATCTTTGTAGTTCTGCAAAGAAGATTTGTTATGTTGATAATAAAATAGGATTAGAAAGAGAAGATGTTTTAACAAAAACGCAAGATTCAGCATTGGAAAAAGAATATCTTGTAAATACTCTTCAAAGAAAAATACCAATTAGTTTTACTGCTGTTGCTAAAAAAAATAAAAAACTTTCTTTGAGTATTTCAGATGGAATTAATAGTTTTTCTCTAGAGGATGGCATAATTGAAGAAGCAGTAAATGCACCAACAACTGAAGATGTAATAATTCAAAAACTTAACAAAGTTGGGAATAGTCCTTTTAAAGTAACTGATTGTAGAATTGAAATGGATTCTAATGTGTTTGTTCCTATGACTTTGTTAAATGAAATAAGAAGATGCTTAGTTGATCAATTAATTGATTGTAGAATGAATAAATTACCTGTTTCTTTTATGGAAAATGAATTTTCATGTTCTAAGGTTGATGAGAAAGATAATAATGGATTAACATGTATGGTATATAATGAAGAACAATTAACTACTTGTCTTGAATTATCATTTAACAGAATATATGTTAATTCATATGAGTTATATGAAAAATATAAAAGTTGCCAGAATATTTACTATTATGTTTCAAGATGTCAAAAGTCATTTAATGAATTGTTAGAAGAAAAGAATTTTGTTGCAGATGCATTTAAATATAATAAGAAATGTTATGGAAGCTATGCATTAAATGTTACTAATATTTATACTGCTTATTATTTAATACAAATGGGTCTTCAAAATGCTCCATTGTCTGTTGAATTAAATGATAATGAAATACAAGATTTTATTAATTTATTTAAAAATAGTTTTGGTAATTATGAATTTGAAATATATGGATATGGTAGAGTAGAAAACATGATTATTAAAGATAATATATTAGATATTTCTGAAGATAATAACTCATATTTATTAGTTGATGGTAGAGGCAGATCTTTTCCCGTATATTTTGATGGAAGATTAACTCATATTTATCACGATGAAATAATAAATAGGTCTGTGATGAATTTAAACTGTGTAGTATTTTTAGATTTGTTTGGAGAAAGCAAAGATTCAATTTATAAAATATTTAATAGTTTTAATCATTAAAAAAATATATTAAAATATAATAAGTTATGATAAAATATTAGTATGGGATGTGATATGATATGGCAAAAGAAAAAACTATCAAGAAAGTAAAGGAAAAAATCAATTTAGATGAAAAACAAAAGAATTATCTTAAGAACTATATTATCTTGATTGCTATATTTTGCTGTTGTATATTTTTAACATTATATTTTTGTAAGTGGTATGAAGTTTATCAAGAATATGAAAGAGAAATACCTGTTATACGTGGAAGTTTAGTGGAAATTAATCCTGAAGATTTAGAACACTATGTTGCAGATACACCTAGCACTATTATTTATTTGTGTACTGCAAATGATGATGAATGTCGTAACTTTGAAAAAGACTTTAAAAAGTTTATTACTAAAAATGATATAACAGATGAAATTGTTTATTTGAATTTAACTAATATAGATAATAGTCAGTTTATCAGTGAATTTAATCAAAAATATCAATACAAGATGAAATTAAATGGAAAATATCCTGCTTTTGTAGTTTTCCAAGACGGAGAAATTTCATCAGTTTTACAAGGAAGTAAAAATAAAAAAATAACAATCTCTAAAGTACAAAACTTTATAGAGTTAAATTTATATGAAGAAGAAGAGGAAGAACTAAATCAAACCAGTATTAATGGGGAGACAGAATAGTCTTCTTTTCAGTTGGAGGAATTATGAATCATATTGTTTTATATCAACCTGAAATACCTCAAAATACAGGTAATATAATGAGGACTTGTGTTGCAACAAACACAAAATTACACTTAATTAAACCCTTAGGATTCGAGATTGATGATGCTCATTTAAAAAGAAGTGGTGTTAATTATATTGATAAATTACAGTATGAGGTTTATGAAAATTTTGAAGAGTTTAAGGAGAAAAATAAAGGAATTTATTATTATTTTACTCGTTATGGACATAAACCACATACAAGTTTTGACTATAGTAATCCTAAAGAGGATTTATACTTTATTTTTGGAAAGGAATCTACTGGAATTCCAAAAGAAATATTGCAACAAGATTTGGAGCATTGTATGAGAATTCCAATGACAGATAAAGTTAGAGCACTTAATGTTTCAAATAGTGTAGCAATTGTAATTTATGAAGCTTTAAGACAACAAGATTTTAATGATTTGTTGCGTGAAGAACCTCATAAAGGAGCAGATTTTTTAGAAAGATAAACCAATATTTATTATTGGTTTTTTTGTATATATTTTTATTTTGTTTCTCATAATGAATTAGAGGTGCATTATGGGAAAATATAAGGTAGAAATAAGTGGCTGTAAAACAAGTGATTTAATATCTTTAACGCCGGTAGAAATGAAACAACTATTTCAAATTCGTGATAAAGAAAAATGGGCACGTGAATTATTAATAGAAGGTAACTTTAAGTTAGTTTTATCTGTTTTAAAAAAGTTCTATCATAAAGAACAAAATATGGATGATTTATTTCAAGTTGGATGCATTGGATTAATAAAAGCAATTGATAATTTTGATTTGAGTTATGATGTTCAATTCTCTACTTATGCTGTTCCAATGATTATGGGAGAAATAAGAAGATTTATGAGAGACAATAGTTCTTTAAGAATAAGTAGATCTTTAAAGGATATAGCATATCGTACTTTAAAAATAATAGATAAGTGCGCACAATCAGGAATACAAGATATTGATTATGATGATATAGCAAAACAATTGGGTGTTAGTTTATATGATGTTTATACTGCACTATCAGCTATGAGGGAGCCTATTAGTATGTATGAGCCAATTTATAATGATGGCGGTGATACTATTTATGTATATGATCAAATAGTTGATGAAAGTATTAATACTGATTTTTCAGATAAAGTAGCATTTGAAGATGCTCTCGGAGATCTTGATGAAAGAGAAAAATATATACTTGATCAACGATATGTGATTGGCAAAACACAAATGGAAGTTGCAGATGATTTAAACATTAGTCAAGCTCAGGTATCTAGACTTGAGAAAAAAGCCATAAAAGAGTTAAAAAAGACATTAAATGAATAAGAATAACATAGTAATTAATAGGTGAGTAAAAATGAGATTATCCGATTTACAATCAAAAAAAATTATAGATATAGATAGTGGAACCAATATAGGTTCTATTGTTGATGTTTTTATTACAGATGATGGCAAAGTTGATTATTTTTTTATTGAGCAAGGTAGAAATTTTTTTTCATTAAATAAAGAAACTGATTATAAAATATTATGGACACAGATTTCCAAAATAGGGGAAGATGTAATATTAATAAAAAGAGGATAAATCTAAAAATAGTATTTAGTTGTTTAATAGCAAGCTTTTTATTGTCTTTTTTATTATTATTCTTTGTAGATTTAAGTGTTAAAAATTTACTTGATTCATATCTTGATACAGAGGTTGAGAGAATTACTTCAATTATAGTTCATAAATCTTTAAAAGAAGTAAATAACAAAGAAAAGTATTATGTTGTTCAAAGAGAAAACGAAAATATTGAAAATATCAAATATGATATGAATAAAGTAAATATTTTTCGTGACGAGCTTGTTCAAAAAATACAAAGTGAATTTTATAAAGTTGAAAATGGTATTTTTGATGATTATAATCTTGCCTCACAAGAAAAACTTAGAAGTAAATATCCTTTCTTTGAAAATGGTTATCTATGTGAAGTAGGATTCAATTCTCTTCGTGGTTCTATTTTTTTTGGAAATTTAGGTCCTATTATTCCTATTAAATTGTCATTTTTGGGTTTTGTTTCTTCTGATGTTGATGTTAATGTTAAAGAATATGGAGTAAATAATGTAATAGTTGAAACTGATGTAGTAGTTGTGGTCTCTAACTTAATTACTTTACCGATTAGTACAAGAGTTCACAATACAACTATTAAAGAAGTATTATCTATTGAAATAATACAAGGAAAAGTTCCAAGTTATTATGTTAATGCTCACTAGTTGGCAAGTTTATTTGAAAATGATATAATGATAATGTGAGGTAGTTAATATGAAGAATGTTGAAATAAATGGAAAAAAGTATGAGTTGGTTAGAAATGATGGGGATTGTTTTGATCTAGATGTTGTTAGTGAAAAAATGACCGATTACTTTGATGATTATGATTATGTTTTTGGTGATATAGCTTATGAAAAAGTAAGACTTAAAGGGTATTATGATTCAAAAAATAAAAATGCAAAACCAATTAATGATATAAAATTTTTAGATAACTATATTAAAGATTATTGTAGTTATGGTTCAAAGGTATTTTTACTTAAAAAAATAAAATAAAATTATTGTAATTATTTTATTTTATGGTAAAATTGTATTATATGAAGAATAAAGGGAGGATTAATCTCATGGAAAATCAAGAAACTGAAAAGAAAATGATGTCAATTGTTGCTGAAGATGGCTCAATTGAGGAAGTTGAAGTTATTTTGGCTTTTGAATTCAAAGATACAAAGAAAGAATACGTTATTTATACTAAAAATGAAAAAGATGATAATGAAAACATTACAGTATATGTATCTAACGTTGATCGTTCATCAGGAGAACCTAAGTTATTAGGTGTTGATGATGAAGAAGAATGGAATAGAGTTAAAGACGTATTACGTGAGTTATCAAAATCAGAATAACATAAGGGAGGTTTTGTCGTATGACAGATGAAAGAATTAAATTTATAGATGAGGATTATGATTTAATTCCTAGGGTTAAACCATCAAGACAAATCAAAACTAGAAGTTCTTCTTTTAATGCTATTCGTGAAAAGTTTAATCAATTCCGTATTAGTAGATTAGAGAAAAAACTAGATAAGAAAGTTGAAAAAGCTCTTACTGAAGAATATACAAGAGATGATTATGATAAGAAAATCACTAAAAATTCTGAAGTTATTGCTCGTTTAGAAGAAAAAATCTTATTCTTATCTAAGAAAAATGTTCCTGAGAACTATGTAGCAAGAAGAGCTATCAAGTTACGTAAGAGTATGATTGATAATCTAACATATAATGTAGGAAGCTATTATACTGTTGGCTTAGAAAATCGTGATGATATTATTAATACTGAACTTGAGGATGTTGTTAAGGAAAATGCTGCTTCAGAAGAAGTTGTTCCTTTAGAAGATGTTAAACCTTTGGAAGATGTTAAACCTTTAGATGAGGTTATAGATGAAGTTGTTATGCCTTATGTTGAAAACGACGATAAAATTAATGTTGAAAGCAATCTTGATCGCGAAGCTATTGTTGATGCAGTAAACTCAAGCTTTGAAGAGGCAAAAGACGAAGTAAAAGAAGATGAACCACAAATTATTAATACTGGTGATATTCGTGATACTATAAATGAAGAATTCGAGATTGTTTCTGATGATTCTCCTGTTATTGATAAAGAAATAGTAAGAAAAGCAGTAGATGAGGCATTTAATAAGTTAGATGAAGAAAATAACATTGAGATGCCTACGATTGAAGAAAATGTTGATAAAGAAATAAATAGAATTAGAGTTTCTAGAAATAATACTAAAGCTGTTGATTCTACTCAATATGATGAAGATGGAAATCGTAAACCTCGTCGTAAAAAATATGATTATACACCTATGACTGATGAGGAAATTAGAGAATCTCAAATTAAGCTTGGATTTGATGAGCACGGTAACTTGATTGATACAGTTCGTGAACCAAAAGAAACAGTTATTTCTAAGGCACGTGTTGTTAATAATATTGTTACACCATCAATGGATGAGGTATTTGTTCCTGCTAATGGATTCGATAAGAATGTTAGAGAAGTTCCTGTTGTTGTTAAAGATCGTGATGAAAAGTATGAAGAATTAGATGTTGAAGACGATAAGAACATGTTTGATGTTATTGAACCAGTTGAGGAAGAAAAGAAAAATGAATCTTCTACTTCAATGACTATTGATGATTACTCTGCTTTAAGAGAAAAGATAATGCTTTTACAAAGACAAAAAGAAGAATCTGATCGTCAAAAAGAGGAAGCTCAAAAGAGAGCAGAGGAAGCTGCTGCTAAGGCACAAGAAGCAAAAGAAATGTATGAAGTTAGTCAAGCTAACTATAATGCTAGAATGCAAAAACTTCGTGATTATGCCGCTTCACTTGAAGCTGCATGTAATGAAAATGAAAAGAGCATAGCAGAAGCAGAAAAAGAGTCTCAAGAGATTGTTGATTATATTCAAGATCAAAAAGATAAAGCTAATAGAACAAATCAAATTATTAGTGAAATTGATTTAATGATAAATATAGATGAAGATGAAAACGAAAATGCAAAAGTAAAATAAAAAACGTAACATAAAGTTACGTTTTTTTTATAGATTAATTACTCCTTTTACTTCTGGTATTTCAGTTGTAAGCATTTCTTCTATTCCATCTTTTAGCGTAAAGTCAATGTATTCACAATTTTGACATGCTCCTGTTAGCCTTATATATACAATGTTATCTTTATATTCAACAAATTCTATATCTCCACCATCATTGATTAGAAAAGGTCTCATTTTTTCTATTAACTCTTTGATCTTTTTTTCTGTGTTTTCTTTTTCCATTTACACTCACCAAAGTTATTATATCATACTTTTTTCGTGTTTTTTATTGTTTTATTGTGTATAATATAGTTGGTGATGTTTATGAAGAACTATTCAGAAGGAGATATTGTAACTGGAATAGTTACAGGAATTGAAGATTATGGGATTTTTTTATCTTTTGATAACAATAAAAGTGGATTAGTACATATTTCAGAAATATCAAATTCTTTTGTAAAGAATGTAAATGATTATGCTAACATAAATGATTCGTTGACTGTAAAAATATTGAGTGTAGATGAAGATGGACATTATAAATTAAGCATTAAAGAACTTGAGAATAATGGTAAAAATGAGAAGCATCCAATTGTTGAAACTAAAAGTGGTTTTTCAACACTAGAAAAAAAATTACCAGAGTGGGTAGAGGAAGCCTGTAATGATTTAGAAAAAAAATAAAAAAATCGTAAATTTTGTTGACAAATAAGCAATAAATTGGTATATTTAATACTGTCAACTGGTTTGACCAGTTTAATATGCCCATTTGTGGGCGATTAGCTCAGTTGGTTAGAGCATCTGCCTTACAAGCAGGAGGTCATAGGTTCGAGTCCTATATCGCCCACCATTTTTTATGCCGAAATAGCTCAATTGGTAGAGCAACTGACTTGTAATCAGTAGGTTCCGGGTTCAAGTCCTGGTTTCGGCACCATTTTATTATTTGGAGAGGTAGCGAAGAGGCTAAACGCGACAGACTGTAAATCTGTTCTCTTTGAGTTCGATGGTTCGAATCCATCTCTCTCCACCACTTTTGTTATTGCCTTGTAGCCAAGTGGTAAGGCATCAGACTTTGACTCTGACATGCGCTAGTTCGAATCTAGCC
>JAFXYF010000016.1 GCA_017541885.1 Bacilli bacterium
TTAAAAAGTATTATAAAGACTTTAAAAAGCATAATAGTGGCAAACAAAAAAGTGGTTATAAATTAAAAGGTTTAGAATATGATGATTATAGGCTTAAATTTATAGAAGGCGAAATTAGCACTTCTAAGTTTATAGCACTTTCTAAGAAATATAATTGTACTGCTACTGAGTATTTAGCAGGACTATTAATTAAATCTATATTACTTCAAATGACAGAAAGAGAGAAAAGGAAACCTGTTTATTTGACCATTCCTGTAAGCTTAAGAAAAGAGTTTCCAACAAATACTACAAGAAACTTTTTCTGTGCTATGACAGTTTCTTATAAATCTTCTGGTGAAGATACTATAGAAGAAATAATTGAGTCTGTTAAAAAACAATTTGAGTTACATCTTCAAAAAGATAATCTATATAGAAAAATGAGTGAAATGATTTTCTTGGAAAATGTTTTTATTTGTAGAATAGTTCCAAGAGCTATCAAAGATATTATTTTAAGATTTTCATTTGGTCTTACTAGAAAAGTTCATACTATGGGATTATCTAATATTGGAAGAATTACTATTCCAGATTGTTATAAAGACTATATAGAAAAGTTTTCTTTTATGACTTCAACGGATGCTATGCATCTAAATACATGTAGTTTTGAAGATAAATTTGTATTTTCATTTAGTTCTCATTTTATAAATACAGAAATTCAAAAGAATTTTATAAGAGAACTTATCTCACAAGGAATAGATGTAACTATAGATACTAATGAATTAGAAGATGAATAGAAAGGTATAATTATGGTTGTTTGTAAAAAGTGTAATGTAAAAATAAATACAGCTGTTAATAAATGTCCATTATGCCATAATGTGTTGGAAGAAGATCCTTCATTTGGTGATTTTAAATCTAATGTTTTTCCGTATGTAGAATCTAGTAAAAGTAACGGCGTATGGAAAAAAATACTTAGCATTGTATTTTTAACAGCTATAGTAATTTGCACAATTGTTGATTTATTTGTAAATCATGGAATTACATGGTCTATATATGTAGATGCTGGAGTTATATGCATAAGTGCAAGTATCATTCTTGGTTTAATGAGAAAGTATTCACTATCTGGCATATTATTCTATGAATTTATATTTATTTGTATAGCATGCTATATATGGGATAGGATAACTGGAATGAATAATTGGTCTTTAGACTATGTTATTCCATCCTTAAGCATAATCTATATAGTGGCTAATTTTGTATTAAGACTAGTTTTTAAAAGAGAGTTTTTAAGATATATTAGAAATATGTTTGTTGCTTCAATTGTAGGTATTATATGCCTTTTACTTTATATTTATAAAATATCTAATATATATATTATTTCACTTATTTCTTGCATTATGGGCGTTTTTACTATATTATGTATGCTTGCGTTAGATGGAAAAAGAGTATTTAACGAATTAGGAAAAAGATTACATATTTAGATGAGGAACAAAATGAAATTATCAGATTTTAATTATTACTTACCAGAAGAGCTAATTGCTCAAACACCAATTGCTAAAAGAGATGAATCAAGGCTTTTGGTTTTAAATAAAGAAACTGGTGAAGTTGAACACAGAGTTTTTAAAAATATAATTGAATATTTAAAGCCAAACGATTGCCTAGTATTAAATGAAACAAGAGTAGTGCCTGCTAGAATTTATGGTAAGAGAGAAGGCGTAGTTACTCCATCTGGAGTAGAAAGCTCAACTATTGAAGTTCTTTTACTAAAAGATATGGGCGATAATAAATGGGAAGTTTTAACTAAGCCAGGTCGTAAATGTCAGATAGGTACAAGGATTGCTTTTAGTAATGATAAAGATGAAGCAAAACTTGTTGCTGAAGTAGTTGATGTTTTAGAAGACGGAAATAGGATAGTTAAACTTGAATATAATGGTATATTAAATGAGATTTTGGATGAAATTGGTGTAATGCCACTTCCTCCATATATACACGAGAAATTGCAAGATAAAGAAAGATATCAAACTGTATATAGTAGAGTTGAAGGCTCTTCTGCTGCTCCTACAGCCGGACTTCATTTTACGCCTGAACTTCTTAAACAAATAGAAGAAATGGGAATAAAGATAGCTAAAGTTACACTTCATGTAGGACTTGGTACTTTTAGACCAGTAAAAGAAGAAAATATAGAAGATCATAAGATGCACTCAGAGTACTATGAAATCAGTAAAGAAGCTTGTGATATTATAAATGAAACTAAGAAAAATGGCGGAAGAGTAATTTGCGTGGGAACAACATCTTGTAGAACAGTTGAAAGTGCTGCAGATGAAAATGGTTATTTAGAACCTAAAAAAGGAGATACTTCTATTTTTATTTATCCTGGATATAAGTTTAAAGTATTAGATTGCTTAATAACTAATTTTCACTTACCAGAAAGTACTTTAGTAATGCTTGTTTCTGCTTTAGCAGGAAGAGAAAATATATTAAATGCATATAAGATTGCTGTTAAAGAAAAATATAGATTTTTTAGCTTTGGCGATGCAATGTTTATACACTAATCGCCACATGAAAGGAATTGATTAAATGGATTGGCCTATTAGATATGAATTAATCAAAAAAGATGCTAAGACAGGTGCAAGACGTGGAAGAATTTATACTCCTCATGGTGTAATTGAAACTCCAGTGTTTATGCCAGTTGGTACTCAAGCGACAGTTAAAGCAATGACACCAGACGAGTTAAAGGATTTAATAGATGCAAAAATTATTTTAGGTAACACATATCATTTATTTGTTCGCCCTGGTGATGAACTAGTTAAAGAAGCGGGCGGACTTCATAAATTCATGAATTGGGACAGAGCTATATTAACAGATAGCGGTGGATTCCAAGTATTTAGTCTAGCTAAACTAAGAGATATTTCAGAAGAAGGAGTTAAATTTAAATGCCATTTAGATGGCAGAGAATTATTTATTTCTCCAGAAAAATCTATTTCAATTCAAAACAATTTAGGTTCAGATATAATGATGAGCTTTGATGAATGTTGTCCTTATCCATCAACTTATGAATATACAAGAGAATCTATGGAAAGAACTACTAGATGGGCAAAGAGAGGCCTTGATGCTCATAAAAATAAAGATACTCAAGGGTTATTTGGCATAGTTCAAGGTGGTATGTATAAAGATTTAAGAGAAAAAAGTGCCAAAGATTTGGTTGCTATGGACTTTGCAGGATATAGTGTAGGAGGATTAAGTGTTGGTGAACCAGCAGACTTAATGTATGATGTTTTAAGACATACTACTCAGTTTTTACCAGAGGATAAACCTAGATATTTAATGGGTGTGGGAAGTCCTGACTATTTAATAGAAGCTGTATTAAATGGTATAGATATGTGCGATTGCGTATTACCAACTAGAATAGCCAGAAATGGAACAGCAATGACATCTCATGGTAAAGTAGTTGTTAGAAATGCTACTTACGAAAAAGATTGGGGTCCTTTAGACCCAGACTGTGATTGTTATGCTTGCAAAAACTTTTCAAGAGCGTATATTCGTCACTTGGTAAAAGCAGGAGAAATATTAGGTGCAAGACTTCTTACTATTCATAATCTATACTTCTTAGTAAATCTTATGAAAAATGTTCGAGAGTCAATTGAGCAAGACAAATTCCTAGAATTTAGAGAAAAATTCTATAAAGACTATTATGGAGACACACCTCCAGTAATGACTAAAATGTAGTGGCGACCAGTGGTCGCCACTGTTTTTTGAGACTTCCAGGGGACGTCCCCAAGTCTCACAGTTTTAGATTGACTTATGTGAATATATGTTATAAAATAATCGCATGTAAAGAACAGATGTTTTTGTCAATTTGTTTTTTATCTTTAATTATTTTTTTCAAATTTGATTTTGCAATCTTTTGATTGCTGTTACGAATCTAAATGATAGCTTATAGCTATCTCTACGAATCAAAATCGAAAATTATCCAATTAAATTTTAATATATTTAAGGG
>JAFXYF010000002.1 GCA_017541885.1 Bacilli bacterium
ACAAGTAATCCAAGAACTAATCCAATTAAATAATCATTCTTATTCTCTTTTTCTAAATACATTAATAAAAGAATAAATAACATAACTAAAAAATTATAGTTAGGAAAGAATAAATAAAATAATCCAAATCCTGCAAAAGGAATAATCATAATACTCTTATTCCCTACCATCTTATCAATCAAGTAATAACAAATTACTCCTATTAAACTCTGAGCAATTAAAAACATAATATATTGATCCCATATAAGTAAAAACAAACTCATAATGAATGGATATAATGGAGTAGTAATAATATTAAAATCTTTATAAGGAATTTCCCCTATCCTAATCGCATGAGCCATTCCATAGTTCCATATATTATCTGTATTGTTATAACCAAATAATAATATACATAGAAAAAAGAATATAAAAACTAAAATGTATTTATAATTCTTTTTAATAAAACTCATATTATCACTTCCTATAATAATAAATATTAAATGTTGAAACAGAATCTACTAAGTGACTATTTTCTATTATATAATCACATAGTTTAGTATCAAATTGACTCACAGAAGAATTAGAATACTTCTTAGAAATAAAATAATAAGTATCATCTTCTAATTTATTAATCATATTATCAGTACCTAAATGTCCATAATTACCAGTTAAAGGTACATCAAAATATGTTATTTTCTTATCTAATACAATATCATAAAATACTCCATTAGGATCAATCATAATAGAATTAGGATATTTTTTATAACTATCTAATACTTTAGAAAAACGATTATGTCCACTAATAAACATTGGAAAATGATTAAAGTTTTGAATATAAAAAGGAGTATAAGATATTTTTACAAACAAATAAGTAAATACACAAAGTAAACAAACTAAAAATGTATTAAATAAATAATAATTTAAACGTATATTTTTTCTTACAAATATAATAAGTAAGAAAAATAATAATGCGCAAGCACTATGATTAAAATCAAAGATAGGAATCATAAAAGCAAGAGTACCAATTCCATAAAATGATAAGTATTTATCACGACTCTTACCTTTAAAAATATCATAAATATAATAAACAAACATTAATATAAATATGATAATAAATAACATAGATGACTCTTTATTTTTAGAACCAAAATCAAATAAACCTAAAAAAGTTAAATCAATAAATGCATATAAAGATTTAGTAATTACTAAGTATATAGCAAAAATAATAGTAGGAATAATTACTCCAGTAATTCTTTTTAAACAAGCTTTAATGTCTCTTCTATATAACAAACTACAAAGTATTATAGGTACTCCTATAGAATGTTTAGTTAGTAATAATAATCCTAAAAATAATCCTATTAAATAATCATTCTTTTTATTCTTTTCTAAATATAAAATAATCATTATTAATAATTTACAAAATAAATTATATGAAGGACATACTACATCAAATAAAGGTAATAAACAAATTAAAAAATAAGTAAAAAAATGTTTTTCAATAATTTTATCTGCAAAGAAAAAAATCATAGTAAATATTAAACTATTTACTATTGTAAAAGTTAAATAACTATCATAAAAGAGTAAAAAAAAGGAATGCACAAAAGGATATAAAGGAGTAGATACCATATTAAAATCTATATATGGTATTTCTCCCATAATAATTGCATGTGCCATTCCATATTGAGTTGGTCCATCATAAAAACGATCAATAAACAAAAAATTAATGATCAAACTAAGAATAAAAATTAATAAATATTTGTAATTCTTCTTGATAAACTTCATTTCTACTCCATAATTTTAAAGTGATTTCCAGAATCTAAATATAATATTCCTTTATGTCCTTCTAATTGAGCTAATACTTCATTATAATGATTAATCATCTTAAACTTAGTTAAAGTTAAATAAACCATATTACCATCATCCATATATAGTAAGAATCTATCTTTATCATAATCATTAGGTTTATATTCAATATCACTAATTTTAGATAATGTATCTTCTTTAACCTTACTCATACCTGTAATAAATTTATTATATTTTGTATCAGGTACATAATTAAGAAGTCTAGGGACTCTAAACTCATGACTAATTTCTTCATCTACTACTCCCTGACTATTTTCAAATATATATTTATTTTGATTAATATCATAGAATAAAGGTTTTTCTTCAAGAACATCAACTTCTAAAACAAATCCCCATTTCTTATGCATCTTACAACTATGAACATAATTTGATTTTAATAATTTCTTACAAGCTTTACTTTTACTAAGTAATATAAATGATGGATAATCTTTTATACCAGCTCTTTCTAGAATATAATCATCTTTTAAATAAGAAGTACCTTTAATAATAATATTATTAATATGTTCTTCTAAAATTAATTTCACACCAAAAAATAGTCCAGCTAAAACGAGAAGAACTAATAATAAATTAATAAATTTAATTTTCGTTTTCTTGACTATTTTTGTCCCCATATTTACTCCCAATTAACAAATTCTTGTTCGCACTTCATATCTATTCCATATTCTTTTAATACTTTATCATGACAAGTATCAATTAAATATTTAATATCACTAGCCTTAGCATCTTTATAATTAACAATGAAATTAGCATGCTTATCACTAACCATTGCTCCACCCTTATGAGTACCTTTAAGTCCTACATCTTCAATTAACTTACCAGCAAAATTATCAGGAGGATTTCTAAATACAGATCCTGCTGAAGGATACTCTAAAGGTTGAGATTCTAGTCTTCTTTGACGTCTATCTCTTATAACTTCTTCAATTGCATCTTTCTTACCATGCTTTAATTCAATAACTACTTCTAAACAAACATATCCAGGATGAGTCTGTAAGAAAGAACTACGATAATGGAATTGTAATTCTTTATTAACAAGAGTTACTACCTTCATATCAGGCGTTAATACTTTAACAGATTCTACAACATAACCCATATCAGACTTATAAGCACCAGCATTCATATAGATTGCTCCACCTACAGTTCCAGGAATACCAGCAGCAAATTCAAGTCCTGTAAGACCCTTTTTAGCAGCTAATAAACTAAGTTTAATTAATGAGTAACCCGCTCCTACTCTAATCTTTCTCTTATTAATAAATTTAATTTTATCAAATTCATTAAGTCGAATTAAGACTCCTTCATAAGTATTATCACTAAATAATAAATTAGATCCATTTCCTAATATCTTATGAGGTACTCTTCTTTCTTTAAGAAAAGAAAGCAAATTAATTAAAGACTTAACATTTTTAGGATAAATTATACATCTAGCAGTACCACCACAACGATAAGTAGTATATTTCTTTAAAGAAACATCTTCTTCCATTTTACCTACATCAAGTAATTTAATCTCCTCTATTATTTCTTTCATAAAATCACCTTACTAATTTTTTAATTTCTTCATAAATTCTAGTTGCTGAATCATCTATTCCAAGTTCTCTACTGCTCTTAGACATTTTATCATAGTACTCACTATCATCAAGTAATTTTTCAATTTCTGTAATAATTGTTTTACTAGAAAACTCTTCTTCAGTAACAATTACACAAGCTCCTCTATCTTCAAGTTCCTTAGCATTCTTATATTGATGATTATTTGTAACATAAGGACTAGGAACAAGTATTGCAGGTAGTCCAATAGCAGTAATCTCCGCAATAGTACTAGCTCCAGCTCTAGACACCATTAAATCAGTATCTTTCATTAAATTAATTAAATTATCCATAAAAGGAACAATTTTAACATTATCAGAAACATTAATATCTTTATAATTATCATAGTAATTTTTACCAGTAATAATTAAAGCTTGATAATCTTTATTATTAAAACTAGGAATTAATTCTTTAATCTTTTCAGTCATTGTAGTACTTCCTAAAGATCCCATAACTACAATAACAAGTTTTTTATCTTTACTAAATCCAATAGTTTCTCGAGATAATACATCTACTTTCATAATCTCTTCACTTCTAGGATTTCCTGTATAATGAACTTTATCTTTAGGAAATAACTCTAAACTATTAGGAAGTGATACACATATAGAATCACTAAATCTACTAATAAATTTATTAGATAATCCCGGAATAGAATTTTGTTCATGTATTAAAGTTGGTACATGTAATTTATGAGCTGCATATAAAACAGGTGCTGTAATATATCCTCCAGCTCCAATAACTATATCAGGTTGAAATTCTTTAATTAATTCTTTACTTCTTTTAATCGCATTTAAAAATTTACGACAAACAGAAAAATTAGAAAAAATATTCTTTCTATTTAATCCACTCATAGGAATACCTTCAAATCTAATTCCTAGTTTTGGAATAATATCTTTTTCCATTCTGTCTGTTGTACCTATATATAAGAATTCAGCGTCTACGCAATTCTCTTTAATTTTATTAATAATCGCAATTGCTGGATAAATATGTCCACCAGTACCTCCAGCCGCAACAACAACTTTCATAGAATCCTCTCCATTAACAAAATTATACCATATTTTAAAGTGAAATATGGCTATTTATATTGATAAAATTTCACTTTACATTATATTAAAAAATAAAAAGATTAGAACTATATAAAGTTTTATGTTAAAATATACTCAAAAGAAAAGAGGAATACTATGAAGTCTATTGGAATAATTGCTGAATATAATCCATTTACTAATGGTCACTTATATCATTTAAATACAATTAAAGATATGTATCCAGAACATACAATTATCTTAGTAATGAATGGTCACTTCACAGAACGAGGAGATGTCTCAGTAATTAATAAATGGAAAAGAACAGAAATTGCTCTTCGTCTAGGAGTAGACTTAGTAGTAGAATTACCATTCCCCTTCGCAACCCAATCAGCAGATTTCTTTGCTTATGGTGCAATAACTCTTTTAGAAAAATTAAAAGTAGAAAAAGTAATCTTTGGATCAGAATCAAATAATATAAAAGATTTAGAAGAAATTGCAAAAATACAAGTAGATAATGATGAACTAGAAAAACTAGTAAAAGTATATTCTAAGTTAGGAGCTAATTATCCAACTGCCCTATCTAATGCAATATATGATTTAACAGGTAAAAGAATAGATACTCCTAATGATTTATTAGGAATAAGTTATATAAAAACAATAATAAAAAATAATTATAATATTATTCCAGAGTCTATTGAAAGAACAAATAGTTATCATGATTCAATAGAATCTGCAACCAACATAAGACGTTTATTAAAAGAAGATTATAACGTTGATAAATATATTCCTAAAGAAGTAAAATTTCATCTTCAAGACCTACACTTCTTAGATGATTATTTTGATCTATTAAAATATAAAATAATTACAGAAAAAGATTTAACTATTTATCAAACAGTAGAAGAAGGAATAGAAAATCTTTTAAAGAAAGAAATAACAAATTCATACTCACTAGAAGAATTCATAAGTAAAATCAAAAGTAAAAGATATACCCATAATAAAATAAAAAGAATGTTAATACATATTCTATGTAATTTCACAAAAGAAAAAGCAAAAAATATGAAAGAAATAACATATATCAGATTATTAGGATTTAATTCTAAAGGTAAAGAATATCTAAATCAAATAAAGAAAGATATAGATATCCCAATTATTAGTAAGATTACTAGAGAAAAAGATCCAATGTTAGAATATGAAATAGAGACTACAAAAATCTATGATATTCCAACAAAAGAAAATTGTACAAAACAAGAATTTGATAAAATAATAAATATTTAGGAGGGTTTTATGATTAAACAAAAGAAACAAGGACAATTAATTGTCATCTCTGGACCATCAGGTTCTGGAAAAGATACTATAGTAGGAAAAGTATTAGAAAACAATGATAAAATCTGGCTATCAGTATCTGCTACATCTCGTGCTCCAAGAAAAGGAGAAGAAGAAGGAGTAAATTATTTCTATCTTACAAGAGAAGAATTTGAAGAAAAAATAGAAAATAATTATTTCTTAGAATATGCTGAATATGCTGGTAATTATTATGGTACTCCAAAAGAAAAAATAGTAGAAAAACTAGATAAAGGTTATGATGTAATTTTAGTAATTGAAATTCAAGGAGCAAGAAAAATAAAAGAACTAATTCCAGAAGCATTATTTATCTTTATAATGCCACCATCTGAAAAAGAGTTACTAAAACGTCTAGCAAATAGAAAAACAGAAGATACTGAAAAGATTCTAGAACGTTTTAATGTTGCTTATAAAGAAATGAATGAAGTAACAAAATATAACTATGTCGTTGTTAATGATAAATTAGAAGATGCTGTAGAAAAAGTAGAATCTATTATCAAAGCAGAAAAATGCAGAGTTGATCGTATTGAAGAAGTTCTTGTTGCTAATAAAGAGGAAATAATCCATGAGTTCTTAATGAATGAAGAATTCGATAATACAAGAACAAAAGATAAATTAGAGGAAGATAATGAAACAAAAACTAAATGATTATATTAAAGAATTAGAAGAAAAAATTGAAAAGAAAGATATAAAAAAAGGACTATCAAAAGATGTCCTAACAAGAATAGAATTCTATCAACATGAAAGATTAGTACATTTAATAGTAACAGTATTTGCTGGAATATCATGTATATTATTTCTATTAGGATTCCTATCTTTTGAATTAATCCCTCTCCTACTCTTATTTCTTATTACACTATGTTTATTCATACCATATATTTTCTATTATTACACCTTAGAAAATGGTACACAAAAACTATATGATATTTATTTTAAAATAAAAGATACAGAATAATCTGTATCTTTTTTAATGTTGAACAAATAGTCCGCAAGAATACGCATCTGAATCAATGTGACAAGAATATGTGTCTTCACCAATATCATAATATGCATAAACAGCACCATAACTACGTGCACAAAGAGTATAATTGTCGGCACTACAACAATACTCACCATCTACTGAAAAACAGTCCGAAGTTCCTAAAACGGAACTTATTAGTGAAACATTATCATCATAATAAATACTTTCAGAATAATCATATGTAATTGGATCATAAGTTGAACCACCCGGTGTTAAATAATATACATTCCCATTCTTTACAAATCCTAAAGTCATATCTTCAAATAAATTATCATTTTTATTAACTCTAGCTTTAAGAAATAATGGAGCACCATTCATTGTATTAATTGCTTCCTGATATGTAGAACTTAACGAAGCATGCTCAGGTATAATCACATCAAGTTCACCATGTAGATTAGATAAATAACATGTTTCACACATTTTACCCTGTTTATATGTAACATCTAATTCTATAGGTATAGATTGATTTTCAGCAGGTAAATCTTCTGGATTAACACCAGAATAATATTCAACATGTATTAAATAAACAAAAAAAGAGCTTAAATCTCTTTTTTTATCATCTATTCAGTTTTAATATAATATGGATTGAGTCTTGACCCATCACCAGATTCAAATAGTGTTCCAGGTTTTAAAGATACAACTGGACGAACACCTTGAGGTAAAGCAAGTTTACTACCTGAAATAACACCATTTCCAAAGATAGTTGAGACACTTCCAGCAGGACTTGTAGAAATTACAGTACTAGAAATAAAACTATTTGGAGTCATAGTCCAATATTGTCCACTCTCAGATCTTAAACTATTATTATTAAATGCAAGCATTTCCTCTTGAGTCAGCAACCCAACTGGATATTTTAGTTTTGCATAATTATTTTTTGTACTAAAACGATCATAGATATTGTCACATAATAACGATGAATCATAATTACTTCCATTAAAAAGTAGTAAGCATGATGAATTTGTACATCCATTAGATTTCCAACCACCATAATTTGCAATACTTCTATTATTACAGAAAATAGTATCTTCTAAATAATTAGAATATGAATAAAGATATCTTTTGTACCACATATCAACACCATATTTTATAGGTGATTCATTGACATTATTCATGAACATCCCATCATTTGTTTCCTCTATAGAAGTAACACCATTTCTTAACCTAGTATATGAAATAATATCATCACCCTTATAAAATATAAATCCTAAAGTTGAACACTCTGATTCATTACTTAATAATGAACAAAAATAATGATGTGAATTAAAATCAGATGACGAAAAACTTGATAATATATATTTTTGTCCATCCCAAACAACTCTAGATGCAGCACTAAAGTTACTTATATATCCTTGAATAACTTTATGCTCATCACCATACATATATCCTACATTAGAAGGAGATGACTCTTCTTTATTATATGGTAGAGTTCCAAATGCTGAATAAGAAGTATAGGCTTTTATAATTAGTGCTTTTTTATATCTAGGATCTATCATAGGTCCAATAACATAATATAAATTAGAACATGTATCATCAGGATTAGTAGAGCGACATGTATACTTGCCATATATATCGTCTAAAGAACTAACACCATTCCAGTTATCTTGAATAATATCTCCAGATAAAGAAAACAACTTTGTTCCAGAATTAAAACTAAAATCAGAACTATAATAATAATTATCAGAAAGATTTGCTAAATCAGTGTAATCAGAAAAGCCAATATTATTTCTATTATTCTTACGAGTAGTACTGCAACTATTGCCTTGAGCTAATCCATTATAAACAAGTTTTACTCCTCCAGTATCTGTTGTCCTAATAATAATCCAACAATGTCCAGCAAATAAAACGTTAAATTTGTTTTTAATAGTTTCTCCATCAGTATCACTACTTCCATACCAATGATAAATGTTTCTAGTAGACTTAGACACATCCATACTATCTTGATGATCACCAGTATATAATTTTGCTAAACCACTACCACTTTCTGTTTCTTTCTTTAAAACATAATATAAAGAATTAGTTTCAGCTTTTCTCTCAATTGATGTATCATCTTTTTGAACATATTCAACAGTAAACTCTAAATCTAACTCATCTGGAGAATCAGGTAAATCATCTGCAGATAAATCTTTTTTAAATGACACAACTATTTTATATACTGCAAAGTCTCCTGCAAGTAATTGTTGCTTCTCAGCTATTTCTTCTCCATCTTCATATGTAACACTAGTATCTAAGTATTTCAATTGATCTGCAGTAAGATCAAACTCAGTATAAGTATTTATCATCGCATCAATAGTTCCAGCATTAACCGCATCTACAGTAAATTCATAATAGTCTCCAGGCTTCTTTAAATTAACATGAAAACTAACAGTAGTTTTATTAGTATCAATAAGAGGTTCTTGAGTAACTTGTTCTCCAGTAACAGAGCCCTCATTAACTTGTACATTTTCAAAATGAACATCCCATACAGGAGTACCAATTAAAGTAGAACCGTTAATATTTAATGAAGCTGTTAAATAAGCATAACCAATAGTTAAAAATACAAAAATCATAATAATAATACTTGGTCTTATATATGTTTTAGATTTTTGTTCCATATTAGTCACACTCCTACTATTAAAATTATATCACAAAAAAAGCTACTTACTAGTAGCTTTTTATATTTCTGCAATTCTTAAGAAATTTGTGTTTCTAGTTTCTCCTAGAGGGAATCCTCCAGTAACTACAATTAAATCTCCTTTTTGAAGATTAAATTCTTTTTTCGCAACCTCTTTTGCTTTTTCAATTAAGTCAGATGGATCATCAAATACTTCTTTTTGAACAATAGGTTTAACTCCAAAGTTTAATGCAAGTTTTTCAGCAATATGACTTGTTGGACAACATGCAAGTATTGGAGTATTAGGTCTTAGATTACTTACCTTTCTAGTAGTAAATCCAGACATTGTAGTAGTAACAATTAACTTAATATCATCATACTCTACTGCATCAACAACAAGTTTTGCAATAGTGTCTGAAACACTAATTTGTCTTTTATAAGCAGTATGTTTTGTATAGTCAATTGTAGACTCTACTTGTCTACATATCTTTGCCATATAATCAACTGCTTGAATAGGATATTTTCCAACAGTAGTTTCACCTGATAACATAACACAATCAGTTCCATCAAGTACTGCATTAGCAATATCAGATACTTCTGCTCTTGTAGGTCTAGGATTTGTATACATTGATGCTAACATCTCAGTCGCAACAATCGCAAACTTACCTTGTTCACGACATTTATGAATAATCTCTTTTTGATAAATTGGAAGCATTTCCATTGGAACTTCTACTCCAAGATCTCCTCTTGCCACCATAATGCCATCACTAACTGCAATAATTTCATCAATATTATCAATTCCTCTTTGACTTTCAATTTTAGAAATAACTCTAGCATCTCCACCAGCTTTTTCAATTATTTCTAAAACTTCTAAAACATCTTGTCTTGAATTAACAAAAGATAAAGCTAAATAGTCACAAGAGTGTTTTGCTGCAAAAGCAATATCTTCTCTATCTACATCACTAACGAATTTTAAGTTTAATTGTACTCCAGGAACATTAATAGTCTTATGATTTTTAATTTCTCCATCATTTAATGCTTTAGTCTTAATAAAGTCTTTTCCTTTTTCAATTACTTCTAAATCAAGTAATGCATTATCAATTAATACATGATCTCCTACTTGAATAGCATCAATTGCTTCAGGATGATTAACTGAAAATTGTCCTTTATTACCTAAAACTTGACTCTTAATTATTTTTATTTCTTGACCAGTTTTAACAGTAACTCCACCATTTGCAAACTCTAATGTTCTAAATTCTGGTCCTTTTGTATCATACATAATTGCAATAGGTAAACCTGTTTTACGACGCACCTTACGAATTACATCAATTGATTCTAATATACTTTCTTGATTAGCATGACTTAAATTAATTCTTGCACAATCCATTCCATTACGAACCATTTGTTCCATAACTTCTACATTATTACAAGCAGGTCCCACACTACATATTATTTTTGTTTTCTTCATAAGAATCCTCCTAACCAACCCTAACATACAATTCTATTATATAATAAAAAATAATAGTTTTACCTATTATTTTTTTATTTTCTGACAATTTTTACAGTAATAAGTTCCTCTACCATTAACTCTTATTTTAGTTATTTCACTACCACAATTAGGACATACCTTTTGTCCATGTACAAGTAACTCATTTTGGAATAATCCATGAACTCCTTCACTAGATGTAAAACTCTTAATTGTAGTACCACCTAATTCTACTGCATGATCAAGTACTTCTTTAGTATAAGTAATAATATTATTACAATCTTTCTTCTTTAAAGCACTAGCTTTTTCAAGTGGATTTAAATGACTTAAATAAAGTATTTCATCATCATATATATTACCAATTCCTGTAATAATACTTTGATCAAGTAAAACTGTTTTAATTGGTAAAGATTTATTTTTGAATCTATCAAGTAAATACTCTTCACTTAAATCTTTATCGTAATATTCATATCCTAAATCAGATAAAGGTTTTGTAGTAAATGCATCACTCTTTTTCTTCAAATACATTTTTCCAAATTTACGAACATCATGATATCTAAATGAAATATTATCATCAAGAATTAATTCTACATGTTCATGTTTATTAATCTCATCTCCTTTATTTCTAAAGAAGAATTTACCTTCCATTCTAAGATGAACAAGTAAATAATAATTTGTAAGTTCTATAACAATAAACTTACCTCTTGTTGTTACAGTTCCTATTTTTTCACCAATAATATTCTTTTTAAATTCTTTTACAGAAGGTTCAGCAATAATATTATCCCAATATATATTACATCCAGTAATTTCTTTATGAATAATTTTTGGTTCTAAACTTCTAGCAACTGTAATTACCTCTGGTTTTTCAGGCATAACTTCACCTACTTTGCTTCATACCAGTTGTTACCAGTTTCAATATCTACTTTTAATGGTACATCTAATTTAAATGTATTCTCCATTATATTTCTAACAACTTCTTTTACTTCATCTAATTCTGAATTTAATACATTAAATACAAGTTCATCGTGTACTTGAATTAACATTTTACTTTTTAATCCACGCTTATTAAATTCATCATATATTTCAACCATTGCTTTTTTAAGTATATCAGCAGCAGTTCCTTGAATAGGAGTATTAAGAGCCATTCTCTCTCCACTACTTCTAATCATATAATTTTTATTATTTAATTCTTCAATAACTCTCTTACGATTCATTAAAGTTTTAACATATCCATATTTATATGCATTAGCTTTAGCTTCTTCCATATAATCTTGTATTCCAGGATAAGTCTCTAAATAATTATCAATAAAGTCTTTAGCAGTAGTAATATCAATTCCTAAGTCTTCAGATAATCCAAATCCACTAATTCCATATAAAATACCAAAATTAACTGCTTTAGCATTTCTTCTCATATCTTTAGTAACTTCTTCCATTGGTACATGGAATATATCACTAGCAGTCTTAGCATGAATATCTTTTCCATCAATAAATGCTTGTATTAAATTATGTTCATGACTCATATGAGCAAATATTCTAAGCTCAACTTGTGAATAATCACTAGATAATAACACTGATTGAGGATCAGGTAAAAATGCTTTTCTAATTAATTTAGAATAATCACTTCTAGCAGGTATATTTTGAAGATTTGGCTCAATACTAGAAAGTCTTCCAGTACGAGTTAATGTTTGAGTAAATATTGTATGTATTCTACCATCATCACGTATTTCATTTTGTAATCCTACAGCATAATTAGTATAAAGTTTAGCTAAAGTTCTATACTCTAATACTTTCTCTACAATAGGATGTAAATGTACTATCTTATCAAGAATATCTTTGCTAGTAGAATATTTATCATCTTTTACTCTCTTAGGATATTTAATCCCTAAATCTACAAACAATACTTTAGCAAGTTGTGCAGGAGACATAATATTAAATTCTTCCCCAGCAAGAGTATAAATCTCTTTTTCAATATCTTTCATTTGTCCTTCAAGTTCTAACTCAATACCCTTTAAGTATTCCCTATCTACTCTAATACCAGTATTTTCCATATCAGCTAAAACTCTTACTAAAGGCATTTCTATATTATTAAATAAATCAGTCATTTCATTATCTTCTAATTCTTTTAATAATCTCTCTCTTGTATCATAAATAAATTTAGCTTTTAATACACAAATATTTTTTAATTCTTCTTCAGTTATTTCTTTAGGTCTCTTATCAGTACCAAATAATGTTTCATAGTCTGGTATTTCTACATCAAAACTTCTAGCAACAAAACTAATATCATCTTTTACTACATAATCAAGTAAATATGTAGCAATCATTGTATCAAAAGATACATTTTTAAATTCTAAATCTTTACATACAACCATACATTTCTTTAAATCATATGTATATTTAGATAACTCGGTATTAAATAAATCTTTATGATTATTAATTTCATCACTATTAATAAAGTAACCATTCTCCCCATCATATAATCCAATTCCAAGAACAGTACTTTTACTATATACAGAACCTCTAGTTTCTATATAAAAGGAGAAATCTTTATCTTTAAAACTAGAGATATCCTGTATATTAATTTTTTCTTCTTCCTTCTTCTCTTCTTCTCCTCCACTTACTGTGGAAAAATCTAACTTCTTTAGTAGTGAGTAAAACTCTAACTCTTCAAGTTCCTTTTTAAACTCTTCTGGCTTGTACCCTAAATATTTACAATCTTCTAACTCAAAATCAATAGGAACTTCTCTATATATTGTTGCTAAATCAAAACTCTTATATGCACTATCTTTATCATTTTCTAGTTTTTCTTTTGTCTTACCAGAAATCTCATCAATATGTTCATAGACTCCATCTAATGATCCATATTTAGAAAGTAAACTAATTGCAGTCTTTTCACCTATTCCTTTTACTCCAGGAATATTATCACTAGAATCACCCATCAAAGCTTTTAAATCAATCATATGAATTGGATCTACTTGATAAGTATTTCTAAATTCATTTTTATCCATCATTATATGATCATTTTGTTTTAATAATTTAACAACTACTTCATCACTAATTAATTGTAATAAGTCTTTATCACTACTTACGATTGTGGCTATAAATTCATCTTCTTCATCTACTCTTTTTGCAAGCGTACCAATTATGTCATCGGCCTCATAATTATCAATCTCAAAATGTTTAATTCCCATTGTATCTAGTACTTTCTTTGCTTCAGGAAATTGCATTTTAAGTTCATCTGGCATTGCTTGTCTTCCCGCTTTATAATCTTCATATTTATCATGTCTGAAGGTCTTTCCTTTATCAAAAGCCACCATTATATAACTTGGAGACTCTTCTTTGATAATTTTATTCATCATATTAATAAAACCATACAAAGCATTCGTAGGAAAGCCCTTCGAATTCTTCATGATAACTCCTTGATATGCAGTTGCATAAAAACTACGAAATAGTAAATTGTTACCATCAACCAATATTATTTTTTTCATTTTTATCACCTGCATTTAGTATAACATATTTATTTGCCAATTTTTAAGGTAATTTGTGTTTGTTCTTCACTAGAACGTGCATCTAACTTTTCAACACGATCACTAACAAACAAAAGATAAAGAACAAATAATATATAAATTGCTAAAATTACAAGTCCTGTCTTTAATCCCTCTTTCATTGCTCTTGCCATTTTACATCTCTCCTTTCTTAATTACAAAACTAGTATAAATCGAACAATTGTTCTTGTCAATAAAAATTAAAACATTTGTTTGACATTTACATCAAGTCATGCTAAACTTAATACATAAGGAAGTGATTAAATGGAAAAACTAACTGGAAAGCAAAAGGTAATACTAGATATCTTAAAGAAGTTAATTGCTAAAAATGGATATCCACCTACTGTAAGAGAAATAGGAAAAGAAGCAAATCTTTCTTCTCCAGCCACAATCCACTTTCATCTAAAACAATTAGAAGAAAAAGGGTATATCAAAAAAGATGATAATAAAAATAGAACATTAGAAATATTAGTACCAAACGAGTATTTAGAAAAAGATGAAAAAATAATTGATGTTCCACTACTTGGAAAAGTAACTGCAGGTTCACCTATTGAGGCAATTGAAATGCCAGATGAATTATTCTCATTACCTGCTAACCTACTTACTAATCATGATGAAGTTTTTACTTTAAGAGTAAGCGGTGAATCAATGATCAATGTTGGTATTTATGATGGAGATATCTTAATTGTAGAAAGAAGAAATACAGCTCGTAATGGTGAAACAGTTGTTGCTATGAACGATAATAATGAAGTAACAGTAAAAACTTTCTATAAAGAAGATGGATATTTTAGACTACAACCTGAAAACGATACTATGGAACCAATTATTTTAAAAGAATGTACAATTCTTGGAAAAGCAATTGGACTATACAGAAAGTTATAATAAAAGCACTCAAAAAAGAGTGCTTTTTTAATTTATTTAATGATATACTATACATAGAATAAGTAAGGTGGAAATATGTTAGAAAAAATATTTAAATTAAAAGAAAATAAGACCAATGTCTATACAGAGTTTATCGCAGGACTTACAACATTTATGGCAATGTCCTATATTATATTTGTAAATCCAACAGTACTATCTCAAACAGGAATGGATTACAATGCCGTTTATGGAGCAACAATTCTCGCATCAATTATAGGTACATTAGTATTATCTTTATATGCCAATGTTCCATATGCACAAAGTGCTGGTATCGGTTTAGGTAGTTTATTTACTTATACTCTCTGTGGAAGTATGGGTTATAGTTGGCAACAATCTCTAGCTATGGTCTTTATTTGTGCCGTAATAAATTTAATAGTAACCTTAACTTCATTTAGAAAGAAAATAATTACTGCTATACCAAATGTATTACAAGAAGCAATTACAATTGGTATTGGTCTATTTATTACATATATAGGTTTAATGAATGCCGGCTTTATAGTATTTAAAGCAGATAATGTAACAAATGGATTCGCAAGTAATGTAATACCTACTATCGCAACATTTAATACACCTACAGTATTACTATCAATCTTAGGTATATTACTATTAATAATCTTAGTAGTCTTAAAAGTTAAAGGAGCATATCTAATAAGTATTATATTAACAACTATCATGGGAATACCTCTAGGAGTTACACAATTACCAGACTTTTCAAATTATACAATATTCCCATCACTTGCCCCTACTTTTATGCAATTAGATTTTGCTGGATTATTAACTGCTAAAGCATCACTAACAGTAGTATTTATGACAATATTCACTTTATGTATATCAGATTTATTTGATACTATCGGAATATTTATTGGTACTGGAAAAAAATCAGGAATATTTAAAATATCTAATAATAACAAATTACCTAAAAAACTAGAAAGAGCATTAGTTGCTGACTCTACAGGATCTCTATTTGGATCAATGTTAGGTACAAGTAATGTTACTACATATCTAGAAAGTACTGCAGGAATTGAAGCCGGAGGAAGAACTGGTCTTACATCTCTATTTGTATCATTATTCTTCTTTCTAGCATTATTTATTTCACCATTAATTAAAATGGTACCTACTGCTGCAGTTGCTCCAGTATTAATAATGATAGGTTTAACAATGATTGAAGGAATTGGTAATATTAATTGGAAAGATATGGTAATTGCTATACCAGCATTTTTCACAATAGTATTAATGCCTTTGGCTTACTCAATCACAACAGGTATAGAAATAGGATTTATTCTATATACTTTAATTAATTATATTGCTGGTAATAAAAAAGAAGTATCACCAATTATGGTAATACTCTCAATTCTATTTATAATTAATTTTGTATTCACAGCTCTATAGCTGTTTTTTTATGAATTCACGAACTATGTAACTAGCAATTAATAATCCTGCTGCGGGAGGTACAAATGCACTACTTCCAGGAGTTCTATCATGAGTCTTTATAGGTAATTCTTCAGAACATAGTACCATTACCTTTTTATTAATTCTTTCATCTTTTACAAACTTTCGAATGATTCTTGCTAAAGGATCATTTTTTGTTTTTAATACATCAATTATTTCTAACTTGCTAGGATCTAATTTATTACCAGTTCCCATACTACTAATAAAAGGTATTCCTCGTTTTATGCATTCTCTTATTACACCCTTTTTAGTAGTCATAGTGTCACATGCATCTACAAAATAATCTATATCATTATTAAATAATAAATCTAAATTATTACTATCAATAAACTCACTAATCTTAATAACTTCACAATTAGGATTAATATCTTTAATTCTATTTTCTAAAACATCTACTTTTAGTTTTCCAATAGTAGAGTCTAAAGCAATAATTTGTCGATTAATATTAGTAATATCAATCTTATCAAAATCACAAATGATTAATTTACCAATACCACTTCTTACAAGTGACTCGACAACATATCCTCCTACTCCACCACAGCCCAATACTAAAACTGTTTTTTTATTTAATAAAGTAAGATTTTCATTGCCAACAATTTTTTCTAATCTTGAAAATCTCTCATTCATTTTTATTCCCCATCTTCCATTCTTTTAATATATTGTTTTTGCTTAGAATCATGTACATGTCTTAAAGACAATGGTCTATCATATACTATTTTACTAATATAAGAAATCTTAGTATATATATCCGCATTAGATTTAGCCATTCTATAATATTTCTTTAAATTGCGATAATCTCTTGTATTAATAGAACTCAAAGCTCTTAAAGTATCTTGTAAACTCTCTTCCGCAATAGTAGTATCAGAAAGTACTGTGCATTCAAAATGATTTAAAAAGTCTGCAGTCTCAGGTAAATCAGTAAGTCCAGCTTCTCTAAACTTTTCTCCCCATCTATCAGTATTTCTCTCTTCTTTAACTATTCTTTGTAACATACTAATTCTATCAGTATCAAGATTCTTATCAATACCTAAATCATGAAAAGAAACATATCTTCCTCTTCCAGGTTTATCAGGTATTTCACATTGCATATCAGTAATAGTCTTACTATATAATGCATCAAGTTCATCATTTACCTTCTTAGGAGGTTGAGGTACTTTATATACATCAAAATATTTATTAGAATCATTAAAACGAGTAGTAACTAAAAAGTTTCTAGGAAATAAAATAGACTTACTACGAATGAAGTCTATTGGGGCATTAATATCTCTAGATTGATGAAAACTTGAGTCAGAGAACTTTTCTCTATTAACAATTATTTCTCCTTCTTTTGCTTCATCTGCATAGACTCCTCTTCTAACCTTCTCCGCACCTTTTAATTTTATCTCAACATTCATAACACGTTTATTATTCACAATCGGTAATATTAACATCATGATCACCTCATATAAAGCATATTTTAACATATAACCCTTTTTTAGACAATAAAAAAAGTCAGAATTGAGATACGTCGTCGGCAACGATAAAACCTGTAGCGTATGTGCAGGTGGGTGTCCATACGTCATCATTAGGATCCTTAACAATGCATTTTTTAATTAAGTATTCAACACCGATGACTTTGATCCGGACTCCCGTATCGTTATTATAGTCGGTTTTAATTGAGCCTGTTCGTATCTCTCTGACAATTATATTATATCACACTAAAATTGACCCCTACAAGTGTTTTAACAGTTTTTGACAATCATCATATATTACTAAAGGTGATAAAATGCTCTTTAAACACTTAGATATCAACATCTTTTATAAAAAATATGGTAATAAAAAAAATACTATTTTAATACTCCCAGGATGGGGTAATACATCCCCTACTTTTACAAATATAATAGATAATTTAAAAGATTATTTCACAATTTATATTATAGATTATCCAAATTTTGGTAATAGTCCAACTCCTGCAAAATCTCTCACAATATATGACTATGCAGAAATAATAAAAGAATTTATCAAAGAAAAGAATATAGAACCAATTATTATTGCTCATTCTTTTGGAGGTAGAATTACATCTATCTTAGAAGGTAAATATAAAGTAAAAATAAAAAAGAATATTTTAATAGATGTAGCCGGTATAAAAAGAAAAAGTATTAAACAATACATTAGAACAATTATTTATAAAATATTAATGAAAATCTCAAGTAAAAAACAAAAAGAAAAAATAAGAAATAAATTCTCATCAAATGATTATAAAGAATTAAATAATACTATGAAACAAACATTTAAAAATATTATTAAGAAAGATTTAACAAAGTATTATAAAAAAATAAATATAGATACTCTAATTATTTGGGGAGAAAAAGATAATGATACTCCTCTAAAAGATGCGAAAAAATTAAATAGAATAATTAAGAATTCTGGATTAATAATCTTTAAAAAAACAAATCACTACTCATATTTAGAAAAACCATATGAAACAAATTTAATAATAAAAGAATTCATAAAAAAAGATATGGATTAGGAATCCATATCTTCTAATTCTTCCATTATAAACTTACCATAAAAGTAAGCTTCACCTTTAATACTATCATCTATCCAAAATTTTATATTTAGATAATCATCTGATTTTTCTTTAATCATTCCTGCAGTAATAATCATAGTCTCATCAGTAAATGTTTGTACTGTTTTACCATCTAAAGAATATTTAATCATATGATAATCCACTACTTTGTCTTTACAATCACACTTTTCAAACATATCCTCATCTACTGCAAATCTAATTATATAATTTACTTTATGATTAGTATTATTAGAAAAATCTAATGTCTTTTGAGGAGATTTAAGTCCCTCTTCATCACTCATAATATTATTAGAAGTAAGAGTAACAGATTGTCCACTTAAAGAAAAACTAGATAAGTAATAGCTAGGATCATATAATACATAACTATCAACTTTTAATCCTAAGAATACAGATACAGAAATAGTTACCATAAAAACAATCACAAGAAGAAATGTATATAGTCTCTCATGTGCTTTTATTTTAGAAATAGTATGAGATATCTCTTTACCACTATTCTTATTGATATCTTCTTCTGCTAATTTAATTTGTCTAATTTTCTTAGCCATATCAAACACCTTACTCTACTCTAGAGTAATTATATCAAAATCTATATAATTTTAAAAGAAAAAAAGTTACGAAAGTAACTTTTTCATTAATTTCATCAAACTATCCTAATCTAAAAGCAACATAAGCACTATATCCAGATGTGCAAAATTTAGTCTCCCCATCATAAGTACCACTATCAAAAACAATATACATATTATTATTATATGGAGTTCTTGTTGCACCAGTTCTACGAATCAAAGCCTGATTAACACCGATTCTGATTCCCAATGATTCAAAATAATCAAATTGTCTAGAATTATTAATAACCCCTGAATCAGTTAATGTCTCGCCAACTATTTCAACAAAATCTAACAAGAATAATTTATCAGTAGTGACAACACTTTCATTATGATCAGAATCAGAAGAAACAACATAAGTATCTAAAATGTTGTTTCTAATGATATCTGGTAACAAATTAATTACATCATTATTTAAATATGATCTATATGGTGATACATCCCACCTATTATTACTAGCACCAAGAGCTGTACAAAAAGGAACTTGTGGATAAGCAATCTGAAACATTTCAACAACAAATCCACAACCAGTTTGACTAAATCCTGTTTGTGAACATTCTGCTGGTGTAGATGTATTAATTATTCTTAAAGTATTATTAGAACCATCACTTAATTTTATTGTCTTAGTATCACCAAGATGATAATCTTGAATATTACCAGATCTTATATTTAAAAGAATTGTTTCCATAGAATGTATTTGAAAAAGAGGAACATGATCTACCTCTATAGCATTCGAGTCCTTTTGAACATAACCTATAGAAAAAGAAAAACTTAATGACTGTGCAGAAGATGGAAGATCTTCTGGAGCAAGATCATTATTGTATTCAATTCTAACTTTAATTGACTCAGTAACTCCGGCATTCAACTCTTGGAATTCTAATAACTCTGCTCCATCTGCATATGTAATATTATAATTCAAATATGCTGGCAACTCTACAAGAGGATTATTATTCATTTTCGAATTAATAGATTCAATCATTGCGTCTATTGTTCCAGCATTTACCACATCAACAGTAAATTCATAATACTCTCCAGGTTCTTTTAATCTAATATGGTAGCTTACTGTGGTTCCAATTGAATCTATAGATGGTGCTGTAGTGACCTGATCACCTGTAACTGACCCATCAGTTATTTGAACATTATCAAAATATACATTCCAGTTATTCGCATCAACATCAGTTACTCCATTAATAGAAAGTGTTGTTGTTAGATAAGCATACCCTATTCCAAAACACATAATTAATATAGTAATTATAAATATTAGTGATTTTTTCTTTTTTCTCATATACTCACCTACTATATATAAATTATATCATAGGAAAAATACTATTTTGATTAGATATATATCATCAATTTACAAATTTGGACGTTTTACTATTATTTTGTTATGTGCTATTCTACCAAAGACATTTGGAATACAAGTGCTTCTTTCTCAGGGGGTCAACTTTGAGGAGGTGATTTTATGAAAAATAAAGAAATTTATCTTTTTATAATAATCATTTTATTGTTTATAGTAATCTTTGGATTAATTTATAGATAATAAAAAAGCACTTAGTCAAATGACTCAGTGCTCATGAAAACCATGAAGCATTTGGTATTACCAAATGTCCTCATATTTAATTTATCATATAAATTGTATTATTACAATTTATTTTTTATTATGGAGCTAATCTATTAGGTCCTCTGAATAAGAATTGAGTCTCTTTAATAGAAAGTCCTGTTAGTAACATTGTAAGTCTATCTACTCCAATTGCAAATCCACCGTGTGGAGGACATCCATATTTGAAGAATTGAAGATAGAACTCAACGTCTTTTCCTAATCCTTTTTCATCTGCATTCTTCTTTAATTCTTCATATCTATGCTCTCTTTGTGCTCCTGAAGTAATCTCAGTACCTCTCCAAATTAAGTCATATCCTTGAAGTTTTCCATTCTCATCTCTCATATGATAGAAAGGACGTTTAGTTGCAGCATAATCAACTACAAACATAAACTCAGAATCAAATTTTTCTTTAGCAAGTTGATAAGTTAATTTTTCAGCTTCAGCATTCATATCTCCTACATCTTCTTTTGGAATATCAAATCCATATCTATCATGTAGCTCTTGATATAAATCCATAAGTCTCATTCTAGGGAAAGGTTTCTTTGGAATAATAACTTCATTTCCAAATACTTCTTTAATTTTTTCTCCATATCTTTCCTTAACCTTAGTAAGTCCAGCAATTAATAAATCCTCTTCTAAACTCATAACATCTTCATAAGAATCAATATAAGAAAACTCTAAGTCGAAAGAAGTAAATTCTGTTGCATGTCTATTTGTATTAGAATTTTCTGCTCTAAAACAAGGTGCAACTTCAAATATTCTATTCATTCCTGCAGCCATTGCCATTTGTTTATAGAATTGTGGGCTTTGAGCTAAATATGCAGCACGATCAAAATATTTAACTTCAAATACACTACTTCCAGATTCACTAGCAGCTCCAATTAATTTTGGAGTATGAATCTCAGTAAATCTATTTTCATATAAGAACTCTCTCATAGCTTCAACAAAACAAGATTCAACTTGTCTAACAAGCATATTCTTCTCATTTCTTAAGTCTATCCAACGATAGTCCATTCTAGTATCAATATTAACACCTTCAAGATTATTAAAATCAAAAGGTAAATTTTCTGCTAAACTAGTAACTTCAATATTAGTTGGAATAATTTCCATTCCACCTAATTTAACAGCTTCATTTGCTTGTAGAAGTCCTGTTACTTTAACAGTTGATTCTACTGTTGTATTAGCCATAATTTCTAATAAAGGTTGATTCTTTTCTTCACTCTTTTCAAGAGTCATTTGTACTTTACCAGTATTATCTCTAAGTACAACAAACATAACCCATTTTAAATTACGTATTTCATCTACAAATCCAGAAAAAGAAATCTCTTCTCCTAAATGTTCTTTTAATTCATCTACATGTATTTTCATAATTACTCCTCCTCATGATGATGTCCACAGCCACATTCTCCATGTCCACCACAACATTTATGTCCTTCTTCATGATTATCACATTCACACTCATCATCTAATTCTTCAAAATCTCTTAATTTTTCATCTAAATAATAGATTAAAGCATCAAGTGAAATAACCTCTTCTTCTTTAGTCATATTATTCTTAATATGAACTTCATTATTATTTAAATCTTCACTATTTAAGATACAAATAAATTTAGCATTTAATCTATCTGCTTGCTTAAATTGTGCTTTTAAACTTCTACCAGTATATTCAGTCTCAACAATGAAATCATTCATTCTTAATTCTTGTGCTAAGTATGCAGCATATTTCTTCTCATCTTCATTAACATACATTAAGAATAAATCTACATCTTCAATAATTGGAAGTTTAACTTTTTCAAGTTCAATTGCCATTGCAAGTCTACCAATACCAGTTGCAAAACCTACACATGGAGTTTCAGGTCCATCTAATTGATTAACTAATCCATTATAACGACCTCCACCACCTAATACATTATTTGCTCCAAAGCCTTCAACTTTAGCTTCAATTTCAAATACTGTGTGGTTATAGTAATCAAGTCCTCTAACAATATTAGGATCAATTACATATTCTATTTGCATAACATCAAGTAAATCTTGTACAGCTTCAAATCTGTCTCTACTTGCTTCATTTAAATAATCTAATGTCTTTGGTGCATTCACAATAATTTCATTTCCTGCATCAAATTTACAATCTAAGATTCTTAAAGGATTCTTCTCTAATCTTTCTTGACAATCCTCACATAAATCTTTAATTTTTGGTCTAAAGTATTCAACTAAAGCTTTACGATAATTATCTCTAGATTCACTATCTCCTAAACTATTAATATTAACTTTAATTTCTTTTAATCCTAATGCTTTATAAAGATTAACTGCTGCACTGATGATTTCTGCATCTGCAAGTGGATCATCACTACCTAATATTTCCATACCAAATTGAGTTAATTCTCTATCTCTTCCAGATTGAGGTCTCTCATAACGATACATTGTACCATTATAATAAACCTTTACTGGTTGATTAGGATCTCCATACATTTTATTTTCAATATATGCACGAACAACTCCAGCAGTACCTTCAGGTCTAAGTGTAATATTTCTTCCACCTTTATCTACAAAATCATAACTCTCTTTAGTAACAATATCAGTTGTTTCTCCTACGCCTCGATGGAATAATTCAGTAGCCTCAAAAATTGGTGTACGAATATAGTTATAGTTATACTTTTCCATTAATGCATCAACTACATGATCAATGTACTTCCAAACTTTTGCGTTCCTTCCGAAAATATCATTACATCCTTTTTGTCTTTGTATCATATATGATCTCCTCCTTAAAATAAAAAAGGTGACAACCCAAAGGACGTAATAATACGCGGTGCCACCTTATTTTCTACTCTTAAAACCTCTATCGCAGTTATGCGCTTCGCACTTTTTCGGTTGTCTTCTCTTTTATCGTAATAAGTATTTTCACCAACCATACTCTCTCTACAATTCGTATAAAAGGTACTCTTTCCCACGAAGATACCTAGATTATAAACCAAAACTTATTATTTTTCAATATATTTTAATAAAAAAGATTTAGAATCCTAAATCTCTTCTTCTTTTATTAATTTCGCATGTACTACTTTTCTACCACTATTATCATCAGTACAAGTAGATAAAGTTATTATCTTATCATCAATATCTACTTTATTATTTACTCCTATAATATTTCTACTAGAAATAGTATCTAAGAATTGTTTATAACTATCATCACTATAGAAATTAGTTTGTAAATAATATACTTCTGGATCAATTTCATAAGCAGAAAATACTTTATAAGTATATTTTTTTTGTTCTGCAGTAATAACCATAATTTTAATATTAGTTTGTCCAGATTTAAATAAATTACTTAAACTACCAAAACCAGTACCATTATATAAATTATGTCCATAGAAAATAGTATTTTGATCATTCATAAATTCATCATTTCTATAATCCATAAATGTCCAACCATTATGAGTATAAGAATGATCATATGAATGAGTTAAATAATAATCATTTGTAACTGATTGTACAATAGGATAATTAATATTAGTACCCTCTACTATTATCCATGCAACAGTATCAACATTAGCTTCTCTAAGTTTCTTAATATTAATATCCTTTAATTTATATTTATTATATATTCTATAAAGATTTAATTCTTTACTAAGTAATGGATTATCATCTTTTTTATTATCTGATACAGTTTCTTTCTCTTCAGTAGTATTATCCTCTATTGGTAAGCTCTCTACTAAAGTAGATTGATCAACATAAAAAGTATCAAATAGATATACAAACATCAAAAACCATACTATTACTAAAACAATATGGCTTGGTTGTTCTTGTCTCTTTTTAAAATAATTAGCTGCATTTTGAAAAAAAGACAAGTTAGTTATCTTTTTTAATAAAGCAAATAATTTTTCAAAATAGAAATAAAGTCCTCTAGATAAGAATAATGATAATGTTTTAAATCCCTTTATAAATACATTAATTACTTGATATGGAATTAAAAACACAAATAAAAGTATATAACCAATTTTCTTTAGTATTTTCATACTAATCCCTCAGTCATATTAGTATTTTGAATTGTATTATTATCCTTTACTTCTATTTTTTGAATATTATCAATAACATCAGATAAATCAACTGTATAAGATGATATCATGACAGGTACATCATAATTATCTTCAACTTCTACAGTCTCAACATTAACAGGTTGCATATTAATCATAGTAACTGCATCCATCACAACAGGATCAGTTTTAGGCATTGGAGAAGTTTCTACAAATCCAACAGTTGTAACTTGATCAATTGATACAGGTTCTACATAAGATGGATCAACATAAACTTGTTCTTGATACTCAGGTTCAGCATATTGTTGTACAACAGGTCCTTGATATTGTTGATATACTGGCTCTTGATATTGAACTTCAGTATATTGAGGTTCAACATATTGTTGTTGATAAACAGGTTCTGTATATTGAGGTTCAACATATTGTTGTTGATATACAGGTTCTTGATATTGAACATACTCTGGTTGAGTATATGTATAAACAGGTTGTTCATAGTAAATAGGTTCTTGTACAGCTTGAGGAATAACTGCTGGTGCTTGTTCTACTACAGGTTGTGCCTCTAAAGCTTTCTCTTCTTTAGCCTTACGTTTAGAAGGAAGTGGATAGAATCCTTTTCTTTCCATAATAGTGACAATAATTCCCGTAATGATGGAAATAACGATTAAAATGAATAAGTACATATAAATTACCATCACTATCATCTCCCTTTATTATTATAGTGTTCTAATTATATTATAAGCCATAATTATGATTTGTCATCGATTTTACACGAAACTTGATGTCAAAAATTGTTAATTTGTGGAAAAAAGTGTAAAGAAAAAGGACTATATAGTCCTTTTTAAATTTCCCATTCCTTTTTTCAAATCTTTCTCAAAGAAATAATATGTAGTTCTAATTAATAGATAAACAGGAAGTGCAGCAATAATTCCTACCATACCTGCCATTGATCCACCAATAGATACTGCCATAATAACAATTAAAGGATTAACATTAGTTGTTCTTCCATAAACCTTTGGTGAAATAAGATAACCATCAACCTGTGGAAAGATTAAACAAATAATAATTGTTAAAATAACTAATTTCGTTGATACAACAGAAGCTAGTACTATCGCAATAATATTAGTAATTAATCCTCCAAAATAAGGAATTACTGTTGTAATACATGCAAGTATTCCAAGTACTAACCAGTTAGGATGTCCTGTAACTAAGAATAAGAAACTATATTCAAAGAATTGAATAACCATAAATATTTCTAATCCTTTTAAGTAATTTGTAATTTCTCCATCCATTAATTGAATATATTCAAAACCTCTCTTACTAAATGATTGTAACCAAATTTTAAGAGTAGATCTAATCTTATCCATATCAATTAAGAAATAAACAAATGCTACAAAGCCAACTATTGCTTTACCAGTAAATCCTAAGGATTTATTAATAAAATCAATTCCACTAGCAGATACTAAACTACCAACATCTCCTAGAATTGTATTTAAATAATCAGTAATCTTTAATTCATAATTTCCAAGATTAAAGTCATATTTAATATCTAAATTCTTCAATACTTCTACAATCATCTTAACAAATAATGATAATTGATCATAAAGCATTGGAAGAGTTATTATTAATAATCCTCCAAGAAATAATACAAGTCCAAGTACTACAATAGTAATAGAAAGTCCTTTTCTAATACCTTTACCCTCTAACCATTTAACTAAAGGTGTAAATGCATATGCAAATGCAAAACCAACTATAAAAGGTGCAAGTAGTTGAAGAGCACTTCCTATAATACCCCAACAAACACCTATAGTATGAACAAGTAAATAGATAAGTGCAATTATCGCAACTAAATTAATAATACGATAATTTAATTTTTTATCCATTCTATCACCTCTCTAACATTATAGTTGTAGGTCCAATATTAGTAATAGCAACAGTCATATCAGCTCCAAAAATACCAGTTTCTACATGTACATATTTTCTTAATTCTTCATTAAATAAATCATATAACTTAGTAGACTCTTCTCCTCTTAAAGCATTAATATAGCTAGGTCTATTACCTTTTTTAGTATCAGCATATAAAGTAAATTGTGAAATAGATAAAACATCTCCACCATACTCTAATATACTTTTATTCATTACATCATTTTCATCTGGAAAAATACGAAGATTAACTACTCTTCTAGCAAGGTATTCTATTTCATTAATAGAATCCCCTTCAGTAAAACCAACAAGTATTACTAAACCACTATCAATCTTACCATTAACTTTTCCATCAATTGTAACAGAAGCTTCTCCACTTCTTTGTACTAAAACTCTCATCGCATCGCCCTCTCTACTTTTTCAACATAACGATGTTTTTCTATATTAACAATTAGTTTTTCTAATTGATCAAGTCCTGTTACATAACAAGTAAGTTCATAAGTAGATTTATCTCCCCTACCTAACACTTGAATACCATCAACACTAACATTCATCATGGAAATAGATTGAACTATATCTAACATATGATTTTCGCTATCATTAATATAAATTAATAAACAAGTTAAGTAACGTTTATTAGTATTAGTATTCCATAAAACATCAACTGTACGTTCATCTACATTTTCTAGATTATGACAATTAATTCTATGTACAGAAATACCATTACCTTTAGTAATATAACCAATTATTTCATCTCCATAAACAGGATTACAACAATTAGCTAGATTAACTTTAACTTTATCAATACCACTAACTATAATATCTGCATCAATTGATTTAGGACTAAATTTAACAATTTTTGGAGTAGTATCTTCTTCTCTATGAATTACATTAATAACTCCATTAACAGTAGCTTTACCATTACCTATTGATAAATATATTTCATCTAAATCATCTGCATGAATTTCATCACATATTTTCTTAATATTTTCATCAGTTAAGAATTCAGAGAATACTAATTTTCTCTTTCTTAATTCTTTTTCTAATGTATATTTTCCTCTTTCAATATAGATATCTCTTTCATTCTTAGTAAAGAATGCCTTTATCTTATTCTTTGTAGTACTACACTTAGCCATATTGATCCATTCTTTAGATGGTGTAGAACTCTTATTAGTATTAATCTTTACAATATCATTATCTTGTAATTCATAATCCAAAGGAACAATATTATTATTAACAATTGCTCCAACTGTAGTTTCTCCAACTTTAGTATGAATCTTATAAGCAAAGTCTAAAGGAGTTGCTCCTCTAGGAAGTTCAATAACATCTCCTTTAGGAGTAAAACAATAAATATTATTATTTAATACTTCATCTTTTACACTATTAACAAAGTCTTCGTTACTCATCTTTTCTTGACTTAAATCAATAATAGATTTAAAGAATTGTAATTTTTGTTCTGTAGTACTTGTAAGATTTGCATTAGAATTACTACCCTTATTCTCTTTATAAGACCAGTGAGCAGCAATACCATTTTCTGCAACTTCATCTATATCATAAGTACGAATTTGTATTTCAAATAAATATCCTTCAATACCAAAAACAGTAGTATGTAAAGACTGATACATATTAGGTTTTGGCATTGCAACATAATCTTTAAATCTCTTAGGTAAAGGTCTAAATACACTATGTATTAAACCTAAAGCTAAGTAACATTCTTGTTCAGTATTAACAAGAACTCTTAATGCTAATAAATCGTATATATCACTAAATTTCTTACCTTTATCAAGTTTATTATAAATACTATAAATAGATTTACTACGTCCTTTAATCTCATGAGGAATATGATGTTCATTAAGTAACTCAGTAATCTCATTTTGCATATCATAAACAATTCTATCTCTTTCAATCTTTGTCTTATTTAATTTCTCTGCAATATCATAAAATACTTCAGGTTTTAAATAACGTAAAGATAAATCCTCTAACTCACTCTTTATTTTATGAATACCTAAATGGTGAGCAATAGGAGCAAAAATATCTAGAGATTCATGAGCTTTAATCTTTTGTCTATCTTCAGGTATAGCCCATAAAGTTCTCATATTATGAAGTCTATCACATAATTTAATTATAATTACACGAACATCTTCACTCATTCCTACTATTATTTTTTTATAATAATCAATTAAATATTCATTCTCAGTAGAGAAATTAATATTAGTTAATTTAGTAACACCTTTAACAAGTTTCGTAATTGTTGGTCCAAACTCTTCTTCCATTTCTTCTGGAGTACAATCACAATCCTCTAATACATCATGCATTAGTCCAGCAGAAATAGTTTCATAATCTGCATAGATTGTAGTTAAGATTAATGCAACATTTAAAGGGTGGCATATAAATGCCTCCCCACTTTTACGAAACTGTCCTTTATGTTTTAAATTAGCAAACTCATACGCTTTCTCAATCACTTTGATTTGTTCTTCATCCTCAACATAAGTGCGTACCTTTTCTAAGACATCTTCAATTTTAATATCATCTAAACTTTTTGACAAAGAACTCATCTCCCCTCAAAAACTAACAATTTATTCCTTTTATTTTCTTCTCCTCTAAATCATCTTTATAAACTTTTTTAGGTTTTTCTACTTTACCAATATTTTTCTTTTCAATAATTAAGAAGAATACTGTTGCGATAAAGATAGAAGAATAAGTACCTGCTACTAAACCAACAAGCATAGCAACATTAAATGTAAATATTCCAGAAGATCCTAAAATCATTAAGATTACAACAGGAAGTAAAGTTGTAATAGTTGTATAAATTGTTCTTGTAAATGTCTCTTGAATACTTCTATTAGCAATTTCTTCTAACTTAGAAGCATCCATTTTCTTTTTATCATAATTATTAATATTTTCACGAATACGATCGAATGAAACGATTGTATCATTAATTGAATAACCAATTATTGCAAGTACTGCTGCAATAAACATTGAACTTACTTGGAATCTACAAATAGCAAATACACTAAACATAATTAATACATCGTGTAGTAAAGCTAAAACTCCACCTACTGCATAACTAAATTTAAATCTAATTCCTACATAAATAATAATTCCTAATAAAGCAATAAGTACAGAGAATATAGCATTTTTAACAAGTTCTTTTTGTACCATATTAGTAACAACACCAATATTTACTTTTGCATCATATTTTTCTTCAAAATATCTATTAATCTCTTTTACTTTATTACCATCAACAGCAGCATCAATACGAATACTAGCTTCATCATCAGAAATAGTTATTTCACTAGCTTCTAATTCAAGATATTTAATATCACTCTTTAATTCTTTCTTAGTCATCTTTTCAGAACTAACAACAGTAATATCAGTACCAGTTTTATAATCAATACTTAAATTAAATCCCTTAGTACCTAAGAATACACATCCAACAATAATGATTAAACAAGATGCTGCTAAGCAAATCCATTTATGTTTTAAGAAATTAACATTATGGAATTTATTAGGTTTAACTGCTTCATTCTTACTTACATTTGGAATATCTTTAGGATTAACATTTAAGAATGCTTTAATCTTATCATCAAAGAAACCAGTATTAACAAATACCTTTAATAATGTTCTTGTTAAGAATACCATTGTAAACATAGTTACAAGTACAGTAATAATTAACATAGTAGCAAATCCTTTAATACTAGATTCACCAAATATAAACATAATAATTGCAACTATTAAAGTAGTAACATTTGAGTCAATTATTGCACTAAAGCTTGATTTAGATCCTTCTCTAAATGCTAAAGGTAGACTCTTACCTTTTAATAATTCTTCACGAATTCTTGCATAAGTAATAACATTTGAATCTACTGCCATACCAATACCTAGTACTAAAGCAGCAATTCCAGGTAAAGTAAGTACTCCACCAACTACCCAGAAAATACCAAATACTAAGAAAGTATAAATAGCCATACTTGCTGCAGAAACAACTCCAGCAAAATGATAGATTAAAATTAAGATTAAGATGATTGCAGCAATTGCAATAATTCCAGCAACTAATGTAGTTTGTAATGTTTGATCTCCAAAACTTGCTCCAACTGTATTAGAACTAATCTCTTCAAGTTTACAAGGAAGAGATCCACTATTAATTAAATTAACTAAGTTACTTACTTCTTCATAAGTAAAGTTTCCTTGAATAATAACATCTTTATTAAATGCTTCACCAACTGTCGCAGCACTTAAACAGTTAGAACTACTAGTTCCACATAGATTTCCTTCTTTAGAAAAACTATCAGTTAAATCATTATAATCTAACCAAATAACAATTAAGTTCTTTCCTTTTTCACGACTACTAATATCTTTTGTTACATCATAGAACTTATCAGTATCTTTAATAGATAAAGCTACTGCAGGATTACCTTTATCATCTTGACCAATTTTTGCTTTACCAGCATTTAATACATCACTAGTCATTAAAAGATTATCATCCATATCTCTAAATGTTAATGATGCTACAGCAGATAATTGTGTTCTTGCAGTTTCTGGATCACTAACTCCAGCTAACTTAACACGAATCTTATCACTACCCTCAGTAATAATTTCAGGTTCACTAACTCCTAAACCATTAATTCTTTTATCTAGAGTTTCAAAAGTAGCTTTTAGTTTAGAAGAATTCATTTTTGAATTATCTGATGGACTTACTTTATAAAGAATTTCAAATCCTCCTTGTAAATCTAATCCAAATTTTAAATTCTTAAATAATGGTACAAATAAAAATCCAATGGCTACCATTAAAACCATTAAAAATAATGTTGTCTTTACAACTTTACCCTTTCCACTTTTTTTCTTCTTCATTTTTTTCACTCCCTATGTCTAATCCTTATTAGGATGCTTTTCCAGAATCATATTTTCATCAAGTTTTAAGATATCATCAACAATATCAAAAAGAGTTAATCCTCTTCCCTTTTTCCACTTATCCATTAATAGATTCCATATCTCTTCTTCTGTAATAGAATATATTCCCTTTTTCTCTAGCTTATGTACTTTCGTACGTAATGCTGGCAAAACCCTCTGATATAGTTCTCTAATGGATTGAAATTCATCATTCATAGACAAATCACACCCTTTACAGGAACTAATAATATTATAACGAATTAGCCCCTAAAAAGAAAGTAAATAAACAAAAAAAGATGAATTAATCATCTTTTTTAGCTCTCGGAAAACTTTGATAATATACTTCTTTTAATCTATCGGTTGTAACATGAGTATAAATTTGAGTTGCTTTTATACTCTCATGTCCTAATAATTTTTGAACTGTAAGCAAATCACACCCTTCATTTAATAAGTGTGTCGCAAAAGAATGTCTTATCATATGAGGACTAATATTTTTATTAATACCAGTCTGTTTTATAATCTTTTCTAATATAAAACGAACTCCTCTCTCAGTAAGAACTCCCCCATTATTATTTAAAAATAAATAATCAATATTATTTTTATTTAAAGTTTTATATCCATCATTTAAATACTTTTTTAAAGCATCTTCACAATACTCTCCATAAGTAACATATCTTTCTTTATTACCCTTTCCAAGTATTAATATATTACGTCTTCCAAAATCAATATCAGATACTTTCATTGAAACAAGTTCTCCTACACGACATCCTGTTGCATATAACATTTCAAGTAATAATAAATCTCTCTGCCCTAAAGGAGTATCATCAGGTACATTAAACATTTCCTCTAGTTCATTATATTCAAAATATCTAGGTAATTTTTTACTCTTTTTAGGTCCACTAACTAATGAAAATACATTACTCTTAACAATACCTTCATTAGCCATGTATTTATAAAAGCCTCTTAATGCACTAAGTTTTCTATCTATTGAAGAATTATTATCTTTTTTAGTCTCTTTTAAATACATTAAAAAGAAACGAATATCACTATACTCAATATCTTTAAAAGCTAACCCTTCACTATTAATATAATCAAGATATTCACAAATATCATTTAAATAGCTTTCAATTGTATAATCAGAATAATTCTTTTGGTACTTTAAGAAATCTAAATAATCATTTAATTCCTTAACATTCCCTTCTCTTTTTATATTCTCTTCCATAAACATCACCTAAAACTTTTTCTTCATAAGAGTGATATAAGTCGCACCATAAACTTGCTTTATCAAGTATTTCTGGATGATTAATAAATAATTTAGTAAGATCTTTTTGTCCCTTTTCAATAGGACGATAATATTTATCACTATAAGGTAAAAATGCATTTTCCATACAATCTCTTTGTATTAATAATAAACGTATTCTAAGTAATAAATCATTAGGTAATAAATTTTCTAACTTATCTAAATCACCATCTGCATAATTACTAAAAGTACTCTTATTAAAATATGCATGTGTGTCATCAATTAATATTGTTGCTGCAGGTAATTTAATAAAAGTTCCAAGTACATTTAAAAGTTTAGTATCATCTAATTTATTAGGATCAAATAAATAATTATCAAATAAAGATAATTGATCAGGATTATATTTAGAATCAGTCTTAATTTTTAAATCTTCATCTAATAAATCACGATACATCTTATCACATATTAATGAATAATTATATGTCTTTCTAGATGTAGCTTCTACTATATTTCTAATTAAAGGATAAGACTCTCTTGCCCATCCACCATCTCTATATTTAATTGTTGAAGGCTTACTACGATTAGAAATAAAGTATTTAACATACTTACTATATATACCAGTTCTACCAGTTACCACCTGTTCATATAAAAGAGGTTTCTTAGTCATATCCCAAGCAAAAGAATCTAGTATTGCATCAATCATTTCTGAATTATTATCAAAGTCATCAGCAATCTTTCTAATTCTATCATTATCTTCATATAATACTTCATACTTTTGAAGCTTTTTATTATTTTGATGGACTATAAAAAAATCTACCCCATGAAGAGAAATAGTATGTATCTTATTAAGTCCTTTTTCAAGTACTACTTCATTTTTAAAATGTGTTGTATAAGAATCAATTTCTTCTAAAGAAAGTTCTCTTTTACCATTAATAGATACAAATTCATAATCATTTGTAAGTCTATCTCTTGCAACTAAAAAATAAGCATTTCCCTTTCTCATATAATCCATCCCCCTACAGGCATATTATACCATATTTTGCCCTAAATTACAAAAAAAGAGGACTAATCCTCTTTATAATCACAACTAGAACACTTAATAGTTCCATTCTTTTCTGTTAACATTTCACCACACTCTGGGCATTTCTTATCAATAGGTTTATCCCAGTATGCAGTCTTACATTTAGGATAGTGATTACATCCATAGAATACTTTACCTTTACGGCTTTTCTTCTCAACAATCTTTCCATCACAATTAGGACAATCACAAATTTCTACTATTTCAGCTTCTTCTTTTTGAATATACTTACAAGTTGGATAATTACTACAAGCTACAAATTCTCCATATTTACCCTTACGTTTAACTAAAGGACTACCACACTCTGGGCAAGTCTCTCCAGTTTCTTCTGCAGCTTTCTTTTCCATATCACTAAAAGCACTTTTAATTCTAGGTTCAAATAATTTATAGAAATCATCTAATACCTTATTCCAAACCATTTTACCTTCAGCAATCTCATCCAAATCAGTTTCCATTTCACTTGTATAATTTGTATTAATAATATCACTAAAGAACTCTTGTAATTTATCAGTAGATTCAATACCAACACTAGTAGGTTTAAATTTCTTATCTTCTAATGTAACAAAATCATGACTCTTAATAGTATCAATTATTGTTGCATAAGTAGAAGGTCTACCAATACCTAATTCTTCTAATTCTTTAATAAGTCTAGCTTCAGTATATCTTGCAGGAGGTTGAGTAAAATGTTGTTCTTTTTCTACATCATTAGTAGTTTTAATCTCATCAACCACAAACTTTGGTAATACATTATCATCACTAGATTCATAATCACCATATACTTTTAAATAACCTAAGAAAGTAATAATACTTCCTGTAGTTTTAAACTTATAATTATTATTATTTAAAATAACAGTAGTTTGATCAAGTAAAGCATCAGCCATTAAACTAGCAATAGTTCTCTTATAAATTAAACTATATAATTTAAATTCATCATTACTTAAATGACTCTTAATCTTAGTTGGTTCTCTTAATACACTAGTAGGTCTAATACCTTCATGTGCATCTTGTACATTATCATTTTTCTTAGCTTGTTTAACATGTCCTACATATTCTTTACCATATTCTTCTTCAATATATTTCAATGCAGGTCTAACAAAATCATCTGATAAACGAATAGAATCTGTTCTCATATAAGTAATAAGTCCGACAGTCTCATCACCTAAATCAATACCTTCATATAATTTTTGAGCAACACTCATAGTCTTACGAGCAGGAAAACCTAACTTAGTAGATGCCTCTTGTTGTAGAGTTGAAGTAGTAAATGGATATTTAGCACTTCTTCTAGTCTTCTTAGTATCAATATTTTCTACTCTATATTTATCACTAATATTATTTAAAACATCATCTGCTTCTTCTTCAGTATCTAACTTAGTTTCATCTTTATTATCAACTGTTTTAAAGTAGTTAGCATCAAATTTATCAAAATGTGCAGTAACAGTCCAATATTCTACAGGATTAAAATTCTCTATTTCACGTTCTCTATCAACAATTAATTTTAATGCTACAGATTGAACTCTTCCAGCACTCTTCGCACCAATCTTACTTTGTAATAATTTACTAAGTCTAAAACCAATAATACGATCAAGTATTCTTCTAGTTTCTTGACTCTTAACTAAATTATCATCAATTACAGTAGGATTTTCCATTGCTTCTAATACTTTATCATGAGTAATTTCATTAAATAATACTCTCTTATAATTCTTATCTTTTATACCTAAAGTATCTTTTAAATGCCAAGCAATTGCTTCTCCTTCACGGTCAGGGTCTGATGCAAGATAAACCATTTCACTATCTTTAACATCCTTCTTTAAGTCTTTAATAACTTTCTCTTTACCCTTTATAGGAACATAATTAGGTTTAAATCCATTCTCTATATCTACACCTAATCCTAAGTGTCCAGAAGTTGCTAAATCACGAATATGTCCCTTAGAAGAAACAACCTTATAATCTCCTCCTAGATACTTTTCAATAGTCTTACTTTTACTAGGACTTTCTACTATTACTAAATTCTTTGTCATAGAATTCCTCCAGTCATTTATAATTTATAACCATAAAAAATCTTTTTGTCAACAACTATCTATTTATATTATATTGTTTTTTTCTATTGTTTTACACTTTTCTCTAAATATTCTTTAACCGGTCCATAACTTTTTCTATGTTCTGGAATAATACCATATTTATCAATTGCTTCTAAATGTTTTTTAGTAGGATAACCCACATTATTTTTAAAATCATACATCGGATATTTCTTATCTAATTCATATAACATTTTATCTCTAGTAACTTTCGCAATAACTGAAGCAGCACTAATAGTAATACTTCTTAAATCACCTTTAATAATAGGTTTAACAGGAACATCAAGATCTAACTTCATCGCATCAGTTAAAACATATTCTGGTTTAGGATTACAATTATTAATTGCCATAATCATAGCTTCTTTAGTAGCTTCATAAATATTAATCTCATCAATTCGCTTTTCAGATACAATACCTACTCCATAAGCAATTGCTTGTTTTTTTATCTCTTCAAAGAAATAATCTCTTTTTGCTTCACTTAACTTTTTACTATCAGTTAATCCCTCTAAAGAAAATTTTTCAGGTAGCACTACACAAGCAGCTACTACAGGTCCAACTAAAGGTCCTCTTCCAACTTCATCTACTCCACCAATTAATGTATAACCTTCTTTTCTTAATTCTCTTTCATTTTTATATGTATCCTCTAAATCTAATTTTAATTCTATTTTTTTAATTATTTTTTTATCACTAATATCTAAATAATTATCTAATCTTAAAAAATGATATCCCTTTAATTCTATATAATTAGAACTATAATTAGAAGATACTCTAAAAGAATCATCTAATTCAAAAGAATCATCTTTAAATGCAATATCAATAATATCACACTCTTTTATAATTCCTTGACATACTAAACTGGCATCTCCAACTACTATATAATTATTCTTATCAATCTCTAATTTATTTAATTTTTCAAATATTTCTTTTTTATTCATAATGATACACCTATATTAATTGTTGCAAGAAAATATATTTTATGCAAGAAAAAAATAGAAAGAATCTTTCTATTTTTGATTAACGTTCTCTTCTCCAGTAACTCTTCTAATTAAATCTTTTCTTTCTTTTTCAAATTTTTCATAGAATGGAATTACATGTTCAGGTACCTTTAAACCTTTAGCTCTATAGCTTCTTTCAATTACATCAACTAAATCTATATCTAAATAGAATTTAAGTTTTTCAGCAAACTCAGGTCTCTTCTCAATATAATCTTTATAGTCTTGTTCACTCTTAAAAGTATGAAGTACATTATCATATAAACAATTAGGATTAATATAAGAAGAATTTAATGAGTATTCAAAGTCATATAAAGGAGCTAAATGTATTTCTTTAGTTTCTTTATCTCTTTCAAATATAACATTATTCCAGTATCTATCAGTTTGTCCCATAAAAGTATCTAAGGCAAACATCTCTTCTATCTCATCTAATAATTGATATCTATTTTCTGTAGTAGGAGCAAACTCTAATATTTCTTCTAAATATTCACTGCCTAATATACTATCTGCTATTTGAAAATAATCATATTTAACAGGATCTCTAAAATCATAAGAACCTAGTCTAATATTATATCCTTTATCTTCAATATCTTCATAAAACTCAGTACGATTCAAATGATAATATCCCTCTCCTATTAAAAAGAAATGAGAACATCTTAAATTACGTACATTACAAAGTTCTTCTCCAACAAGTTCAGCATGATTAAAATCTTTTCTAAATATTCTTCTTTCATTTTTCTTAGATTTAAATAAAGTAAATCTCTTCTTTTTCTTATCTTCTTCTCTAATTAAATATATTCTAGTGCCATCTTGTAGACACTCATTAACTCCCATCATTTTAATCTATCAAAAGTTATAGGATCAAAATAACCATTCTTTAAATCTCTAACAATAATATTAGAAACCTTTTCATAGTCAACTACTCCTCCTCTTGATAAGGCACCTCTCTTTCGTCCGATAGTTTCATATGCTTCAATCATATCATCATCTAATTCTATTATACCATATCTATCATTTAACTTTTCAGGATATAATTCAAATAATTTTTTTAAGATAAAGCATGCAATCTCATCAAGATTAATAACTTCTTCTTTAATAGAAGATAAAGCTGCAAGTATATGAGCAGATTCTTGATCTTCTAATTTAGGCCAAAGTATTCCAGGAGAATCAAGTAACTCTATATCTTTATTAACTCTAATCCAAGATAAATTCTTAGTAAATCCAGGAGTATTACCAACTCCAGCACTTTTTCTTCCAACTAATCTATTTATTAAAGTACTTTTGCCAACATTAGGAACACCAATTATAAGTACTCTAGCACTTCTCTCCTTTAGTCCTTTATTAACTCTATCAGAATTAATCTTTTTCATTAAATCATTAGTTACATTTATTAATGTATTACAATTACCATTCATTAAATCAAGAGGTACTACATTATAACCAATTTCTTTATAATGATCTAATATTTTATTAGTCTCATTCTTATCACATAAATCATACTTAGTAACAACAAGTATTTTAGGCTTATCTTTAATTAAATCATCTATATCAACAATCTTAGATGATATTGGCATTCTAGCATCAACAACTTCATAAACAATATCAATTAAATTTAATTGTTCTGATATCTCTCTTCTAGTTTTAGCCATATGTCCAGGAAACCA
>JAFXYF010000003.1 GCA_017541885.1 Bacilli bacterium
ATTGTGCCTTACCACCAAGTGGTTGTTGAGTAACCATTGAATAAGGTCCTGTACTTCTAGCATGTATCTTATCATCAACCATATGATATAGTTTAATCATATACATGACACCAACACTTATTCTATGATCGAATGGTTCACCAGTACGACCATCATAAAGAATAGTCTTACCATCTTCATCCATTCCAGCCTTATCCATAGCATCTTTTATATCATCAATAGTCGCTCCATCAAATACTGGAGTAGCTGTATAAATTCCTAATTTCTTAGCAGCCATACCCAAATGTAATTCAAGTATCTGTCCAATATTCATACGAGATGGAACACCTTGTGGATTTAACATAATATCAACTGGAGTACCATCTGGTAGATAAGGCATATCCTCTTGAGGTAATATTAATGAAATAACACCTTTATTACCATGACGTCCAGACATCTTATCTCCAACTTGAATCTTACGTTTTTGAATTATATATACACGGATAACTTTTGAAACACCAGCAGGTAATTCATCATTATCTTTTCTTGAATAAATCTTAATATCGTGAACGATACCATCTCCACCATGAGGTACACGTAAAGAAGTATCTCTAACTTCACGAGTCTTTTCACCGAAGATAGCATGTAATAATTTTTCTTCTGAAGTAAGTTCAGCCATACCTTTTGGAGTAACTTTACCAACTAAGATATCTCCTTCTTTAACTTCAGTACCAATTGTTACAATACCATTTTCATCTAAGTTCTTACGAGCTTCTTCACTAACATTAGGAATATCTCTTGTAATTTCTTCAGGTCCTAATTTAGTTTCACGACATTGCATTTCATAATCTTCTAGATGTAATGAAGTATATTTGTCATCTTTAACTAAGTTTTCATTTAAGATAACAGCATCCTCATAGTTATAACCATTGAAAGTCATGAATGCAACAGTCATATTCTTACCTAAAGCAAGTTCTCCCATATCAGTAGAGTTACCATCAGCTAAGATAGTCTTATCTTTCTTAACTTTGTCACCTACATGAACAATAGGTCTTTGATGAGAACAAATACTAGAGTTAGCTAATTCAAAGTTAGCTAAAGTATACTCATCTTTTCCTTCTTTAGTCTTAACAACAATTCTCTTAGCATCAACGTATTCAACAACACCATCATTCTTAGCAATAACTTCAACTCCAGAATCTTTTGCTGCAATATACTCAACACCAGTTCCAACATATGGAGCCTCAGTCTTGATTAATGGCATAGCTTGACGTTGCATGTTAGCACCCATAAGTGCACGAGTAGCATCATCATGCTCTAGGAATGGAATACAAGAAGTTGTAACAGATACAACTTGTTGTGGAGAAACATCGATAAAGTCAACATCTTGAGGTTTAGCTAAAATATTTTCTCCTCTAAAACGAGCTGCTACTTGTTCATCAATAATCTTATTAGTCTCATCAGTACCAACAGTAGATTGAGAAATAACATAATCTAATTCATCATCAGCAGTTAAATACTCAACGTCATCAGTAATTTGACAATCAACAACTTTTCTATATGGAGTCATAATAAATCCATATTCATCGATCTTAGCATATGAAGCTAAAGATGTAATAAGTCCAATGTTAGGTCCTTCAGGAGACTCAATTGGACAAATTCTACCATAGTGAGAAACGTTAACGTCACGTACTTCAACACCAGCTCTATCTCTTGATAAACCACCAGGTCCTAAAGCACTTAAACGACGCTTATTAGTTAACTCAGCAATTGGGTTAGTTTGATCCATGAATTGAGATAATTGAGAAGATCCAAAGAATTCCTTCATCGCAGCAGTAACTGGACGAATATTAATTAAAGTCTTAGGAGTAACTTCTTCCATCTCTTGTGTAGTCATTCTTTCACGAATAACTCTTTCCATTCTAGATACACCGATTCTAAATTGGTTTTGTAATAATTCACCAACTTGACGAATACGTCTGTTACCTAAATGGTCGATTTCATCATAATTACCTACACCATGTAATAAGTTTAAGTAATATGATACAGATGCATAAACATCAGAGATAGTTAATCTCTTAATATCAATATTTTGATCATTTCCAATAACGATTAATTTTTTCTTCTTATCATTTGGATCTAAAATCTTAATTTCTTGAATCTTACCAAATGAATCTAATTCTTCATTAATCTTAGCTTCTTTAACACCAAATCCAGCTTTAAAAGCTTCAGCTAAATCATTGATGTTTGCTTTAGTAACTAAAGTTCCTTTTTCAAGAACTACTTCACCATCAGCATTACAAACATCTTCAGCAACTGTTTGGTTTAATAAACGATCAACAATGTTTAATTTACGATTAAATTTATAACGACCTACTTTTGATAAATCATATCTAAATTCATCAAAGAATCTAGTAATAATTTGGTTCTTAGAAGAATCTAATGTTGCAGGTTCTCCAGGTCTTAATTTCTCATAAATTTCAATTAATGCTTCATCAGTATTCTTAGTAGAATCCTTCGCAATTGTATTCTTTAAGTAATCATCTTCTCCAAACATTTTAAGGATTTCTTCATCACTACTTAAACCAAATGCACGAAGTAATGTTGTGATAGGAACTTTTCTAGTTCTATCGATTCTAACATATAATACATCTCTAGCATCAACTTCAAACTCTAACCATGTACCACGATTAGGGATAATTTGAGAAGTAATTAACTCTCTACCATTTTTATCTACTTCACGATTGAAGTAAACAGATGGAGATCTAACTAATTGAGAAACAATAACACGTTCAGCACCATTAATAACAAAAGTACCTGAATCAGTCATCATAGGCATATCACCCATGAAAATTTCTTGTTCCTTTACTTCTCCACTTTCACGATTGAAAAGACGAACATCAACTCTTAATGGTGCAGCATAAGTAGTTTCACGGTCTTTACTCTCTTTGATTGAATATTTAGGTTCATCAAAATGATAATCTCCAAATTCAAGCGATAAAGTTCCAGAGAAATTCTCTACTGGAAATAAATCTTCAAATACTTCTTTGATACCATTTTCTATAAACCAATTATAAGATTTCTTTTGAATTTCAAGTAAGTCTTTTAATTCATAAGAATTTCGTATTCTAGAGAAATTTCTTCTTTCTCTATGGTCACCACTTTTTACAATCTTATATGACACTAATTTTTCACCCCACGAATATAATTTTTTTATAAAACGATACTTTCCACTACAATCCTAAAAAAGAAAAAACTACAAAGTACATTGTAGGATAAAGAATCCTTTCTTCTTTTCTAATACTGTAACAGAATAAATTTTTTCTAGATCTTTGATTACTGATTTTGCACCTTGCTCTTTTCTAATTACTAAGAAAAGTGAACCACCCTCTTCTAAATAATTACGAGCATTCATCAATATATCATAGACCACTTTCTTACCAGCCCTTATTGGTGGATTGGTAATAATAGAGGAATACTTAGAATTTACTCTCTCATAAGTATTACTTTCAAATACTCTAATATTAGTACAATGATTCTCTTTAATATTCATCTCACTAAGATGAATAGCCCTAAGATTAACATCAACCATATCGACAGAACATGAAGTAAGTTTATTTAGAATAATTCCAAATACACCATAACCACAACCCACATCTAGAACTTTGCCTCCAACTGCTTCAAGCGGGATTGATTCAAGAAGAAGTCTACTGCCAAAGTCCAAACCGTCCTTAGAAAATACTCCATTATCTGTAAGGAAAATAAATTTCTTTCCTCTTACAAAACATTCGGTTTTTGTAATCTTGCTAGGTAAATTTTCATTATCAAAGTATTGCCCCATTTTATCACCTTGCAGAAAAAAAAGAAGAAGAAAAACAGTGTAAATTTTTACTATTTTTCTTCCTTTCGAAACATATAATACAACAATTACATAATAATGTCAACAAAAATTTAAAAAAATTAACGCAAAAAAAATGTAGTTTCAATGACAAAACTACATCCCAAAAAATACACACAAACTCACTCGTTATTATCCCCTAATAAAATCATTGCATATCTACAATAACAGTTCAGGAATAGTGTAAATTTTAAATACAACACACCTTCTGATAAAAGGCAGTCGTAAATCGGTTTACAGGAAGGCAAATGTATGACTACATTCAGTGGTACATTGACACTTTAGCCGCCCATCGTCTGAAGTATCCTTCTTCAACATGTAATTTTACTAATAGCATGATGAGAATTATGAAGTTAGATATCATTAAACTATTTATCAAAGCTGTTAGGCAAATGATAAATAGACTTAATTAACTTCGTACCCTATTAGTAATTACATTATATCACTCAATAAAAATCATTGTCAACAAATAAGCAAAAAGAAAAACATGCATAAGCATGTTCCGAGTTTTTTCACGATCCATTATAAATTATCAGTTTATAATAAATAGTGCTCATCATAAGAGTTGTCTTTCTCTCAAAATTACATTTAACCTAGCCACGATGGACAATTTTCGGACTTTGATCTTTATCAGGGATAAAAGCCAGTCCTGTTTAGAGAAACTACACAGATATTTCATAGGATATCTTAAACAAAATCAATATGAAACAACATATTACTATATAATTTCTATCTATTTGTCTAGTATCTAGGTTACAACTAAATTGTACCATATTTTGAAGAAAAGTCAACATGAACACTTATTTCTTAAGAGCAGATTTACACTCCTTAATATATTTCAATAATTCTTTATCAGTTTGATATTGAGTAAGTGTATTTTTAATAATCATACAAGCATTACTACCATTCCAATAAGGAAACTTTCCATTCCCTTTTTGAATAACATCAATAGATCCTTTTAAAGATTTTAATGCCTCATCTAATCTATCCATTTGTGATTCTAAATCTAAAACTAATTTATCTTTTTGTTTAACACTATTATTATTTTTAGCCATACTCTTCACCCCTTATTGTAAATCAGAAATCTTTTTCTCTAAAAAAGATATTCTATCATCTAAATCTTTAATTAATACAGATTTTTGATCTTCATTATATTTAGCATCTAAATTCATAATTAAAGATCTTGCAGCCTGAGCTTGAGATGTACATTTCTTTGCACAAGAAAGAGCAGAAGCATTATATTCATCAGAAAATGATTTTTTCATAGACATACGATTTAATATAGATTCTAATTGATTTAAAGATTTAGCAATTATATCTAATTGTTTCATAATATTCTTTTTACTAGCATCAGCCTTTTTAGTATCCAAACTCAAAGTCTTTTTATTCATATTATTATGTAATTCTACATTTACTTTATCAAAACTTAACTTCTTCATAGGCCCTCCTATTTTATCCTATTAAAAGTATAACATAAAAGTAAAAATAAAAAAAGCAATACATTGTATTGCTTCTTAAAATAACTATTTAACTTCTACAGTAGCTCCAGCTTCTTCTAATTTAGCTTTAATTTCATCAGCTTCAGCAGTTGGAATATTTTCTTTAACAACACCGTTAGCGTCAACGATATCTTTAGCTTCTTTTAATCCTAAACCAGTGATATCTTTAACAACTTTGATAACAGCAACTTTAGCAGCTCCAGCATCAGCGATTGAAACTGTAACTGTTGATGGTGCAGCATCAGCAGCAGCTCCAGCAGCAGGTGCAGCAGCAACTGCAACAGCGCTTGGATCTACTCCAAATTCCTCTTTCATAGCATCTACTAATTCTTTAATTTCTAATAAATTCATTTCTTTTAAACTACTGATAAAATCTTCTTTATTTAATTTAGCCATTTTAAAATCCTCCTATTTTATATTTTTTTAATTAATTTTCTTTTTGTTGACTATATAAGTCTAAGCAGATTGATAAGTCTTTTACTAAACCAATCATACCACCAGCAAGCATAGTAAGTAATTGATCTCTTGATGGTAATGAAGCATATTCTGCTAATTTTGCTTGATCAGCTTTTTCTCCATCTACAATCCCTACTTTTAATATTAATGCTGGATGTTCTTTAGCAAAGTCAGATAAAACCTTAATTGGTGCAACTTGATCATCACTAAATGCAAAAGCACTAGGACCAGTTAAACCTTCATTAAGATCAATACCTAAGTCATTAAATGCTCTAGCCATTAATGTATTCTTATAAACTTTGTAATCTGAATTAGATTCTCTAAGTTTAATACGTAATTCTTTAGCTTCACTATCAGTAATACCACGATAATCGAATAATACAATAGTAGTAGCATTAGAAGCACGATCTTTAATTTCATCAATAACTAATTGCTTTTGACCTAAGATCTTTTCACTTGCCATAATACACCTCCTTAATCTATTATTAGGGATGCCATAAAAAAGTTCTTTAACGACACGCCAAAGAACTTTTTTGATTACTTAATTAAAAGTCCTCGGTAGGATTTACTTTTATACCTACTGTCTATGGCACCTACAAATTTGATTTTATTATACTCTACGAAATCCTATTTGTCAAAATTATTTTCAATTTTGATTCCAGGACCCATAGTAGCAGAAATAGAAATATTCTTAACATAGTCACCTTTTACAGTTGCAGGTTTAATTCTAAGAATTTGTGCAACAAAGGCATCTAAGTTAGCAAGTAAGTCTTCTTCACTGAATGAAACCTTACCAATAACTCCATGAACATTTCCAAATGTATCAGTCTTATATTCAACACGACCAGCTTTAACTTCTTCAACAGCTTTAGCAATATCCATTGTAACTGTTCCAGTCTTAGGGTTTGGCATTAAACCTTTAGGTCCTAATACTCTACCTAACTTACCTAGTAAAGGCATCATATCTGGAGTAGCAATCATTGTATCGAAATCGAACCAATTTTCTTTTTCGATTTTTTCTAACATGTCAGTATCACCAACATAATCAGCTCCAGCATCGCGACCTTCTTGAGCTTTAGGTCCTCTAGCGATTACTAATACTTTCTTAGTTTTACCAGTTCCTTTTGGAAGAACAATGGCACCTCTTAATTGTTGATCAGCTTTCTTAGTATCAAGATTTAATCTCATAGCAAGTTCAACTGAACCATCAAATGAACTTAGAGAAGTTTCTTTAACTAATTTAACAGCTTCTTCTTTTGAATAGAAACGACTTTTGTCGACTTTTTGAATAGCTTCGACATATTTCTTACTTCTTTTTCTCATTTTATTTCCTCCTTATGTGGTTTAAAGCGGTTTATAACCTACCACTAGGTTAATTCCTATATGGTTATAAGAATTACTCTTCTCCTTCGATAGCAATTCCCATGTTTTTTGCAGTACCAGCAACAATCTTCATAGCTGCTTCAACATCATATGCATTTAAATCAGGTAATTTGATTTCAGCAATTTCCTTTAAAGTAGCTTTAGAAATAGTAGCTACAGTTTCATTAGCTCCCTTAGTAGAACCTTTTTGAACTTTAGCATATTTCTTTAATAAGAATGCTGTAGGTGGAGTTTTGATAACGAAATCAAAACTTCTATCTTCATAGATAGAGATTTCAACTGGAAGAACGTCTCCCATCTTGTCTCTAGTTGCATCATTGTATCTTGTACAGAAATCTTGTAGATTAATTCCTGCAGGTCCTAATACAGTTCCAACTGGTGGAGCTGGTGTAGCCTTTCCTGCAGCAATTTGTAATTTGATTTTTTTAACTGCTTCCTTTGCCACGAAAAACACCTCCTATAAATAATAGTTTTCGCGAGTGGTACAAATAGCTTGATTCCCGCTTTTATTAAATGCAAACCATGCTTCCCACTAATTACATCGATAAATCGATATAGCTCCTAAATAATATCATAGAAATCTTGTATTTGCAAGACTTTTATGCATTTTCAATTTGACTTAACTCAACTTCTACAGAAGTTTCTTGTCCAAATAAGTCAACTAATAAATTTACCTTTCCATTAGGTAAGTCTACAGAATCAACTTTTCCGAACATACCTTGGAATGGTCCAGCAATAATTTTAACTTTAGCACCTTCAGATAATTCAGTATTAACATCCATTCTACTAATACCCATATTACCTAAGATCTTATCTACTTCATAAGGTTGTAATGGCGTAGGCTTTGCACCTTTACCACTAGATCCGATAAATCCTGTTACTCCAGGAGTATTACGAACAATATACCAAGCTTCATCAGTCATAACCATTTCGACTAATATATATCCTGGGAACATTTTCTTAATCTTTTCTTTAGTAACTCCATCTTTTACTTCTACTACTTTTTCTTCAGGAATAATTATTCTATGAATATAATCTTGCATACCCATAGATTCTGTTCTCATTTCAAGTTTCTCTTTAACTTTACTTTCATGTCCTGAATAAGTATTAACTACATACCACTGTTTATCCATCTAAATAACCCCCTTACGCAAATAAAGATTGTAATAATGCAAATAATACATATATTACATAGAAGAATAATGAACAAAAGATAATAAATACAATTACTGCAATTGAATATTTAAGCATATCTTTCTTAGAAGTCCAATGTACTTTTAAGAATTCATTCTTAACACCATTACAGAAAATACGAAAACGAGTAAATAATCCTTTTTTCTCTTCTTTTGTATTTTTCTTAGTATCCTTCTTCTCTACCTTTTTAGTTTCTTTTTTTACTTTAGAAGATTTTTCTTTAACTTTAATCTTAGATGTATTATAAGTATCTTCTACTACTTTTTTACGAACCTCAGCCATTTAATCACCCATCCATTTTTTTTCAAAATAAAAACACTTCCAAGTGCTTACACATATAAAATAGCATAAACAAATAGAAATGTCAATAAATATCAATTATATAAGGCTTAATACCCAACTAATAAATGCAATAATAACTAAACTAACTAATGCAAGAGTTGGAACTAATAAATAACTAATAAATGCCATATCTTTTAAACCATTAATTCTTCTATAGATATTATCATTAATTTTATCATTATTAATAGGTTTAGATAATGGACGAGTAGCCTTCTTTTGTAAAGAGTTTCCACCTTCAGTTTCTTTAATTTCTTGATCTAGTTGTTCTAAATCTCTATTCATTTTCTCTAATGCATATTCATTAAAGTAAACAGTTGCTCCTCTTTGAACTACTCCTCTATAATAAGGTACGTCTCCCTCTGGAAGGAAACGAGCAATTTCATCAAAATTTGAACGTAGGAAATCAGGTGTTAAAGAACGAATTGTATTTGTATATAAACCAATTTGAATTAATGAAGAATTAAATATATCTTCTTTAATCATTCTCTTTCTTTCAGCAGGATCCATATCTAATTCAACCAAATTATCAAATTGAATATGATCAGGTTTCTCATCTAAAATAGATATGTGATTTGGATGAAATACTTCAATACAATAATTATGATCATGAATATATTTCAAAGCAATATCCATGTTTAAAAAGACGTCTCTCATTTCGTCTTCAGAATGATGGTTCTTTACCCATTCAAGTAAAGAGCATTTGTAAGTATTTTCTTTATCCATAAGCATCACCCACTTACTACCCTATCCTAAAATAATTGTAAAACAAAAAATAAAAAAAGACAATTCAAAGTGTCTTTTTAAATGTAAACTTGTAACTCTTTTCTAATTTTTTTGTAAAGTATATGCATCATGCGTTGTGCTCTTCTAGCAGAAATATTTAAAAGTCTTTCAATTTCAGGATAATGAAACTGATTTAATCTAAGCTCAAACACACAAGAATACTCAATAGGATAAGTATATACAATATTCCAAATATCGCTATAAAACTCTTTCTCTAATAAGTATAATTCAGTATCATCTTCATCTGCTATAGATATATTATCAATATCATCAAAGTAATAAGAACTGATATTCTTCTTATCACATGTAATTCTTTTACAAAAACTTAATAATCTACGATTAATACATAAAGTTACAAAAGTATAAAATAATATATCCTTCTTTTCATCAAAATATCTAAGAGCTTTTTGAAATCCAAGATAAGCCTCTTGTATAAAATCATCTAATTCATATCCAAAAGAATCAAATCTCTTATAATAATCTCCAGCAATACTTCTAATTATAGGTAAATACTTATTAAGTAATGTACCGTAAGAATAATCATCATTTTCTCGAACCATATATATTAGTTCATAATCATTATATTTTTTATAATCCATAAATCCTACTTTCTATTTCGGATTACCTCATAAATCATAATACCAGCTGCTACACTAGCATTTAAACTATTAGTAGTACCATACATTGGAATCTTAACTAAGAAATCACAATTACGAGAAACCAATTGAGATATACCACTACCTTCATTTCCAATAATAATAGCAATCTTACCACTATAATCTACTTCTCTATAATCAACACTATTCTCTAAAGCAGTTCCAACAATCCAGTATCCTGCTTTTTTTAATTGTTCTAAACTATTCACAATATTAGAAACACTAACTATATTCATAGAATCTAATGTACCAGCACTAGTCTTCATAACAGTAGAGTTAACTTGTACTTGTCTATCTTTAGGAATAATAATTGAATGAATTCCAGCAGCCTCACAAGTACGAATAATAGCTCCAAAATTATGAGGATCTTCTAAATGATCAAGTATAACAATAACATCATCATTATTACTATTAATAATTGAATTTAAATCCTTATATTGGTAATCCGGAATAGTTAGAATTATACCTTGATGTACTCCACCAGACAAATCATCCATTTCACGTTTTGAACGATATTCTACTCTTAAATTTGATTTTTCAATTAAGGAAATAATATCTTTATCACTAAAATTATCTTGCAAAATAATTTTTTTAATCTTTTCTGGATTTTTTAATAAATCTTTCGCAACATTTCTTCCAAATACATCCATACTACTCACTTAAGATAAGATTCATAATCTCATCTATCCTTTCTTTTCTATTAGTTAAATCTAAATAACCTATTAAAGCCTCTAATCCAGTTGCATATTTATATGTAATAATATCACAACTCTTAGGATGAGAAGTAGTCTTATAATTTCTAGCTCTTTTAACTATATCAATTTCCTCTTCACTTAAAAAGTTGCTATCTATCATAGAAGTTAAATACTGCGCTTGCGCAGTTGCACTTACATAGTTAATAGCCTCTTTTTGAAGATCATTAACATTTCCAATTCCCTTATTAATTAAATATTTTCTAACATAGTTCTCATATATAGTATCTCCTAAATATGCAAGAACTAATACATTGATTTCTAAAACATTCATAAAATCACCAAGCAAATTATAACACAAAAAGAAAAGATTAGAAAATCTAATCTTTTACAATTTCATAAGTTGTACCCTCACGAGTATCTATTAATTTAATTCCACGAGCTAATAAATCATCTCTAATTTGATCAGCTTTAGCAAAGTCTTTATTCTTCTTTGCTTCACGTCTCTCTTCAATTAATCCTTGAATCTCAGAGTCTAATTCATTATTCTTTTCTTCTTTTACTAATAAGTCCAAAGATAATACTTGATCAAAATTCTCAACTAAAGCAATCTTAGTCTTATCATTTAATTCATTATCTTTTAATACTTCATATAAAACAGCTAATGCATTAGAAGTATTTAAATCATTTTCAAGTGCCTCAGTAAATTTAGAAACATATTTATTAAATAATGTTTCATCAATATTACCTTCATCTTTTAAACTTTGAATCTTATTCTTTAATTTACGTAGAGTACTTTGTGCTTGATCTAAGTTATCATAAGTAAATAATAATTGTTTACGATAATGAGAACCTAAACACATAAATCTAAATGCTAAAGGATCATATCCATTCTCTTCTAATACAGAAACAGTAAGAATAGCTCCCTTAGATTTACTCATCTTACCAGACTCATCTATTAAGTGTTCATTATGGAACCAGTAATTACACCATTTATGTCCCAAATATGATTCACTTTGAGCAATCTCATTAGTATGATGTGGAAAGATATTATCAACTCCACCTCCATGAATATCTAAATGCTCTCCTAAGTATTTTAAAGATATACCTGAACATTCAATATGCCATCCAGGATATCCTTTTCCCCAAGGAGAATCCCATAATAATTCATGGTTTTCAAATTTACTAGTTGTAAACCATAAAGCAAAATCAGCTTGATTTCTCTTATTAGAGTCCTCATCAACACTTTCTCTTGCTCCAACAACTAAGTTACTATCTTGATTAGTAAGACAATAATAGTTGTCTAATTTAGAAATATCAAAATAGATATTTCCTCCTGACTCATAAGCATAGTCAGTTTCTAATAATTTTGTAATAATCTTGATGTATTCGGAAATATTTTCCGTAGCCGGACTTATAATCTCTGGCTTTTTACAGTTTACTTTTTCGAAATCCACGAAAAAGGCATCTGTATAAAACTTAGCAATCTCCATTGCTGATTTATGCTCACGTTTTCTAGCAACTTCCATCTTATCTTCACCAGAGTCAGAATCACTAGTTAAATGACCAACATCAGTAATATTCATTGCACGAGTAACATCATATCCTAAATATCTTAATGTTTTATCTAGAATATCATGCCCAATGTAATTTCTAATATTACCAATATGAGCATAGTGATAAACGGTAGGACCACAAGTATACAATTTTACTTTACCTTCTTCGTAGGGAACAAAATCTTCGATTTTCTTCGTCAAAGTATTGTAAATTCTCATTCTATCACCACCTGCTCCTATTATATCAAAGAAACAAAAAAAAAGAAGCAAAATGCTTCTTTTTTTATTAAATTAAAGCTAAAACAATGAAAACAATTAATAAAACTACGAATAATTCTAATAAATATTTCCAAGCAGTCTTTAACCAATCTTTGTAAGAAACCTTTAAGTAAGCTAATGTTGCCATTAAGATTAAACTTGTTGGTGCAAAGATTGTAGAGAATCCATACATAGCTTGTGCAATAATAGCAGTAAATTCATAACTACTTGTATCAATAGTAGATGCAAGGTATGGTAATAATGCTTGATATGCATAAGCAGGATCAACATTAAGGATTGCAGCTAATAATGTAGAAACTAATGTAGTTCCAATATTAAATCCTTTGAACAATCCTAAAATTGCTTTATAAATTACTAATTGATATGGATGATATGTTACTAATACTAAAATAGTATAAAGTAATAATACGATAACTATAGGTAATAAAGCTTTTTTAATACCAGATACCATTCCATCAATAATATCATCAAATTTAACTTTGTAGATAATTACAAGAATTAGTAATAGTAAGTTAACTGGTAAGAATAAATCAATTACTGTCCAGTTTCCAAATGAATTTACAGTACCATAAACTTTTTGGAATAATGGAAATTTAAATAATTGGAAACCAGTAAACTTCTCTGTTAAGTTATCGAAGAATGCAATACCAAATCCATTTTCATTCCAAGTTAACCATGCCATAACTAGTAAAACAAATAATAAGATAAATCCTACTACAAATGGCCATACTTTATGAGTCATTTCAACTCTTGTTGGAACAAGATAAGCATCATCAGTAGAATCATTAACTACAGATTCTTTAACAACAATGATATCTTCATCTCTTAATGCTGCTTTATTTACATTTTTACGAGTTGATTTTGCTTTAGTAGTTTTCTTAGTAATAGTCTTTCCTGCAGTCTTCTTTTCAGTAGCCTTTTTAGCAGGAGCTTTCTTAGTATCAGTTTTCTTAGGAACTTCAACTTTCTTAGCAACTACAACTTCCTCCTTAGCAGCTTCAACTTTCTTAGCAGGTTTTTCAACTTTTATATTTCCTTTATTATGTCTAATATACATAAAGATATTAAATAATAATAAAGCAACAGCTAAGAATAACATAATTAAGCGAACTAATAAACTATAATCAGCTTTAAGTCCTAAAACACTTAATATTATACTGTTATTTCCATAAGCAAAAGTAGAACCTACTAAACCAGCAGCCATAGATCCAACAACAACTAATGCTGCAACAATTTTGTCATATCCCATCAATAAGATTATAGCAACAATAAGTGGAACAAAAATTGCAAATCCAATTTGTAATCCAGCAAAACTAACTCCTAAAGCAAGTAGTAAAACTGTTACAATAATGAATACATTTGAGTTTACTTTAGCAACAATCTTATCTAAGAATGTACGATAAGCTGGAATTTTATATAAAACTCCATAAAAAGCACCAACTAGGATTAAATATAATGCATAATGACCAAAGTATGAAACAGTAGTCATAAAATAATTAAATACATCAGATAATCCCATTTGTACGCGTCCTTCTTCTACGAACTCACTTGAAAAATAAGCAGCTGGAAAAATCCAAGAAAGAACTAGAAATACTAATAAAGCAATAAGAACGACTTTTAATGTATTATGTTTTTTCATAATTAACCTCCCACAATAATTATAACTCAATTTTACAGTAGTTTACAACCCTTTAAGATTAATAAATAAAAAAAACATGAGCAAATCTCATGTTTTTATTATCTTCTTTCCTTCATTGTAGGGAATAAAATTACATCACGAATTGATTCTTGTTCAGTAAATAACATCATTAATCTATCAATTCCATAACCTATTCCACCAGCTGGAGGCATACCATATTCAAGTGATTCTACAAAATCCATATCGATATCATTTGCTTCATCATTTCCAAGTTCTCTCTCAGCAAGTTGAGCTTCAAATCTTTCTAATTGATCAATAGGATCATTTAACTCAGTATAAGCATTTGCAAATTCCTTACCACCAATAAATAATTCAAATCTATCAACAAATCTAGGATCTTCAGGATTCTTCTTAGTAAGCGGAGAAATCTCAATTGGATGTCCATATAAGAATGTAGGTTGAATTAAAGTCTCTTCAACATACTTCTCAAAGAACTTATTAATAATATGTCCATATGCTTTTTCATGATCTTCAAGTTCAATATGATGTTCTTCAGCTAATCTTAAACATTCATCTAAATCTGTAATAGCTTTAAAATCAATTCCTGTTTGTTCTTTAATAGCATCTGTCATAGAAAGTCTTCTCCAAGGTCCTTCTAGATTAACTTCATGTCCATCAAAATTAAATATTGTCTTACCACATACTTCTTTAGCAATAGTAGTAAACATACCCTCAGTCATATCCATCATACCTTCAAGATCACTATAAGCAAGATATGCTTCCATTAAAGTAAATTCAGGATTATGTTTTTGATCCATTCCTTCATTTCTAAATACTCTTCCAATTTCATAAACTGCTTCCATACCACCAACTAATAATCTCTTAAGAGGTAACTCTAAAGCAATTCTTAAATACATATCAATATCTTGAGCATTATGGTGAGTTGCAAAAGGTCTAGCACTAGCTCCTGTAAGTAAAGTTGTAAGTACAGGTGTCTCAACCTCAGTAAATCCATAATTATCCATATAATTTTGAATACATCTAATAATTCTAGGTCTTAAGAAAGCAACTCTTCTAGACTCCTCATTCATAATTAGATCTACATATCTACGTCTATATCTTTCCTCAATATCAGTAAGTCCATGGAACTTCTCAGGTAATGGTCTTAGTGCTTTAACTAAATGAGTATATTCTAAACATTTAATAGTAACCTCACCAGTCTTAGTCTTCATTACCTTTCCATATACTCCTACGATATCTCCAATATCAGCACTCTTAAATAATTCGTAAGTTTCTTCTCCTACATCATTTATTGAAATATATATTTGAATAGAACCAGTTTTATCTTGAATAGTAAAGAATGATGCTTTACCCATTTTTCTAATAAACATAATTCTACCTGCTACCTTAGCAGTATCATCCATAGTCTCAAATGCATCATGATCAACATCAGCATACTTTGTAACTATATCTCTAGCATAATCCTCTCTATCATATCTATGACCAAAAGGATCAAGTCCTAATTCTCTTAGCTTTTCAGCCTTTTCTCTTCTAACAATCTCTTGTTCACTTAATTCTCTCATATTTTCACTCCTAATTAACTTTAACTACTTTTGTATGAACTAACTTATCATGTATAGCTAGTCCTTCTTTACCAAAGGCAATCATAATAATTGAACCAAAGGTAATAATGTATTGAGCAAAAGTAAATAACTCAACTACATACATATAAACATCTCTATCGGCAAACATAATAAATAGTATCGAGATGATATTTAATAATAGAAAGTTAGCTATAAAAGTACGAAATAATAATTGATTAGCATTTAATTCTCCAGTATCAGAAACTATTTTTAATTTAAATAATTTCTTTCCTATAGACTGTCCTTTATTATATAAAGGTAATACCACAAAATTAAGTACACTAATTAAAATCATAATAATTGTCACTAATTCAGTACTTCTAGCCATCATATATTCTAAATTAGATATTTCTACTAAATATTCTTTATCCGTCATTTCATTCTTTTGATACTTTTCAACAATATTTACAGATTGTTCTCTTAAAGTAAGCATCTTATTAGCATCCACGAAAGGTGTCGCAATCATACTAGAAAGAAGCAATACTATAAACATATCAACCACAAAAGCAAGACATCTACTAACGAAAAAAGGTTTCTCAGGTTTGCCATCTTTCTCATCTTCAGACATAGACTATCCCTCCTTGAACTCATTTAATAATGAAATTATATCACTAATCCGAGAAGTTTGATAGACTTTATTTTTTAATTCATTAGCTCCTCTGATACCTTTAAAATACCATCCAATATGATTTCTCATCTCTAATGCAGCAATCTTTTCAGGTTTTATTTCTCTAAGATATTCTAAATGTTTTAAAGACATTTTTACTCTATCTTCTATAGTTATAGGAAGAATTTCTTTACCATCTAAATAACGAATAGTATTTTGTATTAACCAAGGATTACCTAATACTCCTCTACCTATCATTACTGCATCACAATGAGTTTCATCAAGCATTCTTTTAGCATCTTCTGGAGTCTTAACATCACCATTACCAATTACCGGAATAGAAACAGCTTCTTTTACTTCTTTAATAATATTCCAATCAGCTTTTCCACTATATCCTTGACTTCTAGTTCTAGGATGTACACATATAGCACTTGCTCCAGCTTTCTCTATTACTTTAGCAACTTCAACAGCATTAATGTTCTTACTATCCCATCCACTTCTAATTTTAACTGTAACAGGTACAGATACCGCTTTAACAACAGCAGATACAATATCATATATCTTATCAGGATTTTTAAGTAAAGCTGATCCAGCTTGTGCTCTAACAGCTACCTTTGGAACAGGACATCCCATATTAATATCAATAATATCAGGCTTCATATTCTCTTCAATATATTTAGCCGCATAGACAAAAGATTCTACATCAGTACCAAATATTTGTTGAACAATAGGTCTTTCTTCTTCAGTCATGTAAAGCATGTCTATTGTCTTTTCATTACCAAATGTAATAGCTTTATCACTAACCATTTCAGCATATATAAGTCCACAACCCATTTCTTTACAAATTCTTCTGTATGCAGAATTACATATACCAGCCATAGGTGCAAGTACTACTTGATTCTTAATTTTTACCTTTCCAATATTCCATTCCATAATAGCCCTTCTTTTTCTAATTCATGCATAGTATATATGATTTTAAGCAATATTACAAGCAAAAAAAAGAAACTCATATGAGTCTCTATTTTTTGTTTTGTTTCTTTAATAAGTCACGAATTTCTTCAAGTAATACAACTTCGTCACTCTTTTTAGCAGGTGCTTTCTCTTCTTCTTTTACTAATTTCTTCTTTCCAGCATCAATAATCTTATTAAATACTTTAAGTATTAAGAATAATACAAAAGCCATAATTAAGAAATTAACTATAGCAGTTAAGAAATCTCCCCAAAGAAGATATTGACCAGCTTCACCAGCAGGTGTCCAAGGTAAGTGAATCTTTCCACCAAACTCAGCTCCACCAATACTACTAATTAATGGATTAATAAAATCTTTAGTTAAGGCATTAACAATATCTGCAAAAGCAGTACCGATAATAACACCGATAGCCATATCAACTACATTTCCTTTTAAAACAAAATCCTTAAACTCAGTAATAAATCCTTTACCTTTCTTTTTAACAGCTTCTTTATCTACTTTAACCATAAAACTACTCCTCCTTGCTTTTAATTATAACCTTTTTTCATTATTTTTCAACAAAAAAAGAGTTAGATTATTTATCTAACTCTTGTAATAATTCAGCTTTGCTCATCTTAGAATAATTTTTAATTCCTTTTGCTTTAGCTATTTCTTTTAATTTAGTAATAGATAAAGACTCTAAATTAGTTTCATCTTCATCAGGCATATGTCCATTTTCAACTAAATAATCAATTTGTTCTTTAGTTAATGTTTCATACTCTAATAAAGTCTCAGCAATAAGCTTTAATAAATCTTTATTTTTCTTAATAATATCTTTAGCATTCTTATGACATTCATTGATAATCTTTCTCATTTCCATATCAATTTCATTTGCTACTTCATTTGAGAAATGTTGATTTTTAGTATAATCTCTTCCTAAGAATACTGAACCAGATTGTTGTTCAAATTGTAATGGTCCTAAATCACTCATACCATATTCAGTAACCATTGCTCTAGCAATCTTAGTAGCTTTTTCAAAGTCATTATGAGCTCCAGTAGTAATTTCTCCAAAAGTAATCTCTTCTGCAGAACGACCACCAAGAAGTCCAGTAATTTCTTCTAATAAATCACTCTTAGTTGAACATAATTTTTCTTCTGTTGGTACCATCATATTATATCCACCAGCAGAACCTCTAGGAATAATAGTAACTTTTTGTACATCAGAAGCATTTCTTAATTTCAATCCAATAACAGCATGTCCAGCTTCATGATATGCAACAAGTTTTCTATCATTCTCAGTATATTTATGACTAACTTTAGCAGGTCCCATAAGTACACGATCAGTTGCTTCATCAATTTCACTCATAGTAATTTCATTTTTATTACGTCTAACTGCAAGTAGCGCAGCTTCATTTAATAAATTCTCAAGATCAGCTCCACTAAATCCAGGAGTACGTTTAGCTAAGTTCTCTAATGTAACTCCTTCAGCCAAAATCTTATTCTTAGCATGTACTGCAAGAATCTCTTCACGTCCTTTAACATCAGGTAAATTAACAGTAACTTGTCTATCAAAACGTCCAGGACGAAGTAATGCAGGGTCTAATACATCAGGTCTATTTGTTGCAGCTATAATAATGATTCCTTCATTAGCACCAAATCCATCCATTTCAGTAAGTAATTGGTTAAGTGTTTGCTCTCTTTCATCATGTCCACCACCAATACCAGAACCTCTTTGACGTCCTACAGCATCAATTTCATCAATAAATATTAAACATGGAGCATTTCTTTTTGCTTCTTTAAACATGTCACGTACACGTGAAGCACCAACACCTACAAATAATTCTACGAAATCAGAACCACTGATAAAGTAGAATGGAACATCAGCTTCACCAGCAACAGCTTTAGCAAGTAAAGTTTTACCAGTTCCTGGAGGACCAAATAGTAAAACACCCTTTGGAATTCTAGCACCTAATTTTTGGAATTTCTTAGGGCTCTTTAAGAAGTCGATTAATTCTCTAACTTCTTCTTTTTCTTCTTTTAATCCAGCAACATCTTTAAATGTAACTTTATTACTATCATTATCAAGTCTTGCTCTACTCTTACCAAAATCTAATGAACTCTTGTTTCCAGCCATTTGTTTATTTAAGAACCAGAAAGCAAAAGCTACAATAATTGCAATAGGTAAAAAGTTAACTAATAGAATAAGCCAAGTATTTGCATCAGGATCAGGATAAACTGTTAATTCAAAATCTTGTTCATCACTTGCCTCTACAATCTTTTTCATGACTTCTTCACTTAAAGGTAAACGAACTTCAAAATATTCGCCTTCTTTATAACTACGTAGAGTACCAGATACTTCATATACATATCCACTACCCTTAGGTATCATTTCTATTTCTTTAAGTTTTCCACCATCTAATTTTTCCATAAATTGGTCATAAGTAAAATCATGTTTATCTGTGTTATTTACATTAAAGTAATAGAAAACAAATAACATAATAATAAATATAAACACATATGGTAATAAACCTTTTTTAATAGTTCTTTTATCAATATTGTTATTACTCTTTTTTTCCACGACATTTCCTCCTTAGTTATATTTTAGTATTATATCATACTCTTCTGTGGATTTTTTATCAAATTTTGATTTTTTTATACCAGGAATCCATACTACATTGCCACTTGAGTCTAATACAATAGGCCAAGAGTCTCTCTCTTCCATTATGATCTTTTTATCAATAAAAATATCTTTAACTTTTTTAGTACCATTTAAACCTTTAACAGCCATCTTATCACCCATTCTTCTAGTACGAACAATTAAAGGTAATAAAATCTCTTTACTATTTAAACGACACACATTATTACTATTATTATCAACTGAATCTACAAGCTCAATAGAATGATTATTAGGTAATTTAACAAACTTATCAAATTCAATCTCATAACTAGTAATAACATCTATATCTTTAATGAAATAAAAATAATTATATTCTCTCTTCGCAATTACATTATTAGGTAAATTAATAGTACCATTTGCTTTTTTACCATTAATTAATCTAAGTATCAAATCAATATGTTTATCATTAATTAAGATTAAATCATCTTGATAATAATTCTTTAAGAAAAAATATAAGATTTCTTTTTGAATAAAAACATCTTCATCCAAAAACTTATCTATTAATATTTTATCATTATCAATACATCTTTTAATAGCATTTTTTGTAACTTTATCAATAAACTTACAAGATTCATTTAATGTATTACTAAACTTTAAAAATTTAAGATGAACATCTTCATCTTCACTTTTAAGGAATGGAAGCACATATTTACGATACCTATTTCTAGTATATTTATCTTTTTCATTAGATTTATCGATAAAATATGGTACATGATTCTCTAAGTCATAATCCATTAATTGTTTTTTAGTAAATGATATTAATGGTCTAACAATATTATACCCATCTTGTTCAACAATCATCTTAAAACCACTATATCCAGCTAAATTAGATCCTCTAACTATTCTCATCAATATAGTCTCCATTAAGTCATCCCCATGATGAGCAGTCATTAAATAGTTAGCTTCATATTTCTTCACAATATTATCAAAGAATTGATATCTAATGTTTCTTGCTTCATTGTGGAAATTATCATCTCCATATTCTTCAATAACCATTGATTCAAATACTATATTATTAAGCTCGCAATAATTCTTTAAGAATTCTGCTTCCTTATAACTTTCTTTTCTAACATTATGATTAACATGACTGATAATAATAGATAAATTGTAACGATCACGAATCTTTAATAACATATCAACTAAAGCCATTGAATCAGGCCCAGTTGAACAACCTACCACAATCTTATCATTCTTATGGAAGGTAAAATAATCATCAATTCTAATCATGATGTATCACCTCAAAACCACAAATATTATAACATAAATAAAGGAAAAAAAAGAAAAATACATTTTATTCTTCTGGAATTTGTAAAATGTACTCTCCTTCCTTAGAATAAAGATATTTTTCTCTAGCATATCTTGCAACATAATCTGGGTTCTGCAATTTGTTTGCATCAACCTTTAATTCTTCTTCTTTTTCTTTTAAAGCAAGTAGTTCATTTTCAAGTTCTTGTTTTTCTTGATACTTCTCAATTATTTCTACCCAGTATCTACCGATAGAGAATGTCACAACAACAATTACCAAAATAGAACCCAAAGCAAGAAATATAGCTCTTTTTCTCGGCTTTAATTTTTTCTGATACTTTGCCACAACATCACCTACCTATTCATATTATATTATACTATGAATAACGTATTTCTAGTGAAAACCCCGTCGATATTTATATATTATTTACACGTTATTTACGTTACTTTTTAGATATCTGATAAGAAAGAAGAAACCCAAAAGAAATAAATAATAAAAAGTAATAATGTAATATTCCATTATTCAAATATTGAAGTATAAAAAAATATATAAAAGAAGATAAAAAAGTAATAATGAATTGTAAGAAGTATTTAACCCTACTCTTTCTCACAAAAAAAGAATAATAATAGAACTTATAAATAAAAAATAAGTATACACCAAACAAAAAAGAAAAAAGAAAACATATAATTTGTATTTTTAAACTCATACTTTAAATAACCTATTAAAAATACCATCTTCTTTTTTCTTTTTTTCATCTACTAAATAGTCTAACTGATTAATTTCCCCTTTAATAGTAACATTACCAGAAAAAGTATCTAATTTAACAAGTTCTAATTCTTCTCCCTTTATAACCATATATCCCATAGTAGTATCCAATATAAAATGCGTCTTATCAAAATTATCTATCTTTTTTACTCCAGTAATCACAAGTGTCTTTCTCTCTAATAAACTAATACTATGATTAAAATTATTAATACTAGAATCATTCTTATCCATATATTCCTCCTAAAAAAGAATATGAATAGAAATAGTTTTTTAGAACAAAAAAAGATGCCTAAGCATCTTTATCAATTATTCCTCTTCTTCTGCAGGTGCATCTTCAGCATTTTCATATGCTTCTAAAATTGCTTCTTCGAACATTGCACGTACTTCAGGATTAATTGGGTGAGCGATATCACGGTAACCACCAGTAGCTGTCTTTCGGCTTGGCATAGCTATAAATAGTCCGTTGTCTCCTTCAATAATACGAATATCATGTACTGCAAAACTGTCGTCTAAAAGTACTGAAGCAATTCCTTTCATACGAGATCCCTCTTTTTCAATCTTACGTACATTAACTGATGTGATCTTCATAAGAATTTCCTCCCTCTTAAAGCATAACCACTTTATAACTCAATTTTATATCAAAATAAACAAAAAATCAATATTTTTCGTTTAGGGCAAAACTCTAAGAATTTTAAGTAAAAAATCACTATAAGAAAAGGATTTAATATAACCATCAATTGTCTTAATTAAAAAGGTTCTGGGATAGATCTTAATAACCCTACCAACAAACTTCTCATTTTGACCTCTCATTCCTTGATATAGAAAGGTATAGTCTTTATCAATATAACTAGAAATAATACTTCTAAGCCTATCTATATTCATCTAGGATAACCTATATACATCGTCCCATTAGTAATTAATCCACCTATCCCATGACTACCATATTTAGTCTTACCAATAACCTTCATTAAATCGATACTTTGATTCTTTTCAGAAAAAGCTAAAGAAGAAGCAATAATTGCAGGGTCTAGTGCATGAATATTAATTCTTTTTGGACTAGAAGCAAAATTAGCTCCTGCTCTAATCAAAGAATCAAAATCAGATTGACATGCTCCAGCTATAATAATTAATTTATCTTGATTATGTTCATATTTCCTTGCTTCTCTAATTGCAGAAGCAAAATTCATAGAGTTTTCATAACCATCTTTTTTATAAGCATCATGACCTGTTATTACTACAATATCTGGATGATATTCTTTAAGTAATGAAACTATTTTTTTAGAGATATCTGCTTCAGGAATAGTAATACCATTAGCTTTAATACCAAGCTTATGATAATAATTCATACATCTATCTAAATATTCATTATCCACATCAATATGTAATATATTCCCAGGTAAATAGAAATACTCATCTCTATTTATATTCATATCTTTAAGTTCTCTATCAATAATAGAAGAATCATCATCCATCTTAGAAGAAACAATCTCTAAATCATTTAAAGGAGCATCTGCATATAATCTAACATCTCTTCCTTTTAAATAAACAATATTTCCATCAATATTTAACACTTTAAAGACTACATCATTATGGTAAGACTTTCTACTTACATAATCTCCAGCTTTAAATATATAATTCATCTCCCAAAGAATTATATGCAAAAAAAAAGGAAATAGACATCTATTTCCATAAAGCATTACTAATCGCAACAAAAACTTCAACATCTAAGTTTTCAGCACGAACACTAAGATCATATCCAAAACTCTCTAATACTTCAGATACAATCTTTAAATCATATTTTTTTAAATTGTTTTTAATATTCTTTCTCTTAAATTGAAAACTATCTCTAACAATTCTTTCAAAGAAATCAAAATCTTTAACAGGTAGTTTTTCACGTTTTTCTTTAAAAGATACTACTACACTATCCACTTTAGGTTCAGGAATAAATTGTTTTCTAGAAACGAAAAACTCCTTTTTAACATCATAGAAATAATTTAATAATACAGTAATAGATCCATATTCTCTAGATCCTGGACTAGTACTAAAACGGTCTCCTACTTCTTTTTGAACCATCATAACAATATTATCAAATGGAATTTGACTCTTAATTAATTTTAATAGAATTGGTGTAGTAATGTAATATGGAACATTACTAACAAAAAACAATTTTTGATATGAATAATTAGATATATCCATAATAAGATCTGCTTCTAAGAAATCTTGAAAAACAATATCTACATTACTATATCCTTCTAATTTATTTTCAAGTTCTGGTGCTAAATCAGTATCAATTTCATAAGCCAAAACATTCTTTGCTACATTCGCAAGTTCTCGAGTAAGAATAGCTCCCCCAGGGCCCACTTCCATTACAAGAGACTTATCATCAGCCCCACTAACACTAACTATTCTTTTGACAATATTATTATCCCTTAAAAAGTTTTGACCAAATTTCTTTTTAAATTTAACATCATATTTTTCCATATTATCACCAGTTGGTTTTTATTATAATGTAGAGGCAAAAAAAAAGAAAGAGAATTTAACATTTTTTTCCTTCTTTTTTAAAAGCTTTTTTAATTCGAATAATATCATATATAATAACTGTTCCTGCAGGAATTAATATACATAATGCAAAATGTAATGGATTAGATAAAAATGATTGAATATATCCAAGTTTTGGAATAATAAAATATACCTTTCCATATATGTTAGAAGTTGGAGTTAATTTATGATCTGCAGTACGATTATTATCCCCTTTAGTCATATAATTAGAACTAGTATTACTTACTTTATCCTTCTTAATAACTCTATGAGTAATAACCATTCCTTCTTGAGCATATTCAGTAGAATAAAAACTTATGATATCTCCAATATCATATTTGTCTTCTCCTTCTCTTTTAACAACAATAGCATCATTGATATTAATAGTTGGAACCATACTTTGAGATACAATTACATAACCATTAAAGATAGGACTATTATAGTTACCACTCTTAACATTAATAAATAAATCACCAAAGTATATAGCAAGTAAGATAGCTAAAATAATAAGAAGCCCAAATACTGCTAATAAAAATGCTCTAGTAACAAAATATGAATAATATTGAAGTTTTTCCATTAGGTTATCAGCACTATCAGTCATTCAAATTACCTCCTATCTTAATCATATTATAATATCTACTAAGTAAAATTTACATATCAAGCAAAAAAAAAGAAGTAAACTTGACACTTCTTTTTTATTTTGCAATTGCATGTATATCAACCTCTACAGAGTAATTTCCAGTAGAAGCTGCTGCCTTATCAGACATCCAAATTCTTAAACGATAATTATCTGTTTCAGACTTTATTTTCTTAACATTAGTAAGTACCATACTACCAATCTCAGAACCAACTCCAGAATAATTTTTAGAAGGAGTAAATTCTTCAGGTCCAAATACCTTAGTATAAGTACCACTCTCTTCTTTTTCTAGATAAATCTTAACATCTTCATCTTTAATAGTAGATGCTTCTTCATCTTTAATTAATGATATTTCATATTCTACTTTTGGAGCACCATCTAAATTAACATCAACAGAAAAATCAAAATAATCAGTATTCTTAATTCCAACCGCATCAGTAGTAGGTTTAGCATTAAATAAAGATAAAGCTTTTACTTCACTAGAATAATTTAAAGTAACATATCCTCCATCCTCATCTTTTTCAATTACTTCAGGAGATCTATTATTAAACACTACAAACCCAATAGAAACTGCTACCGCAAGTACTAAACAAATTAATATAGTAGTAAACCAAAATCTACCAGTTAATTCTTTCCCCTTTTTCTTAGCCATATATTCCTCCTAATAAGCTCTAGCTCCAATATTGAAAGCAAATTGCTCTTCAATAGAGTGATCCACTACATAATTCTCAGTAAGCCATACACGAAGTTTATATTTCTTTCTCTCATTACCTTTTAAAGAATCTTTGTAAATTAATTTACTATCAGCTTTATTATCTATAAAGTTAAAATCTTCATATGAAGGACACTTATTAGTATCAAAACCCTTCATTACCTTATTATTATCATCAGTTAAATAGAAACTAACATAACTAGGATTAATCTCTTTATAATCAGAAAATAATCTAGTAATAAAAATTTGATAATTACGAATTTCATTAGTATTATTCACAACTTCAAACTCTAAATAACCAAAATCACCATTATTAGATTCAGTAATACTCTTACCAAATTGATCTGATACAGAAATAATATTATTAATTACAATTGAATTGGCATCAGAAACAAAAGCAACATCAGTTTCATTAACCTTTTCTATTTCAATCTTTTTATCTTGAAATAAAGTAATAATTCCTATAGAGCAAAAAAATAACACTACTATAATTACCAATAAAAATATAGCATATCTATAATTCTTCTTCATTTCTTTCACCAACCCATTATCTTCTTATAAGATATCACAATTTAGACCCTAAGTCAAACAAAGTATTAGTGTTTTCTAGAGTAATTTTAGATACTTCTTCAACACTAATTCCAAGACCTTCAGCAATACATTTCGCAATATCAGGAATATACTTAGAACTATTCTTTTTACCCCTATTAGGTTCAGGAGTAAGATAAGGACTATCTGTCTCTAATAAAATATGATCAAGACCAATTTCTTTTACTACAGAAAGTAATTTACTGTTCTTAAAAGTAACTACTCCTCCTATACCTAAATAATATCCTAAAGAAATATATATTTTAGCAGTTTCTAAACTACCACTAAAGCAATGTATATCAGCTTTTACTCTAGGAAATTCTTTTAATATATTAATTGTATCAAGAGTAGCATCTCTACTGTGGATTACAACAGGTAAATGATGACGATCAGCCATTGCTAATTGACGACGGAATAAATGCATTTGAGCATCTTTATTCTCTTTACCATAATGATAATCTAGTCCAATTTCACCAATACCAACTACTTTTTCTTGTTTTATTTGTTCTTCTAATTTCATAATATCATCATAAGTAGTAATATCAGTCTCACTCGGATGATATCCAATAGTTACATATACATCAGGATACTTCTTCGCAAGGTCTAAAGATTCAATTATACTCTCTCTAGTACAACCAGAAATAATAATTTTATCAATTCCAGCTTCTCTATTTTCTAATATTACACTATCTATATCATCATAATCTTCAACTGATAAATGACAATGTGTATCTATAAACATTAAAATCACCTACTAATAATATATCATAAAAAAAGAATAAGAGAGCTCTTATTCTTTTGTGGTATCTATTCTCATAAATAATGGGCTTGGTTGTCCTAATTCATAAGAATGAGCATCACTATATTCTAATTCAGTATCTTTAGAATTGATTTGTTCTAAAATCTTCTTACTAGTATCAGGTAAGAAAGCTTCAAGTAATAATCCACATACTCTAATAGATTCAAGTAAATTATAAATTACAGTTTCTAATCTATCTTTTAATGATTCATCTTTTGCTAAAACCCAAGGAGTAGTCTCATCAATATATTTATTACTAGCTCTAAGTACATTAAAGATTTCAGTAATTGCATCACTAATTTGTAATTCATCCATCTTTTCAGTAACTTTTGCCTCTAATCCATTAATATTCTTAATGAATTCTTCATCCATAGTATCAGTTACCTTTTTACAACTTACTTTTCCATCAAAGTACTTATTACCCATAGATATAGTTCTTTGAACTAAATTACCTAGTATATTAGCAAGATCTCCATTAATTCTTTCAATTAATAAATCACGAGTAAATACACCATCACTTGCAAAAGGAATCTCATGTAAGAAGTAATATCTAACTGCATCTACACCAAATTCTTCTACTAAATCATCAGCATAAATAACATTACCTTTAGATTTACTCATCTTACCATCACTCATAATTAACAAAGGGTGACCAAATACTTGTTTAGGTAGTGGAATATCTAAACTCATTAAGAAACAAGGCCAGTAAATTGTATGGAAACGAATAATATCTTTTCCAATTAAATGTAAATCAGCAGGCCATTTATATTTAAATTCTTCATTACCACCATCAGTATCATAACCAATATTAGTAATATAGTTAGTTAAAGCATCAAGCCAAACATAAACAACATGTTTTGGATCAAAGTCCACTGGTATTCCCCAACTAAATGATGTACGTGAAACACAAAGATCTTGAAGTCCAGGTTTAATAAAGTTGTTGATCATCTCATTCTTACGCGCAACAGGTTGTATGAAATCAGGATGAGATTCAATATATTCCTCTAATTGTTTTTGATATTTACTTAATTTAAAGAAATAAGCTTCTTCACTCTTCTTCTCAACATCCCTTCCACAATCAGGACATTTACCATCTACTAATTGAGATTCAGTCCAGAAAGATTCACAAGGAGTACAGTAATGACCTTTATACTCTCCTAGATAGATATCTCCCTTATCAAACATATACTTAAAGATATGCTGTACCACTTCTTCATGACGTTTATCAGTAGTACGTACAAATCTATCATAACTTGTATTCATAATATCCCAAATACGTTTGATTTCAGCAGCTTTTTCATCTACAAACTCTTGTGGAGTAATACCAGCTTCTTCTGCTTTTAATTGAATCTTTTCACCATGTTCATCTGTACCAGTTTGAAAATAAACATCATATCCTTGTAATCTTTTGTATCTAGCAATTGCATCAGCTAAAACAATCTCATAAGTATTACCTATATGAGGTTTTCCAGAAGTATAAGCAATTGCAGTTGAAATGTAATATTTTTCGTTATTCTTTTTTTCCATCTTAATCCCTCCTAATCAAAAAAAAGATTATTACAAACATAAGGACGAATAAATTCGCGGTACCACCTTATTTTGCAATAATCTCTATTACACACTTAAATAGTTAACGCCTATATACGTCTATATCTACATATCGATATAGAAGTTCAGAAGCCATACAGTTTTTATTCTATTTATACTCATTTTCACCAACAGAGCTCTCTAAAATAAATAATCCGAATAAAACGCTCTTCATCAAAACATTTCAAATATGCACATAATATAGCACAAATAAAATTAATAATCAAGAATCTATTTCATTTAATAATCTAGAATGATCTAATGTAAATAAATATCTTTCTCCCTGTTCTTTTGTACCATTCATTAATGTAGTATCTTTAACAAGTATCTTAATATCAACTGATTCCATTATTTGTTTTTGATAACGACCATCTATAAATTTAGATATATCTTCAATAATCTTAGTCTTAACTTCACTATCTACATCATCTTTAAAAACTTTATCAATCTTATCAATAATATAAACTCTAGAACCATCAATTAACTTTTCTTTAAGTAATTTCTTGATTTTCTTATTAATCTTAATAAAATCAGATTTATTAATTTTAATAGTATCATGACTCTTATTAAGTTTTTCTTTTTCTACAACACTAGTTAAAGCAACTACTCTTATATTTTTTATTTCATCACAACAACCCAAAACATATTCTCTATAATTCTCAAGTAATACTCCAAGTTCTTCAGTATTTAATACAATCTTATTCTTTTTTGCTAAATCTAAGAACTTTGTACGAATTAAATCCATAGAATCAAGAGGAGGTTTCTTTAATAAAGATACAATATCTTGATCAACTAAAACATCAGTATTGTTTTTTATATTATCAAGAATTGCTTTTCTATAAGTATCTTCATGTTGTTTCTTTAAATCTTCATTCTCCATGAACTCACCTCCGGTATTTTAAATTTAACAAATCTATTTTTTTATTTCAATAGAATTATTTAAATTGTCATTAATTTTACTTAGTAAATCAACTAAATAATATATAGGATGTCTCTCTAATTTAATAATATCTAAAACAATTACTAAATTAGATCCTCTACTAATAAATCTAAACATATTAGATATTTGGAATGCATCCATAAATAACTCTTCAGTATCAATCTTAGATACCGCATCTGCATTAAACATTAATTCAATAGAATTTCTTGTTTGATGTACTTGAGAAACATTAACCTTCTTCGCAAGTTTTTCAAACCACTCTTCATACATATAAATAATTATATCTTCTGATAATTTACCAAATCTATCTTCTAACTCACTCTTAACAAGATTAAATGTCTCTAAACTATCAATAGATGCAATTTTTTTATGAATCTCAATCTTAAGTTCATCTTCTGATACATAGTGATCACTAATATGAGTAGTAACATTAATTAATGGTTTAGATTCAACTTCTTCTGTATCACTATCTTCTACAATTTCATTATTACGTCTTTTTACTTCATCATTTAATAGTTTTAAATATAAATCCATTCCAATAGAATCAATAAATCCTGCTTGTTCACTACCAAGAATATCTCCAGCACCTCTAATGGATAAATCACGAGTCGCAATAGAAAAACCACTACCTAATTCAGTAAACTCTTTAATTACGTTTAATCTCTTCATAGCAGTCTCAGTTAAAGTTTTAAATGGTTGATACATTAAATATGCATAAGCAAACTTATCACTACGACCAACTCTACCTCTAATCTGATATAACTGACTAAGTCCAAATCTATCTGCATCCATAATGATTAAAGTATTAACATTAGGTATATCAATACCAGTCTCAATTATAGTTGTACAAATTAAAATATCAAATTCATGTTTAACAAATTCAAAAATAGTAGATTCAAGTTGATTCTTATTCATTTGTCCATGAGCAATACCAATTCTTGCATCAGGTGCAATATTTTTAATTCTAGCCGCAAACTCATCAATACTTTGTACTTTGTTATATAAAATAAATACTTGCCCATCTCTAGATAATTCTTTATATATTGCATCTCTAAGTATTTGTTTATTCTCTTCTACTACATAAGTTTGTACAGGATATCTATTAACCGGAGGAGTATCAATCAAAGATAAACTTCTAATTCCAACTAAAGACATTTGTAATGTTCTAGGAATAGGTGTTGCAGTTAAAGTAAGTACATCTACATTAGTCTTGTATTGTTTTATCTTCTCTTTATGTGCTACTCCAAATCTCTGCTCCTCATCAATAATAAGTAATCCTAAGTCTTTTAACTTAATATCATCACTTAATAATCTATGAGTACCAATAACCATATCAATAGTCCCATCTTTTAATCCTTCTAGTATTCTATTAGTCTCTTTAGGAGTAGTAAATCTATTAAGTAATCCAATTGATACTGGAAAGTTCTTAAATCTCTCTAAAGCATTCTCATAATGTTGATTAGATAGAATTGTTGTAGGACATAAGAATAACACTTGTTTAGAGTCAAGTATTGCTTTAAATGCCGCTACAAAAGCTACCTCTGTCTTACCAAAACCTACATCTCCACATAATAATCTATCCATTGGAGATTTTGACTCCATATCACCCTTAATTTGTCCTATAGCCCTAACTTGATCAGGAGTTAATTCATATGGAAAATCTTTTTCAAAATCATTTGATAAGTCACAATCCTCTGAGAAAGCAAAACCCTCTCTAGTTTCACGTTCAGCATATAACTTGATTAATTGATCTGCCATATCACTAACACGACTCTTAACTCTATTTTTAGTTCTTTGCCATTCAACTCCACCAAGCTTATTAATTTTAGGTACTACACCTTCTCTACCAGCATATTTAGATATAGAATCAATCTTTTCAACTGGAATATAAATCTTATCAGTACCTTGATATAAAATCTCTAAATAATCTTTAGTAATATCATTTAATGTAAGAGTCTTAATACCATTATAAACACCAATTCCATGTATATTATGAACAATATAATCACCAACATTAAGTTTATTAACGTCATGTATAACAGAAGTATATTTATATTTAGTATGATATTTTTTCTTACTAGAAACAGTATTAAACAATTCATTACCAGTAATTACATAAAAATTTTTATAAATAAACCCTTGATTAATCTCACAATCAATTAAGTTAACACAAGACTCCTTTATATTATAAAAGTCTGTTTCAACAACCTTCATATTTAAATATTTATATAAATTTTTAAATTGATACTTTTTAACAGGTATTAAAACAGTTTTATTAGTATGAATTGCATTATTAATATAATTATTAATTCTATCAGTATCCTCATGAAAACTAGGAATAGATTTAATATCAAAACTAAAGCTAGATTTAACTAAAGGGTTATCTTCTACATTATTCAAAGAGTAATAATAAACTGGATAATCTACATTTAATCCATCAAAATCATGAATATAGTTACCCTTATAATCTACATCTTTATCACTTTTATAAGTAGTAATCTCCTCTAAAACATTTGTATATGATACTTTAATCTGACCATAATCTTTAAAGAAAGTAATATTATCATCCATATAATCAGATATATTTGATACTTCTTCATAAAAAGGTAAAAATTTTTGTTTACCAAATTCTTCTTCTAAAACATCTTTTGAAGTAATAAATTCAGAATAAGGAAGAATTTCAATAGAATCAACACTCTCAATAGACTTTTGAGTATCAGGATCAAAAGTACGAATTGAATCAATCTCATCATCAAAGAACTCTATACGAATAGGATTATCTTCATCTATTGGGAAAACATCAATTATAAATCCTCTTACTCCAAACTCTCCAGTTTTATTGACAATAGTATCTCTATTATAGCCAATTGAAACTAGTTTACTAACTAAGTCTTTAGGATCAATCACATCTCCCTTTTTTAGATTGATAATATGATCTAAATAATTATCTTTTTTAGGAAGATATCTTAAATAACCCATTAAGTTAGTGATTACAATAGAAGGTTTATCATTAACTATAGAATGAATAGTCTCTAATCTAGTAATCATCAAATCAGGAGAAATCGCTAAAGCTTCACTAGTTAAGAAATCATCCATAGGAAACAAATAAACCCTATTATCATAATTAATTAACTGATTATAAAGCTTATTCGCATCAAATAAACTATCAACTACTACAAGTATATTTTTATTTTCTTTATCTAAAATAGACTTTAATAAGACACAAAAAAACTCATCGGTCAGATTATATAGACCCATGTCTTTTTTTAAATCAAAAGAAATAATATCTTTAAAAAAGTTCATTCTATCACCTTATTTATTCTTTCGATTATATTTACTCATTAAGTCTCCAAAAGGTAAAGAAAAATAATCATCTAAAACTACACAAAGATCTTTATATAGTTCAGAAATACTATTTTTTTCTTCTTTAGATAAAGAACCTAATACATAATCCTTTGTATCTAACTCCTTATTATTAGAAATACCAATTTTTAATCTTTTAAAATTAGAAGTACCTAACTTATTTTCAATATCTCTAAGCCCATTATGTCCACCACAAGAACCATTAGATTTTAATTTATAATTACCAATATTTAAGTCTAAATCATCAGAAACAACTAATATATCATCAATAGAAATATCAAAATAATCAACAATCTTACGAACAGAATCTCCTGAAAGGTTCATATAAGTTTGAGGTTTTAAAAATAATACCTTTTCACCATTAATAGTAGTCTGAATATATTTTCCATCAAACTTAGAGGTCCATTTATCATCAATTTTTTTGTAATCTAAATAGAAATCTAAAAAATTAAAACCAATATTATGTCTAGTATTAGAATACTCTTTACCAGGATTTCCTAATCCAACGATTAATTTCATATTATCACTTCCTTTTATGATACTCTTGATAGATTACAGATTTCGCAACTCCACGTTCTTTTGCTACTTTCTTAATTGCATCCATCTCACTCATATCATCTAAATACATCTTTACATGTTCATAAACATCTAAATTACTATAGTCAGTAACATCATGATTACCTTCTACAACAATAACGAATTCACCCTTCATCTCATCTACTAAAGGTAATATTTCACTAATTGTACCTCTAGTAAATTCTTCATGTATCTTAGATAATTCACGGCAAATACAAATTTTTCGATCTCCAAGAACATCCAACATATTCTCTAAAGTATTTTTAATACGATGAACAGCTTCATAAATAATAATAGTAAAAGGATAATCCTTTAAACTTTTAAGTTCTTCTATTTGTTTACTATTCTTATTATTTAAGAATCCATAAAATAAAAATGGTGAAGGTTCAATTCCAGAAGATGTTAATGCTGGAACAAAAGCTGTTGCTCCAGGAAGACTAATTACATTGTATCCAGCTTCAATTACACCACGAGACACAATATAACCAGGATCACTAATAATTGGAGTTCCTTGATCAGTTACAAGTCCTAAATTATACCCCTCTTTTAACTTAGATACAACATAATCTATCATTTTTTCTTCATTAAATTCGTGACAGCTTACTAATTTTTTCTTAATTCCATAATGACTTAGAAGTAAACCAGTATCTCTAGTATCTTCACATAATAACTCATCGACAGTCTTTAAAATATTTAAAGATCTAACAGTAATATCATCTAAATTACCAATAGGAGTTGGTATTAAATAAAGACTTGCTGTATCATTATAACTTTTTTGTATCATTTTCTCACTTCCAATTGTAGATTATTGTATTCATCTGTCATAGTACCATCAAGATTATAAAGAATTAAAGGTTTATCTATTTTTAAACCAACACTTCCTGCTTTCTGACCTTCAATTAAAAACAATGTAGACTCTTTATCTATATTCTCATGAATATATTTAATTCTTTTAGGTTCAATATCATATTTCTTGAATGCAGTAATTACATCAATTAATCTATCAGTACGATGAACCATACATAAACTGCCATGTTCTTTTAAAATTTTATTAGCACAAGCAACAATAGTATCTAAATCAATTAAAATCTCATGTCTAGCAATCATTTTCTCATATGATAAATTCTTACTACTCAAATCATTATTTTTAAAATAAGGTGGATTACATAATACCAAATCATAAGTATTATAACGATTCTTATCATTACAAAAATCTTTAACATCCATATTATAATAACAAATTCTATTCTCTAAATTATTTTCCACAAGAGATTTTAAAGCTAAATTATATATTTTTTCTTGTACTTCAACTCCTTCAATACATTTATTACATCTCTTACTAAGTATTAAAGGAACTACACCATTACCAGTACAAAAATCAATTATTTTAGTATCTCTTAATCTAATAGTTGAGTAATTTGCAAGAATAATACTATCCAAAGAAAAAGAAAAAAAGGAAGAATCCTGATAAATCTTTAAATTAGGATATCCTAATATATCATTAATTCTTTCCATCTCTTTTTTCTCCAGGAAATTTATAAATTCCTTTATCTCCTAAATCAACAGAATAAGTATTACCAAAAATATCTAAATCAACTACTTTTCCCATACCTTCAGGAGTATCCATCATTAAACCAAGTTTAGGTAAAGACTTTTTTAATTCAGTATAATTATCATTTTCATAACCTAAACAACATAGTAATCTACCACAATTACCATTAATTTTAGTAGGATTTAATGCAAGCATTTGATTTTTTGCCATATTAATAGAAACACTATCAAAATCAGTTAAGAATGAATTACAACATAAGAATAATCCACAAGGTCCTAGACCTCCTACTTTCTTAGCTTTATCTCTTACACCAATTTGTCTAAGTTCAATACGCATCTTATACTTTTGAGCAAGTTTCTTAACTAATTCACGAAAATCAACTCTATCATCAGCCATAAAAGATAAAAACATTTGAGATCCATCAAAATTTAAATAAGAATCAACAAAATTCATATCTAAATCAAGACTTTTACTATATTTTTTTGCATCTTCCATAGCTTTATCAGCTAAATTCTTATTCTTATTAATAGTTTTCTTATCAGTTTCTCCAACAATACGTAAAACATTCTTTAAAGGTAAAACAAGATTATTTTTCTTTTCAGAATAAGTAGGTTTACAAACTACACCAGAGAATAAACCACTCTCATTCTCAAAAATAACATGATCACCCTTCTTTAAATCTAATGAATTAGGAGAAAGATAATAAACACTCTTGGTTTCTTCAACACTAACAACAACTACATCTATCATAAATTAACCTCCTATTAATTTAGCAAATAATGAATCTATCCATAATTTAAAATTAACATTAAAATCTAACTTCGGAATCTCATCTTCTATTACAGAAAGAATTCTAATTAACTCCCTATTATTCTTATTATCTAGTAAAGTTCTCACTTCTTTTGACAAATCTTTACTATTTTCTAAGTAAGACAAAATTACATTTTCAACAACCAATAATTGTTCTTTTAATACATTTTTATCAACAAAAGTATCTTTTATATAAGAATTATATTTTATAAAGAAGTTATTTGGATTCAAAACACAATCTAATAAATCAAAAATTTGATCATCAATGTCAAAATTTACACTTTCATCTTTTAAAGTAAGAATTTGACATCTAGAAAGAATAGTATCCAAAACATGATAACGATTATCAGTAACTAAAAAAGCAATAATATCATCCTCAGGCTCCTCTAAAAACTTCAAAATAGTATTAGCAGAATAACCATTTAATTTCTCAGCTTCTTTAATAATATAAATTCTCTTACCATTAAGTAATGATTTATTACTAAATTCCTTTTGTAAGCTCTTAATTAAAGCTTTATTAATAACACTAGTATCTGATGAAATAACACTAATATCAGGATAATTACCATCATCAATCAAATGAATAATAGGATTATCAGAAGTTTTTATCTCATCATAATGAATATTACATAAAATCATCTTAATAAAGTCATAGATAAAAGGAATATCATTATCATAATTATTAACTTCAACCAAATAGGCATGAGAAATTCTATTATTAGCAATAATACCATCAACATAATGAATAAATTTTTCTTGAATATTAGAAAACTCAGCCATATAACCCTCACTAAATAATATATTTAAATATAATTAAACCAATTAAACCAACGATATCAAAAATAGATACAATTGGTACAGTAATAATATTTATAGGTATAATCAAAGAATATTTAACAGCAAAATAATTATAAACATATAATATAAAACAACCAATAATTATTCTTTTAATTACTTTTAATAGTATTTTCATAGAATCACCTATAAAAAACTATGAAAATTAAATAAAATTATGATACTTCTTTACGATCATTCAAAGCTCTCTCTAAAGTAAGACTATCAATATATTCCATATCAGCTCCAATAGGAACACCATTAGCTAACTTAGTAACTTTAATATTTAAACCATCAAGTATTTTCTTGATATATAAAGAAGTTGTTTCACCCTCAATGCTAGGTCTAAAAGCAAATATAATCTCATCAAATTTTTCATTATTAATACGATCTAATAACTTATCAATACCAATATCTTCTGGATTAATACCATCCAAAGGAGAAATTAGACCATTTAATACATGATATTTTCCGTGAAACATACCAATTTTCTCAAATAAGAAAACACTTTTAACATCCTCTACAACGCATAAAACCTTATTATCACGCTTAGAATCAGAACAAATATAACATAATTCATCCTCAGTAAGTGTATTGCAATTACTACAAGGGTGAACTTTTGTTCGAACATCATCTAAACTCTCTTTCAATAAAGAGAGTTGATCATCATCAAAGTCAAATATAGAGAAAGCATATCGTTCTGCTGTTTTCTCACCAACAGAAGGTAAACATTTAAATGCTTCTATTAAGTTTTTTAAACTATCAGGATACATTAAAATAACCCAGGAATATTACCAAATTTACTCATTTTAGATTCAGTCATTTTATCAATTTTCTTATTAGCATCATTGATTGCAACAACAATCATATCTTCAAGCATTTCAACATCATCCTTATCAAGTTCTTCTGCTTGGATTTCAACTTTAGTAACTTCTTTTGTACCTTTCATAGTAATTTTCACTAAAGAGCTTTCACCAACAAATTCAGTATTATCAATCTCTTCTTTAGCTTTCATCATATCTTTTTGTAAAGCTTGAGCTTGCTTTAACATAGCTTGCATATTCATATAATCATATCTCCTTTTACTCAATTTCAACGATATCTTCACCAAATAATGATATCGCACTACTTGATATTATATCATCATTCTTAATTTCTTCCAATACAACTTCAGGTTCTTCTTTAACTTCATAAGAAACATTATTTTTTAAGTTAGAAATATACTCTTTTTTAAGTATTTCCCACTCTTCATCCGTAATAATAGCAATATTTTTATTAGATTTAGTAATCTTTTCATAAACATCATTTAATTGAAGTAAATTAACTAAGTTCTGTTCAACAATAGCCTTAGAATCAAAGCTAATAATCATATCATTATTTCCCACAACGCGAAGCTTAGAATCAAGTAATGAATTAACTAAATAACCAATTTCTTGATCAAAAGAATAATCTTTAAGTAATTCAAAATTAGCAGTTTCTTCCTTTAATAAAGCTTTATCCGCAGTCGCAAAAGCATTGTTAATTCGAACTTTCATAATCTCATCAACATTTAAAATCTTAGGAATTACATTATTTCCCACATTATCAAATGAGTTTTCCACAGGGTTTTTAGAATTATTAATAGACTTCATTTCTTCTGAATTTATAGAATCTTCCTGCTTAATACTTTCTTTAATATCTATATTTTCATTATTAGAAGTATCATCTCTAATCTCTTGTTTTTCTTCTTTCTTATCTTCAATTACTTCTTCTTTAGTACCAACAGCATCATTACTTGATGTCATTTTTTTGTTGGTATTACTACAAATCACATTATCATTAATAAACTTTAGAATAAACATTTCAATATAAACTTTAGTATTACTACTCTTCTTTATATCAAACATTTTATCATTCAAATCGTTAACAAACTTCTGTAATAGATCAACATCAATATCTAATTCTTTTTGGTTTAAATAATAATCCACAACCATGTTTCTACCATAATTAGATACTTGCATCATTATTTGAATAAGATTCTTACCCTTATTATTGTACTCAGAGATAGAACTTAAAACATTCTGAATATTTCCCAGTAAAATTGAATGAATAAAATCATTGATTTCACTAGAAGAAATAATACCATTAACTTCATTAAAATCATCTAAAGTAATCTTATCAGTAGTATAAGAAACCATCTTATCTAATGCACCTAAAGCATCACGTAATCCACCATCAGAAAGTGTTGATATTGCTTCTAAAACATCATCATCAATCTTTATTTTTTCTTGTTTACAAACATATTTTAAACGTTCCTTAATAACATCATCAGATATGCGTTTAAAAGAAAAGCACTGACATCTAGAAATAATAGTTTCAGGTACCTTTTGAGGATCAGTAGTCGCAAGAATAAATATTACATGTTCAGGTGGTTCCTCTAAAGTCTTTAATAAGGCATTAAAAGCTGCGTCAGAAAGCATATGTACCTCATCTACTATATATACCTTATAAGTTAATTCACTAGGGACTAAAGCAACATTATTACGTAATTCTCTAATCTCATTAACACCATTATTAGAAGCAGCATCTATTTCAAGAATATCAATACAATCCTTAGAAAAAGAAGCCTTACACGCATCACATTTTCCACAAGCTATTCCATCCTTAGGAGATAAGCAATTAACATTTCTCGCAAAGATTTTAGAAACAGTTGTTTTACCAGTTCCTCTCGGTCCAAAAAACATATAAGCATGTGAAAAATTATGATTAATAATAGAATTTTTTAAAGTTTTTATTATAGCATCCTGACCAACAACAGAATCAAAATCAGCAGGACGATATTTACGATATAAAGCATGATACATATATAAACCTCCCATCAAAATTATTATAACATAAAAGCAAAGAAACAATTTAATTTCTTTGCTTTTCAAAGAAAGAATTTAATAATTCTTTAGAACGTTCTGAATCAAGGTTAGATTCAAACTCAACCATCGGATTAACATTGTCAGTTTTAAAAATATTTTCAAGAATAAAAAGATTATTTGGATCAGAATTATTTAAAGCAGAATATACATGACTAATTCTAGCTTGTTTAATAGCACTAGCACACATAGGACATGGATCAAGAGTAACATATATACTACAACCATCTAAACGCCAATTATTAAGCTTTTTAGATGCTTCTTGGATAGCAAGAATCTCCGCATGACTAGTAGCACACATATCTTCTTCTTTATGATTATAAGCAGAAGCTATAACTATACCATCTTTAACTATAACCGCGCCAATTGGTACTTCATTATTATTAAAAGCTTTTTCAGCTTCAATAAAAGCTAAATCAAAATACTCTTTATTCATACGACCTCCATATAATAAAAAAATGTGCACATGGAAGGAGGACCTTAAGGCTGCTACCTTCCGATCCTGACCTGGTTCAATCACTTCCATTGCACGTTAATATAATATTATAAAATAAAGAAAAAGTAAACATTTATTACAAATAAATTAATAAATGTTCCACGTGAAACATCGTGTAAGTAGTTTTATAGTTTCACGTGAAACATAAACAAGTAAAATAATAAGAATAAAAATAAATAAATTATAAAAAAATAATTATTTCCCACAAAAATTGTGGATAAAATTATTTCCCAGGAAATAATTTAGATAGAAAAAATATTTCCCAAGAAATAAATATATCAATTGTTAAAAAATATTTCCCGGGAAATAAAAATATTAACTGTGGATAAAAATGTTTCACGTGAAACATGTTCAAAAAACATTTTATCCACAGGGATTTTGTATAAACAAAAAAGACCTATAAAAGGTCTTCTTTATATTATTCTTCAACTGTATCAGAATCATCATCATCTGACATTTCAACTTCTTCTACTGGAGGTTGTTCAGGAATCTCCGAAGTAGGAATATCATTTTCAGATTCATCAACTTCTTTTTCAACAAGAGCTACAGTAGATAATTTTTGCTCATCTTTAAGATTCATTAAACGAACTCCTTGAGTAGCTCTCTTTAATGTAGAAACTTGTTCAAGTGGTAACTTAATAATCATTCCACTATCAGTCATCATAATAAGATCTAATTCACTAGTAGCTTTGAAACATTTAAGTGATACTAAAGTACCATTCTTTTCAGTAACATTATAAGCTTTAACACCCTTGCTACCTCTATGAGTTAATCTATATTCTTCAATATAAGATTTCTTACCATATCCATTCTCAGTAACAATAAGAACCATGTCACCAGGATCAACTGCATCAGCACCAACTACTATAGCACCATCAAGTTCAATACCCTTAACACCAGAACTGCTACGACCCATAGATCTAATTTCATTTTCATCAAATCTAACCATACGTCCGTTACTTGCTCCGATAACTATTTCATTTTTTCCACAGGTTTTCTTAACACTAATTAATTCATCATCATCTCTTAATACTATAGCAATCTTACCACTCTTACGGATATTATCGAACTCTTCAATAGCAGTACGTTTAACAATACCATTCTTAGTAGCAAATAGTAAGAATTTAGTATTAGGATCATCTGGACTAACACTTAATATCGAACTAATGTTCTCATCTTTTTCAAGTGGTAATAAATTGATAATAGGTAATCCCTTAGATTGTCTAGAAAATTCTGGAACCTCATATCCCTTCATACGATATACTCTACCTCTATTAGAGAAGAATAATAAATAATCATGTGTACTCATAGATAATATTTTTTCCACAAAGTCTTCTTCATTAGTAGACATACCCTTAATACCTACTCCACCTCTATTTTGAGTCTTATAAGTATCAGTTCTTAAACGTTTAATATAACCATTCTTAGTTAAATTAATAATAATACTTTCTTCAGGAATTAATGACTCATCTTCAATATACTCTATAGCAGTCATATCAATATTAGTACGTCTCTCATCACCATATTTTTGTTTAATCTCTAATAATTCATTCTTGATGACCTCTAATATCTTCTCATCACTAGCTAAAATAGCCTTTAATTCTTCAATTAATTTTAATAAGTCATTTAGTTCACTTTCAATCTTATCACGCTCTAAGCCGGTTAAACGACGTAATTTCATTTCAAGAATTGCATTAGCTTGAACATCAGTTAATCCAAAGTTCTTCATTAAGCCTTCTCTAGCTTCATCATCATCTCCAGCACCTCTAATAATTTTGATTACAGCATCAATATTATCAAGAGCAATCTTTAATCCTTCTAAGATATGAACTCTCTTTTCAGCACCATCTAGATCAAAACGTGTTCTACGAATAATAATTTCTTTTTGATATTCAATATATTTAACAATAATATCTTTTAATCCTAATGTTTTTGGAACACCTTGATCAAGCATCAAGAATATAATTCCATAAGTTGTTTGAAATTGAGTATGTTTAAATAATTTATTTAAAACAACTTGTGCATTAGCATCTTTCTTCAATGTAATAGTAATCTTAATTCCATCCTTTAAATCAGAATGGTAATCAGCAATACCATCAATTACTTTATTGTGAACAAGTTCAGCAACTTTATTCTTTAATTCTAATGTATTAACCCCATATGGAACTTCATCAATAACAATATATTGTCTTCCATTTTCCTCTTGAATTTCAGCCTTACTTCTAATAGTAATAGTTCCTCTACCAGTTTCATAAGCTTGTCTAATACCACTATTTCCAAGAATAATAGCACCAGTAGGAAAATCAGGACCCTTAATATATTTCATTAATTCATCAAGTTCAATATCAGGATTATCAATA
>JAFXYF010000004.1 GCA_017541885.1 Bacilli bacterium
CAACAACAGAAAAGTAATAAGAGATATTTTGCAGTAATCATTTTATTATTAGTTATATTAGGACTTAGTGTAGGTTATTCAATTCTATCAGCAAGTTTTAATATTAACGGTACATCTACAATCAAGAGTAACTCTTGGGAAATTGGAGTAGGTGATGGAGACATCGTTTGTCCTACTGGTCAAACATGTACAATTAATCCTACTGATCCTGATAGCTTAACTCCAGATGAATCTGGACCTAATGGTGCAATTATTTGGACAGATGGTAATACTGTTTACTTCAAACATTTACTAACTAAACCAGGTGATGTATTTACATTTACTGCTAAATATTCTAATACTGGATCTATCGATGCTAAGGTTTCTTCTGTTACAACAAGTTCATTAAATGCAACTGCACAAAATTTCATGACTTATGATGTAACATATGCAAACGGAACTGCAATTGCTGCTGGTGATACTTTAGCTGCTGGAGCTAGTGCTACATTCAAAGTTACTGTTGCATATAAGAGCAATATTGCTACTTTACCAACTGCTGCTGAATTAGCATTAATCAATGAAACAGCAAATGGTCATACAGGAGCAACTTCATTATTTACTGTAACTTACGAACAAGCTTAGTATAAAATGAGTTAATTAAAAACCAATGATTATTCATTGGTTTTTTTCTTTACATAAATCTTATGTCTTTTTGTGTAAAGTTTAATAAATTATTGACATCTCTTATTGTGTGTATAAAAAAATGATAATATAATTGAATTATAAAATAGGAGGTAGAATCTATGGAAAAAGGAAAGAAAGTTATTGGTGTTATTGTACTATTATTAATGGTACTATCTATTACAATTGGTTATTCTTATCTTAGTGCTAACTTAACTATTACAGGTACTTCTAAGATTAAGACTTCATCATGGGATGTACATTTTAATAATATCCAAACTACATCTGGTAGTGTTACTCCTACAACTGCACCTGCAATTGCAGCTAACGGATTAAGCATTACTTATTCAATTGAACTTGAAAATCCTGGAGATTTTTATGAGTTCACTGTAGATGTAGTTAATGGTGGAACAGTTGACGCTAAATTATCAGCTTTACCTACTTTATCTGGTGTAAGTACAGCTCAAGATGTTTATACTAATTTCACATTTAAACATGCTGATGGTACTGCAATTACTACATTAGCTAATGAAAACTTAGCTGCAGGAACAACTAAATCTTACAAAGTTAGAGTAGAATTTGATAGTAATGTTACAGCTGCTCAATTACCAACTGCTAACCAAAACATGACTTTAGTAGTTTCAATGGCTTATGAGCAAGCTTAATAAAGAATAAAATAAAGTTACTACCTTCGGGTAGTTAACTTTCTATGTCTACTATTATTTATGGTGGATATAGAAAGTTATCTGTAAAAAGAATAAGAGAGGTCTACATGGAAAAGAGAAGCATTAAAAATATTGGAATTATAGTTGCACTTATTGCTTACATATTTATTTATAAGTTTGTTGTATTTGCTAATTTCATGAGATATTCTGAAATGATCAATGCATCTTTCTTAGCTATTGTGTTAGCAGTATCTATATTCTTATTAGGTTATAGAAGAGATAAGAGTACTATATTATTTCAAAATATTATTAAATATACAGCATTTTATATAATACTTGCAGGAATAGTAATCTATGGAGCTGGATTTGCTGTAGGATTCTTAAAAAATGCTTATTCTAGAGAATTCTTAACATTATTTGATAATATTTTTGCACCTATTATTATATATGGATTATTTGAATTTATTCGTTATGTATTAATATGGGCTAATAAAGATAAAAAAGAGTTTGTAATTGGATTTACAGTAGTTCTAACATTATTAGAACTAGTATTTAGAATACGTTCTATTGATTTTGGTAGTTTTGAAGCTTTATTTAGATTATCTGCTACAACAATATTACCAACAATTGTTAAGAATGCATTCTTTAGTTATGTATGTTTCCATGTTGGATATAAAGTACCAATTTTATATCGTATGTTAGTAGATGTACTATATGTATATATTGTTCCAATCATTCCAGATTTAGGAGAATATATTCATTCAATAGTTGCTATTTCATTACCAATAATTATTTATATGAATATATATGAAATGATTGATACTAAGTGTAATAAGCCTAGACCTATTATTAAGAAAGATTCATTTAGTTTTGTGGATTTAGGTATTGGAACTATTTTAGTTATTCTTATTTCATTAGTATCTGGATTATTCCCTCTATATATGATTGGTATAGGATCTACATCAATGGCTCCTACTATTAATAAGGGAGATGCAGTTATCTTACTTAAAGTAGATCCAAATAAGAAAGTTAAACAAGGCGATGTTATTGCTTTTACAAGAAATGATAGTAAAAAGAGTATTACTGTAGTACATAGGGTTACTGAAGTTACAAATAGTAATGGTAAAGTTGTATATGTTACTAAAGGTGATGCGAATAAGAGTGAGGACGTTAATATGGTTTCACAATCACAGGTTAGGGGAGTTGTTCAATTCCGTATACCTTTGATTGCTTATCCAACTATCTTTTTCAACGACTTTGTTTCGAATTGGAGGTAAGTTAAATGAAAAAATCTAAAAATATCATTTTATTAGGTTTATGTGGATTTTGTTTCTTAATCGGAATAGTCTGCATTACAAAAGCTTCAACAGGTTATGCAATTTTGGCTTTTACAGTTGCAGTTATATTTGGATTATTTGGAGCTAAAGCTTTTATTGGAAATCGTAATCCAGATACTGTCTATGAAAATGAAGTTAAGGATTTGTTAAATACTTATGATTCTATTTTATTAAAATGTGGAACTGTTCCTAATATGGAAGATAGAAATATTGTTAGAGTTGAATCTATGGATGATTTAGTAGATGCTCAATATGAAATACGTAAACCAATTTGTTATTTAAAACAAACTGAGAGTTGTGCATTTATGTTATTAGATGATAAAGAAGCTTATGTTTATATTGTTAAATTACATGATGATGTTACATCTCCTGTAGAGATTGAAATTAATAATATGAAATTCCGTAAAAGAGAAAATGCTGATATGGATTCTGAAATGTTACAAGATATTGATAAAACAACAATTATTAAATTATCTAATAAGAAAAGTTATAAAGTTTCTCCAATTCGTAAGAAAGAAGAAGAAACTAAACCTAAAGAGTATGAAACAGAATACTTATTTGATGCAGATGAGATAAAAGATGTAAAAGCACCTGCAGATGAAATTGAAATATTAGACATATAATTATATATAGATTGAGAGGAGGTCTATCCATATGATTAACATGAGAAAGAGATATGGAAGAGGTCGAATATCTAATTTCTTAATGGCATTCTTAATATTATTAGCTTGTGGTATGGGTATTGGTTATGCTGCACTTAGTACAACATTAACTATTGATGGTACAAGTGATATAGATCGTGCTGTATGGGATGTTCATTTTGAAAATGTACAAGTTACAACAGGAAGTGTTAATGCTACTGCTCCTGCAATTTCAAATGATACTGAGGTAGGATTTAGTGTTAGCTTAGAAGATCCTGGAGACTTCTATGAATTTACTGTTGATGTAGTAAATGATGGTACATTTGATGCTAAACTTGATACTCTTACAATTCTTCCAGTACTTACTTCAGCACAACAAAATTATTTTGCATATACTGTTACATATAGTGATGGAACTGCTGTCAGTTTAAATGATGCTTTAGATGCAGGTGATACTGAGACTTTAAAGATAAGATTTGAGTATTTAACTCAAACTAATACTTCTCTTTATCCTACTGCAGATGACTCATTAGAGTTTAGTGTAGCTATGAGTTATATTCAAGGAACTGGTACTCCAGTAGTACATAATCCTTAGTAATTAGTTATTAAAGACCAGAAAATGGTCTTTTTTTTTGCTTTTTTTCATATTTTGTGGTATAATATGTACACATTGAGGAATACTAGTAGTAAATAGTATTTTGGAGGGGTTTATGGTTAAATATATTCGTGTGATACTTTTTAGTATCATAGCTGTTTTTGGTATTGCAATGAGCTTAGGATCTAGTTATGCATATTCAGATAAAGGTGTATACTATGATAATGTACGTTATAGTGATAATGTTACATTTTATGGTGTAGATGGATTAAACTTAGGTTTTGATGCTGCTTTAGCTGATTTAGGAGATTCTTATGAGGTTATCTTTGATGTAGTTAATGATAATGATGTTGATATGGTTATTACTGATACTACAGTTAAAGAAGATGATCCATATATTACTTATGAATTAACTTACTTAGATGGAAAAAAAGTACAAGTTGGAGATGTTTTAGAGAAAAATAATACTAAAACATTAAAATATGTTGTTACTTATGTTAATCCAGTAATGGTTGATAACTATCAAATTGATTCTAGTTTCAACATACAATACGATCAAAAAATATAGAGAAGATTATCTTCTCTTTTTTTGTTATAATATCTTTAGGTGATTTTATGGTTAAAATAGGTATACCTTTAAAGTATCATCATTTAGATGATGGAAGATGTATTTTGTATTTAGGAGAAAGAACTAGAAGAACTATTCAATTAGCTGGAGGATTTGTAATACCTATTGTACAAGTACAAGATGTTGATTACTATGATACTAAGTTTAATGAATATAAAGAATTAAGTGAATTAGAAAAGAAATCTATTGATAATTATTTAGATATGGTAGATGGTGTGTTATTTCCAGGAGGACATAAGATAACTCCTTTTGATGTATATCTACTTAGAAGATGTATTGAGAGAGATATTCCTACTTTAGGTATATGTTTAGGGATGCAACTAATGAGTTGTTATAATGAATATTTTGAAGTATATCGTAATGAATCAGATATTAATCATTATCAAGATAGTGATTTTGGTTTTGCACATAAAGTGTTAATAAAAAAAGATTCTACTTTATATAAGATATTAGGAAAAGAAGAATTAATGGTAAATAGTTTTCATAATTATCATGTATCTATTGATAATCAATATATAGTTACTGCTAATTCAGAAGATGGATATATTGAAGGAATAGAACTTCCAAATAAAAAGTTTCATATGGGAATTCAATGGCATCCAGAGATAAGTTATGAGTTTGACGAAGACTCTAAAAAAATAATTAATTATTTTATAGAAGTATGTAAAAAATAATGTTATACTTATAAGTAGTGGGAGGCATACAATGAAAAAAGAAATGATTTTTGGAAAACCTGTGTGTTTTTTTACAGAACTTAGTTATGAACAACCTGAAAATAATAGTTATAATGAAGATGGCGAAGAAAACTCTGAAATATACTATGAATATAGAGAATTAAAATCAGGTAGCACAGAATTTGGTGTTGCTTTTCACAATGTTCCTTATTATCCAGCTAATATTCCTGCAGTTAAGTATTCATTAAATGTAGAAACTGTTGGAGAAGGGGATTATAAGCTAGATAAAACTATTACATATAATGATGTAGTTAAAGCATATAATGAATTAATTGCAAAAGGAATCGATATTGTAGATATCACTGCAGAGTCTATAAAAGAGGTTTTACATAAAGAAGAAGTTAAAACATTATAAAAAGTGTTGACAAAATAAGGATTTTAACATAAAATATTTCTAGTCGAGAAAAAAGGAAAGAGATTTATATCCACCTGATCAGCGAATAGCGATAGGTAAAAAGCCAAAGAAATGTTAATATTTTATAATATTGTGTTTTTTTAGCGGATATAGATTTCTATATCTGCTTTTCTTATTTATTGGAGGTGTTTGTTATCGCAAGGGATAATGATAACATGTTGATTAACGATCAGATTAGGGTTCCAGAAGTATTAGTTATTGGACCAAATGGAGAGCAAGTAGGAATTAAGTCTATTAGTGATGCATTAACTTTAGCTGGTTATGCTGCTTTAGATTTAGTATTAATTAGTCCTAATGCTAATCCACCAGTTTGTAAATTAATGGACTATAACAAGTTCCGTTATGAAAAACAAAAGAAGCAAAAAGAAGCTTTAAAGAAACAAAAAGCTAGTATGGCTGAACTTAAAGAGTATCGTTTATCACCTGTAATTGATGTAGGAGACTTTGAGACGAAGTTAAGAAATGCTACTAAGTATCTTGAAAAAGGTGATAAGATTAAGCTTAGTGTTCGTTTTAAAGGACGTCAAATGGCTCATACTGAGTTAGGTAAAGAAGTTTTAGACAAATTTGCTGAAAGAGTACAAGACATTGCAGATATAGAGCAAAAACCTAAATTAGAAGGTAGAACAATGACTATGTTATTAATACCAAAAAAAGACAAATAAAAATGTAGGAGGAATTATTTATGCCAAAAATTAAAACACATAAAGGTACTGCAAAAGTTATCAGAAAAAGAAAAAATGATATCGTAATTGGTAAACCAGGAAGTAGACATAATACTGGTTCTAAAAGTGCAAGCTTCAATAGAAGTTGCAGAAAGGGATCTAACCTAAGTAAGGCAGATCAAAAAAGATTAAAGAATATTATTTAATCTAGAATATTGAAGGAGGAAGAACAATGGCAAGAGTTAGAAATGGAGCAGTTACAAAAGCTCGTCATAAGAAAGTTTTAAAAGAAGCTAAAGGTTACTTTGGTAGTAAACATAGATTATATAAAACTGCTAAAGAACAATTAATGCATTCTGGACAATATGCTTTTAGAGATAGAAAGCAAAAGAAGAGAGATTTTAGAAAATTATGGATTACAAGAATCAATGCTGCTTGTAGACAAAATGAAATTTCTTATTCAAGATTTATTGAAGGTCTTACTAAGGCTGGAGTAGAAGTTAATAGAAAGATGTTATCAGAAATCGCTATTAACGATCCAAAGGCATTTGCAGAATTAGTAAAAACTGCAAAAGATGGAAAAGCTGGAAAGATTACTAGAGCTACAGAAGTTGCTGGTAAAGAAGTAACTATTGGTGCTGCTAAGAAAGCAACAAAAAAAGAAGAAGTTAAAGAAGAAAAAGTAGAAAAAGCTGAAAAACCTGCTAAGAAGACAACTACAACAAAGAAAGCTACAACTACTAAGACTACTGCAGCTAAGAAAACTACAACTACAAAAACAACTACTAAGAAAACAACAAAAAAGGAAGATAAATAAAATAAACATATTAGTGGATTGACTAGTCTAGTGCCTATATGGTGATTGGTCTTAGAAACTAATAGAAGATTAAAACGAAAAGGAGAAAATAAAAAATGACTGTTGTATCAATGAATTATTTATTAGAAGCTGGTGTTCAATTCGGACATCAAAAGAGAAGATGGAATCCTAAGATGAAGGAATATATCTTCACTACAAGAGATGATATTTATATTATCGATTTACAAAAAACTGTTAAAAAATTAGAAGAAGCTTATGATGCTATGAAAGAAATAGCTCAAAATGAAGGAAAGGTATTATTTGTAGGTACTAAGAAACAAGCTCAAGAAGCTGCTGAAGAATCAGCTACTAGAACTAACATGTATTTCGTTAATGAAAGATGGTTAGGTGGTACTTTAACAAACTTCAAGACTATTCGTTCTAGAATTCGTAGAATGGAAGAAATTGAAAAAATGGAAACAGATGGTACTTTCGAAGCATTACCAAAGAAAGAAGTTATTCAAATTCGTAAAGAATATGATAAGTTAAATAAAAACTTAAGAGGTATTCGTGAAATGAAGAAGATGCCTCAAGCTATGGTAATTGTTGATCCTCGTAAGGAAGAAATTGCTATTAAAGAAGCTCATATTTTAGGAATCCCAGTATTTGGTGTTGTTGACACTAACTGTGATCCAGATGTTGTTGATTATGTTATTCCAGGAAACGATGATGCAGTTCGTTCTGTTAAATTACTAATTGGTGTTTTAACTAATGCTATTGCTGAAGTAAATGGAAATGAAGTAATTGATTTCATTAGTGAAGAAGAAAAAGCTGGTAAACCTGAAAAACAAGAAAAGGTTGAAAAAGAAGAAAAAGCTGAAAAAGAAGTTGCTACTAAAAAAGCTCCAAAGGCTGAAGTAAAAGAAGTAGAAGAAGTTAAAACTGAGAAAGTTGAAAAGAAGCAAGAAAAAGTAGAAGAAGATTTAAACTCATTAACATTAGCTGATTTAAAAGCTAGAGCTAAGGATGCTGGTTTAAAAGGATATTCTACAATGAAGAAAAACGATTTAGTTGAGGCTTTATCTAAATAGTTTACTTAAGAGGATGGAGTACATCCTCTTTTTCTTATAAATATATAATTAAAAAGGAGGAATTAATATATGTTTAGTGCAAGTGATGTAAAAGAATTAAGAGAAAAAACAGGTGCTGGAATGATGGATTGTAAGAAGGCACTTGAAGCATGTGAAGGAAATCAAGACAAAGCTGTTGATTGGTTAAGAGAAAAAGGTATTGCTAAAGCTGCAAAGAAAGAATCTAGAATTGCTGCTGAAGGAATTACTGAATCAAATGAAAACGGAAATGAAGCTATTATTTTCGAAGTTAACTGTGAAACAGATTTCGTTACTAAGAATGAAAAGTTCCATGCATTAGTAAAAGAATTAAAGGATACTTTAATGAATGCAAAATGTAATAATACTGAAGAAGCTTTAGAAGTTAAACTTTCTGATGGAAAGACAGTTCAAGAAAGAATAGTTGAAGAAACTGCTACTATTGGAGAAAAAATTAGTTTTAGACGTTTTGCAAGAGTTACTAAGAATGATGATGAAGTATTTGGAATTTACTCACACATGGGTGGAAAGATTACTTCTATCGTTGTAGTTAAGGGTGCAAATGCTGAAGTTGCTAAAGATGTAGCAATGCAAGCTGCTGCTATGAGCCCAATTGCTGTTAATCGTGATAATGTTCCAGCTGACGTTGTTGAACATGAAAAAGAAATGATTAAAGCAGAAATGAAAAATGATGAAAAGAATGCATCTAAACCTGAAGAAATTTTAGATAAAATGGCAACTGGTAAATTAGGTAAATTCTTTAAAGAAAATTGTTTAGTAGAGCAAGACTTTATTAAAGATTCATCTACTACTGTTGAAAAATATGTTAAAGAAAACGGTGGAGAAGTTTTATCAATGGTTAGATATGCTGTTGGTGAAGGAATTGAAAAGAGAGTAGAAAACTTTGCTGAAGAAGTTGCTGCTCAAATGAATGCTGCTAACTAATTATGTAAATAAAAGAGCGTAATGCTCTTTTTTTATTCCATTTTTCGACATTATTGATTATAATATTGATAGTGTGAGGTTTATGGATATAAAGAAAAATACTAAGAAAAATAATAAACAAGATGATGGTCACGTAATATTTATTGATAGACTTACTGATTTTCACATACAGAGAGATAAAAACAATAAGAAAAAACAAACTGTAAAAGAGAATAAAAAGAGTCGTTAACCAATATAAAATGCTTGTATTTTTGTCATTTTTTGATATAATAAGCAAGTAAATAAAGGGGATGATTTTGATGGCTAAAAAGACTGCAAATAATGCTGTTAAAAAAATTGATGAACAAATTAAAGATTTAGAGTCTAAAACTAAAAAATCAACTGATAATACTGTTAAGACATCTTCTGTTAAAAAGAGTACTACAAAGAAGACTACAGCTACTAAGAGTACTACTAAGAAGAGTACTACTAGAGAAAAAGTTGTTGTTACTCCAGCTAAGAAGACTACAACTACTACTAAGAAGAAGACTACTACAACAAAACAAGTTAGAGAAAAAGTTGTAACTCCTAAAAAGAGAAGTACTACTAAGACTATTGAATCAGAAAAAATTAAAAATGATTTAAAGAGTACTAAAACTAAAAAAGATGAAGTTAAAGTTGTTGCTCCTAGATATAGAAAGAAAGATTTAGTTGCAGAAGTAAATAAGATTTTAGGAATAGATGAAGAACCAGAAAAAGTAGAAACTCCTAAATTTATTGAAGAAGAAAAACCTGTTGAGGAAGTAGAAGTTTCAGTTCCAAAATTTATTGAAGAAGAAAAGACTGCTGAAATTAATACTAAAGAAGTAGTAAAAGAATTTTTAGAAAAAGAAGATAAAAAAGAATTAGAAAATACTTCTAATATTAGTTTAGATGATGTTGATGTTATAAAATTTGATAAACCTTCAAAATCAAAGAAGAGTAGTTTAAAGAAAAAAACTAGAGATGAAGATTTAAAATTAGATAAACCTATTAATCTTGATGAGATTGATAAAGTTGAAGAATATAAGATTGTAGAAGATATTTCTAAAGATGTTTCTAAAAAGAAACAAGAATTTACTAGAAAACGTAAAGGTAAAGGTTATGTTGTAGAGATTAAGAAAAAACCTACATATACTGAATTAGAAAGTGATTTAAGATCTTTATATGATGAAGTTGAAGATGTTGTAGATGATTTTGATAAGACTGCATCTATACCAGTTCAACCAGTACCAAAGAAGAAAAAGTTTAGCTTATTTGGTTCAAAGAAAGAAAAGAAAAAAGTAGTAAAACCTACTATTAAACCAATTCCTAAAGCAGTAGAACCTGTAAAGAAAACAAGAGTTGTTAAAGATACTGTTGTTATTGCAGATACTGTTCCAGGTGAAAAACCTAGTATATTAGATCGTATTAGTCAGAAGGTATTAAACTTCTTCTTGACAGTATTATTTATTATATTCTTTATAATGGTAATAGCTTTTATAGGATTTGTCATTTATGTAAGTACTTTTTAGTACTTTTTTTCTTTATTTTCTTTTTTAGTTATAATATAATTATTAGTAAGGAGAGATGATAAGTATATGGATAGTGACATGATTTTACTAGATATTACGGATAAAATGGATAAGACTATTGAAAACTTAGGTAAGAGATTTGCTACTGTTAGAGCAGGTAGAGCTAATCCTTCTAGTTTAGATGGTATTATGGTTGAATACTATGGAGCAATGACTCCTTTAAAACAGTTAGCAACAATATCTGTACCAGAAGCTAGACAATTATTAATTAAACCTTTTGATAAGAGTTGTTTAAGTGCTATTGAAAAGGCTATTTTAGCTTCTAATTTAGGTTATAATCCTGGAAATGACGGAGAAACAATTCGTATTGTTATTCCTGAATTAACTGAAGAGAGAAGACGTGAACTTGCTAAACAAGTTAAAGCTATTGCAGAAGATGCTAAAGTATCTATTCGTAATATTAGACATGAAGGTCTAGAAGAAGTAGAAAAAGCTGAACTTCCAGAAGATGAAGAAAAAGGAATGGAAAAAGACATTCAAGATTTAGTAAACGAGTATAATAAAAAAATTGAAGATTCTTTAAAAGAGAAGGAACAAGAATTACTAACTGTATAGTAATTCTTTTTTAGGAGGTATTATGTTATTTGATGGAAAACTAGTTAGAGAAGAGTGCTTGAAGAAATTAAAAAAACAATATAGTAAGATTAAAGTTGGACTTGCTGTTATACAAGTTGGAGATGATTTTGCAAGTAATAGATATATTGCTCAAAAAGAGAAACTTGCAAATGAATTAGGAGTAGAATTTAAATTAATTAAATTAGAAAAAACTACTACTAATAAACTATGTAAATTAATTGATGAATTAAATGAAGATAAAAGTATTCATGGAATTATAGTTCAATTACCAATTCCAAAATAATTAGATTATGAAGTTATAAGAAATAGAATTAGTCCTAATAAGGATATTGATGGAGTAAATGATGTTAATGTACTTAGAGTATTTAATAATCATCCTGATGCATTAGTTCCTTGTACTGCTTTAGGTATTATGAAAATATTAGATTATTATAAAATACCTTTAGAGGGAATGGATGTTACTATAATTGGTCGTAGTATTCATATTGGTAAAGCTTTATATAGTTTATTATTAAATCGTAATTGTACTGTTACAATTTGTCACTCTAAAACTAAAGATTTAGTAAAACATACTAAGAAAGCAGATATGGTAATAAGTAGTGTAGGAAAAGCTGACTTTATTACACAAGATATGATTAATAAAGATGTTATCTTAATAGATGTTGGATTTAATTATAAAGATGGAAAAATTTGTGGAGATGTTTCTAGTGAAGTTAAGAAATATAAGTATCTTACACCTGTTCCAGGTGGGGTAGGACAAATGACTGTTTATTCTATCTATGAAAATTTAATTAAAGCATATAAATTAAATAAATAGTTTTCTTTTCAAAAATAATATGTTATAATAAGCGTATCGATGTTGATCGAGGAGTAGTAATAAAATGATGATGTATAGAGAGTCTATGGTAGGTGGAAATAGATCATATAGTTTTATGAATTCGTCTCGGGAGTTCTTATTAATAATAAGCGTTGTCTTGCGTTAAAAGATTTAAGTGTGTAGTAAATAACTATGAATTAAGGTGGTACCGCGGATTATCCGTCCTTAAATTTATAGTTATTTTTTTTAGGGGGAGATTATATGGGAAAACGATTTATATTTGATTTAGATGGTACATTACTTACTGGAGATTATTCTTCTGTAAATAAATATTTTAAGGAGAAATATGGAGATAGAGCAGGAGAATTTCTTGCGAATATATCTGAAATTCTAGATAGATATGAAAAGACATATCCTAAATATGATTATGAGTTTTTAAGTGATTATTTGGAAATTAAGACTGGACTTCCTTTTACTCCAGAAATTATTAAGGAGTGGGATCAGTTAGTTGGAGATGTTCCTTCTACTGTAGAAGAGGGAGCAATAGATACTCTTAAAGATTTAAAAGAGTCAGGAGTTAGTTTAGTTGTTCTTACTAATTGGTTTGGAGAGAGTCAAGAAAAAAGATTAGAAAAAGCTGGATTACTTGAATATATTGAGACTGTATATGGTGGAGATATAGTTACTAAACCTCATAAAGAAGCATATTGGATAGCATCTGCTCAATACAAACCAGAAGATTGTTATTTCATTGGTGATAGTATTGATAATGATTATATTGGACCTAGATGTGTTGGGATGAATTCTATTATTTATGATAAAGAAAATGTACAACATAAATCACTTATTAAAGTACGTAGATTAGAAGATTTAAAGAAATTTAAATAGGAGGTATTATTATGGAGACAAAAAAATTTGAAGAGATTCAAAAAGAAATGGATGCAGATTTAAAAGATGTAGAAGAATTAAAAGTATTGGAAGATTTAAGAATTAAATATTTAGGTAAAAAAGGTTTAATTACTGAACTAAATAGTGAAATTAAGAATGTTCCTAATGAAGAGAAAAAAGAATTTGGAATGAAGGTAAATGAACTTAGAAATAGATTTAATGAATTCTATGATTCAGTTAAAGAAGAATTAGATAGAGCAGAACTTAATAAGAGATTAGAAAGTGAAGCTATTGATATTAGTTTACCTGCAACTAAGATTCCAGTAGGAGCTCCTCATATTCTAGAAAAAGTAATTGAGGAAGTTGAAGAGTTATTCTTATCTATGGGATATGATGTAGTAGATGGACCTGAAATTGAAGAGGATAAGTATAACTTTGAAATGTTAAATATTCCAAAGGGACATCCTGCAAGAGATGCTCAAGATACTTTCTATATTGAAGGAGAAGAAATATTACTTCGTAGTCAAACTTCTCCAGTACAAGTTCGTACTATGTTAAAGGGTGAAGGAAAAGTACCTATTCGTATGATTTGTCCTGGAAAGACTTATAGAAGAGATGATGATGATGCATCTCACTCTCATCAATTTATGCAAATTGAAGGTTTACTTGTAGATAAGAATATTAGTTTAAGTGATTTAAAAGGAACTATGGATATTCTATTTAAGAGATTATTTGGTAAAGATGTAGAAACTAGATTTAGACCTAGCTATTATCAATTTACTGAACCTTCTGTAGAAGTAGATATTACTTGTGTTAACTGTCATGGTAAAGGATGTAATGTATGTAAGCATACTGGATGGGTAACTGTTGTTGGTGCTGGAGTAGTTCATCCTAATGTACTTCGTATGAGTGGATATGATCCAGAGGTATGGAGTGGATTTGCTTTCGGATTTGGAGCTGAGAGACTTGCAATGATGAAGTATGATATTAATGATATTAGAACTTTCTATAATGCTGACCTTAGAGAAGCAAAAGTATTTGATAGGGAGGATGAAGAATAATGATAAGTTTAAATTGGGTAGGAGACTACATTGATATAAAAGATCAAGATGTTCATGAATTAGCTACTAAGATTACTAAAGCTGGTATTAATATTGAAGGAGTAGTATCTCATCAAATTAAAGGATTAGTAATTGGTTATGTAGAAGAAGTTGAAGATCATCCTGATAGTGATCATTTACATGTTTGTAAGGTAGATATTGGAAAAGAAAAATTACAAATAGTTTGTGGAGCACCTAATGTTAGAGAAGGACTTAAAGTTATAGTTGCGACTGTTGGTACTGTACTTCCAGGAGACTTTGAAATTAAACAAAGTAAGATTAGAGGAGTAGAGTCTTGTGGAATGATTTGTGCTCTATTTGAATTAGGTTTAGAAGAGAAAAATGATGAGACTTATGCTAAAGGAATTACTGAATTAGATAAAGATGCACCTGTTGGAGAAGATCCTTTAAGTTACTTAGGTCTTGATGATACTTTATATGATTTAGATATTCATAAACATAGAAATAATGATTGCTACTATCATATTGGATTTGCTTATGAAATAGCTTGTATATTAAATAGAAAAGTTACTCTTCCAAGTTTAGAGTATAAAACACTTAAAGATAAAATTAATTTTGATTTAAAAGTAGATACACCTAAGTGTACTTACTATATGGCTAGAGAAGTTCGTAATGTAAAAATTGGAGAAAGTCCTGATTTTATTAAGAGAAGACTTCTTGCAGCTGGTATGAGACCAATTAATAATGTAGTAGATATTTCTAATTATGTTATGCTTGAATTTGGTCAACCACTTCATTTCTTTGATAAAGATAAATTAGGAAATAAGATTGTTGTTAGAGATGCAAAAGAAAATGAAGAAATTGTTACATTAGATGGTAAGACTAGAGTATTATCTAGTAAAGATATAGTTATTACTGATGGAAAGAAACCTGTATGTATTGCTGGTGTAATGGGTGGAGAAAATACTGAGGTAGATGAAAATACTAAGAATATTTTAATTGAGTCTGCTATATTTGATCCTGTTTCTATTCGTTATACTTCAAGAAACTTAGAACTTCCTAGTGAAGCATCTATTAGATATGGTAAAGGACTTTCTTATGAGTATACAGAAATGGCTTCTAAGAGAGCTTGTCATTTACTAGAAAAGTATGCTGATGCAGAAGTATTAGATGGTTATGTATTAATTGATAATGAAGATCATACTGAAAAGAAATTAACATTTAAACCTGAAGATGTTGATCAAGTATTAGGTATTGAAATATCTGAAGAAGATATGAAACATGAATTAGAGAGATTAGATTTCCCATACACTTTAAAGAAGGGTGTATTTGAAGTAGTAATTCCTAGAAGAAGATTAGATGTTGATCCTAATGTTAATGATATTGCTGAAGAGATTGGTAGACTTTATGGATATAATAACTTAGTATCTTCTATTCCTGAAATTCCAGTTAGAAGAGGGGAATATATTGGAGATGTTAAGTATCGTAAGATTGTATCTAAGAGACTTCGTAGTTTAGGTTTAACTGAGGTTAAGACTTATACATTAGTTAGTCCAGAAATGGCTTCTAAATTTAATTATGAAGATAAAGAATGTGTCGTTTTACCTAATCCAATGAGTGTTGATAAGAGTGTTGTTCGTAAAACATTAATACCTTCACTTATGAATGTATATGAATATAATAAGGCTCGTGGAGTTAAAGATGTTTCTATTTATGAAATAGCTAAGACTTATGATTCTAAATATAATGAAGTTAGTAAGATTGCTGGACTTCTTACAGGAGATTATGCATTTAATGATTGGAAGGGTAATCAAGCAGTAGACTTCTATGTATTAAAAGGTATTGTTGAAAACTTACTTGATTATATGGGATATGAAAAGAGATATAGTTTTGTACGTAGTAGTTGTAATGATTTACATCCTGGAGTACAAGCAAATATTATCTTAGATGGTAAGAGTATTGGTATTTTAGGAAAAGTTCATCCAAATATTTCTAAAAAAGATATTTATGTATTTGAACTTGATCTTAATAGTATTTTTGGTAAGACTAATAAATTAAAATACAAAGAAGCTTATAAATATCCTAGCATTCAAAAAGATATGGCATATTTACTTGATAAGAGTATAGATGTTAGTGAAGTTATTAAAACTATTAATAAAGCTGCTAATAAGACTCTACAAGAAGTATCTGTATTTGATGTATATGAAGGAGATAGAATTGATTCTAATAAGAAGAGTGTTGCATTCAATTTAGTATTTAATGGAGTTGATAGAACACTTACTGATGAAGAAGTAATGGATGTATTTAACAAGATTGTTGAAAAAGTTACATCTACTCATCATGCAGAATTAAGAGATAAATAAAAAAAAGACTAGATATCATTATCTAGTCCTTTTTGTACTCTTTTACGTATTATTTCTATTAGTTCATTTTTTAATTCTTGTGATGCGTTTTCCCAGATTAATTCAAAGAATACTCCTAGACCGGGTAGGGTTAATTCATCTTTCTCTTTAACTGATTCTTCTATTGCTTCTTTTAGAGTATGAAAATCATCTCCTTGAAAATTATTAATAATATGATGTCTTATATTAGTATCCATAAAGCCTCCTATCGTTATTATGAAAATAAATTGTAAACTCTATACATTTATATTTGTATTTATTGAGAAAAAAGTTAATTTGTGATAAATTTATTATGATAGAGGTGCTAGTTATGAAGAAAAGGGTTAGTACTAGTGAAATTGAACTTGCGAAGTCATCTACAAGAAAAGTATTTATATTATCTACTCTATGTGTAGTAGTATTATTTGTAGTAGTAGGAGCATTATGTTTATTTAATGTAGATAATATGAATAATAATGATGATTTTGAGAAAAAGGGATATAGTATTGAGAAGAATGCTAAAGTCGCAATTTCTTTAGATAATGAAGATGAAAACATTAAAGAATTATTTGAAATTGTTAAAATGAGTAATAATTTATGTACTGAAGATTATATTGAAAAAGATTATGTAGATGTATCTAAATTAAGTGATAGATGTAAATGGGAATTAGTAAGTGCTGGATATAAAAATAATGTAGTAAAGAGTAAGGATGGAAAGATTACTGTAGAAGAGAAATATGTAAAACGTGCTTATGAAAAATTATATGGAATTGGTACTTATAAAAGAGCAGATACTATTCCATATCAAAATATGACATTATTATTTAAAGATAACTATTATTATATTGATAAAGCAGTTGATTTAAAGAAAGATACTTTAGTTAGAAATGAAATAATAGTTAAAGCTATTCGTGAAGGAGATTCATTATATATTACTTCTTCTATTGTATATTATGAAAAGAATCTAAATTTATTATGTAGAGATAGTAAATGTAAATACGTTTTAGAAACAATAGATAAGAATAAGAGTTATGATGAAGATTATTTAAACTTATATATTGAACATAATAATAAAAAATTATATCAATATACATATAAATTTGAAGCTGATGATGGTGGTTTTTACCATTACTTAGGTTATCAAAAGACTAATCAATAATTAGTCTTTTTTCTTGTTTTATGATAAAATAAATTTGGTGATGGACATGTTGTTTACTTACAATAATAAAAGCTATGATGTAGTTATCGAAAAGAAGATGGGTAATCGTAATACTTATATTAGAGTAAAGAAAGATTTAAAGATTCATGTTACTACTAATACATTTACTCCTAATTTTAGTATTGAAAGATTAATTAGAGATAACTATGAAAGAATATGTGACATGATTGATGTTCAAGAAGTTAAAGCAAGAAATAATAGTGGTTTTTATTATTTAGGTAAGCAATATAGAATTATTTATTCTGATCAAAAAGATATTTCTTTTGAGGAAGATTCAATATATGTTCCTCATAATTTTGATATAGATAAATGGTATTTAAAAAAGGCTAAAGAATTATTCTTGGAAAGATTAAATTATAATTATGATAAATATACAAGAAATATTCCTTATCCTAAACTTAGAATTCGTAAGATGACTAGTAGATGGGGAGTATGTAATACTAAGACACATGTAATTACATTAAATCTTGAATTAATAAAAAGAGATATTTGTTATTTAGATTATGTAATTATTCATGAAATGGCACATTTAATATATGGAGATCATTCTAGAGCCTTTTGGAAATTAGTAGAGGATAATATGCCTGAGTATAAAAAATATAGAGATGAAATGAAGGAGTTTTAATGGTTATTACAAGTTTAGAAAATGATAAAGTAAAAGAACTAGTTAAATTACAGCAAAAGAAGTTTAGAGATCAAACTAGTACTTATTTAGTTGAAGGAGAACATTTAGTAGAAGAAGCAGATAAGAGTAATTCTATAATTGAAATTATTCTATTAGATGGAGAATACTCTGAATATAATTATCCAATAATTACTGTGAATGAATCTGTTATGAAAAAGATTAGTTCTTTAGAAACTGCTCCTAAGATTATGGCTTTATGTAAGAAAAATAATAATACTGATATTGTTGGAGATAGAATACTATTATTAGATTCTATTCAAGATCCTGGAAACTTAGGTACAATGATTCGTAGTAGTTTAGCTTTTGGAGTAACTTCAATTGTTTTATCTAATTGTGTTGATTTATATAATCCTAAAGTACTTAGAGGTACTCAAGGAATGATATTTCATATACCAATTATTATGAAGGATTCTAAAAGTACAATTAGTTATATGAAAGATAATAAAATACCAGTATATGGTACTAGTGTAATAAATGGAGTAGAAGCTTCTAAGTTAAGTAGTGAAGAAAAGATGAAATACTGTTTAATAATGGGTAATGAAGGATCTGGACTTCCACAAGAAATATTTGATTTATGTGATAAGAATTTATATATTCCAATGAATGAACAAGTAGAAAGTTTAAATGTTGGGGTAGCTTGTAGTATATTATTATATGAGTTAGGGAGAGATTAAGATGGCAGTTGGTAGTATGTTTTTATTATTAGGAATAGCTTTGTTATTACTTGCTTTAGGAATTGTTGTTGGATTAGTAATACTTATAATATTTCTTACTAAGAAGAAAAAGTAGGTGATACTATGGATTTAGTTAAAGTAGGTAAGATTGTTAATACTCATGGTATTAAAGGAGAAATAAGAATTCTTAGTTCTTTTCCTTTTAAAGATAAAGTATTTAAAATTAATAATTATTTAATTATTGATGATAAGAAATATAAAATAATGACTTATAGAGTTCATAAGAATTTTGATATGGTTACTTTAGAAGGATATAATGATATTAATGAAGTATTATTCTTAATGAAGAAAGATGTATATGTAGAGAAGAGTAGTTTATCACTTGAAGATGATGAAGTTCTTGATGAAGATTTAATAGATTATACTGTCTTGACAAAAGATGGTAGAAGTGGAACAATAAAAGAAATTTTTTATGCGAGTGAGACTAATAAAATACTTCGAGTTATGTTAGATGAAGAAGTATTAATACCTTATTATTCTCCAATGGTAGTAGAAATAAATAAAAAAGATAGAACAATTACAATAGATGTAGTTAAGGGATTGTGATAAAGATGAGAATTGATATATTAACATTATTTCCAGATATGTTTAATGGTGTGTTTGAAGAGTCAATTATTAAAAGAGCAATTGAATCTGGAAAAGTAAATATTAATTTAATTAATTTTAGAGATTATACTGATGATCCTCATAATAAAGTAGATGATACTCCTTTTGGTGGAGGAGCTGGAATGGTTTTAATGTGTCAACCAATATATGATTGTATTGAAGATATTAAAACTGATGATTCTATTGTTGTACTTCTTACACCTGATGGAGAAGTATATAAACAAGAAATGGCTAAAAAATTTACTTCAGCAAAACATTTAATTCTAATTTGTGGACATTATGAAGGATTTGATGAGAGAATTAGAAAATTATGTGATTATGAGATTAGTATAGGAGACTATGTACTTACTGGAGGAGAAATACCTGCGATGGTATTAGTTGATTCTATTACTAGATTACTTCCTGGAGTAATAACAGAAGAATCTTATATTAATGATTCTTTTCAAGATAATCTACTTGATTATCCTACTTATACTAAACCTAGAGTTTTTAGAGATATGGAAGTACCTGAAGTATTAGTATCTGGAGATCATAAAAAAATAGATTTATGGAGAAAAGAAGAGAGTATTAAAAGAACTAAAGAACGTAGACCTGATTTATTAGAGAAGTAGGTGGAGAATATGTATTCCGTAAATAGTGCAGTTAAACATAAAGGTAAAATGGATAATGTAGTTTTCCATGATGGGTTTCCTATGGGTGGAAATAATAAAGTATTTAAGATACAAGATTGTGAGATTAAAAAAATAAAAATTACTGGAAATAGTCTTGCAGAACCTATGGTATCTGATCTTGTCATGAAAAAATATTATAAATTAATTTCTTTACTTACAACATTACTTACGGATGATGATGACTCTGGAGATTCTCTTAGAGAAGCACTTAATCAGATCGAAAAGTTTCGTTTAGAAATAAAAAATAAGTATAGAGACTATTTAAAAAAGAAGGAATTAGAGCTTATGTCTAAGCAGTTAATGGTATTACAAAAAGAGGCAACATTAAGATATATGGAGATTAGAAATAGCTTTATAAAAACAGAAGAAAATAAAAGAAGTAAATAACTTCTTTTTTTTTATTTAAAAATATTTTATTTCGACAAAAAATATGTTATACTCGATAGTAGAATAGAATAAGTGTCTAAAGGTAATGTTGGTTAAGGTGGTGTATTTCTACATGAATAATGAAGAAAACAAACGATTTGCAAGATTTCAATTCTCAACTGAACTTGATCGCGGAGAGAATAAAGACTCTAATGTAGTTATGAATAATACTACTAATGTAGGGGAAGAAGCACCTAAAGCAGAAAAGAAAAAGCGTAATAAGAAAATTCCTGAGAATAAAAAGCGTGCAATGAAAAGACAAAAGAAGAAAGCAAATCGTAATAAAAATAATGATAATAATGTAGTAATTACTAATGATAATAAACCTGTAATGGAGGAGAAAAAGACTATTGAGACTACTCCAGTAGAGGTAGTAGAAGATGTTGTTACTAATGTACCTGTTACTGAACCAGTAGCTATTTATACTGATCCTATAGAGGAATTATTACCAGAAGAAGAAATAGTCCTTCCTAAATTAGAAGAAGAACATGAAAGTGAAGGAGTTATTTCTATACCTGAAGAGTATGTAATGCCTAGACCAGCAGAAGTAACTACTCCAGTAGAAGAACATATTGTTGTACCTACTGTAGAAGAGACTATTCCACAAGAGGAAATTACTGAAGAAAAAGTAGAAGAGGTAATTCCAAAAGAAGAAATACAAGAAGTAGTTCCTGAAACTGAACCTGTGACGGTTCCAGATTTTAATGTAGAAACTACTCCTGTTCAAGAAAATATACCTGAACCTGTTTTAGAGACAGGTCCTGTAGCAGAGATTCCTACAGTACCAGAGACAACTCCTGTTGTTTCTACTGAACCTGTAGCATTATCTCCTTATGAACAAGAAATATCTTCTATAAAAGAAAAGGGTATTAATTTACCTGAAGCTAGAGATATTAATTTAGATCATACTTTGTATCGTGATCAATATTTTATAGCTAATCCAGAAGATACTACTGTTCAAGATGTTAAAGAAGCAATTAATAATAGTGCACCAGTTGATTCTGGCGAGACTCATACAATTAAAAAAGTATATTTGAGTTTCCAAGCAAGAGTTACTTTATTAATAATTGGTATTATTATATTATTTGGTGCAGCTTGTTTTATTATTATTTCTACATTAAATAGTAATGAGACTAAAAAAATTGACTTTGTTGAAAAAACAACAATTCATTATGATGTATGTGATGAGAATTCTAAATGTTTAAAAGAAGGAGACGTCTATAAATCAGATGATGCTTCAAAAGTACATATTGATTATCATTATGAAGCATTATTTGATGAGGCTATTGATTATGACTTAAATTATCATGTAGAAGTTGTTCATAAAATATTTGATCAATATGATTCAAATAAAGTATCTTATGAAGATGAAAATAAAATTTTAGATGATAAGAGTGTTGTGAAGGGTACTAATCCTGCAGTAGCAGATGTAAACGTTGAATTAGATTTCCAAAAGTACTATAATTTTGTAAATGAATTTAAAGAAGAGTATTCAGCTAATGCAGAATCTATAGTAACTGTAATATTATATATGGATGATGGTAATGAGACTAGAAATGTTGGAGAAGTAGATATTCCACTTAGTCGTAAAGAATTTGATGTTACTCGTAAAGAGGTTAATGATTCTAAACAAGTATATTTATTAGAAGTTAAGGATTGGACTAATACAAATACTCTTTATATAGTAGTTGGATCAATATTTGTATTATTATCATTATTCTTATTATTCCATTTAACTAGACTTTCTTTAGCAATTACTGGAAAGAAATCTAAGTATCAAGAATATTTAATGAGTATTCTTAATGAATATGATAGATTAATTGTTATTGCGAGAGATGGATTTGAGACTAATGTTGAAAAAAAGATTATTAAAGTTTATACTTTTGAAGAATTATTAGATGCTAGAAGTATATTAAATAAACCTATAATATATTCTAGAATTAATAATGTTAAGAGTGAATTCTTAGTAGAAGATGAAGAAGTTATTTATAAGTTTGTATTAAAAGAAGCTGATATGGGAGAGTAAAATGAAAGATTGGAATGCAGTTAATTTTAAAAATTTTAGTTTTATAATTATATTATTAATTGTATTAGGTATTTCATTTGGAATTGTCCGTTTAGTTGGAACTTTTGATCATTCTTCTATGTATACACAATTAGTTTATGGTGATGAATAAAGTAGACTTTGTCTACTTTTTCTTTTATTTTCAAAGTTTTTGTTGTGTTTTTTAATAAAATATGTTATTATTGTATTCGTCTAGTGGAATGATCCGCTGATTCTTAAATTATGATCATTTGTAAAAATATATATAGAGAGGAGCTTTTAATATGAATATTATAGACAAGATTAATGAAAAACAAATTAAACCTGATGTTCCTGAGTTCCGTGTTGGAGATACTGTTAAAGTAGACGTTAAGATTATTGAAGGAAACAGAGAACGTATCCAAACTTTTGAAGGTGTTGTAGTTGCTCGTAGAGGTGGAAGTGTTAGTGAAACTTTCACAGTTCGTAAAATGTCTAGTGGTGTTGGAGTTGAGAGAACTTTCCCAATTCATTCACCAAAAGTTGCTGGTATTACAGTTGTACGTAGAGGTAAAGTTAGACGTGCTAAACTTACATTCCTTAAAGGTATGGTTGGCGGATACCGTATTAAAGAAAGAGGACAACAATAAAAATAAGGCCAATGCCTTATTTTTTTGTTATAGGGTGATACTATGGAAGAAGAGAAGAATAATAAGATTGTTTCTATTATTAAAGAATACTTACCGTTTGTCTTATTATTAGTTGCAATTATTCTATTTAAACGTTATTATTATTCTCCAGTATATGTTAATGGAGATAGTATGCTAAATACTCTTCATAATGGAGATATAATGATTCTTGATGTTGTTGGATATCGTCACAAAGAATTAAAACGTTTTGATATAGTTGTAATTGATAGTGGAAAAGAACTAATTATTAAAAGAGTAGTTGGACTTCCAGGAGAGAAAATAGAATATACTGATGGTGTCTTTTATGTTAATGGTAAAGAAGTAGAGGATCCATATAGTGATAAAACAGAAGATTTAAGTGTTACTGTTCCAAAAGGAAAATACTTTGTATTAGGTGATAATAGAACAAATTCTATGGATAGTCGTTATTTTGGACCTTTTTCAAAGAAAGATATTATTGGAAAGACAAGCTTTGTTTTGTATCCATTTAATAGAACTGGAACTAAAAAATAATATGTAAAATAGACAATTTAATTGTCTATTTTTTTGTAAAGGGTTTTGCTTTTTCTAAAAAGATGCTAAAATTGTAATTGGAGGATGGATGATTATGAATGAGATTAATGAACAATTAGAACCTAAGAAAGAGAAAAAAGGAAAAGGAATAATCCTAGCATTACTTGCATTAGTATTATTTTTAAGTATTGGTTATGCAATTTTATCAACAACTATTAATATTACTGGTACTTCTACTATTGCTAATACTAACTGGGATATTCATTTTAATAATATACAAGTTACTCCTGGAAGTGTAGCAATTGGTACAGGAGATTCTGCTGCAACTATTAATCCAGCAAATCTTACTAGTGTAGCTTATACTATTACACTTGATAAACCTGGAGATTTTTATGAGTTTACTGTTGATGTAGTTAATGGTGGTACTGTTGATGGTATGATTGATACTGTTACATCTAAAATGAATGGAGTAGAAATATCTGCTTTACCTAACTATTTAGATTATAGTGTTGCTTATAGTGATGGAAAGAGTATTGCTGCTAACCATTTACTTGCTGCTGGACAAACTCATACATATAGAGTAAGAGTTGAATATAAGAAAAATATTGATTCAACTGATTTACCTGCAAATGATGAACATTTATCATTCCAAGTTAATGTTGAATTTGTACAAGCTAATGAATTTGCAGTTGATAGATTAGCTGCTCGTTATGTATATCGTAATAATGAGAATTCTGTAGATGCTGGTGCTAATATTTCTTCTTTAGGAACAATCTATGGAACATATCAACAAGCTATTAATAATACTGGTAAGAATTATTTCTTAAGACATAAAGTTGAAGGTACTGAAGTAGTTGAAACAAGTGTTGGATTTGTATTAGGAGGAAATGTTTACTACCTAATGGGTGGTGGAGTTACTTATGATGCAGGTACTGATACATATAGTGATAGTGCTTACTTCGAAGATAATGTTGATATATTAAAAACTGCATTTGGTGTAGCTAACTGTGAAATTGATCCAGACTATATTGAATGTACTAAAGATGGTATTACTGCAAATGCTGCTTTAGATGGTGGTGTTGATGCAGGAGATACAAATGGTAACTTATGTGATGTTGGACCATTTGAATCATCATACTGTTATAATAATTAATAAATAGTAAAAGACAATTCTTAGAATTGTCTTTTTTTGTTATAATAAATCTAGGTGATATTATGTCTAAAATATCTAATGTACTTTTAATGCTTCAATATTTAGAAAATGGTCGTAAATATAGTATTCCTGAACTTGCTGAAAAGTTAGAAGTAAGTCCTAGAATGATTAGAGTCTATAAAGAAGATTTAGAAAAAGCAGGTATATATATTGATACTATTAAAGGGCCTTATGGAGGATATGTATTAAATCAGAGTGTACGTATTCCAACTCGTAAATTTAGATTAGAAGATTATGAGTTTTTAAAAAACTTAAAAGTATCAGATAGTGATAGAGAACAACTTGATATACTAGCGGATAAAGTTCATGGGGTATATTTTGATTCAAAAGATGAGAACTTCGAATTAAAAGATAATATCAGAGATGTTTATAATGCTTTAACTAGAGCAATTAAGAATAAACAAAAAGTAAAAATTAATTATTATTCATTTACTAAAGGTAATCAAGAAAGAGTAATACATCCGTATGACATGTTTTATTATAGTAGTGGTTGGGGTTGTGCTGCATATTGTGAATTAAGAAAAGATTTAAGACATTTTGAATTAAAAAGAATTAATTCTTTTGAAGTTTTAGATGAAAAATATTAGAATTTTTAAAAAATAAAAGAATAATATAAATAGAGGATGATTTAATCATCTTTTTTCTTTTAAAAAAACAGAGAAAGTTATATAATATAATTGAGTAAAATGGAAGTGATAAAAATGCTTGAAATTAAGAAAATTAGTAAAACTTATATCACTGGTAGTTTGAAACAAGTTGCATTAAACAACGTTAGTCTAAACTTTAGAGATAGTGAATTTGTTTCTATTCTTGGACCTTCTGGATCTGGGAAAACTACATTACTTAATATAATTGGTGGACTTGATCATTATGATGAAGGAGATCTAATTATTAATAATGTATCAACAAAACTATATAAGAGTAAAGATTGGGATAGTTATCGTAATCATACTATTGGTTTTGTTTTTCAAAATTATAATTTAATTCCACATCAAACAATTTTATCTAATGTAGAACTTGCTTTAACAATTAGTGGAATATCTAAGAGAGAAAGAAGAAAAAGAGCATTAAATGCTTTAAAGGAAGTTGGATTAAAAGAGCAAGCTCATAAGAGACCAAATCAAATGAGTGGTGGACAAATGCAAAGAGTAGCAGTGGCGAGAGCTCTTGTTAATAATCCTGATATATTACTTGCTGATGAACCTACTGGAGCATTAGATTCAGTTACTAGTAAACAAGTAATGGAATTACTTAAGAAAATTGCAGAAAATAGACTTGTAATTATGGTTACTCATAATCCTGAACTTGCAGAAGAGTATTCTACAAGAATTGTTAAATTAAAAGATGGAAAGATTACTGATGACTCTAATCCATTTAAAATTACTAGTAAAACTAAAGTAGAAAAGTATCGTAATCTAGGAAAGTCTTCTATGTCTATTCCAACAGCTTTTGGACTTAGTTTAAATAATTTACTTACTAAGAAAGGAAGAACTATTCTTACTTCTTTTGCAGGATCTATTGGTATTATAGGTATTGCATTAATCCTTTCTTTATCTAATGGATTCCAAAAATATATTGATAAAGTACAAGAAGATACATTAACTTCTTACCCTTTAACAATTCAATCTGAAACAGCTGATACTGCTGGACTTATTTTATCTACAATTTCTCCTCAAGATGAGAAGAAAAAGGCTAAGAAAAATACTGTTACAGAAGTTAAGAATTTAGAGAAGATGTTTTCATCTATTGGTAAGAATGATATGAGATCATTTAAATCATATATAGAGAAGAATAGTGATGAAGTTGATAAAATGACTACTCATATTCGTTATGAATATAGTGTAGTACCTAATATTTATACAGTTGATGTTAATAAGAAAGTAACTAAAATAAATCCTAGTAGTGTAATGAGTACTTTGATGGGTGGAATGTATGGTAGAAGTACTAATGCAGGATTTAGTATGAGTGTATTTAATGAGCTTGGTGATGATGAGAAAGCAATGAAAAAGAACTATGAAGTAATTGCTGGAAAGTTCCCAGAAAAATACAATGAAGTTGTTATTATATTACCTGATAAGAGTCATATTTCTGATTTACTTCTTTATACTATTGGATTAAAAGATTCTAGTAATTTAGATAGTATGATTACTAAGATTATGAATGGTGAAAAAGTAGAAGCTAATGATGATAATAAAGAATTTACTTATGATGATTTAATGGATATAGAGTTAAAACTTATTCCTAGAGCAGATACTTATCAATTTAATTCTAAGTATAATTTATATGAAGATAGATCTGATGATGTAGATTATATGAATAATCTTTATAATAATGCTGAGAAATTAGAAGTTGTTGGAATTATACAACCTAAAGATGCAGCAGGTATGAGTGCTTTAATGTCTGGTGTAGGTTACACAGAAAAACTTACAGAGTATGTTGTTAATGAAGCTAGTAAGAGAGAGATTGTTCAAAAACAAGTAGCAAATCCAAATATTAATGTATTTAGTGGTAAGAGTTTTGATGATAAAGGTAATGATGTAGGAATTGATTTCCAAGAATTAATATCTGTTGATAGTGATATGCTTGCATCTGCATTTAATATTAATATTGATCAAAACTATATTGGTAATTTATCAAAAAATTATATGGAAGAAATTGGTAATGCTATTACTGCTGATACTAGTAATGCTAAGAGCTTATTCCATAATAATTTAAGTAGTATGATGAAAGAATTATTAAATAATCATATTGCAAATAATCCTGTAATGGGAATGGATGGAGTTAGTTCTATTGCTTTAGAAGATGTTGATTATATAGTAGATGAGTATTTTGGAAGAGATGAAGCTACTAATACTTTTGCACAGATGGAAGCTGATTATTTAATTCCTGGGGATGTTTACAAAAGTATTTATACAGAAACTGTTAAGACATTCTTAAAAGGATATGTAATTATGCTTAGTCCTGATACAGAAGAACATACTGCTGTTATTGCTAGTGAAGCTGTTGATGGATTAGTAGATGCAGCACTTTCTTCTGAAGAGATGCAAGGTATTGAAGATGAATTTGCTAAGAATATGGTAGAAGCTAAAATGAAAATAACTATTATGTCTAAGATTCAAGAATTAATGGGAGACATGATGGGAGCTGTAGCTAATTCATTTAATGTAGATCAAGAAAAGATTGCTGGAGCATTTAAATTTAATTTAACTGAAGATGATATTCGTAGAATATTTAGTGCAATGACTGCAACTTCTGTTACTACTGATGCTAATACAAATTTATTAGAGTTAGAATATCAAGACTTTAATAATCCTTCTTCAATTTATTTCTATTTTAAGGATTTTGAAGCTAAAGAGAAATTTATAGATTTCTTAGAAGATTATAATAAGAAGATGAAGAAAACTGATGAAGAGAAAGTAATTGAGTATACTGATATTACAAGTATTATGATTTCTTCAGTTAAAGTAATAGTTGATAGTGTAAGTTATGTATTAATTGCATTTGTATCTATTTCATTAATTGTTTCTTCTATAATGATTGGAATTATAACTTATATTTCAGTATTAGAGAGAACTAAAGAAATTGGTATTTTAAGAGCAATAGGTGCATCTAAGAAGAATATTTCTTCAATATTTAATGCTGAGACATTTATTGTTGGATTCTTAGCTGGATGTATTGGAGTAGTAGTTTCATTCTTATTATTAATACCTATTAATGCGATTATTCATATACTTACAAATAATCCTAATATTACGGCAGTACTTCCATTACCTGCAGCAATTATACTTATTATTCTAAGTACAGGTCTTACAGTAATTGGTGGTTTAATTCCATCTAAGAAAGCTGCTGCACAAGATCCAGTACTTGCACTTAGAAGTGAATAAAAACGAATCATTGATTCGTTTTTTTTGTTTCATTTACAATTAATATCTCTCATGATAAAATTAATTATAGGAGAGTGTTAAAATGAAAAAGAAATATTATCTTTTTGAGATGAATATGAATTATTTAAATGTTGTATCTATTGTTTTATTCTTCTTATGTATTGTAGTTACAGCATTATTTTATAAAATAGGAATTATTCATAATTGGGATTATAATATGGGAATTATATTACTATTAATGATTCCATATTTGTGTTTACATGAATTATTACATAGTTTAGCTTATGTACTTCATGGAGCAAAGTTTAAAAATGTTACTTATGGGGCACATTTAGAAAAAGGAATTCTTTGTTGTTTATGTAAACAAAATATTAGTAAGAGAAATATCTTAACTTCTTTATTATATCCATTTGTAATTATTGGAGTAATTACTTATATTATTGGATTAATATTTGATTTACCTATATTAATTGCTTTATCTATTGTGAATATATCTGGAGCTGCCGGAGATTTAGTTATGTTTGCGGCGTTTGCAGGTCTTAAAGATTTTGAATATTCTGAATATGATAATCCTACAGCATTTGGTCTTTATTCTGAAAAAGATTTAAGTAAGAAGAAATTATTTGGACTTAATTATATAGGTGTAGAAGATAAGTTAGAAATTAAAGACTTAAAAAAAGTTACAATTAGTAAAACAAGTATTATTTTATTTATTATAATTATTCTTGTTGGAATACTTTATACTTTTATTTAATATTGATTTTATTGTTATAAAATGTCATAATTATAGTATAGAAAGGATGATGTAGATGGATAATAAGGGAAAAGGAGTTATAGCTTATTTATTTAGTTGGCTTGGTGGAATTATTGTTATGTTTGGATTCAAAGATAATGATCGTAAAACAGTATTCCATGCAGCTCAATCTATAGTAATTGGTGGAGCTTATACAGTAGTAAGTATTGGTATTGGATTTATTAATTTTGTTTTAGCTCTTGCGATTGGATTTGGAATTCCATTTGTTTCTTGGATTATTGGAGTATTATATTTAGTATTAATGATTTTAGGAATTGTTAAAGTTCTAAATAATGAACCAGATCCTAAATTACCTGTTGTAGGTGATTTAGCTGAAAAATTATTTGAAAAACAAATTAATGCTGCACCTGAAACTTATGTAAAGCCTACAGTTGCTAAATTTGATCCAAATACTGGTGAACCTATTACTACACCAGCACCACAACCAACAGTTACTCCTAAGTTTGATCCAAATACTGGAGAACCATTAGATAAAAAAGAAGAAGCTCCAGAAGAGAAAACTGAAGAATAATTAGTATAGAGACGAAATATTTCCTCTTTAAGTATTAAATTGTACTTAAGGAGGATTTTTTATGGAAAAAAATGGAAATTTAAATTTTTCAAAATTAGAAAAAAGAGTAAGAGAGGGATTTAATGATTCTGACTTAGAATTAATAAATAGTAAGTTAAAAAGTATTGATGGACCAACTTTAGTTTCTGGAGTAGGAGGATCAAGCGTAGTATCAGAGCTTGCTTCTAAAGTACTTAGAGAAAAGAATCATATTATTACTGAAAATGTAGAACCGAGAGATTTTATTTATAGGAATTTAGATGGATACAAAAATGTATTATCTTGTAGTTATTCTGGTAATAATTATGGAGTAGAATTATCTTTTCTAAATAACTTAAAACATTATCTTCTTAGTAGTAAGAAAAATGATAGAGAAGATATTTGTAATATTACTTATACTTGTAGTGATCCTGAAAAGAGTTTTATATCGATAGGGGCAACACTTGTTCCTTGTAGTATCTTAATGAATTATTATTTAGATGGTAATATTGATTTATTACTTGAAAGTATTAAAGAAAAATCTTTTACTTTTGAACCTACTAGTAATATTTATGAAATATTTAGTGGAATTGATACTAGTACAGCTTCTAAGTATTTAGAGTCTACTATGGTAGAAGCTGGTATTGGTATTCCAATAGTTCATGATAAATATTCTTATTGTCATGGAAGAAGTACAATGTGTAAGAATTATTCATCTACAGCAATCTACTATAATACTCATTCAGAGCTTGATAAACTTCTTTTAGAGGAGATTTTACCATATTATGATAAATTAATCGTGATTGATGTAGAAAAGGGCTTATTAGGCGATTATAGGGCTTTAATTGAGAGTATGTATCTAACTAAATATTTAGCAGATAAACAAGCTAAAGATATTTCGGGAGTAGATTATAATCCAATAGTCAAAAAGCTTTATAAATATAATAGAGGAGTATGATATAATTTCTATAGGAGGATATATTATGGAAGAAATATTAGAGTTTTTAAAGAAAGCAGGATGCTTTTATTTCGCAACAGCAGAAGGAGATCAACCTAGAGTTAGACCATTTGGAGTTGTTGAAATATACAATAATAGATTATATTTTTTAACTGGAAAAGGTAAGAATGTTACTAAACAGTTACATGAAAATAATAAGATAGAGATATGTGCAACAATTGGAGAAGAATGGATTCGTTTAGAAGGCACTATTATGATGGATGATGAAAGAGACGCAAAGAAATATTTCTTAGATAAAAATCCACAACTTAGAGGAATGTATAGTGAAGATGATCAAAATACACAACTTCTTTATTTAGAGCATGGTAAAGCAACAATCTCATCTTTTACTAAGCCACCTAAAGAAATTAATTTTTAAACAAGATTTAAAATCTTGTTTTTTATTTTAAAAATATTTATAATGATATTAGGAGGGTAAGGTTATGCCAAAGAAAAAAGAAGTAGAAGATACTGTTAATAAAAATGAAATTAAAAAGGAACTTATGGCCTATGTGGATACTGCATTAGAAGAGAGACTTGAAAAGGCGATTGATAGTAAAGTTAAGAAAGAAGTTATTGGTGAAGTAGAGAAGAATTATAAGAGAATTATAAGAGAGAAGAATCATAAAATATTTTGGAAGAATATATGGTTACTTATATTTATAATTATTATTTGTGCTCTTGTTTATCTAATTTATAATACTCATTATTATGATTCATATGTTCATAAGATATTTCCTGTAAAAGATAAGGAAGAAGTAGTAGAGAAGAAAGATAATAATAAAGAAGTAGAAAAAGATAATGATACTGATAAAATATTAGATGTAGTAGAAGAACCTAATTTAGATGATTTAAAAGAGAAATATGCACCTTATATTGATTCATATATTTTATCTGAAAAATCTATTTATATTGATTCTTTCTATAATGGAGAACTTACTACTGAAGTTAAGAATTATATTAGTTTGAATTCAATGAATTTTGATAAATTACAAGTAGAAGAAGATTATAATTTAATTGATGGAACATTACTAAATAAAGTATGTTTAGAATTATTTAATAATTGTAAGAAAGAGTCATTTGATTATAATGGTAATAATGCAAGATACTTTAATAAATTAGATTCTTATGTAACTAATAGTATATTAGAGAGAGAAACTAGCTTAATTCAAAGAGATATTTTAGATATTAAAGAAGAGAAAGATACTGTTACTATTACTACTATTGAAGGAGTAGTTGCAGGAGACCAATTATATAAAGTAAGTCCTAATGAGTATGTAGGTGAATACTATGGAGAAGGATTTATGAATTATCAAGATTCTTTAAATAAGATGATTTATACTTTTAAAAATAAGAAATTAGTTAGTATAGAAAAAGGATAAAACTATCCTTTTTTTTATTCAAATGATATAATATTTTTAGGTGGTTATATGAATTTATTTGATTTAGATAATTCAACTGAATTTAAACCTTTAGCAGATAAAATGAGACCTATGAGTTTAGATGACTTTGTAGGTCAAGAAGATGTTGTTGGGAAAGATTCATCTATTCGTAAAATGATTGAATCTGATCAAATTTCTTCTATGATCTTTTGGGGACCTCCGGGAGTTGGTAAAACAACACTCGCAAAGATAATTGCTGAAAAAACTAAATCTAGTTTTCATGAATTATCTGCGGTTACTTCAGGAGTAAAAGAAGTAAAAGAAATATTTGAGATTGCTAAATACAATAAGAGTATGGGTAAAAAAACTATACTATTTGTAGATGAAATACATAGATTTAATAAAGCTCAACAAGATGCATTTTTACCTTATGTAGAAAATGGTACTATTGTACTTATTGGGGCAACTACTGAGAATCCTTCTTTTGAAGTAAACTCCGCTTTACTTTCGAGAACAAAAGTATATGTACTTCATTCTTTAACAAATGAAAATATTTTAGAAGTATTACATAGAGCAATGTCTAAGGTATATCCAAATATTACTTTAGATGATGACTCTTTTAATATAATTGCGAATATTAGTAATGGAGATGCTAGAAGTGCACTTAATACTTTAGAAAATGTTATTAATACAATTACTAGTAAAGGACATAAGAAAAAGATTACTAAGAAAGATTTAGAGACTGTATTACATAGTAAAACATTTTTATATGATAAAAATGGAGAAGAACATTATAATTTAATATCTGCTCTTCATAAATCTATGAGAAATAGTGATCCTGATGCAGCACTTTATTATTTAGCAAGAATGTTAGAAGCTGGAGAAGATCCAAAATATATTGCGAGAAGAATTGTTAGATTTGCATCTGAAGATATTGGTATGGCTAATACTAATGCTTTGGTACAAGCAGTATCTGCATATCAAGCAGTAACATTTATAGGAGTACCTGAATGTAATGTTAATCTTGCGCAAGCAGTAGTTTATTTAAGTGTATCTCCTAAATCTAATTCGTTAGAAGTAGGTTATATGAAAGCAGCAGAAGATGCGATTAAAACAGCTAAAGAAAAAGTACCATTACATCTTAGAAATGCTGAGACTAAGTTAGATAAAGATTTAGGTTATGGAAAAGGTTATATGTATGCTCATGACTATGGAGGACTTACTCCAATGGAGTGTTTACCTGAAGTATTAAAGGGTAGAAAGTACTATGAACCTACTGATCATGGAAATGAAAAGAATGTACAAGCTATATTAAAAGATATAGAAAAAAGAAAGAAAAATATGAAAATATAGAAAACCTTTTTAGGTTTTCTTTTTTATGTTATAATTTTTATATAAGATTGGGGGAATCTATGAATTACAAGGACTTAAAGAAAAAATTAGCTGCATTAGGTATTGCTGTTGCGATTGGTACTACATACTGTGCAGTAGATACGAACTATACACCTCACTATGAAATATTAAGTGAAAGTGAGGCTTTTGCAGAGTGTCCTTGTGGTTTAATCTATATTGGTGATAAAGAGTTTTTAGAGACTATTCCTAAAGGTGATAGAGTAATCTTAATAGAAGATCAAAGATTTAGTAAAGATGATCCTAATATGAAAATATATAATTCTTGTAGTATATGTGATAAGAATGATAGAAATGATATACTAGAAGTAATACAAGAATATGAAAGACTTAATCCTAGTCCATGGGAAAGAAGTATAGAATCTATGAGACTAGAATGGTATTTTCATAATTTATCTTATGATTGTAGTTATAAACAAAATAGAACAGAAGATGTAGATTTAGATAATTTAGATGAAGAAAAGTATGATAATAAAGTACTTAGAAAGATACTTAAAATATAGGAGTAATTATGGGGTTTTTTAAAGAACATAAATTTATTGGTTCAATTATTTTATTCATAATAGTTTATGGAATTTTTATTATGATTAGAAATAATAATGTAGATATTCATAATGTTAATTCTTTATATAAGAGTGATGAAAGAATCTATAAAGAAGAACTTGGAGAAGATGATAAGAAAATGTATGACTTGATATTAGAAGGTGCATTAAAACATCAAGTATACTTTAATATAGATATGGATGAATTTCATTGCTACGACTATGAAGATTGTGCAGATATTATTAATTATGCTAATGAAGCAATAATGGTAGATCATCCAGAACTTATGAATTATGGTGGATATTCATGGCAATATAATAATGGTAAATTTAGATTGTTTTTAAAACCATCTTATTATTTATCTTTAAAAGATTATTATGGAGTATGGAGAATTGAATCTATTCTAAATAAAATAGAAAAAGAAACTAAGAATATGACTGATAAACAAAAAATTATATATGTATATAATTGGATGGGTAGTCATAATGACTATGATTATTACTTTACTTTTGCATCAAAGAATCAATCTATTTATAGTGTCTTTATAAAGAAGAATGCAGTATGTGCAGGGTTTGCGAAAGCTAGTCAAATAATATTCCAAAGAATTGGAATAGAGTCATATATTGTGAATGGTTCTTCAGAGGATTATCATATGTGGAATATTGTTAAATATAATGATAAATATTACTATTATGATTCTACTGTAGCGGTAGGATATAAGAAGAGTAGTGAACATTACTATGATGGATTAAGACAAGAAACTATGAAAGGATATAGTGCATTTCATCCTAATTGGTATCCTAAAATTGAAGAAACAAATATGTTTGCTGAATAAAAAAACGACATTTTTAAATGTCGTTTTTAAATAGTCCAATAATTAAATCTACTACTAAATCAGTCATTTTATCATAATCCATTTTTTTATGTTTATGATAGATTACTTCATGACATAGATTATCTATTAATCCCATAGAAATATGTACTTTTTCTTGAAGATTATTATCTTTAAATCCATTATTTAATAAATATTTTGTAACTCTATCAGTTGACTCTAATTCTTTTTTGTAGAAGTACTCTGCAACATCACTATCTGAGTGAACCATTGCGGTTATTTCTTCATGAGCAACTTTTGATATCTTATGATTATTAATATACTCTTTAATCATAGATTTCATAGTATTTTCAAAATCTTTTTTAAGATCTACTTTTTCAATTCTAATGATAGGAAAGAAGATATCTTCTCCATATTTTTCAAGTCCTGCGATTAGAATATCATGTTTATCTTTGAAGTATTGATATATTATACCAGTTGAAACATTTGCTTCTTTTGCAATCTCTGCAGTATTAGTATTATGATAACCAACTTCACATATACACTTGAAGCCTGCGTCAATAATACTTTCTTTCTTTAGGATTGCTCTCTGTTGTTTTGGCTCTCTTACATCATACTCCATATTATCACCTCAGTTATAAAAGTTATTATAACATAAAATAAAAAAAAGATAATATTTATTATCTTTTTTATTTTATTAGTAAATCTTTATAACCTTCATACATCTCAGGTGATAAGTTATTAGTTGTTTTCTTATGTTGATCTTTTACTATTTGTAATACAACTTCTCTTAATTTTTCTTTATTATCATCTTCAAAATATTCAAATGGAATAATGAATCCTTGATCTTCATCAATCTTCATTTCTTTGTAACAATCAAGTGGAGTAAGTATTACTTTAGTATTTAATGATAAAGCTTCCATTACTGAATAACTACAAGCTTCACTATCACTTAATTGAACGAAGTAGTCTGCATCATTTATATAAGGTAGTGCATTTTGAACTGATCTTCTATAAATTACTCCCCCATAAACACTTTCTGGTGGATAAGGATTAGTATCAGTAAAAACATTCCATGTATAAGGTACTCCTTCTTCATCTAAAATCTTAGATATTTTATGAATTCTTTCACCTTTCTTAATAGGATCATTTCTTTGAGCAGAAACTAATTTTAAGTGAGGTAATACATCATTTGGATCTATTTTAATTGGATTCATAATATGTTCAAAATGATCAGTAGGGAAGTAACCTTCAGCTTTTTTAGCACTTATTTCAGATACTCCAATATACTTAGTATAATTATCATATTTATATTTTCTTGAATGAGGATAATCTGACATATTTCCATGAATAAATAAATAGTTTTCTCCATTTACTAAAAGATCTTTAGGATAATAATAAGTAGAGTATGTTACAAATAATTTATCACATAAATAAAGTGTGCTTTTATCTCTTTCTATCATTTCAAAATACTTAGATAATGCTACTCTTGTAGGTTCATATATTTTGTCATATATAATTGTCATTTTATAATCATTACTAAAACATCTACCTATGTTTTTAAGCCATGTGATATAGCCATTAAATTGACCATTAATATAATTACCTAAATAGAATACATTACTTCTTTTTTCTAGCTTTTTTTCATCTGTATAGATAAAGTCTGTTACTAATTGTTCAGATGGTTTATGATTATAAATTGGTTCTCTAATAAAATTAACATAATAGAATAGGGAATCTACATATTCATTTGATTTATCATTTGATTCTAATAATTCAATTAGTTTTTCTTTTTTCCACAAGTAACACCAAATATAATCTCCAACATAAGGTTTCTTTTGAATTTCAGGTTCTTCAAGTACTTCTGTAGATAAAATTTTTCCATCTATTTCAATTGTATAATTTAAGAAACATACATCAAACTCTGTTTCACTAATAGATAAGATTTTTTCAAAATATGTTTCTTTAATATTTTCAAAGTTTTTAATAAAATTAATATATTTACCTTTAGCATTTTTAATGTCTTCTAAAATAGTATCTTTATTATATTTAATAAACTCTATTTTATCTTCATAATTATCTAATTCCCCTTTTATTAAGAAGGTTGTGATATTAGCCATATTATCATACTCCCTATGATATTATTATACATTATTTTTTATATAAAAAAACTATTATTTTTGATATAATAATTTATGAATAGGAGGAATATTATGAAATTAACTAAAGCAGATAAAGCTGCTATTCAAAGCGGAGATTCTAATTATTTATGTAATAAAGGTATTAGATATTATCATGATCAAGATTATGAAGTAGCACTTGAATATTTCCATTTAGCAGGATCTATGGGAAACTCAAAAGCAATTGGAAATATTGGAGTTTGTTATATGTATGGAGAAGGAGTACCAGCAGAAGTTGATATTGCACTATCTTATTTTAAGATTGCAATGGAACTAAGAGACGTAGATGCTTTCTATGAATTAGGTAAAATATACTGTGATGGAATAGGTGTTGAAAAAGACAAAGAACTTGGAGTATATTACTATGAAAATGCTCTTGCAGAATTAATTAATAATTATTCATTACAAGATCAATTATTGCATCCAGGATTATTTGCAAGACTTGCTGAAGAAAAACTTCCAGGTGGAGGAATGAGTGAGAATGTATCAACATCTTATAAGTATTTATTAGTTGCAAATATGGGTTATCAATTAGCAATAGATGATGGTAAATATTACTATCAAAATGATTTAGAAGAGATTAAAGATAAAATGAATAATGCAATATACGATGAAGTAAGAAATGCAGTTAAAAAAGATTTTAAAGAAGAATATGGAATTAAGTAATATGGATAATATTGTTAAAAAAGTAGAAGAAATTATTAAAAGAGATTCTTTATCTTATCAGGAACAAGCGGTTGATCATTATGACTTTTGGGGAGAACATATTAAGTATGTTTATAATGAAGCAATTGCTTTAGCAGAAAAGTATAAAGCAGATTCTGAAATTGTAAGATTAGGTGCTTTACTTCATGATATAGCTCTTGTTAGAAAAGTAGGGGATAGAGAGAATCATCATACAAATGGAAGAATTATTGCTGAAGAAATTCTTACTGAATTAAAGTATCCTGAAGATAAAAAAGTAAAAGTATTAGGCTGTGTAGAACACCATCGTAGTAGTAAGAATGCAATGAACTTGGAAGAGTTATGTGTAGCTGATGCTGATATCTTAGCGCACTTTGATAATATTCCAATGTTATTTCATTCAATGTTTACAAGAAAAGGTGTTTCACTTAAAGACTCAAGAGATTATATGAGAGAAACATTTAAGAAAGACTTTCAAGATTTAAGTGAACATACTAAAAAAGAATTTAAGGGTAGATACAAAGAAATATGTAAAACAGTTTTAGGTGATGAATATGAGTAACAAAATGAAAATAAAAGTAAAAAAAGAAAAAGAGAAAAAGGTAGTAGAAAAACCAGATGAACTTACATTAATGGTAAGAGAGAGTTTAGGTAGTATGGGTAGGAAGGTTGCTCCAGGACAAGAGCAAATGTTAGTAACTATTTTAAAATCTTTCTTAGTAGGTGGAATATCTACAATAGTTGATGTAATTATTTATTTCATTCTTTATCACTTTGTAAAATTAGATCCAATGATTGCTAATGCAATATCTTTTGTAATTATCTTAATATTTAGTTACTTTATGAGTAATAAGTATGTATTTGATAAGAATAATAAAAAACAAATGGTTAAAGAATTATTTATTTTATACTTCTTAGGATTAATACTTACTGAAGGTATTATCTTTGGATTAGTTACTACAATATCTTGGAATCCATTACTAGTTAAGATAATTGCAGTAGTTTTAGTAATAATTATGAAATTCTTAGTTAAAAGATTTATATTAAATAAAAAGCACTAAAAAGTGCTTTTTTTATGTGTAAAGTCTTGTTTTTATATGGCTATTTTGTTGAAGACTATTATGATAAATTATATAATTATAATAGGAGAATAATATGAAACATACTAGAAGAAAGCGTAGATTTGATAATAGAAAATATAGAATCTTTGCAATTCTAGTTTTTGTGTTGTGTTTAACTGTTGGATATTCACTTCTTAGCACGGGGTTAGGTATTTCAGGATCAATTAGCTTAGCAAGATATAAAGAGCCAATTATTAGAACTTCAAGTGATACTGATACAACTGCATTCAAAAATGATGCTTATAGAGAAAAGATTAAGATTATTAATTTAGATGATGAGATTAATCCTCCAAATAATGTTGTTGCATCTTGGGATATAGGAGAAGCAGGCAACGGAAATGTAATGGCTTATGTTACAAGAAATCATGATGATAATACAATGTATGATTTATATATACAAGGTGATGGACATTTATATGCAAATGAGGATAGCAGTTATTTATTTTACAAATTAAAAGGTGTAGATCAAATAAATGGAATTGATAATTTAGATATATCAAGAACTACAAATATGTCCTATCTTTTTTATCAAACTGGATACAATAGTATGGTATTCACTTTAGATTTAGGAAACAATTTTGATACAAGCAATGTAACTAATATGAAAAAAACATTTGAGGATGCAGGTCATGAAAGTCCAATATTTACTTTAAATTTGGGTAGCAAGTTTGATACTAGTAATGTTACAACTATGGAATCAATGTTTAATGCTGCTGGTCGAAATAGCACTGTATTTACTTTAGATTTGGGAGATAAATTTGATACAAGTAAAGTTACTAATATGAAAACTTTGTTTTACTATGCTGGCTATAGTAGTCCAAGTTTTACCTTGGATTTAGGAGATAAATTTGATACAAGTAATGTAACAAACATGATTGGTTTATTTTATAATACTGGCTATAGTAATACAAATTTTACTTTAGATTTAGGAGATAAATTTGATACAAGTTCGGCCACAAGTATGTATAGTATGTTTAGAAATACAGGATATAAAAGTACAGTTTTTACCTTAGATCTAGGCAACAAATTTTACACAAGCAATGTAACAGATATGAGTTATATGTTTACTAATACAGGTTATAGCAATACTACTTTTAGCTTAAATTTAGGTGACAAATTTGATACAAGCAATGTAACAAATATGAATTATATGTTCTATAGTACTGGTTATAGTAGTACAGTATTTACTTTAGATTTAGGTGCTAGCTTTGATACAAGCAATGTAACAAATATGAGTTCTATGTTTTATTGCACAGGTTATAGTAGTCCAGTTTTTACTTTAGATTTAGGTAGTAAATTTGATACAAGTAATGTAACAAATTTTAGTTTTATGTTTAGAAGTACTGGTCATGATAGTCTATCTTTTACACTAGACTTAGGAAATAAATTTGATACAAGTAGTGCAACAAATATGCAGGCTATGTTTAATGATATTGGTTATAGTAGCACAGTGTTTACTTTGGATTTGGGCAATAATTTTGATACAAGTAATGTAGAAAATATGAGTGGCATGTTTTCTAAAACTGGTTATGGTAGTACAATATTTGCGCTTGATTTAGGCGATAAATTCGATACAAGTAAAGTAACGAATATGAACAGCATGTTTAATGAAACAGGCAATAATAGTACAAATTTCATCTTGGATTTAAGAAATAGTTTTGACACAGGTAGTGTAACAACTATGGAGTGGATGTTTGCACATGTTGGATATAATAGTACGGCAATAACCTTAGATTTAGGAGATAAATTTGATACAAGCAATGTTACAACTATGAAAGCGATGTTTAAGGAAGCGTGTCATAGTAGTCAAGTGTTTATTTTAGATTTAGAAGATAATTTTGACACAAGTAAAGTTACTGATATGTCATATATGTTTCATGAAACTGGTTATAATAGTCCAGTGTTTACTTTGAATTTAGGTAATAATTTTGATACAAGTAATGTAACTAACATGTACTGTATGTTTGAAGATGCTGGATATAGTAGTACAAGTATTACTTTAGATTTGGGAGATAAATTTGATACAGGCAATGTTACAACAATGTTTAATATGTTTAATAGCACAGGCTATAGTAGCCCAATCTTTACTTTAAATCTTGGAACTAATTTTGATACAAGTAATGTAACAAATATGGATGGAGTTTTTTATTGTACTGGATTCAGTAGTACTATATTTACTTTGGATTTAGGGGATAAATTTGATACAAGCAATGTAACTGATATGAGTTACATGTTTAGAAGTACAGGACGTAGTAGTCTTTCTTTCGAGTTGAATTTAGGGGATAAATTTGATACAAGCAATGTAACATCAATGATTAGTTTGTTTGATGAAACAGGCTACAGTAGTACAGTTTTTACTTTAGATTTGGGAGATAAATTTGATACAAGTAATGTAACAAATATGAAAACTGTTTTTTTAAGGACTGGTTATAGTAGTCCAGTCTTTACCTTAGACTTAGGAAATAAATTTGATACAAGTAAAGCAGAAACTATGGAATCAATGTTTAGTGGCACAGGATATAATAGTCAAGTATTTACCTTGGACTTAGGAAGTAAATTTGATACAAGTAATGTAATAAATATGCATGGTTTATTCTATTGTACTGGATTTAATAGTCCAGTGTTTACCTTAGATTTAGGTTCTGAATTTGATACAAGTAAAGTAACTGATATGAGTCTTATGTTTAGAAGTACTGGTCATAGTAATACCTCTTTCACATTAGATTTGGGTTCTAAATTTGATACAAGCAATGTAACAAATATGTTAGGATTGTTTAATGATACAGGTTATAGTAGTACTGTATTTACCTTAGATTTAGGAGATAAATTTGATACAAGTAAAGTTACAGATATGAAATCTATGTTTTGCAAAACGGGGTATAATAGTACTGGATTTACATTAGATTTAGGAAATAAATTTGATACAAGTAATGTAACAAATATGGAAACAATGTTTGATGGTGTTGGTTATGTAAATGATAATATGGTTATTGATGTGTCAACTTTTGATTTTAGCAATTTATCATCATATACTAATATATTCAAAGTTTGGAAAACAACACAAAAAATCTATGTAAAAGATGCTACTGATCAAGCATGGGTTATTGCTAATGGAGGAAGTAGTAACTTAACTACAAGTAATGTTCTTATTAAGACATAGAAAAAGAACCTTTTTGGTTCTTTTTTGTTAATAATTGTAAAGTAATAGCTTAATTATCTCTCATTCATTGAGAAATATATCTAGAAAATATATAATTATAATAGGAGAATAATATGAAACATACTAGAAGAAAGAGAAGATTTGATAATAGAAAATATAGAATCTTTGCAATTCTAGTTTTTGTGTTGTGTTTAACTGTTGGGTATTCTCTTTTAAGTACAGGATTAGGTATAAGTGGAAACTTAGTATTAAAAAAATATAAGGAGCCTATTATTCGTACTGTTTCATCCGAGTATGATACGACTGCTTTTCGAAGCTCTAGTTATATTTACTACATTAAAAATATTACATTGGATAATGAAATCAATCCTCCTGATAATGTGGTCGCATCATGGGATTATAGTGTTGCTCGTAATGGAAATGTAATGGCTTATTTAACTAGAAATTCAAATGATAATACCAAGTATGATTTATATATTCAAGGTGATGGACATTTATATGCAAATGAAAATAGCTCTTATTTGTTTTCTAAACTTTCTGGTGTTGACAATATTTATGGATTAGATAAACTTGATACTTCAAGGGTAAAAAATATGAGTTATATGTTTAAAGGATTTGGATCATCTGGAACTGTTGCATTAGATTTGGGTGATAATTTTGATACAAGCAATGTTACAAATATGTCTTATATGTTCAATGAAGCAGGATCTCATAATAGATCTTTTACATTGGATTTAGGATCAAAATTTGATACAAGCAAAGTAACAAATATGAAATATATGTTTAAGAATACAGGAATTTATTCTCAAGCTTTTACTATTAATCTAGGAGACAAATTTGATACAAGTAATGTAACTGATATGAGTTATATGTTTTATGAGCTTGGTGATGGTAGTTCTTTCTTAACGTTGGATTTAGGTGACAAATTTGATACTTCAAATGTAACAAATATGGAATATATGTTTCCATCTGCCGGTTATAGTTGTACAATTTTTACTCTAAATTTAGGAAATAAATTTGATACAAGTAATGTTACCAATATGGATCACATGTTTGATGTCACAGGACTTAAAAGTACTGTAATGACATTAGATTTGGGAGACAAATTTGATACTTCAAATGTAACTAATATGGATAGTATGTTTAATGCAGTTGGAAGGGATAGTACAGTTTTTACATTAGATTTAGGAGATAAATTTGATACTAGTAAAGTTACAAATATGAATATAATGTTCAGTTCTGTTGGTAAAAACAGTTCTTCATTTACTTTGGATTTAGGTGATAAGTTTGATACTTCAAATGTTACAAACATGAACAGTATGTTTTCTAATACTGGATATAAGAATTCTAATTTTACATTAGATTTAGGCGACAAATTTGATACAAGCAAAGTAACAAATATGAATGGAATGTTTTACAGTACGGGCTATAATAGTACAGTATTTACCTTAGATTTAGGAGACAAATTTGATACAAGAAATGTAACAACTATGAGTGACATGTTTCACAGTACGGGCTATAATAGTACAGTATTTACCTTAGATTTAGGAGATAAGTTTGATACAAGTAATGTTACTTATATGATAGATATGTTTAACTATGCAGGAAGAAGTAGTATGGTAATGACCTTAGATTTAGGAGATAATTTTGATACTAGTGAAGTAATAAGTACGTGTAGAATGTTTGAATCAACTGGATATAGTAGTCCAGTGTTTACTCTAGACTTAGGGAGTAAGTTTGATACAAGCAATGTCGCAAATATGGACTCTATGTTTAGTAGAATTGGATATAATAATACCTCTTTCACTTTAGATTTAGGCGATAAATTTGATACATCTTCTGTAACAGATATGAGTGGTATGTTTAATAAAACTGGGTATTTGAGTACTATATTTACTTTAGATTTAGGAGATAAGTTTGATACAAGTAGTGTATTATATACAAGATCAATGTTTAGTGAAACGGGCTATTCAAGTCCAGTGTTTACACTAGATTTAGGAAACAAATTTGATACAAGTAGTGTAAAAGGTATGGGTCGTATGTTTTATTTTGCAGGTTATGGTAATCCAAATTTTACTTTAGATTTGGGAGGCAAATTTGATACTTCAAATGTACAAGATATGGATTATATGTTTTATAATGCTGGTTGTAATAATCCAAATTTTGTGTTGGACTTAGGCGATAAATTTGATACAGGTAATGTTTTTACAATGGATTCAATGTTTAGTTCTACTGGATATGCTAATGATAATTTTGTGCTTGATATTTCTTTGTTTGATTTTAGTAGTGTAACGGATTATCAACATATGTTTTATATGTGGAAAACAACACAGAAGATATATGTAAAAGATAGTAGTGATCAAGCATGGATTATTAATAACAGTGGAAACTCTAATTTAACAACTTCAAATGTACTTATAAAAACATAAAAGAACCAATTGGTTCTTTTTTTGTTAATAATTGTAAAGTAATAGCTTAATTATCTCTCATTCATTGAGAAATATATCTAGAAAATATATAATTATAATAGGAGAATAATATGAAATATACTAGAAGAAAGCGTAGATTTGATAATAGAAAATATAGAATCTTTGCAATTCTAGTTTTTGTGTTGTCATTAACTGTTGGATATTCTCTACTTAGTACAGGACTTGGAATTACGGGTAATATTACTCTTTCAAAATATAAGGAACCAATAATTAGAACTACATCTTCATCAGATACAACAGCATTTAGAAATAGTACATATCGTGATAAAATAAAGACTATTACCTTGGATGATGAAATAAATGCACCTGATAATGTAGTTGCAAGTTGGGATATTGGTGTAGCACAGAATGGAAATGTAATAGCTTATATTACAACTAACCAAGATGATAATACAAAGTATGATTTGTATATACAAGGCGATGGGCATTTATATGCTAATGAGAATAGCTCATATTTATTCTACAATTTTTTATATGTGGATAATATAAATGGAATAGAAAAATTAGATATTTCAAAAGTAAAGAATATGAAAAGAATGTTTTCACTACTTGGATACAGTAGTCCAATATTTACGTTAGATTTAGGTAACAACTTTGATACTAGTAATGTAATTAATATGGCTGATATGTTTACAGGTACAGGGAGAAATAGTACAGTTTTCACTTTAAACTTAGGCAACAACTTTGATACAAGCAATGTAATTGATATGAGCGATTCAGAAATGAACAATAATGGTGGAACATATGGAGGAATATTTTGTGATACCGGTTATAAAAGCACAGTCTTCACACTAGATTTGGGAGACAAATTTGATACAAGTAATGTTACAGACATGACTAATCTTTTTCATGGAGCTGGTTATAGTAGTACAGTATTCACTTTGGATTTAGGAAATAAATTTGACACAAGTAATGTAACAAATATGTTTGGAATGTTTGATTCAGCTGGATATAAAAGCACAGTTTTCACATTAGATTTGGGAGACAAATTTGATACAAGCAATGTTATAGACATGGGAAGTATGTTTGAAAATGTTGGATATTACAATCAAAATTTCACATTAGATTTAGGGGATAAATTTGATACTGGAAATGTAACAAATATGAGAAATATGTTTAAAGGTGTTGGTGCTTCAAGTAGTATTTTTACTTTTTCTTTGGGAGACAAATTTGATACAAGCAATGTTATAAATATGGGCTATATGTTTAGTCATGCTGGAACAAATAGTACAATAATAGAATTAAGGTTAGGAAATAAATTTGACACAAGTAATGTCACTTATATGGATTATATGTTTGAATGGATTGGAGTAAACAATCCAAATTTTAGTTTAATCTTAAATAATAGATTTGATACAAGTAATGTAACTAATATGGAAGGAATGTTTAATAATACAAGTGGTCAAAGCGGGCAATTCACATTAGATTTAGGAGACAAATTTGATACAGGTAACGTAACTAATATGAAAGGTATGTTTAATTGTGTTGGAAGGAGCAATACAGATTTTGTTTTAGATTTAGGTAATGATTTTGATACAAGTAATGTTAAGACAATGGAATTTATGTTTGCAAGAGCTGGATATGCTAGTACCAATTTCACAATACAATTTGGAAATAAATTTGACACAAGCAGTGTTACAAACATGGGAGGAATGTTTTCGCTTGCTGGATATAGTAGTAGTGTTTTTTGTCTAGATTTAGATTTTAATACCAGTAATGTAACTAATATGGCTGCGATGTTTTATGATACGGGTTATAATAATAATTTATTTACATTAAATTTGGGGCAAAATTTTGATACAAGTAAAGTGGAAAATATGGCTGCAATGTTTTATGATACTGGATATAGTAGCACTATCTTTACATTGAATCTAGGCGATAAGTTTGATACAAGTAATGTAACAGAAATGTCATCAAATAATTTAAAAATTGGATTAATAGGATCGAGTGGTGCTGATATGGGTTTAGGAATGTTCTGGAAAACAGGATATAGTAGCCAGGTTTTTACATTAGATTTAGGAGATAAATTTGATACAAGTAAAGTAACAAATATGGGTGCAATGTTTTATAGTACAGGTCATAATAGCACGATTTTCACTTTGGATTTAGGAGATAAATTTGATACAAGTAGTGTTACACAAATGCAATGGATGTTTATGGACACTGGTTATTCAAATTCCAATTTCATATTAAATTTAGGAGATAAATTTGATACAAGTAATGTTATAAATATGCATAATATGTTCTATAGAACTGGATATTCTAGCAGCTTATTTACCTTAGATTTAGGAGATAAATTCGATACAAGTAAAGTAACAAACATGAGATCTATGTTTTATAAGACAGGATATAGTAGCCAGGTTTTTACTTTGGATTTAGGAAATAAATTTGATACAAGTAATGTAACAAATATGCAAGCAATGTTTTATAGTACAGGTCATAATAGCACGATTTTCACTTTGGATTTAGGGAACAAATTTGATACAGGAAATGTTACAATAATGACATCATATGCTCCAGTAGAAGGAATGTTTAGTAATTGTGGATATAGTAATCCAAATTTTACATTGAATTTGGGTGATAAATTCTATATTAATAATGTAACAAATATTGAAACTCTCTTTTCTAATGTAGGACATAGTAATCCTAATTTTGAAATTGATATATCATCGTTCGACTTTAGTAATATTACTACTTATACTGATGTATTTAATGGTTGGCAGTCTTCACAAAAAATATATGTTAAAGATGCGACTGCTCAGGCATGGATTATTAATAATAGTGGTAATGCTAATTTGACTACTGCTAATGTACTTATTAAGACATAAAAAAAGAACCTTATGGTTCTTTTTATTTTATATTCCTAGAAGTATTCCTGCTATCTTAAAATAGATTAATAGGGAACATGCATCTACTATTGTTGTGATAAATGGAGATGCCATAACTGCTGGGTCAAATCCAATTTTCTTTGCTAAGATTGGTAGTGAACAACCAACGAACTTTGCAAATATTATTGTTAGTAAAAGTGTTGAACATACTACTGTTGCTATTGGCATTGCTACTTTATCTAGTAATAATAATTTAATAAAGTTTGCAGCTGCTAGAGTTATTCCACAAAGTAGGGCAACCCTTATTTCTTTCCACATAACTTTAAATGTATCTTTAAATTCAATTTCATCTAGAGATAAACTACGAATTACTGATACACTTGCTTGAGAACCAGCGTTTCCACCTGAGTCCATAAGCATTGGTATAAATGATGTTAATACTACATAAGCGGCTAGTGCTTTTTCAAAGTGAGTAATAATACTACCAGTAAATGTTGCGGATATCATTAAGAGTAATAACCATGGTATACGTTTTTTCCATGTTTCAAATACTCCTGTTTTCATATATGGCTTATCAGTTGGTGTGATAGCGGCCATCTTTTCGATATCCTCTGTTGCCTCTTCCTCCATGATATCGATAACATCATCGACTGTGATAATACCAACAAGTCTATTCTCTGAATCTACTACTGGTAATGTACTATAGTCATAATCTTGGAAGATATTAGCAACTTCCTCTTGATCCATTGATGTAGTTAGTACATGATCACACTCTTGCATGATATCATTAATCATTGTATCTGGTTCATTTATGATTAAATCTTTTACTGTTACATAACCTAAAAGTTTTCTTTCTTTATCAGTTATAAAACATGAATCATATGATACGAAGTCTTCTTGTTGTTTTCTAATTCTTGCGATAGACTGTTCAATCGTTAGGTCTTTCTTTAGGTGGATATATTCCATCGCCATTAAGGAACCTGCTGAATTTTCTTTATATTTTAATAATTTATTGATATCTGCACGTGTATCTTTATCAACGTTTGATAAAAGTCTTGTTACCATTACGGCTGGCATTTCTTCAAAAAGGTCAGCTGCATCATCGGTAAACATGTCTTCAATAATCTCTTTAGCTTCATTTTTAGTAAGAGATGTAATTAAGTTTCTTTGAACTTCATCATCCATATTTACAAAAACATCACTTGCGATATCTTTTGGTAATAATCTAAATACTTGTATTAGTTGTTCTTCAGGAAGATCTTCAATTAAGGAGGCTATATCATACTCGTTCATTTCTGATAATAGTTTCTTTACTTCACTTCTTTTTTTCTCTTGTAGTAATTCTTGTAAGTTTTCTAATTCCATATATAATCACTCCTTTTCTTCTCTGCTTTTCTTATACCACAAAATAGGGTAAAAAGGAATATTTAAATGATTAATTTGACATTTCTATGTCTTGTACTTATTAACAAAATAATTTATAATGTTTATAGAATATGAGGTGTTTGTATGAAGAAAATTATTATTTCTTGTTTAATTATAATGATGTGTTTCTTGCTTACTGGGTGTGGTGCTGAAGGTATTGGAAAAGTAACTTATAAAGTATTTGATAATGTTACTGAAACAAAAGAAGAAAATGGAAAGTTAGAAACTGGTAATAAATGGGAATCTAAGAAATATGTATCTAAAGGTTTGGTTCTTACTGTTACTAAGTATGAAGATAGAGACTTATCTTTAGGTATTGCAAAGACTGATGGTATTAAGACAAAAAAGATAAATGGTAGAAAGTTCTATTATAAAGTTACTGAAATTGAAGGTATTTATTTAGGACAATATTATACACAAGTTAAAGAAGATGCTTATTTATTTGCTTTTACTTATAAGAAGAGTGATGCGAATGAAAAAGCTGTTAATGATTTATTAGAATCAATTGAAGTAAAAAAATAGCAAGTAATTATACTTGTTTTTTTTATTTATTTTTATTATAATTATCTCGTAAATAAATTTATATATTACCTTATCAAGAGTGATTGAGAGAACAGGCTCTGTGAAATCCAGCAACCCATTTCGGGTGGGTGCTAAATCCTGCGGTATTAACCGAAAGATGAGTTTTAATAAGACATTCTATTGGTTAATAGAATGTCTTTTCTTTTTAAGGTAATTAAGAAGGAGGATATTATGAAAAAGTTATTTACAAGTGAAATGGTGTGTAAAGGGCACCCTGATAAGTTATGTGATCTTATCTCTGATACAATTTTAGATGAGTATCTAGCACATGACGATAATTCAAGAGTTGCGGTAGAGACGGCAGTAAGTAGTAAGCGAGTATTTGTTTTTGGAGAAGTTACAAGTAATTATTCTTTTGATGTGGAAAAACTTGTTAGAGAAGTTATTTGTAATGTTGGATACGATAGAGAAGAATTAGGTTTTGATGGTAAAACTATTCCAATTATAATTGATATTCATGAACAATCTTCTGATATTGCTCAAGGGGTAGATGGAGATGATACTGGAGCAGGAGATCAAGGTATTATGTTTGGTTATGCTTGTAGTGAGACAGATGAATACTTACCGCTTAGTTATGTACTAGCAAGTCGCTTAGCAAAAAGAGTAGAAGAAGTTAGAAAGAATAAAATTCTTCCATATTTAAGACCCGATGGTAAGATGCAAGTAACTGTTGAATATGTTGATGGGGTACCTACTAGAGTAGACACTGTAGTTATTTCTCTTCAACATAATGAAGAAGTCTCTTATGGCCAACTAAGAGAAGATGTTACAACTGAGATCATTGAAAAGGTTATTGATAGTAAATATTTAGTTGATACTAAATACTTGATTAATCCTACTGGTAGATTTGTAATTGGTGGACCTATTGGGGATTCTGGTTTAACTGGTAGAAAAATAGTAGTTGATAATTATGGTGGATATTGTCCTCATGGAGGAGGAGCATTTTCTGGAAAAGATTATACTAAAGTAGATAGAAGTGCTGCATACTATGCAAGATATGTTTGTAAGAATTTAGTTGCTTCTGGAATATGTTCTAAATGTTTATTAGAAGTTGGATATGCTATAGGAGTTAGTAAACCAGTAAGTATTTACATTGATACTTATGATACTAGTAAATATGATAATAATGTAATACTTGAGATGATTAATGAATTATTTGATTTTAGACCAAAAAACATTATTGATACATTTGATTTAAAACATATTACTTATCATGAATTATCTAATTATGGACATTTTGGTAGAGAGACTAGTCCATTTGAAGCATTAGACATGGTTGAAAAAATTAAGAATTATATTGAAAAATAGACCTTTTAAGGGTCTCTTTTTTTGACAAAATCGTAAAAATATGGTATAATGTGCGTACTAATGGGGGTTAGGTATTATGAAAAAGGGATTACTAGCAAGAGTCCTTAAAATGGGACTTGTATTTGCCAGTGTTTATACTGGTATATTTGGTTATATTATTAATTTAAATACAGTTTATGCTATATCAGAAGAAGATAAACCTTATGTTTTTATTGATCGTTTACAATATGAAGAAGAACAAGTAGAAGAAGAAAAAGCAGAAGAGTCTGTATTAGAAGAGACAATTGTTGATACTAGAGTTGGGGATACTTATTCAGTTTATGTTCCTCCTGTAACATCTAATACTATTTCTGGTAACTCTATTAAAGTAGCATCAATTTATAATCATTTAATGAGTGATGATGGATCAAGCTTTTATCTTAATCGTGATATAAATGGTAACTATGATGGTAGAGGAGTACCTTTTGTAGACTTTAGAAATGATTTTAATGGTCGTAAATCAATTGTTTATGCACATAGTTCAGTATATGGAAATGGACCATTCCAAGCATTACAAAATTATCATAATAATCCTGGATATTATCAAAACAATAAAACTATTACAATAAACTATAATGGTCGTACTTATACATATTTAATATTCTCAGTTTATGTTTCAACTGCGACTGATGAATATAGTGATGGATTAGAATACTATTACAGAATGGATTATAGTGATGCAGAGTGGGGAGAAGTAATTCAAAGTTATAAAAACCATTCTGAGTATGAAACTGGAGTATCTGTTAATAGTAATGATAAGATAATTATTTTACAAACTTGTTCAATGGATCCTAACTACTATGAAAAATATTATCGTTATAATTTACTAATTATGGGTAAATTAATTTAGAAGTAGATTTCTACTTCTTTTTTTTATATAATTATATTGGTGATAATATGAAAAAGATTATAGTATTTATATGTTTAATAATAATGGCTTTTATGATTACTGGTTGTCAAAAGACTGGGTCTGGGGCTAGTAAAGAAAATAAAAGACCTAAAGCAGAAGGAGAGTCTTATTCTGTTCGTTACTTAGAGTTTTTTCTTCCTAAAGAATTAAAGAAAAACTATGCAAAAGAAAGAGAAGAAATATATGAGTTTTATACAGGAGAATTTAAAAGTACTGGTCCTACTGGTATAGATGTAGTTATTAGTACTTCTAAAGTAGATGAGAAGTTTAAATTAAAAGATTATGCTAATAAAGATTCAGTTGCGGCTAAAAAGAAAATTAGATTAGAGAAGAAAACTATAAATGGATTTGAGTGGTATTTTGGAGAAAGAGATACTGCATACTATTATTGTGGATATTATGAAGGATATGTTTATAATGTAGAAATTAAACAAAATAGTGATCCTGATGATGTTTATGCTGATTTATTAAAAATGTTTGAAGAAACTATGTATTTTGACATATTAGAAGAAAAATAGAGTTTATTTAAACTCTTTTTTTTGTTATAATTTTCATAGATAGTGAGTGATTTTATGAAAAGAATAATTCTTTTATTATTTGGAATACTTGTATTTGTTACTGGTTGTGGAATAGAGTATAAAATACATGGACACTATGTAACATTAGATGAAAGTGTAGATTTTAGACATATTCATTATAAGACATCTACTTCTTTTGATTTTGGTAGTGATAAGTCTTTTAAATCATATAGTTTATATGATAAGAGACCTAAAGTTTTATATAGTGTTACTGTTAATAGAGTAAAAGGTAAAATAAAAGATGGGATTAGTGCTTTAGAAAAGAAAGAGAAAGCAGATAAGAAAGATAAAAAAATTGGTAGTGAAAAATGGACTATTATTTCTTATAAAGAAGAGGATATAGATTATACTTCATATTTTTCAGGATATGATGAGAATGAATATTATAGAATTGATTTTTATAATTCTAAATTAGGAAAAGAGTTTGAAAATAATTTTATAAAGAAAGTTAAAATTAAATAGGGAGTTTATTTATGGAAACAAAAAGAAATGCTAGAAGAAAGAATCGTAAAATTAAATTTAGTGAAGATGAATATATTGAAAAGCAATATTATGTAGATGGAAAAGCTGTAATACCTGTTAAGTTAGATAATGTATCTGATTTATATATGTTACATGATTATAAGCAAGTAGAGTTAGCCGACTCTGTATGTGCTTATATTGAAGAGATTGCTTATATGGTTCCAATTAATACTGATATTGTATTAGAAATACATTGTCCTAGAGTAGATTTTGCAACACAAGAGAGAATGATTAAATCTATACGTAATAATTATGGTATTGAGATTGATGATATTGATTATGAAATGTATCTTGCTAATCGTAGAAGTGTTATTTTAGGAATAGTTGGAGTTATATTACTTGCTTTAAATATATTACTTGAGAAATATGTTGGTTCAATTGTATCTAATTTTTTATGTGTAGTATGGTGGGTTGCTATTTGGGATATGATTGAAATACAAACTATGGATAAATCTGATAATAAAGCTAAGAGACTTTCTTATCAACAATTATATGATGCACAAATTACTTTTGTATTTGATGATGAAAAATAAATGGGAATTCCCATTTTTTTTATGATATAATTTTATTAGAATAAAGATGGGTTTATAGGAGTAATATGGATAGAGTAGATAATGTTCATTTTAATTTTAGAGACCTACATAAGAATAGTATAGATAATGAATTTCTTGTACATTTAGAAATTCCAATGAGTGTAGGATGGATTGATTCATCTTTTTTAGTAATTGATGGTAATACTATTCCTTTAACTTATGTAGATAATAATGAGACTAGTGCAATATTTGAGGGGGTAATATCCCTTAAACAGAGGGCAGTTTATCAATATTATTTTGAATACTATGCAGATGGTAAAAGACATATTATTAATAATCATAATACTAAAGATACTATTAATTATGATGAGAAAAATAAACTAAGTGTTATGTTTGATGCTCCTGAGTGGGCTAAGGGTGCAATGATGTATCATATCTTTGTTGATAGATTTTATCATGCTGGAGAAGAATTAAAAGAAATGCCTAGAAGAGTTATTCATAAAGACTGGGATGAAGATGTTGTACTTGGTGTTAATCCTGATGTAGAAAAGAAATATCCTGGAGAAGAAATTTGGAATGTTGATTTCTTTGGTGGAAATTTAAAAGGTATCGAAGAAAAACTAGATTATTTAGAATCTCTTGGAATTACTCTTTTATATTTAAGCCCTATTATGAAGAGTCAATCTAATCATAGATATGATACTGCTGATTATGAGAGTGTTGATCCTTATGCAGGATGTAATGAGGATTTAAAGAATCTTTGTGAAGCTGCTCATAAAAGAGGAATGAAAGTTATAATTGATGCAGTATTTAATCATGTTGGAGATGAGAGTAAATATTTTGATAGATATGGAGATTATGTTGGACCTAATCCTAAAGAGAATGGTATATATCAGAGTGGTGTAAGTAAATATCATGATTTCTTTAATTATAATGAGCATGGTAAGAATACTTTTTGGTGGAATTTTCCTACTTTACCTGAGTTAAATTCAGATTCTAACTTTTGGAGAGAATATATTTGTGGTGAAGGTGGAGTAATTGATAAATGGTTTGCACTTGGAATAGATGGTTTAAGATTAGATGTTGCGGATAACTTATCAGATCCTGCTTTAGAAGAAATACATAAAGCAGTAATTAGAAATAAAGAAGATGGATTTATTCTTGGAGAAGTATGGGATAATCCAATGAGAAATGGACGTATTTATATATCTTCTGGAAAGAGTATGCATTCTGTAATGAATTATCCATTAGTAGATGGATTAGTTAGATATTTTAAATATAAAGATCCGAGAAAATTAGAATATACAATTAGAGATACTTTTGCAGAATATCCTAAATGTACAATTGATACTTTAATGAATTTTACTTCTACTCATGATATATCTCGAGCAATTACTCTTCTTGGAAAAAGAAAATTTGATGGTAAGGGAGAGTTTAGTAAATTAGAAGATTATTTTAAACATAAAATATATGAATCATTATGGGAGTTAGGATTTAATCAAGATGCAATTGTTTCCTTATTAACTGGTAAGAGTGAAATTAATTATTATACTTATTGTAGTTTAATTAATAAGTTACAAGAAAAAGGAATTTATGGAGATGCACTTGAACACTTTAAAAATAGTTTTTCATATACTCCTTTTGATCCTGATCAAGGATGGGCTAAAGATTTACCTGATGATGTTAAAAAGAATTTAGAATTTACTAAGAATTATAAACTTACACCTGAAGAATATTTAGAAGCTAAAAAAGTATATGAAGCATATCTTTTCTTTTTAGCAGCTTATCCTGGAATATTTTCAATATTCTATGGAGATGAAGTTGGTATGCAAGGACTTAATAATTTAGCAAATAGAAGAAGTTTTCCATGGAATAATATAGATAAAGAATTATTAAGTTATGTACAAACTTTAGGACAATTTAGAAAGAAATATCCATTCTTAAGAAAAGCAGATTTTAGACTTCTTGAATTAACTCCTGAAGTAGTTACATTTGAACGAATGGATGATAAAAATAAAATGTTTATTGCGGTAAATAATACTGATAGTGATAAAGAAATATATTTACCTTCAGAGTATAGAGATGGAGAAAAGGTTCTTACACTTAAAAGAGTGAAAAATAATTGTCTTTCTTCTTATGGAGGTGTTATTATAAAGAAATAGGAGATGTAGTATGAAGGATAATTATCTTAAAAATACATGGAATATGATTTTCTATAATTTTAAGACTTTTATGTGTTTTGAGTTTTTATTCAAAATTATTATAAGTTTTATTATAATGCCTATTACTATTTCAGTATTTAATTTAATTATGAAGAAAACGGGATATTCTTATATTACAGTTGAGAATATTTCTTCTTTTGTGTGGAATCCTGTTACTTTTACCTTTGTAGTATGTTTACTATTATTTTTAGCAATTATTGCGATATTTGATTTATCTACGATGATTGTTATATTTGATGAGAGTTATCATAAGAATAAGATTTCTTTAGGAGAAGCAATTAAAGTATCTTTTGCGAAATGTAAAAATATATTTAAGTTTAATAATATATTATCTGTTTTTATGATTGCTTTTATGATTCCATTTTTTAATGTAGGAATTGAATCTAATGTTATTACTTCTTTGAAAGTACCTGATTTTGTATTGAATTTTTTTGTTAGAAATCAAGAGAAGTTTATGTATGGAATGGTTTTTTATTTTGCTTTAGCAATTCTTTTATTTAGTTGGGTATTTTCTCTACATTATATGATTATTGAAGAGAAGAATTTTAAGAATGCTAGAAGATGTTCTAGAGAACTTATGAATAGACATCAATTACTTGATTTAATAGAACTTGCTTTTGGAAGAATTGTTTTTATATTACTTTTTATTTTATCTTTAGGAATAGGGTATTTACTCTTAATTTTACTTCATAAAATATTTGTTTATTACAAGATTGCGAAGAGTACTTTTGTAATGGTTATTTGGGTACTATTAGTTTTAACATTACTAATATTTATGATTTTATCTAATGGAGTAAGTTATGCAATTATTAGTTCATTATTTTATAAACATAAAAAACAAAATAAAGAAAGAATAGTTCCTGTTAAAAGAAAAATGATTTTAAGAAATAAAAAGAATAATGAAACTTTTCCTTATTTTGCATTTATTACGATTATTATTTCAATGATTGGAGGATCTTTCCTTACTTATCAACTTGTTAGTGGACAAGCAAATTATAATATTGAATTTTTAAAAGAAACTGAAGTTACTGCTCATAGAGGAGCTAGTGTTAAGTATCCAGAAAATACTATGGCTGCTTTTGTAGGTGCAAAGAATATGGGTACTGATTGGATTGAATTAGATGTACAACAGACAAAAGATAGAAAAGTAATTGTTAGTCATGATACTAATTTATATAGAACTGCAGGAATAGATGCGAATATTTATGATTTAACATATGATGAATTAAAAGATTTAGATGTTGGTTCTTTCTTAGATCCAAAGTATAAAGATGAGAGAATTCCATTACTTTCTGAAGTATTAGAGTTTGCTAGAGAAAATGGTATTAGATTAAATATTGAAGTTAAACCTACTGGATTTGATGTAGGACTTGAAGAACAAGTAGTAGATTTAATACATAAATATCATTATGAAGATTTATGTGTAGTATCAAGTCAAGCTTATGGAGTACTAGAGAATATTAAAAGTTTTAGTGATGATATTACTACATTATATATAGTTGCGTATTTTGAAGGTAATCTTACTGATTATGATGCAGCTGATGCTTATTCAGTAGAAGCACTTAATGTAACAGAAGGTCTTGTTCATCAAGTCCATGCTAAAGGTAAAGAAATAGGTGTTTGGACTGCCAATATGGAAGAAGATATAAATGAATTTATTGATATTAATGTAGATAATATTACTACTGATAATATTGAATTATGTAAGGAATTAATTGTTAAGAGAAGAAGTAGTAATATGATTCAAGATTTTGTAAATACGATATGGAAATAGAATTTGTATTATAAATGTGATATATTAAAAATAGGAGGAAGTTATGAAAGGAATATATATTTTTATAGCTATTATTGTTGTTTTAATTTTAATTGTTTTAGGAGTTGTATTATTCTATCATCCTAAAGTAAATATTTCTGATATAAAGAGTTTTAGATATCACTATACTATGGGTACAGCTTTTAATGCAGATGTTTTATATGAATTAAATTGTGAAGATAAATGTATTGCTTTAGTTAAAGCTTATGGAGAATCAGAAGAAGATGCTAAAGAATATAATGTAGATTCCGACTTTGTATCTAAACTATCACAAATACTTAATGAAAATAATGTTGGAGCTTGGGATGGATTTAATGAGAGTGATAATATGGTTTTAGATGGAGATTCATTCTCAATTAGTGTTCATTCTAGTGATAAGAATTATTCGGCTACTGGATATATGAGATGGCCAAAAGATTATGCAAAAGTAAAAGAAGAAATTAATGATTTATTTAATAGTTTAAAGTGAGGTGTATAAAATGCTTGATGTATTAGAAACTGAACATTTAATACTTAGAAAAGCTAGAGAGGATGACGTAGAACTTATTTGGAAGAATGTTTGGAGTGATCCTGAAATGGCAAAGACTATGTTATGGCCAGTTACTCCTACTTTGGATGAAGCAAAAGAAAGAATTAAAAGAACTATGAAATATCATAGTGAGAATTATGCTTATTTTGTATGTTTAAAAGAGAATGATGAACCAATAGGTTTTGCAGGTGTAATGGAAGTTAAACCAAAAGAGTATGAAGAGTCTGGTATTTGTATTGCGAGAAAATGTCAGGGAAAAGGTTATGCTAAAGAGGTAGTCGCAAGACTTAAAAAACTTATATTTGATGAGCTAGGTGGTAACCGGTTCTATTATGGTTGTTTTAAGGAAAATGATAGAAGTAGAAGAGTTTGTTTATCTCAAGGATTCTTATACTATAAGTCTAGAGGGGGTATAAGAGAGTGGGATCAATATAAACATATTACAGATTTTTATTATTTTGATCGTGAAATGTATGAGAAGGAGAAAGGTATTATGGATGAGAAAAATATAGAGATTGAACCATTATTTTCAGAGTATGTAGATTTTGATACATTTAGTTTATCTGATTTTAGAGTTGTTAAAATAAAAGAGTGTGTAGAAGTTCCAAAGAGTAAAAAATTATTACAATTTACTTTAGATGATGGAACTGGTACTGATAGAACTATTCTTAGTGGTATTCATGCTTATTATGAACCTGAAGAATTAGTAGGTAAGAAAGTAGTAGCAATCTTAAATTTACCTCCGAGATCAATGATGGGAATTGATTCTTGTGGAATGTTAATGTCTGCAGTACATACTGAAAATGGAGAAGAAAAATTAAATTTAATGATTGTAGATGACAGTATTCCAGCTGGATCTAAGTTATATTAGGAGATAAGGTTTGCTTATCTTCTTTTTTTTTGTTATAATAGGGAACAAGTTTTTAAAGGGAGTGGGGTTTATATGGAAAAGAGTTTAAAAGATTATACAATTGATGAATTAATTGCTTGCGATAAAGAAAATAGATTATTTAAAGAAAAAGAAAAAAGATTAGAAACTTTAATTATTGATTCTTTTGATGTAATGTATCCAGAAAAAATAGGTTTATGGAGTAGTTACTTATGGATTTTTGGACCAATAGAATACTATTCTGCTGAAAGAGCTTTTGAAATTATGAAAGCAATGGAAGAAGGATTATCTATTCCTGAGGCAATAGAATTATTAAAGAAACAAAAACATAGAGATGGAACAATGTTTTATACTTCTCATTTAGTAGAAATATATGCTAAAAACGGACCTGATTTTGCAGATGCAGTAGAAAAAGAATTTGGTTATAATACTTTAATTAAAGAAGATAGAGAAGCAATTCGTTTAAAGAATAAAATGCTAGAATTAAAGCATTCAAAAGAAAATCAAAAACATTCTTTATAGAATGCTTTTTTTGTGATATAATATAAAACCATTGAGGGAGTGGTTTCGGTGAAAATAAAGAAACTAGTTTTATATGCAACTACTATTACTTTATTAATTGGCGGATTTCATATGAAGATAAGTAGGGATGCAAAAGCTTATAATGATAATATTAATGCAATTGTTGAAACTGTTAATGATGATGATTTTAATATTACAGCTCATAGAGGTTTTTCTTCAACTAATGTAGAAAATACAATTGAATCGATTTATTATGCTTGTGAAAAAGATTATGTAGATACTTTAGAAGTTGATGCTAGAATGACTGGAGATGGACGGATTGTTCTATCTCATAATGATGATTTAAATACTTCAATTACTAATAAAGTTACTATTTCTGATACACCTTATGATGAATTAATGACAACTACATTTAGATATTATAGAAATATATTTAGAAATATTGATTTTGCTAGTCCTGATTGGCCTTTTGTTTATGAACGCAATAAGGCATTATGGAATAGAGAATATCATTTAATCGGACTTAGAGAAGGAATAGAAACTTGTGGAGATAAAGAAGTATTATTAGATTTAAAATTCCAAGATGATTATAGAATATTTACACAGGAATTAATAAAAGAGTTAGATGGTGTTGATACTAGTAATATTATCTTTCAAGGATTTAATACTGAGGCTATGCGTTATTTAAGAGATAATAGTAATTTTAAAGTTCAAATATTAATAGATAATAAACCTAAGATAGAACAAACTATGGATTTTGATAGAGTAGGAATTAGATATGATTTAATTACTTATGATCTAATAGATAAATACCTTAGTGAAGGAAAAAAAGTTGCAGTTTGGACAATTAATAATGAAAAAGAATTAAATTATGTTGTTGGAATTGCTGGAGATCATTATCAAGATATTGTTTATATATCTGATTATCCTGATATGCTTGCAGTAAAGCTTGATGAATATAAATTAGCAAAAGCTAAAGTAAAGACCTTAAAAAGATAAAATTATGTTATAATTAAAAAGTAGGGAGGTCGCTTGAATGGAAGCACTTACAAGAATAAATGAATGTAAAAGTTGGATAAAGAAAATAAAAAAAGAAATGAATAAGTTACTTAGTGAGAGTAAAGACGTTTCAATGTATGATTATAATAAAAGATTTGCTAAATTCTATGAAGAGAAGAAAGAGTTAAGTGAAAAAGAAAAGAATCATTATTTTAAAATATCAGTAGAGATGGAAGTATTAAAAGATATTCCTGAAGTACAAACTTATTTATTACTTGAAAAACTTAATCATTTATTAGAACAAGAAATAGAGTGTATAGAAGATTATAAAAAATCTATGGATGAACCTAATGAAGATTATTCAAAATCTAGAAATCTATTATTAGAAATATTTGATGAACTATCTTCACTTAATAAAGATTCATTTACAGAAATATTTTTTAAAACACATTAATAAAAAGGAGAAGTTGTAATGAAGTATGTTCGTGTTATGGATGGAGATAGATCCAATGCAGGGGGATTTGTTTATAAAATTGATGAATTAAATGAAACCGATAATTGGCATCCTAATGCGGATAACCCTAAAGAGATGGGTGGCTTTAACTTTTGTCAGGATGATAAGTTATTACGTTGGTTACATAGAGGAGATACTTTATATGATGTTATTATTCCAGAAGGGGCAGAAGTAATAGAGATAGATCATAAGAATTGTCCTAATGGATTATATAGATGTAATAAGATTATTGTGACTAATCCGAGAAAAGTTACAGAAGATATGGTATTAGATTTATATAAGATATCTACATTACCAGAAAAAACTTATTATCAATGCTTTATTACATTACTTTTTAGAGGATATAAAAATGTAGTTAAATATATGATTCATGATAGAGTTAATAAACAAAATGTAGATAATGCAATTAGTGAATTTCAAAGATATTTAACTGAAGATGATACTGGAGATATTAAGAGATTTTCATATGATGATTTAGGTAAAGATACTAAAGAAATATATGATGAATTATTAAAAATAAAGAATGAGTGATAATATGAATAATTATGTTTGTAAAATTGCAAATGTAGAAGATGTTGCTTTAAAGTATGATTATGAAATAGAGCATGCAGAAGATAAAGATAACTGGATTGTTTGGAAAGAAAATGCAATTAATAGAGTTAAAAATAATGATGTTATTGTTTATCATGGAGTACTTGATGGAGAAATAATTTGTGAAGCAACAGCTGCATTGGACTCTAAATCTGTCCAAAATAGTGAAGAGTTAATTAATAAAGATAAAGTTTATTTATTTGCTTTTAGAACTAATCCTCCATATAGAGGATTAGGATATTTTTCAAAATTATTTCATTATATGATTGATGATTTAAAAAGTAAAGGTTATAAGTATGCGACTGTTGGAGTTGAACCTAAAGAAAAAAAGAATTTTGAAATATATCAAAAATGGGGATTTACTAATTTTATTAAATCTTCCGAAGAAGAATATCCAAATGGGGAAAAGGTTGAAGTTAATTATTATGCGAAAGAGTTATAGTGTTATGCTATAATGGGTATGGTGATACTATGTGGATGTTTATAATAATGTTAATAGTTGGAATAATTGGAATTGCATCTAGTTACTTTCCTCCTGGACTTAGTGCTTTAGCACTATATGGATTATTATTTGGAGGTTTCTTTTTAGCAGTAGTTTCTTTTATTCTTTTTATTTTAATGATTGTAGAGAAAAAGAAATGGATTTGGTATTTACTCACAATATTTCTATATGTAATCTATGTATTTTTATTACCTGATGTTTATCATTATTTAAGAGGAAACTTTTTAGTAAAAGAACATCTAAAAGAATTTGATGTTTCTGGTAAGGTTATTGGTGTAGATAAAAAAGATTATAAATTTGGTGATAATGGATATGATTCTTGTTCATATACATTTAATGTAAAATTAGATGATGGAGAAAATGTAGTATTTCAATCTGGTTATTGTGAAGTAGGTACGATGTGGACAGATTATGCGACTGTTGATAATTTTGGACATCATTATATTCCACATTTATTTAATAAATATAAAAAGGAACATTCTACTTCTTTAACATTAGATGTTAATGAAGAAGATTTTTCTGCTGAGCCTTGTGCATTACATTATAGTGGAAGTCGTTATGGTGGACGCAGTGATGAATTATGTGATTTTCTTAAATATTTAGATGAGAATTCTCATGGAGCAAAGTTTAGTCTTGAACTTGTAGGTGATGATGAGAATGACTTTGAAATTGTACATAGTTGGAATCATTTTGATATTGAATATAATTGTAAGAATGGAGTTGATTATTAATGGATTTTAAATATGAATTTTTTATTGCTGGTAAAACAAGAAATAAAGAAAATATTTTAAAGATATGTGATATTTTTGATAAATATAATATTCCTTATTATTGTTTTATTAAAGATGAAGCTTCAATGGGTAGTTTTGGAGCTGAAGGATTAAGTGAAGAGGAACAAATGAAAATATTTGAGTCTCTTGATTTAAGAAGTGATGTAGTAGTTAAAATATTTAAAGATGATTTAGATGCAGAAAGAGCTTCTCGTAATTTATTACTTGTACTTCCTGCCGGTAAGTCTGGTCATATGGAAGCTGGAATTGCTTATGGTTGGGGACATAAATGTTATGCAATTGGAGAGACTGAAGGAACTGATTCTTTATACAATATCTTTGAAGAAATCTTTAAAGATAATAATGAATTAGAAGAGTTCTTAAAGAATTATAAATAGAGGAGTATTTATGAATACTGATTATATTGGAAAAAATATACATATTAAAATTGATAGACCATTTGGTTCAAAACATCCTAAACATGGATTTATTTATCCAGTTAATTATGGATATGTTCCTAATACTGTTAGTGGTGATGGAGAAGAACTTGATTGTTATTTACTTGGAGTATTTGAACCAGTAGAAGAGTATGATGGTAAGTGTATTGCCATTGTTCATAGAACTGATGATGACGATGATAAATTAGTTATTGTACCTGAAGGAAAAGAATATAATGACTCTCAAATAGATGCATTAACAGAATTTCAAGAACAATATTTTAAACATATAATTATTAGAGAAAAGAAGTAAAACTTCTTTTTTTTTATCTTTTTCATATTTATTATTAGGTGATACTTTGGAAATAATTTTTATTAGTATTGGACTTGCGATGGATGCTTTTGCAGTATCTATTTGTAAAGGATTAATGATTAAAAATAATAGGATTAAAAGTAGTTTGATTATTGCATTTTATTTTGGTTTATTTCAATCTATTATGCCTTTAATTGGATATTTATTAGGTACAAGAATTGCATCATTATTAAAACATATTGATCACTGGATTATTTTTATTATTCTTTTATATTTAGGGATTGATTTATTAAGAGATGATAATAATTCTTATGATGAAAGAGTTGATTTATCTATAATGATACCTTTAGCACTTGCAACTTCTATAGATGCTTTAGGAGTAGGAATCACTTTTTCTTTTTTTAATGTACCAATACTTTACTCAATATTTTTGATTGGAATAATTACTTTTATTATTTCTTTTATTGGGGTTATGCTTGGTGGGAAAATAGGAGAGAGAGGAGAAAAAGTATCTATTATTATTGGAAGTATTTTACTTATTTTTATTGCATTCAAAACACTTTTTATACATTTGGGGTTAATATGATATATATTTATTTTTTTAATTACTTATGATAATATTTATTTAAGTAGTGATGGTAATATTGCTACGTATGGGAGGTGTTTTGATTGGATATTCAAAATTTAAAAGAAAAGTACAATAATAGTTTATGTATTCGAGATACGCTTCCTGCCGTAAAAAAAGAAGTAGAGGAATTAGAAGAAAATCCTTTAGTAAAGAGATATTTAGAACTTTCTCTTTTTTGTAAGCAGAATCGTGATTTCGATGGAAAGAGTGATGATCAAGTTTTAGAGTTTTTACTTAGAACTGTTTCATCAGATGAGAAGGAATACTTCTGCTTAGGTAAGAATTACTGGGGATATCTTCAAAAAATGGGAAGTTATTATTTAGTACAAGGAGATCATAAATTATATAGTTCACCAACTATGGTTGGTTGGTATAGAAATTTATATAATCCTAATGATCAAGTTATTATTCCAGTAGAAGAGACTCAAGCTTTTGAAGAATTATATCCTGTTGTTCATGCAACTTCAGTAAATCCTGAGATTGAGTACTTTAGAGTACGTAATGAAAAGTATATGAAATTAATGGGAGAAGAACCTCAAAAACTAGAAAAGAAATAAGAGTGGGTGATATTATGATATGTCCAAATTGTGGCTTTGAAATGAATAAAAAAGGTTATTGTATGCACTGTGGATATATGTCTAATGGAAATATAATTGATACAAAAAAAGCAATACATGCTTCTGATTTAGAATTATATTTTGGTGAAGATTATGACAAGATTGTAAGAAATAAAAACTGGTTTGTTGCAGGTATATTAGGCCCTACATATATCTTTTGTCGTAATCATTATTTAGTAGGGTTAATACTAATAATAATTGATACTCTTATATCGTTATTCTTTTGTACTATTAATGCTGCCTTTAGATTACCATCTTATAATAAATTTTACTTTATGTTTAATAGAGTAATCTGGGCAACAATTAATAATTTAATTTATGTTAAATTAACAGAAAGAAGCATACGTAAGTATAAAGAAAAGAATCCAGAAAATTTTGATTTAAATATACAAGATAAATATAAAAAAGATATGAGATTATTACTTTTTAAATATGTTTGTTTTGGATTAATATTTTTAATAATTTGTGTTTTCTTTCAATTAATACTTGATTATTATGCTTCGCTTGCATAGAGGTGTTTATTATGAGAAGAAGTGTAATTGAAAAAAGAAAAAAGTATACAACTAATACTTATATGAGAGAAGCACTTGATTATGATATTGTAATTGCGAAAGAAGATAATTTATTTATTACAATAAAAAAATATAAAAAGATGAGTAAAGTAGTTTCTTTTATGGTTAATGAACATGAAAGAAACTATATTGATGCAGGATATTATATTGTTGAATTTACTCCGTTAGATGAAAATTATAATATTAGATTTTATTTTGATTCTAATAAGAAATATATTGATTACTATATTGATATAACTTATAAGAATGGAGTAGATCATATGATTCCATATTATATAGATTTATATTTAGATATTCTTCATTATGAAAAAGATGATATAGTTAAATTTGTAGATGAAGAAGAATTATTAGATGCTTATAATAATAAACTTATTTCTAAAAAAGATTATGAACTTGCTTATAGAGTAGGTAAAAAATTAATGAAAGAAATTTTAAATCATAAAAATAAGTTTTTAGAAATGGATGTTGTTCCATATATTGATAAATATTTTTCTTAAATGTTAAAAAACTTTGACAAATTTCCAAAGAACTTTGGTAGATTTCAACTATGTGTTTTTCTATAATGTGTGTATGAAAGGAGAAACAATATGAAATTAGGAGAAAAATTATTAGAGTATAGAAAGAAAAAAGGACTTTCACAAGAACAATTAGCAGAAAAAATTGATGTTACTCGTCAAACTATAAGTAACTGGGAATTAGGTGAAACTTCACCTAATCCAGAGCAATTAAAAAAATTATCAAGTGAACTAAATGTCAGTATTGATGAATTACTTGATAATGATATTCAAAATGTATTAGTAGAGAAGGTAAGTAGTACTGAAAAACTTTCAAAGACTATTTTACAAATTCTAAGATTCTTTGTTTTGATGTTAGTTCTTGGAGTAGTATTTGTATTATTTTATATAGTATTTAATGTATTAATTCCAAAGGATTATGGTAGAGAAATAGAAGAGAGTATTTATTGTAAATTATATGGAGAAGAGCATGGAATTACAATAAATTATTATGAAACTACTGGTGATATAAAAGATACTGGTAGTGATGGGTATTTCTACGATATTTTAGATTTAGTTAAATATGATGATGCTCATCAGGTTTTTAATGTAATTAATGATTATGTTAAGATGAATGGTGGAAGTTGTATTAGATTTTCTGATAGATATTTGGATGATTATGTTGATATGGAAATTGTTGAAGGCACTCTTACTAAGACAGGTGCAACAATTAAAATTTTGGAAGATGAAGATCTTGATTTAACTTATGGAGACTCATTCTTTATTGAAAAGTTTGATAAAGAAGAGAATACTTTTAAAAAGCTTGAAGTATTTTGTAAAAACTGTACGTTTAATATGCCTGCTTATATGGTAGATCCTAACAATCCTTTAGAACTTAAACAAGAATGGGGATTACTATATGGAGAATTATCTAAGGGTACTTATAGACTTGTTAAAGAAGTATTCTTTGATTCAGATAGACCAGTAGATGAGAGTAATAAATTTTATGTTACTGTAGAATTTGAAATAGAATAAAAAAAGTAGAAGATTTCTTCTACTTTTTTATGTTATAATAATTTTATAGATTAAGGTTGTGATTATATGAAGAAAAAAATACTATATGGATTATTTATTTTTATATTAGTAGTAATACTATTAAATGTAGTAGTAATTGTTATTTCTACTCTTGATGGTGTTAATAGAAAAAATGATCCAGTAAAAAAACAAGAAAAGAAAGTTATTCCACAACTTGTTTGTACTTATACTGATAAAGATGATTTTAGATATACAATACGTTTAACATTCCAAGATAATAAATTAATTACTAAGACTGATACTTTTTCTTGGGAAGATAAAGAAAAAGAAACATGTGATTACTATAAAAAGAGATTAGAAGTTTATAATAAGATTGAAGGAATAGTAGATACAATTGATTGTGATGATCATAGAGGAGAAAGAACTACTGTTTATACTATTGCAAACTTAGATAGAGTATTAGCTAAAATAGCTGAATTAAAATATATAAATCAAGATGATACATTTGACTTTGAGGGGTACAAACAATTCCGTACAAATGATGGATATTACTGTACTGATAAGGTTCAATAATTTGACTTTTTAGCTGAAATTTGATATAATGTATAGCCGTAAAGGAGAGATATATAGTTTTTATGAAAGATGATGTTCACTCGATTAGTGATGATGTATCTGTGTTAGAACAAGTAGTAATGGAAAGGGATGCTGAGTTACGTGCATTCGATAATATGATTAAGGATGAACAAAGCTTTAATTTAGCTTTAGTAACAATGCCTGATGAATATCTTGTTCGTTTATATGATTATTTAGTTAAACAAGAAAGTAAATATAGTTTTATGGTTGAAACTGATGAAGAAATAGCATTACTTAATCAATTAAATAGAAGAATTGTTAAGTTAGAAGAATTTGCTGTTATTCAAGAACATATGACAAGTCACTTATCACCAGAAGAGAAAGCTGAAATAGAAGAGACTGCTGCCATGGTTGAAGAAAGACAAAAAGTAAGAAAAATGGGACCAGTTCGTAAACTAGTTTATAATTTTAATAAAAATAGAAGAAAATAAAAAGAGAGCTTTAGAGAGTTTCTCTTTTTTATTTGTAAAGAGTAGTAAAGATATATGAAAAAGATATTTAAAAATAGTTTTGTAATGATACAATATTGTTGAGAATAAGAAGGTGTTTCTATGAAGATGTTCTTAAAAGAATTAAAGAAAGCTTTAAGTATTGCACCAAAGCAATATATTCTTGTTGTTTTTGCAGCTATTATGATTCGAGCATTACTATTAATTATTCCAGTTGTATTTAGTTATTCAATTGATTTTATTACTGTATCTAATTATCATATGGCTGTTATATTATTACTTTCATTAATAATAATTACATTTGTTTATCGTTTATTTGAAAGTTTATATATTGTTTTTTACTATAAACTTTATAATAAATTATATGCTCATTATAATAATTTAGCTTTATCTAAAACTGTTAATAATTCGTTATTTAGTTTATCAAGATTTTCTGCAGGAGAATATGCAAATATTGTAATTACTGATGTAGATGTTATTAGTACATTTTTTACTACTGGAGTTATTAGATTTATACAGATTATTGAATTCTTAGTTATTTATATTTATTTCTATTCATTAGATATTATGTTTTTTATAACTGCAGTTATACTATCTTTAGTTATGCTTGCGATTGCGATTAAATATGGAGATGTACTTCAAACTGTTAATGAAAGAAGAAAAGGTGCATTAGACTCTATGACTGCAGGAATCTATGGATTCTTTAATAACATTCGTGAAGTTAAGAGTTATCATATTTTTGATAGAATTTTAAATAAAGGACAAAAAGAAATAGATAATTATTTATCTAAGAATGCGGCATATAGTAAAAACTATAATGTAAGTAATCAATTATTCTTATATGTATTTGAAGTGTTTAGATTACTTAGTGTTTTATATGGATTATTCTTAGTACAACAGGGACAATTTGCAGTAGGTACATTATTAATAATTTATAATTATTATCAAAAGATTATTGATAATTTTACATCTATTCTTACTACAAATGTAGATTATAGAAACTTAGTTGTTTCTTTAAATCGTTTTAATAAATTAGTAGAATTTAGTAAGAAAGATGAGAAGGGATTAGAACTAGATAAAGGTGATATAACTGGTTCTATTACATTTGATCACATCTTATATGGATTTAAAGATAATCCTACTTTAAAGAATGCTTCTATGGAGATTAATCCAAATAGTATTACAGTATTATCTGGAAGAGATGAAGCAGCACAAAATGGTATTTATGATTTATTATTAAAACTTAATAGACAACATGAAGGAGAAATAAAAATAGATAATTATAATATTAATGATATAGATGATGATAGTTATTATAAAATTATTTCTAGTGCAAGAAGACAAAGTAATTTATTTGATACATCTATTAAGAATAATTTAATTGCGATAAATGATAATTATGATTTAGCTTTAGAAATATCTAAAAGAATTGGATTAGATGAAAAAATAATGAAATTAAAAGATGGGTATGATACAGTTTTAACTGAGAATACTCCAATATCACAAAATACTAGAATGTTACTAATTATTGCGAGATGTTTACTTAAGAAATCTAAGATTATATTACTAGATGATATAGTTGGAAGTTTAGATAGAGAACATGAAAAATTAATATTAAAATATTTAGAAGAATTAAAGAGTGATCATACTATTTTAATTATTAGTAACTCAGATGATATTATATCTAAAGCAGATTATGTATTAGATATTAGTAATAAAAAAATAACAAATAAATAAGCAAGACTAAACTCTTGCTTTTTAATATGAAAGGTGGGTTATTATGAAAAAGAAATTAATATTATTTGATTGGGGAAATATTGTAGAATCACATACTACTGGATATTCATGTTATGATGCATGGAATGATTTATTTAAAAGTTGTGGATATAATGGAGAAGAAGAAATATTTCATACTTTATCTAAGTATAAAGTTAGTAGAATTAAAGATATTAATGAATTTAGAGAAGCATATATATTAATGAAAGAAGATTTTTCTTTTAATGTTTCATTTGAAGAATTTGTTACTTTATATAAAAAGATATTTGATAAAGTAGATTATTATAAAGATGTTGCAGAATACGAAGTATCATTAAAAGATAGAGCTTATATTGGGATATTTTCTAATTTAACTATTTTTGATAAAGAAAGACTTGATAAACAAGTAGGATTATCTAATTATGATTATGTTTTTTTATCATTTGAATTAGGTCTTAGAAAACCGGAATTAGAAATATATAAGAGAGTACAAGAAATGCTTCCTTTTAAGGGAGAAGATATACTATTTATAGATGATAGGGCAGATAATATTCTTTCTGCAAGAGAAGCAGGATGGAATGCTTTTCAATGTACTGGGTTAGAACTTCCTAAAATAAAAGAAAAATGTGATGATTTTTTAAGAAAATAAATAAAACAGGATTTAAATCTTGTTTTTTTGTATGTTATAATGATTTATATAGGAAGTGATTCTAATGTTTATACAGATGTTAAGTTGCGAATTGGGAACTTGTTGTGGAGATCCTGGAATCGCTGTTATTTTAGATATTGTTAGACGTGTTATTTCTTTAATACAATTAGTTGTTCCTATAGCATTATTAGTTTTTGCATCTATTGATTTTACAAAGTTAGTTATAAATCCTGATAGAAAAGGTGGATTAAAACCTATTTTTAATATGTTTTTAGCAGCAGCTGTAGTATTCTTTATTCCTGTTATTGTGAATGCTACTTTAAATATGCTACCTGATTCTTTTGAATTATCTGCTTGTTGGGATGAAGCAAGAAATATGGCTGAGTCTACTAGAACTCAGAATTTTGAATATATTACACCTTATGATGATGAGAAAAGATCTCCTATTTATATTGATCCTTCTGAATATGAAAAAGGTGATCCGAGTGTATCGGGAGGAGATGCGAAAGGATTACTTGAAGGAGCTGCTAAAGTACATAAAATGTATGAACAAAATGGTTGGAGTTACTATACGGCTAATGGACAACTAAGATGGGGAAATATTAAATACTCAACTAATAATCCTTCTAGAAAAACATGTTGTGCAACTTTTATTGGTTCTGCACTATATGTAGGAGGGGTATACTCTGAAGCAGAACTTAATAAATATAACTATAATTCTGTTTATGGTATTTCTAAGTTTTGTCAAGAACATGGATGGATTAAGATTTCTAATTATAATGATTTAAAAGCTGGAGATGTTGTTATTATGAATATGCATGGAGGAACATCTTTAGGACATGTTCAATTATATATGGGTAATGGAACTTGGTATAATGCAGGAGCAACAAGTGCTATTCAAAGATCAGGACCATATAAGGCTAATTGTAGTAAGTATTTCTTGTATGCTTGGAGAATGCCTGCTTAAGGGGTGATACTATGAATAAATATAAAAAGAATATAGGGACATTTGTTTTTTGTGTTATTGTTTTTATTGCGATAATTATTGTTTATTTTTTCTATGATAGAACAACTATTAATTATAATTCTTTAAAAATAGATCAATCTAAAGATTTAGTTTATACTGCTTCTAAAGAACAATTTGATTTTTATTTTCAATATAAACCATACTTTAATTTAAAGGGAGAACTTGGAAAAGTATTGAATAAAGATATAGAGGATTTTGTTAATACTTTTAAAGAGGATAATATTGGGATTACTTATGAGAGTGATTTAAATGGAAAAGTATTATCTTTAGTTATTATTGTAGAAGATCATGGATACTTAGAATCTGCTAATATTATTTATTTTAGATCTTATAATGTTGATTTAGATGAAGAAGAAATAATTGATGATGATACATTATTTAGTTATTACGGAATGGAACGTAGTGAAGTTGAATCTAAATTAGATAATGGTATTTTGAATTTTTATAATGAATTAGTTGATGCTGGAACATATAATTCTAAAGAATGTGATTACAAGTGTTTTTTAGAAACAAGAGAATTTAATAAAGAGCATAATGATGTTTATTACTTTGTGAGAGATGGCAAGTTAATTGCATTTAAACCTTATATTGCGATATCTCAAAAAGAAGAAGAGGTACACGATTTTGTGATTGAATAGGTGATAAGTATGAGTAAAGTATTCTATCATGTTGTGACAGACCGGCCAATGCAAATTGGTCAAGAAATTGTATTTGATGATAATCATCATAGTGGAGTATATGAAAGAGTTTATGCATTAAAAGATAAAGTAGAAGATGTTTATGCTCATCCAGAAAATTATGGTGATGAAAATTTAGATCATCATTTAAAGGTAGCATTAAGAGAACTGGCTTTAGAAGAAGTGAGAAAAAAGAAATATCCTAATTATCCATCAAGACTTGCATGTTTATATGTATCTAATAGTTTAAAAGAAGCTGAAGAGTGGTACAACAAATTTATAGAGTGGGGAAGAAAAACATACTCTATAGTTAAAGTTGAAGTAGATGGTAATACATATATTGGTGATGCTTGGAACTGTTTTGATGGAACAACTGATAAGAACGAAAACTTATTATATGCAGAAGACTACTGGAAAAGTGACAAGAATAATATGGGACTTGAACCAATAGTAGAGATACTTGTGAGTGGCAAAATAAAAGTAGTGGAAATTATAAAGGAGAATAAAAAGGTATGAAAAAGATAATTATTACTATTCTTGCTATCGTACTTGTTGTTGGTGCATTTATTGGTTATCGAGCATATATCTTTAAAAAATATATGTATGAAAAACCTGATAATGTAGAAGATATTGTTAAAGGATTAAAAGAAAGACATAAAATAAAAATTAATAAACAAGAAAAACAAGAAGAAGAGTTTTTAGCTTTTGATGGATATACTATTAGAAATGATTTTAAAGATTATGAAAGAGTAATTTCTGATCCTAATAGTGCAGTTCAATATTATAATTATGAAAAAGAAGTAGAAGGAAAAAAATATACAATTAATTTTGGTATGGAAAAAGGTGAATTTGATCATTACCAATATATTGATATGTTTAAAATGCATGATGCAACTTTTTATGGAACTGGTAATTCTTCTATAGAGAAAAAATATAATAGTGTAGATAAAAGTAAATTTTTAAAAAGAAATAATATTAAAAATGATATAGATTTTTTGAAGTTTATTGCGGATAATTATTATATTCAAAATGATAAATTTATGAGTCGTAGTACTATGAGAGAAAATTATGCTTTTAATGTATTTGTAGATATTGCGATTCCTAAAGTAGATGAATTTGTTATCATTGATGGAGATTATCAAGGATATATTTTAAAGAATATAAATGGTAAAAATCAAATAACACAAATTACTATTATTAATGATGGTAAAGCTTATGGAATATTTACTAATGATCCTAAATTTAAGAATGAAGATTATATAATTGACTTAGTTAGTACTATTAATATTTTATAAATAAAAGAGTAGATAAAAACTACTCTTTTTATATGTTATAATTATTATAGTTACATTAAGAGGTGATGTTATGGTAATACTTACATCTTGTGGAATTATTAATGATGAACAAAGAAATAAATTTTATAAAATAATTAGTGAAGAAGAGCTTGCTTCTAAAAAAGTACTTTATGTAACAACAGCAGTAGATGGAGAAGAAAGTGATGATAAACATTGGATGAATCTAGAGTATTTAACTATACTTGCTTTAGGAATTAAAGAAGAAAATATAACTGAATATAAAATAGGAGAAGAAATAGATTATAGAGAATTTGATATTATGTATATGATGGGTGGAAATACTTTTTATTTACTTGATATGATTAGAAAACATAATTTTGATAAAGTAATTGAAGATTTTGCGAAAGAAAAAATATATATTGGATCTAGTGCAGGAAGTATTATACTAGGAAACTCTATAGAAGTTGCTTCTTCTTTTGATTTAAATAATGTTAATATGGAAGACTTTACTGGACTTAAATTAATTAATGGCTTAATTATTCCTCATGCAGGAAGAAAAGAAGAATTTATTACTAATTTAAGAAATAATACAAATGAAGAATTAATTATTATATATGATGGAGATGACAAATATTATGAATTATAGATTACCTACATATGATGATTATGAAATTATAAAGGATTATGTTATTGAGCATTTTTCTAATAATGAAAGAAGATTAAATGCTAGTTTATATCTTACTGATATGGATTATAAAGAATGGGTTGATAAAATTAATAAAGGTAGTGTTAGTCCAGATGAACACTGGGGAAGATACTATTTATATTTAGTATTTGATAATGATAGATTAGTTGGTTTATTACATATCAGATATGAATTAACTGATGACCTTCGTGAAAGATATGGAGATATTGGTTATGGAGTTAGACCTAGCGAGAGAAGAAAAGGATATGCGACTAAGATGTTAAAGTATGCTTTAGATGTTTGTCGCGAGAAAAACTTAAAATATGCAATAATAGGTGCATATGAAAAGAATTATGGTTCTAACAAAACTATAGAGAAAAATGGTGGAGTATTATATAAAAAAGAAATTGAACCAAAAGAATTAAGTGATAAATGGAAATTTGATGTAACTTGTAATTTTTATAGAATAGATTTATAGAGGTGATAATATGGAATATTCTGATTTACTATCTGCTCATTTAAAATATGGAACTACTAGTAATGATATTATTCTTGGAAAAGGATTTGAAGAAATACTTCCTAATGTAGTTATTGCTCCATGGTGGGGTCATGAAATGTTTCAAAATAATAATTTTAGATTAGAGCAAGTAAATGATATTTTATTTAATATATATTGTGATGATGTATCATTTTCATTTCTTGAATTAAAAAGGATTGGTGCTCCGGCAGTAATGGAATTTATTTTATCTTTAGGAGTAACTAAATGTAAGAATTTAATATTTTTAGGTTCTGCTGGATCATTAGATGAAAATATTAAAATAGGAGATATTGTAATACCTGAGTATTCTATTTGTGGAGATGGAGCTTCTAGATATTTAAATGATAATTTAGAAGATGAGTTTTTAAAGAAAGAATATCCGACAAAAGAGTTTCAAGATAATTTATTAGAAGTATTAAATAATAAAAATATTAAATATCACTATGTACCAAATTTTAGTTGTGATACAATTTTTGCACAGTTTTATCATATAGATAAAATACTAGATATGGGTGCAAAGACAATAGAGATGGAAACTGCTAATTTATTTAAATGTGCAAGTATTATGAATATTAATACTATCGCAATATTTTGTATATCTGATAATACTGTTATAAAGAAGTCTTTATATAGTGGAAGAAGTGAAGAAGAAAATAATTATAGACATAAAGTTAGATATGAAATATTACCTGATGTAGTTATAGATTTATTTAAATAGGTGATACTATGAATTTTGGTTTTAGAAAATGTGAATATAGTGACTTAGAATATATCCTTTTATTAAAAGAACTATGTATGAAATGGTATATTGAAATAATATATGGTTGGGATATTGATGTTCAAAGAGAGTTTACTAAAAAAGAATTAGATGAACATATTAATGATACGAGAATTATTACGTATAATAATAAAGATATTGGTGTTACTACTTTTTATGAAGAAGATGGAGAATATATTGTTGGATTAATAATAGTTCATCCTGATTATCAAGGAAAAGCAATTGGCACTAAAATATTAAAAGATTATATTAATAAAGCAAAAGAAAATAATAAAACTATAAGATTAAAAACATATAAATTAAATCCAGCAAAAAGACTTTATGAAAGACTAGGATTTATACAATATATGGAAGATGATACACATGTGTATTTAAGAATATTAAAAGATATAAATACACCTGAAGAATTATTAGATTTTATGTCTAATAATATTAATTATGGTTATTTAGGTAAGAATGGTAGAGTATATCATTATGATGATAAAGACTTTGATTCTAGTTGGTATCGTGAATATATATTAGAAAATAGTGATGATTTATTTACTAATTTATATGGTAATTGTTGGGATCAAGTAGAGTTTGAAAGAGATTGGTTTTTAAAGAATGGATATGAGGTAAAAACTATTTATGAAATGGTACATTTAGATTATGATAATAATTATCCATCTCACTCATTTTTAGTTTTTAAAGATAATGATTATTGGTACTGGTTTGAAAATGCTGATTTTAATAACAGAGGTATTCATAAATATAATTCGTTTGAAGAATTGATAAATGATGAATATAATAAATATATAAATTATTTAAAAACTTTTAATATAACTGATTTAGAATTAGAGAAGATAATTGTTAGAGAGTTTGATAAACCTAAAGAACATATTAGTGCTTCTGAATATTTAGATTTTGTTATTAATAGTAAAGGAGTTAATCCAAATGAATGAAAAAACTAATATAAATTGGTTGATAACGCTTTGCGAGATTTGAAATCTTGCCTTTTTATATAAAAAGATAAAAAAAATAAGAAAAATTATTAAAAGGAGTTAATAAAATGGAAAAAGTATTTAAAAAACATGAAACATTAATTACAATAGCATTAATTATTATCTATGTAGTAGCAAACTCATATACAATGCAAAACTTTGGTTATACAAGCATTCAATCAGCAATTATTAATACCATTTTATCGGCAGTAATACTGACTCTAATTTTTTTAATTAAAAGAGTAAAATTCTATGGACTTACAAAGCCTGAAAAATCTAAACAATTCTTATATTTTATCCCGTTAATGATTATTTCATTATTTAATTTAAGACGTGGTATACATATTAATAATACAACTAGTGAAATTATATTTCATATAATAACGATGTTGAATGTTGGATTCTTGGAAGA
>JAFXYF010000005.1 GCA_017541885.1 Bacilli bacterium
GTGAAGTTAGAGATACTTCATTACGTGTTCCACATGGTGGAGATGGTATCGTTCATGATATTAAGATTTATTCAAGAAAAGATAATGATGAATTACCTGCAGGTGTTTCTAAAGTAATTCGTGTTTATATAATTCAAAAACGTAAGATTCAAGTTGGAGATAAGATGAGTGGACGTCATGGTAACAAAGGTGTTATTTCACTTATTCTTCCACAAGAAGATATGCCATACTTGCCAGATGGTACTCCAGTTGATATTATGTTAAATCCACAAGGTTTTCCTTCTCGTATGAACTTTGGACAGATTCTTGAGATCCATATGGGTATGGCTTGTAAGAAACTAGGAGTTCATATTGCTACTCCAGTATTCGATGGAGCTCATATCGATGATATCCAAGCTATGATGAAAGAAGCTGGAATGGATGAAGATGGTAAGACTATTCTTTATGATGGTCGTACTGGTGAACCATTTGATCATAGAATCTCAGTTGGTGTTATGTACATGATCAAACTACATCACATGGTTGATGATAAGTTACATGCTCGTGCTACTGGACCTTATTCACTAGTTACTCAACAACCTCTTGGTGGTAAAGCTCAATTTGGTGGACAGAGATTTGGAGAAATGGAAGTTTGGGCACTATATGCTTATGGTGCTGCTCATACATTACAAGAAATCTTAACTGTTAAATCAGATGATGTAATTGGTCGTGTTAAGGTTTATGAATCTATTATTAAAGGTCAAGAAATTAATCAAGCTGGTGTTCCTGAATCATTCAGAGTATTGATGAAAGAATTCCAAGCTTTAGGATTAGATGTTTCAATCATTAATGATGATGGTGAGACATTACAATTAAAAGAAATTGAAGAAGCAGAAGATAGAGAAGATTATGCAACTAACTTAGAGGATGTTGAATCTCCTGCTAGAGAAATTCTTCCTGAACCTACTCCAGAAGAAGGTACTGAAGAGTATCCTTTAGATGAAGAAGAGGATGATGAATTTGATGATGATTTCGATGATGAAGATTTAGAGCCAGATGAAGAAGATCTCGAAGATTTTGATGAGGAAGGAGCTGATATTTAATGATAGATGTTAATAGATTTGATGCATTAAAAATTGGAATTGCTTCTCCTGAAAAAATTCGTGAATGGTCTTATGGTGAGGTTAAAAAACCTGAAACTATCAACTATCGTACACTTAGACCTGAAAGAGATGGTCTATTCTGCGAAAAGATTTTTGGACCTACTAAAGATTACGAATGTGCTTGTGGAAAGTACAAGAGAGTAAGATATAAAAATATTATTTGTGATAGATGTGGTGTTGAAGTTACTCGTTCTAAAGTTCGTCGTGAACGTATGGGACATATTGAGTTAGCAACTCCAGTTTCACATATTTGGTTCTTTAAGGGTGTACCTTCTCGTATGGGATTAGTTCTTGATATGAGTCCAAGAGATTTGGAAGAGGTATTATACTTTGTAAGTTATGTAGTTATTGATAAAGGAAATGCCCCACTTGAGAACAAACAAACTTTATCTGAAAAAGAATACAGAGCTTATTATGAAAAGTATGGTACTGGTTTCAAAGTTGGAATGGGTGCTGAAGCTATTAAAGAATTATTAAAGAAAGTTGATCTAAAGAAAGAAATTGATGAAATTTCTAAAGAATTAGAAGGTGCTCAAGGACAAAAGAGAACTCGTTTATTAAAGAGATTAGATGTACTTGATGCATTCTATCAATCAGGAAATAAACCTGAATGGATGATTATGGATTGTATTCCAGTAATACCTCCAGAACTTCGTCCAATGATTCAACTTGATGGTGGTAGATTTGCTACATCAGACTTAAATGATTTATATAGACGTGTTATTAACCGTAACAATCGTTTAAAGAAATTAATTGATCTTGGAGCTCCTGGAATCATTATTCAAAATGAGAAGCGTATGCTTCAAGAAGCAGTTGATGCATTATTCGATAATGGACGTAGAGGTAGAAGTGTTACTGGTGCTGGAAACAGACCATTAAAATCAATTTCTTCTATGTTAAAGGGTAAACAAGGACGTTTCCGTCAAAACTTATTAGGTAAACGTGTTGACTACTCTGGTCGTTCAGTTATCGTTGTTGGTCCATCTCTAAAGATGTATCAATGTGGTATTCCAAAGGAAATGGCACTTGAATTATTTAAACCTCATGTTATTCATGGATTAGTAAGTAAAGATATTGCTCACAATATTAAAGCTGCTAAGAGATTAATTGATAATCAAGATCCAGTTGTTTGGGATATTGTTGAAGAAGTTATTAAAGAGCATCCAGTTATGTTAAACCGTGCTCCAACTCTACATAGACTTGGTATTCAAGCTTTTGAACCAGTATTAGTTGGAGGAAAAGCTATTAGACTTCACCCATTAGTTTGTCCAGCATTCAATGCTGACTTCGATGGTGACCAAATGGCTGTACACGTACCTCTATCTGAAGAAGCTCAAGCTGAAGCTAGAATGTTAATGTTAGGTTCTAACAACATCCTACATCCAAAATCTGGAGATCCAATCGTTACTCCATCTCAAGACATGGTTTTAGGTAACTACTATATAACTATGGAGAAAGCTGGAGAACCTGGAGAAGGAAGAGTATTTAAGAATTCTAACGAAGCATTAATGGCTTATGAAAGAAGAGAAATTTCTCTTCATACAAGAATTGCTATTCCAGTAAATAGTTTCAAATATAAGTTATTTACTGAACAACAAAAGAATCATTATTTAATAACTACTGTTGGTAAAATTAAATTTAATGAAATCTTACCTGATACATTTGCATTTATTAATGAACCAACAGATGAGAATATTTCAAATATTACTCCAAGTAAGTATTTCTTACCAATGGGAACTAATATTCCTGAAGCAATTAAAGAAATGCCTCTAGTTAAACCTTTTGCTAAAGGTACATTAGAGAAAATAATTGCTCAAGTATTCAAACGTTATAAAACAACTGAGACTTCAATCATGCTTGATAACTTAAAAGACTTAGGATTTAAATATTCTACAGTTTCTGGTATTACTGTTAGTATGGCAGATGTAGAAATTTCTAAGACTAAACCTCAAGTAGTAGAAGAAGCTCAAAAGATTGTTGATAATATTAATAAACAATATAAGCGTGGTTTAATTACTGAAGAAGAAAGATTTAATAAAGTAATTGATACATGGAATAATGCTACTGACCAAGTGAAGGCAGAGCTTGAAGAGGTTGCTCATACAGATGTTGATAATCCAATCTTCATCATGATGAACTCTAAAGCTCGTGGTAACATCTCTAACTTCACTCAAGTTGCTGGTATGCGTGGTATCATGGCTAAGCCAGATGGTACTCCAGTTGAAATCCCAATTCTTTCTAACTTCATTCAAGGATTAAGTGTATCTGAGTTCTTCTTATCTACACATGGTGCTCGTAAAGGATCTGCCGATACAGCATTAAAGACTGCAGACTCTGGATACTTAACAAGACGTTTAGTTGATGTTTCTCAAGACTTAATCGTTCGTGAAGAAGATTGTGGAACTGATCAAGGTGTTGTTGTTAAAGACTTTATTAATGAACATACTGGAGCAGTTATTGAATCATTAAAAGATCGTATTATTGGTCGTTATGCTAATAAGAAGATTCTTCATCCTGAAACTAAAGAAGTTATAGTTGATAAACTTCAAATGATTACTGAAACAATGGCTGAAAAGATTATTGCTGCTGGAATCAAAGAAGTTGAAATTCGTACAGTATTAACATGTAATACAGCTGATGGTGTATGTCAAAAATGTTATGGACGTAACTTAGCAACTGGTAACTTAGTTGAAGTTGGAGAAGCTGTTGGTGTTATGGCTGCACAATCTATCGGTGAACCTGGTACTCAGTTAACAATGCGTACATTCCACTCAGGTGGAGTTGCCCATGGTGGTGATGCTGATATTACTCAAGGTCTTCCTCGTGTACAAGAGTTATTCGAAGCTAGAAATCCAAAGGCTAAAGCTACTATTGCTGAAATCGATGGAACTATTTCTAAGATTAAAGAAGATCATGGAAAATATAAGATTAGTATTACTAATAAATTAGAGACTAAGGAACATGTTACAAATTATGGTTCTAAGTTATGTGTAGAAAAAGGTGACGAAGTTCACTGTGGTGATAAGTTAACAGAAGGAGCTATTTCTCCAAAAGAATTACTTGCTGTTACAGATCCAATTACTACACAAGAATATATCTTAAAAGAAGTTCAATATACTTATCGTTCTCAAGGTGTTGATATTTCTGATAAACATATCGAAATTATTGCACGTAGAATGATTAGTAAGATTCGTATCGTTGATGGAGGACAAACTAAGTTCTTAACTGGTAGTCTAGTTAACTTCAGAGAATTCTCTGATGGTAATAAAGAGGCTATTATCAATGGTAAGACTCCTGCTTTAGGTAAACCAATACTTCTTGGTATTACTAAGGCTGCATTAGAGACTGATTCATTCTTATCAGCTGCATCATTCCAAGAGACTACAAGAATCTTAACTGATGCTGCTATTAAGGGTAAAGTTGATACATTATCAGGACTTAAGGAAAATGTTATTATTGGTAAACTTATTCCTGCTGGTACTGGTAGTAAGGCTTATCGTGATGTTGAATATGAACTTAAGACAGAATTCATTGATGAAGAACCTTTAGAACAACTTGAAGATCAATTTATGGAATAATAAAAAAGACTAGTTAATCTAGTCTTTTTCTTTTGTCATTCTGTTCCATTTATTTTCAAATACTGAGTGGGCTCCTCCGAGAGTATCCAGTTCTAATTCAGTATGAATATTTGACTCTTCATTGTTTAATTGTTTTATTACTGATTCTGTTCTTAAATCAATTAATTCTATTAGAGCGTACTGCGAATTTTTAATTTCTTCTTTTGTGTAGAAAGCCTGAACATTTAATTTTTCTGCTTCTATTATATCTTTTCTTTTTGAATTAATTATTTTAATTAAATTATCTTTTGTATATTCTTTATTGTTTGATGTTTTGCCACCAATGCTTGATATTATTAAAACATCATTTAAATAATTTTTATATTTTGTTTTTAAATTATCATTATCTAATATTACATTTAGTAATGGTCTTTCTATTAGAGTTGTGTTTATAGTTGGATCTTCTATACTATAATTTATTATTTCATCAACAGTATGTGTATTTGCACCGCCGAATGAATAATTATAATCCCATGGTATTATAGTTACTTTTCCTTCTTTAGACATGTATAAGGCATAGTTTTGTTTTACATGAGTAGTATAACTATCAGTATTAATTATATAGATATTTACTGCCCAGTATCTTAATAGAGAGTCTACATCTAATATTTTATTTAATTCTTCTTCATATTCTATTGTATTTTTATTTTGTTCATTGCTAAGTTCATTTAGTTTTCTCATCCATTTAAAGAACATAGGTAACTCTTCATAAATATCTTCTAATGTATCTAAATCATTTTCCCAGATTCCATTGTATTTTGAAAGTATTCCTTTTCTTGGAAGTATATAGTTTCCTTCTTCATCTTTTAATTCGTTATCAAAATTATATTTTCCTGTCTCATCAATATATTCATCTAATCTATAATCATATAATAAATCTCCACCATTTGGATCTGGTTTTATAATAAATTCATTTTCTTCTTGTAGTGTTCTTTTTATTAATGATTCATCAATTGGTTCTAACATGAAGTATAATCCTTGATATTGATTATTAATTGATAATTTTGCGAGTGTATATTCTGGGGTAGGGACATCCATTTCAGTCATTAAATAATATGATAAATATTCTTTCATTTTAGTAGGGTCTCCTAGCATATTATTAAGACTTAGTTTGTCTAATCCTAAGATGTTTTGATTCTCTTCAAAACCATTTTTCTTATTAAAACATTCTTTGAATTTTATAGTATAACTAAATAGATTATTATTTGAATTTACTATTGGTACTAGAGTGGTTTGACCTTTTGTTTTTATTCCAACATTATTTAGTTTATAGTTATTTATTGTGATTGAATTTGCCATTACTGTTGGTTTTTCTAAAGCATTGTATCTTAAATAATCTAGATTATTTGTGTGTATATTAATATTTATTTCAGGCATGCTTTCTTTATCAAATAATTTTGTATATTTACCTTTTTTTGCTTTTTCTTGGTATTCTTCATTTATTGTGAAATACTTTGGATTGATATTTGCTTTTTCACAAGTATATAGATCTTTTCTTAATACTTTTTTTCCGTGAGTATATTCTTCTTCTTGTTTAAATGGGATTGTTTTTATTAATGGTGGAAATGAGTAGAGTATTAATAAACTTATTATAATTATTTCTATAATATATTTAGTTTTGTATTTTTTAATATTTTCTTTAATTGTTTTTTTATGAAATAGAGTGATTATTATATATAGCATTGATAGATATAGTATTAATAAACTTATTTTTACTAAGATTATTGAATATTTATTTGATATAAAATAACATGTAATAATTAATGATAATAGTATTACTACAATGTTTATTATTCTTTTTGTATTATTCATATAATCACCTATAAAAATTATAGCATAAAAAAAGCGTATTATTTATACGCTTTCTCTTTTTAATACTAATGTCGTACAAGCAATTAAGAATGCACTTACTAATAATATTTTAAATAGAGTAGGATTCGCAGTTAATGGATTGCTTGTTAGGAATGTTCTGTTTTCAATATTGATTGTTGTTTTTAGGTTTGTATATGTTTCTCCATTATAATAACTAATATTACTTATTGAGATATTATCAATTTCATTTTTTTCATTTTTTGCTCTTACTTCGAATGATAATAATTCAAAATCTCCTCTTTCAGTACTTATATATTTTGGATTAATCTTTATTGTATTATTATCATTTTCTACTGAGAAGTATTCTGTTGGGATAAGTCTTAGTAACTCTAAATCATCTTTTTCATTTAATGTGATACTTATTGTATCTCCTGTAATCATATAGTTTTTAGCATTTAGATGACATATAGTTTTTTCTTTATAATTAATTTTATCTTTATCACATGTAAGTGTAAAATCTACTTTATCATTTGATTGTTCTTCTGTTTCTTCAAATGTTACTCCAAGATACGAACCTCCATATGAATCTATGCTTTTTAGTTTCCATACTTTAACGTTTTCTTTTGCTAATTCATCATCAATATAACCTATATATGGATATGTATTATTATATGGATCAGCTATTTCTGAACCTAGATCTTGTCCATCTTTATCTTGATATTTAATCTCTACCCATCTATCTACAGAGGAAATTGATCTTGTTGTACATGTATCTCCTATTGATAACTCGTTAATTTCACACATATTAAAGTTTGTAATTGCTGGTGTTAAATCTAATACAAAAACTGATGAACTTACATTTACTCTATATATTTCCCAATACATTGAATAATTCTTTAAATCTCGCTCATTTGAGTTATATCCAATATATTTTGGTATTGATGCATTACTTGATGTATTTGTATAATTAGCTAAATTATTAATATCTCTATAATTTACCGTATATTCTAGATTTCCTAAATTAATTGGTGTTCCATATTTATAGATTCTACCTTCTAATTCTTCCTTGATTTCAGTAATTTCTTCATCATATATTTTTATCATTTCAGCGTTTGCTTTAGGTGTTGTGATAAAGAATGCAAAGAATAGTATTAATATCATTATTATTATTTTATTTTTCTTCATAGTTCACACTCCTATTATTGATTTAATAATATCACAAATTATTATATAAATCTACATATATATTAGATTGTTAATTGACAATAATAGGACTCTCAATTCTTTACTTTTTAAGGGTTTTCTAGTAAAATATAGTCTAGGTGATGTGATGAAAAAACTAGGTAATGGCGGATGGGGATTATCAGCAATGGTTGGTTTTATGATTGCTTTTGCAATATTTTTGATCATCATTGTTATTTTAGCTTATCGTGCTGGATTGTAAAATGTATTTAAAAAGGGTGGCTCTAGTCATCTTTTTTTAATTATTTGTTGACTTTAATTAGGAGTAGTGTTATATTATTAATGCTGATTAAATATCTTTGCTTTTTGGGCAAAGATTTATTTAAAGGGTAAAATGATACACCTGGATATGTGTAGAGAAAGGAGTTAGATTTAATGCCTACAGTTAACCAATTAGTTCATAAAAAACGTAAGGATAAGGTTAGAAAAAGTAAAGCACCAGTTCTTGGAGTTGGATTAAATACAATCAAGAAAGTTGCTACTGATACTAATTCTCCTCAAAAACGTGGAGTTTGTACTCGTGTTGGTACTAAAACACCTAAAAAGCCAAACTCTGCATTACGTAAATATGCTCGTGTTCGTTTAAGTAACGGAAAAGAAGTTGATACTTATATTCCTGGAATCGGACACAACTTACAAGAGCACAGTGTTGTATTAATCCGTGGAGGACGTGTTAAGGACTTAATCGGAGTTCGTTATCACATTATTCGTGGAACATTAGATACAGCTGGTGTTAAAGATCGTAAGCAAGGACGTAGTAAATACGGAGCAAAGAAAGATAAAAAATAATAACTATATAGATTTGAAGGGAGGATTATAAAATGCGTAAGAGACGTGCGGTAAAAAGAGATATTTTAGCAGATCCTATATATAACTCTAAGGTAGTTGCAAAACTTATTAATACAATTATGTTAGATGGTAAAAAAGGAATTGCTCAAACAATCGTTTATGAAGCTTTTGATACAGTAAAAACTAAAACTGGAAAAGATGCTTTAGAAGTATTTACTGAAGCAATGGAAAATATTCAACCTCAATTAGAAGTTAAGAGCCGTCGTGTTGGTGGTTCTAACTACCAAGTACCAGTTGAGGTTACACCTGCAAGAGGACAAGCTTTAGCACTTAGATGGCTAACAAAGTATTCTCGTGAGCGTGGTGGAAAAGGTATGGCTGATAATTTAGCCAATGAAATAATTGATGCATCTAATGGAACAGGTGCAGCTGTTAAAAAACGTGAAGACACTCATAGAATGGCTGAAGCTAATAAGGCTTTCGCTCATTACAGATGGTAGAAAGGAGATACTATTATGGCAAGAGATACGTCTTTAGATAAGACAAGAAATTTCGGTATCATGGCTCACATCGATGCTGGAAAAACAACTTGTACTGAAAGAATTTTGTTTCACACTGGTAAAATCCATAAAATAGGTGAAACACATGATGGGGAATCTCAAATGGACTGGATGGAGCAAGAACAAGAGCGTGGTATTACTATCACTTCTGCTGCTACAACAGCTCACTGGAAAGGTTATCGTTTCAACATTATCGATACTCCAGGACACGTAGACTTCACTATTGAAGTTTCTCGTAGTTTAAGAGTATTAGATGGTGCTGTTGCATTACTTGATGCACAAGCTGGTGTTGAACCTCAAACTGAAACAGTATGGAGACAAGCATCTGAATTTAAAGTTCCAAGAATTATTTTTGCAAATAAGATGGACAAAATGGGTGCTAATTTTGAATATACTTTAAAAACTATTAAAGATCGTTTAGGAGTTAATGCTAAACCAATTGAATGGCCAATCGGTGCAGAAGATAGCTTTAATGGTACTATTGATTTAGTTACTATGAAAGCTTATCAATATGATGGTGGTCAAGCTGAGGAAGCTAAAGAAATTGAAATCCCAGCTGATTTAAAAGATATTGCTGAAGAAAAGAGAGCAGACTTAATTGATGCAGTTGCTGAATATGATGATGAAATGATGATGACTTACCTTGATGGAGGAGAAGTTACAGTTGAAATGATCAAGAAAGCAATTCGTAATGGATGTTTAGCTGCAGAATTCTTCCCAGTAATGTGTGGAACTGCATTAGGAAACATGGGTGTTAAACCTTTACTTGATGCTGTTATTGATTATTTACCAAGCCCAATTGATGTTGAATCAATTAAGGGAACTGATTTAGATGGTAAAGAAGTTGAAAGACATCCAAAAGATGATGAACCTTTCGCTGCATTAGCATTCAAAGTTATGACTGATCCATTTGTTGGACGTTTAACTTTCTTCAGAGTTTATTCTGGACACTTAGCTAGTGGCTCATATGTATTAAACTCTACAAAAGATTCAAAAGAAAGAATTGGTCGTATTCTTCAAATGCATGCTAATACTCGTACAGAGATTAGTGATGTATATACAGGAGACATTGCTGCTGCTGTTGGATTAAAGAATACTACTACAGGAGATACTTTATGTGATGAAAAGAAACCAATTATCTTAGAGAGCTTACATGTTCCAGAACCAGTTATTCAATTAGCTGTTGAACCAAAGAGTAAAGCTGATCAAGATAAAATGGCTTTAGCATTACAAAAACTTGCTGAAGAAGACCCTACATTCAAAGTTCATACTGATCATGAAACTGGTCAAACAGTTATCGCTGGTATGGGTGAATTACACCTTGATGTATTAGTTGATCGTATGAAGAGAGAATTTAGTGTTGAAGCAAATGTTGGTGCTCCACAAGTTGCTTACCGTGAAACAATTAAGCAAGCTGCTGATTGTGAAGGTAAGTATATCAAACAATCTGGTGGTCGTGGACAATACGGACACGTTTGGGTTAAGTTCGAGCCAAATCCTGATAAGGGATATGAATTCGTTGACCAAATCGTTGGTGGTGTAGTTCCTCGTGAATATATTCCAGTTGTTGATAAAGGATTACAAGAAGCATTACAAACAGGTGTACTTGCAGGATATCCTATGATAGATGTTAAGTGTACATTATTTGATGGTTCATACCATGATGTAGACTCTAACGAAATGGCATTCAAGATTGCCGCTAGCTTCGCTTTAAAAGAGGCTAAGAATAAATGTAACCCAGTATTACTTGAACCAATCATGAAAGTAGATGTTACTACTCCAGATGAATATTTCGGTAATGTTATGGGAGATTTAACTTCTCGTCGTGGTAAACCACTAGGACAAGAAAGTCAAGGTAACGCTGTTAAACTTAGCGCTATGGTTCCACTTTCAGAGATGTTTGGATATGCTACTAACCTTCGTTCTAATACACAAGGTAGAGCAACATTCGTAATGTTCTTCGATCATTATGAAGAAGTTCCAAAGAACATCGCAGAAGAAATAATTAAAAAGAGTGGAAATTAATAAAACCGTATCAAAATAGTTGAAAATTATTCAATTATTAGATAAAATATATGTTGTAAATAAATAAGGAGGAAATTATTTTATGGCAAAAGAAAAATTTGATCGTTCAAAACCACATGTTAACGTTGGTACAATTGGACACGTAGATCATGGTAAAACTACTTTAACTGCTGCTATTACTAAATGTTTAGCTGGTAAAAACGGAAACCAAGCTGTTGATTTCGCTAACATCGATAAAGCACCAGAAGAAAGAGAACGTGGTATTACTATCAATACTGCTCATGTTGAGTATAGTACTGATAAGAGACACTACGCTCACGTTGACTGCCCAGGACATGCTGACTATGTTAAAAACATGATTACTGGAGCTGCTCAAATGGATGGAGCAATCTTAGTTATTGCTGCAACTGATGGACCTATGGCACAAACTCGTGAACATATCTTACTTGCTCGTCAAGTTGGAGTTCCTAAAATGGTTGTTTTCATGAATAAGTGTGATATGGTTGATGATCCAGAACTATTAGACTTAGTAGAAATGGAAATTCGTGACTTATTAAACGAATATGGATTCGATGGAGACAATACTCCAATTATCCGTGGTTCTGCTTTAAAAGCTCTTGAAGGTGATCCAGAATGGACTCCAAAAATTGATGAATTAATGGATGCTGTTGATACTTGGATTCCAACTCCAGAAAGAGATAATGACAAACCTTTCTTAATGAGTATCGAAGATGTATTCACAATCACAGGTCGTGGTACAGTTGTTACTGGACGTGTTGAACGTGGACAATTAAAATTAAATGATGAAGTTGAAATCGTTGGTATTAAACCAACTCAAAAAACAGTTGTTACTGGAATTGAAATGTTCCGTAAACAATTAGATTATGCTGAAGCTGGAGATAACGCTGGAGTTTTACTTCGTGGTATCGCTCGTGAAGAAGTTGAAAGAGGACAAGTTCTTGCTAAACCAGGATCTGTTACTCCACATCACAAATTCAAAGCTACAGTTTATATCTTAAGTAAAGAAGAAGGTGGACGTCATACTCCATTCTTCAACAACTATCGTCCACAATTCTATTTCAGAACTACTGATGTAACTGGTGTTATTACTTTACCAGAAGGAACTGAAATGGTAATGCCTGGAGATAACATTGATATGGATGTTGAATTAATCCATTCAATCGCTCTTGAACAAGGAACTCAATTCTCTATCCGTGAAGGTGGAAGAACTGTAGGTGCTGGTTCAGTAACTGCAATCGTTGAATAATGATTAATTAAAGAGAATCTATTGATTCTCTTTTTTTTGTGCAAAAAAATAAGGAGTGGTTACTCCTTATTTACTTTCTTAAATAAATTATATGTGAAGTTATTTAATATAATATCAAATTCTCCAATATATTCTGTTACTAGTGCATCAAATCCTAGCTTAGATTCATTTAATCCAACATATGGATTTTCTTTTGGATCTTTATGTTCAAAGTCTCCTGAAATACCATTTAGATTTATATATTTAAATCCTTGTTCATTATAGTCTTCTATTAATTGCCATTTTAATAAATAACTAGGATTTACTGTACTATAACCACTGTCTGTACCTTCTGTATAAATATATGCGGCATTATCATATCTAATTACCATTGCACCTGCGACTATTATTCCTTCAGGTCTTTGTTTTAATAACTCTGTTGCTTTTAATAGATTATTTTTATAAGCATTAATTAATTTATCAGATTCTATTTTCTTATTAATTAATTCTTCTCTTTCTTCAGGACTTATTGTCATGTCTTGAATTTGTGATGCGAGATTATCATTTAATTCTTGTTCTCTTTCATAGTTTCTTCTACTATTTACTACATAGTTTTCTGTTTTTATTTTTACATAGTAAATATCTATATCTTGTCCAAAGTTATCTACCATTTCTTTATAGAAAGCAAGTGGTTTATGATCTTTCTTTCCTACATATTGGAATAATTTATTTACATTTTTAGTTGGATCTTTTTCAACTACTAAACCATTATTTTTTGCTTTTCTAATTTTATTTCTAGTTCTTTTATCTATTTTAGCAAATAATTGTCTTACATCTCTTTGAAGAGTTACTATTGCTTCCCATCTAGGTTTTTCTGTTTCGAAGTTTAGGTTTTTACCAAAGAAATCAAAACCAGCATTTTCTAAATTATCTAGAATTTCATTTCCACCTTCACTGATATTTAGAATATTTCCTTCTTCGTCTCTTATTGTTAGAGGGATACATGGATCAATTCTTAATAACATGAAGTTTTGTTTTCCTAATTTTTCTCTTAATAATCTAGACATTTCTAAAAGAGCTTCTCTATTATCATAATCAAATAATATTCCTCTTGGAGCATATGCTATTTTATTACCTCTCCAAACTTCTTTATATATAACTAGTGTGGCACCTATAAGTTTATTGTATTCATTTACAAATCCTAAATATTGACTACGATATCCAAATTTGGCCATTACTGATCCAAACATTGATGTTTGATGATAATTACGAAATTTATGATTGGATGCAAATTTGTCAAATTGAGCAGGATTTAATTTTACTATTTTCATCTCTAGCCACTTCCTTATTCTTTCTCATTATAACATATTTAATTATGACCTTTCAATAAAGATATTAAATGATTTTACTATATTATGTAGTATAATAGTTTTGGTGATATTATGTTTGAACACAATAAGATACTTATATTAGGATTTGCGAGAAGTGGATATGAAGCTGCGAAAGTATTAATTGAAAGAGGAAATGAAGTAATACTAAATGATGCGAAAGATGAAGAGAAACTCGAGGGAGATAAAATTAAAGAATTAAGAGATTTAGGAGTATCTTTAGTATTTGGAACTCATCCTGATGACTTACTTGATGAATCATTTGATTACTTGATTAAAAATCCTGGAGTACCAATAGATCATAAATATGTTTTAAAAGCTAGAGAACTTGGAATAGAAGTTATTAATGAAGTTGAGATGGCTTATAGATTATTACCTAAAGGAGTTAGTATTGTAGGAATTACTGGGACTAATGGTAAGACTACAACTACAACATTAACTTATGAAATTTTACATAATTATTATGGAGATAGAGTAGTACTTGCGGGTAATATTGGGTATCCTTTAAGTAGTGTTTTAAAAGATATAAAAGAAGATACTATTTTGGTTATGGAAGTATCTTGTCAACAGGGAGAAAATTTAAAAGAATTTCATCCTCATGTAGGAGTTGTGACTAATTTTAGTGAGGCTCATATTGATTTTATGAAGACTTATGAACACTATATGGAAGTTAAGGCTAAAATGTTTTATAAACAGTGTGAAGATGATATTGCGATTATGAATTATAGTAATAGTGATGTAATGAATGAGCTAAGAAATATTAAATCTATTAAGAAATATTTTACTTCTAAAGAAGATGTATCAGGATGTCATTTAGTTGATAGAGATATTTATTATTATGATGAATTTATTATGAGTATTGATGATATTAAGATAAAGGGCATGCATAATGTAGAAAATTCTATGGCAGCAATTATGGTTGCGAAAGAGTATAGTGTACCTAATGAAGTGATTGTTTCTACAATATCTAATTTTAGAGGAGTAGAGCATAGGCTAGAATATGTTGATACAGTTAATGGAGTAGAGTTCTATAATGATACAGAAGCTACTAATATTAAGTGTACGCAAATTGCTTTATCTTCTTTTAATAAGCCTACTATTATTATTTTAGGTGGAATGGAAAGAGGTCAAAATTTTGATGATTTAGTTCCTTATATGGAACATGTTAAATGTATTATTGCGATAGGTACTTGTCGTAATAGAGTTCTTGAATTTGGAGAGAGGAATAGTATTCCTACATATGCTTTTGAGTTTTTAAAAGATGGATTCAAGAAATGCTTTCAAGAGTCAGAAGCTGGTGATATAATATTATTGAGTCCAGCATCTGCTTCATGGGATCAATACAAAGAGTGTGAAGTTAGAGGAGCTGAATTTAAACAATTAGTGGAGGAGATAAAAAATGAAAATTAAAGACGTAATTGGTAGAGAGATTTTAGATTCTCGTGGAAATCCTACTGTTGAAGTAGATGTTATTCTAGAGAATGGAATTATGGGTAGAGCTGCAGTACCTTCTGGTGCATCTACTGGAGAAAGAGAAGCATTAGAATTAAGAGATGGAGACAAATCTAGATTCTTAGGAAAAGGTACTTTAAAAGCTGTTGCAAATGTTAATGGACCATTAAGAGATTTAGTTATTGGAATGGATGCTGCTGACCAAAAAGCATTAGACTATGCAATGATTGAATTAGATGGTACTGAGACTAAATCTAAATTTGGAGCTAATGCTATTTTAGGTATTAGTATGGCTGCAATGAAGGCTAGTGCTATTGAAGCTGGAAAACCATTATATAGATATATTGGAAATGGTACTACACTTCCAAAACCAATGATGAATATTATTAATGGTGGTGCTCATGCAGATAATAAACTTGATTTCCAAGAGTTTATGATTATTCCACAAAGAGATACTATTCATGAAAGAGTTAGAGTTGGAGCTGAAGTTTTCCACAACTTAAAGAAAGTTTTAAATGAAAAAGGTTTAGCAACTGGTGTTGGTGATGAAGGAGGATTTGCTCCTGATCTACAATCTAATACTGAAGGTTTTGAACTTATTATGGAAGCTATTAGAAGAGCTGGATATGAACCTGGAAAAGATGTTTGTATGGGAATTGATGTAGCTGCTTCTGAGTTCTATGATAATGGTAAATATAATTTAGTAGGAGAAGGAAGAAGTTTAACTACTGATGAGTTAATTGATTTCTATGAAGAATTAGTTAATAAATATCCAATTATTTCTATTGAAGATCCAGTAGATGAAAATGATTGGGAAGGATTTACTAAGATTACTGAGAGATTAGGAGATAGAATCCAATTAGTAGGAGACGATTTATTCGTTACTAATAAGAAATGTTTACAAATGGGAATTGATAAACATGCTGGAAATGCAATTCTATTAAAAGTTAATCAAATTGGTACTATTACTGAAACATTAGAGACTATTGAACTTGCTAGAAATAATGGATATGCTACTGTTATTTCTCATAGATCTGGAGAAACTGAGGATACTACAATTGCTGATTTAGCAGTTGGACTTGATTTAGGACAAATTAAGACTGGATCTATGTCTCGTACTGATAGAATTTGTAAATATAATCAATTAATGAGAATTGAAGAAGAATTAAGCAAGTAATTGCTTTCTTCTTTTTTTTTTGATATAATATAGCCAGTTTGGAGATGCATTCTATGATTAGAAATTTTATTTTAGGTGATAATGCATTACAAATTTTAGAGACTGGCAATAAATATGGTACTATGAGTACTTCTGAGGCCTTTTATCCAGAATCTTATACACAAGAGATGCGTTGGTCTGATTTTTTAAAAAGACGTAGTATTGTTGGAAAGATACATGGATTTGATGGTCGTAAGATGTTTATGGCTGATCAAGAACATAAAAAAGGTAGCTGGTTTGAAATAACTAAAGAGTATGTTAAAGCTCATCCTGAAGGATGGACTGATATACCTGAAGATATTTTGATAGTTACTGATAAGACTCCTGGAGTAGTAATAGGACATCCTGTAGCAGATTGCCCTGTTGTGATGGCTTATGATATTAAGAATAAAGCTGTTGCGATTGGACATTGTAGTGCAGCTCTTATTGATAAGAAGATGCCTAAGCTTGTTATTGATGCTTTAGAGGAAGCTCATGCTAGTAAGGATGAAGATATTCATGTCTATGTGTCTGCTTGTGCAGGAAAAGAATGGACTTATGATAAATATCCTAATTGGGCAACTGATTCTAATGTATGGGATGATGCAATTACTCTTGGGGATGATAGACTTTACCATATTGATTTAAAAAAGGCAGTTCTAAAACAATTAAAGGAAAGAAATATTAGTAATATTGATCTTAGTGATGTCGATACTATAAAAGATCCAGATTATTATTCTAATAGTGCTGCAAAGGATGATCCTAGTAAACAAGGAAGAAATTTTGCAGGAGTATTCTTTCATTAATATCGTAATAAAAGACATAACTTTATGAGCTCTTATAACAGTGATTTAGGGATAGTGTGAACCTAATTATAATCTTATATTGTTCCTACTTTTATGATGGATTTATCCCGGTGTATACACCGTTATCAAAAAAAGAGAAATTAAGGATGGTACCGTGCTTATTGCACTCCTTTGGGTACCATCCTTTTTATTTTAGGAGGTAGTAGTATGAAATTAAGTAATAGTTATTTCTTTACAAAGAAAGAAGATGCAAAGGATGAAGAAGCAATAAGTGGAAACTTACTAGTTAGATCTGGAATGATCAAAAAGGCAGGTAGTGGAATTTATATTTTCTTACCTTTAGGATTAAAGGTACTTCGTAAGATTGAAAATATTGTTCGTGAAGAGATGAATAATATAGATTCACAGGAGTTAGTTATGCCGTCATTACTTCCTGAAGATTATTATATTGATAGTGGAAGACGTGATGTATTTGGTGATGATATGTTTTCATTACATGATAGAGCAGGAAGAAATTATGTTTTAGGTCCTACTCATGAGGAATTATTCGCAGATGTTTGTCGTGATGTAATTCAATCTTATAAAGATATGCCTATTAGTTTATATCAAATGGCTAATAAATATAGAGATGAAACTAGACCTAGATATGGATTAATAAGAACTAGAGAATTTGTAATGAAAGATGCATATACTTTTGATAAAGATCTTGATGGATTAGATATTGCCTATAATAAAATGTTTGAGGCATATAAGAAAATATTTGATCGTATTGGTCTTGATTATAAAATAGTTCGTGCTGCGACTGGTGCGATGGGAGGATTATTATCAGAAGAATTCCAAGCAATTACTGATATTGGTGAAGATATTGTTGTTACTTGTGAGTCTTGTGATTTAGCAACTAATATTGAGATATGTCCTTGTAGTAAAGAGACTGTTAGTGATGAAGAAGAGCTTGCAATTGAGGAGATTCATACTCCTAATTGTGGAACAATTGCTGATATTGAGAATAATTATCATATTCCTGCAGAGAAATTATGTAAGACTATGATTTATAAAGTTGATGGTAAATTCTATGCATTTATGGTACGTGGAGATAGAGAAGTTAATGAATACAAGATATCTCAATTATTTGGTGGAAAAAATGTTGAGATGGCAACATTAGAAGAAGATGAAGAGGTTACTGGAGCTGCAGTTGGTTTTGCTGGACCTATAGGTTTATCTGTTCCAGTAATAATTGATACAGAGGTTTTAGGTATGAAGAACTTTGTTGTTGGTGCTAATAAAACTGATTATCACTTTACTAATGTTAATGTTAAAGATTTTAAATATGAGAATGTAGCAGATATCAGAAATGTATGTGAAGATGATGTTTGCCCTAACTGTGGAGGAAAACTAGTATTTAAACATGGTATTGAAGTTGGTAATACATTTAAATTAGGTACTAAATATTCTGAATCTATGGGACTTTATTATGCAGATGAAAACAATGAATTAAAGCCTGTTTATATGGGATCTTATGGAATAGGCCCTGCAAGAATACTTGCTTCTGTTATTGAACAAAATCATGATGATAATGGTATTATATTCCCAGAGATTATTGCACCATTTGATTTAGAAATTGTAATTGTTGATATGAAGAATGAAGAACAAGTAAAAGTTGGATTTGAACTATATGAATATTTCACTAAAAAAGGATTAGATGTTTTACTTGATGATAGAGATATTCGTGCTGGAGGCAAGTTCAAAGATGCAGATTTAATTGGTGTTCCAAAACGTATTGTAGTAGGTAGAGGAATTGCTGAAAATAAGGTTGAATTAAAGGATAGAAAAACTGGAGAATCTGCTGAAATTTCAATAGAAGAAATAAAGGAAACTTTTTAAGTTTCCTTTTTCATTTAAATTGACTTTAATACCTATTTTCTATATAATAAAATAAGAGAATGGTAAAAGGGTGGTACTAGTGATTGTTTATATTTTTTATGACAATTTTTTTAGAAAAGTATTCCTTCCTGCTAGAGTAGTTGGAGTATACCCTGTTTATATAAATGAAAATCGTGTTCTCCTTAATATTGAAGCTGTTGATGGTAAATGGCATATTAAGGCTGCCGATTCTTTTTCTGTGCTTGTAAATGGTAATGAGGAAGAACATCCAGAATTGGATATTAATAATACCTATATTATTCATAATGGAAATATTCATATATATGTTATTGCATCTTATATTTATTTTGTAGATAGTGCTAGATATAAAGCAAAAGTTAAAAACATTACATTCGGATCTAAAATTGGTAATTCTATTGTTTGTTCTAATAAATATGTTAAAGATTTAGAATATACTTTAGAGGAACAAGATGATGGACAATGGACTATCGATGCTCAAGGGGATAATGTTTATTTAAATGATAAGCTTGTTAAAAAGGCTAATATTTTTACTGGAGATTATATCTTCTGTTTTGGTGTTAAGGTTATTTTCTTAGGAGGATATTTTATTGTTAATTCTCCTAATAATACTAAGATAGATACTGATGCTTTTGGTAGTGTTATTATTCAACCTGGTGTTGGTACTGAGAATAAGTATGAAGTACTTGATGATATGCCTTTATATGAGAAAAAGGATTATTTCTTTAAGGCTCCTAGATTTACTTCTGGTGGACAAGATAATAGTGTAACAATTGAGTCTCCACCTATGTTTACTAAGCCAGAGGAAATGCCTGCAATACTTACAATTGGGCCTCAACTTACAATGGTTGCGATATCATTGTTCTCAATGCTAGATGTAATAATTGGCTTTATTAATGGTACAGTAGATGGTGCTAAATTCTTTTCTTCTTTAGTTATTGTTCTTGTTATGATTGTTGGTACTGCTGGATGGCCAATGATTACTAGACTTTATAATAAGAGAAGAATTTCAAAAATTGAAAAGAAAAGAGATAAAAAATATAGAGCATATTTGGATGAACAAGCTAATTATATTAAAACTTTAAAAGAGAATATTCGTAATAAATTACAAGAAGATTTTCCTTCTTTAGATAAGTGTCAGGCTATAATTGAACAAAGAAAAAATTCTTTATGGGCAAAAAATAATGATGATAGTGATTTCTTATATGCTTGTTTAGGCACCGGTACTATTAAATCTGGAATTAGTATTTCTGTTCCTTCTTCATCTTTTTCTTTAGATGGAGAGGATAAATTAATTACTGCTGCTAGAAGTGTAGGAGAGGAAGCTGTTTATATTGATAGTAGTCCTTTCCCATATTCATTTACAACTAATAATATTACGGCATTATTAGGAGATAAAAAACTTGCTGATCGTTTACTTGATAATGTATTTTTACAATTTATGACTTCTCATTCTTATGCTGATGTAAAAATTGTTGTTATGACTACTCCTGAAAATGCTGCAAGATGGGATTATTTAAAAATACTTCCTCATTGTTGGAATAATCCTCATACTGTTCGTTATTTTGCAACTACTATTGAAGAGTTTAATGAATTATCTACTGAGTTAGATGCTATATTTGAGGCTCGTAGAACTGAATCTGATTTAGATATTCAAGATGATGGTAGTGCTGATTCTGGAGCAGAACCTTATAGAAGACATAAACCTTATTATGTTATTTTTACTGATAATATCGATTCTATTAGAAATACTTCATTTATAAAGAAAATATTGAATTATAAACGTAATTTAGGATTTACTTTATTAATTGAAAATGATTCTATTAGTACTTTGCCTGATCAAACACATGGATTTATTAGTGTTAATGATAAAGTATCTGGAGTATTTACTAATACATTAAGAATTGATGATAAAAATGAATTTAATTTGGATTTAGATACTTCATATGATATATATCATTGTGCACAAATACTTGCGAATACTCCTATACTTCTTGAGAAGGGTAAATATGAATTACCAAAATCATTATCTTTCTTGGAAATGTATAGAGTTGGTCGTGTAGAACAATTAAATTCACTAGATAGATGGAAAAATAATAATCCTACAAATAGTTTATCTGTACCTGTTGGAATTGATCAAAATGGTGAGATATTTAGAATGGATTTACATGAAAAAGTATATGGACCTCATGGACTTGTTGCAGGTACTACTGGTTCTGGTAAATCTGAATGGATTATTACATTTATTCTTTCTTTAGCAGTTAACTTTAACCCTGATGAAGTACAATTTGTACTTGTTGATTACAAGGGTGGTGGACTTGCAATGAGTTTTGAGAATAAAGAGCTTGGTATTAAGCTTCCTCATTTAGCTGGTACTATTACTAACCTTGATAAATCGGCTATTAATAGATCTATTGCATCTATTGAATCTGAATTAAAGAGAAGACAATCTATATTTAATGCAGCTCGTGAGAAATTAAAAGAAGGACAAATGGATATTTATAAATATCAACAATTCTATAGAAAAGGAATGGTTGATACTCCAATGAGTCACTTATTTATTATTTGTGATGAGTTTGCTGAGTTAAAACAACAACAACCTGAGTTTATGGATCAATTAATTTCTACTTCTAGAATTGGTCGTTCACTAGGTGTTCACTTAATTCTTGCTACTCAGAAACCTTCTGGAGTAGTTAATGATCAAATTTGGTCTAACTCTCGTTTTAAAGTATGTTTAAGAGTTCAAGATACAAGTGACTCTAATGAAATCTTAAAAAAACCAGATGCAGCATATTTAAAACAAGTTGGTGCATTCTATCTAGAAGTTGGTAATGATGAATACTATAACTTAGGACAATCTGCTTGGGCAGGAGCTAAGTATTATCCATCTGATATTGTTACTCGTTCTGTTGATCAATCTGTTCAGAGAATTGATGATACTGGTAGAATAGTTAACTATTTTGATAATGTAGATGAAAATAAAAAGAAAGCTGAAAATGCTCAAGGTGAAGAGTTATTAAATATAGTTAATTATGTTGATGCAATATCAAGGGGAGAGCAATTTGTAAGACAACAATTATGGTTACCTAATATACCTCAAGATATTTATTTAGCTGAGATTAAGAAACGTTATAATTTCAAACCTCAAAAGATGAATTTTACTACTGTTATTGGTGAATATGATGAACCTAGACAACAATTACAAAATATATTAACTATTGATTTAGCTGCAGGTAATATTGCAATTGTTGGACAACCTGGATCTGGAAAAGAAATGTTACTTTCTACATTAATATTCTCTAGTGCAACAGAACATACTCCAAAAGAGATTAATTATTATATATTAGATTTTGGTGCTGAAACTCTTAGAAAGTTTTCTAAATTTCCTCATGTTGGAGAAGTTGTATTCCAAGATGATATGGAGCGTGTTGGAGGAGTAATTCAACTTGTAATGGATGAGCTTAATAAACGTAAGGTTTTATTCCAAGATTATAATGGATCTTTAAAATACTATAATGAACATAGTGGTGAAACATTACCATTAATGTGTTTAGTTATTAATGCTTTTGATGTATTTGGAGAAATACTAAGTAGAGTAGTAGATACTTTAAATAGTTTATTTAGAGATGCTCCTAGATATGGTATTATCTTTATACTAAGTGCATCTTCTCAAAATACTTTTAAGTCTAGAGTACTTCAATACTTTAATAAATTTATTGTATTAAATATGCAAGATGAGTCTCAATATCGTACTTTAACTAGTTGTCGTAAAGATTTAATTCCAAGTAATCTTTATGGTAGAGGTATTTGTAAGATTTATGATGATGATGATTCATATTCAGAATTCCAAACAGCTCATATTATTGATCCAGATAAAGAACTTGCTTATTTAAAACAAGTTGCAGAAACTTTATCTAATGGATATTCTGTACGAGCTAAAAAGATTGCTACTATTCCAGAAAATGTTACTAGTGAAGATTTAGCTAAATATTTAACTACAGTAAATGATTTACCAATTGGATATAACTTCTATGAGAAAGATATTGCTAAAGTTGATTTAGGTAAGAGCAATGTTTATCCAATTATTACAAAAGACTTGAAAAACAACATTAAGTTTATTTATGGACTTGCTAATTTACTTACTAAGATTCCTAATACTGTTGTTAGAGTTATAGATGTGTTTAACATATTTGATAAGCCTATTCTTGATATTAAATTGTTTAATGATGATTTAAATGTAATATTTGCAGCATTAAATAATGATGTTAAGGGTAGAAAAGAAACTCAACCATTAGCAATCAATATTATTATTGGTGCTGCTTCATTAAAGGGTAGACTTGATGCTACTGGAATGGAGTTTGCTAATAATATGTTTAATGGAATGATTAATTCTAAACAAAATATTTATATTTTAATTGATGAATACAGAAACTTTAAGTTATTGAAACTAGAGCCTTGGTATAATACCATTGATACTTCTAATGGTATGTGGCTTGGTGAAGGACTTGATTCTCAATCTATTCTTCTTTCTAATGAGTTATCTCAAGAAGATAAGAAATATAATTATGAAGGTATGGCATATCTTATTCAAGATGGAACTTACTCTTTAATTAAGACTATGATGGATGGTGATGATTAATGGATTACAAAGTATTAGTAAAACTATTAGTACCTGAAATAGAAAAGTCTTATGAAATATATATTCCTATTAATCGTACTGTTAAAGATGTTTGTAGATTAGTTAATGAACTTGTTCACGATGATACATCTGGAATATTTCCAATAAAAGACGATATAGTTCTTCTTGATAGATTTAGTACTGCAATATATCCTTATGATACTTATATAAGAGATACTAATATTAGAAATGGTTCTCAAATAGTATTAATATAAAATAAAAACACCTCAATGAGGTGTTTTTTTTATCTTGTTCTTCCAATTCTAATTCCTGCTTCATTACAATATGTATCAAAGTAGGCTTCCATATGAGCAACATCTAAATTATATTCTTCTGGTACATCATAAGTCATTCTATCTATGTATTCATCTCTTATCTTCTTTGCTGTATCATATGACATATTTGGATTAATTTTCTTTCTATAATACATCTTTGCTATATAGTCATATAAAGGGTAGAAATTCTTTTGTTCTACTTCCATATTTTTATCATGATAGTCTTTATATTGAAGATTAATAAGGGCAAGCATTTCTATTGCTTTATCATCTCCATTTTGTTTATTAAGTTCATTTTCAAAATATGTTATATTATGTTCTACAAAATCTTGATAAGTATAATTATCTAGAGATTCTACCATCATTTCTACCATATTACTTTGTAATTGATATGCAATATCTCTTTCTGATTTATCATAAGATCTTAATGCTAGGAGAGAGTTTAGAGCTTCTTCTATTATTACTCCATCTCCTGATTTATCAGTGAATTGTACTCTTATTTCTTCTCCATTTTTCTTTATAAAACCACTTCTTATAGGGTGAGCCATTTCATGCATTATTACTTGATATTCCCATGTACCGGGTTCATATTTATAATCTTTAACAGTATAAATAGTATTTTCATCTTTTCTATAACAAGCATATGCTGTAGCGCTTACAGCTTTTACTTTCATTTCCATTTCTTCTACTTCTAGAACTTTCATTGTCTTAAGATTTTCATACCATACTCTTAAATCCATGTTTGGGTATTCTCTTTGAAGATTATTTGCTAAATCAATATACATTGTTTTAAATTTCTTTGGAATACTACTATTACTATTTATAGTTTCTTTTATTTTTTCATATGTAATATCTTCTTTTGGATATCCTAAAACTTCATCTAATCTACTACTATCAAGAACAATCTTCATATGGAAGCCTTCAATTAGACCTTCTACTTCAAAGTTTTCTTTTTTCTTATTTGCTTCTTCTAATATTTTGTCTACAACGTCTTCTTTGGCTTTTTCTTCTACTTTTTCTTCTGTCGTTGAAACACTATTTGTATATGGAGTTTGTACTGGCTCGTTTTGAGATATATGATTGTTGTATTCATTATCTAGCATTCTGCCACAACCAGTGGTCATCACAAATAAAGTAGTGCCAATAAAGATCATTGGTATTAGTTTTAATTTTTTCTTGTTTTTTCCTTCTTCAATTAATAAAACATAGTCTTTTGGAATAAATACATTTGTTAATTCTACTAATTCTTGAAGAGTTATATATTCTAACTTATTATTATCATTTTTTCTTACAAAGAAGTACTTGTGTTCATTATCAAGTAAATATAGATACTTTTTATCTTTATATGTGAATTCTGAAATAATATTGTATTCGATCATATTAATCACCTATGTTTATTCTATCATAATATGTAAACTTTATTTTTATTTTTGTAAAGTAATGTGTTAAGACTTGACACATAAATTTTAGTAGTGATATCGTTAAATTGTAATGATAAATTGTGTGTTAGCGTATAGGATAGGAGGGATTGGGAATGCAGAACGAGGAAAATGTTAGTTTATGGATTAATGAAGAGAATCTTGGATCTTTTGCGATGAATTTGTTAACCACATCAGAAGATGTATCTGAAATCTTCTCATCTATCGATAAAAAGATGGAAGCATTAAAACTCTGTTTTGATGGATCAGAATATGATCATTTGATGTCTAAGTATCGTGATTTTCGTAAGAATTATTCAGTTGCTAAAAACAATATTGTTTCTTATTCTGATGACTTAATTGCTCTTATTAATAAGGTTAGAGCTGGAGATAAGAATATTGCATTTTTACTTGAGCAAATGACTAAATATGCTAACGAAAAAGCCAAAGAAATTGAAAATAAATAGGAGGTGTTTTGATGGCTTTAGATTTAGAACAATCAACAATTGGATACGACAGATCTGCTATGGAAAGAACATTACAAAATGTTCATAATGATTGTGTTTTACATGCACAAACAAAACTTAGAAATAGTTTAAATAATCTAAGTGAAGATGTAAAAAAATGTTGGGCTGGACAATCAGCTAGAAACTTTATGCTTAATATGATTACTGATGTAGATCAAATCTGTAAAGGATTAGATGCTGCATACGATGGCCTTGAGGGAGAATTTAAGATGGTTTTATCTGGATTATCTCAAGTTGATCAAGAGCTAATCGAGAGACGATAGGAGGGAATAATAATGAATGATGCTTTAGATACTGCAAAGGATATAGTTGCAGGTGCTAGTGATTTAGTTGGATCAGCAGTAGGAGGAGTTGCAGGTGCTGTTAACCAAACAGGAAAATCTGCAGTTAAAAATGGTATTTCTCCTTTCTTACAGTCTATTGGTGATGCTATTGGTGGATTTGGAGCTCAATTAAGTAATAAAGCTGCAGTAAATAGTAATAATAACCTTAGATTTCAAACTCAAGTTGGTGGATTTGTTGCTAATGTATTTGGTGATGATTTTGCCGGAGTTAGTAATTTTGAAGATTTAAAAGAGGCTATTTCTAAATATTCTCGTGAAGTTCAAGAAATTGTTAAAGAATATGATGAAAGAGCAAGACTTGATACTACTTTTAAAGGTAAAGCTGGAGAAGAATTACATACTTTCGTTGAAGCTACAAAAGAATTATTAAATGCTTATGTTAAATTAATTGAAAAATGGAATGAAGAACTTGATGATGCTTATGCAAGATATCAAGCTGGAGACGTTCAAATTCAACAAAATGTTCAAAGTGATGCTCAAGCAGTTCAACAAGCTGCACAAAACGTATCTCTTGGATAGTTAAAAAAATAATATATTGGAGGTGTCGCTATGTCTGTTAACTCATGCTATGAGGCAATAGGTAGATATAATGCATTAAAAGTTAGTCTTTCAAATGTTGTAGGGCAACTTAATGCTGCTCATTCGAGAATATCTCCTGTACCTGGAGCAATTCTTTCTTCTTATAGTGTGAATGAAAATAAGACACCTATTGTTGGAAGAGTTGAAGCTCTTGATAAAGACATAGCGGACACAGCCAATTATATTTCTAAAACTGTGATACCTGCTATTGATAAAGCTATTTCTCAAAAGAGAAAAGAAATGACTCAATTGCAACAGGAAGAGTCTTAGGAGGGGTATTATGAAAGTTGATACTGTTGAGATGAAAAGTATTGCTGGTGAGATTAATCAATTAGCAGTACAATATCAAACTAAGATTTCTCAAATGTATAATAAAATTGCACAGATGCCTACAGTTACAAAAGAGTGGACTGGAAATAAAGCACAAGAATATGTTTCATATGTAATGTTAGATAAAACTGATATGATGATTGTAGGAGATAGAATTAAGGACTTTGCTAGAGATATTATTGATACAGCAAATAGAATGGAAAGTTTTGAAACTACTGCAAGAGGAGATGAGACTGATGACTAAGATTATTTATCCTGAGTCTGATACTTTAACTTCTTTAGTACGTAATTCTATGAATGATACTTTGCAAAGTTTAAATAAAGCTCAAAGTTATTGTTCTTATTTAATTCCTAAAGATTTTCAATACCTAAATTATGTTAATAATTTAGGTGGAAAAATTGCTGGATTTAGTAATGAACTTAACAAGTGTTATAGTGCTTTAGGAAAAGTTGATAGAGATTATCAAAACACTTTATCATTAATTCATGAATCTTGTGAATTATTAGATACGAGTACTATTCCAGAGAGAAGTAGACTTATAAAGTAGAGATACAGGTTATGTATCTTTTTTTATTGCATTTAAAAGGCTTTTATGATATCATATTGGTGTTGTTATGGAGGGATTTTATGCAAATTGCTTTATTAATTATATCAATCTTATTAATAATTATTGTATTATTACAAGGTGCTAAATCTGATGCAGGTCCTCAAATTATTTCAGGTGGTCAAAGCGAATTATTTATGAATCGTAAAGAAAGAGGATCAGAATTAGTTATTACAAGAATAACTATGACTTTAGGATTTGCTTTCTTTGTATTGTGTTTAATATCAATGTTTATTTAAGGACTTCGGTCCTTTTTCTTTTGCAAAAAGGACTAGTTTATAGTTTAAAAATAAAGTATAATAATATAGAGGGTGTGATACTATGAGAGATACCATTATGAATATATTAAAAAATGCTGATAAAGCTCTTGATATCTATGAATTACAAGATCGTTTAGGTATTAGTACTGTAGAAGAGACTACTGAATTAATGAATGAACTTAAAAAATTAGAAAATGAAGTTGTAGTTTATCATTCTAATAAAGATAAATATATGTTAATTGAAGATAGTCATTTGAAAAAAGGTATTATGAGAGCTAATAAGAGAGGCTTTGGATTTGTAGAAGTTCAAGGGTTAGAAGAAGATATTTATATTTCTCAGGATAATATGAATGGAGCTATTCATGATGATGTCGTATTAGTAGAGATAACTAGTAAGATGAATTTAGATAGACTTGAGGGTAGAGTACTTCGTATCTTAGAGAGAAAGATGACTAATTTTATTGGTCTTATTACTTTTGATGAAAAAGGTGTAGGACATATTGAATTAGATGATAATAAGATTAAACTTAATATTGAAATACCTAAGGGTAAAGCAATGAATGCTGTTGATGGGCATAAAGTTGTAGTAAGACTTATGAAGAAAATGAATTCTTCTGGTAGATATGAAGGAAAAGTAATAGATATTTTAGGACATAAAAATGATCCTGGAGTAGATATTTTATCTATTATATATAAGTACAATATTAATACTGATTACTCAGAGGATGTTAAAAGAGAAGTTAGACAATTACCTATGGAAGTATCAGAAGAAGAGATGAAAGATAGAAGAGATTTAAGAGAAGAAGTAATCTTTACTATCGATGGAGATGATACTAAGGATATTGATGATGCGATTAGTATTAAGATTTTAAATAATGGTCATTATCAATTAGGTGTTCATATAGCTGATGTTAGTTATTATGTTAGAGAAGGTACTGCATTAGATGAAGAGGCAATGGATAGAGGAACTAGTGTTTACTTAGTAGATAGAGTTATTCCTATGCTTCCTCATGAATTATCTAATGGTATTTGTTCTTTGAATCCTAATGTGGATAGATTAGCTATTTCTTGTGTAATGGAATTTGATGGTGCTGGTAAACAAATAGATTATGAAATATTCCCTAGCGTTATTAGATCTAGAATTCAAATGACATATAAGAAAGTTAATAGTATTTTAGAAAAGAATGAGATACCTGAGGGATATGAGCCTTATGTTAATCATTTAAAATTAATGGAAGAGTTAGCTGAAATACTTAGAAAAGCTAAGGTAAAGAGAGGCTACATTGATTTTAATATCGATGAAGCTAAGATTCTTGTTGATGAGAATTGTGTACCTACTGATGTGGTTCTTAGAGATAGAGGTGCTGGAGAAAAGCTAATTGAAGACTTTATGATTGCAGCTAATGAGTGTGTTGCATCTCATATTTATTTCATGAATTTACCTTTTATATATCGTATTCATGAAACTCCAGAAGAAGATAAAATTCGTAGTTTCTTAGGATTTGTTAGTGGATTAGGATATCATGTTGATGGAGATTTAAGAGATTTAAGACCTAAAGCTGTTCAAGGTATAGTTGATCAATTAATTGATAAACCTGAATATAAGATTCTTTCTACTTTACTTCTTAGAAGTATGAAGAAAGCTGTTTATAGTCCTGAAAATTTAGGACATTATGGTTTAGCAAGTGACTGTTATACACACTTTACTTCACCAATTAGACGTTATCCAGATACTACTGTTCATAGATTACTTCGTACTTATTTATTTGATGGTCATGCAGATATGCCTACAGTACGTAAGTGGGAAGAGAAGCTTGTATATATTGCAGATCATTCAAGTGAGAGAGAAAGAGCATCAATTGACTGTGAACGAGAAGTAGAAGATATGAAGATGGCTGAATATATGGAACAACATATTGGAGAAGAGTTTGAAGGTATGATTTCATCTGTTACAAGTTTTGGTATGTTTGTAGAACTTCCTAATTTAATTGAGGGATTAGTTCCTTTAAGAGATATGGATGATTTCTATCATTTTGATGAAGAGCATTTAACTTTAACTGGAGAAAAAACACATACAAGATATGTTATTGGAGAGAAAGTTATTGTTAAAGTTGTTAGAGCTAGTAAGGATGAGAAAACGATTGATTTTGAAATAGTAAGAAAGGTTTAAGTAGTGTGAGTAGTATGGAAAAGAAAAGAATTAAAAAGAAGCCTTTAATTATTATTTTAGTATTATTAATACTTGTTGTTTGGGCAGTTGGTGCTTACTTATTATTTAAGAATACTGATCTTTTTACTAAAAAGGAAAAACCTAAAAAAGTAGAAGAAAAAATTAAAGTACAAAAAGAAGATGTAGATTATGAAGCAAAAGTATTTATGGTAGGAGATGCATTAATTCACTCTAGTATTTATATTGATGCTAGACAAAATGATGGTAGTTATGACTTTAAACCTATGCTTCAATATATAAAACCAATTGCATCTAAATATGATATTGCCTATTATAATCAAGAAACAATTTTAGGAGGAGCTGATTTAGGTTATTCTAATTACCCTATGTTTAATACTCCTGATGCTTGTGGTGATGCATTTGTTGATGCTGGATTTAATATGGTTTCTTTAGCAACTAATCATACAATGGATAAAGGAGAAAGAGGTGTTCTACATTCAGTAGAGTACTGGAAGAAACATACTAATGTTGCTGCTTCTGGACAATGGTCAAGTTATGATGAGAGAAAAGCAAGTGTTGCAAAGGTATATGAAGTAAATCATATTAAGTATGCATTTATTTCTTACACTATTTGGACTAATGGACTTGAAACACCTCCTGGAAAAGATTACTTAAGTAGTTTATATAGTCCTGAAAAAGCAAAAGCTGATATTGAATCAGTTCGTGATAAAGTAGATTTTGTTATAGTTGCAATGCACTGGGGAACAGAATATGCTTGGAATGTAGATTGGAAACAAGATGAGATTGCTAAATATTTATCTAATCTTGGAGTAGATTTAATAATTGGAGCACATCCTCATGTTGTACAAACTGTAGAATATATTAACGATGGTAAGACTTTTGTGGTATACTCTTTAGGTAACTTTATTAGTGATCAATTAGATGTTGATAACTATACAGGTTTAGCAATGGAAGTAACATTAAAGAAACATGTAGGAATAGATGGTAAAACTGCTAATAGTGTAGTTGAACCAAAAGCAGAACTTATTTATACTACTGTTACACAAAGAAGAGGATGGAGTTCTGACTTTAGAGTAAAGATGTATCCAACTCTTACTGATAGTGAACTTAGAAACCATAATAGTCACTATGAGAAATACAAAGCTATTGTTAATAAAAGATATCCTAATTTGACTTGGGGACTTACTTGGGAGTGATAAAATGGAAATAGTTAATAGAAAAGCTAGATTTGATTATTTTATTGAAGAAGAATATGAAGCGGGAATTGTACTTTCTGGAACAGAAATTAAATCTGTTCGTAATGGACATTGTAATATTAAAGATTCTTATGGTATTATTCGTAATCATGAGGTTTTTCTATTAAATATGTACATTGGTCAGTACAAGGAAGGTAATATCTTTAATCATAATGAGACTAGAAGTCGTAAATTACTTTTACATAAAAAAGAAATTAAGAAGTTAGAGAATGCAATTAATACTTTGGGCTATACTTTAGTTCCTTTAAAAGCATATTTTAAAGATAATAATTTAAAAATACTTCTTGGATTATGTAAAGGTAAAAAGAATTATGATAAGAGAGAATCTTTAAAAGAAAAAGATATTAAAAGAGATGTTGAGAAGAATTTAAAAAGATATTAATTGTTAATATCTTTTTTTATCTTTATATTTTCTTTATTTTGTGGTATAATCTATACACATGGGGATGACTTGGTTTCGACGGGAATAGTTGAGCATAGATGGCAAGTCGGGTGACTTCGTAAAAGTCAAAAAAAAATAAATGCAACAAAATTAAAAAATGCTATAGCAAATATGTTTGGTACTCGCCAAGCTGTTGCTTTTGCCTAATATAATTAATAAGGCTAGCTCTTCTTTAGTAGTTTAACCTAGGACTACTTTAGAGGATCATTTTTATAGGTTATAGCTATCTTTTGTCTAGAAGATAGAAAGAATTTAAAGACTAGTATAGTAATTTGGTCGTTAACTACTTGATTATTATGCGAATATAATTAGTTAACTAAGCTTGTAGAAGTTTATGTAGCTCTATTTTCGGACAGGAGTTCGATTCTCCTCATCTCCACCAATGTGAAGTTTACACGAGTCATTAACTTGATTCGTTTTTTTATGGACTTTTCATGATATACTATAATCGGTGATGGCTATGATAAGAAAGGCGGATATTGGTACTAATATTTTTCTTAGTTTGTTATATCTTTTTTTAGCTGTTACTACTGGTCAGACAGTATTTTGGCTTTTATTATTAATTAATGCTTTCCTTTTTGGAGTTTCAATTACTGTTAGTGTATTTAAAGCTGTACAAGATAGTGAAGGCATGGATTACGATAATATTATGTTAAAAGAGTTTTATAAGATTATTTGGTGTTATTACAATATCAATAATGATTATTATGGAAGCACTAATTTTTATAATGAATTGTATTTGATTAGATATTTTTTATTAGATCTTTGTGCTAAAAAGAAATGGAATATATATTGGTTAAGAAATGATTATTCTTTTAATTATACAGTAAATGAACTTATGAAAATGGCTTATACTGATAAAAATGATTTTTATGCTTCTACTAGTATTACTTTTTCTTTTTTAGAGTTTAAAGAAAGCATGAAAAGATATTTTAGAGCTATAGAGATAAATGATAATATTCCTTATTATTATAATGATCTACAATCAAATTTTTCTAATTTTTATAATACTATTGTATATACTCCATTATCTAAAGAAGCTAAATATTAAAGATGATTTGTATCATCTTTTTTTTATATTAATAATTCTTATTGTAATATAAATATGTCATATATCTAATTTGTGTAAAATGTATGTATTAATATTTTTATTATGCTATACTTTTTTCTAGGAGGTTAGAGTATGAAAGATATAAAAACTTTAATATTAAAGAGTATAGGAGCAGCATTTTTAATATCTTTAGGTAATTATGCATTACTTAAACTTGGAAGTCCTATTGGACCTGTTATATTTGCATTTGGATTACTTGGAGTATGTTATTTAGGACAAAATTTATTCACAGGAAAGTGTGGATTCTTTATTGAAGATAAGATTCCTTTCGGTGACTTAATGATTATTTTGATTGTTAACTTAATCGCTGGTTATTTGTTTGGGTTATTATATAGTATTACTGATACTACTCTAATAAAAGTTGCAGTAGATAAGATAGCTACGTGGAGTTTTTCGTTAGAATTCTTAATTAAATCTTTTATGTGTGGAACTATTATGTATATTGCGGTTAAGATGTATAGAGAAAAGACTCCATTAGGAATTATATTTGGAATACCTTTATTTATATTTTGTGGTTTCCAACACTGTATTGCGAATGTGATTACTTTGGGTGTTGCGAGAACATTTGACTCTTCATTAATTCTTGCGATTATAGGTAACTTTATTGGATCATTATTTTTCTGGTATATATCTAATAGTCAGGTGTTAGATACAAAAAAAGATAAATAGTAAAATTAAATCTCGATATGTCGAGATTTTTTTATTGTGTATTATTATTGTTTCATTATATAATTATTATATGAGGTGTTAGATAATGAGAAGTAAATATGCTCGTAGAGTAAAAGATTTTAATGGTATGAATCAAATAGCAATTGATTTAAAACCACAAAGATGTGTTAGTGATGTTTATATTAATATGAAGATGGACATGACTAATGTTATTGATTATTTGGATAAGAAGAAAAAAGAAGGAGAACATATTACTTTGTTTCATGCTATTGTGACTGCTGTTGGTATGGTTTTTTATAATAGACCTTATCTTAATAGATTTGTACAGGATAGACATATTTTTGAACATAAATACGTTGATATTAGTTTTGTTGCTAAAGTAGCTTTTAATGATACTGCTGAAGAGATGATGATTATCATTAGAGTTGATGAAGATGATAATTTAGAGACTATTAGTAAGAAGATTTATGATAAAGTTCATGGAGTAAGAGATAAAGATAAGAAGGTAGAGAAGAAGGGTGCTAATGGTATTATTGATGTTTTAGCTGGTCTTCCTAATCCTATTCGTATTCCAATTGTTGGTCTTTTAAAATGGATGGATAGAAAAGGATGCTTACCTGATTCAATTTGTCAAGATAACTTATACTACAGTAGTATTATTTTATCTAACTTAGGTACTTTAGGTTCAAATGCTATTTTCCATAATATTACTGATTTTGGTAATTCTAGTGGACTTGCCACTATTGGTGAAGTAAGAGATGAAGAAGTATTAATTGATGGTAAAAAAGAAATTCGTAAGCGTTGTGAATTTGGTATTAACTTAGATGAAAGAATTGCTGATGGATATTATTTTGTTAGATCTGTTCAATTATTACAATATATCTTTGATCATCCAGAATTATTAGAACAACCTGCTAATACTAAGATTGAAGTGGAAAAGAAATAGTTATGAAAGCATATAAAAAAGATGGTTTAAAAATTGATTTAGTAGATGTTGATTTAGATTATTTAAAAGAACAAATGGAAGAGTTTGTTAAGAAAGAACAATTAGATAAAGCATCTATATTAAAAAAATATATTACTGCTTTAGAGGATTTAGAAAAAGAAGGAAAAGAAATAACTACTGAATTAATGGAGAATGTTGTTAATGATATTCTTGATAAGAATTATGAGAAAAGTAGAAAGCTAAAAGATGAAGTAGAAGAACTTGAAAAGGAGAATCAATTACTTAGTCAATATTCTATGAGAGAGATGGGTAATGATACTACTACTAGTACTATTATTTCTATGATTAATTCGTTATAAACTCAAACTTGAAGTTTGAGTTTTTTTATTCTATAATTACTTTAATAGGGAGTGATGGTATGAATAACACTGATAAATTAAATGAGTGGATATTACAGAGTGCTGGAGCTGGACAATTGTCGATTGCAGATATAAGTGATGGACAACAGACTTTTGGTGAATTATATGATCAAAGAGATTTACTTATTTGTACTATCCTTAATTTTTACCCTGATATATCTTGGAAAACTAAAAAACATTTTAATGATAATATAAAAATAAATAAAGGTTATTTTATTGCTGGTATGTATACTCCTTTTGGACAGGCAACATTTTATTTAAGAGAAAAATATTGGGAACTTATGCATGTTGCAGAACTTGATAAAGCTCCTAATTGTGATAATATGAGTTTTAAAGAGGCTTTAATTAGAGTATTTGCTTTAGGGGATATTGCTAATAGGTTTCATGATGATGGAGAAGATGGAAAGTTTAAATAACTTTCTTTTTTTTGAATAAAAAAAATAATTATTCTCATAATACTTGTAGGAGGATGATTATGAAAGAATTATTATGTGTTCCAGAAGATACTATTACTGGAAAAGATTTAGATTATTTAAGTGATATGTTTCAGTGGAATTATACTGCTTTTAAGAAGTGTTGTAATGATATGGAATATATCAATGATAAAGAAATTAGTGAGTTTTTTGGTAAGACTTGTGATTTCTTTGAAGAAAACTTAAATATGATTTTAGATATTCTTGGAGGTGAAGATGATGAGTAAAATTTGTAATGAAACTACTTTAGTACCTAAAGGTATTGAATTAAATGAAAAAGACTATTGTACTTGTCTTCTTACTACTATAAAAGATATGGAGAAGAATTATGTAATTGCAATGACTGAGGCTAGTAATGAATACTTATATGGTAAATATAAAGAGTCATTTTTAAAACTTAGTGAATTACAAAGAGAGCTATATATTCTTATGTTTCAAAATGGATGGTATGTATTAGAGAGTGTAGAGGATAAGAAATTAAAAGAAAAATATAATACTTTAGATGATGATTATAGATCTCTTAGTGAGTAAGTTTTGACATCTATTTTAAATTATGTTAGTATATTAACCCATCAGGGAGGATTTTTTATGAAAAGAGTTGGCCCCTCGGTAAGAAAGATATTACATGCTTTTTTACTGGTGGCATTATCATTTATTATGATAATCAGTTGTTCTGCATATCGTAATTATGCTACTTTTCAAAGTATTAATGTTGTAGTTAAAGAAACTGCTTCTGTTGAGGTTGGTAGTGCAAATTATGATATCAAAAAATTGATAAAAGAGGTTGATGGTAAGATCGTATCTGTTAAACAAGATATTGATCCAAATGTCGTTGGTGCTCAAGAAGTTATTCTTGAAGTAAAAAAAGACAATATGATAAAAGAGGTTCCTGTTGTGATTTCAGTTATAGATACAGTTTCACCTGTAATTACATTAAAGAATGATAAAGTATCTATTACTGAAGGTGAAAAATATGATTTAGGCAATAATGTTGTATCTGTTTATGATGCAATAGATGGAGATATACCTTATATGGTTAATGCTCCTGTTGGTGCTAAATATTATTATGATTTCCAATATGAAGGAGATATTTATAGTGTAGGTAGTCATGAGATTACTGTTTATGCTTTAGATAATTCATTTAATCCTACTGTTTCTAAATTTACTTTAGAAGTTAAGGAAAAGCCTGTGTATTATCCAATTAGATATGGAGCACCTGCTAATCCTAAGGGAAATAATGTAGTATCAATTGCATATTCTTTACTTGGAATGCCTTATATTTATAACTCTGCTGGTCCTTATGGATTTGATTGTAGTGGATTTGTTTCTTATGTATATTCTTGTGTAGGTAAATCTGTTAGTAGAAGTACTTGGTCACAACAATATGAAGGAACAGGAGTAAGCTATTCTGAAATTCAACCTGGAGATGTTATTATTTGGGGTTATTCAGCTGGTAATCCTACTCATTCTTCAATTTATGTTGGAAATGGTATGATGGTTCATGCAGCTAATTCTGGTACTGGAGTTGTTCAAGATAGTGTTAACTATTGGTTAAATGGTTCTGGTACTCATATACTAACTGTAAGAAGATTCTAGAGCAATTATTTGCTCTTTTTTTGTATAAAAAAATAATATTAGGACATTCTAATAATGGGAGGTACATATGGAAACTACACAAAAAATATTATTAATAATTACCATTATTGGTGCGATTAATTGGGGTTTAGTAGGATTATTAGATCTTGATTTAGTGGCATTAGTATTCGGTGTACAAACAATATTAACTAGAATTGTTTATGGTATTGTAGCTGTTTGTGGTATTGTGAATATTGGAATACTTATGAGCCATCTTGAATTTCAAAAAGACTAATAGTCTTTTTTTTTATTAAATTTTATGTTATGGTTATTGTAGTGGGGGTAGTATGATGAGAAGTTATGTTGATTTAGTTTTAAAAAAAGAGAAGAAAGCTATTTCTTTAGAATTGATTGTTTCTAAGATAGAACAATTAAGAAATAGTAAATTAACTGAAGAAGAGATAAAAGAAGTATTAGATACATTAGAAGAAGATGTATCTAATTTAGATGTATTAAAAACTCCTACTAATGAATATATTTTGCTTACTAAAACGTCTTTTAGAAAAGGACGTTTTTATAGTGATAAAAATGGAGGAGTTGTTTCTGTTACTAACTCTTATATTGATAGAGATGGTAAATTAATTGTTAGTAGTGAAGAGTTTAATGTAGATAAAGAATATACTTTTGGAGCAATTGATGGAGATTATGTATTAATTGATAGTTCTAGTGGTAATACTAAAGTTAGTAAAATACTTGATAGACAGTTAGAGTATATTGCTGGTGAAGTATATAGAACTGGTGAAAGTTATTTTGTTAGACCAGTTGACTCTAAAAAACAATTTCTTACTATTGCTTTAGAGGGAGAAGCTATTGAAGGGGAAAGAGTGGAAGTTGTTTTAAATAAACAGACTGCTCCTAATTTCTATCATGGAACTATTACTAAGGTTTTTAATCATAAGGATGATCCTACTGAGGCAATTCTTTGGGAAGCTTTTAAGCATGGAGTAGATAATGAATTTAGTAGAGAAGCTTTAGAACAACTTGAACATATTCCTACTGAGGTTAGAGACTCTGATCGTATTGGTAGAGAAGATTTAACTCATTGGGAAGTATTTACTATTGATGGTAAGGATACTAAAGATATGGATGATGCGATTAGTCTTACTATAAACGAAAGAGGTAATTATGTTTTAGGAGTTCATATTACTGATATAGCATCTATTGTACCTGAAGGATCTCCTCTTGATAGAGAAGCTTTTAGAAAAGGTAATAGTTTCTATTTAGGTGGTACCGTTCTTCCAATGTTTCCACATAAGATATCTAATGGTATTGGTTCATTAAATCCTTATGTAGACCGTATGACTATTTCTTGTATTATGGAGATTTCTCCTGAAGGAGAGGTATTATCTCATAGAATTAGTCCTACTATTATTAGATCTAGAAAAAAGATGACTTATGAGAGTGTTAATAAATTATTAAAGAAAGGTGAAGTTGAAGAAGGATACGAAGAGTTTTCTGAAACTTTATTAAGAATGTATAAATTAAGTTTGATACTTAAAAAGAATCGTATTTTAGATGGAGCAACTGACTTTAATAGAGGAGAATTAAAAGAGAAGAGAGATGAATCAGGTAAGATAATTGGATTTGGTAGTAGAATACAAGATGCAGCAGAAAACTTAATAGAAGAATTTATGGTTTTAGCTAATCAAGAGGTAGATAAAGATTTAACTTCTAAGGGATTTCCTTTCTTACATAGAGTTCATGGATATCCTAATGAAGCAAGACTTGAAAATCTATTAAGATTATTAGATGCAGTAGGATTACCTTTTGCGGAATACTCAGCAACTGATCTTGCTTATGATCATAAAGCTTATCAAAAACTAATTAGTCATATTAATAGAAGTGGTCCATTAAGAGATGTGTTACTTACTGAAGCTATTAGATGTATGTCTAGAGCTAAATATAGTCATGAATCTATTGGTCATTATGGATTAGCTAAGAGATATTATTGTCATTTTACTTCTCCTGTTAGAAGAGATGCTGATTTAACTGATCAAAGAATTATATGGGATTTCTTATTTAAACGTGATAATATTGAAAAGAATGTCCATAAGTGGGCTAAAAAATTACCTGAGATTGCAGAGAGAACTTCTAAACAAGAGCGAATTGCGAATGATACAGAAAAAGATGTTTTAAAAATGATTTGCGCAGAATATATGGAAGAGCATGTTGGAGAAGAATTTGATGCGACTATAACTGAACTTTCTTCTAATGGTTTAGTTGTTCAACTAGATAACTTAATGGAAGGTAATGTACGTATGAGAGATTTAGGTGGACATTATGTTTATAGTGAGAAAAATTATGCATTAATTTCTAAAGATGGAGAAGAACCTTACTTTTTAGGAGAAAGATTACATCTTATGTTAAAACATGCTTCTAGAGATGCGAAGAAAATAGATTTTTGTGTTATTGATAAAATATATGATAGTAATGTTAGATATCGAGAGGATATTTATAACGATGTAAAAATGAAAATGAAAAAGAGAAGAGCAAAAAGAAAAAAATAATTGCTCTTTTTCTTTGTTGTGGTTGATAAAAGTTCTTAAAAATGTTATCATATGTATAGGATTGAAAAGAGGAGATGACGAGATGTATATTACATGGAATGATGTATTAACCGTTGCTAGAAAGATTGCAGATATTACATTAGTATGGTTAATATTCTATTTTATACTTAAGAATATCAAAAATAATGTTAAGTTATCTTTAATATTTAAAGGACTTATTTTTATTGTAATATTAAAAATTATTAGTGAATGGTTTGGATTTATAACTGTAGGTTACTTACTTGATTATATTATTCAATGGGGACCTATTGCTTTAATTGTAATATTCCAACCTGAAATTAGAACTATTCTTGAACAATTAGGACGTAATCAATTATTAGGACGACATAAAGTTTTAACTGTTGATGAACGTGAACATTTAGTTTATGAAATGATTAATGCGATTGATTATTTAAGAAAAGAAAGAATTGGTGCATTAATAGTAATTGAGAGAGATGTTAGTTTAGGAAACTATATTGATAAAGCTAAGAAATTATATGCAGATTTATCTAGTGATTTATTAATAGCAATATTCTATGAAGGTAATCCATTACATGATGGTGGAGTTATTATTCAAGGAGATAGAATTACTTGTGCTGGAGCAGTATTCCCAACTAGTAGTAGTCCTAAGTTAAATAGAAGACTTGGTACTAGACATAGAGCTGCTTTAGGACTTGCAGAAGAGACTGATGCTATATGTATCGTTGTATCTGAAGAAACTGGAAGAGTTTCAATTGCACTTAAGGGTGAAATGTTATACAACTTAACTTTAGATGATGTCAGAATGATGTTAATTGATGAATTAAAACCTAAACAAGATATTGAATACGATGAAGACGAAGAAGTAAATGAGGAAGAGATATATGAAGAGAATAAGTAGATTTTTTGGAAAACTATTTCGTCGTATTGGATTATTTTTTGATAAAATTTTAATTACTCCAATTACGCGTATTATTCTAAAAGTAATGGAATTATCAAAAAGTTGGGCTAAAGGGATTGATCGTCTTGCCAGTAGAAAGTCTACTTTATTGGTAATTAGTTTGTTACTTGCTTTTGCAGTATTTATGTTTATTGATAATGAATCAAATGTTATGATTGATCAATATGCAGAGATTTTATATGATCAAACTGTTACTGCAGTATATAATGAAGAGAGTTATGTAGTAGAGGGATTACCTGAGTCTGTTGATATTACATTAATTGGACAAAGAAGACATATATTCCTTGCTAAACAATCTCCTTCTAAAGGAGTTACAGTTGATTTAACTGGTTTAAAGCCTGGAACTCATAAAGTTAGCTTAAAATATAATCAAAGATTAAAATCATTAGATTATAAATTAGATCCTTCTACAGTAAATGTAACTATTTATGAGAAGGAAAGTGAAAATAGAACTTTAACTTATGATATTCTAAATCAAGATAAATTAGATACTAAGTTATATATTAGTAATGTAGAGATTGATAGAAGTGAAGTTATTATTAAGGGTGCTAAATATAAGTTAGAGCAAGTTGCTTCTGTTAGAGCTATGTTAGATGTTAATAATATACCTAATCCAAAAGCTGGAGAAATTAATGTTAAAGATATACCTTTAGTAGCATATGATACTGATGGTAAGATCTTAGATGTTGAGATTGTTCCTAAGACAGTAGCTGCTAATGTTGTTATTACTTCTCCTTCTAAGGAAATACCTGTACGTGTTGTACCTGTTGGTGATTTAGCATTTGGTAAGTCTATTAAATCTATTGAACCTTCAGTTACTAAAGTAACAGTATATGGAGAACAAGCTGCTATTGATGAAATTCAACAATTAGATGTTGAAATTGATGTTAATGGTATTGAAAAGAATAAAGATTATAGTGTTACATTAAAGAAACCTAAGGGTATTACAGAATTAAGTTCTAAGACAATGACTGTTAAAGTAATTGTTGATAATGCAACTACTAAAGAATTTAAAGATATAGCTGTGTCTTATCGTAACTTAGGTGATGGATTAGTTGTACAAGCAAGTTCTGAAAATGATAGAAAAGTTACTGTTGTAGTTAGTGGTAGTGAAGAAGCATTAGAAAATATTCAAGCTACTGATATTACTGCATATGTTGACTTAAAGAATTATAAGACTGGTACTCATGAAGTTGAGGTTACAGTTACAGGATCTGATCTTAAACTTGCATATTCTTCTAAGACTAAGAAAGTTAAGATTGTAATTACTGCTAAAAAATAGAGAGCTTAGCTCTCTTTTTTTTGTCATATCTTTTTCATTTAAACATACTATTCATTAGAATGGAGAATAGTTATGAAAAAGATAATATTAATTATTTGTATTTTTACTTTATTATTAACTGGATGTGGAAGAGTTTCTTCTAAAGATGTATTAAAAGAGTTAGAAAATAAATTAAATAAGAGTACTGGATATCATTTAGAGGGAGAATTAGAAATTACTAATCATGATGAAGTATACAACTATAATATAGAAGTAGATACTATAAAAGATAAGAATTATAAAGTAAAATTTATTAATTTAAATAATGGATTTGAACAAATAATATTAAAGAATGATGAAGGAGTATTTTTACTTTCACCTTCTTTAAATAAGAGTTTTAAATTTCAAAGTGATTGGCCTTATGTACATTCTCAGATATATTTAATAGAAGCTATTATTAGAGATATTAAAAATGATAAAGAAATGGTATTTAAAAGAACTGATAATGGATTTACTATAAATACTAAAGTAGATTATCCTAATAATAGAAGTTTAGCTAGTGAGAAGATTACTATTGATAATAAATATAATATCAAGAGTATTACTGTATATGATTCTAATGATGTAGTATGTATGAAATTTAATATTAAAAAACTTAAATATTCACCTAAATATAATAATGATTTCTTTAGTATAGATAATATGACTGAAGATGTAGAAGAAGAGAAGAGTGCTTCTGTTATTGAAGATGTAATATACCCTTTACTATTACCTGAGGGTACTAAATTAGTTAATGAAGAGAAGGTTACTAAAAGTAATGGTGAGAGAGTAATTATGACTTATGATGGGGAGAAATCTTTCTTACTTGTTGAGGAGACTTTAGATGTATTTAATGAATTTACTGTTATTCCTACTTCTGGAGAACCTTATATGCTTATGGATACAATAGGAGTAGTTACAGATAATTCTCTATCATGGTCTAGTGGTAATATGGAATACTATTTAGTTAGTGATGTAATGAGTAGAGAAGAGTTAGTAGAAGTTGCTCAATCTATTGTAGGAGTTCAATCATTTAAATAATAGACTTTATTTTTTCAATTGTGCTATAATAAGTACTAGGTGATGTTTTATGGCAAAAAAAAAGAATAATAAAGAAAGATCTCATGAGAGTATAATAGATTCTGTTGGGGGATTTAATGGAGATTATAAAAAGATAATTATAGTTAGTGCAATTGTAGTTATTATTTTTGCAACATTCTATTTTTTAACTGTATTTATTACTAATAAAAATAGTGAAAAAGATAATACTACTGAAGATACTACTAGTTCTTCATATAGTGAGGTAATGGTTGGTAGAACTTTTGCTTTACCTGAAGAAGAGTATTTAGTTTTATACTATGATTATAGTGATGAGACATTAAAAGAGAGTTTTAAAGATTTCTCTGTAGATTATCATCCTGGAGTAGGACCTTATGCTTTCTATGTTGCAGATATGAGTGATGCAATTAATAAGAGTTATGTTAGTGAAACTAGTAATACAGCTCCTACTAAGGCATCTGAATTAAGTATTAGTGGCCCAACATTAATTCATTTTAGAGATGGTGCTGTTATTGAGTATATTGAAGGAGAAGAAAATATTCTTAATTATTTACAATAAAAAGACAGCAATGTCTTTTTTTGCTATTGAGGTGATTATATGAAAAAGACAAATAATCATAAAAAGAAAAAGAATAATATAGATTATGAATCTAGATTTTCTTTATTTGAAGTAATTATTATTATTTTAATATCTGTTATATTTGGTATTATTATTGGTTATTTGATTACTTATGGTAATAGTAATTTGAGTAGAGTTAGATCTGATACTCATTTAGGAGAGATTGTAAGTACTTATAATAATATTGTAGATAATTATTATGATAATATTGATAAAGAAAAATTAACTGAATCTGCTATTAAAGGTATGATTAGTTCTTTAGATGATCCATACTCTGCATATTTAGATGAAGATTCTACTAGTACTTTTAATGAGTCTGTAGATGGGGAATATGTTGGGATTGGTATTGTTGTTGAATTTGAAGATGAATATAATAAAATTACTTCTATTGTAGATGGTGGACCTGCTTCTAAAGTTGGATTACAAGTAGGAGATATTATCTTAAAGGTTAATAATAAAGATTGTTATAATATTAGTCCTTCTTTATTAAATGAAATGATTACTGGTAAGATTGGTACTTCTGTTAAGATTAAGATTTTAAGAGGAGAAGAGGAATTTACTTATTCTGTTAAAAGAGGATTAATTGAGATAGAGAATGTTACTGGTAAAGTAATTGATAATAATATTGGTTATATTAGAATTGATATATTTTCATCTAATTCTTATGAACAATTTGAATCTACTTTAAAAGATTTAGAAAAGAAAAGAATTAAGTCTTTAATTATTGATATTAGAGATAATCCTGGGGGTCATTTAGGACAAGCTAAGAAGATATTAGACTTATTCTTTGATAAGAAGACTGTTCTATATCAAACTGAGGTGAATGGGGCTAAAAAAAAGGTTTATGCAGATAATAGTGATAGTAAGAAATATCCAGTTGTATTACTAATTAATCATGAGACTGCATCTTCTGCTGAAGTAGTAGCAGCTTGTTTTAAAGATAATTATAAAAATGTTCATTTAGTTGGATCTAATACTTATGGAAAAGGAAATGTACAAAAGTCTGTTTCTTTGAATAGTGGTACTAGTATTAAATTTACTATAGAGAAATGGTTAACTCCTAAAGGTAAGAGTGTTACTGATGTAGGAGTTAAGCCTGATACTTATGTTGAAGAGTATGATGAAGATAATGATTTAGTACTTGAAGAAGCTATTAGAATAATAAAAGAGTCATAATTATGACTCTTTTTCTATGGCATTTATAAGCAATTGACAATTATCTTTTTTAGGACAGCAAGTAGTAAGTACTAGTTGTCTTTTATTTTCTTTTACTCCAGAGATATAACCTGTTTTTGGTTGTTCTTCTATTTTATTAATTACATATTTATAATCATTATTTTGATATGTGATTATTACTTCATCTTTTAATTCTAATTCGTCTAATCTGTTAAAGAATGAAACATTACTTGTCCCTGAATGAGCAGCAATAAAAATAATACTATTTTCTTCTTTTGGATCAATAGATTCTTTTAGAATAGTTATATTTTCTTCAATATTATTTTTATTACTTTCTATAGAATATAAATCTTTATTTAAAGCTATCTTTTCTATTACTATTTTTCCTATTGGTTTTTCTTCTATTATATTTTCTTTAAATACTTTATTAATATGAATAGTATTTATTTCTTCTTCTTTATCTATTTTTAAGAGAGATAATGAAGAGAGTAGAGTTATTACTATTACTAGAATTCTAAAGGTATTTTTTAGCATAATATAAACTCTAATATTTTTAATAGTATTACTAGAATAGATTCTTTAGATGTATTTGGAACTGGTATTTTATAATCATATAATTCTATTGTTTCATTATTACTATCTGTAATACTTATATAAAATGGTTCTACTAATTGATATCCTTCTGTAGTATTCATTTGTTTAATAGTATATGATCCATAAGGTAATTTAAATGTTACTTTTCCTTCTTCATTAGTTATATCTTTTGTGAATAATTCTTCATCTTTTAAAACTTGAAATTCTATATTAGATTCTTTTTTATTATCATCATAATACTTTATTATTGTTAGTTCTTTTTCTATTACTTTATTTGGAATATAGAATATAGATCCTTGATTATCTTCTGTAAATGAGAATGAATAGACTTCTTCATTTAATTCATAGCCTTCTCCTGATTTTATTTCTTTAATTGTGTAATTACCTAAAGGCATATTATGAAGAGAACCTGTACCATTAATTATTTCTATTTGATCATATTCTTCTCCATCTTTATCTATTTGGAATACTGCGCCATCTAATACTCCTTCTCCACTTGGAATATAATCATTTGTATCTTCATCTATTTTGAAAATATCTAGATGGTTATCTATTACTCTTAATTTGAATGATATTTCTTTGGGATCTAGATCACCTTGCATTATCATATTCTGACTATTATTAGATTGATAAATAATTGGTGGTGTACCATAAATTGTTTCTTGAATTCTATTTAGAGTAATATCATATTCTCCTTCTTCTAAATCTTGAACTATTATTTTACCATTTTCTAATTTTACTTCTTCATTACTTGTGATATAGAAGTTTAGAGTGTCTCCAATTTCTATTTCTTTTGTTTCTCCTTTTTGCATTTTTATTAATTCATTTTCAATAGGAATTTCATTATCATATGAATTAATAATATTATTTATTTCATTTATTCTAGAATCGTAGATACTTGTTTTTGATCCGTTAAGAGTATCTGTAAAATAATAGTCTCCTCCATTTGGATTAGATTCTCTCCAAATCATTAATTGAGTTACGGCATACCAAATATTATCATTATGACCTTTATATTTGTAACCGAAGTGAGCAATTTTTTTTATTCTATTAATTTGTTTTTGAGTTAGATTTCTAGGAGTAGTAGTTGTTTGATATGTACTAGATTCATTAAAGAAAGTTAATGGTTCTATACAATATACTTCTTGACTTGTTCTTTGATTTCTAAACTTTCTTGCTTTTTGATAGTATATAGTATTTGAACTATAGTCATATTTGTTCATATAAATATTATCTATATACTCGGCTTCATAAAACTTATAGTCTTCTGCGTATACATCATTTCCTACTATAAAAATTGTCATTGCGATTATTAAGAAAAGTATTACTTTTTTCATGTTTTCCCTCCTTCTTTTTCTTAATGGTGTCGATTATAAAAAATAATTATAATTAATGCAAAAGAGGGTTTTACTATATTTAGATGTTGATATATATGAATATAGTAAAAGTACTTATGAAAAATGTAATTTTTGAGGGTGAAATTCTTTTAAAAAAAGAAGTTTACTATGTTATAATATTTCGTAGAGGTGATTTGGATGACTGATATAGAAATATCTAGAAATAGTAATAAGAAAAACATTATTGATGTTGCGAAAAAGATTGGATTAAAGAAGAATGATTTAGAGTTATATGGTAACTATAAAGCAAAGATTAAAAATAGTAATACTCGTAAAAAACAAGCTAAATTAATTCTTGTAACAGCAATTTCTCCTACTCCTATGGGAGAAGGTAAAACTACTGTAAGTATTGGGTTAGGAGATGCTTTAAATCAATTAGGTAAAAAGATTATTATTGCATTACGTGAGCCATCTATGGGACCTGTATTTGGTATGAAGGGTGGAGCTACTGGTGGAGGTTATTCACAAGTTGTTCCTATGGAAGATATTAATCTTCATTTTACTGGTGATTTTCATGCGATTACATCAGCAAATAACTTAATTAGTGCAGCTATTGATAATCATATATATTTTGGAAATAAATTAGATATTCAAAATGTATTATTTAAAAGATGTTTAGATGTTAATGATAGAGCATTAAGAGACGTTGATCTTGGAACTAGAAGAGATAGTTTTACTATTACTTCTGCTTGTGAGATTATGGCACTTTTCTGTTTAGCTACTTCTTTAGATGATTTAAGAGCAAAGTTAGGAAATATCATTGTTGGAACTAACAGTAAAGGTGAATATGTATATGTTCGTGATTTAAATATTGAAGGAAGTTTAGTTGCATTATTATTAGATGCATTTAAACCTAACTTAGTTCAAACTTTAGAGAATACTCCTACAATTATTCATGGAGGACCTTTTGCAAATATTGCTCATGGATGTAATAGTATTGTTGCGACAAAGACTGCTATGAGTTATGCAGATTATGTAGTAACTGAGGCTGGATTCGGTGCTGATTTAGGTGCTGAGAAGTTCTTAGATATTAAATGTAGATTAGGTGGATTAAAACCTAATGTAGTTGTTTTAGTAGCAACTATTAAGGCTATGAAGTATCATGGTGGAGTACCTAAAGAAGATGTATTTGAAAAGAATAATGCTGCTCTAGAAAAAGGAATGGCTAACTTAGATAAACATTATGAGAATTTAAAGAAATATGGCGTTAATGTTATTGTTTGTTTAAATAAATTTAATACTGATACTGATGAAGAAATTGATATAGTACGTAAGCATTGTGAGAAGCTTGGATATGACTTTACTGTATCTAGTGCTTATGCTGATGGTGGTAGTGGAGCAATTGAATTAGCTCAAAAAGTTATTGATGCACCTAAGGGTAAATTTAAAGTTCTTTATAAACTTGATAGTCCTATTGAAAGTAAAGTTAGAAAGATTTGTAAAGAAATATATGGAGCTAAAACTATTCACTTTAGTAAATTAGCAAAAGAGAAAATTGAAGATATAAAGAAAAATGGTCTAGCTAATCTTCCAATTTGTGTAGCAAAAACACAATATTCATTATCAGACGATCCTAAAAAATTAGGAGTACCTAAAGATTTTGAAGTTACAGTTAGAGATGTTCAATTATATAATGGTGCTGGAATCATTACAGTTCTTCTTGGAGATATAATGACAATGCCTGGACTTTCAAGAAAACCTAATTGTGAACTTATTGATGTAGTTGATGGTAACATTATAAATTTAAGCTAAAAAAAAGAACTCAATCGAGTTCTTTTTATTTACATTCTTTTGTTTCAGGATTGTATGTACCTGTTTGACAAATACATGTATTATTATTTGGATCTTGTGTTGAACCTGTAGGACAAACTATTGTTGTTGTACTTACTTCTACTGGTTCTCTTATAATAAAGTCTCCATAATAAGTTGTATCATTATAAATAATTGAATATTTATATTTTCCTGGAATATTTTGATGAGCAATTACTTCTTTTAAATCTAAGATCATATTTTTTACTACTTCATCTGAAACATTTTCATAAATATAATCTCTTACGTTTCTTGATATTGTTCCAGTAGTAGGCATATTCTTTTCTCTTAGAGTAATTGTTACTTTTGGTAATACTTTATTAGTTACTGTAATTTTTGCTTGATATGTTTTCTTTTTGTATGTAATTGAGTATGTATAAGTTCCTGCTTGATTTATATTAACACTTGAGGTATCTAATCCCTTTGATAATTGAGCTAACATTGTGTCACTTATTTGATCTGGATTTTCTAAGTAATCTCTTACATTAGAACTTATTGGATTACCTGCTTCAATAGTTATATCTTTTACGATTATTTCATTTTTCTTTGCTTGTATTTGAGATATTTGTTGAGTAGAAACATCAATTGAATATGTTTTCTTAACTATAGTCTTTTTATCTTGACTCATAATAGTTCCACTGGTTACTAAAAATATACCCCAAATGGCTATTACAATTGAAAAAATTTGCAATTCTCTACTATTCAATTTCATAGTCCCACTCCTATCTTACTTTTATTATAATATAAGAATTTTAAGCTAAAGAGTAAATTTGACACTTTTTTGTTGAAAATGACACTTATTTGACATATAATTTAGGTAGAAAGAGGTGAGTTTGATGTCTTATACAATTGCTTGGTTTATTGCATTCTTAGTTTTACTATTTATTGAGATAATTACAGTTAATCTTGTAACTATATGGTTTGCAGTTGGAGCTTTAGCTGCATTTATTACATCTTTAGTTACTGAATCATTCATTATTCAAATGATTGTATTCTTAGTTATTAGTGTAATTGCCTTACTTGTTACTAAGCCATTAATTAAGAAATTCAAAGGGTTTCAAGTAACTCCAACCAATTTTGATAGAGTAATTGGTCAAGAAGGAGAAGTTACAAAGAAAATTGGAAAGAACGAGTATGGTGAGGTAAAAGTATTTGGTAATACTTGGACTGCATATTCTAAACAAACTATTAAAGAGGGCGAGAAAGTAAAAGTCCTTGATATTGAAGGGGTTAAACTTATTGTAGAGAAGGAGGATAAATAAGATGGGATACGGTTTAATAATTATTATTGTACTTGTAGCGATTGCTGCAGCAGGAATTAAAATAATTCCACAATCAAAAGCTTATGTTGTTGAAAGATTAGGTGCATATCATAGAACTATGCAAACTGGACTTCGTTATGTAGTGCCTTTTATTGAAAGAGTTGCTAATAACGTTAGTTTAAAAGAAATTGTTAAAGATTTTGCTCCACAACCTGTTATTACAAAAGATAATGTTACTATGCAAATTGATACAGTAGTTTATTTCCAAATTACTGATCCAAAATTATATACTTATGGAGTTGAAAATCCAATTAATGCAATTGAGAATTTAACTGCAACAACATTACGTAATATTATTGGTGAACTTGAATTAGATGAAACTTTGACTTCTAGAGATGTTATTAATACTAAGATGAGAAGTATACTTGATGAGGCTACTGATCCTTGGGGTGTTAAAGTAAATCGTGTGGAGGTTAAGAATATTATTCCTCCTAGAGATATTCAAGAATCTATGGAAAAACAAATGAGAGCTGAACGTGAAAGACGTGAAGCTATACTTAAAGCAGAGGGAGAAAAGAAAGCTGCTATCTTAATTGCTGAAGGTGAAAAAGAGAGTATGATTTTAAGAGCTGATGCTCAAAAAGCTGCTAGAATTAAAGATGCTGAAGGACAAGCTGAAGCTATTGTTAAGATTCAAGAAGCTACTGCTCAAGGTTTAAAATTATTAAAAGAAGCTAAAATGGATGATGCAGTATTAAAACTTAAGAGTTATGAAGCATTAGTTAATATGGCTAATGGAAATGCTACTAAGTTAATTGTTCCTGCAGATTTACAAGGAATAGTTACTGCTGGTTCTGCTATAGCTGAATCACTTAAAAAATAATTATTAACAATCCACAAATATGTGGATTGTTTTTTTGTCTCTTTTTGGTATAATGAAGATAAGAGGTGAAGTAAATGGCAAATAAAGTAGAAAATAAGTTTTGTCCAAATTGCGGAAATAAGTTAGATGAGAATGGAGTATGTACTAAATGTAATCCAGTAAAAGAAGAAGCTAAACCAGTAGAAGTTGTAAACAATACAACAGCTCCTAAAAAGGGTAATGGAATGGCTCTTGCAGGATTTATTATTTCACTTGTTTCAGTATTATTATGTTGCGGTGGATTTAGCTGGTTAGGTTTAATTTTCTCAATCGTTGGTGTTGTTAAAGCAAAACAAGTTGATGGTAAGGGAAAAGGTTTAGGTATAGCTGGTATTATTATTTCTTCTATCGGTATGATTTTAGTTATCGTAGCAATTATTTTAATTCCGGTAATTGGTCAATATGTTTCTGATCAAGTAAATGATGAATGGAATAGCTATAGTGATAATTATGACTATGACTATGATTATGATGACTATGATTATAGTGACTATTGGGATTATTAAAAAAGAGACTTGTTAGTCTCTTTTTTTTGCTTTAATTCCTTGATAAGTATCTCTTCTTACCATTTCTTTATCTATATCATTTAATACACAGAATTTTTTTACTAACCAATTAGGTTCTACTAATTCATCTAATTTTGGATCTCCTGTGATTCTATGAATTACTATTTCTGGTCTTAGATATTCTAATTGATCTATGACAATATCTATATATTCTTCTTTAGAAAGTAATTTAAATTTTTCTTCTTTATACATTTTTTCTATTGGAGTATCTTTTGTAATACTTAACATATGTATTTTAATTCCTTGAATATCTAAATCGTTTAAATACTTAACTGTATTTATCATATCTTCTTTTGTTTCATATGGTAGACCATTAATAATGTGTACTATGACATCAATATTTCTACTTCTTAATTTTTTTACCATATTTTCAAAACATTCTAGAGTATGACATCTATTAATTAGTTTAGATGTTTTTTCATTTGTTGTTTGTAATCCTAATTCTATTGTAAGATATGTTCTTTTGTTTAAATCTTCTAAATAATCTAAACATTCGTCTGTAATAGAGTCTGGTCTTGTTGCAATATTTAATCCAATAACATTTTCTTGTTTTAGAATTGGTTCATATACTTTTTTTAATTCTTCTACTGGAGCATAGGTATTAGTTCTTGCTTGAAAGTAACCAATATATTTTGCTTTAGGCCATTTCTTTAACATTACCTCTTTAATATCGTTAAATTGTTTTACAATATTATCTTCTTTATTACCAGCAAACTCTCCACTGCCTGTTTTAGAACAATAAATACATCCACCATACCCAACAGTTCCATCTATATTTGGACAAGAAAAGCCAGCGTTTAAACTTACTTTAAACACTTTTTCATTAAATCTATTTTTATAATAATAATCTAGAGTATGATATCTTTTGTTTGTATTTGAATATTTAAACATAAATTTCTCCTTGTCAAATCATAGTGTATTCTATCATAAAGAGTAGTTTTTTACAATAAATTGTGGTATTATTAAGCTAGGTGGTAAGCTTGAAAAAGATAAGTAGTATACGTATAAAACCTAGGTTTGCAGCTATATTAAAAATATTTGGATTTTTAATTGTTCTTTTTCTTGCAATATTCATATTTTATAGATATCAAATATCTACATTAACTAAGTTAGAATATAGTGAAGAGGCTAGTAATAAAATACTTTTTTCTGGTTATAAAAGAAAAGTATTAGATATTGGTAAAAGTAAAACTTTGAATGCTGCTTTTGAGAGTGAATATTTTAAAGAAAAATATTTAAATAATTATGCTAAAATTAAATATATAGAGCAAGATCATTTAATTGAAAATATTAATAAATTATTAAAAGTTGGATATAGTAATCATGAGATTAATATTATTTTAAGTCATGGTACTAGTGAAAGTGTTAGTGAATTTGCGAAGAGAGATAAAGTTAGATACTTAGAGGAATATTTCTCTTATGATTTTGCTAAATTAGAAAACTATGATAGATATATACAGTATTCTGATGAAACTGGAGAAGATGAATTAGAAACTATTTTATATATTAACTTAAATCTTGATAAACCTGATTACGAATATACTGAACTTGTTAAAGATTTTAGTATAGATATGTTAATTAATAAACATAGAAATTTAGGAGAAGATTTTGTTCCTGAAGATTTAACTACTATACCTTCAGAGTATGCTGCAGAAAATGATTTTGAATGTAGTAGACTTGCTTTAAATGCATTTATTGAAATGAATAATGCAGCTACTAAAGATGGTTATAGTTTAATTATTAATTCAGCTTATCGTAGTTATCAGGATCAAGTAGATTTAGTTGAATTATATAGAAGAAGTTATGGAGACTCTTATGTAGAAAAGTATGTTGCTTTGCCTGGATTTTCAGAGCATCAAACAGGACTTGCATTTGATATAGGTAGTCGTAGAAGTAATATATTTGCAAATTCCAAAGAATATATTTGGATGAAGGATAATGCTTATAAATATGGTTTTGTTATGAGATATGATGAAAGATATCAAGATCTTACTGAATTTAGAAAAGAACCTTGGCATTATAGATATGTTGGTAAAGACATAGCAAAATATATTTATGAACATAATAATATGTCATTAGAAGAGTATTTTGTGATATTCTTAGATAAGTAGAGGGTGATTTTATGGTATGTAAAAATTGTGGTGCCGACTTAAAACCTGGAATTAAATATTGTTTAGAGTGTGGAAGTTATATTGATGAAGAAGAGGATGTTGAAGTAGAAGAAGAAAATGAAGAATTATCTACTGAATATAAGCCTATAGAATTTAGAGATATTGAAAAACCTAAGAGAAAGAAAAGAAAACTAAACTTAACAACAACTGATTATTTAATATATGCTGGATTATTAATAGTACTTATTGGATCTATTATTGTAATTATTGTGGCTGTTGTTAGTAGTAATAATGCTAATAAACAAGTACAAGATCCATCTTCTCTTGTATCACAAACTGCAAAGACTTTAACAATTGATAATTATACTGTTAAAGTACCTGCTGGAGTGAATCCTACAGTAGATGGTTCTACTTTATCAGTTTCTGATAATAGAAATTATTCATTTAGTTATACTTTACAACAACAAAGTTTTAGTAACTATGTAAATGATCATTCTATTATAGAGAATGAATTAAAAGCTGCTAATCATCAGATTAATAGTTTTACTGATAAAGATGTAAATGGTAAAAAATTCTTAATCTATGATATTACTGTTAATGGAGAAAGAGAATACTTTTATATTACAAAAACAAATGATAAATATACTGCTGTTGGAGTTATTACAATTCTTACTAATGGTAACTGGGAACTTGCTTTAAATGTAATAGATGAGATTAATCAAACAGTAACATTTCAGTCTTAATTAATAAAAATAGCTATTGGCTATTTTTTTTTATTGTGTTAGAATGTTATTAGAATAATAAGAAGGTGTTGGATATGTATCCTCTTGGAAAACAATTCGAAGTAGATTATTCAAAAGCTAAGAGTGATAAGAAAGCGGTAATACAAGGACAAAGATTCCGTATTTCTATTATTAGTGAACGTATTGTTAGACTTGAATATTCTCCTAATGGACAATTCTTAGATAAACCAACACAACTGGTAAGAAGAAGAAATATCGGACTACCAGATTTTTCTGTGCGTCAAGATGCTAATGTACTTGAGATTAGTACTAAGTATTTTGCTTTAAGTTATATAAAAGAACAGCCTTATATTGGAACTAAAGTAGATCCAATGAAGACTTTAAAGATTACATTATTATCAAGAGATAGAGATCGTAGAAAAGATTGGTATGTAGGACATCCTGAAGCTAGAAACTTATTAGGTAATATGGTTAGTGTTGATGTTAATATTCCACCTAATCTACAAAAAGGACTATACTCTATTGATGGTTTTGCATCTATTGATGATAGTTATAGTAGAACTATTGAAGAAGATGGTACTTTAGGACCTGTAATGCAAAATCACTTTGATATGTATGTATTTATGTATGATAGAGATTTTAGACAGACATTATTTGATTATTTCAAGATGACTGGTGCTCCTGCTTTAATTCCTAGATATGCATTAGGAAACTGGTGGAGTAGAAATACTCTATATAGTGATGATAGTCTACATGACTTGATTCGTCACTTTGAGAGAGATACAATTCCTATTTCAGTTATGTTATTTGATCATGATTGGCATATTAGAAATACTGAGACTGAAAAGAGATTAAAAGTAGGATATACATTTAATAATGAATTAATTAAAGATCCAAAAGCTATGATTGAAGAATTCCATAGAAGAGGTATTCGTGTTGGACTTGTAGTTAATCCTACTGGAGGTATATATCCTCATGAAATGTATTATCCACAAGCTAGTCAATATTTAGGTGTTACTGATGGATCTATTATTCCATTTGATCCATTAAATCCTAAACATATAGACGTATTATTTAAGATGTTCTTACACCCATTAGAGGCTCAAGGAGTTGACTTCTTCTGGAATGATTCTACTGGTAATATGGATGTTACTCAGTTATGGGCATTAAATCATTATATGTACTTAGACTCTGGTCGTAATAGTAATGAAAGAGCTCTTATCTTAGGTAGAAGTGGAGTATTTGCTCCTCATAGATATCCAGTACTATATGGAGGATCTTCTGAAGTTAGTTGGAAGGCATTAAAATCATTACCTTTCCAATACTTGAATGCTGCGAATATCGGAGTTTCTTGGTGGAGTCATGATGTTGGTGGTAACCATGGTGGAAGTGAAGATGGTGAACTTTATATTAGATATGTTCAATTAAGTACTTTTGGACCAATACTAAGATTCCATAGTGCTAGAGGAAGATATTATAAAAAGGAACCTTGGGTATGGGATGCTAAAACATTTAATATTGCAGCTCATTATTTAAGACTTAGACATAGATTAATACCTTATATTTATACTGAGGCATATAATTATACAAAGTCTGGTGTTCCTTTAATTCAACCATTCTATTATAATTACATGTGGGTTTATGATGATGATTTATATAGAAATCAATATTACTTTGGTTCACAATTATTAGTATGTCCAATACTAGAACCAAAAGATCCTATAATGAACCGTACAATTCATAGATTCTTTGTACCTGATGGTATTTGGTATGACTGGGTTTCTGGTAAGAAGTTCCCAGGAAATAAGAAGTATGTAGCATTCTTTAAAGAGGATGATTATCCAGTATTTGCTCATGCAGGTAGTATTATTCCTATCTCTAACAGAAGTGACTATAATAATATTGGTTTACCTACTGATTTAGAGATTCAAATATTCCCTGGAGTAAGTAACACATATACTTTATATGAAGATGATGGTACTACAGCATTATATCGTGAAGGATACTTCTTAAAGACATCAATTGACTATAACTACATGAGAGATAACTTTACTGTAATTATAAGATCTGTTGATGGTAAGAGTGGTATTGCTCCTGAAAGACGTAATTATAAGATTGTATTTAGAAATACTAAAGCTGCTGAAAGTGTAGTAGCAGCATTTAATAATCAAAAACTTGAATGTACTAATTATGTAGATGGTAATGACTTTGTAGTTGAAGTTAAAGCAGTTCCAACTATTGGACAATTAACTATTAACTGTAAGGGTAAAGATATTGAAATTGATGCAGTACGTTTAATTAATGATGAATTAGATAGTGTACTTATGGACTTAAAGATTGATACATATATGAAAGAAGATATTGCGAAGATAATCTTCTCAGATACTACTGTTGATAAGAAGAGAATTGCTATTCGTAAGCTTAAGAAGACAGGTCTTTCTAAAGAACATATTGGATTATTCTTGAAGTTACTTGATTACATGAATGATATTTAAAAAGAGATATTTAATATCTCTTTTTTTATTTAATAATATGTTATAATTTGTTTATAGTAGGAGAGTATAGTTATGGAAGAAAAACAAAAGAGTTATATAAGACCAATTGTAATAGTTATGATCTTTGCATTTCTAACTATTGGCTATGCATATTTAACTTCGGTTCTTAATATTAATGGATCTACATTAATAAAGAATCCTACTTGGGATGTACATTTTGAAAATGTACAAGTTAAAGATGGTTCTGTTACTGGAGAACAAGTAACACAAGAGCCAGAAATTGATACAAATAAAACTACTGTTAGTTTCCATGTTAATTTGAAGAAGCCTGGAGATTATTATGAATTTACTGTTGATGCAGTAAACGCAGGAACAATAGATGCAATGATTAATACTTATTCTCATTTTGATTTAACTATTGATCAACTTAAGTATTTAGAAACTAGTGTCACATATGAAGACGGAGAAGAAATAGCTGAAAAGCAACAATTACTTGCAGGAGATTTTGCAATATATAAAATAGTTGTTTCGTTTAAGAAAGATTTAAGTGCAGAAGATTTACCTGATTCTCCAGAAGAATTAGATTTAGAGTTTACTGTTGAATATGTACAAAAGGATGATACTGCGATAGAGAGATTAGCTGAAACTAATTCTTTATACAATGTTTTAAAAAGAGAATATGATAATAACGGTTTAGCTAAACTATATAATGGTGCACATCAAGATAGTATGGATGCATCAAAATCTACTAAAAAAATTTATCATTGGTATGCAAATAATAATACTGATGGTACTGCGGTAACTAACAAATTTAATGTTATATTTGCTAATCATTGTTGGCAAATGATAAGAACAACAGATACTGGTGGAGTGAAACTATTATATAATGGTGAAGCTGAAAATAATCAGTGCTTAGATACAAGAGGAACACATGTTGGAATTCATTCATATATTACTCAAAGCATGTCTTCTGAGTATTGGTATGGGACAGATTATATTTATGATAAAACAACAAACAAATTTAAGATAGATGGTATAGTTGAAAAATCTGTATGGAATAGTACAACAGGACCACAATTGGTAGGAAAATATACTTGTAAAAGTGTCGATGAAAATAATTTATGTGATACATTATATTTAATTATAAAGTATAATTCTTCAACTTATGCAGGTACTCTTATAATTGACTCAAACTCACATTATTCTCAATATGGTAGTTCGCAGTACAATTATTCATCATTTACTCCAGCTTATAATGGGTATATGTATAATAATACATCTTACGAGATGAGAGAAATAATAACTTTAAAGACATACTCTTTTAGAACAAAAACAAATATTAACACTTCTTTTTGGTATGCTGAAGATTTTGATTGGAATAACGGGAACAGCACATATAGTTTAATTAATCCATTTCAAATAACTGATTTATCTGAAAGTGATAGTATTATTGGAAAATATACGTTTGGAAATACTAATCAAAATTTTACTTCAAGTAGCATCAAATATATTGTTGATGTAAAAGATGGTATGTATTACTATATTGAAGTTAAATCTGGTAATAGTTCGAGTGATTATAATTTAAGATTCATATATGGTGATTCTTTCTCTTATAATAACGATATATATACTATTAATAATTACACATCTTTTTATAGTTTTGATTGGCCAAATGTATATGAAAATACTTTGAATAAATATATATGTCAGTTAGATAGTGGTAATTCTTGTAAGACACTATGGTATATAACTACTACAAGAGAAAACAATTTTGAATATGAAGTAGTATCAAATAATTATAAATTTAGTAATAGTTTTACATATGATGGAGAATATTATACTTTAGATAATGATTCTGTTATGGTTTGGGATTTTGCAAATAATGATGAACTTAATAAAATAAAAAATGCTCATTATACATGTTTTAATGAATCGGGCGTTTGTAAAAACATTAATTATGTATTTTACGGGTTACGAGGAAGTTCGAATGGAATTTGTTATGTAATTATAAAAAATGGTATGGATGTTGACTATGTTATTGATCAGATGTTTTATGTCGATGATGTTAATACTTATGATTCTATTGCTAAATCTTCTGTAGATTCTTGGTATAATAAATACTTACTAAATTATTCTCAGTATTTGGAAGATATAATTTATTGTAATAATAGAGATATTTCATCTTTAAGTGGATGGAATCCAAATGGTGGGAATATTGAATTTGATATGTATTTTGTAGCTTATTCTGATGATCTATATTGTACAAATGAAACAGACAGGTTTAGTGTTTCTAATCCTAAAGCAAAATTAAACTATAAAACTGCATTGATTTCATCGAGAGATATGTTTTTATTGGGAAATGATAAAATAAGAAGCAGTGGTCAAAGATATTGGGTAATGACTCCTAGAAGACTTGGAGGACAAAATGCTTACCATGGCCTTGTATCTTCCTCTGGTGATGCTGGGGATTTTAATACTATTTCTAGTGAAGCTGGTATTAGACCTACTATTTCTTTAAGACCTAGTACTATGTTTGAATCTGGTGATGGAAGTATGGCCAATCCTTATGTTGTTGATACTAATTAAAAAGAGATATTTAATATCTCTTTTTTTTGTTTAATAATATGATATAATTTGTATAGAATAGGAGTGTGACCAATGTGGAACAAAAGTCTAAGACATATATAAGACCAATTGTTATTGTAATGATATTTGTGTTTATTACTATTGGTTATGCTTACCTTACTTCAGCTTTAAATATAAATGGAGCTACACTACTAAAGAAACCTACTTGGGATGTACATTTTGAAAATGTACAAGTAAAAGATGGATCTGTAACAGGGGAACAGGTAATAGATGAACCTGAGATAGATTCAGAACAAACTACTGTAAGTTTCCATGTTAATTTGAAGAAGCCTGGAGACTATTATGAATTTACTGTTGATGCGGTAAATGCAGGAACTATTGATGCGATGATTAATACTATTACTGATTTTGATTTAACAACTGATCAGTTAAAATACTTAGAAACAAGTGTTACTTATGAAGATGGAGAAGAAGTGCAGGCAAAACAACAGTTACTGGCAGGGGATACTGCAGTATATAAGATAAGAGTTGAGTATAAACTAGATCTTGATGCAGAAGATTTACCATCTAATCCAGAACAGTTAGATTTGGAGTTTTCAGTTGAATATGTTCAAAAAGATGATACTGCGATAAGACGTAGAAGCGAAAAAGCTTTGTATAATGTCTTAAAGAAAGAAGCGGAAAGTGGTAGCGGTTATGCATTAAAATATACTGGTGCACATCAAGATAGTATGGATACTTCTTTATCAACAAAAGAAATATATCACTGGTATGCAAATGATGAGAATGATGCGGGTATAATAAAAGATAAGTGGAATGTTATTTTTGCTAATCATTGTTGGCAAATGTTTAGAACAACAGATACTGGTGGTGTCAAACTTATTTATAACGGAGAAGCTGAGAATGGTAAATGTTTGACTAACCGTTCAAACCATGTTGGATATGCAGCAACTTATATTCCTGAAACTCAAGAATTATTGGATACATATTATTATGGAACAAGTTATTCATATGACTCTACAAGTAGTTTATTTAGCTTAGCAGGAGATATAACGACAGGTACAATAAGTGAAAAAAAGTATACTTGTCTAAGTTCTTCTTCTAATGGTACATGTTCAACTTTGTATTTAATTGATACTATTTCAAGCGATTCAACATATTATGTAATACCATTAAAAGGTAATTCTAATAGTCATTTCTATGGCTCTTTAAATTATAATGCTTTTGCTCAAGGTGAAGAATATTCTACCGGTTACATGTATAATGTTTCTAATTATGAAAGAGATCAAAAATCGATGACTTCATATACTAAGGTTTTTTATGATACTACTCTTTCTACATCTTATTACTATTCCGATTCATATGATTACAATGAAACAGAAGCGAACAAATATACTTTAAGTAATCCTTATTTGATATCTAGTTCATCTGAATATTCAAGCTTAGTTGGTAAATATACGTTTAAAAGTACTACAAGTGATTCTTCTAGTAGTTCAATATATTATATTGCTGGTGTTAGTGGCTCAACTATGTATTATAAAGAATTAAAATATGGTCATGATTTATCTTATTACAATTTTACTATTACTTATGGAGATAGTTATACATCTAATGGAAATGGAACATATACAATTAACAATGCTTCAACAATAGATATATATAATTGGTATTCTAATTATTCAAACTTTGGTAATAATAAATACTTTTGCAAAAATGCTTCATCAGGCAATAGATGTAGTTCATTGTATTACTCAACTGTGGTTATGGCTACGCACTATTCTTATTCCAGTATGTCTAATACTTATAAGTATGCTAGTGGATTTACATATGATAGTACTACTTCTAAATATACATTAAACAACGATTCTGTTTCAATTTGGAAAGCATTAGATAGTGATAGTCTTGATAGTATTGGTGATCATCATTATACTTGTTGGAATTCAAGTGGTACTTGTAGTAAAATTGCATATATCTATCGGTTTGTTAATGGTGATGAATATTGGTATATTGAATTGGAAAATGGTAGAAGTATTGATGATTTTTTCAATGATTCTCTTTACGGAGATAATATTAATTCAAAATCTTCAACAATAAAAATTGGAATAGATGCATGGTATGCAAAATATATGAATTCATATAATAGTTTTATAGAGGACACTATTTTTTGTAATGATAGGAGCTTTAGTTCAGATAGTGGCTGGAATCCAAATGGTGGAAATATTAGAACTTCTGCTCTTCTGCATGGATCTAGTGGTTTGAGTTGTTCTAAGGTTACGGATAGATTTAGTATTAATAATTCAAAAGCTCAGTTAACATATCCAGTAGGTTTAATTACTTATAATGAATTAAATTATTTAGGATATCGAAATGTTTGGTATAATTATGGTAGCTTTTGGATAGGAACTCCAGCAGATATAAGTGGCATTTTTGATGCAACAGGTGGAAATAGGGTTGTTTTTGGTGTAGGTGGTAGTGTAAATGCTTCTGGAGTTCGCCCGGTTATTTCTTTAATACCTTGGATTCAATATGAAAGCGGTGATGGAAGTATGGCTAATCCTTATGTTATTGATACTGATTAAAAGAACTAGAAATTTTTCTAGTTTTTTCTTTTATTATTTAGAAATTGTGTTATAATACTTATATATTTTGTGTTGATGAAGAAGTATTAGTGATTTTGATACTTGTAGAGAGTCTATGGTTGGTGAAAATAGATAGTTAGAAATCATGAACTTGTCTTTTGAACAAATTGGGTGATTCCGTTATCAATTATAAAGTGTATAGTAAATAACTATGAATTAAGGTGGTACCGCGAGTAATTCGTCCTTAAATTTATAGTTATTTTTTTTGGAGGAAATATGGATGAGTTAATATTATTTTTTCTTACATTTTTATTACTCTTTATGATTTATCAAATATTTTTAATTGGACCTTTGAAAGAAGAGAATCTTGAAAAGAGAAAGAATAAAAAGAAATCTGATAAAGAATTATTAGAGATTAAATATTTAAAGAGTAAATATGATTTAGATTTTAATAAGATAAAAAGAAATCAATTATTACAATTATGTGCAATTACATCTAGTTTAGATATGGCTATTGCGGTTACAGTTGTCGCATTTATTAAGTCTTTCCTGTGGGAGATTGTAGTTGGATTTGTAGTAGTTGTTTCATTAATTTATATTAGTTATTATTTGATTTATTTATTTTATAAAAAGAAGGGAATGGTAAAGAATGGAAAACATAAATAAAATAGAAAAGAAATGGCAAGATTACTGGGATAATCATGAAACATTTAAAAGTGAAACTGGAGGAGACAAGAAACCTTATTATATCTTAGTAGAGTTTCCTTATCCTTCTGGAGCAGGACTTCATGTTGGACATGTTAGAAGTTATACTGCACAAGATGCGATTGCTCGTATGATGAGACTTCAAGGATATAACATTTTATATCCAATGGGTTGGGATGCTTTTGGTGCTCCTGCAGAGCAATATGCAATTAAGAATCATATTCATCCAAAAGAAGCAGTTAAAGAAAATATTAAGACTTTTAAGGGACAAATGAAATCACTTGGATTCTCATTTGATTGGAGTAGAGAGTTTTCTACAACTGATCCTGAATATTATAAATGGACTCAATGGCAATTCTTACAATTTTATAAACATGGAATGGCTTATAAAGATACTATTCCTGTTAACTGGTGTCCTACATGTAAAAGTGTTTTAAGTAATGAGGATGCAGCTGGAGGAGTATGTGAGAGATGTGGAAGTCAAGTTGAACAAAAAGAGAAGAGTCAATGGATGCTTAGAATGAGTGATTATTCAGAAGACTTATTAAAGGGACTTGATGATACAAACTTTGCTGATAGAGTTAAGTTAGGACAAATCAACTGGATTGGTAAGAGTGAAGGTGTAGAAGTAGATGTTGATATAGTAGGTGGAGGAAAGTTTAGTATATTTACTACTTGTCCTGAAACTATCTATGGTATTACTTTCTTTGTTATTGCACCTGATGGAAAACTTATTAAAGAGTTAATGGATAGAGTTCTAAATAAAGATGAAGTAAATGCTTATATTAAAGAGACTTCTATGAAGAGTGCAATGGATAGAACTGAACTTAATAAAGGTAAGACTGGAGTAGAAGTTAAAGGAATTAAAGCAATTAATCCTGTTAATGGTAAAGAAGTTCCAATATTCTTAGGAGACTTTGTATTAGGTGATTATGGTACTGGAGCAGTTATGGCAGTTCCATCACATGACCAAAGAGACTTTGAATATGCTAAGGAACATAATCTTGAAATTATTAAAGTAATTGATTGTGGTGATATAACAGAACATGCGATTGAAAAGACTGAATATATGGGTCATGAATATAAGATGATTAATTCAGAAGAGTTTGATGGTATGACTGTTGATGAAGCTAGAGTTAAGATTGCTGATATGATTGAAGCTAAGGGCTTTGGTCGTAGAGTAAATAATTATAAGATGAGAGACTGGATTTTCTCAAGACAAAGATTCTGGGGAGAACCAATTCCAATGATTAACTGTCCTAAATGTGGATGGGTTCCAATGAATGAGGAAGATTTACCATTATTACTTCCAGATGTAGCTGAATATGAACCTACTGAAGATGGAGAGTCTCCACTTGCAAATATTACTGACTGGGTTAACTGTAAGTGTCCTAAGTGTGGAGGAGATGCAAAGCGTGAGACTGATACAATGCCTAACTGGGCAGGATCTTCTTGGTACTTCTTAAGATTTATGGATCCACATAATGATAAAGAATTTGCTTCAATGGACGCTATGAAATACTGGAATAGAGTAGATTGGTATAATGGTGGAATGGAACATACTGCAAGACACTTATTATATGCTAGATTCTGGGTACAATTCTTATATAATATTGGATTAGTTCCTCATAAAGAAATGATTTGGACAAGAGTTAGTCATGGTATGGTACTAGGATCTGATAATAGAAAGATGAGTAAATCTATTGGTAATGTTATTAATCCAGATGATATTGTTAAAGAATACGGAGCAGATACTCTTAGAGTATATGAAATGTTTATGGGAGATTATCAAATGGATGCTCCTTGGAGTACTGAGTCTTTAAGAGGATGTAAGAGATTCTTAGATAAGATTGAAAGATTAAAAGATAAGATTAATGATAATAGTGGATATAGTGAAAAGCTTGAAGCACTTCAAAATAAGACTATTAAGAGAATTGAATATGATATGATGCACATGGGTTATAACACTGTTATTTCTTCATTAATGATCTTAGCAAATGCTTATGATGATATGGATTCTATTACTAAAGAAGATTATCGTTTAATCTTAACATTATTAAACCCAATTGCTCCTCATATTACTGAAGAATTAAATGAATCTTTAGGATATAAACCTATTTGTGAGAGTGAATGGCCTACTTATGATGAAGAAAAGACTATTGAAAATACTAAAGATATAGCAGTACAAGTAAATGGTAAAGTAAGAGGAACAATAACTATTTCAATTGATGATGATGATCAAACTATTCAAGAAAAAGCTCTTGAAAATGAGAATGTTCAAAAACATTTAGAGGGAAAAGAAATAGTAAAAGTTATTGTTATTAAGGGTAAAATTGTTAATATAGTTGTTAAATAGAAAGGTTAATCCTTTCTATTTTTTTGACTTTTTCCTTACTTTATGGTATAATGTGCGTACTAATGGGGGTTGGTAGTTATGTACATTAGAGAAGACGGAGTTATTATATCAGGACAATTCTTTTCAAAAGATTTATTTAAGTATTTATTAACACACTTTAAAGAGGCTTTCTCACATTCTAGTTTAACTATTGAGAAAGCATTTAAAGAACTAGATGATTTTGATTTAGCTTTAACTAATAGTATGGATGATAAGTCTCATAAGTATTTTATGCTTTTAAACTATAAAGAAAAACGTGATGTTTTATATTTACTTCATCAAATTATTGTATATAGAGGATCTAAATATGGAGTTTTTTCTGAACCATTAAAGGGTACTAAAAAACAAACTGAGGAGTTATATCAAAAATACTTTTCTTACTTTGATCCATATCTTTCTTATTACATAGTTTTTTCTAAAAAAGGAGTAGTTAATAAGAAAAAGACATTCCAAAAAGTTGGAGAATTGTTTGTTAATTTACCTCAAAAAGAAGCTGCTTATAAGAAAGCTTATAATATGCAAAAAGATCATATGGATGCTTTTGATTATGCAGTGGAAAAAGAAAAGATTGGTCTTAGTGAGACTATTAGAATTAATGAAATTGTTAATAATAGTGATGAAGATACTATACCTGGATATAAGAAATTTAATAACTGTATTTTAGGTGCTAAATTTGATACTACTGATAGACTTGATGTTCCTTTTGAAATGCAAAACTTATATAATGATTATGATCATGATTTTGATCTAGAATTATTAGATCCTACTGAACCTGGAATTACAAATGAAGAACGTTATAATAGAACTTGTGAGATATTTAAAAAAGAAGCTTTATTCCACATTCGTTTTATACGTATCCATCCATTTGGAGATGGTAATGGAAGAACTGGTAGAATTATATTAAATCAACATTTATTAAAACAGAAACTTGCACCGGTAATGATTTCTAATGTTATGAGTGATGATTATCGTAGATGTATTAATGAATTTGATGTTGATGGACTTGCTAAACTATTTTTAATGAGTTCTTCATTACAACTTGCTAACTGGGTATCTATGAAGAAGTCTCATCCTACTATTCACAAAAAGGATTTAGCTATTAAGAATAGTACTATGGCTCATCTTTTAGGATATTATGATAATGATATTTATAATAAAGAGAAGAAGAGTTTTTCTGAAATAGGTAGAACTTACTTATATTAGAAGATTATTCTTCTTTTTTTTTACTTTTTTATTGATATTATTTTTATGGTGATTTTATGAAAGTAAAAATATTTGATGAAGAAGATGAACTTGATTTAGAAAATGATATTAATGAGTTTATTGAAGATTCTTCTATTGAAGTTATGGAGATTCAATATAGGGTTGGGGTTGGTATATTTAGTGAAGAACAGATATTTTGTTTTTCGGCTTTAATTGTTTATCAAATTCATTAACTATTAAAATATTCTTTTTTGTGTTATTATGATGGTATGGAGGAATAATATGAAGAAGGATGTAACGATGCGTAAAAATACATTTGTTAAAGGTGCATTTATTACTACTATTGGTATTGTTTTAACAAAGATACTGGGAATTCTTTATGTAATTCCTTTTCATGCAATTATTGGAGAAGAGGGTGGAGCTTTATACGGTTATGCTTACACTATATATTTGTTCTTTGTATCTTTTTCTTCTGCAGGAGTACCTTTAGCAATTTCTAAAATAGTTTCTGAGTATCAGACTTTAGGATATAGGAATGCAAAGAAAAAATCTTTTGCTTTGGGTAAAATGTTATCTGTAGTAATTGGTATTATTTGTTTCTTTTTAATATTCTTGAGTGCTCCAATTTTAGCTAAATTTATACTTGGAGATGTATCTGGAGGAAATAGTGTAGAGGATGTTACTCTTGTCATTAGAGTTATATCTAGTGCTATACTTGTAGGGCCTATTTTAAGCGTATATAGAGGTTATTTTGAAGGACATAGAATAATGAGCCCTCCATCTATTTCTCAAGTCTTAGAACAGCTTTTTAGGGTCTTAATAATTATATTTGGTAGTTTAATTACTTTAAAAGTATTTAATATGAATTTATCTACTGTTGTTAGTGTTGCTCTTTTTGGAGCAACAGTAGGAGCATTTATTTCATACTTTTATTTACTTGATAAATATTTAAAAAATAAAAGTAGATTTAATGAGAAGACTAGTGATGTATCTGAACCTAAAATTACTAGTAAAGAGATATTACGTAAGATAATTGTTTATGCAATACCATTTATTATGATTGATGTATTTAAATCTATCTATAATTATGTAGATATGTTTAGTGTAGTAAAGGGTCTTGTTAAATACGCAGAATATAGTGCAGTAGATGCAGAGACAGTTTATAGTATGTTATCTACTTGGGCTCAAAAATTTAATATGATCATATCTGCAGTATCTACTGGAATTATTGTTAGTTTAATTCCTAATTTAACTGAGAGTATTGTAAAAAAAGATAAAGAAGAGATTAATAAAAAAATAGGTTTATCTATTAGTATGCTTTTATATCTAATTATTCCTATTACTTTTGGTATTTGTTTCTTATCTAAAGCTATTTGGACATTATTCTATGGAGAGAGTTTATATGGTCCGAGTGTTTTAAGTTACTATATCTTTGTTGGATTATTTATTTCTATATTTACTACTGTAATTACTATTCTTCAAACTTTAAAAGATTATAAAAATGTATTTTATTGTTTACTTGTTTGAGTATTAATTAAAATAATTCTAAATTATAGTTTACTTAGAACTTGTTTAAGTATTGGACTTCCTCCATACTATGGATTTATTACTGCGACTATTTTAGGATACTTAGTTTCTTTAGTTATGTGTTTATTAGTATTACATTATAAATATGAAGTATCTTTTGAATTAGTATTAAAGAGATTTGTAGATATTTTAGTTGGATCATTTTTAATGATATTATTATTAATTGCGATTCATTATATTGTTCCTGTTTGGTCTACTAGAAGATTAATTAATTTAATTATTATTATATTCTACGGAGTAGTTGGTGCTTTATTCTATTTCTTCTATGCGAATAAAGCTCGTTTAACTAAAGATATATTTGGTGGAAACTTTATTAAGAGTATACTTAGAGTATTTGTAAAAAAATAAAAGAGATCATTTGATCTCTTTTTCATTGCTTAATTCTTCGTTTAATTCTTTTTTGCTTTTTCTTCTGATAATCTTTCTATAAATTGGAACTAGTTTTGTAAAGACAAAGTAGAATAATGGATCAGTAACATAATCCCATTCTCCTATAAACTCTACATAATCTCCACCAAATTTCTTTTTGAATTCATGTAATCCTAATCTAGGATTATTTTTAGATAGGTCTCCTATTGTTCCAAATTGGTCATAGATTTCTATACCTTTTTCTTTACAATACTTTAAGTGTTCATAATATGTTTTATAGTTAACATATGTTTCAGATAGAATATTATGATTACCTGCATATAATACCCATGCTTTATTACCATATTCTATAATCATATGAGCACTTAGTGTTATTTCGTTACCGTGCTCTTTTCTAGCTTCTTTAAATTTATCCATTTCTGTTTGGATATTTTCTTTTTGCTTTGTAAGTTCTGCAAGTTTTGCTTTTGCACTTTTACTTAGATTATCAATTGGTAGAATAGATATTTGATTATTAACAGTTTTTAGATTATTTTCTAAAGCTTTTAGAGTTTTCTCAATATTAATCTTTCCTAAGAATAGAGTTGCTTTAGAAGAATCATTACCATTAAATATTTCATATAGTGTTTCATAATAGTCTTCATTATATGAAATAAAATCTTTTCTAGATTCAGTTAATTGCATTAAATGATAAAAGTCTTTAATATCATCTTTATTACCAATAGTTACTTCTGTATCTAATTTTTCTGCTTTAGCTATTCTTTGCTTTGTTGTTTTAGAGAAGTGTTCTTCTATTTCTTCCATTGTTTGATTTAGATCTATTCTAAATGTATATCTAGGTTGCATTGTTTCAAAGTTTTTTGTAAAACCTTGATGTTTAAATCCAGATTGTTTTAGAGTTTGAAAAATTGACTCATAATCAGGATTTACTGTTTCTTCACCTAAATAATTAGTACTTTGTTTAATTAGATCAGGATCAATCTTTACAAAGATTGCTTTTTTACTTTTAGCAAATTCGGCTACCTTTTTTGTCATTTCTCTAACTAATTCTTTTTTCTTATAATCTATTACAAAACCTCTAGGAGCATAGAAATAACATTTATTCATTGGTAGTTTTTTCTCTAATAATAAAGTGGCAGCAACAAGCTCATCTTCATCATTAACAAGACCTAGATAGTATGGAGTAAGATTTTTCTTTGCTTTAGCAAATTCACCCCATGACAAAGATTGTAAAAAATGAGACTTAGTCTTATGATTTTTTACATATTCATCAAATCTTTCTTTTTCTATGTTTTTAAGTTTAAGCATTGCTGATACCTCTTTTCCATTATTAGTATAACATATAAGACTTAGATGATGTAGTAATTATCGTCTTTTTCTAAATAGTTTTTTTCTTTCTTCTTTGTTAAATTCTCTAATTTGTTTTCGATACTCATTAATTGTTCTTTTATGTGTTTTAATTCTTCTAAGATTTGATTATTTATAGGAGGAATTGAATTATAAAAATAAGGATTCATAATATCACTTCTTTCTTCTTATTTTATGTGTTTTAATGATTTCTGTGATAAAATAAGTGTGGGTGGTAATATGCGTCTTAGAAATGTTAAAAATAAAGAAGAAATTATGAGTGCTTCTACTTCTTTAATACGTAATCCGATGGATTATAAGGGAAAATGGAGAGAGTACTTTGGAAATAATAATCCTATCTATGTAGAGATTGGTATGGGTAAGGGTAAGTTTATTATTGAAAATGCTTTAACTCATCCAGAAATTAATTATATAGGTATTGAAAAATACGATAGTGTTATTGTGAAGGGTCTTCAAAAAATACCTGAAGGTTTAAATAACTTAGTAATGGTTAGAGGAGATGCTTATGAAATAGAAGAGATGTTTGATCATGAGATAGATTGCATCTACTTAAATTTTTCAGATCCTTGGCCTAAAAATAGACATCATTTAAGAAGATTATCTAGTAAAGTATTTTTAGAAAAGTATGAGTCTATTTTTAGGAATGAAAAGATTATTGAAATGAGAACTGATAATAGAGAGTTATTTCAATACTCTTTGGTTAGTTTTAGTATGTTTAATTATGTTTTAGAAGAAGTATCTTTAGATTTACATAAAGATAATATGCCAGAGATAACTACTGAATATGAAGATAAGTTTTCTAGTAAAGATATGCCAATATATTTTGTAAGGTGTACGAAAGGTGTCTAAAACAAAGACAAATCACGTAAAATATTTTTACATTTGTAAAATTAATGATATAATGATATCAGAGTAGGTGAAATATGAAAAAGTTAATTGTTTTACTCTCTATTACTGTATTCTTAATTACTGGTTGTAGTGTTTATCAACTAGATTCAAAAGATTATGAAAAGAATATGGATTATTTACTATCACAGAAGTCTAATATTTATAATGTATATTATGATGGTTATAAATATTATTTACCTAAAGGTGTAGCTTTTGTTAAAAAAGATGAATATAATGCCTTATTGGTTGATCAAAATAATAATAAATACTATTTGTATGTTGATGCAATTAGTTATTATCATAAAGTTGAAAATGATTATAAAGAGAATAGTGATTCTTTCTATTCTAGATATTTGGAATATAACAAGAAGAATGGTTATATTCAAATAGATGAAATAGATGGGAAGTATTTTATTCAATTTGTTTATAATTATGTAAAGATTGAAGCATATGTACCAAAGAAGGATTTAATTTCTTCAATTAATTATATGTGTTACATATTAAGATCTGTTAAATTTAATAATTCTGTACTAGATAGTTTAATTGGAGAGAATGTTTTAAATTATCAAGAAGAAGAATATAGTTTGTTTAAAGCTGATTCTACTAAGGAATCTTATATGGATGTAGCAAAAAGAAATGAGAATGAGGAATATTCTAAATATATAGAGGATGAGAAAATCAATTTAGACTATTAAAAGAGGTGAACTCATGGGCGTATTAGATAAAATAAAAAATGCTCTTTTTGAGGTTGAATACGTTGAAGTAGAAGATAAACCTAAAAAAGAGAAGTTATTTAAGCATAAGGAAGAAAAAGAAGAAAAAGAAAATAAACCTATTGCGAAGAAGATTGTATTACCTGGAAAGAAAGAAGAAAAAGTAGAGGAAATACAAGAAGAAGAATTAAAAGATGAAGATTTTGAAATTAGACCTAAAGATGAAGTTATTAAAGAAGTATTTAGTGATGATTTTAATGTAATGGATGATGATGTAGTTACTCCTCCAGTTGCTTTACCTGAAGAAATTGTTGAAGAAATTAATGCACCTGTTCCAGAGGAGAGAGTTGAGGAACCTGTTCCTGAACCTTATCCTGTAGAACAACAACCAATATCTATGAGTGTTCAAGGACAATCTCCTATAGGACCTGCTTATCCAGAATCTGCTTACGCTAATAAGGATTATGTTCGTGAATATGATTCTTCTAAAGAAAAGGTAAATAATACAATTTCAAATATTTATAATGATTATCATGTTAAGACTCGTGAGAGTAGACCTTATGGTATGGATCCTTCTTATCAAGTATCTATTAAAGCATATGGTACTGAGAGTAAGGATGATAAAGGTTACTTTAAACCTAGCCCTATTATTTCTCCAATTTATGGTATTTTAGATAAGAACTATAAAAAAGAGGATGTAGTTAGTAAGAAAGAAATTCATATTACTTCTAGCTATGCTAAAACTAATATGAATGTTGATGATATTCGTAATAAAGCATATGGAAGAAGAACTACTGAAGAGGTTGCGGAAGAGCCTGCTCCAGTAAAAAGACCAATAGAGGATGTATTTGAAGTAGATCATTCTGAAGATGAAAATCTACTTGTTGATTTAACTGATGAGAAGAAACCTGAAGTTAAAGAGATAACTGTTGGTGATGCGATGGAATATTATCATGACTTAGGTCTTGAGTATAATGTAGATTATGTTGATGCAAGTAATAAAAATGCTCCACAACCTAAATCTGATGATTTAGAGGAGGATATTAAGGATACAATTGATAATACTACTGAGGAAGAACCTGTAATAGAAAGAACTATGGAGATTCCTCAAGAAGAAGTTACATCTCCACCTACTACACCTGTAGTAGAAGAAAAGAAGGAAGAACCTGTAGTAGAAGAAAAAGTTGAAGAAAAGAAAGAAGAAGAGGTAAAAGAAGAGACTTCTTCAACACTTGATGATGATGACAACTTATTCGACTTAATTGATTCTATGTATAAGGATGAAGATAATTAGAAAGGAGAGAGGATATGGAAGTATTTCAAAATGTGTTTTTACCAGTCATATTATATATAGTTGCAATCATATTATTAATTGTCTTAATCGTAGTAGCAATTCGTTTACTAAAGATTTTAGATAAGGTTGATAAACTAGTAGATAATATAGACGATAAAGTTAATACTTTTAATACTGCATTTGATGTTATTAAAAGAGCAAGTGATGGTATTTCAAGTATAACTGATAACTTTGTTTTTGCAGCTACTACTGCAATTTCAAAGATATTTGGTAAATTTAAAGGAAAATATGATGAGGAGGAAAATTATGAGTAAATCAGGAATTGGAAAATTTGTTGCAGGAGCTGCTATTGGTTTAGGACTTGGAGTTTTATTCGCACCTAAATCAGGAGAAGATACTAGAAAGGAATTAAAAGCTAAATTAGATGAGCTAATTGAACAAGCTAAGAAAGTAGATATTGAAGAAGTTAAGAAAAATATCACTAGAAGAGTTGAAGATATTAAAATGGAATTAGTTGATCTTGATAAAGAAAAAGCTTTAGAGATTGCTAAAGAAAAGGGAGAAGAATTAAAAGAAAAAGCTCAAGAATTAGTTGAGTATGCTAAAGAAAAAGGAACTCCTGCTTTAAAGAAAGCTGCTAATGATGTATTAGATAAAGTTGTAAAAGTATCAAAAGACACTCAAAAGAAATTAGCTACTAAATAAAAAAGTCAAACCTTTGACTTTTTTTATTATGCATGATATAGTATTCATGTAATTTTTGTTGATCTATATATTAGTAGATTATATATTTGTTTATAGAGACTTAGTGGTTGGTGAAAACTAAGAGAATATATTAATTGAAATACAATATAGGGAGAAAAAACGTTAACTGCGTTAAAGTTAAGAGTGCATGTATATACATGAATTAAGGTGGTACCGCGATAATTCGTCCTTAGATGAATTTTCGCGTTTTTTTATTATAAGGAGGGATTTTATGCATACTGAGTATGAGGTTAGAGTTCTTGAGATTGATACAGAGAAAATTATTAAGAAATTGGAAGAACTACATGCTACATTTCTTTGGGATAAAATACAAAGAAGATATGTTTATGATTTAAAACCTGCAGAAGAGAATAGATGGATTAGACTTAGAACTAATGGAGAAAAGTCTACTTTAACTATTAAAAATGTAGCGACTTCTAATATTGATGGTACGCAAGAATTAGAAATAGTAGTTGATGATTTTGATAGAACTCATTTATTACTTAAAGAATTAGGTTATGAATCTAGAAGTTATCAAGAAAATAGAAGAATACAATATGATTTAAATGGAGTAGAGATTGATATTGATACATGGCCTAAGATGCCTACTTATATGGAAGTAGAAGGGTCATCTGAAGATGCTGTATATCATGCACTTGATGTACTTGGAATTAGTAGGGAAGAATGTACTAGTTTAGATGTTGAGAGTCTATATTATAAATATGGAATCGATATTAAAAATATAAAAGAATTAAAGTTTGAGGAGGAATAAATATGACATTTTTTGAAGAATTACAATGGAGAGGCTTAATTAAAGATATGGCTGGTGAGGATATCGCTGATAAATTAAATAATGAGAAGGTTACTTTTTACTGGGGAACTGATCCTACAGCAGATAGTTTACATTTAGGACATTATTCTAGTTTAATTACTGCGAAGAGATTAGCTAAATATGGACATCATCCTATACTACTTTGTGGAGGAGCTACTGGACTAATTGGAGATCCTAGACCTACTGCAGAGAGAGAAATAATTTCTAAAGAAAAATTAAATGAAAATTTAGAGGGAATTAGAGCTCAAGTTAATAAAATATTTAATGGAGAAGCAGAAGTTGTTAATAACTATGATTGGTTTAGAGGATATGAATTTACTGATGTACTTAGAGACATTGGTAAATATATTACTGTTAACTATATGCTAGATAAAGATATTATTAGACGTAGATTAGAGACTGGTATTACTTTTGCAGAATTTGCTTATATGTTAATTCAAGGATATGATTTCTTATGGTTATATGAAAATAAGAATTGTATTATGCAAGTAGAAGGATCTGATCAATGGGGTAATATTACTACTGGAATTGACTTAATTAAGAAAAAGACTGGAAAAGATGCTTATGCATTTACTATGCCTTTAGTTCTTGATAGATTTGGTAATAAATTTGGTAAGAGTGAGGGTAATGCTTTATGGTTAGATGAGAATAAGACTTCTTCTTATGAATTATACCAATACTTAATAAATGTAGATGATGAGATGGTTATTGATTACTTAAAAATCTTTACATTCCTTAGTGTTGAAGAGATTCTTGAGTTAGAGAGAAAGCATAAAGAGAATCCTGAACTTAGAGAAGCTCATAAAGCATTAGCTCACGAAATAATTCGTGATCTACATGGGGAAGAGAGTTACTTAGAAGCAGTTAGAATTAGTGAAAGTTTATTTAGTGGAGATATTAAGAACTTTACTTCTAAAGAAGTAGAAATGGCATTTAAAGGATTAGATTCATTTGATGTTAGTGAAGACGCAAATGTAGTTGATTTACTTGTTAATAGTGGAGTATGTTCTAGTAAGAGAGAAGCTAGAGAGTTTATTACTAATGGATCTATTACTATTAATGGAGATAGAGTTACTGATTTAGAATTTGTTCTTACTAAAGATAAATGTATTGATTCTAAATATGTAGTAATTCGTAGAGGAAAGAAAAAATATTATATTGGAATTTATAAATAAAAGGGAATAGTACTATTTCCTTTTTTTATTTAAAATGATAGAATTAATATAGAGTAGGAGGCATTACTATGAATAGAAGAAAAATACAACAACTTAAGACTATTTCATTTATTTGTATTGTTATATTAATATGTGAACTTTGTTATATTGGATATAGAGTTTTATATCATAGTGAGAAATCTGTTTACTTTGAGGGAATTAATGCGGTTATATCTACTAATAATTCTTATGTTGCTGTTGGTAGTAATAATGATAATGATAATCATTATGAGAAAGCAAAAATTTCTTTTTATAATTTGAGTAGAGAAAAGGTTTTTGAAAAACTTTATAATGTTGGTTATAACAGCTCTTTCTTTGGAGTAGCTGTTGATGGAGAAGATGTTATTGTAGTTGGTAGTTATGAAAAAGAAGAGAAAGATCATAAAGACTCTATTAGACGTGCTTTAATCGTTAAATATGATTCTATTGGAAATATTGTATTTGAAAAAGATTTTGGTTTATTAGATAATTCTAAATTTACTAGTATTGTTGTAGTTGGAGAGAATTATTATGTTACTGGTCAAAGTATTTATCGTAATACTAGAGTTGGTAATAAAGAAGGTGGAGCAATACTTGCTAAATACAATAAAGATGGAGAATTATTATGGTATAAAACTTATGGAAGTAGTAAAAGTTCTATCTATAATGATTTAGTTGTTGTGGATAATTATATTTATACTGTTGGAACTGATGATAATTATATTGGTGTAATAGTTAAATATGATTTAGAGGGAAACTTTATTACTTATAATGATTATCGAACTACTGATTCTATTGGATTTAGTGGAATTGTTTCTACTCCTAAAGGAATATATGTAAGTGGTGCTTTAAGAAGAGAAAAAGATGATAATGATGCGATGATTGTTTGGTATAACTATGATTGTCGTTATATTGATCAAGTTGTTTATACAGGGGAAGGAATTGAAAGATTTAATAAACTTATATTTGATGATCAAAATCATTTAATTGCGATAGGAACACAAGCTACAGCTCAAGAAGATGTTGGAATTACTGAGTACAATTATGATGGTATTATTGCTAAATACGATTTAGATTTAAAGAAAATAGATTTAGTTAATTATGGAGCTGATAGAGATGATTATTTTACTGATATTATGCTTGATCAAGGCGAGTATGTAGTTGTTGGTTATTCTTTCTATGATGAAGGAAGTTATATGAGTAAGTTTATTCGTTATAGTAAAGCTTTGAAAGTATTAGGAGTAGAATAATGAAAGTTACTTTAATAAGACATGGACAAACAGAAGAGAATTATTTAAAGAGATTACAGGGTAGAAGTAATTGTTTATTAAATGATACTGGTAGAAGACAAGTTCTTAGATTAAAAAATAAATTAAGTGCTTTAAATTATGATTTGTGTTTTACTTCTCCATTAATTAGATGTTTTGAGACTGCGATTGTTATTGTAGGAGATAGAACAGAGATAATTAGAGATGATCGTTTAATTGAAAGAGATATGGGTGAAATGGAAGGAAGACCTGTAGAAGAGTATAATGCTTTTACTTTTTGGGATTATAAAAGAAATAGGTCTGATTATGGAGTGGAACCTATAAGAGACATGATTGGGAGATGTAGTGAATTTCTAGAAGAGATTAAAGAAAAATACCCTGATAAGAGTATTATGATTGTGACTCATGGAGGTCCATATAGAGCTCTTCGTCATTTACTAAAAGGAGATAAATTAGAAGGCAATTTACTTGATGGAAAGATAGAAAACTGTTCTTGTGAAGAATTTGAAATATAAAAAAAAGAACTCATATGAGTTCTTTTTATTATACTTATTTTAATTTTACTTGTTGTAGAATTCAACGATTAATGCTTCATTGATATCTGCATTAAGTTCATTTCTTTCAGGCATTCTAACGTAAGTAGCTTCCATTTTTCCTTCATCGTAATTGATGAATTCAACTCTCTTAGTTACTTTAGATAATGCTTCACCAACAACTTTTAAGTTCTTGTCATCATCTTTAAGTGAGATAACATCTCCTGGTTTAACTCTGTATGATGGAATATTAACTTTCTTTCCATTAACAGTTACATGTCCGTGATTAACTAATTGTCTAGCTCCACGACGTGTAGCAGCAAAACCAATACGATATACTAAGTTATCTAATCTAGATTCAAGTAATCTTAAGAAGTTTTCACCGTTAGATCCCTTCATTTTACAAGCTTCATCAAAAGTCTTTCTGAATTGTCTTTCATTTACACCATACATGAAACGAACTTTTTGTTTTTCTTTTAATTGATTACCATAATCTGATAATTTACCTTTACGATCATTTCCATGTTGTCCTGGTCCATATGGACGACGAGCTAATTCTTTACCAGTTTCAGTAACTGAGAATCCAACACGACGAGCTTGTTTATAACTAGGTCCTGTATATCTTGCCATAATAATTCTCCTTTCCTCTTATTACAAAATCTTTGAGGAGGATTGGTCATAAACTAGGGAGTTTTTCTTCTTCTTTCACTAAACAGCATTGCTACTTGATTTGTGATTTGAAAAACACGTTAATTTATTCCAAATCCCGCTGTTTCAAGGAATTTGCAGTTTTAATTATATGAAAAAAATGGCTTAATGTCAAGAATTTGTTGTATTTTATACGTTTACTTAGGAAAGTTTTGTCAAAATTGTAGAAAAATGTATGCGTATTGTGTTAAAATATTATTAGAATTGAGGTGAGTATATGCAAGGACAATTTCTTATTATTGGTTCTGTTGTCGCAATATGTCTTGTGATTGTTATTGTTATACTTCACTTTGTTAAAAGAGCAGAGATTAATTTCTATAAGAATAAGCTTAAAAAGTTAGAGATTGCTAGAAATCAGATTGCATCTACTCCAGTATTACTAGAATTAAGTAAAGTAGAACCTATCATTAAGAATGACAAGATGGAAGAGAAGTATACTGAATGGCAAGATAAGTTTACTTATATTAAAGAAAAACGTTTATCAGTTATTGATGATATGTTAATTGATCTTGATGTTTTTGTTGAAAAAAGAGATTATAAAAATTGCATTATAAGAATTGCTAAAACAGAGATTGAAATATATAAAGTAAGAGAATCTGCTGAACACTTACTTGATCAGATTAAAGATATTACTTTGAGTGAGGCTAAATATAGATCTATTGTTACTAAGTTAAAAACAAAATATCGTTCTTTAAATAAAGAATTTAATGAACATCGTGAATTATATGGAATCATGCAAGAGTCTATTGATTTACAACTTGAAAATATTGAGAAGAGATTCTTAGACTTTGAAAAAGTAATGGAAGCTAATGATTATAATGAAGTGGTTCATGTATGTAAGGCATTAGATAATTTGATTGATCATATGGAGATTCTTATTAAAGAGATGCCTGATGTACTTCTTATGATTCAAACTGTTATTCCTAATAGAATGAAAGAAGTAGAATCTACTTATAAAGAAATGGTTGAGAAGGGATTCGTACTTGATTATTTAAATATTGAATATAATATTGAAGAATCTAAAAAGAACTTAGAGAGAATACTTGATAAAGTAAAAGTTATTAATCTTGAAGGATGTATGTTTGATTTAAAAACAATGTTAGAGTACTATGATTCTTTATTCATTGATTTTGAAAAAGAACGTCTATCTAGAAAGGTATATGAAGAAGTATCTAAAGATTTTTCTAAGAGATTAGAGAAGACTAATAAACTTGTTAGTGATGTATATGATCAATTAGATGATATTAAGAGTATGTATGATTTAAGCGATGATGATATTGGTATTATTCATGATGTAAATAAAACTCTTGTTATGATAAATGATGATCATAAGAAAATGATTCAAAAAGAAGAAGCTAAATCTTGTCCTTATTCTATGTTAAATGAAGAGGTTGAAACATTAACTAATCGTTTAACTAATATGGAAGTAGATTTTGATCAAGCTTTAAAATCATTAGGTAATATGTATGATGATGAAGTACGTGCTCGTGAACAATTAGAAGAGATTCAAGGAATACTTAAAAATTGTAAGAATGAGATTCGTACATATAAATTACCTGTAGTATCTGATGTTTATTTTGTACAATTAGGTGAAGCTCAAGATGCAGTTATGGAAGTTATACATGAACTTGAACAAAAACCAATTGTTATTAAAACATTAAATACTAGAGTAGATACTGCAAGAGACTTAGTATTAAAATTATATAATACAACTAATGAAATGATTCATAATGCAGAGTTAGCAGAGAGATGTATTGTTTATTTAAATAGATTTAGATCTACTTATGATGGAGTTAATAGTTCTTTAGATGATGCTGAAGAGAAGTTTAATAAAGGAGATTATAGAGAAGCATTAGAATGCTCTATAAAAGCTACTTCTTTTATTGATGAAAATATATATGGAAAGTTGAAGGGTGTTTATGAGAAATAATAAAGGATTTGGAAGAACAGAAGTTATGATTATATTAGTACTTGCTTTAGTTTTATTTGCTGGTGGTGCTTATATGATTTTAGGTGGTGCTAATAATCAAAAGTTTACTACAATGAAAGAAAATGGTTGGAATTTTTCAAAGACAGTTGCAACTAATATTTCTTCATTTCATTATTCTCAAACAGTATATTTAGAAGAAGCAATGGATGAAGGTTTATTTAAGGATATGAAGAATCCTTTTGGTAAAGGTAATTGTGATGGTTCAGAGTCTAGAATAGATACAATTGATGGTAAACCTTATGTTACATTTAAGTGTGGTGAATATCTAATTGATAAATCTACTTTTGATGATAGAACTATTATTCCTATCTATAAAGTAAGTGATTGGACAGAAGAAAAACCTGAAGGAGATAATGTAGAAGAAAGAGTTCTATATAACTGTTTAGATGGTGGAAAAGAACTATTTGATAAATATAATGAAGAATTATATATGGTTTATCTATATAATAAAGAGTTTGGAGAAGATGCATATTTCTCTAAAGATATGACTATGTGTGAGGTAGTTACTAAAACATTCTATCGTACTAAAGAAGAAGTAAAATAAATAAGTCGAAAGACTTATTTTTTTATAGATATTTTTAACTTAATATGATAAAATATGCATGTTGGAGGGGTACTTATGAACCGAGTTATATTAATAAAATATGGAGAGTTATCTACTAAGAAAGGTAATCGTAATTTCTTTATTAATACATTACATAGATCAGTTGTTTCTAAATTAAAGAATTATAATGTATCAATTCATAAAGATAGAGCTAGAATGACTGTTATGTTTGATGATAAAGATTTAGATGATATAAAGAGTATTATTGATAAGATATTTGGTATTCATACTTATCATATTGCGACTGTATGTGAATCAGAGGATACTTCAATACAAGAGACATTATTAGAAGTAATTAGAAAAGAAACTTTTAATACTTTTAAAATTGATGTTAGACGTAGTAATAAGAATTTCCCTATTCATAGTCAAGATTATAATAGAGTATTAGGTGGATTATTACTTAAGAATATAGATGGGATCAAAGTAGATGTACATAATCCTGACTTATGGATTAATGTAGAGATAAGAGATGATCATACTTATATCTATTACAATTCATATGAAGGTTCTGGAGGATATCCTGTAGGAACTCAAGCTAAGGGTATGTTAATGCTTAGTGGAGGTATTGATTCACCTGTTGCTGGATATTTAGCAATGAAGAGAGGAGTAGAACTTGAAGCAGTATATTTTGAGGCTGTTCCTCATACTAGTTTAGAGGCTCGTGAGAAAGTTGTCTCTTTATGTAAAAAATTATCAAGTTATACTGACAAGATTAATTTACATGTTGTAAATTTTACTCCAATACAAGAGTCTATTTATAAGTATTGTAGAGATGATTATTGTATTACTATTATGCGTAGAATGATGTATCGAATAATGGAGAAAATTGCTAAGAAATATCATGGATTAGTTATTGTTAATGGTGAGAGTATTGGACAAGTTGCTTCTCAAACATTGACTAGTATGTCTGTAATTAATGGGGTTACTAATATGCCTGTAATACGTCCTGTTGCGTGTTTAGATAAATTAGAGATAATTGATATAGCTCGTAAAATTGACACGTATGAGACAAGTATTTTACCTTATGAAGATTGTTGTACAGTGTTTGTACCTAGACATCCTGTAATAAATCCTAAGGAAGATATTTGTGTTAAAGAAGAAGAAAGATTTGATTATATGCCAATGCTAGATGAAGCAGTAGAATCTTTAAATACAATTGTTGTAACAAGTGATGATAAAGAATACAGTGATATTTTATAGTATAAATTAATGATTTACTTCCAAACTAATACTAGGAGGTGAATCAAATGCCAAAGAAAAATAATGCTTCTATGAAAGTTAAGACACCTGGAGCAAAAAAATCAGTAGAAAACATGAAGTATGAAATTGCTAATGAATTTGGTGTTAATTTAGGAGCAACTGCTTCTAGCCGTGATAATGGTATCGTTGGTGGTGAAATGACTAAAAGATTAGTTGCTAATGCTAAAGGTAAGAAAAAACGTAAATCTAAAAAAAGTAATTAATAAAAAAAGATAGATTTTATCTATCTTTTTTCTTTGGCTTTTATTGCTTTTTTTAGGTTTTTGTGGTACTTTAAGTGTGTTACGAAAAGGAGATGTATGTATGAAATTTTTATGTGTTAATGCTGGTAGTAGTTCTTTAAAATTTCAATTATTTGAAATGCCTGAAGAAAAAGTTATAATCAGTGGTTATATTGAAAAAATTGGTTTTCCTGATTCATTTTGGAATACTAAAATTAATGGAGAAAAAATAAGAGGAGAAAAATACTTACAAAATCATACTGAAGCTGTTGATGTTATGTTAGAAGAAATTTTAAAATACAAAGCAGTTGAAGCTTTAGATGAAATTAAAGGTATTGGACATAGAGTACTTCATGGTGGAGAAAAATATAGTGATTCAGTATTTATTGATGATCAAGTTGTACAAGATATTAAAGATTTAACTAAACTTGGACCTCTTCATCATCCTGGAAATTTAGCAGGAATTGAAGCTATGCAAAAAGCTTTACCTGGTGTTCCAAATGTTGCAGTTTTTGATACTGCTTTCCATCAAACTATGCCTCCAGTAAATTATATGTATCCAGTTCCATATGAATGGTATGAAAAATATGGAGTACGTAAATATGGATTCCATGGAACAAGTCATAAGTATATTACTGAGACTATGAAGAAAATGTTAGGTAAAGATGATGTTAACCTAATCATTTGTCACGTAGGTAGTGGTGCTTCTATTAGTTGTATTAAAGATGGTAAATGTTTTGATACTACTATGGGTCTTACTCCGCTTGATGGATTAATGATGGGTACTCGTTGTGGTTCTATCGATCCTTCAATTATTGAATATGTTTGTAAAGAAACTGGTAAGAGTGTATCAGAAATTACAAATGATTTAAATAAGAAGAGTGGATTAATGGGTATCTGTGGATTTAATGATAATAGAGATGTTGAGAAAGCTATCGCTAATGGTGATGAAAGAGCTAAACTAGCACTTGATATGTATGTAGATATTATCAATAGATATATTGCAGAATATTATATTGAATTAGATGGTAATGTTGATGCAATGGTTATGACTGCTGGAGTTCTTGAAAATGGTAGTGAAACAAGAGAAGCTATTCTTACTAAATTAAAACCAATTGGTATTGAACTTAATAAAGAAGTTAATGATAGAATTGCTGGATTTAAAGAGATTCATGAAGGATGCATTACTACTCCTGAATCTAAGATCCCAGTATATGTAGTACCTACTAATGAAGAAATTATGATTATTAGAGATACTTATAAATTAGTTAGTCAACAATAATAAAAAGCTCGAAAGGGCTTTTTTTCTTTGTAAATTTACGATTTTATAAGACTTTTCTCGTTGACTTTATACTTTTATAATTATTTAATTATAATAGAGGTGAAATATATGGCAAACATACTTGTAACAGCTGCATTACTTCCTATTATTGCATTATGTTTCTTTATTTATACAAAAGATAAGACTTCTGAACCTAAAGGGTTACTTGCACTTATTTTCTTTTTAGGGTTGTTTTCTGTTGTTCCTGTAGTAGTATGTGAGCTTGTATTTGACTATGTTTTTCCTGAGAAAAGTGTTTCTGGCTTTATTCTAACTTTTATACATACTTTCTTTGGAGTAGCTCTTATTGAAGAATTTTTTAAATGGTTAATTACTAAATTTATTGGTTATAATAATAAAGAATTTGATGAAGTATTTGATGTTATTGTCTATGCAGTATTTGCATCACTTGGATTTGCTTGTTTTGAGAATGTTTTATATGTACTTCAACTTGGTCTAGTAAATGCTATATTTAGAGCATTACTTGCAGTTCCTGGACATACTTGTTTTGCTATTTCTATGGGTTATTTCTTTTCAAAAGCTAAAGTTGGACAAATTAATGGTAATAAAAAAATATATCATAAAAATTTAATATTAAGTTTTCTTGCACCTATTTTCTTACATACTATGTATGATTCATTATTATTCATTGTTGGTGACAATTTAGAAACTTCTGCATTATTACAATTAGTTCCATTTTTGATATTCTATATAATTATGGTAATTGTTTGTTTTATTACTGTTGATAAGGTTGCTAGAGTACAACAAAACTTAACTACTAATATTGAAAATGGAAGTATTGCGGTTAGTAATCAAGGATATATTTATTATAATGCTCCTACTAATCCTGTAACTGTTCCTGAGACTGTACCTGAAACAGTTCCTGATACGACTCCAGTGGAAGTATTAGATGAGAATGGTAATGGAGTATTTCCTGATAAACCTGTTGAAATACCTACTACTCCTAAAACTACTGCTCCTGTTGTATCTCAAGAGAAAGTGGAAATTCCTCATGTATGTTTAGTTTGTGGTAGAGCTATTTATAATGAGAATTATTGTCCTAGATGTGGATTTAAACTAAAATAAAGTAGCAATTGCTACTTTTTTGTTTTATAATTATGTTAGTAAGATATAGGAGGTGCTCTATGAAAAAAAGAAAGAAAACATTAATATTTGGAATAGTACTATTATTCATATTTTTAGGAATAGGTTATGCTTATTTAACTACAACGCTTTCTATTAATGGGGTTACTGATGTAGATGCAAATAACTGGGATGTTTATTTTGATAATGTTAATGTAACAACTGGATCTGTTACTGGAGAACAAGAAATAGAAGCTCCAACAATAACAAGTGATACAGAAGTAGAATATCATATAAGACTTAAAGAACCCGGAGAATTTTATGAGTTTACTATTGATGCGAAGAATGATGGTACAATTGATGCAATGATTGAGACTATTACTAAAAAAGTAAATGGTGGAACAACAATACCTGCATATTTAAATTATACTATTACTTATGTAGATAATTTACCTGTTTCGGAAAATCATTTACTTGCACATGAATCACTTGAAACATATAAGGTAAGAGTAGAATATAGAAGTGATATTAATCCGAGTGACTTACCATCAACAGCGCAATCACTAACTTTATCATTTGGAGTAGAGTATGTACAGTCTAATAGCAATGCTTATGCTGTAGGAGATTCAACAACAGTTTATTCAATAAGCAATATTGAAAGTCAGGAGGGCTCTTCTATTCCTAGTGGAATCACACTTTATTCGACAGCAGCAGAGGTAAGAGCAGCATCTTCTAATAGCCCACTATATTTAAAACATATTATTAACAATAGAAAAATAGTTGAGAGTTACGTAGAATTTGTAGTAACTCCTGAAATGGTGAGTGCACATCCAGAAATGACTGCTGGGACTTATTCTGTAAGGGGAGTAGGTTCACCACATTCACCTTATAATATTGCTATTTTAAATGAAGCATTCGATGCATCTAATTGTTTTGATAGTTCTGTTTATTTTTGCGCTATTTCTGGGCTTGCTGTAGGTGTTGATTATGATGGAAATGTTTATGCATATAATGATGATTGGTCATGTGAAGTTTATGCAGATGGTAGTTCATATTGTGAGCAATAATTTTGTTAATTGAATAATAAAAGTAGTTAAAAGCTACTTTTTTTATTATTTAATTTATAGTATAATAGTTATATATTTAGGAGTGTGGTTACTATATGAAGATTATATCCATCAATTGTGGAAGCAGTTCCTTAAAGTTTAGTTTATTTGAAATGCAAGATGAGAGTGTTTTAATATCTGGTAATTTTGAAAGAATTGGATCTGATGGTAGTTGTTATACAATTAAGTATAATGGACAAAAAATAACTGAAGAATTACCATTGGAGACTCATACTGATGCAGTTAAAATACTTTTAGATAAATTAATTGCTTTAGAAGTAATTAGATCTTTAGATGAGATTAAAGGTGTAGGACATAGAATTGTTCATGGAGGAAGTAAATATAGTGAGTCTTGCTTTGTTACTGATCAAGTAATGGCTGATATCGAAGTGTTTAAAGATTTTGCTCCTCTACATAATCCTGCTCATTTACTTGGAATTAAGGCTTTTAAAGAAGCTTTACCTGATGTACCAATGGTAGTTGTATTTGATACAGCTTTCCATCAAACTATGGATGAAGTTACATATAGATATCCTGTTCCATATCATTGGTGTAATGATTATGGAGTTCGTAAATATGGAGCTCATGGAACTAGTCATAGATATATAGCTCAAACTGTTAGAGATATATTAAAAAGAGATGACTTTAAATTAATTAGTTGTCATATTGGTAATGGTGGTTCTATTACAGCTATTAAAGATATGAAATGTGTTGATACTAGTATGGGATTTACTCCTTTAGCTGGTATTATGATGGGTACTCGTTCTGGAGATGTTGATCCTTCTATTATTCCTTACATTATGGAAAAAGAGGGTAAAAATGCTAGTGAGGTTATTGATGATTTAAATAAGAACAGTGGCGTTTATGGAATGAGTGAATACAGTCATGATTTAAGAGATATAGTTTTAAAATGTGAAGAGGGAGATCCTAAAGCTATACTTGCTAGAGATAAATATGTTCAAAGAATTGTTGATTATATTGCTCAATATTATGTTCTTCTTGAGGGATGTGACTTGATAGTATTTACTGCTGGTGTAGGAGAAAATAATACAGCTATTAGAGAAGAAATTTGTAAGAAGTTAGCTTGTTTAGGAGTTGAACTTGATTTAGAGAAAAATAAGATTCGTGGAGAAGTAGCAGAAATTAGTTCTGATAAGTCTAAAATTGTTGTTTATACAATGCCAACTAATGAAGAATTAATGATTGCTAGAGATACATTAAATTTAATTAAGAATAGATAGGAAATGATTCATGTATAATGAAGTGGTTAGTAAAATAAAAGAGTTTGATACTATTGTTATTGCTAGACATATTGGAGTTGATCCTGATGCACTTTGTAGCCAATTAGCTTTAAGAGATGCAATTAAGTTAACATATCCTGATAAAAAGGTTTTAGCAATTGGTACTGGTAGTAGTAAATTCTTACATATTGGGAAGTTGGATCGATTAGAAAAATTAGAGAATGCTCTACTAATTATTACTGATACTCCTGATTTAAAAAGAGTAGATAGTATGGATTTTTCTTGGGGAGCATATTCTATAAAAATAGATCATCATCCTTTTATTGAGAAGTTTTGTGATTTAGAAATTATTGATGATGAAAAATCATCTGCTTGTGAGATGATTTTAGATATGATTCTTACTACTGAATTAAAATGGGATAGTAATATTGCTGAACTTCTTTATATGGGAATTGTATCTGATTCTAATAGATTCTTATTTGGATGTAGTTCTAATACATTTTTAGCTGTATCTAGACTATTAAATATGTATCCAATGGATTTGGGTAAGACTTATGAAAAACTTTATCTAAGACCTTTAAATGAGGTTAGATTAGAAGGGTATATTTCATTAAATATGACTGTTACTCCTAACAAACTTGGATATATTGTAATTAGAGATGATGTTATTAATCAATTTGGTGTAGATAGTGCATCTGCTGGAAATATGATTAATGACTTTAATCATATAAAAGAAGTAGTTGTTTGGGCAACTATTACTGAAGATATTAAAAATGATCAATATCGTGTGTCTGTGCGTTCGCGTGGACCTGAAATTAATAAAGTGTGCGAAGCCCATCATGGTGGTGGACATAAATATGCATGTGGAGTTAAAGCAAAATCTTTAGATGATGCACTTGCAGTTATGAAAGATTTAGATGCTTTACTTGAAGAATATAATTCTTAGAAGGTGATATAATGGTAATCAAAGATGCGAGTTTAGATATTATTGCGACTCGTCGAAGTCAATATCCTGACGATGGTAAACCAGAATTTTTATTAGTAGGAAGAAGTAATGTTGGTAAGAGTAGTTTTATAAATGCTATTCTTTCTAGAAATAATCTTGCTTATATTTCATCTAAACCTGGAAAAACACAAACATTAAATTTCTATTCTGTTAATGATAAATTTTACTTAATTGATGTTCCTGGATATGGATATGCAAGTACTGATAAAAAGACTCAAACTAAGTTTGGTTTAATGATTGAAGAATATCTTGAAAAAAGAGAAGAATTAAAAAGAGTATTCTTACTAGTAGATTTTCGTCATACACCAACTGAAGATGATTTACTTATGTATAACTTTTTAAAGTATTATGATTTACCTGTTACAGTTATAGCAACTAAGGCGGATAAAGTAGGGGGAAGCAAGAAAGAAAAGAACTTAAAAGATATACTTCGTACAATGGATTTAGCAATGGGAGATGACTTAGTAGTTTTCTCTAGTGTTACTAAATTGGGAGTAAAAGAAGTTTTACAAAAGATTGAAGATTTAATTCAATAAAAAGAGGTGGTTTTCTTGAATACTAGGAGAAAATTTGTTTATATATTTTGTTTTATATTATTAAATGCATTTTTAGTAGTTGGATTTTTAGTTATTAGAGATGCAACATCTATTAATAAACTTAGAAAAGAGGTTAATGAACTTACTAAGTTAGATGTAACTAAAGATCGTTATAATCGTAAGATTAAAACTACTGGTAAATATGCATTAGTAGAATCTTCTATTAAAGATTACTTAGATGGTTATGCATTAGAAGTACAACAAGCTACTGCTTTAATGCATGATCCACAATTATCTAAGATTCTATCTTATGATAATTATTTAGAGGATGGACCAGATTTTAAGAATTCCATTGCTTATTTAGAAGAATCTAAAGAGAAGTTTAATGATCAAATAGATGCTTTAGTATATGATTTAGAGGAAGAACAAATAATGAATCATATTTATGAACGTACTAAAGATGAATATTATGTTGATCTATATCATGAATTAATGTTTGATGATGATATGCGTGATGGATTAAATGAATCTAAAGAATTATTTCAACAAACTAGATCTAAGATGAATAATGTATATGATGTAAGTCTAGAAGTATTAAATTTCTTAAAGACTTATAATGATTCTTGGGAATTAGATAATGGTGAAATTAAGTTTAAGACTAATGATTTACGTAATTACTATGATACATTAATTGCTAAATTAGATACGAAAAAAGATGCTTAGGCATCTTTTTATATTACTATTGTTATTACATTGTTTGATCCTTTATTAATTACTTTTGTTAAAGTGTTTTGTAATTTAAATCTTATGTTATCTGGCATAAGATTTATTTTTGATTGAATACCTTCTTGGACTATTGAGTCTAGACTTCTTCCAAATATTTCACTTTTCCAAATATCATTATCATTCTTTGTTAAATAATCAATTAATTCTTTTGATTGGACTTCACTACCTATAATTGGTTCAAAGGTAGATTCAACATCTACTTTAATCATATGAATGGATGGGGCAACTGCTTTTAGTTTTACTCCATATCTTGTTCCTTGTTTAATTATTTCAGGTTTATCTAATTTCATATCTTCTATAGATGGAGTAGCAATTCCATATCCTGTTTGTTTAACCATATTTAATGCATACTTTAATGTATCATATTCTTTTTTTGCTTCTTGATATTCTTGAAGTAGGGATAATAAGTCTGCTTTTGTTTTTATATCTTTATGAATTAAATCATTTAAAACTTCTTGATATAAATTATCTGGACTAGATAGATTTATTGTGATTGTTCCTGAAGAGGTGTCTACATCTGATAAATAACATTTCTCGATGTATTCATTTTTTAGAAATGTTTCTGTTATTTTTTCTACATCTCTTATTTTATCTATTTCAATTACACTTTCTTTTATTGATTCTATATATGACTTTTTAACTTTATGATTTGGATTTAATATAGCAATCCATTCTGGCATATTTACTTTTACTTCTAATACTGGGAATTCATATAGTGCTTCTCTTAGAATATTATACATATCTTTTTCTGTCATTGTATCTATACTAATAGGTAATACAGGTACTTGATATTGTTCTTCTAAACTTTTTCTTAATTCATCTACTTCTGGAGTATTAGGATGAGTTGAATTTAATACTATAATAAATGGTTTATTTATACTTTTTAATTCTTCTATTACTCTTTTTTCTGCTTCTACGTAGTCTTCTCTTTTAAAGTCTCCAATTGATGAATCTGTTGTGACTACTATACCTATTGTAGAGTGTTCTTTTATTACTTTTTCTGTACCTATTTCTGCTGCTTCTGTGAAGGGTATTTCTTCTGTATACCATGGTGTTTTTACTAGTCTTGGTCCATTTTCATCTGTTGCCCCTATAGCATTAGGTATCATATATCCTACACAATCAATTAATTTAATTTGGCAAGTAAAGTCATCTATTTTTATTTTTGCAGGATTGGTTGGGATGAATTTAGGCTCTGTAGTCATAATAGTTTTACCTGATGCACTTTGAGGTACTTCATCTAAAGTTCTTTTCTTTTCAAATTCATCTTCCATATTAGGTACCATTAGTGTTTCTACTACTTTTTTAATAAATGTTGATTTACCTGTTCTAACGGCACCGACTACTCCTAAATAAATATCTCCGCCACTTCGTTTGGCGATGTTTTTTATTATGTCTTTTTTTTCCATAATTCTCTCCTTATTTCAATTAAGTATATGTTTAAGCTAAAAAAAAAGAACTAGTGTTCTTTTTTTATTTATAAGATATAGATTTAATAATAATACTTTTTATCTCATTACAAGCATCTTTCTCACTTGAATCAAATCTCATTTCATAGATTCTATTATCATCTTTATATTTCATTAAATAGAAATCTTGATAAGCATTTGTTTTTTCAAATGATCTTTGTAGCCATATAACTTTATTTATTTCTACTTCTTTAATATCACTTTGTCTATATTTATTATGATTATTTGATATATCTACTAAATATTCTTCTTCATTTTTAGTCATATATTGACTATAAATAGTTATATAACATTTCTTTTTATTCTTTTCATATGAGAAATGTTGATAGTTATTATAATTTGTTTTTATTTCTGCTTCTTTTGGAATAAAATAACTTAAATAATTGTTTTCTATAGAGTCTTTTGTAGCTTTGTCCATTGTTTTTATACCTTTAGATTGAAGTAGGGCAAGAATTATAAAATATAATAATATAATTAATATTATTAATCCAATATTTGTAGTGGGACTTGTTTGCTTTAGTTTTAATAATAATTCTTCTTTTGATAATTCTTGATTTTTCTTTTTTATTCTTTTTATACTTGTTTTTACTTCTTCTAAATAATAATTATTAAAATTAATACCTAAATATAAATTAAAACATACTCTAAATATTATTCCTATATCTGGAGGTAGATATTGATAAGACAAAATATAAATAACTAGAATTATAAAACTTTGAGCAAATAGTTTTCTATATAATAAATAGAATGGTCCTAGAAGTATTGCGAAGATTGATATTTTCTTTTCAAAAAGACTTATATCATCTCCTAAATAAGCGTTTAGATATTCATCATTTTTTATTTCTTTATTATACGAAAAACCCCAATTTTTATTGGAGTTTATTTTTTGACCGCATTTATTGCAATACTTTGCGTCTTCTTCTAGTTCATTTTTACATTTTGTACAAATCATTATTTTTAACCTCTTTTAGGAGCTATTTGTTTTACGATTATATTTATATGACAACTTTCATTTTCTAATCCTTTGATTAGATCTACATCTTCTTCTGCAATCTCTTCATAGATTTCACCATTTACTTTAATTCTATGAGGATTATCAATATAGAATCCTAATTCATTTAATATTTCATGGGCAATGAATAATTGTCCATTATTATTACAGATTAAAATATCATAATCTTTTTTATTTACAACATATGTGTCAGCAATAATTATTTTTTTATCTATAAAGTGGAATAAATCATTTTCTGCTATTTCATAGCAAGGTTTATTCATAATAGTATCTACTATTTGATCTCTTTGGCCGATTTCTTCTACTGGGATATATAATTTACCAGTGTTTGTATCTTTGTAGATTAATACTGTGCCTTGTTTTGTAGTAGTATGTTTTTCATAATAAGGCATTACTCTATCTCTGAAAGGTATTACTCTATCTCTGAATGGTATTACTCTATCTCTAAAAGGAATTATTCTATCTATGTATGGCATTACAATATCTTTAAACTCTTCTTTATTGAATGGTTTTGCGATTTTATTGAATTCTTTTTCTTCGTAAGGCATAACTTTTTCAAATAAATTCTTTCTTTGTTTGAATTCATAGATTTGATCTACTACTTTATTAACAACATCTTCTTGTGGGAATTCTACTTTAGGAAAATCTTCTTTTTTTAGAGTAGTTGGTTTTAATAATTGTTCTACTCCATGATAATTTAATTCCTTTTCCACCTCTTTTAGTTCGTTTTCTGTTATTGAATAACAATTATAGCCATTTAAGAGAGTTGGAGTACCTTCAATTTCAATTCCATGACTTTTTAACATCTCATATACGTTTCTTCTAACATAATATTTTTTTGTTTGATAATCATAATAATATTCAAATAAATACTCAGCTGGTTTTATTTCATCATTTAATGCTACTTCTACTATTTTTCTTTTGAAGGCAACTTTATCTTTCTTTGTTTCTTCTTCTATTTTTTCTAGATCTTCTTCAGTTACATTACAACATGTTGTACCATTGATTGTTCTTTTACTTTTTGGTTCAATATTGTAACGTTGACATGTATTTTCAGTTACGTATAGTTTGTTATCGTGATTAGTATCTTTATATACAGTGAAAGATAGAACTAACTGTAAATCAAAGATAGTTACTATATTTGGAATTAGATGAACTGCTTGTTCAGCTGATTCTTTATCGATAATTTCTAGGTCTTCTTCTGTTATTTTGTAGCATAAATTATCTTTTATTGTTTTATAGTCTTCTCTATCTCCTATATTAAAATGATCACATAGTTCTTTTATTATGTATAATCCATTTGATGTTTTATAGACATCATAAAAAGCAGTATCACGAATACCGTTTTCTTCTATTTCCCTTTTTAATTCTTCTTTCATCTTTCTACGCTCCCTACTATAATTTATTATATAATAAAAAAGACTATAAATAAATAGTCTTTTTAAAACATTTTATCAATATTTTTTGGTACTTTGTCATTTATTATGGCATTTACAATTTTATCTTCTTTTTCTTTTGATACTGTTTTACCTGTGATATTTCCTAATTCATTTATTATTTCTCTAATTGTTTTTTCGTCTTTTATATTTTTTTGTAGTTTACTTGCGAGAGATAAAATTGTGTCTTTCTTTACACTTGTTTTTTTCTCAATATTATTAAATAGACTATCTTTAAACATAAAAAAACCTCCACTTTATTATATGCGGAGGTTTTTCTTATTTTCTTTTTCCTAATTGATTACACATTTTATTGAATTCATCCATATTGATTAAACCTTTATTTAATCTATCTTGTAACATAGCAAATGCTCTGTCATTCATTTCATCTTTACTCATAACATTAGTATGTTGCATTACACGATTGTTTTGCATAATTCTTTCTGAGTCACTTAATGGATTTCCTTCACTACTTTTAATGAAGCTATTCTTTGGTTGTAGGTTTGTATTCTTTCCTATTATCATTCTTCTTCTCCATTTCTGTTTTTAAATTGTAATACAATTGGTGTTCCTCCAAAATCAAAGTTTTCTCTTATTTTATTTTCTAGATATCTTTCATATGAGAAGTGTACTAAACCTTTACTATTAACTCTAAATGTAAATTTAGGTGGTTTTGTACCTGTTTGTGATGTGAAGTATATTTTTAATCTTCTTCCTTTATATGATGGAGGTAGATTTAATTGATATGCTTCTTGAATCATTTCATTTAAAATACTTGTTTTTACTATTCTATTAATATTTTCATTTACTTTAACTATTTCTGGCATTAAAGTATGAATTCTTTTCTTTGTTAGTGCACTTAAGAAGACAATTGGTGCATATGGAGCAAATTGAAATTCTGCTCTCATAAGTTTTTCAAATTCTTGAATAGTAGTGTCTTTTACTTTATCCCATTTGTTTACTACAAAGATTAATCCTTTACCTCTTTCAATAGCATAACCAGCGATATGTTTATCGTGTTCCATTATACCTTCTTCAGCATTTATTACTACTAAGCAAATATCTGATCTATCTATTGATTTTAAAGATCTAAATAAACTATATTTTTCTACACTTTCAAATACTTTACCTTTTTTTCTCATTCCGGCAGTATCAATTACAACATATTCTTCATTATTATATTTTAATACTGAGTCAATTGAGTCTCTTGTTGTACCTGCAATATTTGATACAACAACTCTTTCTTCATTTAATAGAGCATTTGTTAGTGAACTTTTACCAACATTAGGTCTACCAATAATAGAGAATTTTACTCTATCATCAACTTGTTCTTCTTGTTCATGAAAGTTCATTGTAATTGCTTCCATTAATTCAATATATCCAGTATTATGAATTCCACTTATTGGAATGTAAGTATCAAAACCTAATTCATAAAAATCATAGATGTTATTTTGTGCTTCTTTAACATCCATTTTATTAATTGCGACTATAACAGTTTTATCTGTTCTTCTTAAAATATCTCTTACAATAAGATCGTTTGCAGTTAATCCTTCTTTTCCATCTACAATGAAGACTACAATATCTGCTTCATTAATGGCAATTTCTGCTTGCATTTTAATTTCTGTATTAAAGTCCATTTTAGAAGCATCTATTCCACCTGTATCTATTAAATAGAATCTTTTCTTATTATAATTAGCTTCTTGATAGATTCTATCTCTTGTTACTCCTGGAATATCTTCTATAATGGATACTTGTTTTCCAACTATTTTATTAAATAGGGTAGACTTTCCAACATTAGGTCTTCCAACTAACGCAACAGTAGGTAATTTCATAGTATCCCCTCCAATTCAGCAATATTATAGCATAAACTTGTAAAGTTTTAAAGAATTTTTCGTTTGTTCTACATTGTGTTTCTAAATAATGCTATAATTATGATAAGAAGGTGATTGGATGTCTCAAGACGAAAATATTATTAAATGGTATGAAAGTGGAGATATTATTACTTCATTTATCATTATCACAATTTTAGCGGCTATATTTTGTAGTCAATCTTTTGCAGTTGTGGGAGATAGTGATTTCTCAATATTTACGAGTGTTATCAACCATAATGCATTGTACTTAGTTGTACTTGTATACTTTGTATTTTTAAAGACTAAGTTTGGTAAGAAGTATTTTAATTATTTGAATGCTGCTTTGATCTTTTTATACTTTATATCTACAGTTACTTCTGTACTTACTCTTGCTCAATCTTTTTCATTAAATACTATTATTGGATTTTTTAAAGATTTAGTATTACTTGTTTATTTAGTTCATACTATGTTTAGAGATACTAGAGTATGGAAAGATTTAAAGCTTGGAAAATCTCCTTTTAATGAGATTAAAAATGATAGTTATTATTATGCATTAATTGTATTAGTAGTTGTACATTTAATAGTTAATCTTATTTCTACTGTAGTAGTTAGTGGTTTATTTGTATCAATACTTGATGCATTATACTTATTATTATTTGGTCGTTATATTTATCTATATCGTGAATATTTAGATTATCATGAGTTAGATGCTCATAATGATGGCAATTTTGATTCAGTTAGAAAAGATATTGATGAGGTACTTGATAAGACTGATGTTGATGATAAGATTAAAGATGCAGCTGATACTGTTAAAAAGAAGACTAAAGAGGTTTTAGATAAAACTGATATTGATGAAAAAATTGTTGATACTGCAAAAAAGGTTAAGAAAAGAGTAACTAAAAAGAAAGGAGAGGATGAATAATGGATTTATTTGATGAGATTCATAAAGTAAAACAAGACTTTCCTAAGAAAAAGGTTATTACTGATGAGTTAAATAAACAGTCTTTTAACTTTTATCAAGGATTTGCAATTACATTATTTGTTGTTTTATTCTTTTTAGGTATATTTTTAGGTAACTTATTTGCTACTTGTCAGGCTTCATCTTATTTCTCTTCTGATGAGTGTTTAGTTACAGAATTTAACTTTTCTTTAATGATTGTTGTATGGTTTGCTGGCTTCTTAGTGTCAACATTTATCTATGCAATTGGTCATATTATTGAATTACTTAAGGATATTGACGATAAATTAACGAAAAAATAGTCAAATTTAGATGTTAAATATTGCAATTTAAAAGAATTCGTGATAATTTTAATATGTAAGCATAACATGCTTTATGCTTAGTAAATTTATGGGAGGTATAATATTATGAAGAAAGTTGAATTAGTAGAAGCAGTTGCAAAAGCAACTGGATTAACTAAAGCTGATTCTACAAGAGCTATTGATGCTACTTTTGCTGCTATCACAGGAGCATTAAAGAAAGGTGACAAAGTTCCTCTAGTTGGATTTGGTACTTTCGCAGTTTCTAAGAGAGCTGCTCGTGAAGGACGTAACCCAAGAACTGGTGAAACTGTTAAAATAGCTGCTAGAAAAGCTGTTACTTTCAAAGCAGGATCTGCTTTAAAAGACGCTGTAAACTAATTTAGTTTATTATAAAGAACCTTAAAAATAAGGTTCTTTTCTTTTGTTTTATGATATAATTTGAATAGGTGGTGATTGGATGTTAGATATTGCTTTAAAACTACTTAAAGAAATGACTAAACATTCTTATAAAGCATATATCGTTGGAGGATTTGTAAGAGATCATGTTTTAGGTATAGAATCTAATGACATAGATATTACTACTAATGCCACACCAAAAGAAATTAAAGAATTATTTGAAGATAGTTGTTTACCTAATGATGATTATGGATCTGTAATTGTTTTAAAAAAGGGAGTAAGATTTGATATTACTACTTTTAGAGAAGAGAAGGATTATGAGGATCATCGTAAACCTGGAGTAATTCAATATATTGATGATTTATATCCTGATTTACTTAGAAGAGACTTTGTTATTAATACTTTATGTATGGATGATAATGGTAATATTATTGATTATTTAGGTGCACAAGAAGATATAGATAAAGGTATTATTAGAACTGTTGGAGATGCTAGAAATAAGTTTACTGAAGATAGTTTAAGAATACTTAGAGCTATTCGTTTTGCGACAATACTGGATTTTGAATTGAGTGAAGAAGTAATTGAAGCTATTCGTGAAACTAAAGAATTTGTAAAAGATCTTTCTTATACTCGTAAAAAGGAAGAACTTGATAAGATATTTAATAGTCCTAATAGAGATAAAGGTATACAATTATTACTTGATTTTAAATTAGATGAAGAACTTGAATTATATAATTTAGATAAAGTATTAGGATTAGATGTTGCTAGTTCAATTGATATATGGAGTGTACTAGATGTATCTCCTAAATATCCTTTCCATAAAAGTGAATTAGAGTTAAAAAATAATATTCATAAAGCGATGGATTTAAATAATTTAGATCCAATGGCTTTATATACATATGGTTTATATGTTAATAGTTGTGCTGGAAGAATGAAGGGACTTGATGTTAAAAATATTACTGAGAGATATATTAATCTTCCTATTCATAGTAAAGAAGAAGTTGATATTAGTGCAGAAACTATTATGAGACTATTGGATAAAGAACCTGGAAAATATTTAAAAGATATCTATGATGATGTTTTAAGAGAAATACTATATAGTAGATTATAAAATAAATGTGATAAAATTAGTCATTATATTATAAAGAAATATAAGGAGTGATTAAATGAAAAGAAATATTAAATTAATAATTGTTCTATTATTAATGGTAATGTGTGTACCAGTATTTGCTTTAGAACATAAGACTTCTGAACTTATTGAAGTTGGAGAGAGTGCTACTGTTGAGACTGATATGTTTACTTATACTGAGTTTACTTATTCACCTGAAGTTAAGGGAGAAACTTATGGTAGATTCACTTTTAGTAATATTACTAATAAGGCTTCTAAAAAAGTACCTATTAGTATTGATTTATTAGTATTTGATTCTAATAAGAAGAATATTGGTTTTGTTACTTATTGTACTGAACAAGATTATGATGGAGATTATGCTCAAAGATCATTGGGTATTGGTAAATCTACTCCTTTCTATATTGATGTAACTAGTAAGTATTTTGCTGGTGGAGCTGGACCAATGGATGTTGCGTATTTTGCAGTACTTGATGAGAATCCTTATTGTCATGTTGGTGGATATGATAAGTATTCTGGATTAACTATGGAACAGATAGCAGCAGGATTTGTTGTTACTGATACAGAAGATGGAGAAGAAAAGATTAGTTTTGATGTTGGAGCTTTATCTGAATTATTATCTGCTGGTTTAATAGTTATTGTTATTACTGTGTTAGTATGTATTGGTATATTTGTATTTATTGGTACTATTTTAAATGCTTTAAATAAGAGAATGTTTGCAACTACTACTCCTCTTGCATATTTACCTATCGCAAATGGATATGTAGCTGTTAAGCTTGCTTTTGGACAAAAAGCTGCACTTATCTTTGTAATTGCTTATTTTATTACTTCTGCTATGATGGTAGTTAATATTTTAGGTTTCTTATTCTATATAGTTTCATTTATTAATAGTGTTGCTTTTATAATTGATATTATTAAGTTAATTACTAAGAAATATGATTTGTGTTATATGGAACCATTTACTACTCAGAATGTTGCTGTTGGAGGTACATTTAGTTTGAAACATGGTACTGTACCTGTTGATGAAGAAAAAGAAGGAAAGTTTATTTCTCCAAAAGATGATACTGAAGAAGAGATTATTATTGATGAGCCTGAGACTGTAGATTTAAGTTTTCAATCTAATAATGATGGCTTTATTGAGACTGATAGTGGTGGAGATAGCTTTAGTTTTGATGCAGAGGATTTTAGTGCTAGTAGAAAAGAAGAATCATTACTTGATGATGATATTCCTGCACCACCAAAAGAGCCTGTAGAGAATAAAGAAAATAATCAAGAAGGAGAGTCTGATTTAATGAATCTATTTAAATAGATTCTCTTTTTTTGCTTTAAAAACGTGAATATGATAAACTATAGTTAATATTTGGAGGTGATAAGGCATGAAAAGTTCTAGATTAATAGAAATATTTAGAGATGGTAATCTTGTAGTGCCTATATACTTACTTAAAAATTATAAGGATTTAAAACTTGAATTAAATGAATTTATTTATTTAATGTATTTATATAATAGAGGAGACAATCTATTGTTTGATCCTAATACTTTTGCGAAGGAATTAAATATGGATCTTACTGAGATTATGGAACTTACTAGTAAACTAACTGAGAAGGGATTTATTAGTGTAGAAGTATCTAAAAATGAAAAAGGATTTATGGAAGAGGTTGTTATTTTAGATAACTTCTATAATAAATTAAAGATGTATTTACTTGATGATCTTAATAAAGAAGAAGAAAAAGCTAAGGATAATACTGATATTTTTGAAGTTATTGAAAAAGAATTTGGTAGAACTTTAAGTTCTATGGAATATGAGATTATTAAAGCTTGGAGAGATAGTAATATTAGTGATGAGCTTATTACTGAGGCTTTAAGAGAAGCTGTATTAAACGGAGTTAATAATTTAAAATATATTGATAAGATTCTATATGAGTGGGGTAAAAAAGGTATAAAGACTGCTAAAGATGTAGAAGATAATAGAAAAAAGAGAAGAGCTCAAATGGAAAAGAATAAAGATACTGATAGTGATGTTGATTTGGGTGTTTTAGATGGATGGCTTGATGATGAATAGAGTAGGAGAATACTTAGATTTATTATTTCCTGATCCTAAATGTGAACTTATATATCATAATGATTATGAGTTACTTATGGCTATTGTTTTAAGTGCTCAAACTACTGATAAAAGAGTTAATACTGTTACTCCTATTATATTTAGTAAATATAAAGACCTTAAAAGCCTAAAAGAAGCCCCTTTAGAGGACTTAGAAGTAATACTTAGACCAATTGGTTCATTTCGTAAGAAAGCGTCTTATATTAAGGAAATAGCTACTTTATTAGATAATAATTATAATGGTATTGTTCCTAAGGATAGAGATGTTTTAATGACTTTTCCTGGGGTAGGTAGAAAGACTATTAATGTCTTCTTAAGTGAGTATTATGGAGAGAATACTATAGCAGTAGATACTCATGTAGAAAGAGTCTCTAAACGTCTTAAAATAGCATCTAGAAATGATGATGTATTAAAAGTAGAAAAGAAATTAATGAAATATTTTCCTAAGGAAGAGTGGGGTAAGAGGCATCTACAATTAGTCTTATTTGGAAGGTATTATTGTAAAGCAATTAAACCAGAATGTGAGAATTGTATAATAAAAGATATTTGTTTTGAAAAGAAAAAAAATATTCGTTCATGAGAACGAATATTTTTATTTTATTTAATTATATTATTTACAAGAGTTTGTTGCTTCATCGAATGTTTTAGTTGTATCTGTACATTCACATTTCTTAGTTGCGGTATTTAATGGAGCTTCTGCTGGACAATTTGGAAGAGGTGCTTCCTCTACAATTGAAGCAGTAGCAGCATTACTTTGAACATCTGTGTAATTCTTGTATGTTGCGATTACTTTGTAATCTCCATATGGACTTGATGGAATAAATGTATATGATGTTTTATCTGTCCAATCAAGTAATGTACCATCTTTATAAACATTATAACCGAATGTTCCGTGAGCAGGGTTTGCGATAACTCCTGGATCAACAGCATTCCATGTAAGTGTAACTCTATTTCCTGATTTAGTTGCTTTAAAGTTTCCTGGAGCAGGTAATTTGTAATTTACTGTGTAGTATTCAGTAGGTTCATAACCTTTCTTGAAGAACTCAGTAATTGATTCTGTTCCTGGAATTGCAAGTTTAGCAGGATTACTTCCTTTAGCAACTGCTACTTGAACAACGCTTGATGGTTGAACAAATGCTGAACGATTTGCTTCCATAGCACCAGCAGATACATAAGCATTAAATAAATGGTCTTTGGCGATTGTTGCTGGAATGTTATGTAAGATATATCCTTGAGCAATTTGATCTTTAGTTAAACTATCATATCCATACCACATTCCTATAACTGTCTTAGTTGAGTAACCAACTACCCATGAGTCTCTTACTGCATCCCATGGCATGTTGTAATCTGACATTGTTTTATCATCATAGTTTGTAGTACCAGTTTTACAAGCTACATTATGAGGTGTACCACCAGATAAGCTAACGTTTTGTAATACACTTGAAATCATAAATGCAGTAGCATCAGACATTACTTGTCTTCTTACTGGTTTATATTCAACTTCTTCTTTTGATTGTCTATAAATTATTTTATTTACTGCGTGTGGTTCATTATAATATCCTCCATTTGAGAATGCAGCATATGCAGCAGCCATTTGTAATGGAGATACACCAGTGAAGGCTCCGATTGAGTGAGCTTCATGGATTGTATATGGCTCATGAGTGTCTCCAGGTTCATTTGGATTAACACATTTATCTGTTTCTAAATCATAATCATAACCTTTAGCACAAATTTCAGGTTCAATACCTAATCCTGTAACAAATTTTCTCTTCTTAGAATCTTCTACTTGTTGGAATGCTTTTAAGGCTGGAATGTTACGTGATTGTGATAATGCAGTTCTTAATGTAATAGTACCGAAGTATCCACCATCCCAGTTTTTAATTGATCTTCCACCTGTATATGTATAAGGTGAATCATCAAATAATTGATATGTTGACCAATTGTTGAATTCAATTCCTGGACCATAATCGAATAATGGTTTTGCGGTAGATCCTGGTTGTCTTCTGATATCAGTAGCAAAATTGAATTGATCGATTGTTCCATTACTTCTTGAACGAATATTACGACCATTACCAATTGCCCATACTTTACCAGTTTCTGAATCAAGTACTGCTACACCAGATTGTACTAAATCATCTTTCCATGTATAGTTTTGTCCAGCAAGTACTGCGTTAACTCCGTTTTGTCTTCCTCTATCTAAGTTTGTATAAACTAATAATGGAGTTGTATAAGGATTTACTCCAAAACGATCTTTTAATTCATCTACGACATAATCAATATATCCTTGATATGGATTTTCTGAAACAAATGAAGCATTTGCAGTTAATGTTTCAACTGGAATGCTATTTGCAATTTCTTCTTCTTCAGCTGTTATATATCCGTGTCTTCTCATTAGTTTTAATACTGTTGCACGTCTACCAGCTGCATTTTCTGGATTAGTTGTAGGTTTAAATGCATTTGGTGATTTAAACATACCAGCAAGTATTGCAGCTTCACTTAAGTTAAGATCTGTAACACTCTTACCAAAGTAAGTAATAGATGCTTCTTGAACACCATAAGTATTTCCACCTAAGAAGTGGTTATTAACATAGAACTCTATAATTTCTTCTTTTGAATATTCTTTTTCAAGTTTAAATACTGCTAGATAAATATCTTCAAACTTACGAGTAACACCTTCAACACCTGAAGTTTTTTCTCCATATTTATCTGTGAAACTGTTTTTAACAACTTGCATTGTTAATGTAGAAGCACCACCGGCACCAGAGTTACCAGCAACTTGTCCAAGGAATGCTTTTAAGAAACGAGGAGCATCAAATCCATTATGTTGATAGAATCTTGCATCCTCTGTAGCAATTATTGCATCTACTAGAGATTCAGGTAATTGTTCATATTTTACTTTTTCACGATTTTCTTCACCGATCTTAGCAAATTCATTACCATCTTTATCATAGATTCTTGAAATTTCAATTGTATTTAACTTAGCATTTTCATATTTAGGATCTGCTTTACTCTTAACATATACCATAAATGCACAGAAGGCACTTAAGCAGATAATACCAATTGTTAATCCAAAGATTAGTAATAAACTAATAATCTTTCTTCTTCTACTTTTATTTTTAACTTTTCCAATTAGGAATCCAATTCCATAAACTACAAATAGTAGAAGTGCTACAACAATTGTTAGTTTTAATCCTAAAAATTGGTAACTACCAAATAATACTGCAAAGGTGAATAATGCAAGTAATAGCATTGATCCAGTATGCTTTAATTTTATTTTCTTTCTTGTCTTAGGCTCGTATGTTTTCTTAACCTTTCTTTTTACTTCTTTTTTACCCATTATGTTTACCTCCAATTAGTTCATCGATTATTTTTAAATAATCAATTCGCGGTGTATATCCATCTTTAATTAAATAACCTTCTTGTTTAAAGAAGTCTACAGGTATTGACTTCTTACTTGTTTCTTCCATATACTTTAATAATTTTTCTGTTGTTAATAAAAAAGTCATATTTAAAGTTGTGAATCTAACAATTAAAAATGATATTCCGTTATGTTTATTTATATTCTTTAAATGTTCTATTTGATGGGGATGAATGTTATTTAGAGCAAAAGATGTTTTACTAATTGTTTCTTTTGCTTCAAAGTCAATGTAATAACCATTATACAAACCGTTATAGTCGGTTGTTGATGGAATTGTGAAGTATGCTTCTTTTATTACTGCTTTATCTCTAGAAGGATAATCTACTTTTACTATTTTTATAGGTGTAGGTTTTTTATAAATGTATGCTTTATCTATATCTCTATAGTACTCATTAGTTACATTTAATTCTCCTTCTAAGGTCATACCTCTATTTTTATGACTCAAATTACTATCATTTGTTGATTTGGCTTTAGTTGTGATATTTTTTTTAATACCATTAGGATAGTTCATCTCATCACCTATCATTTATTATACTATATAAGATACATTTTTGCACTATTTTTTCATTGGTTTTTATCTTCTTTTGTCGGATATAAGATTTTTATAAAAATATAGTTTATGATATCTATGGTGATTAGATGAATTTCATTGAAATTAGTATGGTTTTGAATAAAATGATTGATAATACTCGCATTATTATGATAGACTTAGAGGTATCTCGTTTAAAGAACGGGTTATTAATTGACAAAAATAAGCATTAATGACATAATATTATCGTAAGGGATTGGTGATTATTATGTATCAAAACAAAATTACTTTAATGCCTCGCGATATCCTTGAGAAAGAATTTAAAATCGATACAAGAGGTTATCGTTTAAAGGAAGTAGATCAATTTTTAGATATTGTTATAGGTGACTATGAACAATTCTTTGAAATTATTAATAACCTTGAAAAAGAAAAAGCTGATCTACTTGCTGAAATCATGAATCTTAAACAAGAATTACGCAATTCTAGACTTAGTGCTGAGGTTGCTAATAGTGCTTCTGGAGAAGTTACTAATGTTGATGTTATTCGTAGATTATCTCAACTTGAAAAAATGGTTTATGGTTCTAAGGCAACTGATGATGCTACAGAAGAAGAGAATAAAGAAGACAATTAATATATAGACAAACGCTGGAGTTCTTGAGACTCTTGAGGAAAGTCCATGCTCGCACAGTCTGCGATGACTGTAGTGTTCGTGCTTAGGGAAAAAATAACCTAAGGTAGCTTTGCTAACGGCGGAAAGTACTTCTAAGTCTTCGGATATGAAGTGCTCCATAAAGTGCCGCAGTGACGATGCTTTTCGAAAGGAAAGAGTGAAACGTTGGTAAACCCCGCGAGCGAGAAACCCAAATTTGGTAGGGGAGCTCTAACAAGAGAATTGAATTTAGTTAGGGGCTATGTAAATAGCAGATAAATGTTTGTCGCCTGGTAACAGGTACAGAACATGGCTTATTTATATTTATTGTTTATAATGAGGTGTTGTATGAAGGAATTAGGAGAGTACTTAAAACGAACTAGAATAAGTAATGGTGTCAGTCTTACCGAAGCATGTGAAGATCTTGACTTCTCAACAACTCAACTAGAAAATATTGAAAGTGGAAATGTAAGAGCTTTTAAAGATGTATATGAGTTAAGAGATTCAGTTAAGAATTATGCAAAATATTTAGGATTAGATGCTGATAAAGTAGTTGATGAATTTAATGGATTCTTATTTCAACATACTTCTCGTATTTCTTTAGAAGATATACGTGCTGCACAAAAGAAAAAAGAAGAGTTATTGGAAGAGAAGAGAGTTAAATCTCCTTACACAATAGAACATAAAGAAAGAATTAGCTTATGGCCAGTTGTTTCTATATTACTTGCTATTGTTTTTATTACATTGATAGTACTAGTTATTGTTAGTAATATAAATAAACATGAAGATCGTACGGATGAGTTAAAGTCTTATGTTAGAGAGGAGAGAGTTATATGAATTTACCAACTAAAATTACGGTAACAAGACTAATTTTAACTGTAGTAATCCTTGTTTTATTATGTGTACCTTTTTCAGATTTTGGATTTAATATTCCAAGAACTGACTTTAATGGTGTACAAATACAATGGGAATATATTATTGCAGGTGTTATCTTTATTATTGCAAGTTTAACTGATTTCTTAGATGGATATCTTGCTCGTAAGAATAATCAAGTAACAGATTTAGGAAAAATGTTAGATGCTATTGCTGATAAAGTATTAGTTAATCCAATACTAATTGTATTAGCTTATAACAATTTTATTCCAGTTCTTGTACCAGTTATCTACATTACTCGTGATATAGTTGTAGATGCTATTAAGATGCAAGCTGCATCTAAAGGTAAAGTTCAAGCTGCTATTAAGTCTGGAAAATATAAAACTGCATGTATGATGGTAGGATTATGTTTAGTTTTCTTCTATAATATTCCTTTCGTATTCTTATCAATACGTGTTGATTGGGGATTATTATATATAGCTTGTATTTTATCAGTAATTAGTGCTTGGGAATACTTTAGTATTAATAAAGAATTAATATTCTCAAGTGAAAAATAATAATTCAAGAATTATTTGATTTGAAAAACTTCTTTTTACTAAGAAGTTTTTTATTTTTCAGTTATTTACACTAATTCAAAATATAAAAACATTTGTTCGAAAAAGTATTGACTTTTTAAAAACAGTTTTATACAATTAGTATGTAAGTTATTTACGAGTATATAATAAATGGCTGCGAGGAGGAAAACAAATGGCTGTTAGTAAAGATGTTTCTAAAGATAAAGATAAAGCTTTAGAACAAGTATTAAATGATATTGAGAAACAATTCGGTAAAGGTTCTATTATGAAATTAGGAGAAAATAAACATATGAAGGTTGATGTTGTATCTAGTGGTGTTTTATCATTAGATATTGCATTAGGAGTAGGTGGATATCCTAAAGGTAGAATTATTGAAATATATGGACCAGAGTCTTCTGGTAAAACTACTTTTGCATTACAAGCTATTGCTGAACATCAAAAATTAGGTGGAAGAGCTGCTTTTATTGATGCAGAGCATGCATTAGATCCAGTTTATGCTGAAAAACTTGGAGTTGATATTGATAATTTATTATTATCTCAACCTGATACTGGAGAACAAGCTTTAGAAATTTGTGATGCTTTAGTTAGAAGTGAAGCTATTAGTATTGTTGTTATTGACTCAGTTGCTGCTTTAGTTCCACAGGCTGAAATTGATGGTGAGATGGGAGATTCTCATGTTGGACTTCAAGCAAGACTTATGTCTCAAGCATTACGTAAATTAAATGGTACTATTAGTAAAACTAATACAACTGTAATCTTTATTAACCAATTAAGAGAAAAGGTTGGAGTTATGTTTGGTAACCCTGAAACAACTACTGGTGGTAGAGCATTAAAGTTCTATGCTACTATTAGATTAGAGATTAGAAGAAGTGAACAATTAAAAATGGGAGAGGGAGTTGTTGGTAATAAAACAACTGTTAAGGTTGTTAAGAATAAAGTTGCTCCTCCATTTAAATCTTGTGTAGTTGATATTATGTACGGAGAAGGAGTTTCTCGTGAAGGAGAAATCGTTGATTTAGCTAGTGAAGCTGGTATTATGGAAAAGACTGGTGCTTGGTATGCATATAATGGTGAGAAGCTAGGTCAAGGAAAAGAAAATGTTAAATTAATGTTAAAAGAAAATACAGAACTTCGTGATGAGATTGAACATAAAGTTAGAGAGTTCTATGATATTGCAGTACCTGCAAAAGATGAAAAATAAAAGGAATAATTTATTCCTTTTTTTATTTGTGGTATGATTATTTTAAGTTTTTAAACATAAATTATACAGGAGGAGTCTTATGAAAAAACTAAGAGATCTTATTGATTATGATTTAGATTTAAATATTACTGGTATTACAGATGATTCTAGATTAGTTAAAGATGGGTTTCTTTTTGTTGCGACAAAAGGATATAATGTAGACCATTTTGATTATATTGATGATGCTATTAAGAATGGTTGTAGTTTTATAGTATGTGATAGAGAGTTTAATAAAAACTTTCCACACATTGTTGTGGATAATATATTTGAGACATATATAGAATTGTGTAAAAAATATTATGAAGTAGATCCTAAAGATTTTTCTTTAATTGGTGTTACTGGTACTGATGGTAAGACTACTACTACAACTATAATAAAAGAATTATTAGAAGAGTGTGCTTATATTGGAACTAATGGAGTATGGGTAAATGATATAGAAGAGTCTACTAGTAATACTACTCCTTGTATTAGTGAACTTTATGAAGATTTAAAAATTATTAAAGATAATAATGTTAATACTGTATCTATGGAAGTATCAAGTGAAGCATTACTTCATGATAGAGTACATGGTTTTATATTTGATGTAGTGTGTTTTACTAATATTACAGGAGATCATTTAAATGTACATAAGAGTTTTGATGATTATATAGCTTGTAAAATGAAGTTACTTGATCATGTTAAAGATGATGGATATATTGTATTTAATGGTGATGATAATACTTTAAAGATTATTAATAAAAAGAACTCTATATCTTTTGGATTTAATGAAGATAATGATTATGTAATTAGTGATGTTAAATACTTAAAGAGAAAAACTATTATTACTTTAAGAAACAATGATTTAGAATGGACTATTAATTCTCCTTTTATTGGAGAATATAATGTCTATAATGTAGTTATGGCTTTTATTGTGGGACATTTGTTTAAAGTAGATGACTGTTTGCTACTTAATAAAATAGAACAACTTAGACCTATAAAAGGAAGATGTGAATTTTTAGATTATGGACAAGATTTTGATATAGTACTTGATTATGCTCATACTATTAATGGTATTAATTCTATACTTGATACTTTTAGTAATTATGAAACTATTATTACTGTTACTGGTAGTGCTGGGGGAAGAGAAGTAGAAAAAAGAAGTGTTATTGGTAAGAGTGTAATTGAAAAAAGTGACTTTGCTATATTTACGATGGATGATCCTAGATTTGAGGATCCAGATGAGATTATTGATCAGATGGTGGGAGATAATAAAGACTACTATAGAATAGTTGATAGAGAGGATGCTATTAGGTTTGCTTTATCTATTGCTTATCCTGGAAGTGTTGTTTTAATACTTGGAAAAGGAAGGGATAATTATATGGCAATTAAGGATAAAAAAATTCATTATAATGACTTTGATGTTATTACTAATTATTTCAAGAAAGAGTGATTTTTACACTCTTTCTTTTTCTTGACACACCTCTAAAAACAAACTACAATAGAATTAGATTAGAGCTTAATTCTAGTCTAGATGGAGGAATTATATGAATAACGTATTATTCTCCATTTTACTTGTTGTTATAGGCCTAATTGTTGGCTATGGTATATCTTTTTTAATTAATTTATTAAGTGGAAATATGGCATCTAAAAAAGCCGATAAATTAATTGAACAAGCTAAAAAAGATATTGAAAAGTTAAAAAGAGATGCTGCTATTGAGCAAAAAGAAGAAGCTCATAAAGCAAAGATGGATTTAGATAAAGAAATTCGTGAAAAGAAAGACGAATTAAAAGAAACTGAAAATAGAATTATGCAACGAGAGGCAAGCATTGATAAAAGAGAAGAAATGTATCAAAAACGTGAACTTGCTTTAGATGAACGTGAAGGCAAATTAGCTGAAAAAAATGAAGAAATCCAAAATGAAAAAAGTAAAGTGGAGGAAATAAAAAAAGAACAACTTGATTTACTTGAAAAAATATCTGGTTTTAGTAAAGAAAAAGCTCGTGAATTAGTTATGAGCAAAGTAAAAGAGAATATGACTAAGGAGATATCTGAATATATTCGTGAGCGTGAGAATGAAGCTAAGCTTGAAGCTGACAAACAAGCTCGTGAAATGTTAGTTACTTCTATGCAGAAGTATGCAGCAGATATTGCTAGTGATCAAACTGTAACAGTAGTTGACTTACCTAATGATGAGATGAAAGGTCGTATCATTGGACGTGAGGGTAGAAATATTCGTACTATAGAAGCAATTACTGGTGTAGATTTAATTATTGATGATACTCCAGAAGCAGTAGTACTTTCTAGTTTTGATCCTTTAAGAAGAGAGATTGCTAGAGTAACTCTTGAGAGTTTAATTAAAGATGGAAGAATTCATCCTACTCGTATTGAAGAATTATATGATAAAGTTTGTAAAGATATGAAACAAAAGATTATTCAATACGGACAAGATGTTACATTTGAATTAGGACTTACTAAGTTTGCTCCTGAATTAATTGAGACAATTGGTAAATTACATTTTAGAACTAGTTATGGACAAAATGCTTTACAACATTCAAAAGAAGTAGCAGAGTTATCTGGAATACTTGCTGGAGAAATGGGAGAGAATGTTACTCTTGCTAAAAGAGCAGGACTTTTACATGACATTGGTAAAGCTATTGATCATGAAGTTGAAGGTTCACATGTTGAGATTGGTGTAGATATTGCTAAGAAGTATCATGAACATGAGGTAGTAATTAATGCTATTGCTTCTCATCATGGAGATACTCCTGCAACTAGTGTTATTTCTACTATTGTTGCTATTGCTGATGCTTTATCTGCAAGTAGACCTGGAGCTAGAAATGATTCATTAGAAAATTATGTTCAAAGATTATCTCAACTTGAAGAAGTTGGTAATACAATTAAAGGTGTTGAAAAGACATTTGCTGTTCAAGCTGGACGTGAACTTCGTGTAATCGTTAAACCTGATGAAGTAGATGATCTAGAATCACATAGAATTGCTCGTGAAGTTAAGGAAAAGATTGAGGCTAACTTAAAATATCCTGGAACTATTAAAATCACTGTTATTCGTGAAACAAGAGCAACTGAAGAAGCTAAATAAAAAACTTGTAGAAATACAAGTTTTTTTGTTTAATAAGATGTAATGTGTTATGATTATATTGAAGAGAGGTGTTTATATGAATACAATACCTTATGCAATAGATGCGACTATTACAATAGTTTCATTTATCTTTTATTTATTTATTGTTTATGTATATTTTCATAAGAATCCTAGATATAGTATTCGAAATAGAATTTTTAAAAAATACTTAGGATTTGGAATATTTGCATTTTTATTTGAAGGTTTATATTTATTATTAATAAAGTTTTCTACTAATAAATTATTAATTGGATTATCTAGAAAATTTTTATTACTATGTTTTGTTGCTTGTGCAATACTTTGGATATTCTATGTATTTATTCTTATATATGAAAAACATAAAGAGGGAGCAAACTTTATTCGTAGAAATTATCATAATATAGAGTTTTATATATTATTAAGTATTGTGACTATTACTATAATTGATATATTCTTACCTATTGGTTTTGTTAAAGGAGAAAATGATTTATATTCTTATTTAACTGGAGCAGGACTTGTATTTAATTCAATACTTGTAATTGTACTTTTCTTAGTACCAATTCCATTTATATTTGCGAAGAGGGATATAGTATCTTGGAAAAGACTTCGCCCTTACTTTATAAATTTTATATTAGTATTTGGAATGATGTTTTTACTAAATAAATTTCCTACATATTTAATTGAAATGCTTGTATTTACTATGAGTACTTATTTAATATATTATCGATTAGAGAATCCTGATATTATATTTGTTCGTAATTCTAAAAAGAATGTAGATAGAATGAGATTGTTAAGAGAAAAATATGGATTCTTATTTAATATGTCTCCTGAACTTAGAGATTTATTAAATGAAATTAGTTTTATGAAAGAGAATTATTTAATGGATGGAGCTAGAGTAACATCTAAGAGAAAACAGAAATTAGAAACATTAATTAATGATTTTATTAAGAGTAGTGAATTTGGTGTTACTCAACAAACTAATATGGATGAAGATGGAGTAGAAATACTTGATCTAGAAGAGGAAGTACCTGATGAGATGTTAGTAACAAAAGAGATTTATTCATTAGATGAATTAAAAGAAGTATTAAAAGAGGATAACTTGCCTAAGTGGTAATCCTCTTTTTTTTTGAGAATAATAATATAGGGGGTGATATTATAGATGTTTATTCATTATGGAATGTAGGAAGATTTATGATAGAAAAGAAAGACAATTGTAATAATGTACATAATCTTTGTTCTAACTTTTTATCTTACTATTATGGGAATAGTCATACTTATTCATTATTTCATATACAAATGATGGAGAGACTTTATTCTTACTTTCCAATATATTTAGATTCAATGAAAAAGATTTGCTGGAATAGTTATATTGAATTATTAAAATTAAATCCTAAGGAATGTTATTTCTATTTTGGAATATTATTATTTTGTGGGGATAATTATAATGAAATAAAAAACTTAATTGATAGTAATCTCTTTTCTAGAATATAAAAAAAGAGACAAATTAATTTGTCTCTTTCTTTTCTCTTTTAATATCTAAGATTACTGGTAGAATAATTGGTTTTCTTCCAGTTAAATCATTAATAAATGGATATAGAGTTTCTGTTATTTCAGCTTTTAGTGTTGCGAATGTTGTTTTTGGATTTGCAAGAGAAGAAGTTATTACTTGTTCAGCCTTGTTTTCAATTTTATGTATTAGCTCTTCATTTTCATTTACAAGAATAAATCCTCTTGTAGTAATATTTGGCTTAATTAATAATTCTCTCTTTTTCATATCAACATTTATAATAACTACTAATATTCCATCGTTAGCCATTATTTTTCTATCTTTAATAACTGCTCCACCTATTTCACCGATTCTATTACCATCTACATAGATATCTGCTCCTGGTTTAGATTCTCCTCTAGTTAATACATGATTTACTAGATTTAGAGTATCACCATTTTTTAAGATAAAGGTATTTTCTTTAGGTATTCCACAGTTAATACCAATATTTGCTTGTTTCTTAAGCATTCTATAATCTCCATGGAATGGCATTAAGTATTTTGGTTTAATTAATCTAATCATTAATTTAATTTCTTCTTCATTAGCATGTCCTGATGTATGTAGATCTTGAAGAACATTATTTGTATAAACTTTTACTCCTTGAAGATAAAGTTTATTGATTGTTTTTGAAATACTTAGGGCATTTCCTGGAATAGCAGATGATGAGAATATTACTACATCATCTGGTCTTAATTTAATTTGTTTATGAGTTCCATTAGCTATTCTTGATAGGGCAGCTAGTGGTTCTCCTTGAGTACCAGTACATAGTATTGCAACTTCATTAGGTTTTAGGTTATTTGCTTCTTCTGGAGATATTAATAATTCTTTATGATCAATATATCCTCCATTTAATGAAATATTTATATTATTTTCCATACTTCTTCCGAAGATGCATATTTTACGATTGTGTTTGTAGCATGTTTCAAATATATGCTTTACACGATAGATGTTTGATGCAAATGTTGCAATTATAATTCTTGAGTTTTTCCATTCATCAAACATTTCTCCTAAAGTTTCATCAACAACAGATTCACTGTTTGAGAAACCTTCGTTTAAAGCATTTGTTGAATCACCAATTAAAACATCTACTCCTTTTTCTCCTAAAGTTGCCATTTTGTATAGATCTGCCATTGGTCCAATTGGAGTTAAGTCAAACTTATAGTCTCCAGTTGTGACAATTCTACCATCAGGGGTATTAATGCTTATTCCATGAGAATCTGGAATTGAGTGTGTTATTCTAAAGAATTCTACTTCTATATCTTTAAATTTTAGTTTAGTTTGGTCGGTATAAACAAATAAGTTGTCATATCTTATATTTCTATCTTGTAATTTAACTGCGATTAATTCTTTGGCATGATTTGGCGCATAAATAGCTGGGATATTTACTGTTTGTAGTAAAAATGGAATTCCACCTATATGGTCTTCATGTCCATGCGTAATAAATAAAGCTTTAATTTTATCTTCATTTTCCTTTAAGAATGTAAAGTCAGGTAAGACATAATCTACACCCATAATTTCACTTTCTGGAAAACTAACACCGGCATCAATAATAATAATCGCGTCGTTATGCATTACACAATACATATTCTTTCCGACTTCTCCTAAACCACCTAGAACAATAATCTTTGTTCCTTCTGGTTTTTTATTATTCATAATTTCTCCTTCCTTTTTATTTCATAAAGAACTAACGTAAAGATTATACTATAAATAATTTGTTTTGTCTATTACTTGGAATTATTTATTTTTTGTGTTATAATATGTGCACATTGGGGTGATTATATGGATATTAGAGAATTTTTAATACGTATTTCTGTATGTATGTTACTAAGTATTATTATTGGAGTTGAACGTCAATATAGACATGGTTCTGTTGGCCTTAGAACTAATGCACTTGTAGGTATTGGAGCCTTTTTATTTAACTATGCAACTTTTGGATTTGTAGATCATGATATGAGTAGGATTGCATCAGGAATTGTTTCTGGTATTGGTTTCTTAGGTGCTGGAATGATTATTAAGAATAACAGTAAGATAAAGGGACTAAATACTGCAGCAACTTTATGGTGTGTTGCGGCAATTGGTATTCTTACTTCTATGGGAATGGTAATTGAAGCAAGTGTTGGTACTTTACTTGTTGTACTTTCAAATGTACTTCTTAGATTAATATCATTATTTATAATGGAAAAAGTTAAGAAGATGTATAAAGAAAGATGTTCATTAGAAATAGTTTGTGATAAGGATACAGAAGTTATTGTTAGAAATAGTATTAGTAAATTTGTTGAGAAGAAACAAATAAGATTAATTGGAATGCAAAAAGATATAGTTGATAAAAATGGGGTTAATTTAAAAGTTGCTTTTTTAACTAGTAGAGTTGAAGAAGTAGAAGTATTAGTATCTAATATTAGTGCAGAAGTTGGAGTTAGTTCAATTTCTTGGAAACATAGTAAATACTATGATGTTGATATTGAAGATAATTCAAATGAAGAATAATAAAGAAGAGTTTATTTCTTCTTTTTATTTTGTTATAATATTAGTTAGGTGATTTACATGGGATTATTTAGTAAAATTAAAAATATGTTTAAGTCAACTGAAGAAGAAAAAGTTGATGTAAATGAAGAGATAGAAGAAGTAGAAGAAGATGGACTTAATCCTTTAGCAATAGATCAAGAAGAACCTGTTGTAGAAGAAAAAGAAGTAGAAGAAAAGAAAGAGAAAAAAGGTCTATTTCATAAAAAAGAAGAAGAGAAAAAATCTGTAAAGGTATATGAAAAGGGACTTACTAAATCTCGTCAAGGGTTTGTGTCAAGACTTGCAGATTTGACAAATAGATATAGTAAAGTAACTGAAGAATATTTTGAAGAACTTGAAGAAATACTTATCATGGCAGATATTGGTGTAAATACTGTTATGGAGTTTATGGATAGACTTAGAGATAGAGTTCGTAAAGAAAATATTACTGATCCATCAGAATTAAAAGAAATTATTGTTGATGAATTGTTTATTATTTATGTTAATGATGAAGTGTTAAGTAATAAGATTAACTATAGAGAAGATGGACCTACAATTATTTTATTTGTTGGGGTTAATGGAGTAGGTAAGACTACTACTATTGCAAAGTTAGCTAATAAAATGATTGATGAAGGTAAGAAAGTACTTATGGTTGGAGCTGATACTTTTAGAGCTGGAGCAGTTGAACAATTAAAAGAGTGGAGTGTTAAAGTAGGAGCTGGATTCTATGGTAAAGAAGAAAGTGATCCTGCGAGTGTAGTATATGATGGAGTAGAACTTGCGAAGAAAGATGGATATGACGTTGTATTAATTGATACTGCTGGAAGACTTCAAAATAAAGTTAACTTAATGAAAGAGTTAGAGAAGATTAATAAAGTAGTAGAGAGTTTGGCTGGAGGTTGTGATGAAACACTACTTGTAATTGATGCGACTACTGGACAAAATGGTGTTAGTCAAGCTGTAGCTTTTAAGGAAATTACTAATGTAACTGGAATTGTTTTAACTAAATTAGATGGTACTGCTAAAGGTGGAATTGTTCTTGCTATTAAAGAGAGTGTTGGAGTACCAGTTAAATATATTGGTTTAGGTGAAACTAAAGATGACCTACAAGTATTTGATATTGAAAAATATATCTATGGATTATTTAAAGATATGATGTAGGAGGTTCTATGGAAGATATAGTATATTACAATGAATTATATGATTTATATGGAGAACTTCTTACTGATAAACAAAGAAAATACTTTGAAGATTATTATTTCCATAATTTGAGTTTTTCTGAGATGGCAGAGAATTATAATGTAAGTAGAAATGCTGCTTTTAAACAAATTCATATAGTTTTAGATAAGTTAGAAGAGTATGAAAGAATCTTACAATTAAAGAAAAAGAGAGAAAAAATAAGAGATTTAGTAAAAGACGCTGATTTATTAAAAAAGATAGAAGATATTTTATAAGTATCTTTTTTCTTTTGCTTGTAAAATGCATCGAATAATTGTATAATTTGTATAGTAGAGTACTATCGAAAGAATAAGAGGGGATAATATGTTTGATAAGATTACTTACATTAGTAATGATGGGTGTAATGTAAAATTAAAAGATGGTGTAGATGTTTCCCAAAATTTAATGAACATGCACTTAATTTTTGAGGACGATACAAAGAAGATATTAGGTGAAGTAGACGACTTGGATGGTAATACATTAAAGGCGCATTTTTTGGGTGAGATTGCAGGTAATAGATTATTAGGTGGTACAATTCGTAAACCTACAATGGATGCAACTGTTCGTGTTATCGATAGAAGTGAAATTCCTCTTATTACTGGTACTGACGGAAATGGTTGGATGCCATTAGGTACAAGTCCTTTCTATGATGGCTTCCCAGTATTTCTTGATGTTAATAATTTCTTTAGTAACCATTTTGCTATATTTGGTAATACTGGTTCTGGTAAATCTTGCGGAGTATCTAGATTATTTCAAAATATGTTCCATGATGAGAGATTAAATCCATATAAAGCAAATATTTTAATCTTTGATTCTTCTGGTGAATATTACAATGCTTTTAATAATTTAAGTACTATTAATGGTAGATATAATTATAGATTTATTAGTACTAATGAAACTGATGGACAAGGAGAAAAATTAAGACTTCCAGTTTATTTATTAAACAAAGATGATTTAGCTTTATTACTACAATGTACATCACATTCTCAATTACCAATAATTGAAAGAATGTTAAAACTTGCATTAGTATTTAGTCAAAATGATATGGATTCTAATGCTTATAAAAATCACTTAATTGCAAAAGCAATTATGAGTATTTTATATACAAATGAAACTGCTCCTAATAAGAGAAATGAAATATTCTCTATACTAGGATCTTGTTCTACAGATGAATTTAACTTAGAAGCACCTGTACAAGGAATTGGTTATGTTCGTAAGTTTAGAGAGTGTTTCTTGATTGATAATTCTGGTAATTTCTCTGAGAGAGTTTTACTTACTGAATATGTTAACTCATTTATTAAAGAAGAGTTTGATGATTATGAACCTCATACTGGTGTATTCTATACATTAGATACATTAGAGAAGGCTTTAAACTTTACTTTAATTAGTGAAGGTTGGTTAAGAAATGAACAAACTTATGGTGACTCAGTTACTTTAAGAGTTAGACTTCATTCATTAATAGTTGGAGATAATGCTAAATTCTTTGATGTTAAAGAATATGTTTCTTTAGAGACTTATTTATCTTCATTATTAATTCAAGGTGGAAGAAAATATCAAATCGTTAATATTAACTTAAGTGATATTGATGATGATTTTGCAAAAGTACTTACTAAGATTTATTCAAGATTAGTATTTGATTTTGCGAAGGGATTAAAAAATAGAGGTAGTATACCTTTCCATATTATTCTTGAAGAGGCACACAGATATATTCAAGCAGATCATGATAGATTCTTATTTGGATATAATATCTTTGAAAGAATTGCTAAGGAAGGTCGTAAATACGGAGTAATTTTAGGTATTATTACACAAAGACCTGTAGAATTATCTGATAATGTTATTTCTCAGTGTACTAACTTCTTAATATTTAAGATTAACCACCCTATGGATATTAAATATATTCGTGAGATGGTTCCACATATTACAGATGAAATTATTGAAAAACAAAAATCATTACAACCTGGAACTTGTTTAGGTTTCGGTTTAGGATTTAAAATACCATTAATTATTAAAATGGAAATGCCTAACCCATCTCCTTTATCAGGAAACTGTGATGTTGTTAATATTTGGTGTGGAGGATCTACTCCTAAGGCTGAGGTTCCTGAGTCTATTCCTGTTCCAACTACTCCTGTTAGTGAACCTGAGATTCCTAAAGTAGTTGAACCTGTTCAAGAGAAGAAGGAAGAAGAGATTGAAATAATGGAACCAATTCTTCCTAAAGAAGAACCAATTGAGGTTATGGAACCAACTACTCCAAAAGAAGAGATAATTGAAATAATGGATGAACCTAAAGAAAAAGAAGTTGAAGTAATGGATGAGCCTACTGATAGTTTAGAAGCAATGGCTAATAATACTCCTAACTTATTTAGTAATAGTGTTATTGTTCCTGAAAAGAATACTGGGGACATATCTGATTTTATTTCAAATGGAGCTTTACAAGATATAGTTGAAACTGAGCCAAATGGTGAGATTGTTTCTTCTGCAGATACAATGGTTGAAGATGTTGTTAATCAAATAGATGATGAAGAAGAAAAGAGTAGTTTTGATGAAGATGATGGTAATAAGGCTACTTCATTCTTCCATATGCCTCCTGAGGAGACTACTGAAGAGACACCATTTACACCAGTTGAAGCAGATAAGATTCAACCTGATTTTAGTTCTATTGCTAAATTAGATGATGATCCTGTTGATGATGGTGGTAGTGATAGTTCTAATGATTTAATTGCATTAAATCTAGATGGTACAGCTGCATAATAAAAATAGTGATGTTTCACTATTTTTTCTTTGTATCATAAGGATTTTTTGTTATAATAATTGATAGGTGATATTATGTTTGAAAGTTTAGGCGATCGTTTACAAAACGCTATTCATAAAATTAAAGGTTATGGAAAGATTACTGAAGATAATATTTCTGATATGATGAGAGAAATACGTCTTGCTTTACTAGAAGCAGATGTTAACTATAAAGTAGTAAAAGAGTTTACTAATACTGTAAAAGAAAAGGCATTAGGAGAAGAAGTTGCATCTAGTATTAATCCTGGAGATCTATTCGTTAAGATTGTTAAAGATGAACTTACTGAATTACTAGGAGGAGAGTCTGAACCTTTAAACTTAAAGGGAGATCCTGCAACACTTATGTTAGTAGGTCTACAAGGTTCTGGTAAAACTACTACTGCTGGTAAGCTTGCTAATTTCTTAAGAAAGAAACATAGTAAGAAACCTTTACTAGTTGCTTGTGATGTTTATAGACCTGCTGCAATAGATCAGTTAAAACAATTAGGTAAACAATTAAATATTGAAGTATATGAAGAGGGTAAAAAAGACCCTGTTGAAATATCTAGAAATGCTATAAATTATGCTAAAGAAAATAAATTTGACTATGTATTAATAGATACTGCTGGACGATTACATGTAGATGAAGAATTAATGGATGAGCTTGATAATATAAGAAGTGAAATTAATCCTGATGAAATACTACTTGTAATAGATTCTATGATGGGTCAAGATGCTATTAATGTTATTACTGGATTCCATGATAAATTACCATTAACTGGAGTAATTCTTACTAAGTTAGATGGAGATACTCGTGGAGGTGTAGCTTTATCAGTTAGACATTTAACTCATGTACCAATTAAATTTATTAGTGTATCTGAGAAATTAGATGGACTTGATTCTTTTGATCCAGAAAGAATGGCTGGTAGAATTCTTGGAATGGGAGATATTATTTCTCTTGTTGAGAAAGCTACTGAATCAATTGATGAAAAAGAAGCAGAGAAGACTGCTAAGAGAATGCAAGAAGGTAAATTTGATTTAGAAGATTTCTTATCTACTATGAAACAAATAAAGAAACTTGGACCTTTAGAGAATCTTATTAAGCTAATTCCTGGGGCAAAGAAAATGGGATTAACTGATGTAAAGATTGATCCAAAACAAATGGCTCATATAGAAGCAATTGTTCTTTCTATGACACCTAAAGAAAGAAGAAATCCTGAAATAATAAAAGCTAGTAGAAAGACTAGAATTGCTAATGGTTCTGGTACTTCAGTACAAGAAGTAAATAAATTACTTCAACAGTTTGATCAAATGAAGAAAATGATGAAACAAATGGGAAATGGTAATATGAAATTACCTTTCTAGGAGGTTCTTATGAAAATAGAGGAAGTATTATTTTATGGAGAAAAGTTTACTAAACCATTGATTGATTTATACAATCATGTTGGTAGTTGTGCATCTTCAGGATATCTAGGAGAAGAATTAAAAGACTTTAATATTAATTCTAGAGGAGATATATCTTTTTATACTGTTAAAGAAAAAGATGAGATGGAGATTAATTCTGATGTTGTTGTGTATGATACAAATATTTTAATTGCAGAGACACAAAAGGGACATGATAATACTAGCTATAGAATGTATTCATGGGATACTAAAGAAATGCAATATGCTTTTATAGAATTTGATAATCCCATGGCTATGAGAGATTTCTATAGAGTAATTCCTCGCTTTAATAAAAATCTTTGTGATGATGATATTTCTACTTTATTTCAAGAAATGGGGCTTAACTTTGAAAGTATTACACAAATAAAATTAAATCAAAAGGTTAATCCTATGGAAGATATGTTTATTGAAGAGGAAGAAGAAAATATAATTAAAAGATAAGATGCTATTGCATCTTTTTTTGTGGAATAAACTTTGATAAAACATATGATATTCTAGGAGGTATTAATATGTATAGTAGTGAATATTTTCAAAATACGAATGAATCTACTATTATGGGAGATAATAATACTGTAAATCAAACTATGGATGTTGATGTAAATATGACAAATACTACTCCTATGAATAGTGGATGTACTCGTGAAAGAGTAGTACATAGAACTTTTGTACATGAAGTTCCTCATACTTGTCCAATACATACTAGAGTTATAAATCATCATGTTTATAGACATACTTATAAACCTGTATATACTTGTAGTGAAGAGAATGTTTGTAGCAATGTACAGTGTGGTTCTTGTAGCCAATTTAACTAGTTGTAAATGGTGTTTGTAAATATTTGTGTCTAATTGTGTCAGTTTACTTGATAATTTACATTCCATAGTTTAATCTAATAATAGGGAGTGTGATATGAATGATCTATCCATCTATCGATAAATTGCTTAATATTGTTAATTCGAAATACGAGCTTGTCCATATTGCGGCAAGAAGAAGCAAACAAATAGCAAGAGAAGGATACTTACAAATGCCTGAGTCCGACTACAAATGTAAAAAGAATATTGGGAGAGCCCTTGAAGAGGTCTCAGAAGGCCTTATCGAGGTTAAAAATAGAGGAGAGTAATCCTCTTTTTTTATGTTATACTTTATATAGGTGAAGTAGATGAAAATTCTTAAGTTTAAAAAGAAAACAAATGGTAAATATAGTATTTTCTTAGATGATGGTAGAGAGTTTGTCTACTATGAAGATATTATTCTTAAATATGATTTATTATTAAAAAAAGAAATTGCTGAAGAAAATTTGTTAGAAATACATAATGCTAATCTAGAATATGATGTTTATTATGTAGCTTTGAATAGTATTAAATCTAGATATAAAAGTAAATATGAATTAAAACAATGGTTACTCAAAAAAGAATATCCAGAAGAGATGATTGATAAAGCTATAAAAAAATTAGTTGAACAAAAATATTTAGATGATAGAAATTATGCGAAGAGTTATATATATACACAAATGACTACTTCTTCTCATGGACCTTTACGTATTAAGAAAGAATTGCTTGATAAGAAAGTACCTGAAGAGTTTATTGATGAAGAGATGGAAATATATGATACAGATTTACAAACTGAGAAAATTAAGAAATTAATTGATAGAGGAATAAAGAGTAATCATACTAGGGGAGGACTTGTATTAAAACAAAAGATTATTAATGATTTAAAGACTCAAGGATATGAATATGAGCTTATTTCTAAAATAATATCTAGTTATACTTTTTCTAGTGATAAAGATCTTGCGAAGAAAGAATATGATAAACTATATCGAAAATATAGTAGAAAATATGAAGGTTATGAATTAAAGAATATAATTCGTGAGAAGATGTTTCAGAAAGGATTAGTATATGAAGAAGAATAAGATTATTTTTATATTTTTTCTTGTTTCTTTAGCAATATTTTCTTTATCTTTCTTTAGAATAGATCCAGATTATTTATGGCATATTAAAGCTGGAGAATATATGCTTAAGAATGGAGTATTAAGACAAGATGTTTTTTCTTGGAGTGTAGTAGGAGAGTATTGGATGAGTCATGAATGGTTATTTGAAGTAATTATTTATGGACTTAAAAAGATATTTGGAAATTTACATTTATTTATATATTGCTTTAGTGGATCTTTAATATTACTTCTTAGTATTTATTTTGGTAATAAAAAAGATATTACTAAGAATCTTATGTTTTCGGTATTATGGTTTGCTTGCTTTTTATTAGTTGCTTTCTTTATGCAGGGAAGACCTCAAATTATTAGTAATATTCTATTATCTATTAGTTTTTATTTTTTATATGATTTATATAAGAATGAGAATTCTAAAAAGATTTATTTTTTACCATTAATTAGTATTTTATGGGCTAATGTTCATGGAGGATCTAGTAATTTACCTTATTTATTATGTTTAATCTTTTTAATTGCTGGATCATTTAAATTTAAATATACAAAAATAGAGGCTAAGAGACTTAGTAAGAAACAAGTAATTAAATATTTAAGTGTAATGCTTTTATGTATGATAGCAGTATGTATTAATATTCATGGAGTAAAGATGTTTATTTATCCATATGAAAATATGCTTGATACTACAATGCTTACTAATATAGCAGAGTGGAGAAGTACTACTTTATCTGAACTTACACATTATATTTATTTTGTATTTTTAGTATTTATATTATTTATATTTATATTTAGTAAGAAAAGAATAAATTTTGTAGATTTTGTAATATTTGCTTTTGTAGCATATTTAGGACTTAAGAGTATTCGTTTTTGGTTTTATACTTATATCATTATGTCTTATATTTTATTTGATTATGTTTCTAAGAGAGAAGAAGATAAAGGGAGTTATGAGGGTATATTTATACTTTCTAGTATGTTTATAGTACTATTTATTCTTGGAAATCATAGTATATTAAAACCTAAGTATGAATTTTTACTAAATAAAAATGATATTGAAGTAATTGAAAATAATAAACCTATTAGATTATTCAATTTATATAATTTTGGAGGAGATTTGGTTTATCATAGTATTCCAGTATTTATTGATGGTAGAGCTGATTTATATGGTAAATATAATTTCTTAGATTATTTAAATATATCTGATACTAAGAGTAATTATAAAGATTTGATAGAGTCATATGATTTTGATTATTTACTTGTATTGAAGTATTATCCTATAAATGAATATTTAGAGAATAATGAATTATATGAATTAATATATACTCGAGATGATATTTGTTACTACAAAAAAAGAACTACTCAGTAGTTCTTTTATTTTGATTCTTTTACACTTTCAATTATTTTATCCATATATTTTTCATATGCTGATTTAAGTGCTGTGTCATTCCATTTGATTTTGTTTTCTTCACGGTATGCCATTAAAGTTGTGTAGTATACTGTTTTATCTGCATCTAATTTTTGTTCTTTTAAAGTTTCTTTAATATCATCTTTAACTTCTTTTAATTTCTTTTTATCTTTTTCACCAGTTTTTAAAATGATGTGATATCCGAATTGTGTTTTAACTGGTTCTTTAGTATATTCATCAACTTTTAATGCTTTAACATCTTCAGCAAATTCTGTAACCATTTCATCTGGTTGGAAGTATCCTAAGTCTCCACCTTTAGAAGCAGTTCCTTCATCATCTGAATTCTTTTTAGCAAGTTTTGCGAAGTCTTCACCATTTTTAATTTTCTTGATTAATTTTTGTGCTTTTTCTAAAGCTTTTTTATCAGCTTCTTCTTTTTCTTCATCTGGAGCATCGTTTGCAACATCAACAGCAATTAGGATATGTTTTGCTTCAACTTCTCCACTGATGTTTTTATTGTAGTAATCTTTAATTTCTTTATCTGTTAAATGATCTTTAATATAATCTTCAACAGCTTGAGTTCTTTTATACTCTAATCTTAATTTTTCTTTTAATTCTTTTTCAGATTCTACTCCAAATGATGTTAAAACTTGTTTAAATGTTTCATCGCTATCTCCGTAGTATGATTTAATTTGTTTTATTTGATCATCTACGTATTTGTCTTCTTCTTCACCTTTTGGATATTTCTTTTCTAATAAACCAGCATCAATCATATCTATTAATACAGCAATATTATCTTCTTTTATTTCATTGTAATATTCTGTAGCAGTGAATTTTTCACCTTTAACAGATACGGCTACCTTTGACCCATTTTTAACTTCTATTTCTTTTCCGCAACCTGTAACTAATAATGATAATGCAAGTACTGCACAAGTTACTTTTAATAATTTTTTCATGTTTTTCCTCCCGTACATAATAAATAATATCACAATTTTTCATTTTAAATCAATAAATATGGCATATATCATCACATTTTCTATATTTATCCATAGAATACTTTGAAAGAAAAAAAAGGAGGAAAATATATGCCAAATTGTGGATCTTCTACAGCAATCGTTTTAGTATTATTTATTCTTTTAATTATTATTCTAGGTTCTTCTATTTAATAAAAAAAATACCTTTTTGGTATTTTTTTATTTTAATTTATTGAAGATTTTATCTAGATCACTAATTTGATCCTTGTTGTATTGGAAGTCTGCATTATCATTTGGATATCTTGGAATTAAATGAATATGATAATGTTTTATTTCTTGACCTAATTCATTATTTTGAGCTATTGTTAATCCTTCACAATTAAGTCTTTCTTTTAGTAATGGGAATATTACTTCTTTTATTACTTTTAGACTATGCATGATTACTTCTTCTTTTGTATCTTTTATGTCTGTCATATGTTCTTTTGGGATTACTAATAAGTGTCCATTAGTCGCAGGATTAATATTCATAATTATTTTTATTTGTTCATCTTCAAATACTGTTCTTGATGGAATTTCTCCATCGATTATTTTACAAAATATACAATCTTTCATCTTTATTCCTCCTTATTTTTGAAAAGTTATTTTGCTTTCTTTTACTTTATCAGATTCTTTTCCATTCAATATATCACTAATTATTTCTTCTTTATCATTTCTATCTATGAATGATTCATTGATATTAGATAGAGTAATTGCTTCTGTTATATCATTTTCATTTGTAATACTTATTTCATAATACTTTGGAGTGATATTCTTATCTTTTAAATCTTTTATTGTTTGGACTATTTCATTTGTAATAGTTTCTTTATTCCAATCTGATATTAATAAATCTTTTTTTATGTAATAGTATCTTATATTAATTATATTATCTTCTTTTAGAAGAGCTTCTTGCACTTTCTCAGAATATTTATCTAGAGTAGTTATTGCTTTTACTTCACAATCTATTTTATATTTATCTTTAATTTCTTTTTCTACTTTATTATTTAGATAATTTAGAATTGAATTTCCTTCTACATAATCTTTTTGGTATGTATCAGAATATTCTTTATTTTTATATTGTAATGTGAAATACCAATTTTTATTTTTTTTAGATACTATTTTTTGAGTAAAAGTATTGTTTTTATAATTTACTTTATCTTTTTTTATTGTATTTAATAGATCTTCGTAATTATCATTTAAATATGTTTCAAATTTCTTTTCTACCTTTACTTTAAAAAGGTCTCCACCTTTTTCATTCATAATAATTAGACCAAATGAAACTATAATGATAATTACAAAAATTCCTCTACCAATTAATAGACTATTTTTGTTATTCATGATTCTTCACCTGTACTTATTGTACCCTAATAATTATTCTTTTGCAATTTTAATAAAAAACATAAAATCTATTGTTTTGACAAGAAATGTATGATAAACTTATTAGTAGATTAAAGTAGAGTATTGGGTGGTGTTTTTATGAAAATCCAAAGAGGAATCGTAAAATATAAGGATCGCAATGATATTGTTTGTACTTATGCATTAACAGATGATGGTAAACAATATTACTTTTTAGATGAAACAGATGCTAAGAAGTTTTCTAATGGAAATCGTATTGCATCTACTGCATTAGTAGAGGCTATTGATCCAATGGCTAAGGCATCTAATGTTGGAGTAATAGATCAAAATGGAGCAATAGTTGTACCTTTTGAAAATCGTTCTATTAGACCTGTTAATGACAATGTTATTTTAATTGAAAAAGCTAATCCTACTAGTCAAAGTGTAATTGATGCTAATGAGCTTAGAAGTGATCCTACTGCAGCTCAACAATTAGTTTCTACACCAGCCACTATTAAAGATAGAATTAATGCTCAAATGGGAACTGAAGGAAAATATATTTTTAATGATCAATTTTCTGAAGCTACTGTTTGTGATATAAATGGTACTAATCTAGTTGGAGGAGAAAGCTATAGTTTTATTAGTAATGCTAATGATAAATTATATTTAGCTAAGAATACGGTAGATACTCCAATTAATGAGTTCTCTTTAACTACATATGAGATGTTAGCTCCAGAAGCTATTGATGTTGCTGCTGCTACTGTTGATCAAAATGTTGTTGAGGATGCTTTACAAGGAAATGCAGAAGAGACAGTTCCAACTGAAGATGTAGTAATGGCATTTGATGATGAAGATTATGCATTAAGAATGACTATGAAAGAAAATGAAGAAAAGAAAGAAGAAACACAAGTACCAGATGTAGTAATGGCATTTGATGATGAAGCTTATGCTGCTAGACATGCAGAAGTTGCTGAGAATGCTGAAAATACTGATGAAGTTGTTCCAGTAACTGATGAAGTAGTTACTGAAGATGTTGTACCTGTTACTGAAGAAGCAGTTGAAGCAGTACCTACTGAAGAAGTTGTAACTGATGGGACTGTTCAAGAACCTGCTCCAGAAAATACTGATGCTGTTGAGGATGTTGCAGCTGACTTAAATGCATTTGTAAATGGTGCTCCTGCTGAGAATGAAGTAGAAGATACTACTGAGGAAGTAGTTGATACTCCAGAAGAAACAGGAGAAGATACTACTGAAGAGAATGTAGAAGAAAATAATGAAATTACTACAGATGATGTTGTTGCAGAAAATACTGATAATTTTGTAGTTAACTATGATGATGAATCTGCAAAAGAAGAAGCTGAGGAAGAATATGAAATGCCTCCTGTTGTAGAAGAGGATGCTAAGAATGAAGTTACTGAGGAAGAAACTAAAGAAGAAGTTGCTGCTCCAGTAGAAGAAGAAAAACAAGAAGAATCATTCTCTGATCTTGTTAAGGAAATGGAAAAACAAGAACCAGTTGAAGAAAATAAACCTGTTACTATTGATGCTGAAACTGTTTTAGCAACAGTAGATAGAAATAATAATGGAATTATTGATAGTGATGAAATTATGGTTCCACAAAAAGGAATTGTAAGTAAGACTGAAAATCAGTTATTATCAGATATCTTTAATGAACCAGTTAAAGAAACATATGATACTACATATACTAATACTACTGCTGGTTATGATCCAATGTTAGATAGTATGAAAACTGATAGAATATATGATGGATATGGAACTGGTAATAACATTATGGCTGATGTTGCTAAATCAATGACTGATTTAATGAAACAGAATAAAGATCAAAAAGCTATTATTGCTCAATATAAAGCTCAAATTACTAGTTTAGAGTCTCAAACTAGAATGATTGCTGAGAAGTTTAAAGATCAATCTATGAGATATGAAGCTTTAGCTGGAAAACTTCGTTCATTAGATGAAGCTACAGGAAGACTTGAATCTAGAAATCAATTATTAGAGAGTAGAGTTCGTGATCAAGAAAAGATTATTGCTTCTCAAGATAGAGAACTTAAATCATTAAGACCTCAAGTTCAAGGAAATCAAGATTTAGTTAGAATTCTTGCTGATGCAAAATCATTATTAGATTCTGATAATAGTTATGGATATAATGATGGGGATAGCTATTATAGAGGAAGAGCTGCTTAATAGATAATAAAGAAACCAAAAATGGTTTCTTTTTTTTGTATTATTATTATAAATATGCTAGAATATAAGTGATTTGCACATATACTATATATAGAATAAAGGGTGATTAGTATGAATAGAGAAGATTTTACAATGTTAAATAATAATATTGTTTATTTTGATAATGGGGCAACTACTTTAAAACCTAAGTGTGTAATAGATAAAATGAATGCTTATTATTTAGAACATACATCTAATATACACAGAGGAGATTATGATGCTGCTGTTAAGACTAATGAATTATATGATAATGTACGTAATATAATAGGTAATTTTATTAATGCAGATCCAGAGTGTTGTATTTATACTAGTGGAGCAACAATGTCTTTAAATATGGTTGTATTTGGGTATATGAAAAATCATTTAAAGGCTGGAGATGAGGTCCTTTTAAATAAAGGAGAACATGCTTCTAATATATTACCTTGGATCAGATTAAGTGAAGAAATAGGAATTGTCATTAAATATGTACCTTTAGATGAAAACTATGCTTTAACTTTAGATAATATTAAGAAATGTGTTACTGATAAGACTAAGGTTATTAGTCTTGCTCATGTAACTAATGTTATTGGTGATGTTAGAGATGTAGAATCTATTGGTAAATATTGTCATGATAATAATATATTATTTAATGTAGATGGAGCTCAAAGTGTTCCACACTTAAAGGTTGACTTTAAGAATTCTTATATGGATTTTTTGAGTTTTTCTGGACATAAGATGTGTGGACCTACTGGAGTAGGTGTATTAGTTGGAAGACGTGAATTACTAGAAGAGATGATGCCATTATGTTACGGTGGTGGAATGAATGCATTTTTTGAAGATGATAATTCTTATGAATTAAAAGAAATACCAATTAGATTTGAAGCTGGTACTCCTCCAATTGCTGAAGTAATAGGGCTTGGAGAAGCAATCAACTATTTGATGAGTATTGGAATGGATAAAATACATGCTCATGAAGTAGAACTTAAGAAATATTTAATAGAAAAGATAAAAGATATTCCAAATATTATTTTATATAATAAAGATAGTGATAGTGGTATCTTTGCATTTAATGTTGATGGAGTGTTTGCACAAGATGTATCAATATTTTTAAATCATTATAATATTTATGTTAGAGCAGGTAATCACTGTGCTAAATTATTGAAAGATGAGATAAATATAAAGAATACTGTTCGTGCTAGTATGTATTTTTATAATACATTTGAAGATGTAGATAGACTTGTTGAAGCGTTAAAGAATAGTAAAGATATTTTTAAAATAGTACTGTAGGTGATTAGATGGATAGTAATTTAAAAAGGGAAATAATGCTTGATAATTATCAAGAGCCTTATCATAAAGGATTAATTGATGATGATAGTTATTGTAAGGTTAATACTAGTAGTAAGAGTTGTATTGATAATTTAGACTTTATTATGAAGAAGAATGGTGATATAATAGAGGACATCCGATTCGATGGAGAGGCATGTGTAATAAGTACATCTGTTTCATCTATTCTTATTCGTAAATTAATTGGTAAAACTACTGAAGAAGCAATTAATATTATTACTAATTATAAGAATATGATTGATGAGAAAGAGTATGATGAAGATGTATTAGGTGAATTAAATGCTTATGATGAAATATATAAGCAACCTAATCGTAAGAATTGTGCACTACTTCCAGAGATAGCTATTGAAAAATTGTTGGGGGAATTAAAAGATGGAGACAAAAATAATTAATACTGAGGATTTAAGACTTGCAAGAATCAAATATTATGATGTAGCACATAATGGTGCAGAGTTATCTGATATTGAAGCTTATGCTTTCTTAAAGAAAACAGGAGATAGATATGTTAATGTATTTGATATATTAAAAGATTTACCAGTACTTGATCGTTCTATTTATCCAAATGTTATGAGAAATGGAGAAGAATTTGGTAATAGATTAATTCATGTTTGTGGTGAATTAAAAGATGGTCCTTGTTATGTAATTGAACCATTTTCTATGAGAGAAGTAATTGGATTTGATTATATTTCAGAAGAAGAATTAAAAGAATTTGTTTTAAGATCTGATAAATTCTTTGTAGATCGTATTAAGTTAATTGAAGAAGAAACAGGAATGAAACGTATTAAACTTCAACCAGTATTAAAGAGTGATGTAGAAAATATGCAAGCTTTTCAAGAGTATATGAATAGAGATACAAATGTAAAAACTTGTTCAAAATAAGAAATTCATATGAATTTCTTTTTTTATTTATTAGTGTTTTTACTTTGATTATTTTTACTAGAGTAAATTTTTATTTTACTCTTTTTTTTGACTTTATTTTAAAGAATTGTCACTTTGCATAATTATTTTTTATTGATTAAGATAACGCATCGAAAGGAGGTGAGTTATGCTTAATCAAATAGTATTAGTTGGTAGATTAACAAGAGATATTGTTGTAAATAAGTCAGATAATGGGACTAAAGTTGCGACTATTTCTTTAGCAATTCCTAGAAGTTTTAAAAATGCTGAAGGTACTTATGATACTGATTTTGTTGATTGTACTGCTTTTGATATGGTTGCGGAGAATACTAGTGAATACTGTGTAAAAGGAGATATCGTAGGAGTTAAAGGAAGAGTTCAATCAAAATTAGTAGAAAAAGATGATAAGAAAGAGAATGTATTACAAGTAATATGTGAAAAAGTTACTTTTTTATCTAGTAAGAGTAAAGAAGAGGAGAGTGAATAATAGACAGACTGACACTATTTGTCAGTCTTTTTGTTTGGTTTCTTGCATTTAAATAATCTTTATTGTAAAATTTAGTTATACATTGTGAGGTGTTTTTATGGATAATCTAGAAGAAATGGCAAGTTTAGATTCTGAACTTGAAGAGGTAATTATTCCTGAAGAGGATAATCGTGAAGATGATGATCAATTAGATGACGTAGTACCTTGTTCTTATGTTCCAGTTGATTCTACTCAAGGAGTAGCTTATGACATCATGGATACATCTAATGATGGTTTTTATGATGAAGAAGGATATATTCCATCAACTGATCCTACTCAGATGGTAGATATTGCTCCTCCAATGGAAAGATCAAATGATGGATTAGAAGAGGTATTTATTCCTGAAGAAGATAATAGACCAGATGATGATCAATTAGATGACGTAGTTTAAGGAAGTTAATCTTCCTTTTTTTTGTGTTTTTTTTGTGTTATAATTTTCTTAAGATAGGTGATAATATGGATATAGTTGTAAGAAAATATAATGATGCAGATTATGCTATGGTAGATAAACTATTATTTGATTCTTTTGCATACCATAAAGAAAAATTAACTGATACAAGAGTGTATGAGTATGTTGCTTGTTTAGATAATGTAATAGTTGGTTATTATAATTTAATGGAAGAGATAGATATTATTCGTAATATTAAAATCTATCATGTTGGATATGTTTGTGTTGATCCTACATATCGTGGACATGGAATTGGTAAAATTATGATGAACTATGCAATAGAGACTGCAAAAGAAAATCATGTTACTCGTATGGAACTTACTTCTGGTAATAAGAGAGAAGCTGCTCATAGACTTTATCTTTCTTTAGGTTTTGAAAAGAGAGATACTTCTGTTTTTAGAAAGGAGTTAGTATGATTCTAGATATTATTAATAAGAAAAGATTAGGTAAAGAGTTAACTTATCAGGAATTAGATTTATTCTTTAATGGTTATTTAAAAGGTGAAGTTGCAGATTACCAAATGAGTGCTTTATTAATGGCAATTTGTATTAATGGTATGAGTGATGAAGAGACTTTTGCTTTGACTAAAATATTTATTGATAGTGGTGATGTCTTAGATTTTAGTGATTTACCTGGAATAAAAGTAGATAAACATTCTACTGGAGGTATTGGAGATAAAACTACTTTAGTTATTGTACCTATTGTAGCAGCTTGTGGTGGTACTGTTGTAAAGATGAGTGGTAGAGGATTAGGCTATACTGGTGGAACTATTGATAAGTTAGAGAGTATTCCAGGATATAGAATAGATCTAGAGGAAGATGAAATAAAAAGACAAGTTTATAATATTGGACTTGTTGTTACTGGACAAACTGCTGATTTAGTTCCAATGGATAAAGTAATTTATGCACTTCGTGATGTTACATCAACTGTGTCATCTATTCCACTAATTGCATCATCTATAATGAGTAAGAAAATTGCCTGTGGTGCTGACAAAATAATAATAGATATTAAGGTTGGTAATGGGGCATTAATTCAAACTAAAGAAGATGCTAAAAAATTATCTAGTTTAATGATTAGAATTGGAGAATTCTATAATAGAGAAGTTAGAACTATTATTAGTGATATGAATACTCCTTTGGGTATTACTATTGGTAATAGTCTAGAAGTATTAGAGGCTATTGATGTATTAAGAGGTAAAGAGAAGAAAAATGATTTTGTTAATCTTTGTATAGAACTTGCTTCTAATATGGTAAGTATGGCTTTAAGAATTCCTTATGCAGAAGCTGAGATGAAAGTAATGGAATCTATTAAAAATAAAAGTGCTTATAAGAAATTTGAAGAGATGGTTGAAGCTCAAGGTGGTAAGATTGATAAGATAAAAGTAAGTAACAAAGTACATTTTGTTAAGGCTCCTTGTTCTGGTGAAATTAAAAAGATTAATGCATTAGAGTGGGGAAAGATATCTCTACATCTTGGGGCTGGTAAGGAAAATATTACTGATAAAATAGATTATACTGTTGGAATTAAACTAAATAAACTTCTTGGAGATAAGGTAAAAAAGGGAGATGTACTTGCAACAGTTTACTATAATAAGAAGCTTCCTGAGATTAAAATTGACAATATTTACAAATTTGAATAAATAATGTTTGAATTTATAGAAATTATGATATAATTGATTTATAAGGTAAGGTGAATTTATGGAAAAGATTTATGAAGAAAATAATGATAAGAAACCAAAAAAATTAAGTTTGTCAATCGTTTTATCATTTGCTGTAGCACTATTTGCAATTGTTTCTTTGATTGCAGTTGGATTTAATCAAATCAGTTATGCTGTTCCAAATGATAAATTGACAGTTATTCCAGGACTATACCCAGATCCTTCTGATCCTGATGGTAAAATTCCAGCTGGTATAAATGGTCGTGGAGACAGTGGAGCTTTATATGTTCCAATGCTATTCTCTGATAGTTCAGATGCATCTACTGCAACTAAACCAGTGTTCTGTATTGAACATGGTATTGATTATTCTACTGATGCAGATAATTATCAATCTGACGGAGAAGTATTTGATGATTTAGGACTTGTATATATCTTAAATCAAAGTAAAGTTTTAGGTGGAACTGGAATTGTTGAAGCTGATAAAAAATATCCAGGTTCAACTGAGACATTATCTGCAGATGATTATAAAGCTGTTGAAACATATGTAACACAAGTTGCTATTTGGATGTATATGCATGAACATTATCCTGCTGGAGATTCTAGACATGGTAAACTTGAAGAAAACACTTCTGATGGTGTACCAATGACAATAATTAAAAATAATATTACTTTAAAATCTACACGTGATGGTAATACTCGTGCTATTTATTCAGGTAATTTATATAATGAATATGTTAAAAATTTAGTTGAAAAAGCTGGAAATGCTTCAAACTATAAAACAGTTAAGGCTGCATTAAAATCTTCAAATATTACTTTAAATGAAGATAAAACAGTTTATCAAACTGATAGAATTGATGTAATTGCTAATCCTTCTTCAGATTTAGTAAATTACTCTGTTGATTTAGAGGGAATTGATGGTGCTTACGTTGTTGATAAGAATGGTAATCGAAAATCTTCACTTGATACTTTTGCTCCATCTGATTATTTCTATATCAGAGTTCCTGTAAATAAGGTAACAAATGATAAGAGCACAGTAACTATTACAATTGTTGGTGAGTTCCAAAACTATATTGGTGGAGAATATTTCTTATCAAGTGGTAATGCTCAATCAATGGTATCTGTAACAAGCGAGAACTTTAGAATTTACAATAGTTCTTACATTAACTTTATGGCAGCACCAGATACTGGTATGACTACTGCACAAACAATTTACTTTATTGGTCTTATTGTATTACTTTGTGGTGTTGGAATTATTTATGCAAATGCCAAACCTGTTGAAGAAAATTAAAAGAATTAAAAAGAGCCAGGCATTGCTTATTGGCTCTTTGTTTATTTTTGGGGGAAGTATTGTATTATCTTGGAATTATTTATTAACTATGAGAGAACAAGTTTTCTCTGATATGAAGATAGCTATGATGGATCCTGTTCCTGTAGAACAAACTGAACAGACTCCTAATAGTACTACTCCAAATAATACTGCTGCTCCACAACATTATGAAGAACAGTATACAATAGATTATAGTAAATACTTTGGTGTTCTTGAAATACCAAAGATTGGATTAAAAAGGGGATTCTATAACGTTGGGTCGCAATATAATAATATTTCGAGTAATGTAACTTTAGTTAATGGATCAATTCTTCCTTATGAGGGATATGGTAATTTAGTATTAATGGCTCATTCGGGAGATTCATATATTTCATTCTTTGCATATCTATATAGATTAGGTGGAGGGGATGATTGTTATATAACAATTAATGGAGTTACTTATCATTACAAAATAGTTAATATTTATCAAGTAAATAAGAGTGGTGCTATGATTATGGACTTTAATTCACCTAGCCCTACTTTAACACTTGTTACTTGTACAAAGGATAATGATAAAGCTCAAACTGTTTATGTTGCAAATTATGTTGGCTAGAAGAAGGTGATAATATGAATTTATCTTTACTTGGGAAATTAGGTGTTATTTTCAAATATATTTTCTCATCATTCCTATCAATAGAGATGTTCGTTATCAGCCTTCTTTTATTTGTTATTTTAATTTATAACCTTAAAAAGAATAATAGAATGGTACAGATTATTGCGATTGGAGTTTATTTAGGATTTGTATTAGGTATATTTATTAGTTATACAACTTATGTTAAGAGTTCATTTGATTCTTTCGTAAAATGGATTATGAATTATATTTATTTTCCATCTACCATTGTTTATTTCTTTATAATGGTTTTTGTAACAATCTTAATGCTTTATACTTTATTTAGTAAGAAGTTAAAAATATTTAAAAAGATTGTTAATTATTCTATATTTAGTATTTTATATTTCTTCTTTATGTCATTCTTATCATTATGTGCATATAATTCATATGACTTATTAGAGATTACTACTTTATATGAGAATGAAACTATTTTATCGTTGGTACAAATCAGTAATTTATTATTATTTATTTGGTTAATATTTACTGGTTTCTATCATTTATATGGTTTTTATAAAAAGAAATTTGATAAATAAAAAAGATTGGTTTTTACCAATCTTTTATTTTTGTTGCATAGTATTCTTCTAAGGTAATATTATTATCATGAATATATGTTGCGATGTCTTTACCTACATATCTATAATGCCATGATTCATATGTATATCCTGTTTCATTTTCTTTTCCTTCTGGGAATCTTAATATAAATCCATATTCATGAGCATGATCTTTCATCCATAAGAATTCTTTTGTTTTATGAAATTTTGTATAATCTTCTTCTTTGTTATAAACGTCTACTGCTAGTCCTGTTTGATGTTCTGATTGTCCTGGCCTTCCTGAATAAGTATCTGCTTTTGCTTCTCCATCTTGCTTTTTATATCTATTATATAGATTTACTTGATATGTATAACTTCTATATGTTGACATGGCTATTATATTTAAATCTTCTTTTTGAGCAGCTGCAGATAATGATTCAAATGCATCTTTTGCTACATTTACCATTCGCATATTACTTAGAGCATACTTTCTATTTATTGTTTGTAGATTGTCTGGGACGTAGTCTTCTTCTAAGTAGTAATATTTATTTACTAAGATTTTTTCTGTATTTAGATTCTTTGCTTTTATTTTATATTCATATGGTGTTTGATCTAAATTCATATTTACATTTTTTATTACTTGAGTTAAATCCATACTTGGATTTTTTTCTTTGTATGATTTATATCTTTCTTTATATTGTTCATTAAAATATTCTAAGTTTTTTACTTCTTCAAATTCATCTTTTTTAGTTTCTTTTTTTACTTTTATTTCTTTTTCGTTGGGTTTTGTAAATAGTGAGATAATTGCTTGTGTACCTTTTATCATTCCAAAGAAGAAGATAAATAAAATACACAAAAAGATAAATAGATTTTTCCATTTAACTTTTATTTTCTTCTTTCTAGTGGTACTCATATTATCACCCACTTATATAATAGCATTAATTATTCCTTTTTATTCATAATTTTTTTCTTCTTTACATATTTAAAGATAGGAGGATTTCTATGAAAAGAATGATAATTGTTTTACTATTCTGTTTATTTTTAGTTCCTAAATTTGGGTATTCTTTAGAATTAATTCCTAATGCGAAAAGTGGAATATTAATAGAGATTAATAGTGGAAAAATTATATATGAAAAGAATAAAGATTTAAGAGTTAGTATTGCATCATTAACAAAAATGGTTGCCCAAATTGTAATATTTGAGGAAATTGAGAAGGGAAAAATATCTTTAGATGATATAGTTACTGTTAGTCATAATGCTTCTAGTTTTGGGGGATCTCAAATTTATTTAGAAGAGGGAGAGAAGATGTCTGTTCGTGACCTAATAAAAGGTATTAGTGTTGCTTCTGGTAATGATGCGACTGTTGCGATGGCAGAATATATTAGTGGTAGTGAAGAGAAATTTGTAGTTAGAATGAATGATGTAGCAAAAAGATTAAAACTTAAAAATACTCATTTTGTGAATTGTACTGGTTTAGATGAAGATAATCATTATTCTAGTAGTTATGATCTTGCGATAATAGCTCGTGAACTTGTACTTATGCATCCTAAGATATTAGAGTTTTCATCTATCTATGAAGATTATTTAAGAAAAGATACTGCGAATCCTTTTTGGTTAGTTAATACTAATAAATTAATTAATTTCTATGAGGGTGCAGATGGACTTAAGACTGGTCATACTGATAATGCAGGATATTGTTTGGCTAGTACAGCAAAAAGAAATAATTTGAGATTAATTGGAATAGTATTAGGAGAAAAAGATAGTAAGATTAGAAATCGTGAAATGATGGATTTACTTGATTATGGATTTCAATCTATAAAGATTAATTGTATATATAAAAAAGGTAAAATTGTAGATAATGTAAAAATTGAATTAACTGGAGAAAATGTTTCAATTGCTTTAAAAAATGATTTATGTGTAATAGAAGAAAAAGATGATATTAAATATAAATATCTAATTAATAAGAATAAAATAAAATTACCTATTAAAGCTGGAGATGTGGTTGGAAATATAGAAGTATTAAGTAAAAACGAAATAATTGCGAGAGAAGATCTTACTGTTTTAGATGATATTAATAAAATGAAACTGATAGAATTTTTGAAATATTCTTTATTAAATTTCATTTTAGGAGTTTTTTAGTGAGATTATTCATGTTATAATGTTAGGTGTTAGGTAGGATGATGAGAAATGGCAAAGAATAAACCTTATAAATATAATTCAAAAAGTAGATTAACTCAAAATTCTCAATCTTTCCCTTTTAAGGTTAAGAGTATGAAAAAAGATGTTAAAGAGAACTTAGAGAATACTCTTACTAAACTTAAGATTATTGATGATACTTCTAAGGAAGAAGAAAAATTAGAAGGTGATTTCTTAAAGGATCGTTTTAATAAGAAAAATGATAAGAAAAAGAAAGATAATAATAAAGAAAAAGAAAAGGTAAAAGAAAAAGATAAGAGTAAAGATAAAAAAGAAGATAAAGAGAAGATTGATAATAAGACTAAAGAGAAAGAAAAAGATAATGAAAAATTCATAGAGAAAATTACTTTCTTCCGTAAATTATTCTTAACTATGTCTTTAGTATGTGCAATACTTTTACTTGTATTATTTGGAGCAAATTTTATTAGTAAGCAGTTTCCTAATGTATTTGGTTCTGCGAAGAATAGAATTATTGTGAAGGATAAGAAGAGTGAAAATATTGTAGATGATAATTATTTATTTGTTGGAGACTTTTATACTAAAGAATTTGTATTTAAGAATTATGGATCAGATTATCATTATGTTAATGTTAGTACTGATACTTTGACTACACAGGAATTACTTAATCATATGAAAGATATGGTATATGATTATAATCCTTCTGTTGTATTCTTGGAAATTGGTATTATGGATATGGAAATAGGTGTTGGTGAGGAAGAATTTATTCGTAATTATGGTCATATTATTGATTTGATTAAGAGTAATAGACCAAATGCAGTTATAATTGTTGAATCTATATATCCTCTTGCGGATGGATATGAAGATGGTTTCTTTAAAGGTGATATTACTAATAAAAAAATAGAATCTAGAAACAAAGCAATTATGAATCTTGCTAAAACTAAGGATGTCGAATATTTAGATTTACATTCATTACTTGTTAAGAAGGGTGAATTAAATGCTAAATATACTAATGATGGTATTCATTTAAATAAAGAAGGATATCAAGTTTTATATCAAGAAATAAATAGTATTGTAGGATGATGTATTATGAAAGATAAGATATTAGAAAATAAAACTCGTTTTATTGTATTTAGTTCTATTTTCTTAATTCTTGTCTTTTTTTATGTTGTTTTATATTTATTAAATAGAGATATTATTATTAAATATGATGATGTTGTTTTACCGAGTATTTATTTAGATGAATATGATATATCTAATTATAAATATGATGATATTAGTAATGTACTTGATAATAAGAATGATAAGATAATGTCTCAAAATGTTACTTTTGTATTTAAAGAAAAAGAAGTTACTTATACTTTAAAAGATATGGGAGTAGAGATTGATGTAGATGATACTTTAGAAGATATTCATAAATTTCAAAAACATTTAACTTACCCTCAAAAATTATGGTATATAAATGGTCATAGTGATAAAAAGGTTTTTCATTTTTCTTATACTATTAATGAAGATATATTTAAAACATTTTTTGTTAATTTAGAGAGTAGTGCAAATATTGCACCTATTAATGGTCATTTTGATACTTCTGTTGGAGTTAAATATGTACCTGGAATAAATGGGTATAAATTAGATTATGAAGAAAACAAAGCTATTATATTAAAATATTTAAAGGGAAAGAATGAGGCTCCTTTTAGAATAGAACTTGTTGGTAAAGAGGTAGAAGCTTATACTGATCCTAGATATGTAGGAATTGATACTTTAGCATCTTCTTTTGTTACTAAATATGATACTTGGGTTACTTTAAGAGCTCAGAATTTAATAACTGGTGTTAATTATATTAATGGAGCAATAGTACAACCTGGAGAAGTATTTTCATTCTTTAAATATGCTGGACCTTATAATAAAGGTGGATATGTATTCTATTATGAATTTGTTGGAAATGGTGTTTGTCAGGTGGCGACTACTACATATGATGCAGCGCTTCTTGGAGGACATGAAATAGTTACTAGAAGTCCTCATAAAAAGAAGAGTGTATATGTTGATGGTGGACTTGATGCGACTGTTGCTTCTGCCAATGATGGAAGTTGGAATACTGATATGAAATTTAGAAATGTATATGATTATCCTATATATATAAAAGCTTATGATACATATGGAGAAATACATGTTGAGTTTTGGTCTCATAAAGATGCTAAAAAGGGAAAGTCTTATAGTATTGAATCAGTATGGTTAGGTGGAAGAGGTTATAGAAGTTTTAGACGTACATATTTAGATGGAAAAGAAATATCTAGAGATGTTATTGCAACTACATGGTATCCAGAAGATTAGTGTTCTAATCTTCTTTTTTTATGCATATGTTTAATTGAAAGTGAGGAAATAATGGAAATATTAAAAGTAAGTAGTAAATCTAATCCTAATAGTGTGGCAGGAGCTATTGCGAATGTCTTTCGTGAGAAAGGTACAGTAGAAGTACAAGCTGTTGGGGCAGGAGCACTTAATCAGGCTATTAAAGCTATTGCGATTGCGAGAGGATTTCTTGCTCCTACAGGTACTAATTTAGTGTGTACTCCGGCTTTTCAAGATATATATATTGATACGGAAGAACGTACTGCAATTAAGTTAATAGTAGAAGCAAAATAAGCTTCTTTTTTTCGTTTTAAATATGTGATATACTAAAGACGAAAGGGTGTGTTACTTTGAGAAAGAAAAAGAAAGAAACTATAGAAGAGTATCATACTGGAAAAACAACAGATTTAAGAAATGTAATTGCGGAGATTCAAAAGGTTGATCAAGAAACTGCTGATTTAACTAGTGTTGTACAAGAAGCACAAAGAGTAGAAGCTAAAGTTGCGACTACAACTTCACAAAAAGATGCAATAATTACTTGTAGATTATTATTCTCATCTTTTATGGATAAGATTTTCTTATTACTATTACTTGTTGGATTTATTATTTTAACTTTTATTAATTTTAAGGGAAATTTATTTAGTATTAATTATGGTTTTTGGATGAGAGTATTATATGAATTATTATTAATAGTTTTATTTGTAATTCTTAGCTTTATTTGTAATTGGTTATATAAATGTATTATTAATACAACTTTATCTTTAACTAGAGGGGCAATATACATTGAGAGATATCTTCCTTTTTGGAAGAAAACTACATCTATTCCTTTAAGACATGTAGTATCTATTTCTACTATTAACTTTTTATGGATATTTAGAGGAGTTATTATAAGACAATATAATCATTTACCAATTGTTTTCTATACATGGAATAATGAGAAATTTAAAACAAGAGTAGACGAGATGATTGGATATGATCATAATAATATTGTACATAGTCAAAATAAGAGTATGTTCCAAAAAGAATTCTTACCTATTTTAGAATGGTTTATGATTATACTTATAATGATTATTATAGTTCTTGGAATTGCTCATTTATTTGGATACATATTTAGTAATGAAAGACAAATGGCAGGTTCTTATATAAAAGGTAATCAAAAGATTGTATTAAATATGGATGGAACTTGTGATTTAAGACTTCCTGGAATAAAAGAAGTTAAGACTTGTGAGTGGAAATATAACAAGAATGATACTTTGATTGTTGTTAAATATGAGTTTAGTAAGAATGACTATTATGGAAAAGAGTATGAAACAAAAGATAAGATTATGGTTGGATATAAGAATGATGCTTTAATCTATAATGGTATTGAATATTTAAAAAAATAGAAGAGTTTACTCTTCTTTTTCTTTGTTGTTTTTTTAGTTAAAATATTTTATAATTACTATAGTATAGGAGGCTGTACTATGAATGAGAATGGTAATTCTAACGAGTATACTTTTGTATGTCCCAGATGTGGAAATGATGTAAAAAGTTCTTCTCGTTATTGTATGAAGTGTGGTTATTTAAATCCTAATCATCCTGATAATAAACAAATGGAGAAGTTTATGCCTACAGGAATGCAAAGCTATAGTGTAAGTGAGGCTGGAGTTAATACTGCTTTTCAAGCTAATAATAATGAAGTAAGAGGTTCTATAGAGACTGCCTTTGGCAGTCACATGGGTAGTTTTACTTTATGTTTTATTGTTAACTTTATTTGTTGGTTTGCACTCTTAATTGCATTACTTGTATCATTTTATTATGTAGCAGGACAAAATATATATATGATGCTTTCTTCTGAGTTAAGTTATGCTTTACTTGGAACAGCATTATTTTCAATGATGCAATATGGTACTGAACTTGCTTATATGAAGATGAATAAACGTTGGTGGTATTCTTTAATACCATTTCTAAACTTATATCATTTATCTGATGCGATTAATGAAAAGAAACTATTAAATTTTCTTATCTTTGTACCGGTAATTGGACAAATATATTTGTTAACAGTATATTATAAAATGGGAAAAGATTTTAAAGCTAATGGTTTTTTAACTATGTTATTTCCATTTATTATGATTCCAATGATTGGATTTGGAAGTAATGCTTTTAGAGGAGTATGTTATTTAAGTGGAAGAGATTCTTTAGAGCAAGAATATGGTAAGAAAAAATTCTTTTTAGTTACTTGTGTTATTGCGATTATTTCAAGTATAGTTGTATTTATTTATGCAAATACTGTTAATATTAGTCAAGGAGCAGATAGATTAAGTAGTTATTATTTGTATTTTGCTTCACAGAGAGTTATTCGTAGAACAAAACTTAAAGTAGAGGGTCATGTTTATGAGTGTGATCATGTAGAAGGAGATACATTATATTTTTATTTCCAAGATTTAGATGATTACTTTAGTATTCCTTTCTATGTTTATAGAAATCCTATTCAAGCTTATGTAAAAGTAGTTGTTCATAGTGGAGAGGATGGAGTATTTAATACTTTCAATAAATATGACTATTATATTTCTATGACTGATAGAGAATATGGTTATGAAGAAATAAATGTTTTAGACTTAAAGATTGATGATATTAAGGAATATACTGAGTTAGATAAATCATATGAAGCGGGAAATCAGTGTTATTTTAAAAGAACTGCTTGATAAATAACAAAATATTTAATATAATTAATTCAAGTCGATAATTAGAACTAATAATAAGAAATGATTAATTGTAGAGAATTCGCGGTTGGTGAAAGCGATATTAATGTCTTATTTATCTACTCTATAGATGAATTAATATTCCGGGTAATACCGTTATCTAATTAAGTAAAAGTAAGGATGGTACCGTGCTTTATAGCACTCCTTTAGGTATCATCCTTTTTATTTTAAGATTGGAGGGTTTATGAGAAAAGTTAAGATAGGTGCAAAATATAAACACTTTAAAGGTAAGATTGTTGAAGTGTTGATGATTGCGAAAGATACAGAAACTATGAATGATTTAGTTGTTTATAAACATGATGGAGATATTTGGGCTAGACCTTATGAGATGTTTGTCTCGGAAGTTGATCATAATAAATATCCAGAAGTAAAACAAAAATATCGATTTGAAGAGGTTAAAGGAGAGGATTAAGAATGATAGATATTAAGTTAATAAGAGAAAACAGAGATTTAGTAAAAGAAAATATTAAAAAGAAATTTCAAGATGAAAAATTACCTTTAGTAGATGAGGTTTTTGATCTTGATAAGAAAGTACGTGAAGTACAAGTTAAAGTTGATACTTTAAAAGCTGATAAGAATAAGCTTAGTGGAGAGATTGGTAAGCTTATGAAAGATGGTAAGAGAGATGAAGCAGAAGAGATTAAGAAACAAATTGCTGAATCTTCTGAAGAGATTACTAAGTTAGAAGCTGAACAAGAAGAATTAGGAAAAACTATTAAAGAGAAGATGATGGTTATTCCTCAAATAATTGATGATACTGTACCTATTGGTAAAGATGATAGTGAAAATGTTGAAGTACAAAGATTTGGGGAACCTGTAGTACCTGATTATGAAATTCCATATCATGCAGATATTATTGATAGAGTTAATGGAATGGATAAGGATGCTGCTGGTAGAACAAGTGGACAAGGATTCTATTATTTAATAGGAGATATTGCTAGACTTCATGAAGCTATGATTGCTTATGGAAGAGATTATATGATTGAACAAGGATTTACATATGCTATTCCACCATTTATGATTCATAGTGATGTTGTTACTGGAGTTATGTCTTTCCCTGAAATGGAAGCTATGATGTATAAAATTGAGAATGAAGATTTATATTTAATTGGTACTTCAGAGCATTCTATGATTGGTAAATTTAAAGATCAAATTCTTAAAAAAGAAGAATTACCTGTACATATGACAAGCTATTCTCCATGCTTTAGAAAAGAAGGAGGATCTCATGGTCTAGAAGAAAGGGGATTATATAGAGTTCATCAATTTGAAAAACAAGAGATGATTGTTATTTGTGAACCTGAGGATTCAATGGACTGGTATAACAAGATGTGGAACTTTACAGTAAATATCTTTAGAAATATGGATATTCCTGTTAGACAACTTGAATGTTGTAGTGGAGATTTAGCTGATTTAAAGGTTAAGTCTTGTGATATTGAAGCTTGGAGTCCTAGACAACAAAAATATTTTGAAGTAGCAAGTTGTTCTACATTGGGAGATGCACAAGCTAGACGTTTAGGAATTAGATGTAAAGGTGAAAAGGGAACATATTATTTACATACATTAAATAATACTGTTGTAGCTTCTCCTAGAGGTTTAATTGCATTAATTGAAAATAACTATAATGAAGATGGAAGTATTAATATTCCAAAAGTATTACAACCTTATATGGGTGGTAAAACAAAAATTGAACCAAAGAAATAACACGAAAGTGTTATTTTTTTTTATTAGATATGTTAAAATGTTAATATAGGGTGTGATGGTATGGCATTTTTAATTGGTGTCATTATATTTATAGTATTTTGTGTTATAGCATACTTCTATTTTAGAATGAGAATTAGAAGAATACTTGATAAGTTTGGATTTGCTGGAATGGATTTGGGACAAGTAATAAAAGAAGCAAGATTACAAGATCAGGAAGTACCTAAATCATTATCTAGTATGGATAGTATTTATTTAGAAAGTATTAAACGAGATTTTCCAGATATTCATATTAGTGAATTAAAAAGGGAAGCAGAAAAGGTAATACTTGATACTTATAGAGCTGTTGAGACTAAAGATTCTTCTGGACTAAAAGGTAAGATTAAAAGTTTTGCAGATTCTATGATTAATGACTATACTTCAAAAGATGTTAGTTTTGATAATATGAAAATACATAATACAGTTGTATCTAACTATAAAAAAGATGGTGGGATTGCGACAATTACTTTTGCATCTAGTTTTGAATACTATCTAAATGTAAATGGTAACAGTACTAAGACACAGGATAGAGCAAAAGTAGAATTTATTTATGTATATGATATGCAGAAAGTTGAAGCAGATAAAAAAGTACTTGGAATACATTGTCCAAATTGTGGTAGTCCAATTACTTCTTTGGGGCAAAAAGGTTGTAGTTACTGTGGACAAGCAATAATTGAATTTATAGGTAAAGTATTTACTTGTAATGATATAGTTCGTTATTAGGAGGAATAAAAATGAATGAGAATGAAAGTGCTTTTAAGCATTATGTATGTCAAGATTGTTATACTTCTTTTAGTGCAATGAATGCGGTAAATTGTGCTTATTGTGGAGGAAGTAGATTAGAAGAAGGAGTAGGAAATCCATCTCAAAAGATTTCTCTTGTACCTTTTGCTTATAATATAAATGATGCATATAATGTGTTTAAGAAAAAATTTAGGAATCCTTTAGTTCCTTTTGCTTTTCGTAGTAAAAGAATTAAGAAATTAATTAGAAAATTATATGTACCTTGTACATTGTATAATTTTGAGGTTGAAGGAAAAGTTAATTTCTTTGGAATGGATAAGGTAAGTAACGTTCAAGGAGCACCAGCTCAAACATTTGAATCACAATTTGATACACATTTTGATTTTAAAAATTTACTTATGAGTCATTTTTCAAAACTTAGTGATGAAGTATTAAGCAATGTAAATGATTATCAATTTTATGCGACTGATGGTACTGCTTCTATTATAGAAGATGCTTCATTAATAGATGGAGATATAGATACTAAAAAGACATTTGCAGTTGTTCAACAAAAACTTATGAATCATTGTTTGAATACAGTAAGAGGTAATGTTGAACATGAACGTAAAAAGTTAAATAAAAATGAAATGAAAGTAAATGTTATTGGAAAATCTGAAATATATGTACCAGTTTATTTATTAAATATAAAACATGAAGGTAAAGATAATTTATTCATACTAAATGGTCAAACCGGAGAAATACTTGGAGATCCTCCAATTAGTATGGTAAGTATAGTTATATTTAGTATACTTGTATTCTTAATTATATTTGGTGTTGCTTACTTAATTGCAACATTTATATAGGAGGTACTTATGAAGAAAAGATTATTAATTTGTTTAATTATTTTATTATTTCCTATATGTTTATATGCTAAACCTGTAACATATACTAGAACTGAGGAGATGTTAAGAGTCCCTGGGGATGTAGAAGTTACTGCTGAAAATAAAGAAAGAATTTTAAATACTCCATCAATTGATGCGAATGCCAAGATATATGATTTTGCTGATTTGTTAACTGAAGATGAAAAGAGTAAGATTTATAATCAAGCTAGTGATTTTATAAATAATACTGGACTTGATATTGCGATTGTTACTCTAGATGAACTAAATGGAAAAACTATTAGTGAATATGCTTATGATTTTTATGATTATAATGACTTTAAAGATAGAGGAGTAACATTCTTTATAAATGTTAGTGGACCTAAGACTAGTATTTATATGAGTACTAATGGGGCTTCTGGTACAGAAGCTAGAGTTGCTTATCCTGATAATATTATTTCTAAAATTTTAGAGTATGTTTATGAGAAGAAGATTCAGAAGAAAGATTATTTTGGAGCATGTCAAATGTTTATTAAACTTACGGATGGATTCTTCTATGAAAAATATGGTGATCAAAAAGTTGGAGAAATGGATCTTGAAGTAAAAGGACCTTTTCCATTTACAGAGATTTCTATTATTTCAGTAATTCTTACATTTATAATTGTAGGACTTGTTATTACTAAGTATCAAAAAACTACTCGTCATGTTGATATGACTGTTAAGAAAGCAATTAATGAAACTTCTATGATAGTTAAATGTGAATATGATAAACCTATTAAAAGTTAAAAATTATTTATTTTAATAAAAATATATAGTATAATATATATGTAATAAATTAAAGAAGGAGAATTATTATATGGGATTAATTAAAGCTGCTAAAGATGCTGTTGGTAGTACTCTACATGATCAATGGAAAGAGTATATCAAATGTGATGATTTAGGAAACGAAATTTTAATGAAAAAGGTATCAACTCCAAATGGTATTATTTCTAAAGATAGTGCTATTCAAGTTGCACCTGGACAAATTGCTGTTATTTTTGATAGTGGAAAGGTTTTAGACGCTACTGCTGAAGAAGGAATCTATACTTTCGATCAATCATCTTCTCCGACATTCTTTGCTGGACAATTCGGAGATGTATTTAAAGAAATGTGGACTCGTTTCACTTATGGTGGTGGAGTTGCTAAGGAACAAGCTGTATTCTATATGAATGCAAAAGAGATTATGGATAACAAATTTGGTACTCCTGCTCCAGTTCCTTTCCAAGATTGGTCTCACCCAATTCCAAATCAAATGACTGGAACTATGACTCCATTAAGAGTTGAAGTTAAATGTTTTGGTAAATATACATTCAAGATTTCAGATCCATCAATCTTTATGAGTAAGATTGCTGGAACAGCAACTGAATATAGAAAAGAAGATTTATGTGATCAAATGAGATCAGAAGTTATTGGTGCTTTCCAAAATGTGTTAAATGAATTAGGAAATTCTGAACATAAAGTACCAGTACTTGAACTTCCTAGCGCTACTGATGAAATCAAAGCTACTATGGATGAAAAAGTATTCGATCAACCAATTCGTGATCGTGGAATTAGCTTAGTAGGATTCGTTGTTGAATCTGTAACATTAGATGATGAATCTAATAAGAAGATCGACAAATACGAACTTTCTTCAAATTCATTCATGCAACAAGGTTCTCTTGTTGGAGATTACGGACAAGCTGTTAAAGATGCTGCAAATAATCCAAATGGAGCTGCTACTGGTTTAATGGGTGTTGGAATGATGAATATGGCAAGTGGAGGCATGGTTGCTGGTACTGCTGCTGGAGCATTCCAAAATCCTGGATATTCTGTAGCTGGTCAAGGAGCACAAGCTGCACCTGCTGGAGCTAAGTTCTGCCCAGATTGTGGAACTCCAAATAATGGAAGTAAATTTTGTCCAAACTGTGGAAAACAATTAGGAGAATAATAAATAAAAACTATCAGGAAACTGATAGTTCTTTTATAAGATATTTTTATATATCTAATTATTTGTTTAAAACACGTATATTTTTTATTTATTACTATCATAATAATAATGTAAAAAAAGTATTGCATTTATTTGCAAACCTTTTTATACCAATGATTTCCGAATGATAAAAGTTTTTTATAACTAGATATTTTTAGAAGTTTGACTCTAAAATTATCATTTGGTAGAATATTGAATTGTTCCGACAAAAGAGGTGTTTATTATGATGAATAATGGTGAACAAATGATTAGTGCTTGTAAGGAGGACCCCTCGGTTATTTTCAAAGTAATTAATAAAGGTTACTTTGAAGTAATAGAAAAACTTATAGAGGAGAATTCCATTGATGTTAATTTAGTTGATTGTGTTGGTAATGATATTGTTACTAGATTATTAAAGGCTAGACAATATGATTTAGTAGTGCAATTAATGAAGAAAAAGAATTGGAATGTAAATCATAAGAATTTAGATGGTAATACATTTGGACATGTACTTGCTCATGATAATTCTATTTGTGCTGTTAAGGTGGTAGAACAGTTAAATAAAAAGAAGAATTACAATCCAGACTTAAAGAATAATAAGGGAGAAACTATTCTAGAAAGAGCTCTAAATTGTAATTATTTATGTACTGCTATTAAAATAATGGAAGATAAGAGATGTACTTCTATTGATGTTCCTACTTTTAAGGCTTTATGTAATGCTGTTATAAAGAGTAGAGAATATGGTAAGTATACTAAGATTAATACACTAGAGGTTATTGTTGAGAATCTAGAAAAGAAAGAGATTAATCCAGAAGTTAGAGATCTAGTAGATAATATTAGTGATAATATGGATTATATTAAAAGAGATATAATGAATAATGATTCTCGTTTATTAAACTCATTAATTAATCAATATTAAGGCAATTCATTGCCTTTTTTTTATCGCTATGATATACTTTTTGTAGATAGTTGGGAGGGTTCTTATGAGATTTTTATGTATATTTGTACCTTCAGTTCTTGCCGCTAAACAAGAATTAAAGGGGAAGGAAGATGTTTTCGAGAAGATAGTTGTATATAGCAAGTACTTAGTCTATATCAATTTTATTATGCTTCTCTTTTTATTTATGATAAATAAGGGAGCAATTCATTTTGAAGAGATGTGTACTGTACGTTATTATCTTCTATATTTATTTGGAAGTTTTGTTTTAGCTCAAATATTGCCTAAGATGATTATTTATTGTAGAGAGAACTTTAATATTAAAATTAAAAGGAATACAAAATGAAAAGAATAGTATTACAAATCATTAAAAATATTTTATTAGTTATTTTAATACTAGTATTATGTTTATCTTTGTATTCTACAAATTGGGCTATTTCAACTTTTAATTTTATGAATTTTGATGAGGTGTTATTCCAATTAACAACTCCTATTGCGAGTACTTCTGCAAGTATCTTGAATAGTTTTTTGAGTAATAGTTTATTACTATCAATTATTTCTACTATTTTAATATTTTCAGTTGTATTTATAATCCTACATTATTTATCTTGTAAGTCATTTGATATTGAATTAACTATAAAGAAAAAGAAATATAATTTTTCTGTTAGAGGAAAAACATTAAAAAGATGTTTAGGTGTATTTACATTTATTATTACTATTGGAGTTTTATATTATTGTTTAGATAAGATGTTATTTATTGACTTTGTTAAAGCTCAAGCTGATGACTCTATGTTTATAGAAGAACATTATATAGATCCTAATAGTGTTTCTATTACTTTTCCTGAACAAAAGAGAAATCTAATTTATATTTATGCAGAGTCATTTGAAAGTACTTTTTTCTCTACTGAATTAGGTGGAGGAAGTGATAATTATTATATTGCTCCTTTATATGATATTACTGCGAATAATGTGTCTTTTTCTGATACTGAATTATTTGGAGGAGCTATACCTGTAACTGGTACTTCTTGGACTAGTGGAGCAATGGTTGCTCATACATCTGGACTTCCTTTAAAGAATTCTTTAGATAATATTAATGGAATGAGTTCTATGTTATCTGGAGCGACTGCTTTAGGTAATATTATGGAAGATAATGGCTATAAGCAAATGTTAATGATTGGTTCTGATAAGACTTTTGGTAATAGAGGAGCTTATTTTGAGAATCATGGTAACTATGAAGTGTATGATTACTACACAGCAATTAAGAAAAAGAAAATAGATAAAGATTACTATGAATGGTGGGGTTTTGAAGATTCAAAACTATTTGAATATGCTAAAGAAGAAATTACTAATATGGCAAATAGTGGAGAACCATTTAACTTTACTATGTTAACTGCTAATACTCATACTGAAGATGGATACTTAGAATCTACTTGTCCTAAAGCATTTGGATATCAATATGGAAATGTAATATATTGTAGTGCATTACAATTATCTGAATTTATTAAATGGATTCAAGAACAAGATTTTTATCCTAATACTACTGTTATATTAGTAGGAGATCATGTAAGTATGCAAGAAGGATTATATCCTGAAGGTACTCCTAGAAGAGTATATAATGTATTTATTAATTCAGCAGTACAAGAAGGAAACTTTAAAAATAGAAAATTTACTACTTTAGATTTCTTCCCAACTACACTTGCTAGTTTAGGAGTAGAAATTGAGGGTAATCGTTTAGGACTTGGAACTAATTTATTTAGTGATCAACCTACTTTAATGGAAGAGGTTGGGCAAGATACTATGATTGGTGAACTTGCTAAATATAGTACATTCTATATGAAGAATTTCTATTATTCATAAAAAACTCAGAAATGAGTTTTTTTCTTGTATTGAAAAAATGTACAAAATATGTTAAATTATAAGAGCTTTAAGGAGTTGGTATTATGCATTTACCTGATTATAAAGAAGCGAGATCTAGAGATAAGAGAACTTATAATAGAATTAATTTTACTTTAGATAAAAATATTGAAAAGAAATATGTTGGTAAAAAGTATCATGTTAAGACTTATGGATGTCAAATGAATGAACATGATAGTGAAAATATTTGTGCTATGTTAGAGGCTTTAGGTTTTACTAAAACAGATGATTATTTAGATGCTGATTTAGTTATACTTAATACTTGTAGTATTCGTGAAAATGCTCATAATAAGGCATTTGGTATGCTTGGTAGATTAAAGCATCTTAAAAACGAAAAAAAGGACCTTTTAATTGGTCTTTGTGGATGTATGGCACAAGAGAGAAGTGTAGTAGATGAAATTCTAAAAGATTACAAGTTTGTTAATTTTGTATTTGGTACTCATAACTTATATGAATTACCTAAAATAATAGATAAAGCTGTAGAAGAGAATAAACAACAAATAGAAGTATATTCTAGAGAAGGAGATTTAGTTGAAGGATTACCTGTAATTAGATCTAATTCTTATAAAGCTTATGTAAATATTATTTATGGTTGTGATAAGTTCTGTACTTACTGTATTGTTCCTTATACTAGAGGAAGAGAAAGAAGTAGAAAGAAAGAAGATATACTAGAAGAAGTTAATGAACTAGTAAAAGATGGTTATAAAGAGGTAACATTACTTGGACAAAATGTAAATGCTTATGGTAAAGACTTATATGAAGATTATAATATGGGAGATTTACTAGAAGATATTGCAAAACTTGATATTCCTAGAGTTAGATTTATGACAAGCCATCCTTGGGATTTTACAGATAAAATGATAGAAGTAATTGGAAAATATCCTAATATTATGCCTTCAGTACATTTACCTGTACAAAGTGGATCTAGTAAAATATTAAAACTAATGGGTAGAAGATATACTAGAGAATCTTATTTGGAATTATTCCATAAGATTAAAGATACTGTACCTGGAGTTACTATTTCTACTGATATTATTGTAGGATTTCCTGGAGAGACTGAAGAAGATTTTCTTGAGACAATGTCTTTAGTAGAAGAGTGTAGATTTGATAATGCATTTACATTTATCTTTTCAGAAAGAGAAGGTACTCCTGCATGTAAATTAGAAGATAATACTTCTTTAAAAGAAAAAGAAGAAAGATTACAAAGATTAAATGAAGTAGTTAATAGTATTTTCTTAGAGAAGAATAAAGCTCTTGTAGGAAAGACATTAAAAGTATTAGTAGAAGGTACAAGTGAAAAGAAAGATATGTACTTTGGATATAGTGAAACTAATAAATTAATTAATTTTACAAGCGATAAAGATATTCTTTGTGGAGATATTGTTGATGTAGAGATTACTGATGCAAAAACTTGGAGTTTAGATGGAAAACGTATATAAGGCATTAGATGATGTTATTAATGTAATAGTTAATTCAGAAGACTATAAAAAATGTATTACTTATAAAGAACAAATGAATGAGAATATAGAATTAGTAGAATTAATTAATAAAGTTAAAGAATTACAAAAAAAATATATCCGTAGTGGATATGATAAAGAAATAAAAAAAGAATTAGATAGTGTAGAAGAAGAACTTAATAGTATTCCTATTTATAGTGAATATAATTCTTCTTTAATTAAAGTAAATGAAATGATTGATTATGTAAAAGAGTCATTTAATGATTACTTTAATAAATTACTAAATATATAAAAAAGAACTAGATTACTTCTAGTTCTTTTATTAATTTTTCAACTGTTTCATTAATAAACTTTTTCATTTGAGTAATATCTAATAAATAAGTTTTTTCTTCTCTTGAATTTTGAATTATAATACTCATTTTATTAATTAATATATCTAGTTTATCTGCAGGTATTTCATCTATTGTAGTTTCTGGTACTTTAAATTCTTCATAGAATAAAGATAAGTCTAAATCATATGCTTCAATTATTTTTATATTTAAGTTTGTATAATCTGAATACATTAATTCTTTTACTTCTTCTTTATTAGTAGCAATTACTGTACCATCTAATAATCTAATAGAGTTTTCATAAGTTATTTGATTTAAATAACTTTCAATCCATTCTTTATCAGTAAATAGGTGAATATAATAACCTAAATCATATGCATTATTTCTAAAGTTAGGATATTTAAACTCAAATAGTTTAAGATTTGGAACATCTACTTTATAACTATTTTTAGCAAAGTGAGAATCTTCTCTAGATATACCTATTTGTTTTGCTAAATCTGGAGCAATTGATCCTAAGTAATAATCATATTGATTAGATACTCTATTTGTTCTTCTTTCAAATTCCTTTGCGACTGCAAGGTGAATAAGTGCTGATGCCATAAGCATACCTCCTTACTATAAAATAATTATATCATAAAGTTTACCATCTTTTTCCAGAATAATAATGATAATTGCCTAAATTTTTGTAATCCTGTAAATCTTGTTGTCTACTTTCATTTGCTTCTCTATTATATTCTTCTAATTCTTGTTTTATTTTTTCTTCTTCTTCGTTTTCTTTATCATCTTTATCTTTAGGTTTTGTTTCTTCTTGTCTTGCTTTTTGCTTATCCATTTGTGTTTCTATATCTCCGTCCATATCTTCTGCATCATCACTATCTCCAGAACCATCTTCATTAGCACAGTTATCAATATATAGTTCTTCTCTTGCACGATTTAATTCATATAGTATTTCTTCTGGAGTAGCGTTTTCATCTATCATTTCTAATATAGTTACAGCTTTATTAATTCTAATATCACATCTTCTTGATTGTGGCGGTCTTTTCTTTAATGCTTCATCATATAAATCTAATGCTTTATCATAATCTTTTTCTTTAAAGGCAATATTTCCTTCGTTGTAGTAAACAATATATTTTTCTTGAAAGTTTACTTTCTTTAAATACTTTATAATTTTATGATTATATTTTTCATTATTATAATCATTTATTAATATTTCATTAGATATATAAACTCTTGTGAAATGAATTAATAAAATTACTAATGGGATAAGACATAGTACTAATAGTTTTCTCAAATTGTATCCCTCCTAACTCTTTTAAAATCTATTACGATAAGTAATAGGAGAGGTATTGCGAAGATGTAGTAAATATCATCAAAACAATCTTTTGTAGTAGATGACATTTTACTAGACATATTATTCTTTACTTTAGTTAAAACTTTATTTAATTCATCTTTATTTGTCATATGAATATATGGTAAATTTAGATCTTTTGCAATTCTTTTAAGATTCGATTCATCTATTTTAGAAATTGCTTCATAAGAAGGATAATTTGAGAAGTCTTCAACATATTCTTCTTCAGGTTCTCCTTCTAATGGGAAGGAGTTTCTATATTTCATTTTTCCTCCTTCAGATGTACCATAACCTAAAACTGCTCCATAATTAATATATTTTTTTAAAGAAGAATAACTCTTTAATTTAGATTCATCAGTTATTTCTCCATCACTTATATAGAAAATAACTCTTATTTTATCTCTATCATTATCATATGATTTTTTTAGAATCTTTTTTAAATCTTCAATTGGTTTATTAAGAGATGTACCTCTAGCATATAATTCATCTATTGGTTCTATGACATCTAATGCTTCTGATGCCATTAGAGAATCTCTAGTTAGAGGAATTATTACTTTAGTATCATTATCAAATGTTATTAAAGAGAATTTTGCACCATTTAAATCTTTAATAATTTCTTTAGAATCTTTTTTAACTCCGTCTAATCTTTTATTATTGCCTTCGTAATCTTCGGCATTCATACTTATTGTTTTATCTATAACAAATATTACATCTACATTATTTTCTAGTGTTTTTATTTTACCATTTGGTATCATTATTCTTTCATTTATCATAAACAAAAGAATTATCATAAAGACATAAGTTATTTTTTTAGTTTTTAATATTACTAAAACAATTAATAATATACAGATTATTGCCATAATCCATACTGGTATTATTGGAAATGCTCTCATTCAACCACCTTCTTCCTACAAAGAATAATTGTGGTGATTGAAAGTAATAATAATATTAATGGAATAGTAGGTAAATCTGTTTCTGTTGTTTCTATTCTTGTATCAATTAATGATTTAGATGTTTTTTCAATGTTACTTACTATTTTATTTACTGTACTATCTGATTCTTTATAATACTTTCCTCCGGTCAATTCTACAGCATTTTTCATTTCTAATTCTAATTTATCGTACATTTTAGTTGTACCAATTCCATATACTTTGATGTTTTTATTTTTACTTATTTTTGCGGCATTTTCTAGTGATAGAGTTGGTGTTCCTTGTAATTCATTATCTGTTGAGAAAATAATTAGTCTTGTACGATCTTCTTCTAAATTAGGAAAACTGAATACACATGAGGCAAGTCCATCTCCAATTAAAGAACTTCCTCTTATTTCATTTCCTTCTATTGTTCCACTATAAACATAATTACTAATATAATAATAGTCATCATCAATATTGTAGCTTGAATTATTATTTAATTTAATTGATCTTTCTATTTCATCTAATACAGTATTAATATATTCATAATCATCAGTTAGAGGTGATACTAGTACAGATGTAGTATTAAAAATAGAAATACCAAATCTTTCACCTTCTAGAGATTTTACTGTTTTCTTTAAATTTTTTATTAGTTTCATGTTTAATTCATCTACTGATGTAGATACATCCATACATAGAATAATATCTCTTTTATATTCATTTACATTTCTAGTTTTTACTTCTTGTAATCTAGAACATAAAATAATAGATGATATTATAGCAACTATAAATGAAAAATATATTAATCTTTTATAAAAGTTATATTTTCTAATTAGTTTTTTATAATAATATGTTTCTTTTAGAAACTTTGTATTAGCAATTTTAGAATCTGGATTTTTTTCTCTTTTTTTCTTTGCATGAAAGAGATAAATTGTTATTAAAATTGGAAAGCTTATGAAAATAATTGGATACTTTATTGCCATTTTTCAATCACCTCTCTTGTATGTTTAAGAGATGTTTCAATTTTAGTAGTTGAGTCTTTGGCAAATTCAGGTACGTAGTATTCTTCTACTAACTTAGTTAATTGATCCATATTTAATGGTCTTATCTCTTCTAGAGTATAATATTGAACTTTAATATTTGTAGTTTCATATACAAAGTTACGAATAATCATACTTAGTTTTTGGTATGCTTTACGTGTTGTGATTTTATCTTCATTTAATTCTTTTTCTAATTCATTTAATTTCTTTTTATAATTATTCTTAATTGTTGATTTATAAACTTTTTTAGGTTCAACAATTACTGGTTTTTCTTTTTTCTTAGGACTATTTTTAATTATTAGATAAATAATATAACCTATAATTAAAAGAATAATAATTATAAATGCAGGAGAGTAGTGAAACATAGGTTGTAGTGCATCTTGTCTATTCATTTTTATGTCCCTCCAATAACTCTATCATTTTTTTATCCATTTCTTCTAAACTACTAATAGAAGTTAAACTAATATTAAGTTTATGTATTCTCTTTTTATTATTTTCTATTAATTGTTCTTTAATAAACTTTTCGACATCATTTAGTCTTTTATCTTTAAGAAATACTTTTGGGATAAATTCTTTTTCTTCAACATCATAGATATTATCACCAAACATGAAATTATCATTTATGTTTATTAAAAATACATCACTAGTAAATTTTAATTTCTTTAGAGTTTGTGTTTCTATTTTATTAATACCTTCAATGTCAGTAATTATAAATACTATTTTTCTTTTAGGTATTTTATTGACAATATATTTTAATAGTTCTTCTATATTAGTTTCTTTATTGTACTCATTAGCATGATAATCACAAAGATATTGTTCTAGGTTATAAAGATTGTTTTTAAATGGTTTAAATTCAACTTTATTTCCTTGATATATCATTGCGACATAGTCATTACCTTTCATAGCAAGAAAACCTATAGTACCGGCAGTATATAAAGCTAGTTCTTTTTTATTTTCGTGTTTATCAGTATCAGCATTCATTTTTATACCAGAGTCTACTACTAATAAAACATTATGTTTCTTTTCTGCTACAAATTGTTTTACTAAAATAGATCCACTTCTTGCGGATGATTTCCAGTCAATATCTTTTATATCATCGTTAATTGTGTATTCTCTTAGATTATCAAAATTCATGATTTTTCCTTTATACATTGATTTATAAGAACCATCTAATATATTAGCTGCTTTCTTAGTAGAATGTATTTTAAGATTAGCTTTAATTTTATTAATGTAATTTAGCTTAATCATGGAGTAGGTACAGCTCCTACTAGTGCATCAATAATTGTTTCTACTGAAACTCCATCGGCAACAGCAGAGAAATTAAGAGATAATCTATGTCTTAAAACACTATATCTTAATTCTTTAATATCATCAGGTGTTACATAAGTTCTACCTTTCATTAAAGCTAATGCTTTAGAACTTTGCATAAAGGCAATTGATCCTCTAGGAGAAGATCCTAGATTAATATATTCTGCTAAGTTCTTATCAATATAATTTTCTGGATGACGTGTTGCGAGTATAATTTGTCCAATGTATGTTTTTATAGAGTCATCTATGTATACTTGTTCAGTCATTTTTTGAAGATATTCTAAGTCTTCTAACTTTAATACTGATTTTTTATCATCTAGTTTTTTACTTTCTAATAGTTTTAATATTTCAACTTCTTCTTTTACAGTTGGATAATCAATTGTTTCTTTTAGTAAAAAACGATCTAGTTGAGCTTCTGCAAGTACATAAGTACCTTCTTGTTCAATAGGGTTTTGTGTTGCGATTACAATGAATATTTCAGGTAATTTATATATTTGTCCATCAATTGTAATTTGACGTTCTTGCATTGCTTCTAGAGTTGCACTTTGAGTTTTAGCACTAGATCTATTTATTTCATCTAATAAAACGAAGTTACCAAAAATTGGTCCAATTTTAGTTTCAAATTTACTTGTTTGATAATTAAATATTTGAGTACCAATAATATCACTTGGAAGTAAATCTGGAGTACATTGGATACGAGAAAAAACTCCATCAACTGCTTGAGTTAAAACTTTAGCTGCAGTAGTTTTTGCAAGCCCTGGAACTGATTCTAATAAAATATGTCCATTTGCCATTAAAGATATTAATAGTGATTTTTCTAGATTCTTTTGTCCTACAATTCTTTCTGCATAGTAATCATTAAGTGTTTTAATAATATCTAAACATTTATTTAGTTCTTTATCAGAAATATTACTTTGATTCATTTTATATCCTCCTTATATTTCATCATATTTTATTTTAAATTATATTTGTTTATTTCACAAGCAACTCTAGTTTATTTTTCTCAATACTTGCATAGAATAAAGTGGAGGTTAATATGACAAATTATAAAGAAATTGTGACTAAAGCTGTTTTATCTAAAGGAAAGAGATTATTTACTACAACAAATTCTATTTCTGTAGAGAATCCTTCGACTATTTTAGGTTGCTGGGTTATTAATCATGAGTTTAATGGTGTAAGGGATAAAGATAAAATAATCATTGATGGAAGTTATGATGTTAATATTTGGTATTCATATGATAATGATACTAAGACTAATGTAGTTAAACAAACTGATCATTATCATGAAATAATTCATATGAGAGAACATGAAAGTGATACAGATGAAGAGGTTATTGTTCGTAGTTTAAAACAACCAAGCTGTACTAAAACAGACTTATCTAATAATGTAATAACTTATACAATTGAAAAGGAGTTAGGTATAGAACTTGTTGGAGATGTTAAAGTTAAAGTAGAAGCTAATATGGAAGAAGATCCTTGGGATGACATTGTAGAAGATAAAGATGTAGAAGATATAAAAAATGTAAATGAAGATTTTATTAAAGATGATACGGTTATTTAATAAAAGAGATGTTAACAAAAAATAGTTGACATCTCTTTTTATTTTTTATATAATATCATTGTTATTTAGAAATGGAGGGATTATTAATGGCAGTAAAATTAAGATTAACAAGAATGGGAGCTAAGAAAAGACCAACATATAGAATTGTTGCTACTGATTCAAGAAGACCTAGAGATGGACAATACTTAGAATTAGTTGGTACTTATATGCCAATTGAAAAAGAAGAAAATCAAGTAAAGATTAACGAAGAAGTTGCATTAAAGTGGTTAAATGATGGAGCTATTCCTACTGATACTGTAAGAAACTTATTTAGTAAACAAGGTATTATGAAAAAGTTTGCTGATTCTAAAAAGAAGGATAAGTAATTATTATGAACGATTTAGTTAAATTAACAGAAGAAATAGTTAAATCTTTAGTAGTTGATGCTGAAGGTGTAACTGTTAAAGAATTTCCTTCTGAAGAAGAAAATGTAATGTTAATTCAAGTTATGGTTAATGAGAATGACATTGGAAGAGTTATTGGTAAGGATGGAAAAACTGCTAATGCTATCAGAACTTTAGTTCAAGCTAGTAGTGCACTTAATGATAATAAATACGTTAAAATTGATATAGATAAGTTTTAAAATACAACTTTAAGTTGTGTTTTTTTTATGTTATAATTCTTACAGTAGGTGAGTATATGAGAAGTGATAGAAAAAGAACTATTTTATTTATAATCATATTACTTGTAATGAGCATGGGTATTGGCTATGCTTTTTTAACTACGACTTTAAGTATTGATGGAACTAGTGATATAGATAGTTCGAGTTGGGATGTACATTTTGAGAATGTACAAGTGCAAAGTGGAGCTGTTACGGGAAGTCAGGTTATTACTCCAGCGACTATTAGTGCTGATGGTCAAACTGTAAGTTACCATATTAAATTAAATGAACCTGGGGATAATTATACTTTTAAAATTGATGTAGTTAATGATGGAAGTTTAAGTGCAAAGATTAGCAATATTTTATTTAAGATAAATGGAGAAGATGCAACTATGGCTCCTAGTTATCTTGCTCAATATGTAGTGTATGAAGATTATAGTCCGGTTACAATCAGTCAGATAATTAATCCTGGAGAGACTAAAACTTTAAAATCTGGAATTCATTATAGAGAAGATATTAATCCTTCGGATTTACCAACTGAAGATACATCATTAACAATATCTTTTGGATTAGTTTATGATCAAATGAGCAGTTCAGGGTATGTATACTCTTATAATTCAAGTGCTGATATTGGGGATTCAATTTTAAGTAATGGGACTTTTTATAATGATTTAGGTTTTTCAATTTTTGATTCTAGATTTGGTAGTTCTATTAGATATAAAACAACTAATCTAATTATAGAAGAACTTGCTCTTTGTTTTGAATATGATAATGATTATTTTTGTTTGAATCCATCTAGTGATGGAAGTACATATGACAGTAATAAAGAGATAATGCTATCTGCATTTGGTTCATCAAACTGTACAGAATATAGCGGTTCTAGATTTTTTTGTTATGGACCTTCGTCTACAATAGGATCATATGTTGATGGTAGTGTTTCTTCAGTTGATATAAATCGTAGTGGATGCTATATTAATAGTGATGGTTCACATGAATGCGGTATGATTGGAAGATTATAAAAAAGAAAGTTATTATGACTTTCCTTTTTTATGTTATAATTTATCTAGAATAGGTGAGTATATGAAAAGTGATAGAAAACAAACAATTCTTTTTATAATCATTTTACTTGTATTAAGCATGGGTATTGGCTATGCCTTTTTAACTACGACTTTAAGTATAGATGGTATTAGTGATATAGATAGTTCGAGTTGGGATGTGCATTTTGAAAATGTACAAGTACAAAGTGGTTCTGTAACAGGATCACAAGTAACTACTCCTGCGACTATTAGTGCAGATGGTCAAACTGTAAGTTACCATATTAAATTAAATGAACCTGGGGATCATTATACTTTTAAAATAGATGTTGTTAATGATGGATCTTTAGATGCGATAATTGATAATATTTTATTTCAAATTAATGGTGTTGACGCAACAATGGCTCCTGATTATTTAGCATACTATTTTATGTATGATGGATACTATCCTGTAAGTATAGGCAATATTTTAAATTCTGGACAAACTAAGACTTTAATTGTTGGTGTTCAGTATAGACAAGATATAAATCCAGATGATTTGCCAACAGATGATGAGTCATTAAATATATCACTGGGATTTGTTTATAGTCAAAAGGGTAAAGTTTCTTATTTATATTCTACAGGTAATGCAAATTTCTGGGTTGGAGAAAGTATTCCAGATGGATTATTAACTTATAATACTTATCAAGATGCAATTAATAATTATGGACATAGTATGTTTTTTAGATATAGTCTAATAAACGATAGAGTTGTAGGATCTGCATTAGGATTTGTTTATAATAGTAATGTTTATTATTTGGTTGGTAATGATTATGGAATGGCTTTCGATGATAATAAAACTATAATGAATAGTGTTTTTGGTTCTACCAATTGTTCTCAACTTTATTCAGAATATTATGATGAATATCAGTGTTCAATAAATAATATAAGAATCTGGGTTAGATCTAATGGAAATTTATCTTACACTGAAAATGGATCTGGTGTACAATATATATGTAGTATGAGCAACAATAGTAATTATGAATGTGAAGAATTAGCTACATAAAAAGGACTTTATTAGTTCTTTTTTTGTGTTATAATTTTTATAGTAGGTGAGTATATGAAGAGTGACAGAAAACAAACAATTCTTTTTATAATCATATTACTTGTAATGAGTATGGGAATAGGTTATGCTTTTTTAACTACGACTTTAAGTATTGATGGGGTGTCTGATATAGATAGTGCAAGTTGGGATGTACATTTCGAAAATGTACAAGTACAAAGCGGATCTATAACAGGAAGCCAGGTTATTACTCCAGCAACTATTAGTGCTGATGGGCAAACTGTAAGTTATCATATCAAATTAAATCAGCCTGGAGATGGTTATGCTTTTAAGGTAGATGTTGTAAATGATGGCTCACTAAATGCAATGATTGATAATATTTTGTTTAAGATAAATGGTGAAGATGCAACAATGGCTCCTGAGTATTTAGGACAATATGTCATGTATGATGGTTCTTATCCGATAGAAATAGGAAATACTTTAGGGGCTGGTGAGACAAGAACTTTAATATCTGCAGTTTATTATAGAGATGATATTGATTCTGAAGATTTGCCAACAGAAGATGCTTCGTTAACAATATCTTTTGGATTGGTATATAAGCAATATGGTAGTTCATCGTATAAGTATTCTATTCAAGGTGGAAGTTATAATTATGCTGGAAGTTTGCCAAATGGTATTAGTTTACATGATGATTCTTTACAATTAATGATGGAAAATAATCATGGAGTAGTATTAAGGTATTTAATAATAGACAATAATATATATGAGACTTCAGTTGGATTTTACTTTGGAGGAAATATTTATTATTTAATAAGTGATAATATTTCTTATAATAGAAATAAAGCGTTATTAAATAGTATATATGGAGAAGAACATTGTTTTGAAACCTCTAGTAAATATATTTGCTCTTTACAAAATGGTGATCCTATTGTTAATATTTCAACCGATGGTGATATTGAGGTAAGCGATGGTAATGCATATATTTGTGAGTCAAATCACTCTAATTATGAATATGTTACTGGTTGCCATCCTGCTTCAACATCATAGAAAGTGTTATTAAAGAAAGTCTTTTTGGCTTTCTTTTTTTATTTGTTTGTTATATAATTTGTATGAGGTAGGTTATATGGAAAATGAATTAAAGATACCTAATCATGTTGGTATTATAATGGATGGAAATGGTAGATGGGCTCAAGAGCGAGGAATGGTTCGTACTATGGGTCATAAGAATGCTATTAAAACTTTAAAAGCTTTATGTTTACATATGGCTGATGTTGGAGTTAAATATGCTTCTTTATATGCATTTTCAACAGAAAATTTTAAAAGAGAAAAAAGTGAAGTTGATTACCTAATGGATTTATTCATCTCTTCATTCACTAAAGAATTTAAATTCCTAATTGAGAAGAATGTTAGAGTTGTATTTTCTGGTAGAAGAGAACCTTTACCTGAAAAAGTATTGGAAGCTATGGATAAAATTCAAGAAGATACAAAGAATAATAAAGATTTAGTTTTAAATATATGTTTAAACTATGGATCTCATGCTGAAATGGTAGATACTACTAAAAAGATTTGTGAGATGTATAAGGAAGGTAAGATTGAATTAGATGATATAAATGAAGAATTTATTCAAAAGAATTTATATCAAGATTTACCTCCACTTGATTTTGTTATTCGTACTAGTGGAGAATTAAGACTAAGTAACTTTATGATGTATCAAGCAAGTTATGCAGAATTTTATTTTCCACAAGTATATTTTCCAGATTTTACAACTGAAGAGTTTGATAAAGCAATTTTAGAATTTAATAAAAGAAATAGAAGATTTGGGGGAGTGAAAAAATGAAAACAAGAATCATTAGTGCGATTGTAATTATTGCAATATTTGTTCCAATATTATTACTTGGTGGTTTGCCTTTTGCTATATTTATGGGAATTTTATCTGCTTTTGGACTTTATGAATTAATTAAGACTAGAGAGTCACAAAAGAAGTTTCCTAAATTAATGAAGGTCTTTGCCTATGTGATGGCTATAGCATTTTGTATGTATAATTATGATTCTATAGAGTTTAGTTCACAATTTGATTATAGAGTTATGGCATTACTATTATTCTTATTCTTATCACCAATTGTATTTATTGATAATTCTGATAAGTATAATTTTGGGGATGCATTATTCTTAATTGGATCATTATTATTTATTGGTTTAAGTTTTAACTTAATTGTTGTGACTAGAAATTATGATATTACATATATTATTTACTTATTATTAATTACTACAATTACTGATACTTTTGCATTAATTACTGGTATGTTAGTTGGTAAACATAAGATGAGTCCTAATATTAGTCCTAAGAAGACTTGGGAAGGATTAGTTGGAGGAGTTCTTATGGGAACTTTTGTAGCAACTGCATTTTATTTCACAGTAATTAATTCAAATTGTAGTTTAGTATTCTTAATATTTTCTACAATGTTCTTATGTTTAGTTGGACAATTAGGAGACTTAGTATTCTCTTCTATTAAGAGATTCTATGAAGTTAAAGATTTCTCTAATTTAATTCCTGGACATGGTGGAATATTAGATAGATTTGATAGCTTAGTATTTGTTACTTTTGCATTTATTATTTTAAAAGGAATATTATTATAAGGAGGGGAATGTATGTCCATTATTATTAACATTATTGTATTTATTATTGTATTAACTGTTATAGTTGCATTTCATGAGTTTGGACATTTCTTGTTGGCTAAGTTAACAGGCGTGTATGTATATGAATATGCTATTGGAATGGGCCCTAAATTATTTGGATTTAAAAAGGGAGAAACTGAGTATTCTCTTCGTGCTATTCCAATTGGAGGATATTGCCAATTAGCTGGGGAAGATTTAGATGAAGATGATGCACAAAAGGTACCTAAGAATAGAAGATTACAAAACAAGAAAGCTTGGCAAAGATTCTTAATTATGGTATTTGGACCAGTTAATAACTTTATCTTAGCTGTTGTCATAATGTTCTTAGCTGCACTTATTTGGGGTGGAGTTACAATGGACCCAGTTATTGCTGAAGTAAATAAAGATAGTGCTGCAGAACAAGCTGGATTACAAGCAAATGATACTGTTTTAGTAATTAATAAGCATAAGATTTCTACTAATGATGATATATCATTATATTTAGCAGTAGCTGATCCTAAAAAAGGAAGTACTTTTAAAGTAGAAAGAGCTGATGGTACTTATGCAACTATTAAAGTAAAACCTCAAAAGGTTAAAGAAGATGGAAAAGATACATATCGTTATGGTATTGTTATGAAACAAGAACCTACAAAAGGTTTCTTAGAATCTATGGGATTTGTTTGGAAAAAGACTGGTTCATTCTTTAAACAAATGTTTATAACAGTAGGTTATTTATTTACTGGTGGAGTTAAAGTTACTCAATTATCTGGACCTGTTGGAATTTACTCTATAGTTGGTCAATCTCGTGCAAATGGATTATCTAGTATATTCTTATTAACTGCATTTTTGAGTATTAATGTTGGATTTATTAATTTACTTCCAATTCCAGCATTTGATGGAGGACATATTTTATTTATAATTATTGAAGTAATTAAAGGTTCTCCTGTTAATCCAGAGCTTGAAAATAAAATTCATTATATTTTCTTGATGTTATTGATGGCTTTAATGGTATTTATTACAATTAATGATATTATCAAATTATTCTAATTGTGATATAATGATAATAGGAGGGAAGTTATGAAGATATTTGAATTTCTATTATTTTTAATTGTCTTTCTTTTAGCTTTTATAACTTTCTATTATTGGAAGAAACAACAAGATATGATGAAGCTAAAAAGAAAAAGATCAAAATTTGATTTAGTTGAAATATCTCATGAGGATCATCAATACAATGAATATTATGAACCTCATATAGTTGAAGTTGTTTCAACAGATGAGTATTTATAAAAGAGAAATATAATTAAATATTTCTTTTTTTTGGTATAATAATTGTATAGGAGGTGTTTTGATGGTAGTTGGAGTTTTAGTAGAAATTTCAAATAAAAATGTAGATCGTATTTTTGAATATAATGTACCAAAAGAATTAACCTCTCTTATGAAAATTGGAATTAGAGTACTAGTACCTTTTGGAAGAATGGAACTTGAAGGATTTGTATTAGAAATAAAAAAAGAAAAGGATACTGATAAAGAATTAAAAGATATTATTAATGTTGTTGATTCTGAAATAGTATTAAGTAGTGAATTATTAGAACTAGGAAAATGGATGAGTAGTGATACTATTAGTACTTTGATTAGTTGTTATCAAGTGATGCTTCCTAAAGCATTAAAGGCTAAGAATGGTAGTAATGTTAATATTAAGTTTGATACTTATTATCGTATTAATGAGAATATAGAAATTGAAAAATTAAATTCATCACAAGAAAAAATAATAAATTATATTAGAGAAAAAGGAATTGCTCTTAGAAAAGATTTGTTAGATATTTCTATTGGTAGTTTAAATACTTTAATTAAGAAAAATTATTTAATAGAAGAGAAGAAAGAACATTATAGATTAGAATATAATGATAAAAAAATTGTTAAGAAGAAGTTAACTGATATGCAACAAAAATGTGTTGATATAGTTACTAATAATTCTCCTAAAACCTATTTATTATATGGAGTAACTGGTAGTGGTAAAACAGAGACTTATATGGAGATGATTGATTACTATCTAAAACAGGGAAAGACTAGTATTGTTTTAGTACCTGAAATAAGTCTTACTCCACAAATGGTTAATAGATTTAGAGAAAGATTTGGGGATAAAATTGCTGCTCTTCATTCTGCTTTAAGTGATGGAGAAAAATATGATGAATGGAGAAGAATATATAGAGGAGAAGCATCTATTGTAATAGGTGCTAGAAGTGCTATATTTGCACCATTATCAAATATTGGAATTATTATTGTTGATGAGGAGCATAGTGAATCATATAAACAGAGTGATCCTGCTCCTAGATATCATGCTAGAGATATAGCAATTAAAAGAAGTTTATTTCATAAATGTCCTGTAGTTCTTGGAAGTGCAACTCCATCATTAGAGACTATGGCTAGAGCTCAAAAAGGAGTATATGGATTACTTGAATTACCTGAAAGAGTAAATGGTAGAAGTTTACCTGATGTAGAGATAATTGATATGAATCAAGCTATGAAAAAAGCTAGAGGTCATTTTTCAGAGAAGTTAATTAGTGAAATTGGTAATAGACTTGAGAAGAAAGAACAAATAATTTTATTACTTAATAGAAGAGGTTATTCTTCTTTTGTTACTTGTAAGAATTGTGGATATACTTTTAAATGTCCTAATTGTGATATTTCACTTACTTATCATAAGAGTAGTAATACTTTGAGATGTCATTATTGTGGATATGGTGAAAAGGTTTATACTGAGTGTCCTGAATGTGGTGAAAAATCTTTAAATAATTTGGGTGTTGGTACGCAAAAAATTGAAGAAGAATTAAAAGATATATATCCTATGGCAAGAGTACTTAGAATGGATTATGATACTACTAGTAGAAAAGGTATGCATGAAGAGATGATTGAAGCATTTAGAAATCATGAATATGATATCTTGCTTGGTACTCAAATGGTTGCGAAGGGATTAGATTTTTCTTTGGTAACTTTAGTTGGAGTATTAAATGCAGATACTTCTTTAAATATTCCTGATTTTAGAAGTAGTGAAAATACTTATTCATTGCTTAGTCAAGTAGCTGGTAGAAGTGGTAGAGCAGAGAAAAATGGATATGTAATAATTCAAACTTTTAATCCTGATCATTATGCAATATCTTTAACTGCTAAGCAGGATTATTTGGAGTTCTTTAGAAAAGAAATGAATATAAGACATGAATTAAAGTATCCTCCATATTACTATATTTGTAATATTAGAATAAGTGGAAAAAATGCTTTAACTTTATTTGATGAAGCTAATAAAATTAGAAGAAGTTTAGATCGTAATTTAGATAATGTTATTATTTTAGGACCTACTGGAGGTAGTTTGTTTAAAATAAATAATATATTTAGATACAACATCATTATTAAGTATAAAAAGGATGATAAGATTAGAGATATTTTAGAAAAAATAGTTGATCATTATAAATCAAAGAATGATGTTAAGGTAGATATTGACTTTAATCCTAGTCAAATGCTTTAAAATATGATATTCTATTAATAGAATAGAGGTGTATCTCATGAATGAAGAAAACAATGAAAATAAAGAGTTAGAGATTAATCGTCGTAATAGAGAAGATTATGAACAATTAATGGCTGATTCTTCTACTAAATTAGATGGGTATTGGGATAAAAATAATTGGTTTGTTAGATTACTATTATTAGTACTTTTAATTATTATAGTAGTTGGATGTATTGTTATTTTTGGTGCATATTTTTCAACTAATTAAAAAATAATAATAAATAATATTGGGAGGTGATGAAGTGTTAGACGAATATTTAAATAGAGACGATGTTAAAAATTTTATTAAAGAATTAAAAAGTAGTCCAAAGTGTCTTGAAAAAAGTGTTCATGCAGACAGCAAATATGGCATGCAAATACAAAATGAACTAGCACTTTATCTGTTCTACGATATTATTCTAAAATATAAATTAATTATTGATGATCCTTTCTTATTCCCTGATTTTTTAAGTGGAGTAGAAAAGGTATTTAGAAAGATTGATGATTATGATGATGTTCATCTAGGTATTACTAAAATTCTTATTCGTTTAGTAGAAACAATACTAGAGATTAAAGATGAAGATTCATCTGAAGCAAAAAGAGAAGTTATTAAATACTTCTATCAAAGTTATGTAGTTAATGGATATGTTTATCATGGATTTAGTACAACATATGAAGAATTTATTAAAGGAAGAAATTTTATTCCTGAAAAATATCCAAATCACTATGCAAAAATATTAAGAGTAAAACAAATATTAGAAAATTATAAAATAAATTTAATTGATAAAGATTTTAATTCAGATAGTGTAGGATTTACTGATGATTTTGTAATGGCTTGCCATTACTCTATATCTTCTCCAGGATACCTTTATCAATTATTAGTAAGAAACGATAAGGACAGGGATCTTTATCTAAAACAAGATTACAATGCTTTGATTAGCTCTTTGAAAAGGTTTATGAGTAATCATTCTATAAGTGGTAGTGATCAAAAAATTATTATTAAAACTGTAGAAGATGAATTATCTTTTCTTCATAGAGTTAAGAGAAGAGCTAGTATAATACTAGTAAAAAGAAATAGAGTTATTAGTGATTCAGTTGGTAAATTAAGAGATTATTTAGATAGTGATAAAGACTTAATTGAGATTGTTGAACGTATATTAGTACCTAAGAATAATTGCATCTCTATTAATCAAACAATTCGTTATGGAGAGTATCAATTATTAGGACTTGAAGATTACTATGATGTAGAAGATGTAGTTAAAGAGGAAAAGACTTATAGAGCTCCATCATTACAATTTGCTAATTCGTATGGAGTTGTTTCTATTTTATTAATAGTTGGATCTTTATTAATTACATTTGGAGTTATAGTTAGTATTATTATGATTCTTAGGGGGATGTAATAAATGAGAATAGTATTTATGGGAACTCCTGATTTTGCAGTTAATGTATTACAGGGGTTAATTGATAATTATAGAGATGATATTGTAGGAGTTGTTAGTCAACCTGATAAATTAGTTGGAAGACATCAAGTTCTTACTCCTACACCAATTAAACAACTTGCGATGAAATATAATATACCGGTATTACAACCTGAAAAGATTAGAAAAGATTTTCAAGGTTTATTAGACTTAAAACCTGATATTATTATTACTTGTGCTTATGGACAAATTATTCCTAAAGAAGTTTTAGATTGTCCTAGACTTGGATGTATTAATGTACATGGATCTTTACTTCCTAAACTTAGAGGTGGAGCTCCAATACATAAAGCAATAATTGATGATTATAAAGTTACTGGTATTACTATTATGTATATGGATGTTGGAATGGATACTGGAGATATGATTTCTAAAGTAGAAGTTCCAATACTTGATAGTGATAATTTAGAGAGTTTACATGATAAATTAAGTGAAGCTGGTACTAAGTTATTACTTGAGACTCTTCCTAGTATTTTAGATGGTATAAATAGTCGTGAGAAACAAAATGAAGATGAAGTAACATTTGCTTATAATATTAAAAGAGAAGAAGAGCATGTTGATTTTAATAAAACAAGTAGAGAAGTATTTAATTTAATAAGAGGACTTTGTCCTATTCCATCTGCTAACGTTATATTTAATGGAGAAGAAATGAAAGTATATAGTAGTACTATATCTACTAATAAATATAATGGTAAGTGTGGAGAAATAGTTGATGTAACTAAAGAAGGTATTGTTGTTAAGACTTGTGACGGAGCAATTGTTTTAACAAGTATTAAACCTTTTGGTAAGAAAAGAATGGATGCTTCTAGTTATGTTAATGGAGTTGGAGCTAAGAATCTTATAGGTAAGGTGTTTGAATAGTGAAAGATTTTCTAGAAAAAATAAAATCAAATAATAAAGATGGAGAAGAAGTTAGTACGCAAAAAACAATTGTGTTTTTTGCTTTTTATGTTGTCTTTTTCATTGTAGTATTTTGTGTTATTTTTCTAGGAGGAAAGAAAGATTATTTAAAACAAGAATATGAACCTGGAAATAATGTGTATGAGCCTGGTATAGGTAATACTAATTTTGTGTTTGATTATAAAGTAACTTTAAATGGTGTATTACATGATTACTATGGTAAGAGATATGGTAATGTAGAAGCTTTTAAATATAATAACTTTGATTATTATTTTGATGGAGAACAATTTTTAGTTAATAAAGATACATGGATTAAAACAGATAATCCATATGTTTATTATGAATTTCTTAATTTAGAGAAAATATCTCTATTATTACAAAATATAACATATATGAATGAGAAAGAATTGGATAATGGAGATGTTGAATTATATTATTTAGTTTCTAGTAATACAATTAATCAGGATTTATATGGAAATAATACTGATTATGATGAGGAACCTGACTCAATCACTGTATTAGTTGGTGATAATAATATTAAAAAAATAACATATAAGTTAGATCATTTTTGTAGTCATAGAGATAATTGTAAGAGTCTTATGATTGAGATGAATTTTGAAATGTATGGTAGTGTATCAGAAATAGATAATCCAATTGGGTAGATTATCTTTTTTGCATTATATGGTATAATTTGAATGGAAGTGAAGTACATGAAAAATATTTATAATTTAACGTTAGAAGAAATGGAAAATTATTTTTTAGAACATGATTCTAAAAAGTTTCATGCCTTACAATTATTTTTATGGTTATATGATAAAAGAGTAGAGTCATATGAAGAGATGTCTAATATTAAAAAAGAAATGTTGGATAATTTAAAAAAGGACTTTTCTATTGAACGTTTAAAAATAGTTGATGTTCAAGAAGATGAGGATGTTAATAAGTACTTATTTGAACTTTATGATGGAGAACATATAGAAGCTGTTTTAATGAGACATGATTATGGAAATAGTATATGTGTATCTAGTCAAGTTGGATGTAATATGGGCTGTAAGTTTTGTGAATCTGGTAGAAGAAAAAAAGTACGTAACTTAGAGACTTATGAAATGGTATTACAAATACTTATGATTGAAAAACTATTAGGTGAGAGAATTAGTCATGTTGTAGTTATGGGTATTGGAGAACCTTTTGATAATTATGATAATTTAATTAATTTCTTTAAGATTATTAATCATCCTAAAGGATTAGCTATTGGAGCTAGACATATTACTGTTAGTACTTGTGGAATTGTTCCTAAAATATTAGAATTTAGTGATTTTCCATTACAAATAAATTTAGCTGTGAGCTTACATGCTCCTAATAATTTTATTAGAGATCAAATTATGCCTATTAATAAAGTTTATCCTATAGAGAAAGTAATGGAAGCTTTAAAAATATATTTAGTTAAGACTAATAGAAGACTTACTTTTGAATATATTTTACTTAAAGATATTAATGATACTGATAGATGTGCTGAAGAACTATCTAAACTTGTTAGAGGAATGAACTGTTATATAAATTTAATTCCTTATAATGAGACTGATAATTTGAATTTTCAACGTTCAAATACTATTCAAATTATGAAGTTTTATGATATACTTAAAAAGAATAATATTGGTGTAACAATACGAAGAGAGTTCGGTGGTAATATAAGCGCCGCTTGTGGACAACTTAGAAGTAAGAAGGAGGAATTATGAAAACTTTTTATTTAACAGATTCTGGAAAAGTAAGGGATCATAATGAAGATAGTGTTACGATTGTTAATAATGAAGAAGGAAATTACTTAATGGCTATTGCTGATGGAATGGGAGGACATTCTGCTGGTGAGGTTGCAAGTAATATTGCTATTGGTTATTTAGGAAGACATTTTCAAGATACATTTCATAATATGACAAAGGTAGATGCGGTAAATTGGATTAGAGATGCGGTAAATGAAATTAATTCGTTAATCTTTGAACATGAAAAGACTCATCCTGAGAGTAAGGGTATGGGTACTACACTAGTTATGGCTATTCTTACAAAAGAATATTTACTATTTGGTAATGTAGGAGATTCAAGTGGATTTGTTATGAAGGATAATAATCTTCATAAAGTAACTTATGATCATACATTAGTAAATCTACTTGTTAGTGCTGGAGAACTTACAAGAGAAGAAGCTAGTGTTCATCCTAAAAAGAATGTATTAATGAAAGCTTTAGGTGCAACAACTGAGGTTGATGTTGATATATTTGATTGTGATATGGATATATCTGAAATATTACTTTCTAGTGACGGTTTAACTGGTATGCTTGATAGAGAAGGTATTGAAAAAGTTCTATTAAGTGAAGGTAGCGTTGAAGAGAAAGTTCAAAAATTAATTAAAAAGGCTAATAATAGGGGTGGCACAGATAATATTTCGGTTGCTTATTTAGTTCGTACTGAAGAAGGTGAAGACGAGTGATAACAAAGGGGCAAAAAATAAATGACCGTTATGAAATTATACGATCAATTGGTGAAGGTGGTATGGCTAATGTTTATCTAGGATATGATACTATTCTAGATAGAAATGTTGCTATTAAGGTACTACGTGGAGATCTATCAAATGATGAAAAATTTGTAAGAAGATTTCAAAGAGAAGCTTTATCTGCATCATCTCTTGCACATCCTAATATTGTAGAAATGTATGATGTTGGAGAAGACGATGGAACATATTACATTGTAATGGAGTATGTTGAGGGTAAAACATTAAAACAATTATTAAAGAAAAGAGGAACATTAACTCTTTCAGAAGCAATCGATATTATGAGCCAGTTAACTGATGGTATGGCTCACGCTCATGATTCTTATATAATTCATAGAGATTTAAAACCTCAAAATATTATGATTAAAGATGATGGGCAAATTAAGATTACAGATTTTGGTATTGCGATGGCATTAAATGCTACTCAACTTACTCAAACTAATTCTGTAATGGGATCAGTACATTATTTACCTCCTGAACAAGCAAGTGGTAAAGGTTGTACTATTAAGAGTGATATTTACTCTATGGGTATTATTTTCTATGAATTACTAAGTGGATCTTTACCATTTAGAGGAGATAATGCAGTAGAGATAGCATTAAAACATATGAGAGAACCTCTTCCTAGTTTAAGAGAGGATCATCCTGAGATTCCTCAGAGTATTGAGAATATTATTAGAAGAGCAACTGCTAAAAATCCTAAGAACAGATATGAAACTGCTAGAGAAATGCATGAAGATTTATTAACTGCTTTAGATGATGAAAGAATGAATGAGGAACCTCTTCAATATAAATATCCTGAAAATGAAAATGAAGGAAAGAAAGCTAAAGTAGCAGTTCCTAAAGAAGAAAATGCTGATTGAAAAGAAGCTACTGAAGAGACTGATAAAAAGAAGAAGGTTAAAGCTGAAGCTAAGGATGTAAAAGAAGAAGATAAAAAAGACGATGATGATGAAGAATTATTTGATAAGAAGAATAAGATCATTATTATTATTCTAGCAGTTATCTTTGTTCTAATTTTACTTGCAGTATGCTTTGTATTCTTAGTTATGCCATCACTTACAAGTACTAAGTCTGCTTTAGTACCTGATTGTGAAGGTAAGAAAGTTAGTTCTTGTGAGAAGATGTTACTAGATGCTGGATTTGAAGTGGCAACTAAGATTGAAAATATTGAATCATCAATTATTAAGAAAAATTTAGTTGTTAAGACTGATCCAGAAGCTGGACGTAGTATTAAACAGGGAACAACAATTACAATTTATAAATCTATTGGAGAAGAAGTTGTAGTTATTGAGGATTATACTGGTAGAAATGCTACTGATGTTAAAAAAATATTAGAAGAAAAACAAATAGAAGTTACAGTTCGTAAGAAAGATCCTGAAGATAAAGATAAAAAATATGAAGAAGATGAAATTATTGATCAAAGTATTGCGAAGGGTAGTGAATTAAAGAAAGGTGAATCTATTATTCTTTATGTAGCAAATAATGAAGAGAAGTTCCCTGACTTTATTGGAGAAGGATACTCATTAGATGATATCAAAGCTTTCTGTACTGAATTTGAACTTAATTGTTCATTTGTAGAAGAAGAGACTGATACTTATCCTGAAGGAAAGATTTTCTATCAATCTAGAAAAGCAGATACTGTAGTCGCAAGAGGATCAAATTTAACTGTAAAAATTGCTATTAAACCTAAACCAAAACCTGAAGAGGAAGAGGATGGAGAATAATAGTATACGGGGGATATATGAAAGGACAAATTGTTAAAATTAGTAGTGATTTACATTTTGTTAGTTATGAAAACAATATTTATCCTTGTAAATGTAGAGGTATATTTAGAAAAGAACACATTGTTCCTGTAGTAGGGGACTATGTTCTTTTTCGTAAGGATGAAAAGATTATTGATGAAGTGTGTCCTAGAAAAAATGTATTTAATAGACCTAAGGTAAGTAATATAGATCAAGCTTTTTTGATTACTAGTTTGAAATTACCTGATTTTTCATTAAATTTATTAGATAAGTTTATTTCTTTAATGGAGATTAATAATGTTAAACCAATAATATGTATTACTAAGAGTGATTTATTAGAAGAATCTGAATTAGAAGAAATTAAGAAATTATTAGAATATTATGAATCTATTGGATATATGGTAATTTATAATACTGAACTAGAAAGAATCAAAGAATTACTTAAGAATAAGACTAGTGTATTTACTGGTCAAACTGGGGCAGGAAAAAGTACTTTGTTAAATAAACTTAATCCTAATTGGAATCTTGAAGTAGGAGATGTTTCTCTTGCATTAGGAAGAGGTAAACATACTACTAGAGTTGTTGAATTATTTGAGTTCTTTGGTGGAAAAATAATGGATACTCCTGGATTTTCCTCATTAGAATTATCTAATTATTCTAAAGAACAAATAAGAGATTCATTTATAGAATTTAAAAACTATCCTTGCCTTTTTAAAGATTGCATGCACACAAAAGAAGAAGAATGTGTGGTCAAAAAGGAAGTTTTAGAGAATAATATATTAGAGAGTAGATATCTCAATTATTTGAATTTTATAGGAGAGGATGTCCATGAAAATTAGTGCATCATTTTTAAGTAGTAAAGATGTTCCTAATGATTTAAGAAAATTAGATCAAACTGATGTAGATTACGTACATTTAGATTTTATGGATGGTAGATTTGTACCTAATAAGACTATGCCTTTTAGTGAAATGAAACATATTGGTGAATTTACTAATAAAAGATTAGATATTCATTTAATGGTACAAGAACCATCTAAATATATTCCTTATTTTGCAGAACTTAATGCAGAATATATTACTTTTCATGTTGAAGTAGAGGAAGATATTTTAAAAGATTTAGAAATGATAAAGAATTATTCTATTAAATGTGGATTAGCAATTAAACCAAATACTAAAGTATCTAGTTTAGTTCCTTATTTACCTTTTATAGATGAGATAATTATTATGAGTGTTGAACCTGGAATGGGTGGACAAGAATTTATTCCAGAGACTGTAAATAAAATTAGAGAGGTAAGAGCTTTACTTAATTCTTACCCAGTTAATTGTATTATTAATGTAGATGGTGGTGTTTCTGATAAGACTATTAGTCTATGTAAAGAGGCTGATATGGTTGTTTCTGGAAGTTATATAGTTAATAGCTCTGACTTCCAAGAAAAAATAACTAGTTTAAGAAACATTTCTATGTTATAATCATTTTAGAATAGGAGTTGGTAGTATGAATAATGAATTAGAGGTTAAAACTAATGATGAACCTTTAGTACCAATTGCGAATAATTTAGAAGATACTTCTTTTAATCTTGGAGCAGTAGATGCTGCACCTATAATGACTCCAGAGATAGAAGATCCTGCTTTAAAAGTAGAAGAAACTACTCCTGTAGTAGAACCTCCTGCAATGGAGACTACTCCGGTTGATGCTACGGCAGAGATTCCTTCAATGGAAATAGTTGAACCAACTGAGAAAATAGAAACTGTAGATCCAACTGCAAGTATTGAAACTGTTGATCCTACATTATCAGTTGAGACTGTTAATCCTACTGTAGATCTTGGAAGTCCTGTAGAACCTACTGAAACAGTAGTAGAACCTGCACCATTAGAGACAGGTAATAATACAGAGGCTCCATCAAATCCAACTGGTGAAGCTCCTAAGACTCGTTATAATCCTGTAACTGGTCAAGAGGAAGTAATTGGTGATATGGGAAGAGGAACTCCAGCAGAGATGCCTGATATTACTCCTAAAGTTCCTGAACCTGAAGCACCTAAACCTGAAGTAAAAGAAGTTGAATATAAACCTGCAAGTAAAGGTAATACAATAATGTTAATAGTATTCTTTATTTTCTTAGTATTATTTATAGTATTTTTACCTGATCTTCAAAACTTAATTGCACTTTACAATGCACCTAAAGTAGAAGTAGAAGATATTACTACTGGACAACTTGTTTGTACAATTGAATCTAGTACTGTTAACTTAGATAGAGAAATAACAAGAGTATTTAGATTTACTGATAATAAATTAGAGAGTGCTAAATTCACAACTTTTATTAGAGGAGATGTTACTAAAGATGAGGAAGTTTTAAATGAACTTGCTGATCAATGTAATACTATTAAAGCTAATGTTAAAGGGTTAGATGGAATTACTGTTAGTTGTACTCATGAAGAAGGAAGTTTAACTGAGACTGAATCATTTGATTATGCTAAATATGATGCTGAAAAGATATCTGCTGCTTATACAGAGGCAGGTGGATCAGTATTAGAGTTTGAAAAAGGTCAAGATATTGAACTTATTATGTCTAATATGAGACAAGGTGGATTTACTTGTAATAAAGAAAAATAAAAGACTAGAAATAGTCTTTTTTATTGGAAAAATATAATAATTGTGTTATATTAAATATGAGGACATTTGGTAATACCAAATGCTTCAGTTTGGAACGCTCTAGTCATTTGACTAGAGCATTTTTTATTACTTAAACATTAATCCGAAGATTACGATAAATAGTAAAATAATAATTATAAAAAAATAAATCTCTTTATTCTTCATAAATATCACCTCCTCTAAAGAATCCTCGAAAGAACCCCCTGAGGTAGAAGCACTTAGAAAACCAAATGTCTGTAGTAGATTAACAAAAATATAAATAATTGTAAAATGCATAAATATGTAAATTGATGCCATAAATAATCTAAAAATAGTAAATTATATAAAATATAAATTAGAAATACAAAGTGATTGTGTTATAGAAAATAAAAAAAGAGTTATGAAAAACTCTTTTTATGCTTGTTTTCTTCCAAATAGTTCATCTATAGAGAAAGGTTTATATATCTTTGTTAATCCATAGACAAATGTAGTTGGGATTAAGTTTGTTGCGGTTTCATAATGAGAATAAGCTGATTGAGATGTATTTAGTTTTTTAGCAACTTCTACTTGTGTATATTTATTTTGTAATCTTAATTCAGTTAGATTATGAGCTAACTGTAATAAATCTAATTTTATTGGATAATACTTTTTATTTGTTGTGATTATTCCGAATAGATAATCAAGACTTAGACTATATTCATTGGCATAATCTATTAATCTTTCAATTGGAATTGTATCTTTACCTGTTTCCCATCCTGATACAGTCGAAAAATGAAGATTAAATAAATCTGCTATATCTTTTTGTTTTAGTTCTAAGTTTTCTCTACTAGATCTAAAGTTTTGAATTATCATAACTATCACCTAGATTTATTATTTCATTGGAAAAATAAAATCTTTTAAAACTAGGGAAAATAGAATATTTATGTTTTTTGATAAAATGTCAATACTTTTATTTTATTTGGGGTTTTGTTATTATAATTAAGAGGTGAACATGATGAATGATTTTATTATTAAAGAGATAGCAGAAAGCCTTTCTATTACAACTAAACAAGTAGAGACAGTGCTTTCTTTATTAAGTGAAGGAAATACTATTCCTTTTATTGCGAGATATAGAAAAGAGGCTACAGGAGCTCTTGATGAAGAAGTAATTAGAAGTATTTCAGAAGTATATGAATATCAAAATAATTTATTAAAAAGAAAAGAAGATGTTATTAGATTAATTGATGAGAAGGGTATGCTTACTGAAGAATTAAAAGCTTCTATTTTAGCTTGTACTAAGTTAGTTGAAGTAGAGGATATTTATAGACCTTATAAGGAGAAGAAAAAGACTAAAGCTACTGAAGCTATTGCATTAGGACTTGAACCTTTAGCAAAAATAATTATGTCTTTTCCGGAAAAAGGTAATATAGATGATTTATGTAGTAAATTTATTACTGATAAAGTAAAAGATACTGAGTCTGCAATTACTGGAGCAAAATATATTATTGCTGAATGGGTTAGTGATAATGCAGCATATAGAAAATGGATTAGAAGTTATTTTTATAAGAATGGAGTGCTTGTATCTAAAGTAAAGAAAGATGCAGATGACCCAAATAAAACATATGAGATGTATTATGCATATAATGAAGCAGTTAAATATATAAAGCCTCATAGAATACTTGCGATTAATAGAGGAGAATCTGAGAAAGTATTAAATGTTAGTATTGATTTGAATACCGACGAGATCATTGCTTATTTAGAGAAGAAAGTAATCAAAAATGAAAAGAGTTTTGTATGTAAATATGTTAAAGAAGCAATAGCTGATTCTTATAAAAGATTAATTGGTCCATCAATTGAGAGAGAAATTAGAAGTGACTTATCTGAAAAAGGAGAAGAAGCTGCGATTGAAAACTTTGGTAAGAACTTAGAAGCATTACTTTTAACTCCTCCAATGAAAGAGAAAGTTGTACTTGCATTTGATCCTGGATATGTTAATGGTTGTAAATTAGCAGTTGTGGATAAAAATGGTAAGTATTTAGATAGTGTTGTAGTTAAACCTTTCTTAAAGGGAGAAGAAGAAAAAAGAATTAAGATGAGTATGGAAGTAGTAGCTCAATTAATTAAAAAATACAATGTCGATATTATTGCGATTGGTAATGGTACTGCTTCTCGTGAATCTGAAAAGTTCTGTGCTGATATGATTAAAGAATATAATTTAAATTGTAAATATGTTATTGTTAGTGAAGCAGGAGCATCAATTTATTCTGCATCTCCACAGGCTATTGAAGAGTTCCCTGACTTAGCAGTTGAAAAGAGAAGTGCAGTATCAATTGGTAGAAGATTACAAGACCCTCTTGCAGAACTTGTTAAGATCCCACCTGAAGGAATTGGGGTAGGATTATATCAACATGATGTATCTGAAAAGAAATTATCTGATAATTTAGACTTTGTAGTTGAAAAGTGTGTTAATAGTGTTGGAGTTAATGTTAATACTGCATCTAGTTCACTACTTAGTTATGTATCTGGTATAACAAAAGCAGCAATAAAGAAAATAATTGATTACCGTGAGAGTGTTGGAAGAATTTCTAGTAGAGAAGAAATAAAAAAGAAAAAAATATTAAC
>JAFXYF010000006.1 GCA_017541885.1 Bacilli bacterium
ATATAAATTGAAAAATTAAGTGTCCGAAAAGGGCAAAACAAAAGACACATAGAGTTACCTATGATACAATGTAAGTGTCTATACAAACATTGGAGGTAATAAACTATGTGTCTTTTAAATTGTAACACAAAAATTAATAAATATAAACACTTAACGTATGTGGAAAGAACAATGATTGAGACTTGGTATAATCAAGATCATAAATCGAAAATGGAAATAGCACTTTTACTTCATAAAAGTGAAAGAACAATTAGAAGAGAAATTAATAGAGGACTTGTAATTGTAAAGGATTCGTTATGGAGAGACGTTTATGAATATAGTGCTTTAATTGCACAAGAAAAGTATGAGTATGGAATGACTAGTAAAGGTCCGGAATTGAAATTAGATTCAGATATCAAACTAGTAAAACATATTGAGAAAGAAATAAAAGAAGAACATAAATCACCTGAGGTTGTTTCGCGAGAATTAAGACAATATGGTTTTAATATTGATATATCAGGAAGAACAATTAGAAATGCCATAAAAAATGGTGTAGTATTTGAAAAAATAAAACAAGGCAAAATAATATATAAAAAAGAATATAAGAATAAGAATAAAGAACATCGTGTTTCAAAACAAGTTCCAGCAGAAAAAAGTATAGAATATAGACCAAAAGAGGCTCTTTTAAGAACAATATATGGGTACTGGGAAGGTGACCTTGTTGTTGGTAAACAAGGGACTAAAACAGTATTGTTTACTTTAACAGAAAGAATGACAAGACAAGAAATTATAATAAAATTGCCAAATAAAGAAACAGCAACAATAGCTAAAGCGCTTGATAAACTGGAAAGAAAATACAAATCCAATTTTTATAAAATGTTTAAATCAATAACATTTGATAATGGAGTTGAATTTATGGGATATAAAGGTTTAGAAAAATCATGCTTAAGGAAAAAGAATAGAACTACAATCTATTATGCTCATCCATATTGTTCTGGTGAAAGAGGAACAAATGAAAATAACAATAGACTTATTAGAAGATGGATTCCAAAAGGAGTAGATATGAAAAATATTAGCACATCTTTTATTAAACGTATAGAAGATTGGATAAACAATTATCCAAGAGCTATGTTTGACTATAGAAGCTCAAATATGGTACTATCTGAAATACAATAACTTACATTTTAGGTAATGAAGTGTGCGGACACTTATTATTTCCATTTATAATCCTATTTAAATAAAAGCGTAATGCTTTTTTTTAATGCATAAAAATGGTATAATTTTACTAGGTGATAACATGCAAGATGTAAGTAAGAAAATGGATGAATTAATAGAGATAATTAATAAAGCTTGTTATGAGTATTATGTACTAGATAATCCTACTATAACAGACCAAGAATATGATGATGCTTATAAACAATTATTATCTTTAGAAGAAAAATATCCACAGTATAAAAGAATTGATTCTCCTACTAATAGAGTAGGCGGAGAAGCTATATCAAAATTTGATAAAGTAACTCATAAAACACCAATGCTATCATTTGATGATATCTTTAATGAAGATGAGATAGTAAGTTTTGATGAAAGAGTAAGAAAAACAGTAAATAATCCTATATATACAGTAGAACCTAAAATGGATGGTTTATCGGGTTCTTTAGTATATGAAAATGGAGTACTAGTTAGAGCAGCAACACGTGGTGATGGAGTAACAGGTGAAGATATAACACTTAATGTTAAAACTATTAAATCAGTACCACTTAAACTAACTAAACCAATTAATATAGAAGTACGCGGAGAAATCTATATGAGTAAACGTGCTTTTAATAAAGCAAATGAAGAAAGAATTAAAAATGGTGAAAATACATTTGCTAATCCAAGAAATGCTGCAGCAGGATCAGTAAGACAACTTGATAGTAAGATTACTGCTAAAAGAGAACTAGATTATATGGCATATTTTATACCTAATCCAGAGGATTTTGGTATAAAGACTCAGGAAGAATCACTAGCATTCTTAAAAGAACTAGGTTTCTTAACAAATTATAAATTAAATAAACTAGCTCATAACGCTACTGAAATAATAGCTTGTATAAATGAACTTGGTAGTGTTAGAGATGAACTTCCATTTGAAATAGATGGAGCAGTTTTAAAAGTAAATAATTTATCTGATGAAGAAAAACTAGGATATACATCTAGAGTACCTAAATGGGGTATAGCATATAAATTTCCTGCTAAAGAAGTACTTACTACTTTAAAAGAAATAAAGTTTACAGTAGGTAGAACAGGGAAAATTACTCCTAATGCTATTTTTGATCCAGTACATGTCGCAGGATCATTAATATCAAAAGCTACTCTACATAATGAAGATTACTGCATTCAAAAAGATGTAAGAGTAGGAGATGTTGTATCTATTAGAAAAGCAGGAGATGTAATTCCTGAAGTAGTAGAAGTAAAACTAGATAGAAGAAAAGAAGGATCTATTCCTTTTAAAATGATAGATACTTGTCCTATATGTAAGTCTAAATTAATAAAGAAAGATTCACATCATTTTTGCACTAATATTCACTGCCCAGCTAGAAATATAGAAGGATTAATTTATTTCGCATCAAGAGATGCTATGAATATAGATGGACTAGGTGATGAAATAATTGAAGACTTCTATAATATGGGATATTTAAAAGATATATCTAACTTCTATGACTTATATAAATATCATGATGAATTAAAAGAGTTAGAAGGCTTTGGAGAAAAAAGTATATCTAACTTAATAGATGGTATTAATAAAAGTAAAGAAAACTCTCTAGAAAGATTATTATGTGCTCTTGGTATAAAAAATGTAGGTAAAAGAACTGCTAAGATGCTTGCTAAGAGATATAAATCACTTGATAATCTAATTAATGCTTCATATGAAGAACTTGTAGATATAAAAGATATTGGTGAAACAATAGCTATATCTATAAGAAACTACTTTGAAGATGAAAAG
>JAFXYF010000001.1 GCA_017541885.1 Bacilli bacterium
AAACATTGTTTCTCCTACGTCTACTTTTCCATTCTTATCATATACATCTCCTGCTGGAATGATACAATAACTGATAATCATTAGTTCTTTCTTTCCACCTTTTAATAGTACTACTGTTCCTATTGGTAAGAATCTTTCTCCGACTTCCATTTCTATTTCCTCCTATTTTATTCTATTGTATATCAGCAAGTTCACTTGCGTTTCTTGCTGTATATCCACCATCTTCATCGCTGAAATTTTCTTCTTGCATGTATGCATCTTCTACTGCTGGTTGATCATAATCTACTTCTACAGTATCTTCGTCACCGGCCCATTCTTCTGCTGCATCGAAACCTTCATCATAGTTTTCATCACTATAATCTTCATATTCTTCATCATATTCTTCTTCGTCGTCCGAACTTGTTTCATTATTCTTCTTATAATCCATATAAGCTTTTGCTCCAAGTCCTGCTGCAGCAGCAACACTTAAACCAGCGGCGATTGGAATAACTGAATTACTTGATTTATTTTTAGATGCTGTTTTAATTTCTTTATCAAATGTAGGAATCTTTCTTACACTTGTTGAAGAATCAATTTCATCCATATCTATATCATCGAATTCTTCTAGTAAATCTAATGCATCTGCACTTGTTAAGTCATTGCTTGCATTTGCATCAGCTGTCATACTAGAACCATCAAATGCAACTCCTGAGTGGTTAGTTGTAGCAGCTTGTGCTGTATAACCTCCTCCACCACCATTTCCAGGATTTGCTTGTGTATATACTGTATATGTTCCACCATTTCCTCCACCAGTACTTGGACTAGCTGTACTAGGTACAGTAGTTGGTGCTGATGTTGTTGGTGTTGTTTTAATAGTAATATTAGTTGCAGGGGCTGTTGTTGCTGGAGGTGTAGTTACTGTAGGTAACGTTCCAGGTGTAACAGTTGTTGTTGATCCTGTTATGCTTCCTGTATTACCTCCTCCAGAATATCCACCTGAGTAACCTCCTGAATATCCACCATTATTATTTCCACCACCACTAACACTTTGTTGAACTGTTGTTGGTTCATTTGTTGGTAATGACGTAGAAGTTGGTGCTTTATATGTACTTTCTTTAGTAACTGCATCTATTGTTGCATTTGCAGTATTCATTAATCCCATTGTTGTTGGATTATTAATTACAGTTCTTACACTAGATTGTGTACTCTCATTATAAGCGGAACCTGCTCCAACTGCTACTACTCCAGGTACTGCTGGATTCATTGATCCTAACTTAGTAGCAGCAGATCCGGCTACATTCTTTAATGTAGTTCCAGTTGCTTTTAATCCACCAACAGCAGCATCTTTTGTTGCACGTAAAATTCCTTCACTCTTAACATTTGCTACAAATCCTTCTTTAGCAGATGTAGCACCATTTTTGATGCTTTCTTTTGCAGAGCTTAGTCCTTCTTTTACAGAGTTATATTTTGATCCAACGCCATCTTTAACTGTTGTTCCTAATCCTTTATCTTTAACCGTAGTATACGCATTTTTAATTCCTTCTTTTGCATTGCTATATCCTGTCTTTATTGCATTTCCACCTTGTGAGAATGGGTTTTCTTGTTTTAATGTTGATAAATTATCTTTAAACTGATTTTTTGCAGCATTTGCTGCTTCAGTCTTAGCAGTAGCATCTACAGCTCCAGTCTTCAATGCTTTCTTAGCTGCCATTCCTTTAACTAAACTATCTGTTCCAGATTTGATTGTGTTAACAGATGATTCACCAAATCTTTTTCCAGCTTGAGTAATTGGATCTCTATATCCTTCATAATTAGACCATTTTGCACTTTTCGCATTTGCAATTTTTTCTGCATCACCTGTTTTCATTGCCTTTTTAACATCAGCATTCTTTGCTAGTTTTTCTCCAAGTTTACCACCAGCAAAAGCAAGTCCACCTTGAACTAATCCTGTTGTTACACCTTTTCCAAATGCAGCATCATATTCTAGACCAGCATTTAATCCAGCTTCTGTTCCAGAGCCAAGGCCTCCCATTGCACCAGCAACAGTTGCACCCCAAGTCGATCCGGATGCAAGATTTCCCAGTGCCATGCCGACTTTTGTCGTACCCAAACCTGCTGCTCCTGCAGCACCTGATAAAACTCCGCCAGCATATAGATATCCAACAGTTTTTCCAGCTATCTTCAATCCACCAGCTATTGCACTATCTTCTGTAAATGCACTAGCTTTAGCAAAATCACTTTTATAATAGAAGTTTAATGCGTCATGTGACCATTCTTTTTTAACAAAGTTGGCACAATCTTTTTGGAATTCTTTTGCTCCTAATTTTCCAGCTCCCCATCCAACGATTGATACAACTCCATCTCCTAGGTCTTCAACTACTGAAAGTAATCCTTCAGTAACTTTTGCTGCACCCATACAAACAGTGCTTAGAATCTTTTCTCCTAATCCTGATTCTTGATATTTCTTTATAGCATCAGCTTTATCATTAACTTGAGTAGAAATTGATTCTACAGTTTTCTCTATTTGATCAAAAACAGTATCATAATTGCTTACTTCAATTGTTCCTACATACTCGGCTAACCCTCTAACACTATTTAAATTGTTAAAAGCCGCGTAGACTTCCTCTTGCGCGGTTGGTACCTTAGTATGAGCTATTGTTTTAATTTCTGACGTTACATCTGAAACTTTATTAAAGTTTGCAACAAGTTTCTTTTCTTCTCTTGGATTATGACCTGTTGCCCATGTTACAATACCATTCCATGCATCTGATAACCAGCCCATATTTAACTCTCCTTTTTCTGATAATTTATTATCTTATATCTACTACTCCATTTACTCTGCAGGCATTATATGCCATATTATTGTAATTTTGTTGTATTTTGTTATGTGCATCAACTGATAATTCATATAAAGTATCAATACCTTGAGTAATTTGTGGCCCAATTTGCGTAAGAACTTGTGCAGTATCTTCAATAGTATCATTCATTTTAGTTCCTTCAACAACAATTGCCTCATCAGCATCTTGACTAATGTTTCTTAGTGCTCTTGCAACACCATTCATTTGCTCTTCAAAAACAGCTTTAACATTCTCAATTGCTTGTTTTACTTCTGCTGGATTCAAATCTCCATTCGCATTAGCAGCTTGTTTTGTAATAACAACCTCGTTATTTGAATTGTATCCTCTATATGTTCTAGGTGATTCTAACATATTTTCATCTCCCTTATTCTTTTATGCAATGCATAGGAAAGAGAGAAAAATAATTTTCTCCTTTTACTATACATTGCATTTAGCAATGTATTTTTATTATTGTTGATATTGTTGCATTGTAGCAACTGCGTTTTCAATATTTGTTTTAGATTTTCTCATTTCAGCTAAAGTTGTTGGTATATCTTTGTCTGCAAATTCTTTCCATTCTGCGCTCATCTTATCATACCAATCAAGCTTAGTTTCATCATCGGTAACATTAAATGCAGCGTTTAAAGTATTAATAGCTCCATCAATATTATTAATAATTTTTTCAATTTCTTGAGCATCAGCCATTGCTTGCCCAAAGTCAATTGTAATATTTCCTCCTGCCATGTATAATCCCTCCTTTATTATATTTTAAGCTGACCTATTAATTACATAGTCAATTGCATCTTGTCCTTCAATAGTCTTTCTTTGAAGTGTAGCACGATTGTTTTCAACAAATTGTTCAACTCTTTGAAAAGTCTCTTTTTTGTCATCATATAATTTCTTTAATTCATCTGCTACTGGACCAGTCATAGTCCCATTATTGATGTTTTCAATTAGAGCAGTCATTTTTTGGTAGTTTGAAGAATATTCTTCTCCTGCTTGTGCTATTTGTCCAACTAGTGTATTTAAATTCTCTACGTCAAACTGTACGAAATTTGTACTCATATTCTATTTTCACCTCCTATTGTTTACTATAGAATATTGTTATTCGCAACCGAACCTATATCCTATGATTTAATTGTATAAGTTTTTGTTATGTTTATCAAGTATTTTCATAAAATTATACACTTTTTTTGACATATCCTTTTACAATAATATGGACATTTCTAATATTACTTTTTCTTCTTATTACATATTATATAGTGTAGAAATTATTTCTATGGAAAGGAGTTGTTTATGAATCAAGATAATATAAAAGAGATACTTTGTAAGATTTTAATGTTACAAAAGCAAGACTTTGATGCTGAATTATCTGGATGTGATAGACCTTTCTTAGGACCTACTCCAGCAAGTACTACATACAATACACGCCCTATTGAATTCTATAATTCATATACTGGCGAATTGTGGGAATTTCCTTATACTACAGGTACGACAACTACTACAAGTAGCACATTTAGAGTTGAATCATTAGAAGATAATACAGTTACAGTTAGATTACTTCAAGATGATGGTGCTATACCTAGAGCTTATACAAATACTAATCAATACGTTACAATAAGACTTAGTACAATTGGTGCTATTCAATGCCTTCCAGATACTTTTGTAACATTATAAAAAAAAGAATATTCAAGATATTCTTTTTATGGAAACAATATCGTCTAACGATATTTTTTCATTTTGGATTGTTTTAATAAATTCATTATTATATTCATAGATATATGTTCTATATTCTTTTAGTGGCGTTTTAATTAAAACTTTTAAGTTATGTAATGATTGGCTCTTGAAAAGGTTTAGTATTTCATTTTTTATATCTTCTTTATTAGTTACATAACAATACTTTTTATTATTATTTTTAGTAGTTATTTTTTCTTTATAAATAGATGGTAATTTACTCATTAAATCTCCTCTATACATTTTATGTTTTTTCTTCATAAAAATACGCTCTTTTTGTTATAATAATACTGAAGGGAGGTTTTACTATTTTAACTAAAATTAAAAAGATTAATTTTCGTATCTTAATACCTATTATTCTTTTATCAATTATTAGTATTATTACAATTTATAGTGCACTTACATTTACTTCTCCTTCTTTAGGTAATCTTGCTTTAAAACAAGGAGTTTGGTACATCTTAGGTTGGATTCTTGTTCTTATTTTGATGTATTTAAAAAATGACTTTTTATATCATAGAACTTGGGCTTTATATATTATTGGTAATGTAATGTTAGTTTTACTTCTATTCTTTGCAGAACCTATTAATAATAGTAGATGTTGGTTTGTATTACCTGGAATTGGTAGTATTCAACCTAGTGAGTTTATGAAAATATTTTTAATGCTTACTTTAGCAACTATGATTCATAATTTTAGAAGTGATTATGATAATCCTACATGGATGGAAGAATTTATATTTTTAATTAAAACTTTTGTTATAGTATTAATTCCTTCAGTACTTACTTTCTTACAACCTGATACTGGATGTGTAATAATGTATTTAGTTATTTATATATCTATGATATTTATATCAGGAGTTAGAATGAGATGGTTTTTAATAGCTGGTATTTTAGGATTACTTATATTAGGTACATCTTTATGGTTATATTTCTATAAAGAAAGTGCTTTTATTAAAATATTTGGATCATCAATTTATTATAGAATTGAAAGAGTATTTCACTGGCAAGAAGGATCTGGATTACAACTTGAGAATGCACTTGCGGCAATTGGATCAGCTGGATTATTTGGACATGGTTTTAATGAGACTCCAATATACTTTCCAGAATCATCAACAGATTTTATCTTTGCAGTATTTGCATCTAACTTTGGTTTTATTGGTGTTGTAGTTTTACTTGCGATTATCCTATACTTAGATATTCAAATATTAGTACTTGCGAGACGTAAAATAAAAGATACTGATAAATATACAATTGCTGGAATACTTGGAATGTTACTCTTCCAACAAATACAGAATATTGGAATGACTGTTGGATTATTACCAATAACAGGTATTACTCTTCCATTTGTATCTTATGGAGGTAGTAGTTTACTTTCATATATGTTACTTGTTGGATTATTATTAAATATATCAGTACAAAAAAATAGAACTTACAAATATAAGTAAGTTCTATTTTTTTAATACTTCTTTATAGACTTCTTTTAATTGTTTACCAATCTTTTTGATATCTCGTTCTTCTGCTACTTTATATGCTTCTTTATCAAGAGAAGGTAACTCTTTATTCATAATCTTTCTAATCTTATCTTCAAACTCATCTAGAGTTTTTGCTTTATAAACATTTACTCCATCTACTAACCATTCATCAAACACTGGAATATCTCTTATTACAGCAGTCGCATGACAAGCACAAGCTTCAATTATTGGAATACCTTCTGTTTCTTCATAAGTTGGGAATAAGTAAACATCACAACCATTCATTGCTTCTACAATAATATCTTGTTCTACATAGCCTGCAAAAACTAAGTTATCTAGTTTTGTATTAACTGCATCACGAACTGGTTTTGTTGCGGCAGATAATGGACTATATCCAAACCATATAAATTTATACTCAGGCATTCTTTTAGCAAGTTTTACAAAGTCTACTATACCTTTTCTTTCAATATATAATCCAATACCAATTACTACTTTATCATCTTTAGAGTAATGATATCTTTCTCTAAATGTTTTTCTAGCTTTTGGATCATATTTAAATTTGTCTAATTCAATACCATTTGATATTGCATATATCTTATTTTTTATTCCATAACCTTCAAGTAGTCTTTTAGAGTATGGTGTAGGAGTTACAATAACATCTCCTAAACTATAGCACTTAATTAACCATTTCTTAAAGGCAGGAGATATTTGTTTACTAAAAATAAAACCATTCTTAAAATCCTCTTCTGTAGAATGTGCATGATATACTACTTTCTTACCATTCTTCTTAGCACGTTTTGCTTCTGCATAAGACTTTGGTCCATAGAAATTTAAATGGATAATATCATAATCATCTTTTAAATTTGTAGTATATTCAATATTTTCTAGAGATAGTGCTTTCATTTGATGTTTAATAGCATGCCCTAAGCCACTCTTTGAAAACATCTTCTCTCCTTCTGTATATAAAAGAACCTTCATCGTTTCATCTCCTTCTACATTATATCTTACGTATAAAAAAAAGACAAGTTTCCTTGTCTTTTACTATGGTCTTATAATTACGTTGGATGTTGTTATATTGTGATTTCTTTGTTCAATATCCGTTGCTAAATTTCCAGCATGTCTAAGAATCCAATCTTGATCAGAGGCATCTTTAACATAAATAGTAACAGTTGCTGGAGTTGGATCGCTATGTACATAACGATAATTCGATGCTGAAGTTGCTCCAAACAAATAAGTACAACTAGTAACATTGCTGAAATCAAAAGTTGTTAAATCAAATATCATATATGGATTGCTATGTCCAGTGTCTAAGAACATTGCAGTCATATCAGTCATATTGCTTGTGAAAAATTTACTTCCCATATTCAATGTAAAGTTTGGATTACTGTAGCCAGTTATAGTAAAAATATTGCTATATCGCATGGATTCCGGTGAAACTGTTGCATATGTCCTTCCATAAGTCTTTGTAACGTTGCTTGTATCAAATTTGCTACCTAAATCTAAGGTAAAAACTGTACTACTATATCCTGTTGAAGCAAACATTGCAGTCATATCTGTTACATTTGAAGTATCAAATTTGCTACCTAAATCTAATGTAAACACCGTACTATTATGTCCTGTCGAGGCAAACATGTTTTCCATATTTGTTACATTAGAAGTATCAAATTTTGTTCCTAAACTTAGTGTGAAATTAGTACAACTAAATCCTACTCCTGCAAACATTCTTGACATATTTGTTACATTACTTGTATCAAAGACGTTGCCTAAATTTAATGTGGAAAATGAATTAGAATTAGCACCAGTGAAGAAAAACATTTCACTCATATTAGTAACATTACTTGTATCAAATTTTGATCCTAGATTCAAAGTGAATACTGTACTACTATAACCCGTTTTACTGAACATTCTACTCATATTTGTTACAGATGAAGTGTCAAATTTGTTGCCTAAATTTATAGTAAAATTTGGGTTACTATATCCGGTTGAATAAAACATGTTAATCATATCTGTAACCTTAGCCGTATCAAATTTGTTACCTAAGTTTAATGTCATAACTGTACTATTATATCCTGTAGAGTGAAACATATAATACATATTTGTTACATTACTGGTATCAAATTTGTCTCCTAAATCTAAGGTAAATACTGTGCTAAAAGCGCCTGTGCCTCGAAACATTTCCCACATGTCTGTGACATTGCTTGTGTCAAATTTGTTTCCTAAATCTAGTGTAAAATTCTGGCAATAGTATCCTACCCCTGAGAACATTGTATCCATTTTTGTTACATTACTGGTATCAAATTTGTCTCCTAAATCTAATGTCATAACTGTACTTCTATAACCCGTGTCATTAAACATTAGCCCCATGTTTGTTACATTACTGGTATCAAATTTGTCTCCTAAGTTTATGGTAAATACTGGACTTTCGTGTCCTGCGGATTCAAAAAGACTATTCATATTACTTATTTTACTTGTATCAAATTTATTCCCAAGGTTTAAAGTAAAAACAGTGCTTTTATAACCCGTGCTATTAAACATACCTCCTGGAGTTCCGGCACGGTGAAAGTAATTTGAACTAGACATTTTTGTTACATTACTGGTATCAAAATTATTTCCTAGATCAAGAGTAAAAACTGTACTATTATAGCCCGTATAATAAAACATTTCTGACATATTTGTTACATTACTTGTATCAAATTTGTCGCCTAAATCTAGAGTAAATGCTGTACTACTATAACCTGTATTGTAAAACATTTCATACATATTTGTTACATTGCCCGTATCAAAGTTAGATCCTAAATCTAATGTAAATGCAGTACTTTTATATCCTGTGTAACAAAACATCGAATACATATTAGTTACATTACTTGTATCAAATTTATCTTCTAAATCTAAGGTCATAACTGTACTGCTATATCCCGTACCGGAAAATATTTTTTGCATATTTGTAACATTACCAGTATCAAAGTTAGATCCTAAATCTAATGTAAATACAGTACTTTTATATCCTGTTTGATAAAACATTTCTGACATATTTGTTACATTACTCGTATCAAAGTTAGATCCTAAATCAAGTGTAAAAACTGTACTATTATATCCTGTATATCCAAAAATTTGTCCCATATTAGTTACTCTTGAAGTATCTAAATTTTCGATGCCATTTATTTGGTCTACATATTTTAAGTCATAGAACAAATATGAACTATCTTCATTCGCATATAGATGTCCGTCTCCTTGGATATATAAATCATAGTATGTATTATCAGTTTGATTGGCGACAATATATGCCATTACATTTCCTGTTTGAGAGACACCTATATCCCAACTTGCTATTATATTTGCTGGCGGATTTAATTCATCATCTATGTTTATTATTTTTATTTTATTTTTATATGTACTGTTTCTAAAAGCAGATGTATCAGAAGAGGCTGTTGCTTTTAATATAGGTTCTCTTGGTTTTAATATTGTTACATCTCCACTTAGAAGTAGATTTTGTTCTAAAGCAGAATATCCTACAGAAACAAGGCACAATAATACTGTGACTAGTGATAAATAAATTGTATTTAGTTTTCTTCTTGTCACATTATCATCTCCTATCTATAGTATCCCTTATTATAATTGTAATATTTTTAAATATAAGCTTCAATAAATGATGTAAATATAAATGATAAGTTTACATAAAAAAAGACAAGTTTCCTTGTCTTTATTCTTGTCTTGTTCCACACCTTGAACAGAATTCTCCTGTTACTACTTTTCCACAAGTTTTACAGAATTTATTTTTAAATTTAATCTTCTTATTTGATTTAGCAACTTTCGCAACTCTCATAATTGAGAATACATATAAAACTATAATAAATACACTAAATACTGTCATTAATATTTGATATTGTGACATTAAACAGAAGTCATATATTCCGTGAAGTATTGTAGGAATTACAATACTTAATATTAAATATTTTTTCTTTTTACATGGATCTTTTTTAAATTCATAGAATTTTGCCATACTTAGATTATAACCCATAGCAATAGCGAAACATGTATGTCCTGGAACAGCAGATACTGCTCTCATTAAAGCACTATTAATACTTGAATCTCTTATTACGTACCAAATGTTTTCTAGAAAGGCAAATCCAAGGGACACAAATACTGCATATAGTAATGCATCATATAATTCATCAAATTCTTTATTCTTATATCCAAAGATATAAGTCATAATCCATTTACTAGATTCCTCTACTAAAGCTACTCCTAAGAATGTATATAATAATAATTCTACAATAGTTTTTTCTGCTAAAGACTTCTGCATAAATGGTAAAAACATACTTAATAAATCATTTAGAATAAGAACTATTCCAACTGATAAGAATCCTGATAAAAATAATTTTATTAATAAAACCATTGGTTCTTTATTTTTATCTCTAAAATAAATAAGAAACAATATGATAATAACTGGCAATGCTGCCAATGTAATTAACAATGCTTGATACATCATATCCCTCCTTTTATTCGTCATTTTAAGTATAACATGATTTCATTTTTCTATTTCGTATTAATTTGTCAATTTACTTCTAGTTGACACAAAAAAAAACAATCCTTAATGGATTGTTGTTTTTAAATGGTGTCCGCGAGGCGACTCGAACGCCTGACCGATCGCTTAGAAGGCGATTGCTCTATCCAGCTGAGCTACGCAGACATATTCAGCTGACAAATAAGATTATAATATAAAAGTACTTGATTTACAAGTACTTTTTTGCTTTTTAACGTGTTTTAACGCTTTTTATTTACTATTTTTTGAAAATTATTATTAACTTTAATAACTACACTAGAACAATCAAAATTGTCTAATACAGAGTATGCTATCTCTTCAACTATCAAATCTTTATGCTTTTTATCACTTAAAATACTATTATCAAAGTCTAGAGTTAATATATCATTTTCTAATTTAAAAGAATTTAATTTTACATTATTGTTTACTAAACTTATTAAATGATCTGGAATATTATTCTTTAACTCTTCTAGAATAATATCTATTTTATTATTATCTATATTTAGGTATTTTGTCACTGGTACTAGATATGGACTACTAAGAGAATTGACATAATAGATTACTACTTTTTCTATTTTATCTCTATTAGACCATTCTTCTACTTTATTTAATGGAAGATAATCGTCTACTAATTCATCTTCTATATAGATTATTACATCTTCTACTCTTTTTATTTCTAAAAGAGATTCTTTAATTCCTATCAAATATTTTTTATCCATTTTTTCTAATTCTTTTGAAAAATGAATTTCCAATACTTTATCTTTTATTTTTGATTCTAAAATTTTAGTACCTTTAGGAATATATCCACTCCACTCTATATCTAAATCATTATTATCTTCCCTTAGATATTCAACAATACTTTCTACTTGATCTTTTAATGGAAGTAAGACATTTACTTTTACTAAATAATTATATTTATTTTTTAAATATAACTTTGTATTAGGAATAGATTCTTCTTTTATTTCATAATTTGTTCTTAATGTGTTCTTATTACTTATTGTTGGAAGTGTAGCAATAGATACTAATACAAATAAAAGAAGAACTAAGGGAAATATTTTTTTCACTTTATCACCTTTCAATAGATATTTCTTTTAACTTTAATAATTCTATTACAGTACTTGCTCTACCTTTAGTTCCTAGTTTTTGCATTACATTTGAGATATGATTTCTAACTGTCTTTTCACTTATTTTTAAGATTTCTGCTATTTCTTTGGTAGAGTAATTATTAATTAAATATTCAAAGATACATTTTTCTCTTACTGTTAAAATGCTTTTCATAAAATCACCTATTCTATTTTATGAAATATTTTATAATTAGTTCTTTTGAAATTTAACAGTAATATTCAATTTATTCTTTTGAGTTTGTTGAACTAATCTCATTATCTTATTAGCTAATGTTTTATCATGTTCTTTTGATATACATATAGCATTAGCATCACTATTATCAATCTTTATATAACAATCTAATCCTAATTCTTTCTTTATTTTCTTTTCTAGTTTTTCTTCTATTCCTTGAATCTCATTTAAATATTTTAATAATTCATAAGTATTATTCTTTTCTGATGATGTTAAATTGTCACTTGCAAGAGATGATTCTAGAGAATCTATTTTCTCTTTTCTTGTTGTTTCTTTACTTACTCTAAGTGAAGTTAGAGAGGATTCTTCTTCTACTTTATCTTCTTTTAACTCCTCTGTCTTAATATTTATTTTTTCTAATACTTCATTTGGCATTGTTACATAATATACTCCTAATATTAGAATTAAACTAAATAATGTTAATAACCATAAGTTTTGTTTTTTAATCATATAATCCTCCGTTCTCTAGATTATATGAAAAAAAGATTAGAATATTCTAATCTTTTTATTGTGCATTATTGAAAATGATATCTTTCATTGGTTTTGGTCCAATATATTCAGCTTTACCAAATCCTAAAATACAATAGAATACTGGGGCTAAGAAATAAATACCTACTGCATATCCTATATCTTTACCAAAACTATTGGCAGTTGAAACACTTAGAAGAATGCCAAAGTAAATTAGTGCAGCCATTTCTACAATGTATCCCACAAAAGGAATTATTCCTAATAATGCTGATCCAAACACTATTAATAACCACCATGGGCTAATTCCAATAATCTTACATAATGTATATAAATTATATACTGGTATTATTGCTTTCCATCCTTCTTCTTTGGCTTTAGTAAACATTTTCCACATACCAATAATCGAAATTATTGAAGCTACTAATACTATTATCATAAATACTATGTAAAAAATACCTATTATTGCTAACATTGCATCTTCTGCACCATAGTTTCCAACTGTTGTATAATCCATCTATTTTCCTCCTTTCATAATTTTTTGTACTGCTTTCATAAGTCCTAACTTACCATAAGGATAAGTTAGTGCTCCTTGCATATATGCTATATATGGTTCTCTTAATGGTCCATCACAAGATAATTCAATTGATGATCCTTGTGTAAATGATCCACTTGCCATAATTACTTTATCAGTATATCCTGGCATATCCCAAGGTTCTACTGTAGCGTTTGAATCAATAGCAGATCCTTCTTGTATACCTCTAGTAAACTCTATTAAGTCTTCTGGATTTCTAAAGATAATATTTTCTACAATATCTGCTCTAACTTCATTATATCTAGGTTCTACTTCATAACCCATTTTCTCTAATACTTTACTTGTTAATACTGCAGTTTTTAGAGAAGATGCTACTACGCTAGGAGCCATATAGATACCTTGTAACAATTGTTTATTTACACCTAAACTAGGTCCTACTTCTCTACCTTCTCCTGGAAGAGTTAATCTTTCTCCACAAAGTTCTATTAAATCATGACGTCCAGCAATATAAGCACCATTAGGAGCAATTCCTCCTCCTAAGTTTTTAATTAAAGATCCAACCATTATATCAGCACCAACTTGTACTGGTTCTTTATCTGATACAAATTCACAATAACAGTTATCTACCATTACTATTGTATTTGGACTAACTTCTTTTATCATTTTTATTACTTTTTCTACTTTATCAATAGTTAAAGATTTTCTTGTAGAGTAACCTTTACTTCTTTGAATCTCTACTACTTTTACATTATTATTAGTAAGATATTCTTTTATTGCTTCATAATTAAAATCATTATCCACTAAATCTATTTCATCATATCTAATTCCAAAACTTTTTAGGGAACTAGGATTTTCTTTAATGCCTATTACTTCATGTAAAGTATCATATGGAGTACCACTGATACTTAATAATAAATCATTTGGTCTAAGCAAGGCAAAGAAACATACTGTTAGAGCATGAGATCCTGAAATAAATTGATTTCTAACTAATGCATCTTCTGATCCTAAAACATCTATAAATATTTTTTCAATAGTGTCTCTTCCTAAATCATTATAACCATAACCTGTAGTTTCATTAAAACATGATTCAGTTACTTCATTTCTTTGAAAACTACTTAATACTTTTAAACTATTATTATCACATCTTTTATCTATTTTTAAGAATTCTTCATAACATTCAGCTTCTGCTTCATTTACTAATCTTACAACTTCTTCACTAATACCAAGCTCGTTCACTTTAACACATCCTATCCATTGTATTTTCCACCATCTACTCGAATAATGGAATCATTTATATAATTTGCTTTTGATGAAGCTAAAAAGACAACTACTTTACTTATTTCTTCAGGTTCTGCAAATCTTCTTAATAATATTTTTTTCTTTTCTTCTTTAATTTGATCTATACTTAAATCTTTGTTCATAGATGTTTTTACCCATCCTGGACATACACAATTTACATTAATAAATGGAGCAAATTCTCTTGCTAAGTTATGAGTTAAGGAAATAACTCCTGCTTTAGATGCATCATAATCACATGATTCAGGATAAAATGTATCAATTGCATTAGTAGACGCAATATTAATAATTTTACCTTTTTTAGCTTCTAACATTACTTTACCTACATATTTACTACATAGATATGTACCAATTAAGTTTACATCTAGAATTCTTTTAAACTCTTTAATGTTTTTATCCATAAATAGAGAATCACGACAAACACTAGCATTATTAACTAAGATATCAATTCCACCAAATTTATCTACAATTTCATTTACCATATTTTCTACTTCTTCTTCTTTTGAAATATCACATTTTATGGTAAGTACATCAACTTTATATTTAGATCTAATTTCTTCTTCTAAAGCCTTTGCTTCTTCTTCATGATGACAATAGTTAATTACTACTGTTACTCCTTGTCTAGCAAATTCTTCAATACAACTAGCACCAATTCCTCGATTACTACCGGTTACTAAGGCTACTACTCTTTTCATTCTATCTACCCTTCCTCAATTTGAGTATTATACTCCAAAAATTCTTCTAAATCATTAGTTTTTTTCATATCTACTAAAATTGCAGATACTTTTCCTTTTTCGATATAGATAATTGTAGGTTCAATAATATCAGTCTCTTCTAAATCTACTTTTCTTAAAAAATCATCAAAATATCTTTCTCTATCTTTATAAACTATTTTATAATTCATTCCACTATTATTTAATACTTCTTTATAATTATTAATCTTTTTAGTTTTTTCATTCACAACTAAAACTAGTAGATTATTCTTTTTATCTATTTCCTTATTAATATCAATTTCTTTAACACCAAATTTATTAATAAGAATTAGAGTCATTAATCCACCAAAGACTACGACGATAAATACCCAAATTCCAATCTTAGTTAAAAACTCTTTTAAATCAGTATCTTCCATCATACCCCTTCTTTCTATCTTTATTTTACACTAAAATCTAGAAAAAGAAAACTAGGCAAGAAAAAAGACATGTCTAGCATGTCTTTTGTTTATTGTTGTTTCCCACAACTCGATCTTCCTTGTCTATCTATGACGCAGGTATAAATAACTCCAATTTCAACGTGCCCCTTTGCTGATATATAAGCATAAACGTCGTCAAGACTATAACTAGGATTAATACATTGATAACTATTTCCTGATTCATAACAATTATCATCACCAAATACATTTTGTAAAACCAATTTGTTTTTTTCATAATAAATACTATCATTATTGTATTCATTTGTAAAAGCATTAAATGATGCTCCTGCACCTTGAAGATAATATGTATTATCATTGTATACAAAACCTATATATGTTTTTATAATTGAATCATTTACTAAAATATGCTTTAAGAAAATTGGAGTATCATGCATTGCCTCCATTGCTGCTTCTGGAGTTTCATATAAAATCATATTATCATCATATTCTCTACCAATATATAAATATCCATCATTTAATGTTGAATATAGTATTTGTCTTACTGTAGCCGCATTCTCATCTGATTGAACATATTCTACTCCAAATGATAATGATAGAGATTGTGCTGTTGATGGAAGGTCACTTGCTGAAATATTTGATTTGTATTCTACCCTTATTTTGTACGTTTCAAGAGACTCTGCTGCTAATAAATGGTTGTCTTGTATTTCAATATCATCTTCATATGTAACTGTGTAGTCCAAATATGCTGGTAGAGTTGTTATTTCTGTTCCATTTAATTTCTTTGAAACTGAATTTATCATCGCATCTATAGTTCCATCATTTCTTGCTTCTATTGTGAATTCATAAAAGTCTCCTGGTTTTTTTAAATTAACATGAAACTCTACTTCAGTATCGCTTGTGATTGTTGGGGCTTCAATTTCTTGTGCTCCTGATACAGAGCCGGTAGTCACTTGCACATTATCAAAATATACATCCCAACTGTTTCTATCTATATCTGTTATTCCATTTATAGATAGAGTTGTTGTTAAATAAGCATAACCAAAGGCTAAAGCAGCAATTATAATTGCTATAATTGCTAACCATATATGTTTCTTTGTTTTTTTCATTTTGTCACCTACTATATAGTTTAATTATATCATACATTTATCGCTGCTTTGTAAGTTATTGTATCTTTATTTACATAAATAAAACACTATGTCAAATGACTATAGTGTTTTATATTTATTATTTAACTTTTTCTACTTTAATGTATGCTTCTTCATCATTTAGATCACATTTATCTTTATCTGTTAGAGAGATATCTTTAATTAATTCATCTCCTAATGTTTCACCCATAACGTAATCTCTAAAGTCTTTTAACATACAATCAACTTTATCAGTTCCATTATAGTAAATCTTAATATGATCTGTAATTACGAAGTCTGCATCTTTTCTTAGAGATTGAACTTTACGAACGAATTCACGAGCTAAACCTTCAAGAATTAATTCATCAGTTAATTCTGTATCTAATACTACTATTGTTCTATTATTTGAAGTTGAAGCATATCCTTCTTTTTGTTTAATAGATACTAATGTATTTTCACTATCTAGTTTGAAGTCTTCTCCTGCTAATTTAACAGTTAAACCATTTTCACCAATTTCTCTAATTTCATTACTTGTTAGTTTAGAGATAATTTGTTGTAGTTCTTTCATCTTAGGTCCTAAAGTCTTTCCTAATACTTGGAAGTTAGGTTTTACTACATACTCTAAGTAATCAGTCATATCAGCTTTAAATTGTACTTCTTTTACATTTAATTCTTCTTGGATTACTGGTAATAAATCTCCAATAATTAATTCATCACTCTTTGGAAGAATTAAACTACTAATTGGTTGTCTAACTTTAATATTTACTTCTTCACGAGCAAATCTTCCTAGAGAACAAACATCTCTTACTAAGTCCATTCTTTCTTCTACTGCTTCATCAATTAAAGTTTCTTCTACTTTAGGGAAGTCTGCTAAATGAACTGATTTTTCTCCAGTTAATTTTTCATAAATTTCTTCTGTTAAGAATGGAGTTAAAGGTGCACATAATTTACATAATACAACTAAAGCTTCATACATTGTTTCATAAACTGCTTTCTTAGAATCAGTTAATTCTGAATCCCAGAATCTACGTCTATTACTTCTAATATACCAGTTAGATAAATCATCATTTAAGAATGGTACGATTAACTTAGCAACTTTATTTAGATCATATTCTTCATAAGCTGAAGTTACATCTTTAATTAATTTATTTAGTTTAGATAATAACCATCTATCGATTAATTCTCTATTTTCTACTGGAATATGATATTCTCTAGGATCAATCTTATCTGCATTTGCATACATTTCAAAGAATGAATATGCATTTTTGAATGTAGAAATGTATTTAGAATAGATTTCTTTTAATCCTTCAACATCGAATTTTAATGGAGTCCATACTGGAGATGCATATAACATATAGAATCTTACTGTATCTGCTCCATACTCTTCCATAATTTCAAATGGAGAAATTGCATTTCCTCTAGACTTATGCATTTTTTGTCCATTCTTATCTAGTAATAAGTCATTTACAAGAACATTCTTATAAGGTGACTTTCCTGTAACAAATACTGATACAGCTATTAAAGAATAGAACCATCCTCTTGTTTGATCAATTCCTTCAGAAATAAAGTCTGCTGGGAATTGTTCTTCAAATAATTTTTTGTTTTCAAATGGATAATGATATTGAGCAAATGGCATTGCACCACTATCAAACCAACAATCCATTACATCTGGAACTCTTGACATTGTTTTTCCACAGTGAGGACATTTAATATGAACATCATCAACATATGGTCTATGTAATTCAATTGTTTCATCAATATCTTCAATTGCTTTTTCAGCTAATTCTTTACGAGAACCAATCATTTCTGCATGACCGCATTCACATCTCCATAGCGGAATTGGTGTTCCCCAATATCTATTTCTAGAGATTGCCCAGTCATTCATATTCTCTAACCAGTTACCAAAACGTTTTTCTCCAACATAATCTGGATACCAGTTAACTTTCTTATTTTCTTCAATAATTTCTTTTTGTTTAGCAGTTGTCTTAATATATAAAGATGGTTTTGAGTAATAAACTAATGGTGTCTTACATCTCCAACAATGTGGATAGTCATGGTTCATCTTTTGTTTCTTAAATAATTTATCTTCAGAAGCTAAATATTTAATAATTTCTACTTCTAGTTCTGGATCTACTACAAGTCTTCCTTTCCAAGGTCCTTCAGTAAAGCATCCATCTTCACCTACTGGATTAAACATAGCTAAATCATATTTTAATCCTACTTCATAGTCGTCTTGTCCAAAAGCAGGAGCAATATGAACGATACCAGTACCATCTTCCATTGTTACATAATCATCACATGTAACGATAAATGATTTTTTATTCTCTGGAGCTTTTAAGATAGGTAGTAATTGTTCATATTCTCTATTTTCTAGATCTGTTCCTTTGTATTCTTCAACTACTTCGTATCCTTCTCCTAAAATCTTATCTGCTAATGCTTTAGCAACGATAAAGTTATATCCTTTAGATAAACATTTAACATAAGTTTCTTTTGGATTTACACATAGTGCTACATTAGACATTAATGTCCATGGAGTAGTTGTCCAAACTAAATAATATGTATTTTCTTGATCTTTTGCTTTGAATGGAACATATACAGTATTTACTGATATTTCTTTATATCCTTGAGCTACTTCGTGTGATGCTAGACCTGTTCCACATCTTGGACACCATGGTACAATCTTTAATCCATCATAGATATATCCTTCATCAAAAATCTTCTTTAAGATCCACCATTCTGTTTCAATATAATTATTATCATATGTAACATATGGATGCTCTAAGTCAATGAATTGACCCATTTCTTTAGTAAATTGTGTAAAGTATTTTTCATTTTTCCATACACTTTCACGACATTTTTGATTGAATTCTTTGATACCATATTTTTCAATATCACCTTTACCATTGAATCCTAATTCTTTTTCAACTTGTACTTCTACTGGTAATCCATGAGTATCCCATCCTACTTTACGTACTACACGGAATCCTTGCATTGTCTTATATTTACAAATTGTATCTTTTAATAATTTTGCCATCATATGGTGAATTCCAGGCATACCATTTGCTGTTGCTGGTCCATCATAGAAGACAAAGTTTTCTTTTCTTTGTTTTACACTTTTTTCGAATACTTTATTCTTTTCCCAATATTCACTATATTTCTTTTCTACTTCACTTGTTTTTCCTGATTCTAATTTTTTAAATTTCATAATACTCACTCCTTTTATGCTACGATTACATAACTATAATAAGCTACAAATAATAGTAAAAATATAAATCCTTCTTTTCTTGATATTTTAGTATCATTAAATGAAAACATAAATAATAAAATTGCTGATGTTATCATTACTAATAAATCTAAATAACTAAATGATATGGCATTAATACTTCCAAATATTGCTACTGGTATTCCAATTACCATTCCTATATTGAAAATATTACTACCTACTACATTTCCTATTGCAATATCAAATTCTCCTTTTCTTGTTGCGGCAACTGATGTTACTAGCTCTGGAAGAGAAGTTCCTAATGCAATAATTGTTAGAGATATCATTCTTTCAGATACTCCTAGAATTGAAGCTATTTTTGCAGCAGAATCTACTACAAAATTACTTCCTAATACAATTCCTGCAAGACCAATTACTGTATAAATAATTGCTCTTTTTATAGATATTGCATCTTCATCTTTTTCTTCTTCTACTTTATTTCTTGTCATTTTTATTAAGTAATATAAGAATACTCCAAAGAATAATATTAAAGTCAAGCCATCTCCTCTTGAAAGAATATTATTTAATGACTTATCCCATATACTATCTGATAACAATACGGCAAAAGCCATTGTAATCATTAGAGTTATGGGTAATTCTTTTTTTATTGTATTATTCTTTACTGTTAAAGAATGAAACATTGCTGAACATCCTATAATTAATAAAATATTTAATATATTACTTCCTATGACATTTCCTAGCACCATATCTCCACTACCTGAAATTAGTGATTTAACGCTTACAGCAAATTCTGGTGCACTGGTACCAAATGCTACTATGGTTAGACCTATTAGCATTTTTGATACTTTGAAATTTGCAGCTATACCACTTGCTCCATCTACAAAGAAATCTGCTCCTTTTATTAATACTACGAAGCCTATTCCTAATAATATGATGTTTATTAACATTTGACCTCCTTTTTAATCCTATGAGATAAGAATAAAAAAAGAACTATTCATCCATAAGGACGAATAGTTCGCGGTACCACCTTAATTTGTAAGTAAAACTTACCTCAAAGACTATAACGCGTCACCGTATTTATCTTATCCATAAATCGCACTTGAAAGTGATCCGAATACTCCATCGTTATCTATTTTCACCTACCATAGACTCTCTACAAATCCCGAAATATTCCGTCTTTCGCAATTGCTTTCAGGTTATAATATAACACACATTTAACTTGAAAACAACCTTTTTTATTAGCATTTTTTATCCTGCGTATTTTGCTAATGTTGAATTAGCTGGATTAATAAGAGTTCCTTCATCTGTTGAAGTAATAAATGTTTGTCCTCCTGATAAAGATATTCCTGGAGTTAATTCATCTTCTGCATTTCTTACATCACCTAATGTATAAGTACAAGCTACTCCTTTAAATACACATGTTAAATCTGAATATAGAATCATAACTCCATCAGACTCTCCTTCTGAAGTAGTTAGATTATAAGTTCCATATTTATATTTATTAGTACCTATTACTAAAGTTCCTTCAAGTTTTTTTCTTTCTGCTTCTTCTTTTGCTTTTTTCTCAGCCTCTTCTTTTTCTTTAGCTTCTTTTTCTGTCTTTTCTTTTATGTATTTAGCATAAGCATCAGCTATTTCTTCTTCTTTAATTTTATTATCTTCTAATACTTTTTCATTTGTAATTGCTGATTTTTCAAGCTTTTTAGCATCTAAATCACCATCTAATTTATATTCTTTACAATGATCTAGTATTGGTTTTTCTTCATATGTCTTAGTTAATGCAAAATAATTATTTAAGAAATCATCTTCTTTAATAATCTTTTTAGCTGAACTAATAATTGTATAGTTCTTTTGAGACTCTGTATACCAGAAGTTTTCTTTTCTTTCAGATGAATAAACATATCCTAAAGAATCTTTAGTATCTACTGGAAAACTATCTTCTAAGGCTACTATTTCATCTACTTCTAATTGAAATATTGCTTTCTTAGTTCCTTCTTCTGCATATACTACTAATTCTTGCTCTAAATCAGAATCAATATCCATATTTAGAATACATACAGAATCAGCATTAATTTCATTTTCTGTTAATCCTTTTTTGATTTCTTTATCAAATGATCCATCTTTTAAAGATGCTTTCATTGTAGTTACAAAAGGACTATCATTATTCTTCTTAGTCTTTTTATTATCTTCTTTATCCCCTTTATGAGTTAAAAGAACTACTAAGATAATAATTATAATTAATCCTAAAATAATACCTCCAACTATTAATATAATCTTTTTCTTATTCTTAGGACTTTTCTCTTCTGTTATTACTGGTTCTTCTGTAGTAGACTCCTTTACTTCTTCTACTGGTGTTTCAGTTGTCTCTTCTACTGTTTCTTCTTTAGTTGTTTCAACCTGTTCTTCTACATTTTCTACTTGTTCTTCAACTGGAGTTGTTTCTTTTTCTTCTAATTCTGAAATAGTTTTTATTTCTTTAGTTATTTCATCATCCATACTTATTCTCCTTAAATGAAAAGTAGACTATTGTCTACTTATCTTGTATTTCTAATTCATCAATCTTATCAACAATAATATGTTGTTGTTCCATAATTAGTTTTAACTTTTTCTTGAATATTTCCATATTCTTTTCTAATAATCTTCTCTGAGCTTCTACTTGTTCTGCTCTTTCTAGTGCATCATTTATTATTTCTGAAGCTTCTCTTTTTGCTTCCATAATAATATGATTACTCTCTTCTTCAACTACTGCATCTTTAATCGTACTTTGTACACCTTGATAATGATCAATTTGTTCTTGAAGTGATTTCATTTGCTCTTCTTGTTGTTTATATTTTTCAATAATCTCATCTGTTTCTTTAATTATGTCACTTAAGAATTTATTAACTTCTTTACGATTATATCCATTAGTCTCTGAACTAAATTGTTCCATATAATCACCTCAGAGTTTAATTAGAATTATTCTTAAAAGAAATCGTCCTCTGATGATTCTTCTCTATCATTTAAATAATCAGCACCAGTTCTTTCTGGTTTTTGACCTTGAGGACCAGTTTCATCACTAATCTTACCATCAACTACTACGTTATTTGGAGTACATAAGAAGATTCCTCCTCCTAGTTTTTGAATATCTCCATCAATAGCATAAATTGTACCATATAGGAAATCTACAATTCTCTTTGCTTGATCTGGTGTTACTCTTTTTAAATTAACTACTACAGCATTTCTTCTCTTTAAGTAGTCAGCAATTTGTTGACTTTCAGAGTATGCACGTGGTTCTAATAACATCATTTTAGATCCAGCAATACCATTTTGTTCATGATATTCCTCTCTAGAAGTTTTATAAAATCCTTCTTCTTCTACAACTCTTTCTTCTGGCTCTTCACCTGTACCAAAAAATCCTTTTAACTTATCTTTCATGATACCCTTCTCCTTTATTTTATAACCTTTTATATAGGCAATATTTCACTATACTTTTACTATAATTCATTTTATCATACATTTTTCAAAAGAAAAAGTAAAAATTTACTTTTCTTTATGCTCCTGGTGTAATAGCAATTGGTGACAAGATTGGCTCTTCTATTAATGTTGGTTCAGTAGCTGGTGTTTGTTGTGGTTGTCCTCCATTAATATTAGGAGGATTTCTTAACATTTCTTCGGTTATTCCTTGAGCAAGTTGTGTTGGAAAGTTTTGTTGTTGCATCATTGTTGCTACTGAAGTTTGACTTGCTCCTGCTTGTGTATACCAAACTGTTTGTAAATCGACATTGTTTGATAATGGTTTTGGATTTGGTAAATCTATATATAGAGATGTTGGTACTTTAAATGCTGTACCAAATGTAATACAATTACCTGGTTTTAAGTTCTTTAATTGTAATACAATTTCACTCGATATATTTGGAACCATTTCTTTAATATATTTTAAATCTACTGGGTGCATTGTTCTTAGTATTATAAAGTTTGCACACTGTGATACACATGTATCAGATAATTCACTTGGTCTTTGTGTAATCATTGCTAAGAATACTCCATATTTACGACCTTCCTTAGCAATACGCTCAAATATATTATATCCTAATATTTCTATATCACTATCGTGTTGTACATATCTATGAGCTTCTTCAATAATTATATGGAATGCTCTACTTCCTCTAGGCTTAACTAAACTTGCTTTTTGGAATAGCATTCTAGAAATAATTTTTGTAATTACTTTAGCCATACGATCATCAACATAGTTAATATTAAAGTTAACTATTTGTGCTCTCATACTTGTTGTTTGATCCCAAAGAAGTGATTCAATCCACTCATCTTTAGAAATATATCTTGGATAAGTAAAGTAATGTCTATTATCTCCTGTTGCTAAAGTATGAAGTCTTACACTCATTACATTAGCATTATCAAATACTTTATTACTCTTTAAAATACCTTCACTAATTAGAGCAAAATCCATAGCTTGCTCTAAATCATCTAATGAATAATATGGATTAGCATCAGATTCATCTAATACTTCATCTTCAATAATATATGCTCTAATGAACTCTACAACAAGTTCAATTTCTTGCATCTTACCAATTTTATCTACATATAAACATTGTTTTAATGTTCTTGTATATCCCGGTTGTACAATTTGTGTTTCTAGATTAAGTGATGATGTATTAAACTTTGTTAATACTCCCATTACTTGGTCTCTTATCTTAGTAGATTCTGCTCCACTTAATAAGATATCTTGTACAGCTCTAGCTATAATATCATTTTTACGACGAATAACGCTTTCACTTTTACCAGTTAAAATACGTACTAGTTTTAAAGCTTTTTCAATTATTGGTAATTGAGCTGGACTAGTTGCATCTAATAAAAGTGCTAAGTCATCAATATCTAATAACCAAACTGGAATTCTTAATATTTCACAATCTGGATCAATTATATTAGTTGTATATCTTTTATATCCTAAAGCAGGATTCTTTGTATGTAATGTTGAAAATGCATTTGTATATTCTCCATAAGCATCAAAGAAGAACATACTTGAATTTACTGGAGGTGTAGTACCTAAGAATAACTTTTGTAGAATAGATGCTACTGTACTTGATTTACCTGAACCAGTATTTCCTAAAATAGCAAAATGGCTATTAAAGAAATCATTTATATTTACATTTATTTTATAACCTTCATAAACATTACTTGTTCCGAAGTTTGTAATTCCTTTTGTTAATTCTTGTTTACCAAAGATTAACTCTAACTCTGGCATTTCAATTAATCTTACTATTGATTTAAAAGATGGTTTTGCGCTAGATCCTGGAATAAAAGTATCGCCTACAATTTCACCAACAATATTAGCAAACATAAATTCCTTGTTAGCATTAGCAATTTCTGCAACAATCTTGTTTCTACCATCATCAAAGACTACATGTAGATTAACTAAGCTTGGTTGTTCAGCAATATCTATGTCTAGTTTTACGCGCACTTGGTTGTCAATAATTTCTTCTATTTTACCTAGCATCACAAATCACCCTCTATTATGCTATTATTATAACAAATAATCATATAAAAAAAAAGCAAGTATTTTGTGAAAAATAAAAAAGATGTCTAATAAGACACCTTTTTTGCTGAAATTAATTTCTTAGAGTATTTAACTACTTTTGGTTGTTCACTATCTTTTTCTATTTTTCTGATACTGTGAATAATATTAAATCCTAGAACAACAGCAATAGCATAGAAGAAATATCTTTCTCCTATTCTAGTAGCAGCAAATACCATACAACTTAGGATAAATCCTGCAATTGATAAAATTAATTCTAATATTTCTAATTTTACTAAAACTTTCTTTTGTTTAGTACTCATACCCTCTACCCCCAATTGGTAGAAGATATTATATCACAAATTCGTTAATTTTTCAAGTTTTACTTAGTATAGACCATACATTTTCATAAATATATCTTCTTTTGTATCATCTAGTTTCCAATTATTATTGTCTTTAGTTAAATCAAAAGTAATTTGATATTTTGTTTTATCTTCAACATTTTCTAATTCACTTATTTGATATGTTTTTAATTCTTTAGAATTATTAATTGGTTCTTCTGGAACTTTTTCATAGAACTCTTCTAAGTGTTTTTCAAAATATTCTCTTGATTTTGCAAAAGATGAATAATAATCAAGTACTTCTATCTCAACTACTACAGTTGCTTTATCTTCATTTATATCTTCTTCTAATACTTCATATGATAAGTTTTGATATTGTTTTTCTAAAGCAGTTTTAAAGTTACTTTTTGATTCATCATCTAATTCTTGTTTATCAAGCCAATCATCTAACTCTTTTACTACACTATCATCTCGTTCTTGATGATGAGTCATCCAGTCAGTTACTACTTCACTTGGTGTATTCATCATCTTTGTCTCACAACCAGTGATAAATAGTAATAGAATTATTCCTAATAATATTTTCTTCATAAAAAAATCCTCCTATCAATAGAATGGAGAATTATTTTTATTTTATACATTATTTAATATAAATTGATCCTGATGCATTATCTCTTCCATGAAATGGAATTATATATTTAGATAATTTCTTTCTTCTTAGACGTAGTGGAATATGAAAGTTTTGATCAATATATACTGCTTCTTCAATTATCTTTGAAAGAATCTTTTTCTTATCAGTAGATTCAATAATCTTCTTTATTCTTTTATCAGTAACTAAGTCTGTTACACCATCACTAAATAGTAATAACATATCATAGTCATTATCAATAATCTCTGTTTTAATATCACAAATATCATCTGACAATCCTACACAGGCTGTGATGATATTGTTGTTAAAGAAGAAACGCAAATCATCTTTACTTACTAATCCATATTTATAAAAATACCAAACATCAGAATCATCTTCTGTTAGTTGGATAAGTTTCTTTTTCTTGTATTCGTAGATTCTAGAATCTCCTACATTTAAAAGAAGTGTTTTTTTATCAGTTACTAAAGCTAGAGATAATGTAGTTCCTGAAACTTCTTTTCCTAATTTCTTAATAATATCAGTACTAATTTTATCAACTAAATCATATAACTGATCTTCTGTCTTATCTAGATTACTTAAAGTTTTAGGACTTCTTGCATTAAACCATTTTTCAATAGTCCTTGCAGTATAACGTGATGCTACATCACCATGTTCTTTTCCACCCATTCCATCCGCAACTAAAAGAAGATGAATTTTGTCATCTTTTGGATGTGTAATAGCTAGAGAAACATCCTCATTCTTTTTTCTAACTAAACCAATATTTGTCTCTGTCTGTATTATCTTCATATTAGTACCAACCTGTTTTTTATTATAACACTATGTATTTTCTATGAAAAGTTTATTGACATAATTTACAGTAAATTAACAAAATAAAAAGAGATGTTAGACATCTCTTGTGTAAATATATTAATCTTCAAAGAATCCACAAAAACAAGTGCCATTTGCATCAATATTACATCCATGACTTTCTACTTCAGCAAAAATTGATCCTGATTTATTAATTCTAATATCTTCATTAGGTTCTGGGCTTGAACTATGACAGATATATTCATATTCATTATTCCATTCACAAGAATTAGAATCAAAAATACTATCTAAAGCAGTTTTATTAGAATTAAAGTACTTGCTATTCTCATATTCTCCTGTTTGTGAATTGTAATTAGCTCCGCCGGACTTAATTGTTATAAATTTATCTCTGTATTTAACCCCAATACTAATTGCTGTTATTTTGTTATCAAAAACTTTTAATATTCCATATATCGGGTATCCTGATTCATTCATTGCATCTTCTGGAGTATCGAAGTATCCATCGTTTTCTACAAATGTTGTTCCAAGTGTAAAAACATTATATGTTGTATAATAAGTTCTTCCAATTTCTTTAGCATTGCTATCTGCTTGAACAAATTCTGTTTCAAATGATAAGTCTAAAGATTGTGGAGTTGATGGCAAATCACTCGCTGAAATATTAGATTTATACTCTACTCTTATCTTATATGTTAGTAATGACTCTGATTCTAATAAATGATTTTCTTCTATTTCTGATCCATCTATATATGTTACTCTATAATCTAAATATGCTGGTAGAGTTGTAATTTCTGTTCCATTTAATTTCTTTGATATAGAATTAATCATTGCATCTATTGTTCCATCATTTCTTGCTTCTATTGTAAATTCATAGAAATCTCCAGGCTTCTTTAAATTTACATGAAACTCTACTTCTGTATCACTTGTGATTGTTGGGGCTTCAATTTCTTGTTCTCCTGTAACTGATCCTTGAGTCACTTGTACATTATCAAAATATACATCCCAACTGTTTCTATCAATATCTGTAATACCATTTATTGATAGAGTCGTAGTTAAATAGGCATAACCAAAAGCTAAACCAGCAATTATGATTGCTATAATTACTAACCATATATGTTTCTTTGTTTTTTTCATATGCTCACCTACTATAAACATTATAACATAAAAAAAGAATTGTCTATGACAAATCCTTTCTTCTATCTTTTTCTATTCTTTGAAGATTATGAATTAATTCTGTTAGGCCTGCTACATCATAGTCTTCAATATATTTAAAATATTCTTCTCTTTTTGAATTTGGTATTACTACTGGAATAGAATTGTTCATTAATAATTGATGATTCATAATTACTCTTCCTACTCTACCATTGCCATCTTCAAAAGGATGAATTCTTTCAAACATAATATGAAATGTTGCGACTTTTTCAAGAAGTGACAATTCACTATTATTGTATTGATAGATTGCTTCACTTAATTGAGATGGAACAAATTCTGGTTTAGGTGGAGTAAAGCTTGCTCCCTGAATCATATTTTCTATTTTTCTAAAACCATCATTATGAGTTAATGTTTCTCCAAAATGAAGTATTATTCCATTATCAAAAGTATCTAAATGATCTAGTGAATAATCAATTGTATTTTTTAAATCTACTACACTAATATCTTCTTTTTCTACTGGCGAGATGTCTTGAAATAAAAGTGCATATGTCTTTTCATATGATGTATTAATATTTTCAATTGAATTTGATTCATATATAAATCTTGTTAAAAAATCTCTATAGTATTCTCTACTTTGTGTTATCTGCATATTATCACCTATCATCATTATAACATAAAAAAAGAGATTTCTCTCTTTTTTAAAATTCACAGTTTCCAGGAGTTCTTGGATATGGTATAACATCTCTAATATTTTCAATACCAGTTAAGTACATAATTAATCTTTCAAATCCCATTCCGAATCCTGCGTGTTTACATCCACCGTATTCTCTTAACTTTAGATACCACCATAATTCATCTTTAGACATATGAAGGTCATCCATTCTCTTATTTAATACGTCAAGACGTTCTTCTCTTTGACTTCCACCCATTAATTCTCCACTACCTGGAACTAATAGGTCTACAGCTGCGACTGTTTCATTATCATCATTTAATCTCATATAGAAAGCTTTAATATCTTTTGGCCAGTCATAAACAAATACTGGTGCATTGAATTTTTCTTCTGTTAAATATTTTTCGTGTTCACGAGCTAAGTCTTCTCCATATTCTGGTTCAAATTCAAATTTCTTACCAGACTCTTTTAAATACTTAATTGCATCATGATGAGTAATTCTTACTGCTTTACTTGATACTAATTTTTCTAGTTTTTCAATTAATCCTTTTTCTACAAAATTATTTAAGAATTCTAATTCTTCTTTACAATGATCTAAAACATATTTAACAACATACTTTAACATATCTTCCATGATATCCATATCCATATCTAGATCACAGAATGATATTTCTGGTTCAATCATCCAGAACTCATTTGCATGAGTTTTAGTATTAGAGTTTTCTGCTCTAAATGTTGGACCAAATGTATAAATCTTTTTAAATGCTAAAGCAAAAGTTTCTCCTTGTAATTGTCCTGATACTGTTAGTGATGCAGGACGTCCAAAGAAATCTTTTGAATAATCTACTTCACCAGACTTAGCTACTCTATTTAAATCTAGAGTTGTTACTTGGAACATTTCTCCTGCTCCTTCACAGTCTGCTGCAGTAATTAGAGGAGCATGTAAATAAACATAATCTCTATCTTGGAAATATTCATGAATTGCTGCGGCTGCTTTACTACGTACTCTAAATACAGCTTGGAATAAATTAGTTCTTGGACGAAGATATGCTTGTTCTCTTAAAAACTCTCTTGAATGAGGTTTTGGTTGAATAGGATAATCTTCTGGACAATCTCCTAATAATTCAACTTTTTTAGCTTTAATTTCAAATGCTTGTCCTTCTTTTGGAGACTCTACTACTTCTCCTTCTACTTTAATTGCAGATCCTACTCTATATTTTTGAATATCTTCAAAGTTATCTAAATCCTTTTCATATACTATTTGAATTTGTGTAAAGAATGTTCCATCAGAAAATGAAATAAAACCAAACTCTTTTTGCTTTCTATGATTTTTAATCCATCCTTCTAGTGTTACTGTTTTACCAATATAATCTTTTGTATTTGTGAATAATTCTTTATCGTTCATTTACTTTCCTCCTAATCAATATAATAATAATTTGCATCCATTGTTGCAGTTAATTTCTCATTTTCATCATAAAAGTTGCATCTTAAAAAACTTGTTTTTTTACCATCTTTTATCATTTCAGCAACTGCTTTTAATACTTTACCTGTGGATGGTTTTAAATATGAAATTGAAGAACTAATTGTAACAGGTTTCTTTCCGGTTGAACCTGCAACAATACCCATAGCAGTATCTCCTAATCCAAATATAAATCCTCCGTGTGCAAAATCATAAGGATTAAGTGATTCTTTTTTTATTTCTGCTTCCATTACAGCTTTTTTTCCAACTTCAATTTCTGTAATGTGATAGCCATTATAATTAATAAATCCTGATGACTCTAATATTTTTATTTGTTCTTCTTGATTCATAAAATCATCCTCCTGATTCATTATATCACTATTTTTCAAATAAACCACTATAATACTTCCAAGCAATTATTCTTACTACTGCAGTATTTAGTGTTTCTTCAGAAATATCTCCGTTTTCTACTGACTCAATTATTTCATTTTTCATATTCATAAAGTCACTTGTAATCATCATGTCACATCCTGCATTTAATGCTAGGGTTGCAGCTTTACCATCTTCTACATAACTTTTTACAGCATCCATATCTAAATCATCTGTAATAATTATTCCTGTAAAATCTAGATTCTTTCTTAATTCAAAGATTACTTCTTTACTTAATGAAGCCGGATAATCTTTATCAATTGATACTACAACATTATGTGATACTAATACACTAGGTACTCCTGCTTCTATTCCCGCTTTAAATGGTTTAAAGTCATTTGTATTAATTTCTTCATAACTTCTCTCATCGATTGCTACTCCAGTATGAGTATCTTCGTTATTACCATAACCTGGAAAGTGCTTTAAACATGAATTAATCTTATTTTCATTAGCATAAGTTACCATATTTTTTACAAATTCAGTTGTTTCTTTAGTACCATATCTAAATGCTCTATCATACATAAAATCTTCTGGATTTGTAGAAATATCTGCAACTGGAGCAAGATTTAAATTAATGCCTAATTCTTTTAATAATTTTGCTTTCTCAGTCTCAGTTTCTTTTAAAAGATCATATCCACCAATTTCTACATATTCTCTTGGAGCTTTAAATATTTCATCACGATAAGCAATATATCTACTTATACGAGTAACAGTTCCACCTTCTTCATCTACTGCCATAATAAGTGGATACTTATTTAACTCTTGATCTTTTTTTATTTCTTCTATCATCTGTTCTTTTGTGTTAGGTTGAAAATCTTTAGCAAATAGAACATATCCCCCAGGATAGAAATTACTTAAATATTCTACATCGTTTACATTATATCTTACTAAAAATAATTGCCCTACTTTTTCTTGTAGAGTCATTTGACTAACAGTTTTTTGTGCTTTTTTATAATAATCTTTAAAAAGTCCTTTTTCTACTGTTTCATCATTTACTTTTACTCTTGTATTTTTCATATAACTATCATACCTATTCCAAACAATTAGAATTATTGCAATTAGGAATATTATTATTACAACCCATTTCTTTTTTAATTTCAGTTTTGGTTTCATAAATTCTCCTATTTCATTATTTTCTTAAACTCTGTTGGTGTTGATGTTTCAAATAATATGTCTTTTTTAATTTCTGGATAATATAGTTTTAATCTATTAGCATGTAAATAAAGTCTATTTTCAGTTTCTTTTAAATTACTATATTTTTTATCTCCAACGATTGGATGATTAATTGTTGCTAAGGCAACTCTTATTTGGTTTTTTCTACCAGTCTCAATTGTTATTTTTAGTAGAGAATAATCATCTGTTCTTTTTAATACTTCATAGTTAGTGATTGCTTCTTTTCCATCATCTTTTTTTCTTGATACATATACTAAGTTTGTCTTAGTTTCTTTTAATGTTTGAACTATACGATCACTATCTTTTTTTACATTTCCATGAACAACTGCAACATATTCTCTTAATGATACATATTCGTTCCAATGTTCTTGTAATTGATTCTTTGTCTTTTCATCTTTAGCAAAAATTACTATTCCACTTGTATCTTTATCTAATCTATGAACAATAAATATTCTTGCTCTTTTGTCTTTTCCAACTAAATACTCTCTTACCATATGATATAGAGTTCTTTCTTTTTCTTTTTCAGTAGCAATAGTAAGTAGTCCTGATGGTTTATTAACTACTACTATATGTGCATCTTCAAATAGTATTTCAAATGGTAATTCTTTAGTATTTCCTTTATCTCCAGCAATTATAATTGTCATTCCTGGAATTACTCTTTCATTATATTTAGTTGTTTTATTATTATTAACATAAATAGATCCGTGTGTTAAATATTGCTTTACTCTTTTTTTAGGCATATCTAAATGATTATATAAGTAGTCTAAAAGTTCTCCTTCTTGTTCTACGATTAGTTTCATTAGATCCCCTCCCTCACATATATGTTATTATATCATATTTTCTTATTTCATAAAGAAAAATAAGGATTTCTCCTTATTTTATTATACTTTTTATAACGTTTTCTACTCCTTTGTGTTTATTTGATTTTGTAATATTCAGAGTTTTCTCTTTTAACACTTTAGGAGCATTTCTTACTACATAGATATTTTTACTATTATCTATTAGTTTTTTATCTGATTCATTACCTATTACTCCAACTATATCTTTTAGATCAGTAATAGATTTTAATGCATCAATTATATTATTCTTAGTAATCTCTAAGAAGTATTCTTTGTTTCTATTTAGAATAGATGTTTCATAGTTGGACTCAATATTCTTCTTTATACCTTTTATTTCTATTTTATAAACAGGTTCTTGTGGAATATAATCAAAAGATTCATCTTTCGTATAATAGATTATTTCTTTTTTCTGATATTTCTTTGTTATATCTTCTACTTCTTCTTTTGTAAATGATTTGAATTCTTTAGACTTATTTGTAGACATATTAAGAATTCTAGAACCATTTAAAGAAATAATATAATCAATAAAAGGATAATCATGATTATAATAGATTACTTCATCTTCTAGACGATTTGTAAGAATTACTAGTTTTATATTCTTTGCTTTTAATTTGTCAAAAGCAAACATTGTTGATGTTGGAATAGCATCTTCTTCATCAATCAATGTATTATAAAAACTTGTGACTAATAATTTTATCATTTTTATTCCCCCTTAAAATGATAATTAATTAAACTAATATTTATTATTAAAATAACTATTGTTAATAAATACCCTCCTATTACATCAGTTGGGTAATGTACCCCTACATATATTCTGCTTACTCCTATCATGATAATCATTAATGTAAGTAGACTTGCTAAAGCTATTTTTAGCTTTTTATTTTTAATTTTAGTAATTACTAAATATAATAATACTCCATAAAGACATAGAGATGCCATAGAGTGTCCACTAGGATATGAGTATCCTCCTTGAGTTATTAATCTTCTTTCTAGTGGAGGACGCTCTCTCATAATAATATGTTTAATTATTTGATTTGCTCCAACTGTTAGTAATAGATTAGATAATACTAAAAACTTATCTTTCCATTTAATTAGAGCAATTACAAATCCACAGGCAATTATAATTGTTGGAATTGTATCACCTATATGTGTAAATTGAATAAAGAAAGCATCTAATACACTATTACTACATTTGTGAATAGCTTGATAAATAGCTTCATCAAATTCAGTTGTTTGTCCAGTAATAACTAGACAAGTTATTATTGAGAATAGAATAAAACAAATTGTTGCTACTACGATTCTTTTTTTATAGTTTTTAATTTGCAAGTGAATCCCTTACTTCTTTTTTGTATACTTCTACTCCAGGTTGATTAAATGGTTCAATACCAAATAAGAATCCTGAGTATGCAGCAGAAAGTTGGAAGAAATAAATCATTGTAGCAATTGTTTCTGCATCTAACTTTTGTAGAACAATTTCTAAGCAAGGAACTCCACCTCTAAAGTGGGCTCTTGCTACTGAATCTTCTACAATATTATTTATTTCATGAAGATTTCTATTCTCATAATCAATATAGTTTTCATCTTCTTCTACTTTGAAGAATGTTTCAAACATTATTTTGTTTCCTTCTTGTACAAATTGACCTAATGAATGTAGATCTCTTGTGTGTACTGTTGATGCTGGGAATATTCCTACTCCTTCTTTACCTTCTGTTTCACCAAATAATTGTTTTAACCATTCTGTAAATGGTTGCATGCATTCTTCATATACACAGAAGTTTTCTACAACTTTACCTTTTTTAAATAATAAATTACGAGTAACTGCATATTGATATGCATAATCATCTAATCTTTTACCTCTATAATATCCTGTTACTATTTCATCTAAATCATAATTTAGAGCTAAAGGTAATAAATGAGCTGCAGTCATAAATGAATATCTTCCTCCAATATTATCTGGAATAATGAATGAAGTATATCCTTCTTCATTTACTTCTTCTCTTAATTTACCTTTTTCTTTATCAGTTGTTGCGATAATATGTTTCTTTACTTCAGTTGCATCATATTTACGTTTTAATACATCTTTTAATAGTTTATAAGTAATTGTAGTTTCCATTGTAGTACCACTTTTACTAATAACATTAATACAGAAGTTTTTATCTTTTACATAATCAATTAATTCATCTAGATATTTACTAGATAATGTTGTTCCAGCATAAATCACTTCAAAGTTATCATCTTTAAAGTATCTCTTTAACATCTTATCAAAAGCATAGCTTCCTAAGAAAGATCCTCCTATTCCAATTACAACCATACATTCAAAATTATTTTTAATGAATGCTGCAGTATCTTTTATTTGTTCAATAAGACTATCTTCAATTCTTTCTGTCCATCCGGTCATTGGATTATCATTTAGTTTTTTTGTAATCTCATCTTTCTTTTCCATTAATTTTTTATATTCTTTTTCATCAATAAATGAATTAACATAAGTATTAAAATCAAATTTTAACATATTATCACTCTCCTAGTTTCATTATAACACAATAAAATAAAAAGAAGAAACCTTCTTCTTTTTATTGCGTAAACTCTAATTCTCCATTTCCCGCTACATGTAGTGTTATAGTACCATTTGTTGTAAAGTATGTTTTTTTATAATCAGGACTTGTATTTTGAATTCTTTTAATAGCATTTAATGACAACTCTTTATTGTTCGTAACTATATTGTATTCTGGCTTTAAATAACTTAATGGAACTAATCCGTTATTATATGATACATAACCGTGATGAGCTACTTTATATACATCAATATCTCCTATTTCACTTGCGACAATTGTCTCTGCTTTAAACGCTGAATAATCACCTATATCTGATGCAAAATAAATTTTACGATTATTTACTTTAGCTAGAACACCTATACTATTTACATTCTCTATTCTAGAACGATCTTCTCCATCTATTCCTTTTGCTGTATAAAAATCTGTATTATATAAACTTATTTCAATATTTCCAAGACTAAATGATTTACATAATTCATCTTTTACATCACAGATAGTAGTGCCTTTTTCTTCTGCTTCATTGATCATACTAAGGTATGTTGGAACATAATCTGAGTTTACATTACCTGGATTTTTAATATACAGTGTTTTTACAGGTATACTAGACATTATTTTACTATATCCTCCCATATGATCTAAATGAGAGTGTGTAATTATTATAAAGTCTAATTCTTCAGCACCTAATTTCTTTAATTGTTTTAATATGAATTTTGCTTTTGAATTATAACTTGTATCTATTAGACCAAAATGTCCTTGATCTTCTAAAATAAAACTTTCAGTTCCTGCACCTACATTTAAAAAATATATTGCATTATCTTTAATTAGATTTTCTTCATCTAATATTTCTTCTCCCTCTACTATTTCAATTGTTTCTTCTATTTCTTTTTTTTCTTCTTGTTTTACTTCTATATATTTAGGAGGAGTATAATCTGCTTCTTCTATTGCAAGTTGTTCCTCTTCTTCTAAACAATATTCATAGTGAGTATGAGATTTTATATATTCTCCACCTATATAAATACTAAAAGAAATAATTAATAATATAACTAGCGTAATAATTGCTTTTATGTAGTCTTTTTTATTACGCTTTTTTCTTCTTTTCTTTTTAAAATAATAAATAAGCAATACAAAAAGAACAATTACTGTAGAAATGATTGCTACAGAGATTGCTATCTTTTTACTATGTAACATGTAGTAATATAAAATATTATCATGACATATATTCATATAGTACTCCTATTGTTTCTTATTATTTCCTTCATAAATAATTGCTTCATAGATTAAATCTACTAAATGATTAGATGGTTGTAGTTTGTATTTATCCATAATTATATTAAATACATCATTTGTTTTTTCTAATTCAAGATATGGATATACTAATTCTTTTTTATTATTCATTTCTTCTAAATAATTTAATGTATAAGTATCATCAATTAATAATAATGGTAAATCTTTTGCCCATTGTTTAAATTTTTCTATAATAAAATAAACATTATTTACATAAGTAAAATCTTTTTTATCATAACTAATAATATTTAGAAGATCTTCATTATCTATCCATTTATCTTCTAGACGATAATCAAAACGATCTTTTAATTCAATACCTTTTAGTTTTAAAGCACTTATTTGCGCAATATAACCATCAACACTTCTGGTTGGGATTACTTCTACAATAATATATTCATCTTTATATAAATCCATACTACCATCTCCATTTTGTTATTATAACATAAAAAAAGAAGATTTCTCTTCTTTTTTATTTGATTGTTAAAGTAATCTTATGTTTAGCTTTATCATTCTTTAATGTGATTGTATCACTTGTTTGACTCTTACCATCAACACTTAAAGATTCTTTCTTACCTTTATTAACTTCGATATCATATTCTGTATCCATATAATAGTAAGTCATCTTAAAGCCATCCCAAGCAACTGGTATTCTAGGATCTAATTTTAATTTATCTCCAATCTTATGAATACCTAAGATTTCTTCTACTCCTACTCTATAGAACCATCCTGCTGAACCTGTATACCATGTCCATCCTCCTCTTCCTGGGAAGTATTCAGATGAATAGATATCTGCAGCGATTACATATGGTTCTACACGATATACATCTACTTCAGATTTCTTAGTAGTTCTTGTTGCTGGATTAATCATTTGGAAATAACGATATGCTCTATCATGATATCCTGCTTTGATTAAAGCCATTAAGTACCATGCAACTGCATGTGTATATTGTCCACCATTTTCACGAATACCTTTAGAATAATTCATAATATATCCAGGATTATTTAAAGTCTTCTCAAATGGAGGTGTTAATAATTTAATAATCTTATTCTTATCATCTACTAATTTTTCTTCTACTGAAGTGATTGCTTTATCTGCTCTATCTTTAGGAGCTACGCCACTGATAATTGCGAAACTTTGTGAGATTAAGTCAATCTTACATTCATTGTTTTCATGACTTCCTAGTTTATCTCCATTGTCGAAGAATGCACGTAGGTAATATTCTCCATCCCAAGTTTTCTTATTTAAATTATCTTTTAATTTAGCATTAAAGTCATTGTATTTAGATAAATCATCTTTGTGTGATGTTTTCTTCATTACTTTAGTGAACATATCAATTGTATTGTATAGGAAGAATCCTAACCATACACTTTCACCTTTACCTTTAATACCAACGCGGTTCATACCATCATTCCAGTCTCCTCCACCCATTAATGGAATCTTATGTTTTCCTAATGATGAGATAGCAAGATCTAGAGATTTATAACAGTGTTGTAGTAAAGACTCAGTCTTATCACTATAACTAAATACTATTCCTTTTTCATGTTCATATTCGCTTAGTTCTTCTCCTACTACATATGGAACTTGAATATCTAAAATACCATAGTCATTAGACACTTCCATATAATAAGCAGTTGCGTAAACTAACCATAAATAATCATCTTTATATCTACTTCTTAAACCGAAGTGATTCTTTTCATGCCACCAGTGAAGTACATCACCTTTTTCAAATTGATGAGCAGCATTCTTTAAGATTTGATCTTTAGTGTAAGCAGGGTTTACAAGAGATATATTCATTGCATCTTGTAATTGGTCACGATAACCAAAAGCTCCACTTACTTGATAGAATCCAGCTTTTGCCATAATACGAGCTGATAATGTTTGATATAGATACCAACCATTCATCATATAGTTAAAGCTCTTATCTGGTGAATTAACTTGAACTACTCCTAAAGTCTTATCCCAATAATCTTTAACATTCTTTAATTCTTGTTCTGCATTCTTTAAGTTAGTATATTTAGCAATTAACTCTTTATTTTGAGAATCACTCATACTACAACCTAAGACGAATACAATACTCTTTGTTTCTCCTTTTGCAAGGTTAACATCAAATGAAATGTCTTTTACAAGCATCTTTTCGCAAGTTGCTTTTTCAATTTTTTCATATGATGACATGAATACATTTATATCTCCAAAATTAATACTGTAGACATTACGCATCTTTAAGTAATTATCATCACCCATAAACTCTGTTAAGATATGACGAGTTGTCTTATCTTCAAAGTTTCCTAATGTTGGATTTAACCAGAAGTTAATATTAGTTTTACGAGATCTATTAGTCTTATTCTTTAATTTCATTATATAGATCTTAACATTATCTTCGTTTGCTACAAACTCAGTAATTTCATGAGCTAAATCTTTTGTTTCACTCTCTAAGATAGAATATCCAAATCCGTGAGTACATTTTTCTGGATCAAATTCTTGTCCATCAAACTTAAATCCTTCTGATTTATCATCTAAGACCATATCATTTGTCCAAGATGTAATCTTATATTCTCCTGAGTTATAAGCATATGTATAACCGCAACCATTATTAGTAATTATTGTTCCAAATGTTTGGTTAGCAATAACGTTAGCCCATGGTGTAGGAGTATCTTTGTTATAGATAACATACTCTTTACCATTATTTTTAAATCCACCAAAGCCATTATCAAATGTTAATTTTTCTTTATTCTCTACTTTGATATTTTCTTCATAATCATATTTTGGATATTGACTAGCTTTATTTTCTTTTTGTAGTTTTTCAACTGCATCTTTTAAACTCATATGGTCATCAATATTAAATCTAATTCTTGGAACCATATCAAGTAAGCTTCTATCTTCTTTAGTTATATTAGAACTATTAATTACTGTTACTGATCCTGGAGTATGATAGAAACTATTCAAAGTATAGATACGATATAATTCATCATCTATTTGTTTCTTAACAAGTTTTTGAGATTGACCTACTTCACTATTAATAATGATTAAGTCAATAAATATTGATTTATTCTTATAATATTCAAATGCTTTTAAGATTTCATAAATGAAACTCATATCACTGATATTTTTAATTTCTACTGTAACAATTGGTCTATCACCTGAAACACCAAATTTCCATAATCCAGATTGTCCTAAAGCATTTGCTCTTAATAAATCCATTCTCTTTGGACTTACTGATAGACGAGTTGTTTGATATAAGAAGTTAAGCATAATATTATAGGTTCTCATATTTTCACCTGTAATATTTAAGTTCTTAGTATCAATTACATTCATTAATGTAGATATCTTGAACTCTCTATCTAAGACATTCTTATTATCATAATACTTAACAATATCTTTTATTTGTTCTGGACTCTTACCAAATCCTGCTACTAAGTAAACTACTACTTTTTCATTAGCTGGAATTGTTACTCTATTACGTAGAGATAAAATTGGATCTAAGTTATCTCCAGAGTAATTAGTTAATTGACTCTTTAGAGCATTGGCATAACTTAAATTTTTATTTCTTCCAATAAATGTTTCACGTTCTGTTTCATAAGAATATTTATCAAGTGGATCTTGAATAATTAATCTTGTAAACATGTAGTTATTAACATTAGAGTCTCCTCTATTTTTTCTCTTAGCAATTAATGTATTTGTTTTTTCATCATACTCAGTATGAATAAACATATTATTAAATACTTTATGAGATACATCATCCATATTCTCTGAAAGAATTGGTTCTGTATATGTAGTTAATTCTAATGTCTTATCTTCATTAGATTCATTCTTAAATGAAATCTTTCTGATCTCTGCATGATGTGATTTACATACAACAATTTCTGTTTTAGTAGAGATATCTTTATCTCTTCTCATGTATTTAATCTTATCTGCTGCAAATACTACTTCATATTTATCTGGTTTCTTATTCATTGGTGCATAAGTATTACTCCATACAAATCCATCTGAAGTATCTTTTGCAAATAAGAACATACCATAATCTTGTTCTGTTACTTTACGATATCTATTTAATTGAGTTGTTCTATATCTTGAGAAAGAGTCTCCTCTATCATTCATGATTAATGAATATTTCTTGTTTGATAATACTGACATTTCAGGTAACTCTGAAATAGATGTAAAGTATCTAATATCATTTTCAATCTTTTCTTTAGCATAGTCATATTTCTTATATCCAGCCATCTTTAAGTCAATATCTGCTTTAATTTGAACTTTTTCTTTTAATAGTAATTCAAACGTTTTGATATTGATATTTGAATGGAAGTAATCTCTAATTACACCATGCTTTAAGTAGTTAGTAATACCTAATAAACTCATTCCTTGATGGTGAGCAAAGTATGATTTAACTACTCCTTTATTATCATAGTCATATGATTCATAGAATCCATAATTACCATACATATCTAAATCTTTAAATTTATTAAGATTGTTATAAACATCATTTGGATATAAATCTAATACCATTAATGATGAATATGGTGATAATACGATACGATTATCTTTATCTTCTTTAGCTTTTAAGTATGGAGTTGAGAATGCTTTATACTTATAGTTTAGTGAATTATCTAATTCATTATAAGCAGATTCTGAAATACCCCAAGGTAATTTACGAGATACTTTGCTAATGTAATCTTTTTGACACATAGATGCGAAGTGATATGACTCATCTAATAATGTGTTTGGATAATTCTTCATGAATAAGTATGGCATATAATACTCAAATGCAGTACCACTCCATGAAATAAGTCCTTTATGTCCTTTATATGTTGTTAATGACTTATCTAGACAGAACCAGTGTTTAGAAGGGGCATCTCCTAAACAAATTGCTAAGTAACTAGTCAATCTAGACTCACTTGCAAATTTATTATAGTTATATCCAGATAATTTACCTTCGTCTTCATCGTAACCAATACTAAATACATTTCTCTTAGTATATAGTTTCTTAAAGTTTGTATTTTTAATTAACTTGTCACATAATTTAACAGTTGCTTCGTCTCCTACTTTATTTAAGAATTCTCTTGCTACTATTAAACATGCTACTAAGTTTCCTGAATCTACTGTTGATACAAATTGAGGATTAATAACTGACATAGTTTCAATATCATACCAGTTATATAAATGTCCATGCCATTTATCTAATGCATCAATTGATTCTAGGATACGTCCTAATAGACCAACAGCTTCTTCTTTACTGATAAAGTCTAGTTCATATGCACTTACTACTGATGTTAATGAATAACCAATTGCTGTAGGAGAAGTTCTATGATCTAGTTTTTGTTCTCTATTTTCTTGATAATTATCAGGAATTAAGTAGTGATTTCTTTCAGTTAAGTTTTCAGCAAAGTAATTCCATGTTCTACGTGCTAAGTCTTCAATATCATCAATTTCTTTTTCTTTTAATTCAATTTGATGATGATCAATATCTCTACTTACTAAATATAGAACAAATGGAGCACTAATAAATACAAATGCTACTACATAAGCTGCATAGTTCTTTGTAAATATTCCTATTACAATAAATAATGCTGCTACAAAAATATTAAATAAGAAGTTTCTAATATAATTTAATAAACTTCCATTAACAGTCTTTTCAACCTCTTCTGCTGTAATCCAGTTTAATAAATTCTTATGACTATAGAATAATCTATATAATGTTCTAAAGAATGCATCCATATATAGTTTTGAATAGAATGGAATTGTTGCAAAACTAATGTATGCTCTAAGTAAAATTGACTTAGCACCAAAATATAAGTTCTTATAATAAACACTCTTCTTATGACGTTCTTTAATTGTCATCTTACTTCTTAAGAAGAAGATAATTGAGATTGCTAACTCTAGTACTACAATTCCTATCCATATATATGAATAAATATTATTAAATGTAAATGCTAAGAACAATATAATTAATAGCATTGGATTTAAGAACATTCTTATAATATTATCTAAAATCTTGTATTTTCCAAGTAAATTAATTGGGTTATCTTGTTTTTCTTTGTTCTTTCCTGGAACCTTATTCTTTAACCATGCAATTATTTGAGTATCTCCTCTTGCCCATCTATGATGTCTTGTAATATCTGTTAAGAATTTTGATGGGAAGTCATCTATTAACTCAATATCCGATACATATCCACAACGTAAATAATTTCCTTCAAGTAAGTCATGTGAAAGAATTAAATTGTCTGGGAATGTATCTCCTACTACCTTATTAAATACTTCTAGGTTATAGATACCTTTTCCTACGAAACTACCTTCACCAAATGTGTCTTGGTATACATTTGGAACAATAGCAGAATATGTATCAAATCCTCCGATACCAGCAAAGATTTGACTATATAAACTCTTATTAGTAGCTTCAATATCTACTCCAACTCTTGGTTGCATTAAAGCATATCCGCGAATTACCTTAGTTTGTTTATTATTAAGTACAGGTTTATTCATAGGATGTGCCATAGCACCAACTAAGTTTAAAGCAGAGTTTAATACTAATTTAGTATCTGTATCTAGAGTAATAACATATTTAATTTTTAATTTATTATCATGTAACATATTGATGTTATAGTATTTTTCTTCATCAACATATTCACCTAATAATACTTTATTAAATTGGATTAAAGCTCCTCTTTTTCTTTCATAACCTAAGTATTGATTTTCTTTCTTATTCCATAAACGTTTACGATAAATGAAATAGAAAATATCTTTTTTATACTTTTTGTTAAGTTTTTCAGCATATTCTTTACCAAACTTAGTTAATTCTTCATCGTATGGCATTACTTTTTCATTTTCAGCTTTTACATCACCTAATAATGTAAAGTATAAATTATCTGATTTATTAACTAAATAGAATGATTCAAGAATGTCAAACATCGTTTTAATCTTATTTGTATTACCTACAATAGTTGGAATTACAACCATTGTCTTAGACTCTTCAGGAATACCCTTAGAATAATCAAGTTTAGGCATTACATATGGTGGAATAATTGATGTTAAACATTGATTTAATATTTGAATTACTAATTGACTAATTGGTATAAATAAAATAATAAATCCTAAAACTCTTGGTTTAATAAATATCATTGATAAGAAGAAGCAAATAATACTTGTAATAGCAATGATACTTGCTAAATAAATAATTACTTTAGGTGTATTATTTTTTGTTTTAAATAATTTAAATCCAATATGCTCTTCTGGATCAAATATTTTTTCTAAATAATCATATTCTTCCATATGAGCTTTCTTTGCTAATTTTAATAATTGTTTACGATATGCCATCTTTGATTCGATAGTCATATTCTTATAAGTAGGATCAGTCATTAATAATTTTTCTGTCTTAGATACCTTCTCAAATAATTCTTCTGATGTAAACTCTAAGAATTCATTAAAATCATTGAAAATATTTGATATTAAAACGTTACTATTAATTTTATTTTGGAATTCTTCGTTAATAACTTCTTTTAAACTAATTTGATTTTCTTGTAAATATTCATTTAATTGTTTAAAGATTTCATTACGATTTTTTAGACGATATAACTGATTGTTTATTTCAAAAATATAATGACCATTATTTTTTAGGTCAAAATTATCTTGAATAAAAGATTGTAGAGATAAGTTTTCTTGTTTTTTAATTACATTATCTACATCTTCTTTATCTACTAACTTAGCATATTCTTCTCTACATAAATTATTTAATCTTTCTGTATATATAAATATTAATGTAGGAACCATACATTGGATTTCTTTATATGTAAAGTTTTTCTTAGTTTCTTTTTGATAGTCTTTTAATTCATCTACAAAATATCTAAAGTTAATATTATAGTTTTTCTTACTAACAATATTTTTTAATATTGGGTAGTTGCTATTAATTATCTTAATATTTTTCTTAATATCCTTCATTTGATTCATGATGGTATTCTTGTGTTCTGCAAGGATATAATAGTTATCAATTAACCACTCATTGGTAATATCAACATATTCACGGTCTTTTGTTTTTCTTACCAAAAAGTTGTAATACTCAGTTATATCTCCAAAGTTATTTAAAAAGTTTTTAATCATTTTAGCCATACAAATACACTCCTAACTAGATTATATCATACTTTTATTTTGTATACTACTTGTATTTTTTAACATAAAAAAACTCAGGTTAATGTTTAGATTACCCGAGTTTATCTTTTTTAATGGCGGAGTAGGAGAGATTTGAACTCTCGCATCAGTATTCCCGATCTACACCCTTAGCAGGGGCGCCTCTTCAGCCTCTTGAGTACTACTCCAACTCAAATTGCGTCCGCATATATATTATTGCATTTTAAGGCTTAAATGTCAACAAAAAAAGTAGATTTTATTCCTCTACTTTTTTCATATTTTCAATAAATGTTTCTAAATTTGCTTCTTGTTTTTGGAATGTTTGAATAACATCAGGAAAATCAGACATTATGCTTTCCCAACGACTTCTATATAGTCCAGCAGCTTCTCCATCCCATACTCCACTACCATTATTTATACTGTCTCTTATTAATTGATTTGTATTTAGTAGGTTTTTGCTCATTCTTTCTGTAAGATTTTTAATGTTTAATAATGATTTTTCTAATTCTTCTATATTAATATTTTCTTGCATGATATCACCTACTCAAAACTATTTTCAGAAGAAACTGTAGCTTCTTCTATTTCCCTCTTTTTCATTTCAAGATTATTTAATAGTTCATTCATTATATTATCAACATTTGTAAGCTTGCTTTTCTTTTCTAAATATTTTTCTTTAAACTCATTATATACTGAGTTATTTGTTGTTCCCCAAGTTAAACCTAACCTATTTATTTCCATCTCTAGGTTAGAAACAAGATCTGTATATTCCATATGATATTTGGTTAACATATCATATACTTCATTTAATCTTGTAATATCAAAAGACATATCGTTCATATTATCACCAATTACATTATATCAAATTTTATAAAATAAAAAAATCATTGTTTCCAATGATTTATTTTCAAAATGGTGACGAGTACGGAATTCGAATCCGTGAATGCTGCCGTGAAAGGGCAGTGTGTTAAGCCGCTTCACCAACTCGCCATAAAAAAATGGCGCCCCAACTAGGACTTGAACCTAGGACCCCTTGATTAACAGTCAAGTGCTCTAACCAGCTGAGCTATTGAGGCATTTAAATGGTGGACCTGACAGGACTTGAACCTGTGACCCCACGCTTATCAAGCGTGTGCTCTAACCAACTGAGCTACAGGTCCGCATTAATTCGTACTTCTTAATTCTACTATAAATTTGTTGTTTTTGCAACTAAAAATTCACTTTTTTTGCTTATTTTCCAGTCGCAAATATAGAATACTATAAAAATTAGAAGAAAGTCAAGAGTTTTTTCGATTAAAATTAATAAAAAACACTTGTCATTCTTAGATTTTTGTTATAAAATAAATATGCGATTTGGAAATGGGGCGTTAGCTCAGTTGGTAGAGCAACTGACTCTTAATCAGTGGGTCTAGGGTTCGAATCCCTAACGCCCCACCATTTGTATATTAAAAGAAAGGTTAAGCCTTTCTTTTTTTTTGTAAAAAAAAGAGAAGTTATCTTAACTTCCCTTTTGCACCTTTCATTCCTTTAGTTCCACCATTTGAAGCAAATCCTGCAAGAATATTACTTTCGAATGAGTGAGTTTTACTCATTCTTTTCTTATAATCTTTAATTCCAATATTAATCATCTCATCTAAAACTTTAGTAAAGTCTTGATCTTTTGCTTCCCAAAGATAGAATGCTAATGATCCTGGAATTGAATTTATTTCATTAATATATACTTTATTAGTCTTTTCATCGATTAAGAAGTCAATTCTAGAGTTTCCTGCACTACCTAGTGCTTTAAATGCTCTAACTGCAACATTTTCAACTGTTTCTCTTGTCTTCTTATCAATATCTGCTGGTAACTTACGGTTAGTAGAAGCCATTCCTTTAGATTTTCCTTTAACTTTTACTCCACCCTTAGTTTTAGATTTTCCACCACCAATATATTTGTCAGTATATGTTAAGAATTTGTTTCCTGATAAAACTTCTTCAATCTCACTAACTTTTTGATGTTCATAATTACCCATTACAGCAATATTTACTTCTTTCAAGTTTTGAACTACTTCCTCTACTACAATCTTTGTATCATATTGTAGAGCTTCATCAATACCTTCTTTTAATGTTTCATCATCATCGCAAACACTAATACCTACTGATGATCCTGTAGTTGCTGGCTTAACAATTACTGGATATTTTAAACTTTTTACTTTCTTTAATGTATCTTCTGGATTTTGTCTATAATCTACATCATAGAACCAAACATATTCTGTCATTGGAAGTCCAGCATTTTTCCAAATATCTTTCATTATAGTTTTATCTTGTCCAGCTACAGCTCCATAAACATTAGGTCCAACAAATGGAATACCAATTGTTTGTAAGTAGCCTTGTAATACACCATCTTCTACATTAGTACCGTGAACTACTGGGAAAGCAATATCAATTTCTTTTACAGTACGCTTAAATAATCCACTTTTCTTTTGAAGAACATAAGTACCATTCTTGTAATATAAAACTACATTATCTCCATATCTTTTAATTAAATCTAAATCTTGATATACATCAATGTCCTTTAACATATCTCCTGTATACCATTCTCTATCTTTGGTAATGTAGATTGGGATTACTTCATATTTTTCTTCATCCATCTTATTCATTGCTTGGATTGCAGAAATAATACTTACCTCATGCTCTACAGATTCTCCTCCAAAGATAACACCAACTTTTATCTTCATAATACCTCATCTCCTATTTTTCATTAAACATATCTGGTAAATCGTTTTCATACAACGCATATACTTCTTTATTATTTGCTAATTCCATAATAAATGGAAAAGACTCTCTAACATCATTAAATACAATTATATTTTCTTTGTCAAATCCTTTTTTAAGTAGTCCTTCTTTAATTGGCTTAGTTCTTTTCTCACCAATTAGGATAGCAATATCTGCAGCATCTGCAATTTGCTCTCCGAATTTCTCATTATATTCTTCTTCTTTTTCTCCTAATTCTATCATTCCAGGAGTAACAACTACTTTCATTCCAGGCATCATCTTTAATATTTCACAAGCATTCTTTGCCCCTACTGGATTTGAATTATAAGCATCATCTATTTGATAGAAATTTCCTAATCTTTTTAATTCTAGTCTATGTTCTATTGGTCTTACATTAGAAACCGCTCTTTGTAATTCTTCTATTTCTATATCAAACTCTTTTCCACAAGCAATTGCGGATAAAATATTATAGACATTGTGTTTTCCAAGTAAATTAGTTTGGAATGGTACTTTCTTATCTTCTCCTTTAAAAACTACATCAAAAGTAGTACCTTTATTAGAGCATTTAATATTAGTTGCTCTAACATCGGCATCAGGATTATCAATACCTATCCAAATAATTTTAACTTTATTTTTTAATTTATAACTTACTTGTTTTGGATCATCACCATTTAAGATACCAAATCCATCTTGTGGTAATGATTCAATAAGTTCAAACTTTCCTCTTTGAATATTCTCTTCACTACCAAAGCTTTCAAGATGCGCTGTACCTATTGTTGTTAAAATACCATATTTAGGTTTAATTAATTTGCATAATCTTGCAATCTCGCCTCTAACATAAGCTCCCATCTCTGCAATAAAGATATCAGTGAACTTATCTAGATGATTATTAACTGTCATGATTAAACCATTGAATGTATTTAGATTCTTAGGTGTAGGTAATGCATTATATTTAACATTTAAGATTTCTCCTAAAATATTCTTACAACTTGTTTTACCATAACTACCAGTAATTCCAATAATCTTTAAGTTTGGCATACTCTTCATTTTCTTTTGGGCTTTTCTCTTATAATGAAGATATACTAATCTTTCTATTGGAGTATTAATAATCATGGCAATAAATACTATAAATCTGTTGAAATATAACATTACTGATTCTACTAGCAACAAAATCCATACTACTAGTAGATTATTTAGATTAAATTCTATAAATAACATTGGAATGACATGTAATATTCCTAAAGTTACTATTAATCTTTTTACTCTAGCAGTAACTACTAGTTTTTTCTTATTCTGATCATTTAAAATATTCTTATTTTCTCTATAACCAATTAGTATTAAGAATAATGCTAACATTGCAAAGCATAAGTAAGATACAAATTTTAAATCATATATTACAAATACTCCTACTAATGATATTGCAATTGTTCCTATATCAAAACTAATAAAGTCTTGTAAATTTTTAATTACCCATTTTAAGTATCTATTGTTCTCATTATATAGATTTTGTTGTAACATATGTAAACTTTTATGAGATTTATAATAGATGGCATAAAAGAAAGTAATAATCAATAAAATAAATAAAATTATCATGAACTTTCCTCCTAAAAGAAGTTATCTAATATACTTACTACTCTTCCTAAATTTTCAAGATATGCATAGTGTGTTCCTGGAAGAAGAATTAAAGCAGCATCAATCATAAGCTTTTCTAATTCTTTTGCTTCTTTTACAGGTGCTTCAGTATCTTGATCTCCCCATATTAATAAAGTAGGCTCTTCAATTTCTCTTGCATATTTTGATAAATCTTCATTAACAACTTCTACTAATGTTTGTCTCATTACGGGGCTTGCTGCTTTATAGTCTCTAGAACCAATATACTTTTTCATATATTCACCAAGACTATCTAATCCTGGAAGTTGTTTTAAAGTTTTTAAAAATTTAACTGTAAGAGGTAGATTTTCTTTTATACGAATACAAGGACTTCCAAATAATACTAGTTTTTCAATTGGATGACCAGCAGAATATCTAATCGCAAGTCTTCCTCCAAATGAGTGACCAATTACTATTGGTTTTTTGATACCTGTCTTTTCAATAAATTCTTCCAACATGTCACAATACTTTTGAATTGTCCATGTGTCTGTTGGTTCATCACTTTGTCCAAATCCTGGAAGATCTAGAATTGTAATACGGAATCTGTCAGCAAAGCAATCTCCTAAAGGTTTCATCATCTCAATGTTTTGTCCCCAACCATGAAGGAGTATGATATCTTTCCCTTCTCCATATTGTATGTAATTGATATTTAAATTTTTCACATTAATTTTCATACAACCACTCCTCTTAAATTATACCATAATAATGGTTTGATTTATTATTTTAAACTAAATCAAACTTATCTGTAAAAGACTTTTACCTTATAATGTGTAAAATATTGTAAAAAATCTATTTTACACATTGAGTGTCTATCTAGCATTTTAAAATATTTTTTTAATTTTCTAGAGTTTACCTATTGATTATTTATGATATAATTTTAGTGTATGATAGTAGGTGAAGAAAATGATTACAATCTATAATAAAGTTGACAAGACAATGGAAAATACAAGTGGTATTCAATTAGTACCAAATATTGATGTACTAGAGAAACCATTTTTATTATGTCTTTCATCTAGAAACGATTTAAGCAAATCAATTTTTGGAATAATGAGAGAAGGAGCACAAGCAGCTAGAGTTCAAACTACTCAAGGCCCTGCAGGAAGATTTATGATGGATTCATTCCCTATTGACTTCTTAGGTGTTAGATTTGAACCAGATGAGAATTATCAAAGTGCTGCATTAGAAATCGCAGATAGATTCTTATATCCATTCTTACTTAAAAATGGTAGAGATAAGAAAGCTTTATTGAAACAAGCTCGTATGATCAATGTATTCACCTATTGTGAAGGTGTATATATCTATAAGGATATAGAAGATAGAATCTCTAAGAATATGATTAATGATGGTTTTGAAGAAGAGATAGTTATTCCTGTTCTTGAACAATTATCATTAGTTGCATTACAAGCAAATATTGATGGAAGTGAGATTCGTGCTACTTCAGTATTATTCTTAGATATTAATGATTCTGAAGTTGAAAATGAAAAGACTGAAAGTTATCGTAATACATTATTAATTCAAGGACAAAAGACAATGTACTCTGCCCTAGGATTAACTAATGGTGTGTTATATATCTATGACGGAAATGGAATTCATAATGTTAAGAAATTCTTCTTAGATGATTTCAATAAAGCAAAACCTGCAGTATGTTCGATTGTTTCTATGTTTTTAGAAAACTCATTACAAAATAAAAATAGTGAAGAATTCTATGGATTAGATGTTCCACAAATAATTTCTAGACTAAGTCACTTTGCTGATGAAGCAATTAGCCCTAGACAATTATTAGATAGACTAGATGATGCTTTATCTTATGATGGTGCTCCAAGATATACAGTAGAAGCTGCTGAAGTAAAAATGGAATTAGATGCAGTTTATAAAGTTCTACGTAAAACAAATGAAGCATTTATCCGTAACCTAAATGATAAAGAAGGAATAAATTCAAGATTAAGAAATGTTATTAGAGGAATTGATGAATTTAGTAGTCATACTACTTATGAACAAATATTAACTTATGCTCATCTATTAAAACCAAAAGAAGGAGAAGGAATTCTTTCACAACCTTCTGATAAGCAAGTAAGAGCTGCTATTGAAGAAGCAACAATAAAATAAACCGAAAGGTTTATTTTTTTTATCTTTTTTTATTCTTTTATGATACAATTTATTTGTAATCATAAGGAGGCTTATATGAAAAAGGTAATACCTATTATTATTCTTGTATTATTAATTATTGGAGGAGTTGTTTGTTTTTATTTATATCAGTATACTGAAGTGTTTGGCAAAAAAATAATACCTATTAATTATAAAACTGCTAAACTTGAATATGTTCCAGGATATAGTTTAGATGCTGCAAAAGAGATGAATAAAGAAAAAGAAGTAGTACAAATACAAACAATTAAGAAAAAAGATTTAGAACAGGTTCTAAAAGAATTAAAAAAAGTAAAAAAATCTGAATCTAAAAAAGATATTGTTACTAACTATGAAATAACTCTAGATAAAGTTATTGTTAAAATTGGTGATAAATATGGAACAGTTACTAAAGGAAAGAATGTAACAAAAATTAAAGTAACTGATTCATTAATAAGTAGAATTGAAGAAGTTGTTGATAATAACAATAATGGATTAATAAAAGAACTAACAACTGATACTGCAACAGTTAAATTAGATGGAGCATCAATTAGTATTAAAAATGAAGATAATTTAAAATATATTAAGAAAGAATTAAACTACTACCCTATTACAATGGATGCTGATTATAAAAAGTATGATGAAGGATATAAAGCTGAACTTCAATTAGATAATAATGTTAAAGTTTATTTATACTCAAATAGAATTGGTTATATAGTTAATGGTGAAGAAAAGACTTATGGTATCTTCCAAGAAGATTTGCTTGACCTATTAAATCAAATCTATGAAGTTTCTACAAAATAAAAAGAAGGTTTAAACCTCCTTTTTTTTACTTATTATTCAGCAGGATTATATACACTACCAGTAAACCATACTTCTCCAGTATCTTTATCTCTAATAATATACATATATGGTTTATCGAATGTTAAATCAATTTCTTCTACTGGGACTTTGTATTCATGATCGAATTGGATGTAGCATCCAGCAGCTCCCATACCACCCATTGTTGTTACAGCAGCAGCTTTAATTCCATCATTTGAGAATTCAATTGTAGCTTTATGACTAGCTTCTCCAATAAATTGTTTTTCATCTTGTAACATCTTAGATAGATCTGCTTTATTAATATCAAATACTGATTCTACGCCAAGCGATTCTAGATCATTCATTAAATCTAACTCATAGTCATATTTGAAGAATGGAATGCTTCCATGAACTCTTGTTACAACTCCATCTTTGAAACTATCTAATTCGATATCTTTTAATCCTTTAACTACTTTGCTTACTTTATCAGCATCTACATCTTTAATATATTTTGTTAAAGATTCAGTCTTTGGCATAATTGCAACATATTGTAGAGTTACTCCATTATATGTTTTTAAATCTTTAGCAAATGCTTTTACATCATCATCTTCATTAAATAAGAAGTCTGTTGATTTATCAACTCTCTTATAGTTAGCTCCTAACTCTTCCATATATGTATTCATGAATGATTCATGTGTTTCTCCACACATTTCTCCACCATTATCAATATATGTTTGAAGTTCAGCTCCAACTTCTTCTCTTATTTTATCTGCACCTAATTCTTTAATAATATCATATCTATTGATACTTGCTCCTATTGTAGCAGCATCAACATCTTTACCATTAAAGTTTAATTTATCAAAGTCTTTAAATATTTCATGAACAGAATCATCATAATTTTCATGATCATATTTTACATAGTATGATAAACAAGGAATTGTTCTTCCATCTTTACATTGTAATTGGTTGTTCCAATTCATATCAATTGCTAAAGCATTGATTAAGATGAAGTTTTCTTCACTTACTGTATCATCATCTAGTAGATCACTAATTAAACCAAATGTTCTATTACTAATCCAATCATTCATTGGTTTAGCAGATTGGAAGTCTTCAATTTTAACTTCTGCTCCATATTTGTCTTGTAATGTTTTTGTATAAGAATCTTTAATGTTCTTTTGGAATGTATTTCTTATATACATTGCATTAGCAAAAGCCATATTATCATTGTTATTATATTTTTTAGGCTTATAGTCACCTATTAAGTTTTCAATTTCTTCATGACTTCTTCCATCAGTTCCTTCATTAAGCATTGCAAGTGCATACTTAATAGATAATGGACTATAAATCATATTTTTTTCTTTGTTTTCTAATTGTAAGAAATATAAGTCAAAGTTTTCTAATCCGTTACCAGTTAGTTTATAAGCTGATTCTTTTACTGGTTTTTCTACTTTTGCTGTATGAGTCTCATTCTTTCCCATATATGCATTAAATAGTAATGCGACGATTATTACTACAATAGCAATAGGAATAATAACTGCAGCACATACAATAGCAATAATAAGACCAGTATGACTTTTCTTCTTAGGTGGTGCTACTGGTGTAGGTGTAGGAGTTGTTTCTACTTTAACTTCTTCTACTTTTTCCTCCACTTTTTCTTCAACAGGTGCCTCTTCAACCTTCTCCTCTTTAATCTCTTCTTTTACTTCTTCAGTAACTTTTTCTTCTTTTTTCTTTCCCATTCTACCTCTCCTTTAGTATATATTCATTATATCTCTTTTTAAGAAAGAAAAAAAGAACTATTATTATATTAATTTAAAATATATACACTAATTTATCTGAACTGAGTGAAAACATTTTCTTATTTAGATTACCATATACTTGTATTATGTTATAATATATATATATAGGTGAAGTATTATGATAAAAAAAATAATTAAAAAAATTCCTTCTTATTTGTTTGTACCATTTTTGATATGTTGTATATTCTTTTTTGTTATGTACTCTAACATTCTGCTTATAGATCCAATTATAGAATATAATGATTCATTTGTTGTAAAGCAAGGCGATTTGGTTAATAACGATTTTTTTATAAAGAAAGTAACTTTTGGTAAAATTATTTCTAAAAGCGAAATACTAGATACTTCTACTGTTGGCAAAAAAAATGTTACTATTACAATTGCAAATATTTATGGAAAAGAGAAAGATTATCATTACACCATTACAATTATTCCTAATTAATTATATCAACTAAAAAAGATACCCAATTGTATCTTTTTTTATTCGTATTTTTCTTCTAGTATATATTCATTATATCTCTTTTTAGAAAATAATAAAAGTCAAATTAGACTTTTTTGAATAAATATGGTATAATATGAAGCCATTGAAATGGAGGTTTGAGATGGAAAGAAAAATATACAATATTAATCAAGGAGTCATTGAAGTATATCAATTTGACCCAAATATGAAAGAATTAAAAAGATTTAGATTACAGGAGTTAGATAAATTACCTGTAGAGGAACAAATATTGAAGAGAGAACCAACACGCTCATGGTTTACTCCTAAAAAAGGTGTGGTCTATGAATGTGAGAATTATATATTAAGGAGATATGATAATCCTAGAGTTTCTAAAAAAGATCATGTTGATCTTGTAAGAGAAGCATATATTGATGGTTTGTTTCAACAACATAGAGCAATTGTACATGATAAATTATTTACTTTAGAAACACTAACAGATGGAGATTGTTATATCAATTTAACAGAAGATGCATATATTGCATACTTATTAGAAAATGAAAGATTTACTTCAGAGTTATTACAGGAAGCTAATCTTGATAATCAAAAAGGATTATTTACTTTATCTGATAATCCTATTATTACCCTATCTTTAGAGAATATGGAAAAGATATTCGAAAGTGGTCTAGTATCAGATGATTACGAAAAAACAGTGAACACTATTCAAAGTGCATCTAAAGTATACAAAAAAATACGATAAATATCGTATTTTTTTATTCTTCTATAATTTTTATGAATGTATCTAAATCTTTACTTTGAATTTGATAGTCTTTACTATTTAACCCAAAGAAACCACTATTCCATACTTTTATCACAAATAATACTTCACCTTTTTTATTATATAGTATCATTTTTTGTGTTGTTCCCTCTAAATTCACAAATCCTTTTTCTTTCTTAGAATCTAGTATTATTCTTATTATTCTATTAACATTTTGCTTATCTTCAATCGTTTTATCTTGTTTATTCTCAACTTGTATGACAATTCGATTTGTTTGTTTAATCTTATCTATAGTTTTCGAATCGTTTAAATCTATTTTTTTGCTCGATCCTGTTAATAGTATAAAGAATACTAATATTATAATTATGAATATAACTATTAATAAATAAAAACTTTTTTTCATTTTTCCATATTACCTTCTTTCTATCAGTAAACATTCTTTACTTCTCAATCATATTTTACTTATCTTATTTCCAATGTACTAAATAGATCAGTAATATAATCGTTGTTCATATATTTATCGCCTTGTAAAACAAACATATAATTATTATTATCTCTTAGAATATGTAATTCTCTTATATTATTACCATTAAGTATATATCCTTTATAGTCACCTGATATTAATGTTATGCTTTTAACTTCGGGCATAGTTATTGAAACAAATAAATTGAAAGAATAATTCTCAATAATTGTTCTCTTTTTCATTAATAGTGAATTTCTTATATAATAATGTTCTTTTACATATTCTATAAAATCTAAATCATCATTTATATCATTTTTTAGTAAAAAATATTTTCTATCAGCGGAATCAAACTTTCCCTTAAAATTATCATTTTTATTCTCGTCACTGAAAAAAGTTAGATTATTGCTGGTAAACATATCAACATACTGTGGTAATTTAATATAATAAAAAGAACTGTTGTCTTCATTTGACAAATATTTTGTGAAAGCATATTCCCCTTCAGTTTTTTCTTGTGTATAATCTCTAAAATCATTCCTTATTTTTACATTAAACTCATTTAAATACTGATCTTCTGGAATCGTCTTTTTATATATCTTTATAGATTCACTATTATTTAAACCAGCAATTACATTTTCAACATTTTTTGGCTTTTCTAGTGTAAATTCTTTTAATAATAAAAGCTTGTTAATTGTTAGTATTATTAATATTAAAAATATTGTTAAAATAGATGAAATTATTAATGTCTTATACTTTTCTTTTTTTATTTTACTTTGACTGTAGTTTATTGTATTATTAATTGCTATTTCAGATTTTTCTTTAAATTCATTTTCTTTTTCAATCTTTTCACCATTTAAAAGTTCAACAATAGATATGTTTAATGCATCACACAATGGAACAAGTAAAGTCATATCCATTAAACATAATCCTCTTTCCCATTTACTGACTGCATTTTTTGTTACACCAAGTATATTTCCCAACTCAGACTGCGTCATACCTTTTTCTTTTCTCAATTCAGCAATTAGTTTTCCGATTCTTTCTAGATTCATACTTTCACCTATGTTTAGAATATTATATTACTTAAAAAAATGCAAGCGACCTATAGTTCACTTTATAAAAAATTTATTATTATTATAAAATAACGATACAACTTCATTTTTTTACGAGAATAATATATATGGAGGTGGTAATAATACCAAATAATAATGGTTATAAAAATGAATCCGATTTCGTAGATTTCTTTAATGGTATGTATTATTCTGAATTTGATGAGAATACTCAATCGTTCTTAAAAGATCTATTTGAAAATAATATCGATAATGATGAATTTATACAATGTTGGAGAAACAGAATGAATCAAAAAGCTGATATTTTTATTAAATATAAAAGGCGAGTAAAAAGTATCAGTATAAAAAGTGGTAAGAGTAATTCTTTGCATAGTGAAAGTGTTCAGGACTTTAAAATGTATTTAGAAAAACTAAATATTCCATATAAATCTATTGATTATTATATGAGTTATCATTATGGATATAAAAGATCTGAGGATAATAAAAAGGACTTTTCTAAACAACTTAATGCTGAAGAATATAAAGAATTATATCAAGATGAATTAGATGATTTTAATAAGTGTATTAATAAGACAAGAATTATAGTTGATATGATTGATAGATTTATTGTTAGAGGAAAAAACTCTGATTATGATATTGACGCATTAATTAGTGGAACTCCTAATGACTATGTGTGGATAATGAAGCATGATTTATATGATTTAATATTATCAAAAAGATCTATAGAATTTACCTCTCCACACATTGCGTGTCTTACGATTGGCCCAAAGAAGAGATGTATTTATGGAGATAAAAATATAAAAGATAGATACCTTATTGCTGTTAGATGGAATTTTATTAAAGAAGATATTCTTTCATTTTATGAATCTAAGTCATAGCAGATTTGGGCTGGGATGGGGTTTCCCCTCTGTGAGCTCCAATAAAAAAACCAGTCACTTGACTGGATTTGTTTTTTTATTGGAGCGAACGAGGGTAATCGAAACCCCATCACAGCCTTGGCAAGGCCGTATTCTAACCGTTGAACCACGTTCGCAATTGGAGGGGCCTACCGGATTTGAACCGGTGATCAGGGTGTTGCAGACCCACGCCTTAGCCACTTGGCTAAAGCCCCATAATAATAGAACTATTTGTGCAGTTCATGTTTAATATTATAGCAATCTTATTAAAAAATATCAATAAGTTTATAAAAAAAAGAAGTATTTCTACTTCCAAATATAATATATTCTATTATCATTGTAGTTTAATTCATTATACTCTAGTAGTTTTTTTAATCCATATTTATCACTGTATAAGTATAACTCATCTTTACTCTTTAATAGAATGTCTTTATTAAAGACATTCCATTCATCTACTTCTTCTTTTTCAAATAGTAATATTTTATTTGCCCCTACTATTTGTTTATAGAATGAATCACTTTCTTTAAAGTAATAGTTATAATCTAATATTAAATCGCTTGATTTAGTTATTTTTTTATCCTCTACTCTAATATTTTTAAAATACTTATCTTCTTTAAAAAATTCTTTTCTATCTACTAATTCTTTTTTATTATTATTAAATAAAGTATAACTAAATTCTTCATTACCAATTTCAGTTAATTCTTCTTTTTTAGGATCTAAGACATATTGTTTTTCTAGTCTTCTATCCGTAATATACACAAGATCATTTACTACACCATTAATATATGCATCTTTTGATATTTCATTGTTTAATTTAATAATTTTATATTTATTCTTTATTAAGTCATAACAATGAACTTTTTCTATTCCTTTAACTGATGGGTTTTCTATTAAAACAAAATATCTTGATGTTGTAGTTGCGACTATATTGTCATATAAATCATAATCTAAGAATTTTTGATATTTAGTTGATTCTTTATCAATAATTATTAATCCTTTATAGTTCCAAATTAATACTTTGTATTCTTTAGGAATATTACTTTTATAAACTATAATATTTTTATACTCTTCTTTAGAATTTTTAGTCTTTGGAATTGTTATATTATATTTTTTTATTTTCTTAGATATCTTTTTAAAATCTTCATTATCTTTTAAAATTTCTTTTGATACTTGTTTATTATTATTTAGACAATATATTTCTAATTCTCTATCATTCTTATAGATTGGAATAATACACTTTATTTTATTTTCTTTAAATACTTTAATATCTTTAATTATCTTTTTTCTTTTGTTTACTTTATTATCTATTTCAAAAGAATATTCTTCTTTACCTTTAGTAACAATAAAACTATAAGTATGAATCTTTTCTCTTATATCAAATATTTCTTTAACAGAGAAACCATCAACTTTATAAGATACTTCATGATGAATAATTGTCATTTTATAGATAATTGGAATTATTAGGGCAATTACTGCGATGATTAAATATGTTTTATACTTCTTCATAATATCACCACTTTCATTATAGCAAACAAAAAGACTATTCTCTAGTCTTTTTCTTTATCAAGCTTTCCATATTTCTTTTTTTCTTCCATCATATAACTTGTAATTTGAGTTTCTATTTCAGTAAGAGCTTTTTTATCTATATTAGTTAATGTAACTAATTCTTTAATGGTATCAATATATACTTTTCCCCAAATAACTCCACTAGATATTTTTAAATCGTTATACATATCTGGTGTAATAGAATTTAAGAAATATCCAATAATAACTCTTTTTCTACCAATTAATACTCTTTTATTAGTTAAGGCAACTACTGCACTACTAAAAATATTAAAAGGATTATCATTTTTTTGAGCAATAAATGCATAACGTACTTCTTCATCTGGATTTAAGTGTCTTTCAACAATAGATGAATTTTGTTTTAATCTCCATCCTATTGTTGATGGATATTTTTCTTTAAATTTTAATACTCTTTTATATACTGATTCTCCCATTTTTATTCCTCCTATACTACTTTATATATCCATTTACTTGGAAGAAGTAAATGTAATGAGCTGTATCTGTTAGACCATCTACTTTATCAATCATTTCATTATCTCTAACAATGAATAAGAATGGTGTTCCATATCCTGCATTAAACTCTGCATCAGATTGAACGAAATTTGTTTGATCTTCTTCAGTAAAATTATCTGGATTTAAATAATTTATTTCTAAGTTATAATCTTTTACTAATTTATGTAGAATAGGTTCTGCAATAGTACAATAATGACATGTTGGTCTAGCAAGTAAAATAACCTTTGCTTCACTTCCTGCATAATAAGATAAATATGTATTAACATCTATATCAACAAAGTCTCCCATTTGATCTTCTGTGACTTCTGCACTTTCTTTTTCAGCATTAGCTAAGATTACATCTGGATCATTTGATAATCCATCTGGACTTGTAGGTCCTGCATTTTTTGAACCTATAATAAATATTAGTACTAGTAAAATAACTACACCAACTACTATTAACCCTATTTTTAAACCTTTATTCATAATAACACCTTCTTTATTTCAATTATAAAAAAAATTTTTTAATCAAGCAACTATTATTTTTCTACTCTATCAATATATTCTTCATATGGAATTTGTCTGTCAATTATTTTTCCATCTTCTAATATTTCAATTACTCTATTTGCAACTGTACTATTAAGTTCATAGTCACGAGTTGTGAATAATACTTCTCCTCCAAAGTTACATAAACCTTTGTTTAGAGATGTAATACTTTCTAGATCTAAGTGGTTTGTTGGTTCATCTAAGATTAAGAAATTAGGACTTTCTAACATAATCTTAGATAACATACATCTTGCTTTTTCTCCACCTGATAAGACATTTACTTTTTTAAAGACATCGTCTCCTGAGAATAACATTCTTCCTAAGAAACCTCTTAATACTTGTTCATCTTTAATATCGTAGAATGTACCCATCCATTCAATAATATTTTTATCACTATTAAAGTATTCTGTATTATCTTGTGGAAGATATCCTGGAATTATAGTTTTTCCCCATTCAATAGTACCTTTATCATATTTTTCTTTACCTGAAAGAATATTAAATAAAGTAGTTTTTACCATATCATCTTTAGCAATGAAACAAATCTTATCACCTTTTAATACTGTGAATGATACTTTATCTAGTATTTTCTTACCATCTACTTCTTTAGTAAGATTCTCTACTTTTAATATTTCTTTTCCAGCTGGTTTTTCAATTTTAAAATCAATATATGGATATTTTCTACTACTAGGAACTATTTCATCTAATTCAATCTTTTCTAGCATTTTCTTACGAGATGTTGCTTGTTTAGATTTAGATGCATTTGCAGAGAATCTTGCGATGAATGCTTGAAGTTCTTTTATTTTCTCTTCTTTCTTTTTATTAGACTCTCTCATTTGTCTTTGTAGTAATTCACTTGATTCATACCAGAAGTCATAGTTACCTATATATAATTTAATCTTTGAGTAATCTATATCACAGATATGTGTACATACTTTATTTAAGAAGTGTCTATCGTGTGAAACAATTATTACTGTATTATTAAAGTTTATTAAGAATTCTTCTAACCAACGAATTGCTTCTAAGTCTAGAGAGTTTGTAGGCTCATCTAATAGTAGAATATCAGGATTACCAAATAAACTTTGAGCAAGTAAAACTTTAACTCTTAACTTTACTGGAATTTCTTTCATTAACATGTAATGATTTTCTTCAGGTACACCTAAATTATTTAATAATTGTGCAGCATCAGGTTCAGCATTCCATCCATCTAATTCCATAAATTCTGCTTCAAGATTAGCTAACTTCATTCCATCTTCTTCAGAGAATTCAGTTTGCTGATACATCTTATCTTTTTCTTCCATTATTTCGTATAATTTGGAATTACCCATAATAACTACATCAATAACTCTTTTTTCATCAAATTGATAGTGATCTTGTTTCAAGAATGAAATTCTCTCACCTTTTGATACAGTTATTTCTCCTGTAGTTGTGTCTAGTTCTCCACTTAGTAATTTTAAGAATGTAGATTTACCGGACCCATTCGCACCTATTAATCCATAACAATTTCCATTAGTAAATTTTAAATTAACATCTTCAAATAAAGTTCGTTTACCAAATTTTAAACTTACATTATTTACTTGTATCATAATATCACCTCAACCTTTCTTTCGGTTCGTCCGAAACTTCTTATATTTTACAATATAAAGAAAAAAAAGACAAGTTTAACTCATCTTCTTTACTAGTTCTTTAATGTTTTCTTTGTCTTTCATTAATTCATTTAAATAACTACTGCTAGGTTGATCTAAATCTCTCATACTTAGTAGTTTTTTCATTACGTTAATTGTTTTTTGTGGATAATGAGATTTTCTTAAATCTGATGCGATTAATTCTATTAATAGTAAGTGAATTTGGTAAGCATTTAATCTTTTTAAATCTTCACTTTTTTCTAATTCTAGGATGCTGTATCCTGCTGGATTTACTAAATATAATTCTCCATTATAAAGAACATATCCTGGATTTGCACCATTTAATAATACTTTCTTTTGACTTATTTTATCTACATCTTTTTCTAAGGCAATTACTGAGCCAATTAACTCATCTTTTGGAGCAGTAATCATTCTTTGACCTGATCCTTTTTGAGGAACTAATTTCATAGAATAACCTTTGAACGCATTATTATAAAATAATAGTTTTTTTGGTAATAGTATTCTTTCTGTATGTATATTAGTTAAATACTCAGCAGTTTCTTGATCGATTGGTTCTTCACCATCTTTAAAGATTCTTAAAGCTGTATTTTTATAACGATATACATCTCCTGCTTTTTCTTTAGGAACAAAAGATAATTTTCTAATACCTGATAAATCTACATCTTTTCCATCTATACGATATCCCATATTCCAACGACTCCCTCTGTTGGTTATATATTATAACACAAAATTACTTTCTGTAAAATGTTGAGACAAATTTTGCAAATTCGTATAAAATAATTGAACTTTTATTAATTGCAAAACTTTTACCTATTGCTTTACCACCTATTGTAAGAGAAGCAATACATGCTGATACTACTAGTGTTGTTAATATTGCATTAAAGTGACATGTATTAATTAAGATTAAAGCTATTGTTGTTCCTGCAGCACCAGATACAATACCACAAACATCTCCTACTACATCACAACAAAAGCTTGATACTTTATCGGCATTCTTTTTAAATTTAACTGCTACACTAGCACCTTTTACTTTTCTAGAACTCATTGAATGGAATACTGCTTCATCAGCTGTTGTAACAGATACACCAATAATATCAAATAAGATACCTAATAAAATGAATAACAAAGTAATAATAATACCTACTGCTAAAGGTAATTTTGGAATTGTCATTTCTGAAATAAATGATAGTCCTAATGATATAAAGAATGAAACTATTAAAATTATAATAATCCATTTTATATCTACTTTCTCTTTCTTAATCTTTTCTTTTTTCTTTGTTACTTCAATTAAATTTTCTAATTCTGAATTTTTCTTTTTAAACATAAAACTCACCTGTCCTCATTATATCAAAAAAAAAGTAGTTTAACCTACTTTAATTTTTATTAATTGTTTGGCTTTCACAACAGTAAACTTTGAGCCTTAGGTCAAGTAGGATTTCCCTGATTCTTACACATTCGTTACCAAATATGCGGTTCCCCTTTAATAGAATCAATATGACGTCACCGAACCATACGACTTGATTACCACTTAGTGCCCACTGCAATCCTGTATGTGAAATGCACTCTAGGAGATTTCCTCTCCAACACTTTATTATTAATCCTTTTTTGCAAGAATAATTTCAAAACGCAATAATTATAAATAAGTGGCCGCTTAATTATAATGTGTTCGTTCATCCCAATATTCCCACTCAAGACAGGCTACACTGCACATAGCTTTCGCCACAATACAGGTTCTATCCTGATTCGTAATAAATCATCAGTTGTTGTCCGTATAGATTTACCACAAGATCAGGTCTCCACGAATAGTGGGTCGTGATTCGTATGCCATTACGAGTCGCCCAAAATTCTACATCTCCAGCATCCACCCCAAACTGGGCGTAAGAAGCAGACACCAAAGGTTTCACAGATATGCCCTTTAACGACTTTTTAAATTCGTCTTCCTAATAAAGTAATTGACTAGAATAATGTGCCATCAATTACGAATGTAATTATATCATATTTCAAAAAAAATGTCAAATGTGTAAACCTACTAGTATTATATTATTGGATGTATTTTTTATGATAATAAAAAACTACCTATTGGTAGTTTTAATTATTTCTTATTTTATTAACAAACCAAGTTATATGGCCTGCCCATTCATTTCCTTCGCAGTACTTTGGTCCTATTTTTTCTGGAGTATTTAATCCTAATGCAAAATAGTTTCTTGATAAATTATCTATCATTCCAACAAGTCCTGCATCTACTGTATCAAACTTTTTAAATGCTCCACCATTACAACTAGGTTTTCCTTTTTGTCCACCAAAGTTATTACAATATCTAGCTAAATTTGAACAACCATTAGAACCAGTACATCCTGACTCTTGTGCAATTATAGCAACAACAATATATGGATCTACACCTTTATTTAAAGATTCAGTTGCAATTAATGCTCCTTTTCCTGCTACAATATCATTTCCTAAATGTCTATTTAGGCGAGCAGCAAGTTCATCTAATGTTTGTCCCTCAAACACTTCAACTCTCGGAGGTACAATTATAGAAGCTGGTGCTGTTTCCATTTCTACTTCTTTTAATAATAGATTAGGAGTATCCTTTTTATTCTCTACATCTTTTACTATCATATTAGTACTAGCGGCCATGTTCTTAATATCAAAACCTGTAGTAGATTTTTTCTTTTGAACAGTATGAGCACTATCATTTTGAATTACTAGACCAATACAAACCATTAGTATTCCTACTAATGAAGTAAGATAATAAATAACTCTCATCTTTCTCATATAAAACCCTCATCTAACCTTTAATTAAGATTTATTCTACTCTAAGAAAAATGCTTTGTCAATTAGATTAATTATATGTATTTTTAAGACCGATCACAACCGGCAAAACCATTTGCTCGAACATAACATGCATTTGTACGTCTTTGGTTTCTTTCTTCAACAAATCCATTTTTATTAACTTCAATTATTGTCAATGAAACAGGAACTGTACATTGTATTTTATATTCATCTTCTTCACAATCACTAATATCAAGATTACTTAATAATATTTCTTTATTAGTATTATAGTAAGGACTTTCCGTATACTCCATTGTACTTTCATTAAATGAAGAACCTAATCCTCTTAAATAATATCTTTGACCATTAAGATATACTGCTAAATATATTTCCTTAACAATATCATCATTTGTTACATATTTAAAATGTCCAGGATCATATCCTCCATAATAATCAAGCAATTCTGCATATGAATCATAAATATAATGATTATGTTCTGATAAACTATATCCATAAGCCGCACCTTCTGCAGAGTAATATATTTTATCAACTGATACAGCACTATCATCTGCTTGAACATATTCTACTCCAAACGATAAAGTTAGAGATTGAGCAGTGCTAGGTAGGTCACTTGCAGATATATTTTTCTTGAATTCTACTCTTATTTTATATGTTTCAAGTGACTCAGCGGCAAGTATATGATTATCTAATATATCAATACCATTTTCATATGTAACCGTATAATCTAAATATGCTGGTAAAGTTGTTATTTCGGTTCCATTTAATTTCTTTGAAACTGAATTTATCATTGCATCAATAGTACCATCGTTTCTTGCTTCTATTGTAAATTCATAGAAGTCTCCAGGCTTCTTTAAATTAACATGGAATTCTACTTCAGTATCACTTGTTATTGTTGGTGCTTCTATTTCTTGGGCACCTGATACAGAACCTGTAGTCACTTGTACATTATCAAAATAAACATCCCAACTGTTTCTATCAATATCTGTAATACCATTTATTGATAGAGTTGTAGTTAAATAGGCATAACCAAAAGCTGATGAGGCAATTATAATTGCAATTACTACTAGCCATATATGTTTTTTGTTTTTCTTCATATACTCACCTACTATAGATAGTATAACATAAAAAAAGACTATATTTGCTATAGTCTTTTACCAGTTTACATAGATATCGATTATTCCATGAGAACAACCTGAGTCATATACTTTAGCAGGTCCTAAAGATGTGATTAATACTGATCCTTTTGCCATAAATGATGGATTTGCAGCTACACAAATATAACCATTTCCATCACGAACTGTACCATCATCTGCTACGTGTCTTCCTGGAATATTTAAACTATATCCTGGAAGTACTCTTTGTGAATAGTATGTTTCTTTATGACCATTAAAATAAATTGCACCTTTAGCAACACTTAATCTATCACCATAATATGTGTATAATCCAGAATACTCCATATGAAGTGTTCCTGCATATAATGCTTCTGTTCTTTGAGCTATACTCATTGAATCATATATTTCAATTGGTGATCTTTTAACTGTAGATGGTGCTATCTCTAACTCAATATCAGTTAATACTGATTTTGCATCTTCAGTTATTCTATCTTCTGTAACAAGTAAACTTGCACTTGCAGCTAACTCTTTTATATCTACGGTATCTACTTTTCTCATCTGTGTTGTTGTTTCATTGCTATTTACCATGAATCCCATGGAAAGCATAAGAACTGCAACTAACAAGATCAGGGCAGATACTTCTTTTTTCTTTTTCATATTATTTAACCTTCTTGTAAAAATGTATAACGAATACATTCTATCAAAAATCCATTGTTTTGTCAATTTTCACACCTTCAATCTATGTGTAGATGGAGGAAATATGAATGTTAAATAAGACCATTTGATGTTTCCACCAAATTAGATGCCTCCTAGTATAAATATACCATATTTTAATAATATGCTATAATAAAGTTGGTGATAGTATGACAAGTGTTGACACATTAATAAGTTGGATAAAAGACTCTAAAAAGACTGTATTTTTTGGTGGTGCTGGTGTTTCTACTGAGTCTGGACTTAAAGATTTTAGAAGTAAAGATGGACTATATCATGAGAAGTATGATTATCCACCTGAAGAGATTTTATCTCATCATTACTTTATGCAAAATACTGAAGAGTTTTATAAGTTTTATAAAGATAAATTAAATACCAAAGGATTTAAACCTAATATAACTCATCTTGTTTTAGCCGAAATGGAAAAGAAAGGATTGTTATCTTCTGTAATTACTCAAAACATTGATGGATTCCATCAAGAAGCTGGATCTAAGAAAGTATTAGAACTGCACGGATCTATTAAAAGAAATTATTGTCGTAAGTGCCATAAGTTTTATGATGATAAAAAAATATTTAGTTCAGATGGTGTTCCAACATGCACTTGTGGAGGAATTATTAAACCTGATGTAATCTTATATGAAGAAGGGTTAGATGAAGATACTATTAGAGAAGCAATACATGAAATATCTACATGTGACTTACTTATAATTGGTGGGACTAGTTTAAATGTTTACCCTGCTGCATCTTTCATTCATTATTTTAAAGGTCGTCATATGGTTCTAATTAATAGAGACTCTACTCCATTTGATTCTAATTGTGACTTAGTTATTCATGATAATTTGGGAGATGTATTTAGTGAAATAAAAAAAGAGATTTAATCTCTTTTTTCTTTTGCTTGTTCTTTAGAAATATTATATCCAAAGAATGTTGATTCATTTCTCTTATCCATATGACCTATATAGATTCTAAGATTATCTTTATCATACTTATCTATCTTTTTATCATTTTGTATATTCTTATATAACTCTCTTAATTGATTTAGATTATCATAATTAGTATTTTGTAAGTAATATAGATCAATCTTACCTGTTCTTGCATATCTTTCAATATTGTTTTCAGCAATTACTCTATCTACTGAGAAACAGTTAATAATTGAGTATACTGCAATTGTAATAATAATATACCAATTTAGAATGTTAACTTTCTTATTAATTATATAAACTATTGTTGGGATAAATAGTATTGCTTCTGTAATTAGTATTGCATATACTCCTAATCTTAATACTGTATATCCATAAGCTTGTTCATATAAGAACATTCTATAAAATGCAGAAATATTAATAATATAAGTTAATAAAATCATTACTATACTCATTATTTTTGTTTTAGTTTCTTCTTTGCATTTCTTTGATAATAAAACAATACTTATATTAATAAATGTAATAAACATTAATTGGAAGAATCCACTTCTAGCATATGATGCATAATTAAATCCTTTTGCAACTCTATGTAATAATAATGAATTAATTTGAATAATATCAAATACTACATAAATAATATTTAATGATATTAGTAACATATTTATTGTTACTGGTTTATATTCTTTAGACTCACCTTTTACTCTTTTTTCTTTAGGATAAATTTTTGTTAAGAAGAATATTGTTGATCCTAAATAGAAAAATAATATAACAAATAATATTACTCTTGTTACTACTTCATCTAATCTTAAGAAACTTAAATCAATATTAAAGATATTTTTAAATAATCCACCAAAGATACTATCAGCACTTGCTAGTAAAAGAAGAACAATTATTACTACAGGTACTACAACTAATAAAGATATTAATAAATCATAGTTTTTTTCTTTCTTCTCTACTTTATTTGATTTAGTCTTTGCTTTTTTTGGTAAAGTTTTTATATTTTCTTTAGTAAACATTCCAATAGAATTTAATGGTTTAACTAATAGATTTAAAAACTCTACTATTGTATCTCCTAATGTATACATTGGTTTTATTGTGAATATATACATTAAGAAATATAAGATTGGTATTACTATGATATTTAAATATTTAAATGTATTATCATAGATAAAGTATGTTGTTGATAACAACACTATTGGTATTACAAATAATAATCCTAATTTGTTTTTAATTACTTTTTCTTGTTCCATCATAAGAATCAAGAATATTAATAATGGAACAGTAAATAATACTACATTAATACCTAAACTTTGATTAACTAAAAGTATTGAATGAAGTATACATAAAATAATTGTTCCGATAAGTATTTTTTTCATACTATTTCTCCTTTTTATAATCTAGAATGTCTCCAGGTTTACATTCTAGTACTTCACATATTTTTTCTAGAGTAGAAAATCTTATAGCTTTACCTTTACCAGTTTTTAGTATTGATAAATTAGCTTGAGTTATTCCTACTTTTTCTGCTAACTCTAAAGAAGAGATTTTTCTTTTTGCCATCATTACGTCTAAATTTACTATAATCATAGATCCCTCCTATATTGTTAAATCATTTTCTTCTTTGTATTCGGTTGCTTGATGAAGTAATAAACTTAATGTCCATAATGCAATACCTACTCCAAAGAATAAAATAATTAAGAATAATAATACTAATATGTAATTTATATAGGTATTATGAATTACTAGAATCATTATTAATAAATCTATTAACCATAAAGCACTCATTACATATGATAGATTACCTGTTTTTCTTAGTATCTTTACATTATTCATTGTGAATGGTTCTCTCTTTTCTAAAGATGCGAACATCTTTAAAAACTCTAAGGCAATTAAGATCATTAATAACCCATTTGGATAAACTATTAACATTGAATATATAACACTATAATTATTACTTAGAAGAAATGGTACAAGTATAATTGATGGGATTGCTAGAACTATTCCTACTATTACAATTATCTTTAATATATGACCCATTTTTTCTATATCATTTGGAAACATATAATTCCTCCTTCATAAATACAATTATAGTAGCAATATTTTGAAAGTCAATAATTATTTATCGTTTATCGATAATTGACGTAAAGTAAAAAAAGTAGATTTTTCTCTACTTTTAATTAAGTTTAAATGTTCTTGGAGCTACTCTATATACTAGTAATAATGCTAGTACTATATAAGCTATAACAAAGATTATTCCTAGAACTGATAATACTTCTGATAATAATACTAATCCTGTTAACCAATAACTTACTATATAAGTTCCCATTGTAACAAAAGAGTAACTTGCTCTTTTTACTTCTAAGTCTTTATTAAATGGTTGTAGTAAATAATAAATTACTAAATAATGAACTGAGAAGAATATACTTAAACTTATTATAAATAAGAATGATGTAATAATTGTCATAATACTATATGTATTATTTGATAAATAGAATAATACTGTATTACCTATTCCTATTACAAAAGCAGGTAAAAGATTTACTTTTGTTACTATTAATAATCTTTTCTTAAATAATTCTAAGATTACTTTTGGTTCTCTATAGAAATTGAATCTTAACATTGCATGATCACAGTTAAAGAACATTGCTTGTGTAATTATTGATCCTCTATTAATAAAGAACATTATAATTACAAATACTGCTAGTTTTACATGTAAGAATTCGGCAATACTTTGATTATAATTTGAATAATTAATCATTAGATATGCAAGTCCTACATAGATTAATGCAAGTATTACTGAATACTTTCTAGCACTTCTTAGAAGTATTTCTTTATGACGCTCAAAGAATATTGTATTAAATAAATCATATCCTTCTTTTTTCTCTATTAATTTATGATCTATTTTTTTATCTTTGGCTTTTACTTCTACCATTGCTTGTTTTAAATAATCTTTTTCATTTTTTGAATTCATGACATCTGTCATTTGACTTAGTTTTTTATAAATTAATTTATAATCATCTACTTTTAATAAATATATTAATGCAAATACTCCTAATAATAAGAATAAAATCATACATCCTATTATTGCTTGAAATGGTATAAATATATTTAAATATGGTAAGAAACAACAACCAATCAATACAATAAATATTGGAAAGTATAAAGTGTTATTTGTATACCAAATATATTTATATTTTCTAAAGAACATTATATTTAATACTTCTCCTACTAGTCTTACTCCTAATGTGAATAACACTAACATTAAACTATAAACAATAGTTGGAGATAGTAATAAATAATCTACAAAGAAGTAGATAAATATTGTATTCATTATGGTACTTGTCAACATATTCCAGAAGAGATTTGCTCTAAAGAAATTAGTTGCGTCCATATTGAATAATATAATTGAAAAATATTTTTTCTTGCTTGTATTTAGTAATTTATTATTAATAAACATTCCTAAAATAGTTAAACAAAAATAAATATGAAAGAATGATTGTACAATGTTATCTGGATATAACTTTGTACTTACATATAAAATTACAAAGAAATATGCGAACTTTAAAGCTAGTGCTCTTATACTTGATAAGATTACTGCAATTATTCCTACAATTGTTTTAATAAACTTACTCTTATATGCATCATTTGTAATTAAATCTTTTAGTATTGGTAATTTACTTAAAATATATATAAATGAGTTTACTGAGTAATTTAGATCAATTTGTAATGTTTTAACTAAAGCATTAATCATTATTATCTTCCTTTAGTGCTTTAATTATTTTATCTTTATACTTCTTTGAATTTAAATTTTCTTTTTTCATTAATTCTAAGTTTTTATTTGTAATAACTACCATTTCATCACAAAGATCAGTTGCTAGTTCTAAAATATGAGTTGAAAAGATAATAATATGATCTTTCTTTAATCCTTTTAATAGTTTCTTCATATCTTCTTGAACTACTATATCTAGAGATGTTAATGGTTCATCTAAAAGAATTACTTTTGGATTAGCAATTATATTAACTAAGATTTGAATCTTATTTTTCATACCATGAGAGTACTCTTTTAATAAGATATCTTGATCTTCTCTATTTAGTTTTACTAAATCAAAGTAATAATCTATATCTTTTAGATCTTTAATTCTATCTTTATTGATATCTAAATAAAACTTTAGAAATTCTCTTCCTGTTAGAAATTCAGGTACTACTGGAGTTGATACTACATAGCCAATATCTGTTGTTTTTAATACATTCTTACCATATTCATCTTCTAAATAGAATCTTCCATTATCAACAGATATATCACTGTTTAAAGCATTAAAGAATGTAGTTTTACCTGCTCCATTTCTTCCTAATAAGCCATAGATTTTTCCATCTTCAAAAGTAAAATTAACATCTTTTAATACTTCTTTACTTCCATAACTCTTTTCTAAATCATGAATTTCTAGTTTCATAATATCACTCCTAGTCTATTTCTTTTTGTAGTAATTTAAATAAATATTCTCTAGCATTTTCGTCTTCTTCTTTTTTTATTTCTTCACATAATTTTGCTAGTTTTTCTTTTTTTGTTTTAGGTATATCTATATACTCTAATTTGTCTTCAAATCTTTCAATGCTTTCTAAGATAGATTCTTCTTCATCTAATTCTACAAACATTGTATTCATTTTTCTTGTCATTTCTAATTCATCTTTATCCATAATAAGACCTCCTATTTAAGATATTGTTCTATCTTACCTTTTCCATTTTTATAAGTAATATGAGCAATTGATCCATTAAGTAGTGTCATCTTAGGAGCAACATGACCAATATCTGCTTCTGTAATTATTGGGATATCTCCAAGTATTTGTCTTAATGCTTTTTCATATGTCATAGAAGTGTATCCTTGTGGAAACATTACTCTTCCAGTTATTACTCCTTTACAGTATTTAAACCATCCTGATTCTTTTAATTGAAATAGTGTTAAATAAAAGTCTTCTGTTCTCATACTAAAGATATCAAAGTACCAAATAATTCCATCATCTTTATACTTTTCAATAAATTCTTTAGTATAGTCATATGGTGTTCCTGGAAGATATTTTAAACAATCAATACATCCACCAATTAGTCTTCCTGTAATGTCTATTTCTTCTTTATTACTCTTCCACTCTACTTTTTCTGTTAAAGCATAATTATTATTTACTCTATCATCTCTATTTGATTCATAATATTCATAGCTTTCTTGTGGAAGTAAATTACCTTTTAAATATTCTATTGCTATATTTTGAGATGTGAATAAGTTACTTGCATCAAAACTTCCAGCATTATGTCCATAGAGAGTTGCGATATCATATTTTGTTGTTATGAGATATAAAAGATTAGTTGGATCACTTGCACCCATAACTAGTTTTTCTTTTATGTCTTCATCTTTTATAAAGGGAAGGATATCTGTTAAGAAGTCCCCTCCTGTTGCGCATATTATAGCATCAATTTCATTATTTTGCATTAATTCTTTGAATTCTTTTGCACGAACTTCACTAGAAGAAGATACTTCTCCTTCATTTCTTACATTTGGAGTCTCTACAATTTTCCAATTATTATTTCTTAAATTATCAAGAGATTTATCAAAATCAGTATCAAACTTTCCTATTCCTGCAGAAGGAGCAGTTACTCCAATTGTCGATTTTTCTTTTAAGAATTTAGGATACTTCATTTTCTTCATCTCCTTTATTTGCTTTTATAATCATTGAAATAATTAAATAAATACATCTAATAACTATTCCTGATATTAATAGAATTATTGCTGGGGTTGTTACAAAAGGGAAAGATACTTTTAATTTAATTAGAGAATAGATTGAATTTTTTATCCACTCTACTAAAAGTAAAATACTTACTCCACTTAAAGCCATTGCCCAACAAGTACTCTTTATCCATTTAAAGATTGATGCTTCTACTAGAGCAATTAATAAAATATTTAAACCAATTAAAATCATTAAAATACCTTTTAGTTTTGCATCAGTTAAAAATCTAAATATATTTAATGCTATTTTCTGTCCAGGATTTAGTTTATCTTCTTGTTCTTTTATAAATTCATCTACTGTTTCTTCTATTCCTTTTTTAACTTCTTCAGTTACTTCATTAATCTTATCTTTTGCTTTAGAAATAGTGTCACTTCCAATATACTGATCTAAAAAGTTTTGAACATCTTCATTTTCTTTTAAATCATTAAACCATTTAGTTATTTTATTGTCTTTTACTTTTTCTGTAGTCTCTTTTGGAATTATACTTTCTATTATTCCATTTACTATTTCATTTGTAATTTTATTTGATGTCATGTTAAAAACTAAAGCAATTATTAATAGTGTTAATGTTATTGTTAAAAATACTATTCTTACTGGTTTCATAACAACACCTCTTTATTATTATAACATAAGAAAAGAAGAAAACTTTTTAGATTTTCTTCTTAACTACAAACTTATCATTTACGTAGTTTACTATTACAATATCATGTTCTGATAGAGCACCTTCAATTAATAATCTTGATAGATCTACTTCTAGTGTTCTACCTACTAATCTCTTAAGAGGTCTTGCTCCAAAGTTAATATCATAACCTTCATCAATAAAGGCTTCTCTTGCTTTATCAGTTAATTCAATATGAATATCATAATCTTTTAGACGATATTCTATTTCATGAATAATCTTATCTAGAATCTTATTAATTGCATCTTTAGATAAAGTATTAAATACGATTAATTCATCTATACGATTAATAAACTCTGGTCTAAATGTAGCTTTTACTTCTCTTAATACAGCATCTTTATTATTTTCTAAGACATGTTCTGAACCTAAATTAGATGTCATAATAATAATTGTATTTTTAAAGTCTACTGTACGACCATTTGAATCTGTTACACGACCATCATCTAGAATTTGTAATAATAGATTTAATACTTCTGGATGTGCTTTTTCTATTTCATCAAATAAAACTATAGAATATGGATTACGTCTAACTGCTTCTGTTAATTGTCCACCTTCTTCGTATCCTACATATCCTGGAGGAGAACCAATTAATCTTGATACACTAAACTTTTCCATATATTCAGACATATCAATACGTACCATATGACGTTCATCATCAAATAACTCATAAGCTAGAGTTCTTGCAACTTCTGTTTTGCCTACTCCAGTAGGACCTAAGAACATAAATGAAGCAATTGGTCTATTAGGATCTTTAATACCACTACGGGACTTAATAATAGCATCACTTACTATTTGTAATGCTTCATCTTGACCCATTACACGTTTCTTCATTTCTTCTTCTAGACCTAATAATTTTTCTTTTTCTGATTCCATTAATTTTGTTACTGGAATATTTGTCCATTTGGCAATAATATTACAAATATCTTCATCTGTAACAGTATCACTTAGAAGTTTATTCTTTTCAATTTTATTTAATTCTTCTAGTTCTTTTTCAGCTTTTGGAATTTCTCCATGACGAAGTATTGCGGCACGTTCTAGATCATATTTATTTTCAGCTTGATCAAGTTCAAATCTTAATCTTTCTAATTCTTTTTTCTTTTTAGATATTTGATTATTAATATCTTTTTCTCTATTCCAAGCTTCAGTTAATTCTTGTTCTCTTTGTTTCATTGTTGTTAGTTCACGATCAATATCTTCTCTTCTTTTAACTGATAATTCATCTTTTTCTTTTTTGATTGCTTGACGTTCAATTTCTAGTCTCATTATTCTATGAGTTAAGCTATCTAATTCAAAAGGAACTGAATCCATTTGAACACGAATAGTTGCGCAAGCTTCATCTACTAAGTCAATTGCTTTATCTGGAAGATATCTATCAGTAATATATCTATTAGATAGAGTTGCGGCAGAGATTAATGCTTTATCTTGGATAGTTACTCCATGATGGATTTCAAAACGTTCTTTTAATCCTCTTAAAATAGTAATTGTATCTTCTACATTTGGTTCTTCAACTTTTATCTTTTGGAAACGTCTCTCTAGTGCTCCATCTTTTTCAATATACTTACGATATTCATTTAGAGTTGTTGCTCCTATTACATGAATTTCTCCTCTAGCAAGCATTGGTTTTAAGATATTAGATGTATCCATTGAACCTTCACTTGCTCCAGTACCTACTATCATGTGTATTTCATCAATAAACATGATAATATCTCCTTCACTTTTCTTAACTTCATTTAAGACATTTTTAAGACGCTCTTCAAACTCTCCACGATACTTTGCACCTGCTACTAATGCTGCCATATCTAATTCCCAAATATGTTTGTTTTTTAGAGAACTAGGAACATCGCCTTTTAAGATTCTAAGAGCTAATCCCTCTACAATTGCAGTTTTACCTACTCCAGGCTCTCCAATTAATACTGGGTTATTCTTAGTCTTTCTTGATAATACTCTTGTAATACTACGTATTTCTTCATCCCTACCAATTACTGGATCAATCTTACCAGCTTTGGCATCTTCTACTATGTCTCGACCGTATTTTTCTAAGACATTTTCTTCTTTTTCTTCTGGATAATTATACATATCTATCACCCCTCAATGATTATTATACTCTAAAATTAGCACTTGTCAATATAGAGTGCTAATTCATATTTTAAAAAAATAACAGTTAACTGTTATCTTTATTAATATACTCATCATAGTACTTTTTTAGTCTACTTTTTTTAAGTACTGGGTTAATTCCTTCTACTGCAATTTCTTCATAAACTCTAGTTATTAATTCTTTTAATCTTTGATCCATAATTGCATGATCTTTAGTTCTATTCCAATAAGTTAACTGATATCCTTTGTCCCAATTTTTACCTTGATATGTTTCTCCTGCGGCTAAATTATCACAAAGTAACTCTAAGAAATATTTAAATGGCATTGGAGGAGATTCTATTCTGGCATTATAATCATGCCAATATTCATAGTGATGCTTATTATGATTCTTATGATGAATCCATGCTAAGCTATAGCCTTTAACTTCTTTACATTTTCTAATTGGACTATATTTTCCTTCTTCAAAATATCTTGCTGTCTCAAAAAACTCTACTGGATAATATTTTGAAAAGTCATGAAAGAATCCTTGTAGAGGAATACCTACTTTACAACACAAACAAAATACTTTCCATCTATGAGTATTTACTACTTTAAAGTGTCCCCACATTTTCTTTAATGTTAGTTTATACATATCATCACCATATTAATTATAACATAAAAAAGGAAAGATTAACGAGACATCTTTCCTTATATATATTATTTATTAATCTTGAAATTTATTAGGATTCCTTCATCTTTGAATCCGACTTTCTTATAAGCGGCATTGGACGCTTCATAATGATAATCCGTATATAAAACTAATTTGTATCCTTCCTCTAATAGCATCTTACCTAAGGAATAGACCAAATACTGGCAATAGCCTTTTCCTCTTTCTTCTTTCGGTGTGAAGACATGAGTTATTTTGGCATATTCATCGACAACAGAATATGCAGCCATTGAGACTATATCGCCTTTTGAATCTTTTAAAACATATGTCTTTTTATCTTCTAACCAACCCTCTACTTCTTCTATTGCTTCTTTTTGTGTTATTTTCTTATGAAATAATTCTTCCATGTTATCTCGCCAATATTCTGATAAAGTCACTTTATCTACATAATTTGGTTTTACGAAGATACCCTTTCCTTTAGATGGTTTAATTACTTCATTACAATCTAGGAAGCCCATTTCAAAATAACCACTTACATTAAACTCTTTTTCTAGAAAATCATATATTTCTTTTTTTGCTGTAAACTTATTTTCTTTTTCAGTTATATAATTTTCTAAATCTTTTTTTAATTCTATAAGTTTATCTTTAGGTAAATGATCAATTGACCATATCCATGTAGGTAATTGTTCTTCACTTTGACCTATAATGTATGTTTCTAAATCAGAATATAATTTAGAGGATTTACCTCTTATAATTTGAGATAAAACATAGAATTTATCTTTATCTTTTAAATATTCTTTTACATTTTTCAAATCTTCTTGTTTTACTCTCATATTATCCCTCCTAGATTCTTGCATTCATTAAGTTTGTACTACTGTATCTTTTAAGTCCCTTATAAAATACTAAAAATGCAAGTGAAACAAATATTATTGTACCGATTAAAATATAAATTAGATAATACCACTCAAAATTACTTACTACTTGTACCGGGATATAAGTAGTTAATCCTAATGGTAATATTGTATAAAACATTATTTTTACTATTCCTTTAAATATACCTTCTGGGTAAGTTGCGAAGTTGATCATTAAACCGTTAATTGTATAGGCTATCATATCAGTTTTACCAAACCAGAATGATAGAGATGCAAGCATTGTTGCGACACTAACAATTACTAGTGCTCCACAAATTCCGCAGAATAAGAATAGTATTAAATTTTTAAATGAGAAGCCATAGATAAATAGCATTATCATTGCATATATCATATCTCCTAATGCAGATACTTCTACACTACTTGTAATTGACTGAATCAAGACATTTTTTGGTTGAACGATATAATTATCTAATTTACCACTATTAATAATGTCTGATAAATCAAAACTGTCTATGAAGAAGAATCTTGAGATACCATATGTTAATGCTGCAAATCCCCAAAGAAGAATAATTTGTTTAAAGCTATATCCACCAATATTATCTTTTAGAGAATAAATAATGATCCATTGTACTATAAAGCAGGCATTATTTAAAATCATAAATAAAATATTAGATATGAATGTAACTTTATTTAACATTTCTCTTTGAAGAGCATATTTAGTAGTTTGAATAGTAACTCTTAACTGATTTCTAGCCTCCGTTAACATTCAACTTTTTCACCCCTTTCCGATAGATTAAATGTGTAATTATTAAAACAATAATTAAGTAAATAATTTGAATTCCTATTACTTCAATAAACCTATTTGTAGTAAAGTCTACAAATAGTTTTGCTGGTCCATAGCTTACAACATAGATTGGACTATATTTTGCAATTGCTTGTAAAAATGGAGGTAAAAATTCAATTGGGAAAATAGTACCAATTACTAATATTAATTTACTATATAACCAGAAGAATGGATTGGCATCTTCTATAAAGAAAGATATTAATCCAATTCCTACTACAATAAGAGTATTAATAATGCTTGATAATAAGCAAGATAGAATTACTCCTAAAGCACTTAAGAATGTAATTTTAGGAAATTCATGTAGAAAGATAAATCCTAAAGTCATACCTAAAATAGTTATTAAAACAAATTTAAATAAAGCAAGTCCTAAGTGATTAAATAAACTATATTCTACATAATTATATGGTTTTATGATGTTATAAGTAATATTACCACTACGTACATCATTACATATCTTTTTACATAGTTTTCTTCCACCTATACTCATCCATAATATTTCAGTTACAATTACATACCAAATCATTTGATTCATAGTATATCCTTTTATAACTTCAGATGGATCACTATAGATATATTGCCATAAATTTAAGAAGATAAATACCATGATAATATAACTAACAAATCCTACTAGAATATCAAATGAATATTGAAGATTAGTCATTAATTCTGACTTAAAAATGTACAAATATTTTTTCATTATTTGTCACCAGCTTTATATATATCACTTATGATATCTTCTAGTGGAACATTAGAAATATTAATATCTATAATATTATCTGGATTTAGTAATTTAATCGCATCAGAAATATTTTTCTTTTTAAGATCTACTTCTATTTTTAAATTATAGTCTTTATCTTTTAAGATATTTATTCCTTCTACACTATCTAAATTAACTTTTTCTTTCATCTTTGCATCAATGATTTTTTTATTAAGATAATGGTATTTTAAATTTTCCATAGTATCATCTAATACAATTTGACCTTTATTAACGATGATAACTCTTTTACATAATTTTTCTATATCAGATACATCATGTGAAGTTAAAACTACAGTAGTTTTATATTCTTTATTCATCCGTTTAATTAAAGATCTTATTTTTTCTTTTACAACAGGATCTAATCCAATTGTAGGTTCATCTAAGAATAATACTTTTGGTTCATGAATTAGAGAGGCAACAATCTCACATCTAATTCTTTGACCTAAACTTAGATTACGAACTGGAGTATTGATAAAATCATCTAACTCAAACAATTCATTTAATTCTTTGATTTTTTTCTCAACTATTTTTTCAGGAATATCATAGATGGCTCCAAAGAATTTAAAATTATCATAGGGAGTTAGATGGGTCCATAGTTGTTCTTTTTGTCCAAACACACAACCAATCTCATACGCCAATTTCTTGCGGTCTTTTTGAGGGTCAAAGCCTAAGACGTCAATTTTACCACTATCTGGGAATAATATTCCCGTCATCATTTTGATAGATGTAGATTTACCTGCACCATTAGGTCCGATGAAAGCAATCATTTCTCCTTTTTCTACACTGAAGGAGATGTTTTTAACAGCTTTGATGATATTGTATTTTGGCTTGATAAAAGATTTTAAGCTACCTTTTAATCCTTTTTCTTTTTGTTTTACTTTAAAATTCTTTGATAGATTTTCTACAGTAATGACAGCCATACTAATCACTCCTTTCTAAATATTTCGTTTTTATAGAATCCTTATTCTTATCATCAAAACTATTATAATATACTTTAGTAAATAAAAAAACACGGCAAAAACTATTTTAAAAATAGTGACTCCGTGTTTACGTGTAGGTTTGTTTACCCTATGCAGCTCGATATCTTATGCATACTCACTTGATTCTATAAAAACTAGTCGAGAAAACAAAAAATACGGGCACTACTAATACTAGTAGTGACTCCGTATTTACGTGTAAGATTATTAATCTCTATGCAGCTCGTTTCCTTATGCATACTCACTCGACTTGCCTAAAATGTTATCATATAAACAATTGTTTGTCAACCTATTATTGTTAATAGTAATAATTATTGGGTGGAGTCATATATAATTGTTGAATAAAAATATCTTCTTCCATTGGTTTAAAGGCTTTATTTGAATTAGTCTTTTTATTTTTCTTTTCATATATTTCAAACAGTTCTTTAAATCTAGCATAATGGACTATTTCTCTTTGTCTTAACCATAATAGTGGTCCTATTACGTCAGGATCGTCTGTAAGATCAATTAAGTTTTCATAGACTGCTCTTGCTTTTTGTTCAGCAGCCATATCTTCAGATAAATCTGCTAGATAATCTCCTGTTGTCGCAAAATATGCTACTGTAAATGGTACTCCATTCGCATCAGTTGGGAATAAGCCTTTTGCATGTTCTGCATAATGAGTATCTAGTCCTGCTTCTTTTAATTCATCAAGAGTAGCATCTTTCATTAATTGATAAATCATTGTTTCTAACATTTCAACATGTCCTAATTCTTCAGTACCAATATCATTTAATAGAGCTCTTCCCCTATCATCAGGCATAGTCATTTTTTGATTTAAATAACGAAGAGCTGCGCCTAATTCTCCATTAGGTCCACCATATTGAGTGACTAAATATTTAGCCATTCTCAAATCTTTCTTTTTTATATTTACTGGATATTGTAATCTTTTTTGATAACTAAACATTTGTTACCTCCCAAGGCCAATTATTAACCCAAGCATATGATTCATTCATAGACTCACTATTAATACATAATGGTCCATATTTTTCCTCATACTCTTCCATTAATCTATTTGCCTTTTTTTGATAATCTACAAAAAGCATAAACATACTTTTATCTTCTGGATGAATATCTAAATATAAATTTAATTCATGAGCCGCAAATGATACAACAGATAACTCATATAAACATTTTTCTTTTTCGTTTTTTGGAACTAATCTAGACTCCATATAGTTTTTATATGGATCATATAAATTTCTCCATAAATTTCCTTTTAAGAAACCTTCTTCTATTTGAAATAAATCATTTTGATTATTTATGTAATTATTCATAAATCTCCTTTCAAATTAATGTATTCTATAGTCATTTATCTTGTAATGATAAAAGCCTATATTTCTAAAAAAAAGAGATTTAGTCTTGTCAAATAACGATTTTACTGATAGAATATACTTGTTACTTTGAAATGGCGCCATTGGTGAAGTGGTTAACACGCTAGTTTGTGGCACTAGTATGCAAGAGTTCGATTCTCTTATGACGCCCCATATGAAATTAACGATTCTTATGAATCGTTTTTTTTTACAAAAAAATAGAGATGCATCTCTATTTTTTATAAATTATAAAAGAAAAACAGCAACTAATATACATATTATTGCAAATATTATCCAAAAAATACTAGAACTTTTTGTTTTACTTACTTCCTTCTCATAATTTTGTTGATTGATACTATTAACTTCTGGATTATCTGTTTGAATGTTTGTTATTGCTTTTAATGCTCCTGATCCCCTATTAAATGATAACATTATTTCAGTATTATTATTTAAAAACACTTTTACATCTGTGCTTCTAATAGAACTTTTAAAAGTTAAAACACAATCATGATCAATTGGTAAAGATATTGTTTGACCTTTACCTACTTCAGCTACATAATTACCATCTATATATATTTTAACAGGTGGATTAACCGCAAATGTTTCTTGATATCCATGAATAATAACCATACTTTGTTTTGGAGTATCACCACCATTATTACCATTAATTTCATATCCACAATTGATACATTGTTTTACAGTATCACTTATTTCTTTCCCACATTCTGGGCATTTTATTAAAGCCATAATACACACTCCTTACAATTAAATTATAGCATACAACAGGACCTGTGAATACCATAAACAGAACTTTTCTGTTCCCAAACATAACAAGTCATAAATAAGGCAATAATATTGTGGTGTTATATATATGGCTACTTTTAAAAGAGATTTTAAATTTGAAAACAATATAATGGCTAGAGTTTCAAATAATATAAGAAAATATAGAAATACAGCTGGAATAACTCAAGAACAATTAGCAGGTATATATAGGAAAATCATATGATTTTATTAGAAGAATTGAATATAAAAAAGTCGAAAATGGTTGTTCTGTTGACACACTCTATAAAATATCAGTAGTATTAGGCATTACTATGGATAAATTATTTGAGTAATACACAATTATAGTATTCAATAAAAAGAGAATATGCATAACAAAAGAAATATATCTTTTCTTTTTTCAAAATGAATGATATTTTTATTTAGCAATTGAGAAAATCGAAGGTTTATAGATTTGTGCCCATTTTTCGCAAACACGTTAAATCGAGGCCCAATTTTTAGAAAGAAAAAAGACTCAATTTGAGTCTTTTTTATATCGCATAAAACAAAATACTAAATGATTGAAGAATGCATCCTGCGAGTACAAATAAATGAAATACTGAATGCATGTATCTTACTTTAGAACCTATACCATAGAGTACTGCTCCTAAAGTATATACTATTCCTCCACTTAATAATAATATAAGTCCTGTTGTAGGTATTACACTATAAAGTGATTTAAATGATATTAATACCATCCATCCCATTATTAAATAAAGGAGGAATGCTATTACTTTAAATCTTTCTAAACTTATTGAATTTATAATTACTCCTAATACTGCACAAAACCATACTATTCCAAATAATGTCCAACCAGTTGATCCACCAATTAAGCTTATACAAAATGGAGTGTAACTTCCTGCGATAAATACATAAATATCGCAATGGTCTATTACTCTTAAAACATATTTTGCTTTTGTTTTTGAACTTAGTGCATGATATAAGCAACTAAATAAAAACATAACAATCATTGTTACTCCATAAATACAAGATGAAACTACACCTGCTGGATTATGATTATGTGCAGACATTATAATAGTTAAAATTAAGATAACTATTCCGAATAATACTCCTAGTCCATGTGTTATGGAATTTGTTATTTCTTCTCCTAAAGTATATTTAGGTTTTTTATTTTTCTTCATTTTTCACCTCTAGTAAATAATATTTTTTTATGTTTCTGAAAGTCTTTCGATTCTTTGTTCTACTTGTTCTCTATGTTCTATTATTTGATTTTCTATTACTTGTTTTCTTTCAGTTATTTGTTCTTTTTCTTCAGATAATCTTTCTATTTTATCTTTAGTAGTATCTATTGCAGTTGAAACTGATTGACTTGATCTTAAATATGCTTGTCTATTACTTGCGGCTAGATACTGGCAATTCTTTTGGAAGCCTGAATTAGCAATTGATTCTACTGCGGCATTTATACAACTAGTTAAGCTTTTATTTAAATGTCCAACTTCTTCTTGTATTCCTTTAATATATTGCAAGTTTTCTTCTTGAGCAGCTAATCTTGCTTCACATTCTCTTTCAAGATTTTCTTCTGCTTCTCTTTGTTCTTGTAGTTCTCGTTCTCTTTCAGCTTCTTCTTGCTCAATACGTTCCCTTTCTTCTCTTTCTCTATCGTCCATTGTAACACCCCCTAAACTTTTCTATATGAGTATGTTACATCAGGGACTAGACTTTCTACTTGACTTCTAAATATGTCAATTCTTGCGAAAGCCGAACGTAAAATAAGTTCCGCTTGACTGTATACTTCATCTAAGCCTTCTATCTTAGAAATCATACGATCTAACTCTTCTAATGTTGATTTGGCAAGTTCCATTTGTTCTTCTATTTCTTTTGTTTCAAGTTGAGATGTCATCATCTGTGTTGAACCATCTTTATCAACATATTCTATTTTATCTTTCTTAGATAACATATCTTTTAATAGTTCCATACTATTTTCACAAATCTGTCTATTGTGTCTATATTCTTCTAGACGAGATGTGTCAATCATTAAGTCTTCACCTAAGTAATCTTTTAATAATTGTTCAGCTTGTTTAATTGCATCTTCAAGAACTAAAGCAAGTTCTTTTCTTGCTTGTAATGCATTACTATATGCAATAAATTTATTTCTATATGCATCCCAGCCTTCACCTTTTAATTCAGTACGGCTTTTATCAATAAAGTTTAATAATATTTCATTTACTTTATCTGAATCATTAGAATCTACTGCTAAAGTCTCAAGTGTATTTGATTTTTCAAATGCTTCTAATTCTTCTAAATATACTTTTGACATTTAACACACCTCCTTTTCTGTAGGAGGATCCATTGGAATAAATCCTTTTAATTCTTTATCTAAAACAATTTCACCAGTATTTCCTTCTTTTTCATACTGTGTAATTGCATCTGTTAAACTTAATACAGAGTTTGTTTCTAAAGTTAATGAATTAAGTAAGTTACCTACTGTATCATAATATGTATTTAAATGATTATAAATCATTCCAGGAATATTAATATCATCTCTAAATGTTTGATTATGATATGAATTAATAAATGAAGTATTTTTAATTGATTCTCTTATTGCATTCATTTCATTTATTGCATAAACATAATTACTATTTTCTGGTATTTCTTTCTTTTCTAGATTATTTAATTCTTTATATTTTTCACTATATTTACTTAAATCTTCTTTTACTTCAAATGAATCTAAATTATTTTCTTCTAATCTTGGAATCTTAATAGAATCTAATGTTGATGTTAAATCATTATATGCCATAGATTCATATTGTTTAGTCTCAATATTATATTTTATTAATTCATAAGTTACATTTTCATTTGGTTTAGTATTAAATGAATCTGTAAAATCTAAGATATAATCAATCATTCCACTTGTGATTACATCTGTATTAGTCATAATATGAATTCCTTCGTTATAGCTTGTTCCTAAAAAGTAAGCTTTCATTCCACTTTCAGTCATCTTTTTTATTTCTTCTTGCATATTAATATGGAATCCTACTTTTGGTGCGATGAAAATAATTTGAGAGTTACTTTTCATTAAACCATCTCTAGAATCAGTACGTTCATAGGAATATGTTCCACCATTATATGGTTCACATGATATTACAGTTGATTTTACTTCTGGATGATTATCTTCAAATGTTTCTGTCTTTTTTATTCCTAAATATCCACTTGTACTAAAACATAAAGTAACATTTTCTATTACATTTAGTCCTAGACTTCTTGCGATATTATAACCTGTTTCAATACAGTCTTCTTTATCAGTTGCATCATCAGCAATACTAATTATATATTCTGGTGAATCTATACTTAATCTATCATGAATAATTTTTGCATCTTCAATACTTCCAGATGATCCTGGAATATATGATAGCATCTTTACATTTCCACTACTCTTATTAGGTATATATAATTCGTCTCCATTTATCCCTTTAACAAAGTATCCGCGTATTATACCATCTAGTTCTAACTCGCCATACTCTTTTATTCCCCCGGGATAATTTGCTTTTAAGAATTCTCCTATGTTCATATTATCACCTATTATAATTATATATAAATTTGTTCTTAAAGTAAAACAAAAAAAGAACAATATTTTGTTCTTTTATTATCCTAATTTATCTCCGTTATTAACCTTTTCATCTGGAGTGATTAAAACTACCCCTTGATTACTATAGGTACCTAAGATTAATACTTCTGAAATAAAGTCGGCAATTTGTCTTGGAGGAAAGTTTACTACTCCTAAGACTTGTTTACCAATTAAATCTTCTGGTTTATAAACTTCTGTTATTTGAGCAGAAGATTTTTTTATACCAATTTCTGAACCAAAATCTACTTTTAATTGATAAGCTGGTCTTTTTGCTTTTTCAAATACTTTTGCTTCTAGAATTGTTCCTACTCTAATATCTAATTTTGTAAAGTCATCTATTGTTGCCATTTGTTTTCTCCTTCTTAACCGCATAATTTGCAAGATAAGTAAGTACATATATTGTGATAATAAATGTTACAAATAATGATTTACCTAATGGACTTTGTAATCTTGTAGTAAAATAGCCTAATTCATTAATTGAGAATAAGTATTTTCCATAATACTTTTCTTCATCAATTACTATTCTATCTACATAGTCATTATTATCGCCTTTTGTTCTTACTTTTCCATCTACTATATTATTTACTCTATGTATTACTCTATTTTTTTGTATACGATAGACAATTATGTCATTTACTTTTAATTTTTCAAATGGGTATTTAGTATTAATTACACAAAGACTTCCTATTGGTAATTTGGGAGCCATTGATCCAGTAGAGACTATTGTTGGGACTATACCAAATATATAGGCAATTATAATTGTTAAACCTATGAGTGTAACAATTGAAGTTACGATATTCATGATTATACAAAATATCTTTTTCATACCCATTCCTCTTTCTATTCTTCTTTATTATCTCATAAAAATACTAATTAATCATTATAATGTTTTAAGAAACTTTCATATTCTCTATTTTTCTTAGTACCTAAAACACAATCTAAGTTTACATTATCTAAGGCTTTAAAAATATTATAATCTACTCTATCATTATCTTTTCTTAATTCTTTAATTAGTTTTTTCATAACTTTTCTTTTACTTTTTTCTTCATCTATATATGTAGATTCTTCAGTAAACTTACAAGCACAGTTTAAGAATTTAAGATTATTAAATTTAGACCAAGCAATTATATCATCTTCTTTTACTTGATATAGAGGTCTAATAAGCTCTAATCCAGGAAAATTATCACTATGAAGTTTAGGCATCATAGTTTTAATTTCTGATCCATAAAACATAGATAAAAGTGTTGTTTCTATTACATCATCTAAGTGATGTCCTAAAGCAATTTTATTACAACCTAATTCTTTGGCATGATTATACAAACATCCTCTTCTCATTCTTGCACATAAATAACAAGGACTTTTTTCTTGTTTAAATGCTACATCAAAAATATCACTTTCAAATATTTCTATTGGTATATTCATTAATTTAGCATTTTCTTCTATTAATTTTCTATTTGCTGGATTATAGCCTGGATCCATACAAACATAATGAGCTGTAAAAGGAAATTTACCATGACGAATTAATTCCTGAATACATTTAGCAAGTAGAAATGAATCTTTTCCTCCGGAAATACAAACCATAATATTATCATTTTCTTGAATAAGTTCATATTCTTGTACTGATGCAATAAATTTAGCCCAAATATCTTTTCTAAATTTTTTAATAATACTTCTTTCAATTTCTTGATATTTTTCCATAATATCACTTCCAAACACGTATACTATATATAAAATTATAATACTTTGTCAAATAAAAAAGAATAAGCAATTGCTTATTCTTCTTCATTATTATTTTCATTTAAATAGTTTAATTGTTCCTTAATACTATCTAACTCAGATTTAGTATTTTCTAATTCTATCTTTGTTGTATCTAATTCATCTCTTAATTCTGCATTTTCTTCATTTAAACTTCTTATATCATCATAGTAATTATTTTGATTAGTTTTTAATTTTTCAATGTTTGATGAATTTGCATAAACTTTAATTACATTAAAATCAGAATAGAATGGATAAATTTTCTTTTCATTTAATCCTTTAATTTCTTCACGTACTAGTTCCATTGGGCGCTCTGCATAATTATAGAAGTTAATATTACCATTTGGATTAACATTATATGTAGTGGTTAATTGTTTATCTGTTTCTATTTCTACTCTAATATTAGGTCTATCTTCAATAATATATTCAATTTGATAATTATGACTTAAGAAACTATTATCATGCATATCTATTTCAAAAGTATTTGTTTTAACTTCTTTTGGTTCATTTACTATATCAAAGTTTATTGATCCAACAGTTACCATTCCAATACTCATACCAATTACTAGAATTGATGTTACAAAAGAATAAATCATTAATTTCTTATTACTCTTTCTATTAAAGATAAAGTTAAAAAACAAGATAATAATTACACTTAAAGCAACTGCTGAAGATAAGCATCCTAATAGAAGTCCTACAAAGAAGAATCCTGTCTTGTATACTAAGAATGATAATACAGAACCAATACCTATTGTAACTAGTCCAACACATAATCCTAATTCAATCCATAGTACAAAGAATTTAATTCCTATTAAGAATATTTTTAATAATCCATTTAAGAAATAATGATCTGTTGTTTTTGGATCTCTAACAATAATTTTGTTTTCCTTTTTTAAAGATATTTTATTATTATCTACTTCTATTTTTTTCTCAATAGATGTATCTTCTATATTTGCTTTTTCCACTACTTCTTGTTCATAATAATCTAGGTATCTTGCTTTATAGATACGTACCATTATAATGATACATACAATGAATGCCACTAAGGCAAAGATTGCTCCTAAGAAACCTGTAATACCATTATAGATTTTGAATGGTAATAGATTTAGTGGTGAGTGTGATACAACTAATCCTAATACTCCATGAATTATTAAACATAGAATCCATAATACAAATGCAATAAATGCTTGTTCAAATAAGAATTTTAATTTGCTTCCAAATTTCATTCTTATAAATAAGTTAACTGAGTCAGTTATAAACTTGAAAAATTCATCTATATACTTATTGATGTTATTCTTTGTTTCTTCTTCTCCTTTTACTTCTTTTAAATCACTATGAAGTAAATCATCTATATTACAATTATACTTTTTACATATAGAGATTATTTTATCCATTTCTGGATATGCGGCACCTGATTCCCATTTGGATATTGCCTGACGTGAAACTCCTAATTCTTCTGCTAACTGTTCTTGTGATAAGTTATGCTCTTTACGAATTTTTTTGATGTTATCTGAGAAATTATTATTCATACATTTTCTCTCCTTTCACCAACAATTCTATAATTTCTACTGGTTGCGTTCTACCAATTTTCGGTTGTTTTTTGTATAAACTTGGTTGCATTTACATATTATTCTTTCTAAACCTATACCTAAAACGATAAATACAAGCATGTGTAAGTTATAAGCATATCTTGGAGATATTTCAATAAATAGATATATTCCATAGTATAGAGCTAATAGTATTTTTATAAATATCAATTTACTATCTTCTTCTTTTTTAAGTACTGGGATTAAGCTTATAACTAATAGAATCATAACGACATTTAAGAATCCTTGATTATAGTTTAATATCCAATTATAAATCTTAGAATTATTCCAATCATTTGTAATTCTTAAATCATAATTTGTTTGAGTCCATAATATTACTTCTTTCTTTAAGAATAATACAGGGAATTTTTTATAATCAGATTTTACTCTTTCCATTAATAATTCTTTTTCTTTATTTGTATTAAAGTATGATTGTACATCTTCTTCATTGTAGATACCATTATACTTATCACTTAGTCCACAATAGAATTTCCATAGTGTTACATTTTTATCTTCTTTAGACTCTACTTCTTTGTGCAGTGGACTCATTAGTAATACTTGTGATGTAAGTGTAGTTAATGCAAAATATGTAAGTAATACTATTCCTAAATTAATAAGTTTCTTTTTATAATTATCTTTTTTCAAATAACAAATTGTATAAACAATTATTCCTAAAATTATAATAATTGATTCTGACCTAAAGAAGTTTGCTAAAGCTAAAAGAAATGCTATTAATAAAGAGTTCTTCCAATTTTCTTCTTTACTTATAATTATATAAATAACTAATAAAGTTAATAATGCAGGTATATGTTGATTAGTTAATACTGAGTTTAAATATATTGGATATAAATAAAATAAATATGCAAAAGATATTACTCTAGATGTTTCTTCTTTTACTAGTTTTCTGCTTATTAGATAAACCATTACTACACACAATGATGTATAAATACTATTCATTATTTTTAGAAGTATTGTACTATTAATAATCTTTAATAATAGAGTTTGATATAGTACTAATCCTAATTGGAAAGGATATGTTTGGAAATAGAATCCTTTCATAAAACTAAGATCACCTTTTATAATACTTAGACTTGCTTCATACATAGTTTTAAAGTCATCTGCTATTTCTACTTTTAAAATAAATATAGATGCTAATCTAATAATAAAAGCTACTATAAATAAGAATAATGGATAGTTCTTTATTTTTACTTTTTTATGAAATAAATATAGTAATAATATTACTGGTATTGTGAGTAAAATAGTTAGTTTTTGTTTTTCAAATATTAATAATACTAAAAACATTAAAAATAAAATAATTTCTGCTAATTTAATTAACTTTTTCATATAATCATCTCTAACTAGATAATATCACATGTATTCTTTCTTTTCAAACCTTAATATGATAGAATAATCATAGGTGATTTAGATGAAAAAGAAAGAATTAAAGAAGGAAAATAATAATAAAGAATACTTTATATATATAGGTATGTTTATATTATTATTTTTAGTACATTTTCCATTACTTACTAAGAATATATTAACTGCGGATGTACTCTTAAATAATAATTATTATAATGGGTATTCTTGGGAGATATCTTTAGGTAGATTTGGATTATTTATAATGGGTCTATTAAAGAGTTATTTATCTATTCCACATTTTGAATTAATTATTAGTTTTGTATTAATAATTGGTATTACTTATTTACTTATTAATTTATTTGATATTAAAGATAAAGTTGGAAAAGTATTTAGTATTTTAATAATGAGTTTAAGTCCTATTATTTCTTCTACTCTATTATTTCATTATTGTTCTGTACCATATTTTATTGCATTTTTCTCAAGTGTATTATCACTTTATTTATATTATAAAACTACTAATAAATATACTAAGTATTTATTACCTATTATATTAATGGTACTTAGTCTATCAATGTACCAAGCATATTTATCAGTAATTATTACAGTATTTTTCTTATATCAAATTAAATTATTAATTAATAAAGAAATTGATTATAAAGAAAGTGGTAAATACTTATTAGGAGTATTAATAAGTATAATTATTTACTTTATTGGAATGAAATTAAGTCAAATAGTATTCCATATAGATATGGCAAGTTATAGTAATGCAAATAAAATTGGACTAGATACAATACTTTCTATTCCTAGTAAATTTGTTAGTTCTTATAAATTCTTTTTCCAAATGTTTTATAGTAATGAATTTACTAAGAATAGTTATTTAGGAAACAGTATATTTTATAGTTTTATATTTGTATTATTCATTTATTTATTCTTTAAAAAGATGAATAAGAGTAAATTAGAATTAAAAGAAAAGATTATTACAATAGTTTTATTATTATTAATACCTGTATTTTTACATAGTGTAATATTTGTAATTAGTGATGCAAAAACTCAACTATTAATGAGTGCTTCATACTTAGTATTATTTATATTTATGATTTCTTTTGTAGATAAGAAAGTATCTAAAATAATATTCTTTACTTTTTTAGCACTTCTATGTAGATGTTATTTCATACAAGATCAAGCAACTTATCTTACATTAGAAAATACATATAAAACATATGATACTGTAATTCATAGTGCAATTGATAATCATATGAATCAACTTGATAAGAGTTTTATTGTTGTTGGTAATATGCAAAATAAAAGTGATATTTCTAAAATGAATTATGGATATATATCAGATGAAGGATTATTCTGGGATGAATATAATCTTCGTAAATTAGGATTTGAAAGATTCTGCCTACAAGAATATGGATTGAATGTTAAATTTGGATCTCTTGAAGATTATAATGATGCAGATAAAAGTAATCATACAAGTTTAGTTTACGAATATAAGGGGAATATTGTTGTAAACTTTAATAATTATTATAAGTAATTAATAATATATATGTTATACTAACAATAGTTTTTTGAGGGATGTGATACATTGAAGAGATTATTAAAAAATATTTTTAGTGTTATTGTACTTGTTGTTTGTGCATTAACTATTTATGAAATATTAAAACTAGATGTTTTACCAAATAAGTATTTAATTCCATTACTTGTAGGAGAAGGAGTTCTATTTTTATTAGGTTTATTACTATATAATTTAAAGAATAAGTTTTTGATATTTTTAGGAATACTTTTATATTTAATAAGTATTGCTGGTAATATATTTGGTTATTACTATTTAAGTAAAACTAATCAATATATTGAAAAGACTTTTGCAGTAGAAACTTATAAAGTAACTACTCATTATTATTTAATTACTGGTAGTAGTAATCCTATTAATGAATTATCTGAGTTAGATTCTAGTCAAGGAATTCAATATAATAAAAATAGTATAAGTATTGATTTAGCAATGAAGAAATTAGGTAATTATGATTATCATGAATTAGGATATGGATCATATACATTCTATACTTTCACTACTGTTTCTAAAGAAAATGGTTACTTCTTACTTCCTAAAGATGAGTTTGATTTTTTAATAGGATCTAGTAATGAACTTACTAGTGATTTATTTAAAATTATTTATGAGTTTGATGTAGTTGAAGAATTTGAATTAAATACTAACATATCTGATTCTTTTAATGTATATATTACTGGATATGATTATAGTGGAAAACATAGGGATTATAATTTAATTGCTTCTGTTAATTTAAAGACTCATAAGATTGTATTAACATCTATTCCTAGAGATTTTTATATTAACATTCCTGCATATGAGGCAAAAGATTCTTTAACTGCTTTAGGTGTAGTTAGTTCTGAAATACCTAAAGAAGCTTTAGAAGAATTATTTGGTATTAAAATAGATTACACTGTTGATCTTTATACTAATAGTTTAGTAAGAGTTGTTGATACTTTAGGTGGAGTTGAGTTCTGTTCTGACTATGACTTTGAAACACGTCATGATACTACATTAGGAAGTTATGCTGATAAAGGTGAAAGAGTATATGTTTCTAAAGGTTGTAAAGAATATAATGGACTTGAGATTTTAGCTATTGCTAGAGAGAGAGTTAGAGTTTATGGAGGAGAAAGAACAAGACAAGCAAATTGTAGAAAGATACTTGTAAGCATATTTAAAAAGCTTTCTTCTAAATCTTCAGTACTTAACTATGCAAATATTCTTGATTCATTTGAAGGACTATATACTACTAATGTAAATAAACATATGATTAAAGAATTAGCAAAAGAGTTTATTGATAATCCTAACTTTGAGATTATTGAACAACAAGTTGATGGTAAAGATGGTAGTGCTAGAAATCACTGGAATACTGGTACAATATATACACTTGATCCTGATATGAATACTGTTAATGCTGCTAGTAAAAAGATAAATGAAGTATTAAATGAAAAATAAAAAGAGTTCTTAGAACTCTTTTTTTTAACGATTGTTATTACCATTAAATCCCCAGAATAGGAAGAAAATGATAATTATGACAATAAATATTGCCCACCATCCATTAAATCCATCATTTGATTGATTTACTGGATATGGATAAGTATAACCACACATAAATATTCTCCTTTCAATATATTTTATTTAGAATATTTATGAGTGTGAGTGTTATTCTACTGTTACTGATTTAGCTAGATTTCTAGGTTTATCAATATCTAATCCTCTTTCCAATGCGGTATAATAACCGATTAGTTGTAGAGGTGGAACAATTAGAATTGGTTGGAAGTAATCAGATAATTTTTCAACAACATATTTGAAATGATGATTCATGATACTAGGATCATTTGTAATAGTATAGATTCTTGCTTGACGAGATTCTACTTCTATTACATTTGATTCTGTTTTATCTTTAATCTTATCATTTGTAATAATTGCGAATACTGGTACTCCTTCTTCAATTAATGAAATAGTTCCATGTTTTAATTCTCCTGCTTGATATGCATCACTATGAGTATAAGATACTTCTTTTAGTTTTAGACTACCCTCTTCACACATTGCATAGTCTACTCCTCTACCTATATAGAATGCATCTCTTGCATCTTTTATTTCTTTACCTACTCCAGCAAAAGTATCTTTATCGTTTAAGACCTTTCTTAAGTAATCTGGAAGGCTTTTTGCTTCTTTTAGTATTTCATTATAGTTATCTTCTAATCCCTTAGAATGAGCTGCTTTTAGGGCAATTAGAGAGAACATTGCGACTTGTAGTAAATATGCTTTTGTTGTCGCAACTGCAATCTCTGGACCAGCTTCAATAAATAAGGTTTGTTTAGCTTCTCTAGCAATTGTAGATGTCTTTACATTAACGATTGCTAAAGTATCAATTCCTTCTTCATGAGCTTTTCTCATAGCAGCAATTGTATCGGCAGTTTCTCCTGATTGAGATACTAGTATAACTAGTGTTTTACGATCATAAATAATCTTTTTATAACGATATTCTGATGCACATTCAGTCATACATTTAATATTAGCTTTTTCTTCTAATAAACATTTACCAATCATACCTGCATATAATGCTGAACCGCAAGCAACAATATGGATTTCTTCATAAGAACTAATATCTACCATTTTATCCATATCATTTATATATTTATTAAGTGTTCTTTGAAGAACAATTGGCTCTTCCATTATTTCTTTTAACATGAAGTGTTTATAATTACCTTTATTAGCATCTTCTATTGTCATAGTAGATGTTTGTACTTCTTTATCTATTTTTACTCCGTCTTTATAAACTTTTACTTCATCTTTTGTAAGTTCAACTACTTCATCATCTTCTAATAACATATATTTATCAGTATATTTGATAATAGCAGCAATATCAGATGCGATATAGTTTTCTCCTTCACCTATTCCAACAATTAATGGTGAATCTTTTCTTACCGCATATAATTTATCTTGGTCTTCAAATAAAATACCAAAAGCATAAGATCCTTTTAATGTTTTTATTGCCTCTGTAATGGCTTTTATAGGATCACCATTATAGTAATTATTAATAACTGCACAAGCTACTTCTGTATCAGTTTCACTTCTAAATACTACTCCTTCATTTACTAATTTATTTTTTAAGTCTGTAGCATTTTCAATAATACCATTATGAACTAATGTAGTTCTTCCTACTTTATGAGGATGAGCATTTGTTTCATTTGCTTCCCCATGAGTTGCCCATCTTGTATGAGCAATTCCTAGTTTGGAATTAATTAGGTTTTCATTATTTACCTTGTCTTCCAAATCCGAGATCTTTCCAGTACTTTTAATAATCTGTATATTATCACTATTTTTAATAGCAATTCCGCTGGAATCATAACCTCTATACTCTAATTTCTTTAAACCGTCTATTAAAAATTCTTTCGGATGTTGTTCACCAACATAACCTACTATTCCACACATATAAATTTTTCCTCCACTATAAAAACATATGTGTTGATATATACTTTGTTGTAATGTTGATTTTACTTTTTGTAATATATCTTACGAATCACCATCCGTAGTAGTACCCGCCGAATTTTTCGATAATCTACTATCCTCGTCGCCCCTTATGGGTCTGGCGCTAAATGAAAGATACTCCCTTCTTGTCATTTCATCTTTATGTCCATTATACAGTAAAATGAAAAAGATGACAAATCTTTTTATCGATATAAGTCATCTTTATTAAATCTAAAATGAGTTTTTTCTTTGGTATCTTTACCATTTAGTATTGCTTTATCTTCATATGAAGCATCATCTTTTAAAGCATCAAATTTATTTGGAAGATCTTTACTTGTGTCTAGGAATTCTTGATCACTATCAGCAAGTCCATACTTTTCTTTTGTCTTTTCTAAGTCTTCGATAAAGTCTGTGCTTCCTCTTAAATCTTCAAAACCTCGACCGTTATCTTCATAGTATAAATATCTCAACTGACCATTATCTACCATCTTTAAATAGAAATTATAATGTTTTTTATCAGTACCAATTATTATTTCACAAATTAGTTCTTCTAATTCTCCATTCTTTACTGTTTCTCCTAAGTTTTCATAAACATTTCTACCCATTCTTTTACAATTTGCAAGATTATCACTATTGGCACTCCAATATTTTGATGTTCTATAGAATGGCATAATTCTTACATAACTTAAAAACATTATTATTAAGAATAGGAAAAAGAATAGAAATGGTGTAAAGACATTTACTCCACCTTTTTTTCTACAAAGTTCTGCGACGTCTTCTCCAGGCTCAGCATTTTGAACTATCTTATTTACTTTTCTTTCTACTGTATCTAAATATATTTTATTAAACAAGAAACCTGATCCAATCATTACTAAGGCAATATATGGAATTGTAGCGATTGGGAATAATTTAACTACAAATCCAGAAAGTAATAATCCTAAAAATCCAATTAAATACATTTTTCTATATAAGAAATAAATGAAGCTTAATAATAAGGCATAGATATTAAATGGTCTATCTACAATCCAACGATAATCTTCTCCAATATAGGCAATTATATTTGGATCTCCTACTGGAACATATTCTTCTTTTGGAGGTCTTTCTTTCTTAACTTTTTCTTTTTTAGGCTTTTCTTCTTTTGTTTTTCCACCTATTTTAAATTCATCTATTTCAGGAAACTCTTCTTCAGGATTTTCTATAGTTGGATTTTCAGTTGGAACTTGAAATGTTTCTACTCCTACTGGAATATCGTCATCATCATTAGGATCATTAAAAGTACCACACATTGTGCAGAATCTTTCATTTTCTTTAAGCTCGTTTCCACAATTTTTACATACCATAGGTATTCTCCTTTTTATTCAGTATCTTCTCCTAAACGTTCATAATTTCCTTGTGTTGCGATTCTATATTCTTCTATTTGATCAGCAAACATCTGATCAAATTGAGGAATTGACTTTTTAATTACATCAGGATAGATATTTTTACTTGACATAATTGCTTGTCTTATATCCATAATATTTACTTCTCTTCTATTATCAAATAAAGCATTAGAGAAGGCTTGTTGAATAATTGTTAAAGATACGTCTGGGTATCTAGAACCAATTTCATATATTCTTTTATATTCACTTGTTATATCTGTAACAAACTCCATTATTTTTCTTTGAACAAATGGAGTATACATTAATTTTGCTTCTGTTTTATGTTCAATCTTTGGAAGTGTACCAATTAATATTTGAATATTCTCTTCTCTAGTAGGTTCAAATATTTCAACTTTCTGGAAACGTCTTACAAAGGCTTTATCTCTTAAAATATATCTTTCATATTCTTCTGTTGTTGTGGCACCTATAACTTTGATATCTCCTCTATCTAGTGCAGGTTTAAACATATTAGCAAAGTCCATTGATTCTCCTTGAGTACCCATTAATGTATGAATCTCATCAATAAATAAAATTAATTTTGTTTTATCTTTTAATTCATCTATTAATGTTTGTACTTTAGATTCTCCTGTTACTGGATCTTGTCCTAGAAGAGCTGCAGTATTTAATTTAATTACTTGATATCCTTTTAAAACATCAGGTACTTGATTTCTTTGAATACGATAAGCTAAACCTTCTACAGTGGCAGTTTTACCAACACCAGGCTTACCTATTAATACAGCAGACTTTTCAGGAGTTAAAAGAATTAATATTAATTGTTTAATTTGTTCATCTCTACCAATAGCTGGATTTGTAATATATTCATTCTTTTGAAAGTTTTCTCCATAGTTATCAAGCATACTAATACGTTTTGATTTAATATCAAAATTTTGCTCTACCTTTTTATCAAATAATTCTTCTAATTCCATTAATACACACTTCCTAATCTATTTAATTATATCATATTATTCTTCATTTATTATATATTTTATATCTTCGATTGCTTTATCCATATTGAATATTCCATTACCTACTGGATAGTATACTGGATAAAAACTAAATTCTTTATAATTAAATTTTTGTTTTCTTGTAGTACTTACACTTATCTTTCTATCTAATACTATACTTGATACTTGATTACCTAATAGTATTATTTTTTTAGGTTTTACTATATTCATTTCTTTAAAGAAAAGATTTAAATATTTTTTATAGACTTCATCTTTTAGAGGTCTTGCATCTATTTGAGTACATTTTGCTAGATTAGTAATAAATACTTTATGAGATGAAATATTATTATACACTTCTTTGGCAAAATCAGTAGTCCATTCACTACCTTTTTTATTTATTATTTCATTATAGATACTTGTATCTAATAAGCTTACTTCTTTAAATAGTTTCCAGATATTTTTTGTACCTATCCATGGAGACTTTATACCAGTCCATTCTTTATTAGAAGTTATATTTCTACCAGTTGGATTCATAAAGACAAAACAAAAATCTGGAGAATTTGTACATCCTCCAAAAGTAATGGCATCGAGACTTTTATCTCCATATTTATTTTGCATTGTTTTATACTTTTTTTCTAGTTCTTCTAACATAATATCTCTCCATAATTAAGATAACATAAAAAAATAATGAATACTAGTTATTCATTATTTATATCAACAGGATTTACATGAATTATAGTTAAATATATTTCAGGTATTTCTTTTTCTATTTCTCTCTCTAGAGCATTTGCGATATCATGACTTTCAAATGTAGACATATTACCGTCTACAAAGATTGTGAATGAGATTTGATATCTATACCCTACTGGAGTTGAATTGAAATGATTTATCTTTAATACTTCTTTATGTTTGTCTATTATTTTTAATACTTTATCTTTAGTAGATTTATCCATACTTTTATCCATTAAGACATCATAACTTTCTATGAATAGTTTTACTGCTGTATTCATTATCCACATTGAGATTAAGACTCCAGCAATTGAATCTAAATAAATAAACTTACTACTAAATAAAATTGAACATAAAGTAAGTGTTGTGATTAAAACATCATTTCTATGATCTTTACTGTTTGCGAGTATCAAAATATTTTTATGTTTCTTATAAAGATAAGATGTATAAAAATATAGTGATGCTTTTACAATGATTGTTGTAACACAAACAATTATTAACCAATTTGAATATGTTAAATATTCTTTATGAATTAAGTTTACTATTACATTTTTAATCATTGTACATGATAGTAAGAACATTGCTATACTTATTAACATTGAATAAATATATTCTGCTTTTCCATGACCCATATGATGATCTTCATCTGCTTCTTTTGAACTTATTTTATTTCCAATAAATGTCATTAATGATGAGAATATATCTCCAGCACTATTAAAGGCATCTGCTAGTAATGATTGTGAATTACTCATAATACCAGCAATTGCTTTAATAATTAATAAGAAGACATTTCCAATCATTCCTAATATTCCTGTTATTTTTGCTGATTTATATCTGTCCATTATTATCCCTCTAATTCTTTTATTTGTTTCTTGTTCTTAAGTATTCTACAAAGCCTTTTAATAATACTTTTTTATCTTCTTTTATCCATTCAATTTTATCTAATATTTTTAAAGAACTATCATACATTTCATTCATTTTACCTATAGCATAATTGTATGAGCCTGATTCTTTAAATAAGCTTTGTACTCTTTTTATTTTTTCTTCACTAATATCTTCTTTTCCATAAAGTTTTAATAATTCATCTTTATACTCAGTATTTAAGATATGTGAATATAGAATTGTTTGTTTAAATTCTTTAATATCTGATCCTTTTACTTTACCCATTTCATCAGAGTAAATTCCTAAAATGTCATCTTGGATTTGGAAAGCTATTCCTACTTTTTCTCCAAAACGCTCAATATCTTTTAATTGTTCTTTTGTTCCTCCAGCAAGAATTAATCCTACTGACATTGGACCAATAATTGTATAATGAGAAGTTTTTAGACGATATATTTCCATAATATTATCTTCTATTTTATTACTATCTATTAAATTATTTTTACCTTGGAATGGAAGAATTACATCTATTAATTCTCCTTTAATAGTAGTTAAAACAGTTTGATTGAAATTAGATAAAATACTACCTAGATTAGGATTTTCTTTATAACTATCAGCAATTATTTTATTTGCTTCAAATAATCCATAATCTCCCATACATATAGCAATAGAGTCACTTAAATGTTTTGCTTCTCCTTTATTACTTGTATGTTTTTCATAATTTTTATAATTTGCATAGTGAATTGTTTCTTTTCCTCTTCTTTTATCATCATTATCGATAATATCATCATGTACTAAGATACCTGTTTGAAATACTTCATAAGCAAGAGATAAATCTAGAGAAGTATCTCTATCTTCTTTTAATAAATAATAACCTAAATTTACTAATGTACCTCTTACTAGTTTTCCTTCACTATTTAGATTTTTAAAATAATCTAGATTTTCTTTTAATAAAGGATTTTTTTCTTTTACTAATTCTTTATTAAAATCATCTATTCTTTTATCAATCTTTTTCTTTGTATCTTTATAATACTTTATAAATTCATCAATCATTTTGTTTCTCCTTATTTTTATCTTTTCTAAGATAATCTATAAACAATAATAATACTCCTACTGTTATACCAATATCTGCAATATTAAATATTGGGAAATGATAACTACCAAAAGTAAATGAGATAAAGTCAATTACACTTTTATAGAGAATTCTATCTATTAAATTACCAAATATTCCACCTATTATCATACCTAAAGATAGAATAGATAATTTATTTAGATTTGGTTCTTCTTTTTTTATTGTTTTATCTATTACAATTATAAATAATACACTAATTACTATTAATAATAAAGTAGCATCTTCTAGGATTGAGAAAGCTGCTCCTGAATTTCTTACATAACATATTGAAAAGAATTTAGGAATAATAGATATTTCTTGATAAAGATTCATTGTTCTTTGTACTAGTATTTTAAATATTTGATCTAATATAAATACTAATACTACCCATTTATAGACATTTTCTCTATTCTTCATTTTTTTCTCCTTGTAAGTTTTTTATTTTATCTACTATTACTTGTATTTCATTTAATCTTTTTTCTACTTTTCCTCTTACTTTTACAAGTGCACCTTTTTCTAGATTTTCGAATCCTTTTAAAGCATTTGGGAAAAGAATAAACTCTTTACTTCCTGTTTCATCACTACCAGTCATAAAGGCCATTTTATCTCCTTTTTTAGTATTAATTACTTTAACTTTTTCTACTAATAATAATGTATCTATTGTTTTTCCATAATTATTATCTATTTCATTTACTTTAATACAATATGGATTATCTTTTTGATATAAATTAGTTGGATGTGATGATAAATAGAATCCAAAAGCATCTTTTTCTTTTTCAAGTAAATATGTATCATCATATTCTTTTTTACGTTCTATTTCTGGTTTCATTACTAGAGATGGATCTATATCTTTAGTTAATTCTGCATAATTAAATAAACTATCTAAATTCTCTATTAATGTTCTTCTATTATAACCAAATTCTTTTAGAGTATCAGCAAGTATTAATGTTTCAAATGTTTTCTTACCTACTCCTGCGATATATAATCTACTCATACAATCAAAGATATCTTCAAATGGAGTATCTCCTTTTGCTTTTTCTATTTGCTCTGTAACTACTACTCCAATAGATTTAATATTTGATATTGGATAGATAATTTTATTATCTTCTACTTTATATCTTGCTTCACTATTATTAATTGTTGGTTTAATTATTTCAATACCATTCTTTTTAGCTTCTAAGATATATTCATTTGTTTTAGTCTCAGAACCAATTACATTAGTAAGTAAATTACTAAAGAATATTGTTTTATAGTAGCACTTTAAATAAGCCATTTTATAGGCAACTATTGAGTAAACTACTGAGTGTGATTTATTAAATCCATATCCTGCGAAGTTTAATATTAAATCAAATATTTTCTTAGCTTGGTCAATACTATGTCCATTTTCTACACTCTTATTTACAAACTTTTCTTCTTCAGCTTTTAATAAATCTACTTTTTTCTTAGACATTGCACGACGTAGAATATCTGCTTCTCCTAAAGAGTATCCAGCATAGATATTTGCAACTTGCATTATTTGTTCTTGATATACTAAGATACCATAAGTATTTTTAGTAATTTGTTCTAGAGATGGATCTAAATATTCTACTTTTTCTTCATTATGTTTTCTTCTAATAAATGAATCTATATTTAATGCTGCTCCTGGACGGAATAAAACAATTGCTGCAAAGATATCTTCAAAAGTATTAGGTTTTAATTTACGAAGAAAGTTTCTCATACCAGAAGATTCAAATTGGAATATTCCACAAGTATTACCTTCTTCAAATAATTTTAATGTTTCTTTATCGTCTAAAGGTATCTTTGTAAAATCTATTTCTTTATCATAGATATCTTTAATATCTTTAATTATATTATCTATTAATGTTAAGTTTTTGATTACTAAGAAGTCCATCTTTAGTAATCCTAATTCTTCAAGATATTCCATCGAATAACTTGTTAAATACATATTATCCATTTTAACTAGAGGTATTACTTCATCTAAGTCTATTTGTGACATAACTATTCCTGCGGCATGTTGTGAAGTATGTCTTGGGAATCCTTCTAATTTACATGCTATTTTAAACATGTCAGACAAAATAGTATCACTTTCTACTCTAGTTTTAAATGTTTGATTCTTATCATAAATATCCTTTAAACTATCTTTTGGATTATTTATAAATTTACATAAAGAATCTACTTTATATAGAGGAATATTTAATACTCTTGATACATCTCTTATTACTTGTTTAGCAGCCATAGTACCAAAAGTTATAATTCCACTTACTCTTTTTTCTCCATATTTATCTTTTACATAATCTATTACTAAATCTCTTTTATTATCTGGAAAATCTGTATCAATATCAGGCATTGTTTTTCTCTCTGGATTTAAGAATCTTTCAAATAATAAATCATACTTTAATGGATCAATATCAGTAATACCTAAAGAGTATGCGACAAGAGATCCTGCAGCAGATCCTCTTCCTGGACCTACTAATATTTTATTTTTCTTCGCAAAACGTATAAAGTCATATACTATTAAAAAGTAATTAGGAAATCCCATATCATTTATTACTTTTAATTCATATATTAAACGTTCTTTATAATTTTCTGGAATATTTCCATCTAATCTTTTCTTTAATCCTACTTTACATAATTCAAATAAATATTTTTTTGGATCGTCACAAGGATATATTGGTAAAAGATTTCTTGCTGGTGGAAACTCTAAATTACATTTTTCAGTTATATTTAGAGTATTAATTATTCCACTATTAGATGACTTATCATCTAAATCATTTACTATTAATTCATGATTCTTATAATCATAATCCATTTCATCTAAAACAGTTTTACCATCTCTTATACGATAAAGATATGGAAGATATTCACTATCAGTACTATTTAGATATAAGTTTTCTTGGAAGAAGACAATATTCTTAGTGAGTACTAATGATTCTTTTTCTTCTTGTTTAGTAGTATATCCTAAATATACTTCTCCTAATTTATTAACATATTCAAACTCTTCTTTATACTTAAAAGGTAGAATCATAATAGTATGATTATTATGTTCTTCTAAATCTTTTTTTGTAAGAGTTCTTTCATTTTGTATTGTTGATAATTTTATTAATGATTTATAGCCATCATAGTCTTTAGCATATAAAACTACAATAAACTCTTCTACTGTACACTCTAAACCAATTACTGGTTTAATTAAATTCTTTTCACATTTCTTAATAAATTCCATTGTTCCAAACATATTGGAATCTGCTATTGCGATTGAAGGGATTTTATTATTTTTGGCATAATCAATAATATCATCTATTTTTAATAAACTAGATAATAATGTATAGTTACTTTTATTCCATAAAGGTATATACATAATAATCCCTCCTCATCATTATTTTATCACAAATAATATGATAGTGTATAGGCTTTAAATGCTTGAAAACATTTGACTTTATAAGTATTTCATGTTAGAATTATTAAGCAGTGAACAAATACCGAAGGAGGGATAGTATGGCAGTTAATATTACTACTAGAAAAGATAACGTAAAAAACAAGAGATCTCACGCATTAAACGCTACTAAAAAGAGACAAAATTTAAATTTACAAGTATACAGACTTGAAGATGGTACAAAAGTTAGACTTTCTGCTAAAGAAATTCGTACTTTATCAAAGAATGAAAAAACTGCATAATGTTATGCAGTTTTTTTTATGTCTTTTTTTCTATTCACAAGTATAGTTAAGTGCTGTCATAGCCTTAGTTACTGTTTCTTTAGAATCATCAGCTTTACTTATTACATTAAATCTATAATTAGATTGATGTTGTTGTGGAACTGTAGTTATATCTAATAAATTATAATCTACAATTGTAGTTGTGATTGATCCATGATCGATTACTTGTACTGATACTGAGTAACCTTGGATATTCATTAAGAATGATTGTAATGCTTTTAAGTAACTTGCTAACTCTCCAGGCTCACCTTGATAAGTAGCAGATTTAGTTAACTTATATTCTTTTGTAGATTTAGTTAATTTATCATCTCTAAAATGGAATGATACATCTATATTTTCATCAGTTCCATTTGGATTATTTAACTTCTCCCAATGACATACCATATCTTCTTCTACAATCTTTACTTCTTTCTTTTTCTCTTTTTCATGAGCTTCTTTTCTAGCTTGAACTTCATGTCTAGTAGTTAAAGATTGCATTGCAGGGAAAGTTACTCCTAATGCAATTAAGCATACACCTATAATAGCCATAATAGCTGCAGGCTTCTTACTAGTAATTCTTTCAATTCTTGCAGTTTCTTTAAAAGCTTGTAAATTTAATACTTGAGTTCTTTGTAACTCTTCATCTGATAATTGTCCGTTTCTTTGTCCTTTTTTGATACGTCTCATACAATCACCTCTACCCTAAGTAAATTATATAATTTTTATAAAAAAACTTCAAGAAAAAATAACTATTTCTAGTTATTTTTCATTTTAGCATCAAATTTCTTTCTTTCTTCTGTATTTAAGATTCTCTTACGAAGACGAATAAAGTTTGGTGTAACCTCAACTAACTCATCTGAATTAATATAGTCTAATGCATATTCTAGAGTAATTGGTCTAGGTCTTTTTAAGACTACTGTATGGTCTGATCCTGCAGCACGAGTATTTGTTAATTGTTTACCTTTTACTACATTTACTGCTAAATCATTATCTCTATTACATTCTCCAACTATCATACCTTCATATACTTCAGTACCAGGCTCTATAAACATAATACCTCTATCTTCTAAGTTACCAATTGAGTATGCAGTTGCATTACCATTTTCCATAGATACTAGAACACCTAATTTTCTTTCTCCAATATCTACTGTTTCATATGGCATATATTCTTTAAATGAATGGTTCATAATACCATAACCTTTTGTTAAAGTCATGAAATCTGTTGAGAAACCAATTAATCCTCTAGATGGAATTGTATAAAGTAATCTAACTTGATTTTCAAAGTTAGTCATTGATACTAATTGTCCACCTCTCATACCTAATTGTTCAATTACTGATCCAACTGATTCTTCAGGTGTTTCAATTTGTAATTCTTCATATGGTTCACATTTTTGACCATTTATTTCTTTAATAATTACTGTTGGTTTTGATACTTCTAGTTCAAAACCTTCACGTCTCATATTTTCAATTAAGATTCCTAAGTGTAATTCTCCTCTACCACTTACTAAGAATGATTCATTAGTAGCAGGTTCTACTCTTAAGGATACATCTCTTTGTGTCTCTTTATTTAATCTTTCTTCTATTTTTCTAGCAGTAACAATCTTACCATCTCTACCTACCATTGGTGATGAGTTAGTTCCAAATGTCATTTGAAGTGTTGGCTCATCAATATGTAATGGTGGAAGTGGTAGTATTTCATCATTATTACAAATTGTTTCACCTACTGATATATCAGCAAGTCCTGCAATTGCAACGATGTCTCCTGCTTCTGCTTCTTCTATTTCAATTCTATTATATCCATAGTAACCAAATAATTTTTGAATTCTAAATTGTTTCTTAGATCCATCTAATCTGCAGCAAGTAACTACTTCACCTGTTTTAATCTTACCATTATGTACTCTACCTATACCAATTCTTCCTACGAATTCATTATAGTCAAGTAATGCTGGTTGGAATTGTAATGGTTTAGTACTATCTCCTTGAGGTGCTGGAATCTCTTCTAGAATAGTATCTAAGATTTCACTAAATCCTTCAGTTTGTGTAGATAAATCATCACTATATGAACAAGTATTATTTACAGCTGATGCATATAATACTTTAAAATCTAATTGTTCGTCATCTGCACCTAATTCAATAAATAAGTCTAATACTTCATCTACTACTTGTTTACATCTAGCAGCTGGTTTATCAACTTTATTTATTACAACGATAGGTTTTACTCCTGCTTCAAATGCTTTCTTAAGTACGAATCTTGTTTGAGGCATTGCACCTTCATAAGCATCTACTACAAGTAAAACACCATCTACCATGTTCATGATACGTTCTACTTCACCACCAAAATCAGCATGTCCTGGAGTATCTAGAATATTAATTCTTACTCCTTTATAATCTAATGCTGTTGTTTTAGCTAAAATAGTAATTCCTCTTTCTGCTTCTAGAGCGTTTGAGTCCATTGATAAATTTGATAAATCTTCATTTTCACGGAACATTCCTGAATGTTTTAGAATACCATCTACCAATGTTGTCTTTCCGTGGTCAACGTGAGCAATAATTGCTACATTTCTTTTTTCCATAGTTTCCACCTCTTTTATACACGCAGTACATTATAACACAAAATACCCCAAAAAATCTAGTTTTTTTGTTTATTTTCTAAGTACTTTTATCTTTTTTCTATAGATATTTGCTAAAAATATAATAATTATTAAGACAATTGGTAATTTTAAATAGTCTAATATTGTATTCATAAATACCCAATTTTCTCCTAAGGAATATCCTAAATAGACAAATAATAATGTCCATGGAATAGATCCTATAATTGTATAAATTAAGAACTTTATAAATGATAATCTCATTATTCCAATTGGTAGTGATATTAATGTTCTAACTATTGGTATATTTCTACCTATTAGTGCTGATATTAGTCCATACTTTTCTAGAAAAGTATTACTCTTAGAAATATCTTCATCTTTCATAAAGAAATATTTACCATATTTTTTTATAAATACTTCTCCTCCAAAATAACCCATTAAATAAATAATGATTGCACAAAAAACACTTCCTAATAGTCCTACTAAAAAAGCATTTGTAAAGGTAAATACTTTTTTACTTACCAATATTCCAGAAGATGCAAGTATTAATTCACTAGGAATAATTATAATTACTGCTTCTAAAACCATTCCTAGAAACATTCCATAGTATCCATAATTATCCATTAATCCTAAAATAAATGTATCCAAATAATCACCTAAAAAAGTATATGTATTTTAGACGAAAACTTGAATTTTTTGAGAATAATATTAATGAGAGTATGTTATGGATGTGTTCCTTTTGGGGTTCGGTTAGCTTCGAAAGGTGGTGAAGATACATGCTTAGTAGAGAAAAATTCTATCATCTAATCATTATCTTTTTATTTATTCTAATATTTTGTTTATTAAAGTAAATAAAAACATCTGACTGATTGTCAGATGCCAAACATTAGGAGCACATCAAGCTTCATAATGTACTCTCAACATTATTATATGAAAAAAAGATTGTTTTATCAATCTTTTTAATTCATTAATTTATCAATATAATCACTTAAGTATTCAACTTCTTCTTTATCTAATTCATCAAGTATTTCGTGATGCTTTTTTATTACTGCTCCATTAAATTCTTTTAACATTTCATAGTCATTATCATTATCACCTATTACATGTAATAAATCATAATCTAGTTGTTCTAGATTCATAAGAGTTTTTAGGGCATGTCTTTTATTCACAGTTTTGTGGATAATATTTACATGAAATCTACTAGCATAAATATGTACATCTATTTTGTCTTTAATTAATTTTACTATTCTATTCTTTTCTTCTTCATCAGTACAGTTAACAACAATCTTTACTACATCTTCTAAATACTCTGTTTTGTTATAACCATCATCTAAGAAATAGTCACAGCCTTCATTTTTTAATACTTCTTCAATTTGCTCTATCTCTCTTTTATCTAGAAGTGTTGTATCTATACAATAATCCATATTATTAAAAATCTTTGCACCATCTTCACATACTAGATAACTATATGGAATATTTAATTCTGTTAATAATTTTTTTAATTCTGTATAGTTTCTTCCAGTAATTATACAAAATATATTTCCATAAGATACAAATCTACGAATAGCTTCGGCATTCTTTTTATTTTGTTCATCATTATCTAAATAGTAAATTGTATTATCAAAATCACTTGCGAGTATTTTCATTAAATCACCCTACTAATAGTATATCTTATTTAGATTTTAATTAAAAGAAAAAACCTTTATAAAGGTTTTTACTTGTCATCTTCTTTTTTCATTTTGTCTATTAATTCATCACTTGTTGTTTCATCTTCAACTTGTTCTAATAATTCTTCTGCTTGTTCCCACTTACGTTCTTTCTTCTTCATTTCTTCTTCATGAATTAAGACATTGAATGCTACCTTTCCTACTGGAGTTTTAGGTAATTCTTTTCTAAATTCATACTCATATGGCCATGAGAATCTTGCTAAGTTTTGTTGTACTAATTCTTTAATAGAACTTAATATTTCTTCTGATTCATTTTCTGGTTTCTTTAAAACAATAAATGCTTTAGCAACCATAACTTTATATGGATGTGGAATACCAATTACACATGACATACTTACATCTGGGTGTGAATCTATTACATTTTCAATATTAGTTGGATAAATATTATAACCTGAAGAAATAATCATTCTCTTACTTCTTCCTTTGAAGTAAATAAATCCATCTTTATCCATAATACCTTGATCACCTGTATGTAACCAAATACGACCATCTTTATGTTTCTTTAGAGTTTGCTTTGTTTCTTTTCTATTATGAACATATCCTTCCATAACAGTTGGTCCTGTAATAACGATTTCTCCCTCTTGTCCATAAGGTACTTCTTTTTCTGTTCCTTCATCAACAATCTTATAGTAAGTATCTGGGAATGGAATTCCTATACTTCCAGGTCTATAATATCCTATTGGTGTAAGACAAGATGATGCACAACATTCAGTTAATCCATAACCTTCTCTAAGAGTTGTAGGTGATTTATGTTTTGCTAACCAGTCATCAAACTTCTTCTTTAACTCAATTGATAAAGAGTCTCCTCCTGAAATTACTGTAGTTAAGTAATCTAATTTCATATGATTGAAATTCTTATTCTTAGTCATTGCTTCAAATAATGTAGGAACACCAACTACTGCATTTGGCTCATACTTTTTCATAATCTTATCAAAAGTTTTAGCATTAAATTGTGGAAGAAGAATACTTGTTCCTCCAAAGTATTGTACACAGTGAATACATACTGCTAAACCAAATCCATGGAATATTGGCATAATAGCTAATACTCTGTCTTTATCTTTCATGCATCCTACATGTTCAAAGTTTTGCATAGCTGATGCATTTAAATTTAAGTTTGTAATTTTTACTCCTTTTGGAGTACCAGTAGTTCCTCCTGAATATAGGATTGCTGCTGTTTCTTTTCCTTTGAAATCATCATCTATTTCTTTAGTATAATCTCTACCTAAACGAATAAAATCTTTCCATGTTATTTTCTTTGCTTTTTTCTCTTTATTATCACCATTTAAATATGTCATTGGATTTAATGCTTTTAAGTTTAATGTCTTAGACATATTTGATGCAGTATATATTGATTTTAATAATGGTGGCATAGATTCACTTACACTTACTGCAATCATTTTCTTTACTTTTGTTTCTTTAATTATTTTATCAATCTTCTCTATTGTGAAATCTACTGCTACTAACCATTCTGTTTTAGATATATTTAGATAATGTTTAATTTCATTTTCTGCAGATAATGGGTGAATCATACTAGCTATTGCACCTATTTTATTTGCTGCATAGAAAGAAATAATTCCTTCTGGAGTATTAGGCATACAAATAGATACTACATCTTTATGTTTTACTCCTATTGCTTTAAATGCTCTCGCAACTTCATCAATTTGTTTTAAAAATTCATGATAAGTCTTTTTATTACCATAATAGTTATAACTAATATTATTTAAATGTTTACTTGCTGTATATTCTATTAATTTATATGCTGAAAAATCAGGATATTCTAAATGTTCCCTTTCAGTACCATAATATTTTCTCCATGGAGCTCTAATTGTTTTTGCCATATAATTCACCTCTAAAAACTACTTAATTATTATACTAATTCTAAAATAAAAAAGCAAATGAAGGTAGTCATATTTTACTAATTATGTTATCATTATAATAGATGGATCGGAGGATACATATGGAAGAAGAAAAGAAAAAGAAAAAAACAAGTACTAAGAAGAGTACTACTACTAAAAAGAAGACTACTACTAAACCTAAAACTACTACTAAGAAAAAGGTAGAAAAGAAAGAAGAAATTAAAGAAGAAAAGATTGAAATTAAGGAAGAACCTATTGAAGTTAAAGAGGAAGTTAAAGAAGAACCTGTTGAAATAAAAGAAGAAGTAAAAGAAGAAGTTGAAGTTAAAGCAGAAGCTATTCCTGTTAAAGAAGAAAAGGATACTAAACAAGGTCCAAGCATCATTATTTACTTATTAGTTGTTCTACTTACTGCTTTATTAGTTCTAGTTATTGTATATGCATATTTAGAACTTAATACTAGTAATAAAAAAGATTCTTTTATAGATTTAGGTATTGTTGAAGAAAGAGTATTATATAAAGATTTTGAAAAAATAGAAAAAGAAGAAGAATTATACAAATTATTTCCTGAAAAAGATTTTCATGGATTAGATTTTGATAAATATCAATATGTTGTTTTAGAAATTAATTATAATCCTTGTAGTGAAAGTAATGTTAAACCTACTGATTATGCTATAAGAGATGGTATTTTATCAGTTTCTGTTAGTTATGATGCTTCTTGTGGAGTATGTCAAACTGAATATACTGATTATTTACTTGAATTACCTAAAAGATTAGAATTTAAATCAGTACAATATATTGATAAACCTTTAAATAATCCTAATTGTGATCCATTTGTAGCATATAAACCTATTCTATATTTTTATCCTACTAAGGAAACTAAAATTAATGTTACTTTAGGTAATCCTGATTATTTAACTACAACATATCCTAGATATAATAATGGATGGAATGTTACTGCTTATCCTGATGGTACTTTAAAAGATAAGAATGGTAGAAGCTACTATTCATTATTCTGGGAAGGAGATAATCATCCTGCTAAAGTACATGATGAAGGATTTGTAGTTAAAGGTAATGAAGTTTTACCTTTCTTAGAATCTAAATTAAAAGCATTAGGTCTTAATGATAAAGAAGCAAATGAATTTATTATTTACTGGTTACCTAAATTAGAAAAAAATAATTATAATTACATTTATTTTGAAACAAAAGAAGAAATTAATAATTATATGCCTTTAAATGTTAATCCTACTCCTGATACTATTATTCGTATTCAGATGGATTATAAACCATTAGAAGAAAAGATTATTGTTAAAGAACAAAAAATAAATACTCCTAAACGTACAGGTTTCACTGTTGTGGAATGGGGAGGAAGTATAATAAAAGATTAACAATTATGTTAATCTTTTTTTTCTAAATCAATTGCTTTAATTATATAAGAATAAACTTGTTTATTCTCTTCTATATAGAATTGACATTTATTATGATCATTAATACTACAATATTTAATTGGTGTTTTTACTCTATTATTTATTTTTAATAATTCTTTAAAGTTATTTACATTTATTTTCTTTTTACCTCTTAAATATGGTTGTTTTGTAACTACTGTTATTTTATTTTTATATTTCTTTAATAATTTATCTACTACTTTATCATAGATAGATTTTTGATCTATAACACTATATATTAGTGTAATTACTTGTGTTAGGGAGAATATTGCTAGAATACTTATTATTACTCCTATACCTAAAAGTCCTGGACTTTCTAAATGAACAGTAGGTTTTGTATTTACTCTTTTTTCTGTATCAATAGTATCTTTTTCTATTACTAAATTATCTTCTGTTAAAGGAATAATAATTGTATTATTCGCATTATCTTTTAAATAATATGAATTATTTGATGATGAATTATAGTTTATTTCTTCAGATACTTTAATATATGCTTTAGTCTCCATTTCATAACTATTTCTATACTTTTCTACTTGTGCTATATAATCTTTATACGGAATAGTTACTTGTTTATTAATTATATAATCTTTTTCGATACTTACTATTTCTTTTTCTTCTTCTAATAGATCAAATGTATCTTCATAATAAATTGTATTTTCATTACTTTTATCTACTATTAATAGATCTCCTACTACTTTATTAGTAAACTCTAGATTACTTTCATAATTAATATTAAAACTATATTCCATATCTAGAGTAATTGTATCTATTTTTGTTTTATCTGTAGTTTCTTGTTTATTTACATCTAAAATCTTTTCATTTATACTTCCTAATTCTTGATATCTAATATTTAATAAATCATCCACTTCAAAAGCTTTGTAGAAGAGAATTACTGCTAGAACTGAAAGAATTGGGACTAATACAATATATAAGATTAATCTTGGAGTATAACCAATATAAATACTTTTAGAGAGATCTTTTTTATTATCCATAAATTCTCCTTTCTAGCTATTTAACCATAGTGTAGGATATCCTAAGAATCTTAATTTAAAGTGTATTGTACCTACTACATCTTCTTTTCTTACTAGTTTTTTAACATTAGGATCTTTATCACTCATAGTATAAAATACTTCTTCACTATATTCTTTAGTTTTTTCGACTATTCTATGAACCATTATTTTATTTCCTTTTTTATAGGCAATTACTTCACCTATTTCTAATTTATTATAATCGGTTCTATTCTTATCTACAATGGCAATATCTCCTTTACTTAGTTCTGGAGACATATTATTTGTACCTATTGCGATGGCATAGAATCTAAATAGTCCTGAATAAAAGTATATCATAGTTCCTATTATAATTATTGGAACAATAAGTATTGATAAGTTTATTCTATTATATTCTCTATTTTTAGCTAGACCTTGGCTTCTGTTTTCAAAGTAATTTATTCTTACCCATAAAAGTATTGGTAAGAAGAAATTAATCATTACTTGCATATCTATAGGTATGATTGGAGTAACTGGTATTATAAACACAAATAAGTTTATTATTAATGAATAGAATATTAATGGTATGTGTCCACATTTTTTAGTTAATGTTGAATATACTATATTTGTTGCGGTTGCGGGAAAGAATACTGATAGAAAGTATACTAATGCACTATATTCTAATCCTGTTAAAATTGTTGTTGAAGCATAACACAAATCAAATACTATAAATAAAAATACAGATAAAGCTGTTAATTCAAAATGCTTATCTACTTTAGATAATACTTGATAACGTATTATTTCTTTTTCTATTAAGAAAATTGTTAGAGGAATTATTGTTAATAGATTATTAACTGAATAATTTGTCTTTGTTAGACCTACCAATAATCCAAATAAATAATAGACAATAAAGAATGTTACTACATAGACTGACATTTCTAATATATAGTCTTCTCGATATTCTTTTATAGGTTTATTTATTCCTACAAACCATTTCCAAATGATTATGAAGACAGCTAAAAATAATATCATGAAGTACTCTGATGGTAGACGCATGATAAATGTACTTAGAAATGATAATATAAGCATACTAATAATTATTGTCAGTATCTTTTTTTCTGATTTCTTCATAGCCTTCTCCTCTATTCTAATTACTATTTTATCATAAAAATAAAAATATATATATTCTTCATATATATATTTTTTCTTTTATCTATGAAAACGATTTTCTTCTTTTTGATAATTATTCATTGCTTCTTCAAAAAGATGAGCTAGATGTTCTGTTTCTGGTTTATCTTTTTCTTCTAGAGATGCAATTACAAATTTATCTCTAATACTATGTCTGGCAATAGTTCCATCTTCATAGTAGATTCTAGCAAGATTATCTGTGAATGTTAACATATCCATTGGGAATCCATGTTCTTTACCAAATAAATAAGCATAGCATAACATTGTACGAGTATTACCATCTCTAAATGGGTGTACTTTCCATAGGAGAGCTATTCTTCTTGCAAGGATACTAGCGATTTCTTCCATTGTTTTTTCTTCCCAAGCAATACGTTCCATCTCCCACATTTGTCTTATTACTTCATTTTCTATTTCTCTAAAATCTGTATATGGAATAGTATATCCTGGAAAAATATATTCTTCTTTTACTAATGGAACATTACGATATTCACCAGCCCACTCAAAGATATCATGAAAGATATGCCAGTGGATTCTTCTTAAAATATCTGGATCAAAATGTTCCATAGGAATAATATCAATATTAATTAATTTCATAAAGCCAATATCGGCTGATGCTTGATCTAGTTCTTCAGTTGTTTTGAGATTCAATTTATTTTTTAATACATCATTGTTATCAGTATAAGGATCTTTTTCAGGATTAATCATTTTTTTCTCCTTCTTTCTTATACTTTTCTACTATTAATCTTTGAATCTCTTCTAACTCTTTTCTTCCTTCAATATAATCATTTGCTAAAGACATAGCATATTCAGATGGTTCTTTAGCACCACTTACTGATATCATAAAGGCTTTTTTAACTAATAATTCTCTTTCTTCACGAGTTGTATCTTTAATTAAATAATTCATAATATCACTTCTCTTATATTTAGTTTATCATAAAATCATAAAAAAAGATGTATTTCTACATCTTTTAAATAAACATTGGTTCCTTTTTGAAGTATCCTTCCTCATTATAATCTACTTCATTAAATAATACTACCTCTCCTCTTTCAAGAGATTTAGGTACATCAATTAATCTTTGATTAGATGAACCTCTAAATAACAAACTTAGATTTCTTTTCTTAAGAATGAATCTTCCATCGACTAAGACATCAATCTTTTCTAAGAATTCTCTATAGATTGGCTTACTTTCTGCCATCTTCATTAATTCTTCATAAGTGAAACCTGTGTAAACCCAAACATTTAAACCTTTACTTCTTGCATATTCGGCTAATTCATTGCAAGCCTCAGGTTGATACATTGGATCTCCTCCACTAAAAGTAATACCTGTTTGATATTCTAATTCATCAATTGCTTCTTTCACTGCATCTAGTGGAACAAGTCCACCTCCTTCAAAATCCCATGTTTGTGGATTTTGACAACCTTCACAGTGATGTCCACAGCCTTGCGTCCATAATACAGCTCTTAGTCCAGGGCCATCTACAATACTATCTGATTGTAGGTCTGCTGCAAGGCGGATATACTTATTTTGCATCGTGAGTTACTCTATCTGATACTTCAGCTTTTTTGGCATTGTTGAATCTGTCTAAAGTTCCAACTAAATATCCAGTGATTCTTCTAATTCTATCGAATTGTACTCCTTCACCAACTGTTTTTGCCTTTCTTACTTCCTTATCCATATTCTATTTCCTCCTCTTTTTTCTTACTTAACGACCACAACAGTCGTAACAGTTAACTTTTTCCATTTCTACGCCCTCGCCTTCATGTCTTCCACATCTAGGGCATACGTCTTTAATCACACCAACATATCCACAAACTGGATCTCTATCTACTGGGTGGTTAATTGCTCCATAACCGATATCAGAGTCATGCATGATTCTTACTACTGATTCAAATGCATCTACATTATTAACTGTATCTCCATCTAATTCTACGTAAGAAATGTGTCCTGCATTAGTTAAGCTATGATATGGTCCTTCAATAGCCATTTTATGTTTAACACTAGTTTTATAATAAACTGGTACATGGAATGAGTTTGTATAATAATCTCTATCTGTTACACCTTTAATCTTTCCATAGATTGATCTATCGATTGCAACAAATCTTCCACTTAATCCTTCAGCAGGTGTTGCTAAGCAAGTAAAGTTTAAATTATTTTCTTTAGTGTATTCATCACATTTTTCTCTCATGTGTTTGATAATCTCAATTCCTAGTTTTTGAGCTTTATCACTTTCACCATGATGCTCACCAATTAGAGCTTTTAGTGTTTCAGCAAGTCCGATGAATCCAATTGATAATGTACCATGTTTTAATACTGTTCTAAGTCTTGTAGTATTATCCATGTTTTCACTATTGATCCATACATGACTTCCTAATAAGAACTTGAAGTTTGCTCTTGTTTTAGAACATTGACATTCAAATCTTTGTAATAATTGATTCTTAACTAAATCCATTATTTCATCTAATTCAGCATAGAATCCTTTCATATCAGCTTTTTCTCTCTCACCTAAAGCAATACCATGTTTAATAGCAATTCTAGGTAAGTTAATAGATGTAAAGCTTAAGTTTCCTCTTCCTGGAGTAACTGATGGTCCACAAACATTTGCAAGTACTCTTGTACGGCATCCCATGTAACCAACTTCAGTATTGAAATCTCCTGGAACTAGGAAAGCTTTATTAAAGCTTGAATCTAAGAATGAGAAGTTAGGGAATAATCTCTTAGCAGATACTCTACAAGCTAATCTGAATAAATCATAGCTTGGATCTTCTTTAAAGTAGTTAACTCCCTCTTTAACTTTGAAGATTGAGATTGGGAATATTGGAGTTTCTCCATGTCCTAATCCTTCTTCTGTTGCTAATAAGTAATTCTTAATAACCATTCTTCCTTCTGGAGATGTATCTGTACCAAAGTTAACTGAACTAAATGGTACTTGAGCTCCAGCTCTTGAATGCATTGTATTTAAGTTGTGGATAAATGCTTCCATAGCTTGGAATGTTGCTCTATTTGTTTTCTTAGTAGCATTTTCTACTGCAGTATGGAATATTTCATCTAACTTTTTACTTTCTCCAATATATTCTTTAAATATATCTAAATCAAATTCAATGCTTTCTAATTTATCTACTTCTTCTACTACTTTATCGAATTTAACTAATTCTTTAATTCCTTCGAAATCTAGTAGTTCAGATATTTCTTGTTTTAATTCTTTCTTGAATGTTTTTAATACTCCAGGAGCCATATAATAATCAAATGCTGGAATACTTTGTCCACCATGTTGCTCATTTTGATTTGATTGGATAGCAATTGCAGCAAGTGCAGCATATGATCCAATTGAGTTTGGTGTTCTTAAGAATCCATGTCCTGTTGAGAATCCATTCTTGAATAATTTATTTAAATCAATTTGTGTACAAGTTGTTGTACCCATAGCCCAGAAGTCTAAGTCATGAATATGAATATATCCTTCATCATGAGCTTTTGCAAATTTAGAATCCATTAAGTAAGCTTTTGCAAATTCACGTGATACTGTAGAACCGAAGTGAAGCATTGTTCCCATTGGTCCATCTCCATCAACATTTGCATTTTCTCTTTTTGCATTTTCTTCTGTAGCTGTTTTTAAGCCTAATGCTTCGATAGACTTAACAAATTTATGTTGTTGTTTAACTACGAATGCATCACGAGATGCTGCACGTCTTTCACGATATCCTTTGAATGATTCATATACTTCATTATATTTTAATTTTTGAAGTACTACTTCAATGGCATCAGATACATCTTCAACACCAATTGTCTTTCTATCTTTATATTCTTTCTTGATATAATCAAGTACTTTCTCTTTAACTTTATTTACTTCTTTTTCATCATAAGATTCATATACGCTATCAAATCCCTTTTTAATAGCTATAGCAACCTTAGTATCATTAAAATCTACTCTTTGTCCACTACGTTTAACAACTGTAATTTCATCAAAGAAGTCCTTTTCTGTTTCTTTTTCCATGTATTTATCCTCCCTACCATAAATATTTTTTCTTCGGCTACAATAAGTGTATCATATTTGTTACTTCCTGCAATGTTTTTTTTGCACTTTTTTTTAAAATTGACATAATTATTTTTTTTAGTTTTTAAATTTTTAGTCTCAAAAAACATTCTAAGCATTGATACATAAGGATGTCGTAATTTGGGTCTTTTTTTGTTCGATTTACACATGTAAAATATGTATATTTTTTCGCAAAAAATAATTCCCATCACTTAATTTAAAATTGTATGATATAATTAATAATGAAATTAGGTGATTTAATGAAAAGACTCAAGATAGGAATGTTTATGGATTCATTCTATCCTGATATTAATGGCGTAATACTAGTAATGGAGAATTTACTTCGTTGTATGAGTGAATATGCCGACGTAACGCTTGTAGTACCAAAGACTGGAAGCGAAAAGGATGATAAGAACTATCCTTTTAAAATTATCCGTATAGATAGTGTTCCACTTCTTAAAACTGGTTATAGATTAGGTATGGTTGATCTAGAGTACTCTAGACTTAAAAGAAAGTTTAAAAAGTTGGATTTTGATATAATTCATATTCATTCTCCTTTTGCTTTAGGACGTCTTGGAGTAAGAGTTGCTAGAGACAAAAAAATACCTTGTATAGCTACTATGCATACAAGATGGGAATTCGAACTAAAAAAATATCTAAAATCTAATAAAATTGCTTCTATGGGAGTTAAACATTTAATAAAAACCTACAATAAATGTGATAAGTGTATTGCACTAAATAAAGCTCTTATGAAGGTATATAGAGATTATGGTTATACTGGTGAATTTGAACTTATTAATAATGGAACTGATTTAGAAACAGTTAAAGATAAGAAAAAGGCTTTAGACTTAGTTAATAAACAATATAATATAGGAAAGAATGAAACAGTATTCTTATTTGTAGGAAGAATTATTAGTGTTAAGAATATTTACTTTATTCTAGATACATTAAAAGAATTAAAAGCAAGAGGCAAGAAGTTCAAGATGTTATTTGTAGGTTCTGGTCCAGACTTTAATGAATTAAAGAGTCGTATTCATAAATATGATATGGAAGACTGCGTTATTATGACTGGAAAGATACTTGATAGAGAATTGTTAAAGGCAATTTATTATAGAGCTACTCTATTCTTATTCCCTTCTCTATTTGATTCTTCTTCTCTAGTACAAATAGAAGCTGCTTCACAAGAGACTCCTACTATATTTATAGAAGGATCAGTTACTTCTGATACAGTTGAGAATAATATTAATGGATTTACTGAAAAAGAAGATGTTGAGTTATTTGCTAATAGAATTGAAGAAATACTTAATGATAAAGAACTTTATGAAAAAGTTCAAAAAGGTGCTAAAAACGATTTAGCTAAACCTTGGAGTGAGATTGCTAAAGAAACTTATAAATTCTATTTAAAAATGATTGAATTAAATGAAAAGAACTAGTTAATACTAGTTCTTTTTTAATACCCTATTATTCTAAAGTAACTATCTTGGAGTCTAGTTATTATTCTATATTCTTTTCCTTTAAGACCAAAGTGTCCATCTTTCCAAGATTTAATTGTAAAACTTGTTTTATCTTTTGAATCAAAGAAATATAGTGTCTTATTATTATCTTCTTTACTTACTTCTTCTGTTTCTTCTTTAGCAGTTAGTAAAAGATTTACAAGTGCAGTTATTTCTTTTGTATTACTGATTGTACTTTCAAAGTTTTTTTCATGATCAAGTATTATTACTTTAGTAGTTTCTCTTAATTTATCTTCTGTTTTTGGATCAGATATATCAAGTATATCGTCTTGTGGGAAGATTACATTAATAATTGCGATTAAAGCTACTATAGCAAGTACAACAGTAATTACTCTTCTTCTTAGATATTTATTACCAATATATTTCTTCATTTAATCACCTATCTTTTTTTATCTTTGTTATTATCATTATGTGCATCAATAATTATTAAAATACTACATCCTGTAATACATAGTCCAATCATCATAACAAGATACCATGGAGAGTTTCCATCTCCTGATGAGTATCCAGCAAATGTTCCTAATACCATTGATGCTATACCTATTACTAGTAATACTATTCCAAGAATAGTTCTAGTTCTTTTTTCTTGTTCTAGTTTTTCTTGCTCTATTCTTTTTTGTTCTAACTCAAGTTCTTTAATTTTACTTTTTTCTTCAATATATTTTTCAATAATATTTGGTTTCTTTTGTTTTTGTTCTTCTTGTTCTAATTTGTTTTTATGCTTTAAGGCAATTAATTCTTTTTTTGCTTCATGTCTTGTGGTAAATTTTTCTTTCCAATCTTTCTCATTATTATCCATTTGTTTTGCGACAATTTTCTCCACATCAGCTTCAACTGATGTTATTTTATTCTTTATATCAAATTTTAATTTCATACATTCACCTTTTTCTCTGCTTATTATTATAATTCATTTATATTATAGCACAATTATAGCACAAAAAAACTAGCCTTTCGACTAGTGAAAATCTAATGGAGCGACATTTTGTCATATACACGCAAAATATCACGTTATATAAGGCAATCGATAAACTCAATTGCTAAATGAAATATAACATACATTTTGACAAAAGAAAAGCTCCTAAATTAAAAGTGGGAATTTGTACTCCCACTTAACTCGTAATATCTTAATCTTCCGATAGTATTTTAAAATTAACACTAAAGTTATCAAGTGATTTTTTTAATTATTTTGTTTTATATACTTTTGTTTTTTTCATTATTTTTAACACATAGTAACCTACTTGGTTTCCTTATAATAGCCTTTTCTACAGATAAATTTATCAGTAGCTGCTAATACACCAGGTAATACTAGTAAAATCAATAATGCTGCAACAAATGTACCTTGTGATATAGTTTCACATATTTTTGCTGCAATAGCAGAAGCAAATCCTGCAACTACTAATGTAACAATTATCAAAATTGATGAAGAACTAATTATAGTATGAATAGAACCATTGTAAGCATTTACTATCGCATCTTTTACTCCCATTGTTAATCTTGACTCTCGGTAATATTCAGTATATACAATAGCATAATCTATTGTTGCTCCCATTAAAATTGCTTGAACTATTAAAAGTGAAATAAAATATACTGAACCACCAAATAGAGATATGGCACTCATGGTAGTATATACTGCTGTCTGAATAATTAAAACTAGAACTAAAGGGATAATTAAATCTTTAAAAGTTAATGCAACAACAATAAATATAAATATCATCGTTAAAATTGTTATTCTATTTAATTCACCATTAAATGTTTTACTCATTTCAACTGCCATAGGAGAGTTACCAACAACATAGATATCTTCTTTATCGCCAATTCTATCATGAATATCATTTATAAAATTAAATGTTTCCTGTTCTTCAAATGGATAACTTGTATTTAATACTATTCTAGAATATTTGGATGATACTATCATTTTTTTTGATTTATCTACAGTCTTTTTTGCATCAATTATTTTGTTTCTTTTATCTTTATCAATGAAATTATCAAATCTAGAATCAGTTAATATGTCATCATTTATATAATTGATAAATTCTTCTATTGTCATTTTCCAAGAATCATTGTATTCATTACTACTTCCATAATACATATAAACTAAATCAATTAATGATTGATCTAAATTATCACTTAATACTTTTAATGTTCCAAAAGCTTCGTTTGAAGTATATTTTATATTATTTAATGAATTACTCATTAATTTATTAATTGTATTAAGTTTTTCTTTCTTACTAGGATCAAAGCTACTTGAATAATCTTTATTATTCATTACATTGTTTACAATAAAATTAACATAGTTATATAAAGATATTTCCTGTCCATTTTTTATATATTTTGAATTGTATAAACTAAATAGTAAACTTATTTTTTCGCTATCTATCCCAAGTAATGAGCTTAAACTAGAAGCACTATATTTTGTACTATTTAATGTACTAGTCATTACCTCTTTTACTAGATTTAATTCTTTTAGTTGTGATGAACTAATTTTATCTTTTAATAATTCATTATTGGAATTGCTTATTATTAAATTACATAACTCCAATGGAGTTAATTTTGTATCTTTAGTGTTATAGTCATAAACTCCATATATCATTTTAGTTTTTTCTTCACTTGTACCTGTAATACTACTAATTTCGCTATAACTATATAAAGTATTTGTATTGTTTACAACCTTATATGCTAAACCTAATTTATCTGTATTACCTTCAATATATTTTGATATCATTTGATTATTTTGATTGTCATAAATAAAATTAACTAGATTTTTAATTGAAATATTTTTTAAATTGTTGCTTTTATAATCGTAAATACCATATATAAAACTTACTATATTTTTATCTTGAGATAATGTATCACTTAAACTATTAACATCATATTTCGTACTAATATTAGACATTATATATGCAGCTAATTTAAGTGATTTTAAATTACTTTCGCTAAAAGATGATGTTATTTCTTCATTACCAAGCAAAGTATTTACAAAATTTAATGGTGTCATGGTATAACTTCCAGTAACATTACCAGTAATAGCATAATTTAATTTTGCAGCACTTTCATCATCTATTCCAAACATATCATATAAGTTAGTATTAGGAAGTGATTTATCATAATATGTATTTAGATTTATAATATTATTTAATGAACTAATAGTTTCATCTGAAAAATAAGATTTATATTTATCATCATTTGAAATACTAATAGCAGTATT
>JAFXYF010000007.1 GCA_017541885.1 Bacilli bacterium
GTAGCCAAGTGGTAAGGCATCAGACTTTGACTCTGACATGCGCTAGTTCGAATCTAGCCAAGGCAGCCATTTTTATTTTAATGATCTGTTAGCTCAGTCGGTAGAGCATTTGACTTTTAATCAAAGGGTCATGAGTTCGAATCTCATACAGGTCACCATTGATGTGCCTGAGTGGCGGAATTGGTAGACGCACAGGACTTAAAATCCTGCGAACTTCAAAATTCGTGCCGGTTCAAGTCCGGCCTTAGGCACCATGCGGAGAAGTACCCAAGTCTGGTTGAAGGGACCGGTCTTGAAAACCGGGAGGTCGTGCAAGCGGCGCAGGGGTTCGAATCCCTTCTTCTCCGCCACTTTATATCGCGGGATGGAGCAGTTTGGTAGCTCGTCGGGCTCATAACCCGAAGGTCAAAGGTTCAAATCCTTTTCCCGCAACCAATTTTTGTTTATATGGTTCCTTGGTGCAGCTGGTTAACACGTTTGCCTGTCACGCAAAAGATCGCGGGTTCGAGCCCCGTAGGAACCGCCATTTGGCTTCATAGCTCAGTCGGTAGAGCAAGGGACTGAAAATCCCTGTGTCGCTGGTTCGATTCCCGCTGGAGCCACCATTTTATTATTTAGACAATTAATTCATAGCTGAACAAGATGTCTATGCGCTCGTAGCTCAGTTGGATAGAGTGTTTGGCTACGAACCAAAAGGTCGGGGGTTCGAATCCCTCCGAGCGCACCAGTTTCGGGAAGTGGCTCAACTTGGTAGAGCACTTGGTTTGGGACCAAGGGGTTGCAGGTTCAAATCCTGTCTTCCCGACCATTTTGGAATTAAAGGTAATCGAGAGATTATCTTTTTTTGTCCCCTTGTGTCCCAAACATTCCAATACAAATATCTTATTATTACTATATTTTTTCAAAGAGTAGTGGTATGTTTTCTTCTTTTATAGAAAAATCTGTTCCTCTATCATATGTTTTTCCTAAGTTTTGTTCTTCTCTATGAATTCCTATTTTAAATTGTACTTCAATGATTCCTTCTTCAATTAACTTTATAAATGTTTGAAAGTCTCTTAATTTATAAAATGATATGCTTGAATAGTAAAAATAATCTTCATTATTAATCTCCTTTGACCATACTTTTACTATTGCTAATTTTTCCAATTTTTGTTTTAAACATTTTTCTAACATTTTAAATGACCATGATATATTTAAATCAAAATTTTTACCATAAGTACTATATGCTTTTAATTCAATTTTTTCTTTTTCATGATTAACTGCTATCTTAATCATTTTATAGCCTATTTTTGTATATTCTTTTGCGTTTAAAGACACATTGAATACTTTGAACTCAGGATTTGTCCTATCGGGATATCCTAGTTTGTTTACAAGTGTTTTAATGGTGTCTTCTCCTTTATTATCTGGTGTAGCATTAAACAAGTGTATTTTATGCTTGCTAAAACATTTCATTGTTTTTATTTCTATTCCTTTATAATCTGGTAGTGGTAAATGATCTTCTTTTTTATTCAATAATTCTTCAAATGTATACCCAACTCCTGTTGGTCCTTTTCTCATTGACTTTATCCATCCTAATTGTTTAATTCTTAAAAATCTAAAATATAAACTGTTAAAATTCTTTTCCATTTTTCCTCCTTTTTTTGTTTATGTGTAAAATAAGTTTTTTTCTTTAATTTTTTTTGTTTATTATGAATAATATATGCTATAATTTATATGTTCATAGTAAAGAGAGTTTTTCACGTCTAGTGTTTCTAGAAATCTTTTGATTATGAATAATATCATTTGACTTTATTTGTTTCATATGAATTCCTTTAAAAAAAATTAATTAAGAAAGAGAAATCATTTACCACGCAAACTTTCATATGAATATTAAATTTAGCCTTATGATTAGAGAGGATGACTAACTGCGTGAATTAGTTGTCCTCTCTTTTATTATTCTAAAAAACTTTGCTTTTTCGTCAAAAAAATATATAATAAAGTAAGTTTTTACAAAAAAAGAGTGATTTTATGCAATTGGATAGAATAAATAAGACCAATGACATTAAAAAACTAAGTATTAAGGAGAAGAAAGAGTTAGCAACTGAGATTAGAGATTATCTTCTAGAGATTGTTTCTAAAAATGGTGGACATCTTGCTTCTAATTTAGGTATTGTTGAATTAACAATTGCTTTAGAAAGTATTTTTGATGTTAATAAAGATAAAATTATTTGGGATGTTGGACATCAGTGTTATGTTCATAAGATACTAACTGGTAGAAAAGATAGCTTGAAGACTCTTCGAAATCATGGAGGTATTTCAGGATTTCCAAAGGTATCTGAATCAAAAACTGATGCATTTAATACTGGTCATAGTAGTACATCTATTTCTGCAGCAATGGGTTTTGCTTTGGCTAGAGATATCAACCACAAAAATAATCATGTTATTGCTGTTATTGGTGATGGAGCTTTAACTGGTGGTATGGCATTAGAAGCGTTAAACCATGCTGGTAGTTCAGGGACTAATATTATTGTTATTTTGAATGATAATGAGATGAGTATTTCAAAAAACATTGGTGGTATAAATCAACTATTAACTAAGCTAAGAATAAGAAAAAACTATACAAAATCAAATAGGTTTGGAAAAAGAGTAGTTAATCATATTCCTATTGTTGGTAGTTATTTAGTTCATTTTGTATCTAGAATGAAGAGCAGTATAAAGCAAATGATTATTCCGGGGATGTATTTTGAAGAGATAGGTTTTCGTTACTTAGGACCAGTTGATGGACACAATATTGCTGATTTGGAGGATTTATTATCTAAAGCAAAAGATCTTGAAGGCCCAACTTTAATTCATGTTATAACTAAGAAGGGTAAAGGATACAAATATGCAGAAGAAAACCCTGATCAATTCCATGGAGTAAGTAAATTTGATTTAAATACTGGTAAAGCTGTTAAATTCAAGGAAGCTGATTATTCAAAAATATTTGGTGATAAATTGGTTGAACTTGCAAAACATCATAAAAAAATTGTTGCCATTACAGCAGCAATGAAGGATGGTACAGGCCTTACTAGATTTTCAGAGGAATATCCTGATAGATTTTTTGATGTAGGTATAGCTGAGCAACACGCTTTAACTTTTGCAGCTGGCTTAGCTAGTGAAGGAATGATTCCTTTTGTATCTATCTATTCTTCTTTTTATCAGAGAGCTTATGATCAAGTTATACATGATATTTGTTTACAAAACTTACATGTTGTTATGTGTGTAGATAGAGCAGGTGTTGTTGGAAATGATGGAGCAACACATCAAGGTTTACTTGATATGTCTTTCTTTAGACTTGTTCCTAATATAACTATTATGGCACCTCGCGATTTTCAAGAATTAAGAATGATGATGGAGTTTGCTGTTACATATAAAGGACCGATTGTTATAAGATATCCAAGAGGTGGAGAGAGTAGAATAGTAAATCCTACTTCTGAAATAAAGTATGGGACTGCTGATATTATTCAAAAGGGAAATGATTTAAGTATTATTACTATTGGTAATTCAGTTGCAAAAGGTATTTCTATTTCTGAAAAATTAAAAATAGATGGGTATTCTTGTGAGATTGTGAATTGTCGTTTCTTAAAACCATTAGATGAAAAAACAATTTTAAAGAGTATTCGTAAAACTAAAAAGTTTATTGTTATAGAAGATGGTACAATTATTGGTGGATTATGTTCTGCGGTTAAAGAATTGATGCTACAAAATCATTTATGTGATACTCATGGGGAATTCTATGCTTTCCCTGATCATTTTATTGAACATGGAGCAGTAAGTGTTTTAGAAAAGAAATATAAAGTTGATGTTGATTCAATTTATAAAGATGTTTTGAAGAAGTTTTTCAAATAAAAAAATCGTATTTAATACGATTTTTTTAATATGATTTTCCCCAATATACTCTGTGCTTTGCTTCTTTTCCACAATATACACATTTTCCAGAAACATTTTTTTGTTCTTCTTCTGGCATACATCTAGAACCAAAACCTTCTGTTTCATATTTTATGTTGTCTTCACATTCTTCACTACCACACCAGTTAGCTTTAATAAATCCAATATTGTTTTTAGCAATTTCTTTCATTTCTTCCATTGTGTTAGCTTCATATATATGACTGTCTAAGAATTCTTTTGCTTTATTAAACATATCTTTTTGTATTTGTTCTAAAATTTCTGGTAATTTTGTTTCAATTTCATCTAGACTTACTATTATTTTTTCTCCATTATCTCTTCTTGCAATAACTGCTTGATTATTTTCGATGTCTTTTGGACCAATTTCAATTCTAGTTGGAATACCAAGCATTTCTTGTTCTGAAAATTTGAAACCAGGGGTTTTTTCACTATCATCTATTTTTACTCTAATGTTTGCATTTTTAATTCTATTTAATAAGTTGTATGCAGTTTCTAATACGCCTTCTTTATGTTGAGCGATCGGAATAATCATTGTTTGAGTAGGTGCTATTCTTGGAGGTAATACGAGTCCTGAATCATCTCCATGAACCATAATGATTGCTCCAATAATTCTTGTTGATAATCCCCAAGATGTTTCATATGCACTATGAAGTTTGTTTTCTTTATCTAAGTATTTAATATCGAATGAATCTGGGAAAGCACTTCCAAAGAAATGTGATGTTGCTGATTGTAATGCTTTACCATCGTGCATTAATGCTTCAATAGTATAAGTATCAACTGCACCTGCAAACTTTTCTGATTCAGTTTTCTTTCCGCTAATTAGTGGTATTGCTAAATCATCTTGAACAAAGTCTTGATATACTTTAAACATTTGCTTTGTTCTTTCTTCTGCTTCTTCAGGTGTTGCGTGTAGTGTATGACCTTCTTGCCATAGGAATTCTCTTGATCTTAAGAAAGGTCTTGTTGTTTTTTCCCATCTAAATACTGAATTCCATTGATTCCATACTAATGGTAAATCACGATATGATTTAACAACTTTTTGCCAGTGATCACAGAATAGTGTTTCAGAAGTAGGGCGAACACAGAAACGTTCTTCTAATTCTTCTCCACCACCATGTGTTACCCAAGCAACTTCTGGTGCGAATCCTTCAATATGTTCTTTTTCTCTTTGAAGAAGACTTTCCGGGATAAGTACGGGTAGATAAACATTTTCTACTCCTGTTTCCTTGAATCTTTTATCTAGATCCTGTTGAATATTTTCCCAGATGGCATAACCATTCGGCAAATAATTTAAGCATCCTTTTACACTAGAATAGTCACATAATTTTGCTTCTTTTACAACATCGGTATACCATTGTGCAAAATCTTCATCTCTTGCTGTTATTGATTGTACAAATTTCTTTTCATTTGCCATAAAAATCTCTCCTTTTTTTCAATTTGACTTAATTTTATCATATTTTCCTTTAAAATAAAATGATTAATATATTCTTTTATAATACATATTATTTAATAAGGTGGTTATTTGTATAAGAAAATTATTATTCTTTTAATTATTGTTTGTTTTCCTTTTTTTGCTTTTGCAAAGGCATCTTCGACTATTGTAATGGAAGTTAATAGTGGTAGAGTGTTATATGAGAATAATGCAAATTCTAAAAGACTAATTGCATCTATTACTAAAATAATGACTTGTATTATAGTGTTAGAAAATGTTGAAATAAGTAGTCAAGTAACTGTTGGTGATGAGGTCTTAAATTCTTATGGAACAAATATTTATATTAAACCTGGGGAAATTTTAACTGTTGAAGACTTACTTTATGGATTGATGCTTAGAAGTGGAAATGATGCAGCTAGTACATTGGCTGTTTATACTAGCGGTAGTGAAGAAGAATTTGTAAAACTTATGAATGATAAAGCAAAGAAAATAGGTATGAATAATACTATATTTAACAATCCACATGGATTGGATGATAAGACAGAAAATTATTCTACAGCTTATGATATGGCTTTACTCAGTAGATATGCATATCAAAATGAAACATATCGTAAAATAATATCTACAAAAAAATATGAAACAAAATCATCTTTAAAAAGCTATGTTTGGTATAATCGAGTTTCTTTACTTAATTCTTATGATAATTGTATTGGTGGAAAAAACGGTTATACTCCAAAGGCAGGAAAGACGCTTGTTTCTTTAGCTAAAAAAGATAATTTACTTTTAACAGTTGTTACTTTGAATGATGATAATATTTATGAACATCATGAAAAACTATATGAAGAATTTTTTGATAGATATCACTATTTTAAAATTGTAGATAGAAATAGTTTTAGAATAAATCCATCTTTGATATTTGATAAAAATGTATTTATAAGAAATGATTTTTATTATCCATTGAGTGATGATGAAATTGAAAAAATATCTACATTTATAAGAATTGATGATTCAAATAAAGAAAAAGTAGGTAGAATTGAGATTAATTTTGATAATAAAAAAATAGGGGAGATTCCTATTTTTCAAAAAAATAAAAAGGAAGATAAAAAATCTATCTTCCATTGGCTTAAAAAATTATTTGTTTGATAATCTATAAAAATTGATTGATGGTCTACAAAAGAATCTAATTCCTGTTTTATTATTTGTGCCTAGTCCACTAGATACATATAAATCTGTTGAACCTATTTGGTAGTAATCTTGATTATATTTTTTTGCGCCTTCTTTTTTTTCTAGAGGAATATTCGCAATTGGAATTCTTATATTTCCATTGTGTGAATGACCTGCTAAAGCTAGGTCTGTTTGATATGTTCCTAAAAGATCAATTGCACTATCAGGTTCATGCATAATTGTTATTGTATATATATTTGAATTATATGTCTCTTGTTTGAAATAACTATATGCTTGATCAATACTTCTTCTTCCTTCTATTAAACTATCAAGACCAATTAATATAATTGGATCATTTTTTTCATTATATATAAGTTCATATTCATTTTTTAATATTGTAAAATCGCTCTGATTGTAAATTGTAATTATTTCTTCAGAGTCTTCATCTCCAAGAATTGCATATTTTCCTAATGTTGCATTTAGTTCTTTTAACCTTTTTGATAAAAGTTCTTTTTGTTTTTCTGATATTTTATAATTGCTATCTATTAAATCTCCTGTAAAAACTATTAAATCTGGTTTTCTATCATTAATTAGTTTTTTAATATCTTTTAAGTTTTCTTCATTCATTGTACTTCCATAGTGTAAATCACTAAACTGAATTATTTTTATCCCATTAAAACTTTCTGGTATTTTACTATTTACAACTCTATATTCTCTTACTTTAATTTTTACTGTTGCCACATAAGAATTATAAGTAAAGAACCCTCCAATAAGAATAGTGATTATTAGAATTGCTTTAATTGACCATTTAATTATTTTCTTAATTTTGGCTTTTCTATCTTCATTAAAGATTTCTTTTTGTTTTTCTTCATTAATCTCTTCTCGTGTCATAGTATCACCAATATTATTTTATCATATCTTTCTTTTAAATTGTGAAAAGTCCAAAAAATACTTTTTTCTTTACATTTTTATGTGATATTATATTAATGGTGATTATTATGAAGTATGATGTTATTATTGTAGGAGCCGGCCCTGCAGGGTTGTTTAGTGCTTATGAGTTAATAACTAAGAACAAAAAAATGAAGGTTGCATTACTTGATAAAGGTGCTTTTGTAAAAAATAGAGTTTGTCCTATGAATAAAAAAGGTGTACCTTGTCAAAACTGTAATCCATGTGCAATTCTTGCTGGATATGGTGGAGCAGGTACTTTTAGTGATGGGAAACTTAATTTTATTCCAAGATTAGGTAAGAGTGACTTAACAAAATATATGAGTGAGTCTGAAGCTTATCAATTAATTGATGAAACTGAAATGATTTTTAATAAATTTAAAATGGATGCTGAAGTATATCCAAGTAATATGGATGAAGCACTTGATATTCGTAAAAAAGTTGCGATTGCTGGTGCTAAATTACTATTAATTAAGCAAAAACATTTAGGAAGTGATCATTTACCTGAATATATTGAAGGTATATGTAAATATCTTGAAGAAAATGGAGTTACTTTAATTGAAAGAGCTAATGTTCTAGATATTAAAACTGAAAAAGAGAATAAGCATTTAGTAACATATACTACTGGTAAAAAAGAAACTACTCTTGAATGTAAGAATGTAATTGTTGCTCCAGGAAGAACTGGTGCTAAGTGGATTCAAGAATTAGCAGATAAATATGAGATTCCATATCTTTCTCAAAGTATTGAGATTGGTGTTAGAGTAGAGGTTAGAAAAGATATAATGGAGGATATTACTAATATTATTTATGATCCCACAATCTTTATTAAGACTGATACTTATGGAGATGAAATTAGAACTTTCTGTACTAATCCAGGTGGTTTTGTTGCTAAAGAGAATTATTATGGATATATATGTGTTAATGGACATGCTTTGAAAGATACAAAGAGTAATAATACAAACTTTGCATTTATATCTAAAGTTAATTTAACTGAACCAGTTACTAACACAAGACTTTATGGTGAGTCAATTGCTAAGATTGCAAATGTATTGGGAGATGGAAAACCAATTATTCAATCTTTAAAAGATTTAAAGAGTGGAAGAAGAAGTGAATGGCATAGAATTAATAAGGGATTTGTTGAACCAACATTAAAAGATTGTGTTGCTGGAGACTTAGCTCTTGTTATGCCTCATAGAATTATTACTAATATACTTGAAGGATTAGAAAAACTTGATAAGATTATTCCAGGTGTTAATAATGATGATACATTATTATATGGACCTGAAATAAAGTTCTTTAGTAATGAGATTCAAACTAATAATAAATTTAAATTAGAGTCAGCTAATGTTTACTTTGTTGGAGATGGAGCAGGAAAGGCTGGAAATATTGTTACTGCTGCTGCTACTGGTTTAGTTGCTGCAAGAGATATTTTAGAGAGGGAATAATATGAAAGAGAATAAGACTGTTTTAATAATTGCAATTGTTACAATTGTACTTGTTGCATTAATATTAATTGTTACTTTTTTACCTACTAAGGAAAAAGAGGTAAATACAAATGATGATTTGAAAGGAATTGAATTTAATATGGAAGGAAATATTACTACATTATCACAATATAATACAGAGAATCCTGTTGCTGCGTTATATATTAAAAATTATGGAGCAGTTGTTATTGAATTATATCCAGATGTTGCACCAAATACTGTTAATAATTTTATTTCACTAATTAAGAATGGTTTTTATGATCATAATACATTCCATCGTTTAATGAAGGGGTTTGTATTACAAGGTGGAGATCCTACTGGTACTGGAACAGGAGACCCAGGATATAAAATTAGAGGAGAATTTACTAATAATGGATTTGAGAATAACTTAAAACATACTAAAGGTGTTGTTTCTATGGCAAGAGGAAGTTATAGTATGGATTCTGCTGGTAGTCAATTCTTTATTATGTTAGGAGATAGTGATTTCTTAGATGGAGATTATGCTGCTTTTGGAAAAGTAATAGATGGTATGGATTTAGTTGAAAAAATTGAACAAAATGAAATAGTTGCAGATGCAAAATCTGGTAAATTACAAACTAATTTAGTACTTGAAAAAGCTGTAATTGATCTTAAAGGAAAAGAATATCCTGAAGTAGAAAAAATGAATTAATGTAAAAAAGATACTTAAATTAGTATCTTTTTTTATTTATAGTTGTAATTCCTACTAATTTGGTAGTAAAATAATCAATGGAAGTGATATCTATGAAAATATCTACTAAGGGAAGATATGCTTTAACTATTATGATTCATTTAGGTAAAGCTTATGGAGAAGATAAATATCTTTCTTTAACTGAAATATCTGAAAGAGAAAAAATATCTTTAAAGTATTTAGAAAAAATTATGATTTCATTAAAGAAAGCAGATTTTTTTGATGTACAAAAGGGCAAAGATGGTGGATATAAATTAAAACATGATCCTAAAAATATAACAATAGGTTCAATAATTAGAGCAGCAGAAGAAGATTTAGATGTAGTCGATTGTGTTAAAGGTAGTGGATGTCCTAATAAGAATCATTGTGGTACTTATCCTTTATGGAAGGGTCTTAGTGATGAGATTAATGATTATTTAGATAGTAAAACTTTAAAAGAATACTTATAGGAGGATTTATGAATAAATTATTAGAAATTAAAAATTTAAATACAATTGCAGAAGATGATAATGATAAACAAATATTAAAGGGACTTGATCTTCTAATTAATGAAGGAGAAATACATGTTATTATGGGACCTAATGGGTCTGGTAAAAGTACTTTAGCTAATACTATTTTTAATTCTCCTAGATATATTGTGACTGAAGGAGAAATTATTTTTGGAGGAGAAAATATTACTAATCTTTCTACTGATAAGATTGCGAAGAAAGGAATATTTATGTCTTTTCAAACTCCTGAAGAAATTCCTGGAGTTAGTCTTGCGCAATTCTTAAAAACAACAAAACACAGTATTACAGGTGAAAAGCCAAACTTATATCAATTCACAAAAGATGTGGAAAATAAAATGAATGAGTTAGGAATGAAATATGAAACTGTAAATCGTGAGTTTAATGTAGGATTCAGTGGTGGAGAAAAGAAAAAGAATGAAATACTACAAATGTTATTATTAAATCCTAAACTTGCGATACTTGATGAGACTGATTCTGGACTTGATGTTGATGCAATTAAAACTGTATCTAAAGGAATCAACTTATATAAAAATGATAAAAATGCAGTATTAATAATTACACATTCTACTAAAATACTTAAAAGTTTAAAGGTTGATAAAGTACACATTTTAGTTGATGGAAAGATTGTTAAGACAGGAGATAGTTCTCTTGCTAAAGAGATAGAAGATAACGGATATCAAGAATATATAAAGTAGGTGATAAGATGGCAAAGACAGATGTTACAAAATATGTTGATGAAGAGACTCGTAATATTTATGATTTAAAAGCCAATAATCCTACTATTCAAAAAGAATATGGTTTAACTGAAGAACTAATTAGAAAGTTATCCAAAGAAAAAGAAGAGCCTGAATGGGTTTTAGATATAAGACTAAAAGCTTTAAAACTATTCTTTGAATTAGATGATCCTGATTGGGGACCTGATATTAGTTATTTAGATATTAGTAAGATTGCGACTTATGTTAAACCAGTAGATGGTGAGGTACGTAAATGGGAAGATGTGCCTGAAGATATTCGAGAAGTATTTGATAAATTAGGAATACCAGAATCTGAAAAGAAGGCTCTTGCTGGTAGTGGTGCTCAGTTTGATTCTTCTGTTGTATATCATAATTTAACTGAGGATTTAAAGAAACAAGGAGTAATTTATACAAGCTTTGATGAAGGAATAAAACAATATCCTGATCTTGTTAAAAAGTATTTTACAAAGGCTGTACCAATTACTGATCATAAATATATTGCACTTCATTATGCATTATTTTCTGGAGGTAGTTTTGTATATATTCCAAAAGATGCAGAACTTGATAGACCTTTACAGAGTTACTTTAGACTTAATGCACCAGGCGCTGGGCAATTTGAACATACATTAATTATTGTTGATGAAGGGGCAGATTTACAGTTTATAGAGGGATGTTCTGCTCCAGGATATAATGAACTTAATTTACATGCTGGATGTGTAGAACTATTTGTAGAGAAGAATGCATCTTTAAGATTTTCAACAATTGAGAACTGGTCTAAAAATATGCTTAATTTAAATACTAAAAAGTGTTTTGTTCAAGAGGGTGGAAAGATAGAATGGATTATGGGTTCTTTTGGATCTAAGGTTTCTATGCTATATCCGTTAAGTGTATTAAATGGAGCTGGTGCAAGATGTGAGTTTACTAATATATCTTTTGCAGGTAAAGGACAAAATCTTGATACTGGTTTAAAGATTATTCATAATGCTCCAAGAACTAGTTCTTTAGTTAATGCAAAGTCAATTTCTAAAGATGGTGGAATTTGTACTTTTAGAAGTAATGTATTAGTTAAGAAACAAGCAAAACACTCTAAACTTGCTTTATCTTGTGAATCGTTAATGTTAGATAGTATTTCAAGAAGTGATACAATTCCTGTTAATACATTAGAGACTGATGATGTTATTTTTGCTCATGAAGCTAAGATTGGTAAAATAAGTGACCAAGCAATATTTTATTTAATGAGTAGAGGAATGACTGAAGAAGAAGCAAAAGGATTAATAGTTAGAGGATTTGCCGAACCTATTGCGAAAGCATTCCCTGTAGAGTATGCAGTTGAGATGAATAGACTTATTGATCTTGAATTAGAAGGAACGATTGGGTAGGTGATAGTATGAAATATAGATTAAATAAATTACCAGTTAAAACTACCAATGGTTTTAAGATTAATGATGTAGAAGTTGATTTAGAATTACCTACTTATAATATGTTAAGTGATTTTAAAATTGATGGAGATATTTCTTCTTTAGACATAAAAAAAGAAGTAAAAGAAGAAACTATAACTTCTAAGATTGGATTAGATGTTTCTAAATATTATGAGATTAATATTACTATACCTAAAAATATAAAGATAGATGATCCTATATTCATTACATATGATTTTGAAAAAGAAGATATACTTTACTCTAAATTTAATTTTAATTTTGAAGATAACTCTTCTTGTAATTTTATTATTACAATTAATTCAAAAGATAATAATAATCATTTTAGTCATATTATAGAGAATACTATTTCTAAGAATGAATCTTCTGGAAATATTACTTTTATTAATTTACTTAATAATAATAGTTCATCTTTTTATGCAGTAGAAAATGATGTATTAGAAAATGCAAGTATTACTCATTCAATATTTGATTTTAATGGTAAGACTAGATTATACAATATATACAGTAATTTACTAGATAGATTTTCTAAGAATAATATTAATACTATATATATTGGAAAAGATGATAGTTTATTAGATTTTAATTATTATGCTAAAAATATTGGAGTAGAATCTAATAGTCAAATTAGAGTAGAGGGAGTATTAAGTGATAATTCACATAAAAACTTTAGAGGTACAATTGATTTTATAAAAGGTTGTAGTAATTCAATTGGTGAAGAAAATGAGAATTGTGTTTTATTAACAGATACTTGTAGAAGTAGAAGTTTACCTCAATTACTATGTGAAGAAGAAAACGTAGTTGGTGCTCATGGAGTATCTTCTGGTAAAGTATCTGAAGATAAACTTTTCTACTTAATGTCTAGAGGATATAGTAAAAAAGAGGCTGAAAAGTTAATAGTCTTAGGAAACTTTATGAATATTATTAATACAATTTCTTCTGAAGATATAAAGAATAAAGTCTTAGAACAAATAGAAAAAGAGATTTAAAATCTCTTTTTTTTTATTCTTCAATATATTCAATTCCAATATCTGGTTTTAAAGATAGTCTTATATCTTTTTCATTTTTCTCTTCCATTTTTCTATAAGTTACTCCGCAATTGTCAAATAAATGCTTTGCGACTAAGTTACCATCAGTTCCATTATATTTATCTGATAAGTAAACTACTTCTTTAATACCTGCTTGTATTATTTGTTTTGCACATTCATTACATGGGAATAAGTCAACATAGATTCTTGATCCTCTTAAATCTTTTCTACTTCCTAAATAATTATTAATGGCATTTGCTTCGGCATGACATACATACATATATTTTGTTTCTATTGGGGAACCTTCTCTGTTCCATGGGAACTTATCGTCATCAAAGTTATTTGGAGCTCCATTATAACCAATTGATAAGATTCTATTATCTTCTGATACGATACATGCTCCTACTTGTGTATTTGGATCTTTACTTCTACCTGCAGATAGTTTTGCAATTCCCATAAAGAATTCATCCCAACTTAAATAATTATCTCTTTTTTTACCTAAAATACTTTTATCTAACTTCATAATCATTCTCCTTACATTCATTCTATCATAAAAATCACTCATTAAAATAAAAAGATGTTATAATGATAATAGGTGAAGTGTATGAAAAAGAATAAATTATTATTTTTGATTTTAGGAATTATTCTTATATTAATTATTATTGTATTAGTACTTATATATTGTGAGTTTAAAAATAGTAGAATGAATTATAATGATGTTTCTGAGGATGGTACTTTTAGTACAGCATTTATTCGTGAGAGTCATAAGAAGATGAAACACAAGAATTATATGATTAGTCCTTATTCTGTTGAAATTGCTTTGTCAATGTTAAGAGATGGGTCAGGGGGAGAAACTGTAGAAGAGATAGAAAGTGTTGTTCCTAAAAGAAGTATTAAGACATTAACTGTAAAAGATAAGGTAAATGTTGCGAATGCATTATTTGTAAAAGACATTTATAAAAAAGATGTAAAAGATAGTTATTATCAAACTATGAAGAATGATTATAATGCTGAAATAGTTTATGATAAATTTACAACTCCAGATAAAATTAACAGTTGGGTTAATAAAGAAACTAATGGAATGATAAAAAAGGTTGTTGATGAACTTGACCCAGATTTTGTTTTAGGTCTTGCCAATGCTGTTGCAATGGAAGAGGAGTGGGCTATACCTTTTGCTTGTGATGAGACTTCTGGTTATGCTTTTACTAAAACTAATGGTAAACAGTATGATACAGCAATGATGTCTCATAGATATGAATCTTTAGCATCATATTATAAAGATGATAAGGCAGAGGTAGTAACAATTCCTTATAAAATTTATAATTATAGTAGTGGTGAAGAAGCAGATGAAGGATCACAGCTTGATTTTGTAGGTATTCTTCCAAAAGATATTGATGCTTATATTAATTCATTTAGTCTAGAAGAATTAGATAATATTAATAATAAACAAAGAAAAGCATCTGATAATTTAGAAATATATGTTGGATTACCTAGATTTGAGTTTAGTTATAATTTCGATTTATTTATGAATACATTAATTGATATGGGTATTAAGAATGTATTTGCGCCTGGAGCAGATTTATCTAATATGATTAAAGGACAAGATGTATTTGTAAATGATGCTGTTCATAAGAGTTATGTTAAAGTTGATGAACAAGGTACTAAGGCTGCAGCAGTTACTTATTTTGGTGTAAAGAATACTTCTTTAGCTGAAGGTGAGAAAGAATATGTATCTGTTATCTTTGATAAACCATTTATATTTATGATTAAAGATCATGATTCAAATGAAATACTATTCTTTGGTGTAGTATATGAGCCAGAAAAATGGACCGGTAAAAAAACTTGCAAGTAGTTTCTTGACAATATTAAAAAAAGAGTTTATATTAGTTGCATAAGTGCGATGACGGGTGTGGAAAGCCCAACAGCAGTATATGATAAAGCTGATTCGTCTAGAATAAGTAAGGTGGAACCGCGGAGTTTACTTCGTCCTTACATTATTCTAGACTTTTTTTATTTTAAGAATCAGTAAAAAGATAATAGGAGGAGAATTATATGGAAAAACTAACAATGGAAAAACTAGTGAATTATTGTAAACAATATGGATTTATATTCCAAGGAAGTGAAATCTATGGTGGTCTTGCTAATACTTGGGATTATGGTCCATTAGGAAGCAGACTTAAAAATAATATTAAAGATTCATGGAGAAAGAGATTTATTCAAGAAAGACCAAATGCTTATGAAGTAGATGCTGCAATACTTATGCATCCTAGAGTTTGGGAAGCTTCAGGACATGTAAGTTCATTTTCTGATCCTTTAATTGATTGTAAGCATTGTAAATCAAGAGAAAGAACTGATAATTTAATAGATGCTTTTGATCCAGAAGCTCATGCTGATGGTATGTCTGAAGAAGAAATGATGAATTATATTCGTGAACATAAGGTTCCATGTCCTAAATGTGGAAAAAGTGATTGGACAGATATTCGTCAATTTAAATTAATGTTTGAAACTAAGCGTGGAGTAGTTGAAGATGGTAAGAATTTGGTTTATTTAAGACCTGAAAATGCTCAAGGAGAGTATGTTAACTTCTTAAATGTTCAAAGAACTATGAGAGCTAAATTACCATTTAGTATTGGACAAATTGGTAAAGCATTTAGAAATGAAATAACTCCAGGAAACTTTACTTTTAGAACTATTGAATTTGAACAAATGGAATATCAAACTTTCTGTAAAGAAGGAACTGATAGTGATTTATATAAGTATTTTAAAGAATATGGTAAGAAATACTTTATGGACTTAGGATTACCTGAAGAAAAATTAAGATATCATGATCATGAAAAATTAGCTCATTATGCAAAAGAAGCTTGTGATATTGAATATCTATTTAATTTTGGATGGGGTGAAATTAATGGTACTCATAATCGTACTAACTTTGATTTAACTCGTCATCAAGAGTATTCTACAGTTTCACAAGAATATTTAGATCCTGAAACAAATGAAAAATATATTCCATATATAATAGAATCTACATATGGATGTGATAGAGCAGTTCTTGCAATTCTAGACAATAGTTATGTTGAAGAAGAACTTGAAAATGGAGAAACAAGAGAAGTTATGAAGTTTATTCCTTATCTTGCTCCTTATAAAGTTGCTGTACTTCCATTAGTTAAAAAATATCATAGTGAAAAAGCAATAGAAATTTATAATGATTTATGTAAACACTTTATGACAACATATGATGAATCTGGTTCTATTGGTAAAAGATATAGAAGATGTGATGCTATTGGTACTCCATGGGCTATTACAATAGATGATGAAACAATTAATAATGGTACTGTTACAGTAAGAGATAGAGATACTATGGAACAAATAACTTTAAAAATAGAAGAAGTTGTTCCTTATATAGAAGAAAGAATCCAATTCTAGGATTCTTTTTTTTGTCAATTTTAGACATTTTTTTGTAAATTATTAATTAATCTCTTGCAAAGTGTCAATAAATAATTTATATTATACTTATAGATAGGAGGATTTGAATATGGAGAACAACAATATTCAACAGCAATTATTACAACAACAACAGCAACTACAAC
>JAFXYF010000008.1 GCA_017541885.1 Bacilli bacterium
GCAGAAAAATTAGGTGTTACAAGTAAATCAATTAGTAGATGGGAAAATGGCAATACAATGCCAGATTATTCTTTATTAAAAGACTTATGTAATGAGTTAGATATTAATGTTAATGAATTATTATCTGGTGAAAAAATTAAGGGGAATGATTATATGAACAAATCTGAAGAAAACTTAATTAAATTAAGAAAACAAATAGATAAAAGAAAAAAAGTATTAAAGATTATTACTTATATATTTATGGCAATCATTATTATTGCATTTGTTTTAAATATAGTATTAAATCGTATTTTGCCTGATGATAGACATTGGACTATAATTAGATATACTTTTTTATATAGTGGCATAGCTCTATTCATAGTTTCTATTGTTCTTGAATTATTTAAATTTGATAAATAAAAGCTCGGAAGATTAAGATATTACGAAGTTGTATATAACCCCCCTAAGTCCAAAGCAGTATAAGCTGCTATTAAAGAAAAAGAAGCTAAGAAAGCAGAAAAGAAAGCTGCAAAGAAATCTAAATAATAAAATTAAGACTAGAGTAATCTAGTCTTTTTTCTGTGATATAATATTTTTAATATTTATTTAATAAATAAATGCATAATTATATTTGAGGTGATGAACACTATGAGAATATTAATTGTAGAAGATGAAGAGTCATTAGCTGAATTAGTAGCAAATAGATTAAAAAAGGAAAAATATATAGTAGATATATCAAACGATGGAGAAGATGGTTTATATAATGCATTAGAAGATGTATATGATTTAATATTATTAGATATAATGTTACCTAGCGTAAATGGTATTGATATATTAAAAGAAATTAAAAAGAACAATATTAAAGCCAAAGTAATAATGTTAACAGCTAAATCTGAATTGGAAGATAAACTATTAGGATTTAGTGAAGGTGCTAATGATTATATCCCAAAACCTTTTCATATTGATGAAGTGGTCGCAAGAGTAAATGCTCAACTAAGAATTGAAAAAGTAAAAGATAATAACTTAGAATTTGGAGATTTAATTCTTGATTTAAAAACATCTGATATAATTAATAAAAACAATAATGAAAAGATAAATATTATAAATAAAGAATTTCAATTATTAGAATATTTTATGAATAATCCAAATCAAGTTCTATCAAAAGAGATGATTTATGATAAAGTATGGGGAATAGAAAATGACTCAATTTCTAATAACTTAGAAGCATATTTATCTTTTATTAGAAAGAAATTAAAACTTATTGGATCAAATGTAACTATAAAGTCTTTAAGAAATTTAGGATATAAAATGGAGTATAATGATGAAGGAATTAAATAGAAAAGTTTTTACAATTATATTTTTAATTTTATCTTTATTTGTTTTCTTTTATATAGTTTCTAATAATGTTCAATTATATTTTAAAGAATATGAAAATGTAAGAAGAAATCTTACTTTTAATAATGGTTTAAATAGACCTAATGATGATTTAGATAGAATGATTGTGATGGATTACGAAATATATACTGTTATTCTTGATAATAAATCAATATATAAAATAATTAATCATAGTAATACTATTAGTAATTTTAATATATTATCTGTTGCCTCTAATATAATTAAGAATAATAGAGTTGGGTTACATATTGGCAATTTATATTATAATAAATATTCTTATAATTATATTGAGAATGATATTATTGTTATTAATACTGAGAAGATTAATAATAGATTAATACTAGAATTAATCAAATCTATTATTATATTTTTATTAGTTGAAATACTTATTTATATTGTTTCCAAGATATTAACTGATAATATTACTAAACCTGCAGAAGAATCTTTTGAAAAGCAAAAAGATTTTATTGCGGATGCATCTCATGAATTAAAGACACCTCTTGCGGTTATTATGGCTTCTGCAGATGAGTTGAAGACTGATAAGAAAAATAAGAAATATATAGATAATATTAAATATGAAACAGAAAGAATGAATACTTTAATTAAAAGTTTACTTGATTTATCTAAATTAGAAAAAGGTATTAATATAGAAAATTATAAAGATGAAAATATTTCTAAAATAATTGAGAGAATTTGTCTTACTTTTGAAGCTATTGCATTTGAGAATAATGTTTCTATCAATACAAATATAGAAGAGAATATAAATTTTAAATGTAGCAAGGAAGAGATTGAAAAACTAATATCTATAATAATAGATAATGCGATTAAACATAGTTACAAAGATAGTTCTATAAAAGTATTAGTTAATAGTGATAAACTTGGTATTAATATAGAAGTGACTAATAATGGAGATCCAATTAAAAGTGGAGATGAAGAAAAAATATTTGAAAGATTTTATAGAGCTGATAAGTCTCGTAAGAGAGAATCTAATAGATATGGATTAGGTCTTGCAATTGCGAAAAATATCGTATTAAATCATAATGGTACGATTAAAGCTTATTCTAAAGATAATTTTACAACATTTAAAGTAAATTTAAAAAAATAGGAACATTTAATGTTCCTTTAATTTTTATATATTATTATTAATACATGAAAGGAGAGATAATATAGAAAAAAAGATTAGAAAAAAATTAATAAATAATTATATAATATTATTATAAATAAAATAGGAGAGATAAAATGAAAGATAATATTTTAATATTTATAATTGGTTTATTATTAGGTGCTTGTATTGCAACCGGAGCTTTCTTTGTTTATTCTACAACTAGCAATACTTGCAATAATAATAACCAAACTATGGAAATGGGTGGAGGTAATCAAGGACAAATGGGTGAACCACCAGAAAAGCCCGGAGAAAATAATGAACAAAATGAAAATGGTGAACCACCAGAAAAGCCAAGTGAAAACAATAATCAAGGAGAATAATTATGGATGGTAAAACAATAAAATATATAGTTATAATTCCTTTATTAGTTATTATTTTAAGTGTTTTATGGATACTTATTATTCATAATAATTCTACTAATAAAATAGTATCAGGTAATAATTCTAATACCGATTACTCTGCTGCAAAGGTAATAGATAGTGATGAAGATATTGATGGAGAAGAGTTAAATTCTAGTACTAGTGATCAAAATACAATATTAGTTGATGGCAGTACTTCTACTTTATCTAATATTACTGTATCTAAGACAGGGGACTCTGATGGCGGTGATAATACTAGTTTTTATGGAACTAATTCAGCTATACTTGCGAAAAGCGGAGCTAATGTAACAATAAAAAATGCTTCTATTAATACTAATGCAACCGGAGCAAATGGTGTATTTAGTTATGGTGGATCTGCCACTACAAATAATTCAAATAGTGATGGAACAACAATAAACATTTCTGATTCTACAATTACTACAAGTAAAGATAATTCTGGAGGAATAATGACAACTGGTGGTGGAGTAATGAATGCTACTAATTTAACTATTAATACTGCTGGAACAAGTAGTGCGGCAATTAGATCTGATAGAGGAGGCGGTACAGTTACAGTAAATAAAGGAACATATAAAACTACAGGAAAAGGATCTCCTGCAATATACTCAACAGCAGATATAACAGTTAAAAATGCAACATTAATTTCTAAAGCAAGTGAAGGAGTAGTTATTGAAGGAAAAAATAGTGTAACACTTGAAAATGTTAAATTAACTGATACAAATAATACTCTAAATGGACAATCAACTACATATAAAAACATTTTCTTATATCAATCAATGAGTGGTGATGCAGCAGATGGAGAAGCTGTATTTACTTCTAAAAATTCTACAATAACAACAAATAAAGGAGATAGTTTCTATGTAACTAATACAACCGCAACAATAAATCTAGAAAATAATAAAATAGTTAATAATGATTCAACAGGAAACTTTTTAAGAATTCAAAAAGATTCATGGGGTAATTCAGGAAGTAATGGAGGTACAGTAACTTTAAATCTAACTAATCAAGAAGTAAATGGAAATATTGTAGTAGATTCTATCTCTAAATTAACAATGAATCTAACAAAATCTTCATTTAAAGGATCAATTAATAATAGTAATGAAGGAGAAGTATCAATTACCCTAGATAATAATAGTACACTTACTCTAACAGGAGATACATATATAAAATCATTAACAAATAAAGATTCTACCAATAGCAATATTAATTTAAATGGATATAAATTATATGTTAATGGAGTTGAATTAACTAAATAATAAAATAAAGACTAGAGAAATCTAGTCTTTTAAATTGAATTAAAAACATAATAGATATATAATTCTTATAGGTGATAAAAATGGAAAGTCTATTTAAAAAACATGAAACTTTATTTACTATAGGATTAATAGTTATATATGTAGTGATGAATTCTTATATGATACAAAACTTTGGTTATACTAGCCTTGCTTCAGCAATAGCTAATACAGTATTATCTATTTTAATAGTAATATTAATTATAGTTATTAAAAGAATAAAATATTATGGTCTAACTAAAGCAGAACATAAAAAAGAATTATTATTTTTTATTCCATTAATAATAATTTCATTATTTAATTTAAGATATGGAATAACAATAGCTAATAAAACTCATGAAATTATATTTCATATAATTACAATGATCAATGTTGGATTCATAGAAGAAATATTATTTAGAGGATTCTTATTTAAAATGATGGAAAAGGATAATTTAAAAACTGCAATAATAGTAAGTTCTATTACTTTTGGTTTAGGTCATATCGTAAATCTATTAAATGGAGCTGATCTAGTGCCAACATTATTACAAGTTTGTTATGCAATTGCAATTGGTTATATGCTTGTAATGGTATTTATAAAGAGTAAATCATTAATTCCTTGTATTATCTTTCATGGAGTATTTAATTCATTAAGTATTATTAGTTCAAATACAAGTGGTTATATTAGTACTATCATCTTAATGCTTTTAACTATTGGATATGGATATTATATAAGTAGAAAAGTAAAAAATTAAAGGAACGAATAGTTCCTTTTTATATGTTATAATATTTTTAAGAAGAATAATCTAATTAGAAAGGAAATAGTTATATGAACGAAACATTAAAAGTATTAGAAGAAAGAAGAAGTTGTAGAAAATTTAAACCTGATATGATTACTGAAGAAGAATTAAATGCTGTAATTAAAGCAGGTACTTATGCACCAACTGGTATGGGAAAACAATCACCAATTATAATTGTAATCACAAATAAAGAAAAGAGAGAAGAACTAGTAAAAGTAAATGCAGAAATAATGGGAAGAGAAGGAATTGATCCATTCTATGGAGCACCAGTGATTCTAATTGTTTTAGCAGATAAAAATTCATTTACTTATAAAGAAGATGGAAGCCTTGTAATTGGTAATATGTTAAATGCAGCAGAAAGCTTAGGATTAGGAAGTATTTGGATTCATAGAGCTAAAGAAGAATTTGAGAGAGACTTTGGTAAGAATCTATTAAAAGAATTAGGAATTGAAGGAGATTATGAAGGAATAGGTCACTGTGCTATAGGTTATAGAGATGGTGAAAAGTCTCCAGCAGCTCCTAGAAAAGAAAACTATGTATATTTTGTTAAATAGAACGGAGTGATAATATGGATTTAGTTAAAGAATTAAAAAAACAAGCTAATGATATTATGAAAGATAAGAAGAAAAAAGAAAAAGCAGGAGATGCAGTAGAAGGTATATTAAAATCAGTTAAAAAGAATGTAAAAGATAAAGGTAAACAAAAGATGATTGATAAAGCTATTAAAGCAGTTGATGATGCAACTACTGCAAAGAAAAAGAAGAAATAAATGGAGTTAATATGAAAAAAGTAATTGTAGTATCAGGAGCATCTTCTGGAATGGGAAAAGAATTTATTATACAAATATTAGAAAAAGAAAAAGATATAGATGAAGTTTGGGCTATTGCTAGAAGAGATGATAGATTAATAGAATTAAAAGAAAAAATTAGTGATAAGATTATTCCAATAAAATTAGATTTAACTAAAGAAGAAGATTTACTAAAATATAAAGAAAAAGTAGATAAAGAAAAACCAAATATAATTATTCTAGCTAATTGTGCAGGATTTGGTGTATTTGATCATTCTGAAAACATTGATACTAATATTAAATTAAATATGATTGATTTAAATGTTAAAGCTCCTGTTGCATTAATTGATTATAGTTTGCCTTATATGAAGGAAGAATCTAAGATTATGAATATTGCATCTTGTGCAGGGTTTCAACCAATTCCATATATTAATGATTATGCATCTACTAAATCATTTTTATTGTCATATTCTAGAGCTTTAAATAAAGAATTGAAATATAGAAATATTCATGTACTAGCAGTTACTCCATATTGGACTAAAACTGAGTTCTTTGATAGGGCTATAGATGATAAGAAAAAGAAAGTCGTAATTAATTATAATGCAATGTATGATCCTAAAGATGTAATGAAGTTAGCTATTAAAGATTTATATAATCCAAAGAAAGATATATCATGTTTTGGATTTGTAAATAGATTTCAAAAAATGCTTACTAAGATATTACCTCATAGTTTGGTAATGAAAGTATGGATGAATCAACAAAAGTTAGATGGAACACCTAAAATTAGATAGATTATTGTTTTGACTAGAAACATCTAGTCTTTTTTTTATGTTATAATTTAAGTGGGTGATAGTTATGTCGATGATTAAGGTATCTAATTTAACATTTAATTATGACACTCATCCTGATAGTATTTTTGAAAATGTTTCTTTTATAATTGATACTGATTGGAAATTAGGGTTTATTGGCAGAAACGGAAAAGGAAAGACTACTTTTTTAAATTTATTATTAGGTAAGTATGAATATAGTGGTCAAATTGTTTCTGATGTAACATTTGATTATTTTCCTTTTGAAGTAAAAAATAATAATTTAACTCCATATGAAATTGCAGAAGAATACTGTAATTCTTATGAAGCTTGGAAATTTGAAAGAGAAATATCTTTGCTTAATATGGATTTAGATAGATTAACTAAACCTTTTAATATATTAAGTAAAGGTGAACAAACTAAGATATTACTTGCGATATTATTCTTAAAAGAAAATAATTTCTTATTAATTGATGAACCTACTAATCACTTAGATATTGAGGCTAGACATGCTGTTGCAGCTTATTTAAATAAGAAGAAAGGTTTTATATTAGTTTCGCATGATAGAACTTTTATTGATAGTTGTGTTGATCATATTTTATCTATAAATAGAGCAGATATTAAAATTTATAAAGGCAATTTCTCATCATGGTATGAAAATAAAAATAGACAAGATAATTTTGAACTTAGTGAAAATGAAAAATTAAAGAAAGATATTACGAGACTTGAAGAGTCTGCTAAAAGAACTGCCGAATGGTCTGATAAAGTAGAAGCATCTAAATATCATGCTCCTAGAGATATATTATTAGATACAGGTAGAATTGGTCATAAAGCAGCTAAAATGATGAAGAGAAGTATTGTTGCACAAAATAGAATAGAAAAAGCAATAGAAGAGAAAAGTAAGTTACTTAAGAATATAGAAGAAGTAGAAGATTTAAAGATTAGTCCTTTAAAAAATAGAGGGGGACATTTAATTGAAGCACATAATCTAAATATTAAATATGGTGATAATGTTGTAGCATCTAAGATTAATTTTTATTTAGAAGATGGAGATAGACTACATTTAAAAGGAAAGAATGGTAGTGGTAAGTCTAGTTTAATTAAATTAATATTAGGAGATAATATTTCTTATGATGGAGATTTATTTATTCAAGGTGGTTTAAAAATATCTTATGTATCACAAGATACATCTCACCTTAAAGGAACATTAAATGATTATGCTAGAGATAATGGAATTGACCAAACTCTATTTAAAACTGTTCTTAGAAAAATGGACTTTGAAAGAGAACAATTTGAAAAAACTATAGATAGTTATAGTGAGGGTCAAAAGAAGAAAGTATTAATCGCAAGAAGTGTTTGTGAACAAGCAAATATTTATATTTGGGATGAACCATTAAATTATATTGATGTATTTAGTAGAATGCAGATAGAAGATTTAATTCTTAAATTTAATCTAACAATGATATTTGTAGAACATGATGAGACATTCTCAAATAATATTGCGACAAAAGTATTAGAAATAGATAGGAGGTAATATTATGACTAATTTTAGATTTGTCAGTATTAGTGATTTAGTTACAGACATATATTATGACAAGAATTTAAAATTAATTGGCGCTGATGGAGGAATAACTGCCCATAATATTATTTGTAATTTAGAGTATTTTGGATTTAAGACATTTGCTTTTGGAGTTTGTGGTAATGATCCATTAGGGAAAATATCAATTAATAGTTTAAAAGATTGTAATGTAGATAATGATATATTAATTAGGAATGATATAAAAACAAAAGCATTTCATATTAGAAGAGTAATTGATAATAATAAATATGCTTATAGATCAGTTAAAAGATGTCCTTTTTGCGATACTAAGTTTTGGTATGAAGGAAGTTTCATAGATCCAGAATATATTTTAAAGAAAATTAAAAAAGATGATATTTTAGTATTTGATAATTTAAATGATAAGAATCAGTTTATTATTGATAATTCTAGTAATCTTAAATTAATTGATTTAGGTATATCTAAAGAATTTGATGAATTAAGTAAAGATGAAATTATAAAGAAAATTAGTAATAAATTTGAAATAGTTAATTTAAATGAAAGAGTAGAGAAATACCTAATAGAAAAATTAAATTGTACTGATTCAATTGGCTTATCAAAAATATTTAATTCTAAATTATTACTTATTACTAGAGGTAAAAGAGGAAATGAATTTGTTTTTAATAATAAAAAATATATATTTCCACTAAAAGAAGTAATAGAAGAAGTAGATGATAGTGGTGCAGGAGATGCATTTTTCTCTACTATTATTAAGAATTGGGCAAACAATAACTTTGAAATAAAAGAAGAATATTTTGAAGAATGGTTTAATGATACATCTATTCTTATTAAGAAAATATTAAGATTAGTTGGATCTAGAAGACATATTAAAAAACTATATAAAATAACCTACAAAGATATATGTAATTGTAGTTTAAAAAAAGGCTAGTAATTCTAGTCTTTTTTAGTATATATTACTATGTTATAATTACTATGTAATAATAAAATTAGGAGATGTATTAATGGAACGAGATTATGTTTATTATGAATATACAAACAGTTTATGTAATGAGTGTTTAAAGGTAATACCAGCAAAAATTATATTTAAGAATAATAAAGTTTATTTATTAAAACATTGTATGGAGCATGGAGAACAATTAGAATTATTAGAGCACGATATTGAATACTTTAAAAACAAACGTAAATATGATAAAGCTGGTAATATAGCTGTTACTCAAACAGAAGTAAAGAAAGGTTGTCCATATGATTGTGGCTTATGTCCTAATCATGATCAACATAGTTGTATTAATTTAATAGAAGTTACAAATAAATGTAATATGTGTTGTAATACTTGTTACGCAAATAGCGGTAAAGGAGAAGATCTTCCTTTAAAAAAGATTAAAGAGATGATTGACTTTGGAGCTAAATGTGAAGGCGGTAAAGGAGAAGTATTACAAGTAAGTGGAGGAGAGCCAACACTTCATAAAGATATTATTGAAATACTTAAATATGCTAGAGAAAAATATCAATATGTAATGCTTAATACAAACGGTATTAGAATTGCAGAAGATTTAGATTTTGTAAAAGAATTAAGTGAATTTAAAGGTCGTTTTGAAATATATTTACAATTTGATTCATTTAATGATGATGTCTATGAAAAAATTAGAGGAAGAAAACTTGTAGATATAAAGAAGAAAGCTATTGAGAACTTAAATAAATATAATATTCCAATTACTTTAGTAATGACAATTGAAAGAGATTTAAACGATAAAGAATTAGGTAAGATTATTGCATATGGACTTGATACTGGATGTATTAGAGGAGTTAATATTCAACCAGTAGCATATTTTGGTAGAAAAAATGGTAATAATGATAGAAGTAATAGAGTTACATTAACTAATGTAATTGAGTTAATAGAAGAACAAACAAAGAAAATGATAATTAAAGATGATTTTGTACCATTGCCTTGTAATGTAGAAAGAGTATCATTAACTTATTTATATAATACCAAAGATGGTTTTATTCCAATTACTAGAATGGATAATATTAAAAAGTATTTACCTTATGTAAATAATACATTTACTTTTAAAATAGAAGATGCTTTAACAAGTGGTAAAGATATTATTTTTGGTTGTTGCTGCAACCCATTAAGTTTCTTAAAAGATTTTAAAAAATATGTTCCTAAAGGATTTATGAAATGGGATATTGAAAAACGTAGTGAATTTGTAAGTAACAATACTTTTAGAATTAGTATTACATCATTTATAGATAGATATAATTTTGATATTAAATCTATGCAAAAAGAATGTGCTCATATAATTACTACTGATCTTAAGAGAATTCCATTTTCTTCATATAACATGATTTATAGGAGTAAGTATGATTCTAGAAAATAGCATAAAAGAAATGATTAATAAAGTAGTAAGTACTATTGGTATAGAAGAAACAATAATTAACTATATTATTATTTTAGGTATCTTGTTAATTTATCTATATGTTCTTTATAATTTTATAAGTGCTAGATTTAGAAAAAATAAAAAGAAAAAAGAAGTTAAATCTATAGTTGAAACTGCCAGTATGAGTGCATTCTTCGCAGTTATATGGCTTGTAGTATTCACAAGAACAGGAGTAATTAATTTTCACAATACTTATCTTAATATCTTTTTTCTAATTATATATGTTATCGGTATAGCTACAAACCTATTAGGACGTTTTTATTTAGGTAAGAACTGGGGTAATAATGTAGTTATATATGAAGATCATACTTTTGTACATAATGGAGTATATAAGATAGTTAGGCATCCTTTATATGCATCAATTATTTGGATGATATACTCAATAAGTTTTTTAAAGAGTAATTATTTAGTATTTATATTAAATACTATTATCTTTATTCCATTTATGTATTATAGAGCTAAACAAGAAGAAAAAGAATTAATTAAAGTATTTAAAGAATATAATGATTATATTAAAAATACAGGAATGTTTTTTCCAAAAATAAAAGTTAATAGAAAGGAAAAATAATATGACTAAATATCAAATGGCTACTGTGCCAAAAAAAGGATTTGCTTTTTGTAGATATACTATTGCATTACTATTATGGATTACTGTAATAGCATTATTCTTTAATATAAAATGGGTAATATTTATACCATTTGCAATAATGTTATTATCTGGAATTCTAACCGTTAAAAGAGCCCCTTTAATTATGCTTTATAAATTATTATTTGACAGAGATGGAAAAGCAGAAACAGATGTATTAAATGTAAGTAGTATCAGATTTTCTCACTATGTAGGATCATCTTTTGCATTAATAGCAATATTATTCTTATATGTATTTAAGATTGATATAGTTGCTTATATTTTCTTAGGTATTCTAACTATATTACAAACTATTGCAGCTTTAGGATATTGTTCAGCACAGAAATTATATGAATGTTTAGTATTAGGTAAGAATTGTTGCAACTTAGGAAGAAAGATTAGAGGAGGAAGTTGTAATGTTAGATAATCATTTTGTTCCAGATGGTTATGGTATTATTCCTTATATTACATTATTTGGAAAAGAAGTATCTACTTATTCAATATTTGTTTTATTAGGATTAATAATTGGAATACTATGGTTTATGCTTACAGTATCCTTAAAAGATAAAGTAAGAGGAGATAAAGCTTATATAATTGTTTTATCCGCATTAATATTTGGAATTATTGGATCTAAACTATTAGTAGTAATAGAAAATATTGATGTTTTAATAAAAGATATAAGTCAGATTAGAGTATTTCTTTTTACTGGTAAATCTATAGTAGGTGGATTAATAGGAGGATTCATTGGAGTTAAATTAGCAAAAAAACTGTTAAAACTAGAAAATATCAGAACTGGTAATAGAATTGCTCCTGCTATAGCATTAGGTATGGGGATTGGAAGAATTGGTTGTTTTTTAACAGGTTGTTGTTTTGGTATAAGAACATCTCTTCCTATTGGAGTAGATTTTGGAGATGGAGTATCAAGAATTCCTACACAACTTATTGAAATGATATTTTGTTTTATATTATTTATATATTTATTCTATAAACAAAGAAAAAATAATAAATTAATTCCAGGAATTCTTTTCAATGAATTAGTACTTTATTATTTTACATTTAGATTTTTAATTGAATTTATTCGAGATACACAAAAGAATATCTTATTCTTGAGTATTTATCAAATAATATCAATTATCGGAATAGTATATATTTTAATAAGAATAAGAAAGGAGAAAAAATTATGGATGAAAAAACAAATGAGTTAAATACTAATAATGTGTATTGTGGTAATTGTGGGACATTAAACACGTCTGACAATAACTTTTGTCATAATTGTGGTACAACTATTGTACCTCCTCTTCAAGAACCTCAAATACAAGTTCCTGTAGAAACTTCACCTCAAAATAATATAACACCAGCACCTAAACCTGAAGATACAGACACTGCAGACCAAAAAGTTTTATATATTACATTAGGAATAGTTGGTGGAATTTTATCTCTAGTAATTAGTTACTTTTTCCCACCTATATTAATTGCTGCAATAGCTGGTGCCATTACATCATTGTTCTTTAAAAGATTTAGAGCCTTTGGTATAACAGTTTTAGCCTCAATTGGAATACTAGCTATAACAGCTGTTGTATTTGTAATTATAATGTTTGGTGCTTGTATTGCAGCCTTTGGATCAATGTAAAATATTAAAAACATAACAAAAATAATAAAAAACTAGTGAAAACTAGTCTTTTTATTTGATTTTTAAATTATTTTATAGTATTATATATCTCGTAAAATTTACGGGGGTTTATCCATATTTATTATTATGGAAATTAATAACAATGAAGAATTATGAGTTATCACAATTAACATTTGGAACACTATTCAATCATTTCTATGAAAGTCATGATACTGTTTTAGTGACCGAAAATGGTGTTCTAATTGGCGCGATAACTTATAATTCTTTTGTTTCTTCTGAGGATATTTCTGATATAATTAGAAAAGCTATTGTAATAGATTCTGAAGATGAAATGGAAATTGGTGATCTAGTTAATGTTTACATATTAAGAGATGGAAATAGTTTTAGAGAAGTAAGTAAAAAAGTAGATCCAAGATATGCATTTACAATAGATAGATTTAAAGATTTATATAATGATAATGATATAATTGCTAATTACGTTAAGTCTCTTAACTTAGATACTATTTTTGTAATTGGTGATAATAGAAATTATATTTATTCTTTTTTAAATATGTATGGTCTAAAAGCAAATATAATGAATGTAGATGAAAAGTATTTACCATATTTATTAAATAGTAATTTTCCTAATTCAATAGTAATAGATACTTCTGGATTTAATACAGAGTTATTACAAAAATTAGGTAGAAGACAAAAACTAGAACAAAGAATAATAGATTTAAAAGAATTATCAAAATATGCAGAAATATATAACTTTGTAAATGTAACATCAAAAAATGATTCAGTAAAAAGTATGGTATTTCAATTCCCAGATATTCCTGAACTTACAAATCTAACAGAAGAAGAAAAACAAAGAATTATATTTGATCATTATTATAAGTATTATTTTGATACTTATCTAAAAGAAGGACGCTTTGAAGACTTATTAAAAAGTGTCTTTAAAGAACATTTTTCAAGAGAGTTCATTGAGTCTAGATATACAATGCCTAAAGTATATAATAGAGGTGGAGTATTATTCTTAGAAGACTCTAATAATCCATTATGTTTAAGTGTAAATGGTATGAGAGTTACAACAGATCAAGATAGAGATTTTGCAGCTAACATTAATATGTTTGGAGCATGTGTTGTATTTAGTGCTTTAGCAGATGATCAACATACTCTTCCAAGTTATTTACAAAGACTTCTTAATAGTAATGATTATCCATATCAAGTAAATAACTATGGAGCAAGAGCAATCGATTTCTCAGAAAATCTAAGAACTTCAAGAAGTATTAACCTACATAGAAATGATGTTAATGCTTTTGTAGTAATGGGTGATGAAGCAAGAATATTAAAACAAATGGGTTATGATGAAATATATTCATTAACTCCAGTATTTAATAGTCCTAGATTAAAAGACTACTTTGTAGATGAACCAGCTCACTGTAATCATGAAGCAAATAAATATATGTCTGCAGGAATATATCTGGAATTAGAAAGAATCTTAGATAAAGAATTAACTAAAGAAGAATGTCCATTAATACAAGTCCCTAAGACAAAAGACATATTTAGTGATAATAAATATTTAATTGAATATTTAAGAACACTAGAGCCATATAGAGGCTTTGATGGAGTAACAGGAGCAGTTGTAATGAACTGTAATCCATTTACATATGGTCACTATAATTTAGTTAAATATGCTAGTGAACATGTAGATAGATTAATGGTATTTGTAGTAGAAGAAGATAAATCATATTTTAAATTTAAAGATAGATTTCAAATGGTAAAAGAAGGATGCAAAGCATTTCCTAATGCCATAGTAGTACCTAGCGGTAATTTACTCGCATCAGCACTTTTATTTCCAGAATACTTCGATAAAGAAGATAATCCAGATGTAATGGTAGATGCATCAAAAGATATCGCAGTATTTTCACAATATATTGCACCATTCTTAGGCATAACTAAAAGATTTGTTGGAGAAGAAAACTTTGATAAAGTAACTCATGCCTATAATATAAGTTTAAAAGAAACTCTTCCATTATATGGAATAGAAGTAATAGAAATACCTAGATTCTTAGATAGAGAAGGTCATGAAATAAGTGCTAAAGTAGTAAGAAGAAACTTTGAAGACGAAAAATGGACTGAATTAGATAGTCAAATACCAGAGTCAACAGTAAAAGTATTAAAATTAATAAAAGATAGGGGAGAAAGAGAATGAAATTTAAAGGGGAAGTAATAGAATGCAATTATATAGAATATTTAAATAATCTTAATGGAAAAGTATTATTTATTTATTCTCCTACATCAAAAGAAATTAATAACTTAGAATTAAATAATAATTATATTATCTTTAATACTAAAGAATTAACTCAAAATGTAGATGAATTAGAAAATAGAATAAAAGAATTAGGAAAATTCGATAAAGTAGTTGCTTTTGGAGGAGGAACTGCTATAGATCAAGCTAAATTCTTTGGATCTAGATTAAATAAAAAAGTAATAGTAATTCCAACTATGATTTCAACTAATGCTTATGCAACAGATAAAGTAGCATTATATGAGAATAATAAGAAAGTAACATTACTCGCAAAAGATCCAGATATTATATTATTAGATAAAGAAATATTAAAAAGATCTACTCTAAAAAATGTCTATGGACTAGTTGATGTATTATCAATTTATACTGCTTTAAATGATTGGGATCTAGCAATCGAATATAATAATGAAGATATATCTATTGAGTATTCTTATGCACATAAATTATTATTAGAAACATTATCATTTATAAATAATCATACCTATGAAGAAATAATAAATGATACTCATAAAATATTTGAACTAGTTGGAAAAGCAGGAATTATTACTGATATTTATGGAAGTGGTAAACCAGAAAGTGGTTCAGAACATTTATTTGCTAAAGAATTAGAAGCAATTAAAAGAGTTCCTCATGCCATATCAGTATCTAATGGTATACTTCTAATGTCTCTACTACAAAACAAGTTCTCAGAAGAAGTATTAAGTGCTATAAGAAAGTTAAGAGTATTTGAAGATGAACATCTATATGGAATAAATGAAGAATTATTAAAAGAAGCATTCTTTAATGTTAAAGTAAGACCTGATCGTTTTACCATAGTAAATCTAGATAATAATGATTTAGAAAAAACATTTAAAGATTTTTGCAATATAAAGAATAGAGGGTAATTATGATAGTAGTAAATGATTTCTTTAAAAGATATAAAGAAGCTGTTTCAAATCAAATGGAACTAGTAAAAAACGGTTATGATTGTAAAATTATAACCGCAACTCGTTTTATGAAACAAAAAGCAAATCAAAAAGAAGACAGAAAAGATAATATATTTATTTATCATCCATTTATTTATCATATAGTTTTATTTTTTAATATGTTTAGTAAAGATAAAGATGTTCATATCTTTGAAGAAGAACCTCAATTTGAAAAAAGATTCTTATTTAATACATTTAATAAAAATGTATATGTATCAATGTATAGAGAACCATTCGAAAAATATGCTAACCATTTAAAAAAATATAAAAATTTAAAAGCAGTATATGTAGAGATGGAAAAACATAAACAAGAATTGATTGACTTTGGAATAGATAAAAAATTAATTCATGTAACTTATACTCCAGCAAAAATAGAAAGACATAAAAATACTAAAAAATATGATCCAAAACATGTTAATCTTTTATTTGCAAGTTGGAATAATAAAGAAGGAAATCCTTTACTTGAAAGAGGATTAATATATTTATTAGAGTTACTAGAATTAAATAAGAATTTATATTTAACAATTCTATTAAGAGATAATGATACTAAAGAGTATCTAGAAATGATTCATAATAAAAAATTAGATAAAAGAGTTAAATTACTAGATATAAAAGAAGAAGAATTAGTTGGAGAATTTGATAAGAGTGATTTTGTCGTATTTCTAATTCAAAAGAAAATTACAAAAGATATTCCAAACTCATTAATAGATGGAATAAGTAGAGGTAAACCAGTACTTTTATCCACAATCTTTGGTTTAGCAGAAACAATTAAAGAAAATAATGCTGGAATAGTAATTGAACCAAATACAAAACCATTTAAATTTAATATAGATGAAAAAGAATATAAGAAATTAAGTAATAATGCCTATAATTTATCAGAAAGATATGTAGGAAAGAATTATCAAAAAGTAATATTAGATAATTATAAGAAAGTGAGATAAATATGAATATTGCACTAATAACTCCATGGTATATAGATAAAAACTCAATAGGTGGTACAGAACGTTTCACTGAAGATTTAGCTATTTCTCTAAAAGAATTAGGTAATAATGTAGATATCTATATGCTTTCGGGTAAGAGTTATAAAAGAAAAGGAATAAATTATATTAGTCTAGATTTATTTGGTAAAAATACTATTGCCGATGAATATATGATTAATAAAGAGTTTGGAGTATTCGATAATACTAAAACTTATGAAGCATTTGCTAAAAGAATAGAAGGCTTAGTAGATGTTTCTAAATACGATTTATTACAATTAAATTCTAATTTATTCTTATCTCTTTGGAGAAATAAGAAAAGAATATTTACATTACACTCTAATAAAGCAGAGTTTATGGTCTTAGGAACAGAAAAAGAATATAATTGTATGTTAGATGTAATGAAAGAAGAAGCAAAAAATAATAATACTTTCTATATTTGCCCATCAGAGTATTACTCTAAAGAATGGAAAAAAATCTTAGGTGATAGTGTTAAGTGTATTCCTCATGCAATTAATTCAAAAAGATTAAAATGCAATAAAAGCAAAAAAGAAATATTAGAAAAATATAATTTATCTAAAGATAAAATAAAAATATTACTTCCTAGTAGATTAGAAATGATTCAAAAAAGACCATATCTAGTATTAGAAGCATTAAATTTACTAGATGAAAAAATAAAAAATAAATATCAAGTAATATTTACTGGAATAGATCTTCAATATCGAGATAATGAAAAAGAATTAAAAAAATTATCAGAAGAATATAAAATAGATTCAAAATTCATTATATTTGATTCAATTAACGAAGGATATAAAGTAACTGATATTGTTTGCGTACCATCAAGTTCTGAGTCATTTGGATATTCTGCATTAGAAGGATTATATTTAAAGAAAACAACAATATTATCAGATATTCCAACTTATAATGAATTTGCTAAAGAATCTAATGCCATTATTTTTGGTAATACAAAAGAAGATCTAGCAAAAGTATTTGAAAACATAGATAAATATAAAAATAAAAAATATGATTATGAAGTATTTGCTGATAAGTATTCAATGAATACTTTTGGTAAAAGTTATATAGGAGTTTAATATGACAGAAAGGTTCGGGAGTTTAAATAACAATTACGATAAGATTAGAGAAATCTTAGGAGAAGATTATTTAGAAAAATCTCTAAATGATACTTTAACTAGAGAAGAGTTTATTGAAGCTAATTATAAAATTGGTAGTTTTTGTTATGGAGAAGAAGTAAATAGATTACTCTGGGAAAGAAGATTAGATTTAATTTATGCTCTATATAAAGAATATTTAGATTCCTTGAACTTAGAAGAATTACGAGAAGTAGACTTTTCTAAATTAGGTTTAATATTAGTAAGACCTGAAGTATATTACTATAGAGAAGAGTATAGAACTTTCTTAGAAGAAAGAGATTTAGAAGTTGTATTTGAGAAAAAAATAAGACTTGACTTTAAAGAATATTTATTATTATATTATGATAGTTTTATATTAGATGATACAATGTATGACTTTCCATCAAGAACTTTTAATTATATAGATAATGATAGTTATTTATTTGTTGTAACAAGTAAAACTAAAGATAATGTAGCGGATTATCTATTTAGTATTAAAGGTAAACAAGGAAGATATGAAATTGGTACTTTAAGAGGAGATGTGTCATATACTCTTTTAAAAGATAATGTTCATGAAGGAATGTTTATTAAAGAAGCAATTATACCATTAGATCCAATAGGGGCAGGAAGAATGCTTACAAGAGACTTAATACCACATGATGGATCACATAATGTATCTGATATACCACTTCTTTTCTATGCAGGACAATCAGTTCATATTCCAAATAGTAAAGAAATTAAAAGAGATATGGCAACACTATGTGATAGAGAAGAAATACAAATAGTACTTAAAAAAGTGAGGAAATAATAATGAATGAAAATAATTTATCTTTAATATTTGATTTAGATGGAACTCTATGGGATTCAACTAATACAATCTTTAATGTTTGGCACAAAGAATTTAATATTACTAAAGAAGAACTAGATTCATTAATGGGTAAAACAAACGATGAAATAATTAAATATTTAAATGTCTCAATAGATGCTTTAGATAAGGTACAACAAAAAGAAAATGAAGGTATTAGAAAAAATGGTGGTAGAATCTTTGATGGAGTACTAGAAATCATTCCAAAACTTTCTAAGAAATATAATTTATATATTGTAAGTAATTGTCAAGATGGTTATATTGATGCATTCTTAGATTACTATAAATTAAGAGATTATTTTAAAGACTTTATTTGTAGTGGTAATACAGGTAAGAATAAAAAAACTAATCTAAAAGAATTAATAAAAAGAAATAAGATAAGAAATGCTATATTTATAGGAGATACAAAAAGCGATTTAGATGCCGCTAATAATGCAGTTATCCCATTTCTTTATTGTACTTTTGGTTTTGGTAATTTAAGAGTAAAAAATAAGTTTAACAATTTCTATGAATTAGAAAATAAAATAAAAGATATATGTAATGGAAGAGAATATAGAGATTTATATAATAAAGATAAAATAAATATCTATGAAAGAGTAAAAAAAGGAAATAAAATTCCAAAGAATAGATACTATATAACTGTAGTAGTATTTATAAAAAATAGTGAAGGTAAATATTTCTTACAAGTAAACAAAAAGTTTAATAAATGGAGTATTACTGGAGGGCATCCTAAAAGTGGAGAATCATCAATTGTTGGAGCTCAAATAGAATTAAAAGAAGAATTAAATCTAGATATAAAACAATCTGAATTAAAATTAATTAAAAGTATAAGAACAGAAGATGACTTTGTAGATTTATATTATTTAGAAAAAGAAATAGATATAGATAATCTTAAAACTCAAGTAGAAGAAGTAGGAGATATTAATTGGTTTACTAAGTCTGAAATAGATAAACTTATTAAAGAAAATAAATTCTTAGATCCTCATATCGATATATACAATATGTATATAGATTATTTAAAAGACTAGTAATAGTCTTTTTTTAGTTTACACTTAAATATATTTTAATTATTTACACATACTATAATATGATATAATTTATAATGAAAGGTAGAGAGTTATATGAAATTAGAAAACAAAGTAGCAGTAGTTACTGGTGGAGCAATGGGAAATGGATTAGGAATTGTAAAAGTATTCCTAAAGTATGGAGCAAAGGTAGTAATACTTGATTATTCAGATGAAATAGATAAAACAATATCTGAATTAAATACTGAAAATGTTTCAGGATACAAAGTAGATATTAGAGACAAAGAAAAAGTGAATGAATGTATTAATAAGGTCATAGAAAAATATGGACATATAGATGTATTAGTAAATAATGCTGGAGTATGTAAATTAGTTAAATTTGAAGATATGACAGATGAAGAAAGAGATTTTCATTTTGATATAAATATTATTGGTACATGGAATGTAACTAAAGCATGTCTCCCTTATATGAAAAATAGAAAAGGATCAATTATTAATTTATCAAGCGTTACAGGACCAATGGTTGCAGATAGTGGAGAAGTAGCTTATGCAACAACAAAAGGAGCAGTACTTGCCTTTACTAAGTCTTTAGCTGCCGAATTAGTAAGTGATGATATTAGGGTAAATGCAATAATGCCTGGATATATAAGAACACCAATGGTAGATAATATGTCTAAAATATCTTGTCCAGAAAATCCTGAATCAGTAATAGATGGAATTGCACAAGCAATACCAATGAAGAGAATGGGTAAAATAGAAGAATTAGGAGAACTTGCTGCTTTCTTAGCAAGCTCTGAATCAAGTTATATAACTGCTCAAGGTATTGTAATAGATGGTGGTAGTACATTACCTGAGACAATGACAATGGGAGTATAAAAGTATTAAGGAAGTGATTTTATGGGATATAAAAAAGTAGTAGTAGCTGGTGGAGGAGTATTAGGAAGTCAAATAGCCTTTCAAGCTGCATATTGTGGTTTTGATGTAACAATTTGGTTAAGAAGTGAAAAAAGTAAAACTCATACTCAACCTAAATTAGATAAACTAAAAGAAGATTATGTAAAAGATTTAGAATTAATGAATACAAAAGAAGGTAAAGCTGAATCTAATTGGAGTAGAGGCTTAGCAGATATTGATAATTTTGATTATGATAAATGTATTGAAAAAGTACAAACTGCTCATACTAATATAAAATTAGAAACAGATTTAAAGAAAGCAGTAGAAGACGCAGATTTAGTTATAGAGTCTATTGGAGAAGATACAAAAGTAAAAATAGATTTCTATCAAAAACTTGCACCATTACTACCAGAAAAAACTGTAATAGTAACAAACTCATCTACATTACTACCATCAACTTTTGCAAAATATACAGGTAGAGGAGATAAATATCTATCTCTACATTTTGCCAATACTATTTGGAGAAAAAATACTGCTGAAGTAATGTGTCATATTGGAACAGATCCAAAAGTATTCACAGATATCATTGAGTTTGCTAATGAAATAAGAATGGTAGCTTTACCAATTACAAAAGAAAAGAATGGTTATTTATTAAATTCAATGTTAGTACCATTCTTACTAAGTGCATTTGATTTATATGCTAATGGAATATCTACTCCAGAGACAATAGATAAAGCATGGACATTAGGTACAGGCGCACCTAATGGACCATTTAGAATAATGGATACAGTAGGACTAGAAACAGTAAAAAATATTGTCTTACAATATCAAAAAGTCCCAGGATTATTTAGTCCATTATTAAAGAAAATGATGATGCCATACAATTTTAAAGGTATGTTAGATATTTTAAATAAATATATATCTGAAGGAAAAATGGGTAAATCAACCAAAGAAGGATTTTATAAATATGAATAAGACTAGATAATCTAGTCTTTTTTTATTATAATTAAATTGGTGATAGTATGTTTGAAGTAAAAACATATGATTTAGGTTATTGTAAGGAAGAAGATTATACTAGAGTAATTTGTGTATGTAGATATAAAGGAAAATATCTTTTCTCATATAATAAGAAAAGAGAAGGTTGGGAAATTCCAGGAGGTCATATAGAAGAAGGAGAATCTTGGATAGATGCAGCAAAAAGAGAAATGTATGAAGAAACAGGTGCAACAAAAATAGAAGTAACTCCAATTTGTGTCTATAAGATATCTACATTTGGATTATTATGTTTCTGTGAAATATTAGAACTAGATAAACTCCCAGAAGAATATGAAATGTCAGAAATATTATTAAGTGATAAATTACCAGATAATTTAACATTCCCTGAATCATCTACATTATTCTTTAATACAGTTAAAGAGAAAATGAATCTATAGGAGAATTTATGAAAATAAGAAAAGTAGAAAAAAAAGAAATGGATTATGCCCTAGATCTAGTATGGAGAGTATTTCTAGAGTTTGAAGCTCCAGATTATACAGAAGAAGGTATAAATGAATTTAAAAAAACAATAGATGATAAAGTATGGGTAAATGCAAGAGAATTCTATGGAGCATTTGATGAAAATAATAAAATGTTAGGAGTAATTGCGACAAAAGATATATCTCATATTGCATTATTCTTTGTAGAGGGAGAATATCATAGACAAGGGATAGGTAAAAAGTTATATGAAAAAGTAAAAGAATTAAATAATCAAGGATTCTTTACCGTAAACTCATCACCCTATGCTCATGAAGTATATAAAAGATTAGGATTTACTGACACTGATGAAATGCAAGAAGTGCACGGATTAAAATTCTATCCAATGATTATAAGTTTGAATTAGAGGCATATATGAATAAAAAAGAATTAATAAGAACAATTAAATTTACTTTATTTAGTATATCTGCAGGAGTAATAGAATTTGTTTCATTCACATTATTAAATGAATTTACTTCTTTTGGATATTGGATATGTTATTTAACAGCATTAATACTAAGTGTAGTATGGAATTTTACTCTGAATAGAGAATTTACTTTTAAATCTACTGCTAATGTACCTGTTGCTATGTTTAAAGTATTTATTTTCTATTTAATATTTACTCCAGCATCAACAATTCTAGGAGATTATTTAGTAAATAAAGTAAATATAAATGAATATTTAGTCACAATACTAAATATGTTATGTAATTTTGTGTTAGAATACTTATATGATAAATATATTGTATTTAGAGGTAAAATTGATACTAAGGTAAAAAATAAGGAGGAAGTATGAAAAAGATATTTTATTTATTGATTATTATAGTTTTAATGTTTACTGTTACAGCATGTACTAAAGAAAAAGAAGAAGTAAAAGAGGAAACACCAGTAGTAGAAAACACTAAAAACAAAAATATTACAATTGTAGATGATGAGTATATCACTATTAAATTCTTAAAAAGAGAACATAAGAAAGTTCCTGGAATGCTTAATAATAAAGGTACAACATTTAATCTACCAACACTATTATTAAATATTACAAATAAGTTAAATGAAAAGATTCATTTTGAAGTAAGAGCAACTACCGAAATAGGAGCAGATTTAGGATATTATTACTCTCTAACAAATGAAACTAGAAATATAGACTCATCAGGCACAGTAATACAACCTAAAAAATCCTTAGATGTTAATGTTATATATGAACAATCAAGAGACTTAGAACAAGAATATCCATTAAGTGTATTTGATAATAAAAAAGTATATTTAAGATTATATAGAACCGGTGAATATGGTTATAATTTCGTAAAAGAATATGAATTAGATGGATCAGTATTAGAATAAGAATAGTAATTACTATTCTTTTTATATGTAGTTTGATATAATTAATCTAGGATGTGATTCTATGGATAATGTATTAATTGAGTTAAAACATTTAAAAAAATATTATGGCAAAGCAAGGGGTATAGAAGATGTATCTCTAAAAATCAATAAAGGAGAAATATATGGATTTATTGGACCAAATGGTGCAGGTAAATCAACAACTATTAGAACTATTATTGGTTTAATTAATAAGACTTCTGGAAGAATACTATTTGATGGAAAAGAAGTAGATTTAAGTGATACTAATATTAAGAAAAGAATAGGCTATCTTCCTAGTGAAATAAATCTATATCCAGAAATGACTGTCAGAGAAATACTAAATTATCATGAGAATTTCTATAAAGAAGATATTCATAGAAGAAGAAAAGAATTAGTAAAAGCTTTAAAAATAGATGAAAATAAAAAGATAGAAGATCTATCTTTAGGTAATTTAAAGAAAGTAGGAATTGTACTTGCCTTAATGCATAATCCAGAATTACTTATATTTGATGAACCTACAAGTGGACTAGATCCTATAATGCAAAATGTATTTCATGATCTATTACTTAAAGAGAAATCAAGAGGCACAACAATTCTTTATTCATCACATGTTTTAAGTGAAGTTGCAAATATCTGTGATAGAGTAGGATTTATAAAAGATGGAATAATTATTAAAGAAGACTCAATGGATAATATCAAAAAAGATAATTATACTTATTTAAAAATAAGATCTAGTGAAATAGATAAAATTAAAAAAGAATTAAAACTAAGAGTAGTTAAAGACGATAAAGATGAAATAACCTTTATGAATAATTTAAAAGCAAATGATTTATTATCTAAATTAAGTAAATATAAAATAGATAATCTATTAATAGAAGAAATTCCATTAGAAGATTTATTTATTAATTATTATAAGTAGGTGATGATATGTTAAAACGAGAATTTAAAGTTAATTTAAAAAGTTTTATTATATGGCTCTCAATACTTATTATTATGTTCTTATTTGTATTCTTAATTTATCCATATATTATTACAGATGATACTATGAAAAGTATGGATGAACTAATGAAAGTATTCCCTGAAGATGTTTTAAAAGCATTTAATATGGATATGAGTTCTATATCTACTGCCTATGGTTGGTTAAAGTCAGAAGGATTTATGTTTATATTATTAGTAGTAGGATTCTATTCATCTTATTTAGGTGGCAGTATTCTACTAAAAGAAGAAAATGATAAGACAATAGAGTATTTATCATCACTGCCAATAAAGAGAAGTAGAATTGTTACTAATAAGATTATAGTTGGAATTACTTATATAATATTAATGGTATTAATATTAGGAGTATTTAATTATATAGCTTTAAAATTAAGTTGTGATTTTGAAGAGAAACAATATCTATTATTAAGTATTACTCCATTATTTATAGGTTTACCTTTATTTGGAATTAATTTATTTATTTCAACATTTATGCATAAAACAAAAGCAGTAGTTGGAATAAGCTTAGGAATGGTATTTATATTCTATTTATTAAATGTTTTATCTGAAATATCAAGTAACGTAGAAGTATTAAAATATTTTAGTATTTATACTTTAGCAGATGTAAGAAATGTAATTACAGATATTACAATTAATCCAATTTATGTATTAGTAAGTTTTAGTATAACAATAGTATTTATTATTAGTTCATATATCGTGTACAATAAAAAGGAATTAATTTAAGGAGATTATTATGATAGAGATTAAAAATGTAACTAAAAAATATGGAGATAAAAAAGCAGTAGATAATGTATCATTCACAGTAAATGATGGAGATATATTTGCTTTTATTGGACACAATGGAGCAGGAAAAACTACATTAATTAAATCAATAGTAGGAATTCATGATTTTGATGAAGGAGATATTTTAATAGATGGAATGTCTATTAAAGATAATCCTGTAGAATGTAAAAAGAAAATGGCATTTGTTCCAGATAATCCAGAAACATATGAACATATGAAAGCCATAGATTACATTAATTTTATTTGTGATATGTATGAAATAGATACTGAGACAAGAGTAAATAATATAAAAAAATATGCTAAATTATTTGATATGGAAGATAAATTAAATGATACTATTGATAGTTATTCTCATGGTATGAAACAAAAAGTAGTATTAATATCAGCTCTAGCACATGACCCTAAAATACTTATAATGGATGAACCATTTGTAGGATTAGATCCTAAAGCAGTATTTGATATTAAAGAAGTATTAAATGAAATGGTTAAAGAAGGAAAAATTGTATTCTATTCAACTCATATATTGGATGTAGCTGAAAAGCTATGTTCAAGAGTTGCTATTATAAAGAATGGAAAATTAGTAAAAGCAGGAAGTATGAAAGAAATTAAAGGAGATAAATCTCTAGAAAATGTCTTTATGGAATTAGAGGGTTAATTATGAAAAAGATATATTCACTATTAAAAGCATGTATGACTAGTGATATGAATATCTTTAAGATTAAACAAAAAAAGGATAATAAAAAGAATCTATTACCTATAGTTTTATCTTGTCTTTTCATGTTTGCAATCTGGTCTAATGCTAATATGATATTTGAAGAATTAGCTCCAATGCACCTTCAAATATTAGTAATATCAATGATAGTTTTCGCAACATCAATAATGGTAATTGTAGAAGGAGTATATAAAGCAGGTCCATTACTTTTTAATTGTAAGGATGATCAGTTATTATTATCTCTACCAATTAAAAGAAGTACTGTATTATTTGTTAGAATGTTTAAATTCTATGTATTTGAACTAGTATTTAATAGTTTATTTATAATTCCATTAATAATAGCTTACCTAAGATGGGCAGAAAACATAGAATGGACATTTTTCCTAACAAGTTTTGTAATGCTTATATTCTTACCAATAATACCAATAACATTATCTTGTATTTTAGGAGCAATCTCATCAAGTCTATCTAGTAGATTTAAATTTAAGAATTTAGCTCAAATATTAATATCAATGGCAGTAATCTTTGGAGTATTCTTCCTATCATATAATATGGATCATATGGCAGAGTATCTTGCTAAACACGCTACAAGCATAAATGATTTTATAATGAAAATATATTATCCAGCTGGAGTCTATGCAAAATTAATAACTGAGTTTAATGTTATAGATTTATTAATATTTATTCTAGTAAATATAGTAATATTTGTAATTACATTATTAGTATTAAGTAAATTCTATTTCAAGATAAATTCAAGATTAAAAAATGTATCAACATCTAAAAAAGTAAAAATAGATAATCTAGTAATAAAATCTAGATCAAAAACTATTTCATTAATAAGAAAAGAATTAAATACTTTCTTTAAAACACCAGTATTCATAGTAAATGCTGGCTTCAGTTTAGTATTATTTGTAATAGCAGTAATAGGAATATGTATTAAATATGATAGTGCTATTAATCTATTTAAAGACTTTTTACCAGAAGATGTATTAAAGAACTATATATCAATAATTATATTTATAATGATATCATTTGCCTCATATATGACATCTATTACTAATTCAGTAATAAGTCTAGAAGGAAAGAATATAAATATATTAAAATCTTTACCATTAAAAGTAAAAACAATAATAATGTCTAAAGTATATGGAGCATTATTAATCACAACTCCTCCAATAATAATAGGAGATATAATATTATTTATAAGATTCAAATTAAATATTTTTGAAATGATTATACTATTATTACTATCTATTTTAATGCCACTAGTATCACACTTTATTGGAATAATCATGAATCTAAAATATCCAAAATTAGATTTTGAAAATAGTGCAGAAGTAGTAAAACAAAGTACAAGTTCATTCTTATCAGTAATGGTTGGGATGCTATTATTAATAACATCAGTAATAATAGTTACTAAATTAATTGAATTTATTAGTTCATTACTAATTCTTCTAATATTCTTAGGAATATATATAATAATTGATATTATTCTTTATACTTATCTAACAAAAGTATCAGTAAAAGAATTCAATAAATTAACAATTTAAAAAATAAGACTAGATTATTCTAGTCTTTTCTATTATAATTAAGTAAGAATAGGGTGATTATATGAAAAAGAAAACTAAAAGTCTTTTAATTAAAGTAGTTTTATTATTAATATTTGCTGCCGGTATATTTTTTGGTGGTAAATCAATACTATATTGGATGGTAGAAAATAGAGTAGTAAAAGATATAGTAGAGGAAGAAGAAAAAAGATTAGTAAAAGAAGAAGATATTACTTATCTAGATCCTGAAATTAAAAGAGATAATTTCTATACAGTTGGATGGTTAATAGTAGATGGTACTAAAATTAATTATCCAGTAGTAAGATATATAGATAATGACTATTATTTAAATCACGATTTTAAGAATCAAGATAATAGTGCTGGTTGGATATTTATGGATTATCAAAACAAATTAGATGATGATAATTTAGTAATATATGGTCACCATAGACAAGATGGTTCAATGTTTGGATCAATTGATAATTTATTTAGTAAAAAAGATGATGAAAATATTGAAATTTCACTAATTACTACAGATGAAATAATTACTTATAAAGTATTCTCAGTATATAAAACAACCAAAGATGATGATTATATAACAAGAAACTTTGATAATTTTAATAAAAAAGTTAAAGAACTTCAAGAAAAGAGTGAAGTAGAATTTAATCAAGATGTATCAAAAACTTCACAAATTATTACTCTATCAACATGTCATGATAACAATGTAGATAGAATAGTAGTTCATGGATATAAAAATTGAAATTAGGTCTTCCTAATTCTTTTTTTTTGTAATATAATTGTTATATATAGTAGAAGGCTATATGAAACTACGTAGATATCATATGGAGGTGGTTCAAGATTACTAGTAAAAAGAGATTATTTTTACTAGGTTTAGTATTGTTTTTAATCATGTGTATCTCTGGGATATACTCCTTAACAGACGAAATGAACAAAACAGAAAGTGGTTTATCTACAAGTGCAGTAGATATTGAGATTAAAGAATACAATCAAAACAATGAACCATTTCAAGATGATGGAAAAGTAGTAATGCCTGGAGATGAAATAATACTCATTCCAAGAGTAAATAATCTCGGGATTGAATGCTATTTAAGAGCAAAGATAACTTATACTATTAGGGATGAATCTTTCAATGTAGAAGATTACATCAATGGTAATTACTCTTCTTGGACTAAGAGTGGAGAGTATTACTATTACGATGGAGTCTTTGATAAAGAAGCTTCTGTTGATCTATTCAACAAAGTAACAATCCCAAATCTATCAAACGATTACTACGGAAGTATAATTGTTGTCCATATTGTTGTTGAAGCAATACAAGCAAAGAACTTCGATGGTAATTGGGAAGGAATTGAAATCAAAGAAAGTGTTGATAGAACATATGATATTGATTATGATGGAGAGTCATCCGTTATATATGAAGATAATGTTCATAAACATATTACTTTAGATGATCATTTCTTTGATAATCTAGGAAACTTACTTCCTGGAGATAGTATTAGTGAAGAAATTACAATATTAAATAGCAGCTATGATAAAAATGAATATTTCGTTGCTATCGATTACGATAATTTATCTGATGAAGAAAAAGCACTACTTCGCAGTATTAAATTAAAAATAAGAAATAGTAATGGAGAAGAACTTGTCTCTAGTAATCTAGAAGATAAGACAAGACATAGTCTAGGAATCTATCGAAAAGGTGGAGGAGATAGACTAACAATTGAGTTATCTTTACCAACTGATATTGATAACGATTATAGTAAATTATTTACTAAAATAATGTGGAGATTCTCATATGATGTAATAAGTCATGGAAATCTGCCACCAAATCCTAATACATGGGATTTAAAATTTGATTTGTCTATAGCATTATTTATTGCTTCAGCAATTGGATTCTTAGTTGTCCTATTTGCATGGAAAATAAATAATGATGATATAGAAAAAAACAATTAAGAAAGAGGTAAAAAAATATGAACAAAAAGAAAACAATTTTAGCCGCAGTTGTACTTTTACTAGTATTCGTAGTAGGAGGAGCAATTGCATATTTCACTGACACAGCTACAAAAACAAACACATTTACAATTGGTAATGTAGATATTGATTTAGTTGAAACAGCTTGGGATGCATTAGCTGATACAAATGATAATGATATTCCAGATGCTGCAGAAGACATGATGCCTGGAGAATTTGTTACAAAGGACCCAGTAATTAGAAATCTTTCAACTAAAAATCCTGCATATGTATTTGCTAAGGTAGAAGTACCTTGTTCTAAAACAGTTTCAACTCCATCATTACCTACTACAGAATTATTTACATATACTGTAAATAGTGCATGGACTGAGTTAACAGGAGAAGCAGTTGCTTGTACAGATAGTGGAACTGCTACACACGTTTACTATTATGGAACTGGTGGTACTTTAACAGAATTAGCTAAAGCTACAAACGATTCTACTCCAACTGCTGCACCAGCATTATTTGTTGATAACAAAGTTACATTATTAGGTACATTAAGTTCTGAACAAATCCCTAATCCAACAGCTGCAAAGAATATTGTAGTTACTGGATATGGAATTCAAACTGAAGGTTTAGCAAGTACAGCTCCTGCAACTGTTTGGGGATACTTTGCATAATTAATTTATGAAAATCATTAAAGGAATAATTAACGTCTTAACGACGTTAATTATTGTCATTGGAGGATTATTTTTAATACTATATTTTTGCGGTGTTGTACCATACGTAGTATTATCTGGATCTATGGAACCTACTATAGAGACAGGTAGTGTATGTTTTATAAATAAAAATACAAAGATTAGTAGTATTAAAGAAAAAGATATTATTGCTTTTAAGTTTAAAGATGGTACTTTAGTAACTCATAGAGCTATTAAAATTACTGATTCAGGAATAACAACTAAAGGTGATAATAATGAAGATATAGATGGTAATAAAGTAACAAAAGAAAATTTTGTAGGTAAAAATATAATATGGATTCCTAAAGTTGGTTATCTTATTAAAGCATGCCAAACAACTAAAGGAAAAATAATATTATTTACTATTGTAATATTACTATTTGTATCAGGTTTTCTCTTTGGAGAAGATAAAAAGAAAAAATTAGAAGATTAACAAGAAGAAAGAGGTGAGAAGTATGAATAGAATCAAACAATATGCATTTTTGTTTGTTTTTGCTATCTCATCTCTTTTTGTTGTTAAAGGTATTTATGGCTACTTTACTGTTGAAACAGAGCCAAAAGTAAATGCTTTATCAATAGAGAAGAATACAAGTTATACTGTAGTTCATGAATTAATGAATATAGATGGAACTACTTATACTGAGCATAGTAGAACTCATTATGCAGAAGTACCGCTCGGTCAAGAAGTAACACCAGCAGTATTAACTCTAGAAGGATTTACATCCCCTGCAACACAGACAGTAACCTTAAATAGCTTTAATGATACAGTAATCACATATAGATATACAAGAAATCAGTATACTTTAACAATAAATAATAGTACTTATGTAACAACAAGTACTCCTAGTGGAACATATTACTATGGACAAGAAATACATTTAGTTGCCGATGAAGAAAATGGAAATGGTGCTCCATTCGTAAGATGGAGTAATAATGAAACCAATAGAGATTATACTTTTACATTAACAGGAAATACAACGATTGGTCCGATATATGCTGATAGTTATACAATTACATATGTTCCGAATAATGAAGAAGATCCATTTACGGAAGAAATAATACAACATGAACCAATCACAACGTTCCCAGATGTAGAATATAATGATTGTTCTAGTAGTACAGGATCTTTTCAAGAAAGAGGATGTACTTACTATTATCAATTCCTTGGTTGGTATAAAGAATCCAACTTTGTTACTAAAGTAGATGAAACTTTTGTTCCTACAGGGAATACAACATTATATGCAAAATGGAATAAAATCTATTATGGTCATCCAGGACAATATGAGTTTACTGGAAATAGCTTTATAAATACATATGTAGAGTTATTTAATGAAGAAAATGCTAGAAAAGACTTCATTGTAACATTTACAGTTGATGAATATACAGGTTTTAATAATACTGGTAATTCAGATCATAGAGGAACAATTTTCTCTAATATGGATGAATCAGGAAATCCTTATTATGGTGTACACTTCTATCATGATACAGAATATGTAGTAAATATTAATGCATCAACGAATCAAAATGATAGGATGAAAGATAATACGACTGGTTATGTTACAGGCCAAAAAGTAGTATTTAAAAGAGAAAATGGAATAGTCTATTATAGTTATGATGATGGTCCATTCGTTCAAACTAAAAACTTCAGTTCATTTACTGCATACTTCGATGATCCTGCAACATTCGGTGGAGGTTTTAAACCGAATGATCCAAGATATTTAATTGGAAAATTATCTGACATGAGTGTAGAAATAATTGAACCAGAAACATATACAATTCATTTTGATGCTAATGGTGGTACTGGTGTAATGCCTGATCAAGTTATTGAACTTGGAGATACACCAAATATAACATCAAACAGCTTTACAAATGGTGATTCTACATTTGGTGGATGGAATACTGCTGCAGATGGAACTGGTACAAGCTATACAAATAATTACGCTATAACATCTGATTTAGCAAATGCTGGAGAGACACTTACATTATATGCACAATGGATACCTACAGATCATTACTATGTTCACTTTGATGCAAATGGTGGAACTGGTACAATGGATAATCAAAGTTTTGTTGTTGGTGCTCCTGCTGAACCTTTAACATCAAACGAATTTACAAGAACTGGTTATGAATTTAGAGGATGGAATACTGCAGCAGATGGAACTGGTACACATTATGATGATGAAGAAGCAGTAAGTGGTTTAAGTAATGTTGTTGATGATGTTGTTACATTATATGCAGAATGGTGGAAGATTCAATACATTCATACAGGTGATGCAACATTTAATTGTACTCAAAGCACATTTATTGATACTGGTGTTAATGTATTTAGCTCTGCTAATATTAATAAGGATTTTGAGATTAGATTTACATTCAAGTCTGTTGCTAATGATCAAATAGCATGTACAGCTCAACAACCTACAATATTCAATGTTAAAGATGAATCTAATAATGCTATGCCTGGATTTAACTTACGTTTCAACGAAAAGAAAGACCCTGTTACAAAAATAACTCCTACATATAAATGGAAAGCAAATGGAAATTCTACGAGTGGAGCTACTATTAATACAACTAATGCACCAATTGAATTCATCTATAAGAGAACTAATAGAGTTATTACAATGCAATATAAATACAATAATACAACAAGTTCTGTGACTGAAATCATTAATCAAAGTTCATGGACATTAAATCAACCTTTTGCAACTAATGTAGCATTTGGAGGATACTTCGATGGCAATAACCAACCTGGAAGATTCTTCAAAGGAACTTTAGCAGATATGATTATCTTAATGGATGATTAAATATAAATAAAACAGAAGATTATTCTTCTGTTTTTTTATGCTATAATAATACTGGAGATGAACTTATGATATTAGTAATAGAAAGTATTATTTTATGTATTCTTTTTACAGTAATGGTTTATATAATGTCTAGAGAACCAATTAAAACATTATATAATTATCCCCCTAAGATACAAGAAAGAGTAAAAATGTTAGAAGGATATAAAGATAAAATGCCAACACAAGAAAATAAGATTACTGCTAAGATAGGAGCATCCATAATATTCTTAATAATAATGTGTATTTTATTACGATATATTAATGGTTGTACTACATTTACTGATGCATTTATAAATGGTTTTATATTATGGACTGTAGTAAATTTATATGATCTAATAGTATTAGATATTATATGGTTTTGTCATGATAAATTCTTTGTGTTTAAAGGTACTGAAGATATGGAATCTGAATATCATAATTATTGGTTTCATACTAAAGGATTCTTTATTGGAGAAGGATTAGCTTTAATTATCTGTACATTATCTTCCTTAATCATTCACTTTGTTTTATAGGAGTATTTATGAAATTAGATATTATTAATAATGAAATTATAATAAAAGGTTCTAAAGAAGAATTAGAAGAATTAATTGAGTATATAAAAAAAGTAACTGAATCTAGTCTTGATAAAGATCATATTCATATAGATGATTTAACTTTAATTAATAAAAATTCTGCTATAAAGAATTTAATAATAGAAAAGGATTGATTATATGAAAAAAAGAAGAATTATATATTTAATTGTAACAATTCTATTTATATTTCTAACGATTCATATATTGCATAGAACTGATTTAACTAATAATGTATTATTAAGTAAATCAATACAAATTATTTTAATATTATTTTTAATTAGAATATCTATAGGATGTACTTTATATATTAGAAATCAATATGAAAAGAAAAAGTATTCATATTCCATAATTATGAATTTAGGTTTACTTTTATTTATGATTGTAAATATATTAAGACAAATTAATCTATTAATAATAAATTGGAATGTATTAAATATTATAGATATATATAATAATACATTAAGATCTTTTTCTTATTTTGCAATGTTAACATTACCTTGTATTATCATTCTTTCAATATATGCAATTATTACCAATATTTTCTTAATAATGAAAGAAGGATTTTCTCCTAGAAGATTACTAGGAATAGTATTAGGTTTCTTCGCATTATTTGGAGTTTGTGGTAGTCAGACACAATATTATATAATTTCAAAATTACTATTAGGAACAGAACATCAATTTATAAAATATGCTTTAGATATTTGTATAAATGCAACAATTTCTTATCTATATACATTAATAATTGCTACTTTATATTGTAATGTAAGAGCAGCAAACCATATTCCTGCATATGATAAAGATTTTATTATAATATTAGGTTCTAAAATTAATGAAGATGGAACTCTTACTCCATTATTAAAGGGTAGAGTAGATAAAGCAATTGCTTTTGGTAAAGCCCAATATGAATCAACTAAAAAGAAAATAATATATATTCCCTCAGGTGGAAAAGGCAGTGATGAAGTAACTTCAGAAGCAAATGCAATAGAAAAATATTTATTAGAAAATGGTATAAAAAAAGATCAAATAATAATAGAAGATAAATCTACTAGTACTAAAGAAAATATGAAATTTTCTAAAGAGAAAATAGATAAAGTAAATAAAGATGCAAGAATAAGCTTTTCTACTACAAATTATCATGTATTTAGAAGTGGTGTTATCGCAAGTAATGAAGGTATTGATTGTGAAGGAATGGGAAGTAAAACTAAATGGTATTTCTATACAAATGCTTTAATTAGAGAGTTTATAGCTAATCTAATGCAAGAAAAGAAAAGTCATATTATTTTATTAATACTAATAAATATTTCTCTATTATTATTAATATTTATAGGTAAATATTATAATTTTTTATTCATAAATTAATAAATCTTGTACTTTTATGATAGATTTATTATAATTTTAATATGAGGAGGTTCTAGGATGAATAATAATATACATAATATGCGTATTAGAGGTAATTTTGAAGGTACGTATCATTTAAAAAGAGTTAAAAACAATTTATATACAGATCGTATTTATGCTGAAAAAAGTAATAAATGTGATAAATTAATTAGACAAGTAAAAGAATTAGATTCTGAAAATATATCTAAAAAAACAAAGAAAAAATTTATTAAGTTAGTTAATGAATATCGTGATTCTGATTTTGCATCTATGATTTTTAAAAGTGAATTTGATGAAGAAACTATAGGTTATCCTGCATTTACTGCAAGTCTACTTCTAAATGGTGATCATATAGATTTAGTAATAGTCAACTATGAACATGAAGAATATGGTTCTATTAAGAGAATATCTAATCCAGAAGAAATATTACTTACTTATGAAGCAATGATTGCAGATCATAATGTAAAAGAATATAGAAAGAATCATAAAAGATAATGACTATAAAAGAAAGTAAGAAAGATTCTGAAAATAATCTTTCTTTTTATGAGCAATTATACTATAAATTTCTATTAGAGTTAGATGAAGATAGTTTACTTAATATTGCTGTACTAGATGGTATTATTAAAGAAAAAAGTATTGAACTTTTACATGATGGATGGAGAGTATTTAATTTCTTTTTAGTATCATATAGTACTGATGGTAAATGTTATAGAATCAGTAGAGATTTAAATGGATTTAGACTGTGTACTAATAAAGTTAATAGTTATAATTTAGGACAAAAGAGAGATAAAGAATTAACATTATTAATAGATAAATCAGAAGAATTAGATGAACTTCATCAGGCAATGTTAGCAAGAGATGATATTATATATAATCGTAGATATACACTTAAAAATAGTAATCATATAGAAAATGTAGAAAAGATTAGAGAAATATTAGGATTTAACAATCCAGAAAATACAATTTTACCAATTGATAATAATAATGTAAAAATGACTAGGGCAAACTAGTCTTTTTTTGTTATAATTTATATAGGATGTGATTATATGGATATAGTAATTAGAGAAGCAAATGAAATGGATATTAATAATGGACTTCTTGAAGTATATATTGAAGGCTATAGATTTCATCAAAATGGTAGACCTGATATTTTTATAGACTTAAGTGATGATGAATTAGAATCTGATTTAATTAATAATATGAAGAATCAAAATACTCTTGTATTACTTAGAGACGATAGAGTTGTTGCTTATTTATCATATGTAATTAAAAAACGTCATACTAAGAAACTTGATATGGATCAAATAGTAGTTCTTGAAAAATACCGTAAATGTGGATATGGTAAAATGCTTATAGATAGAGTATTAGAAATTGGTAGAGAATTGAAATGTGATAGAATTGAATTTAATTGTTGGATGTTTAATACTAATGCTTTAGAAGCATATGATCATATGGGGTTTAAACATCAAAGAATTCAATATGAAATGAAATTGTAAAGACATTAACTTATTGTTAATGTTTTTTATTTATTGTGTTACAATTAGAATAGGTGAGAGTATGAAGAAACTTATAAAGATTTTTATATTTATACTTTTGGTTACTTTTTCATTTAGAGTTGATGCTAAAGAATGGGTTGAAGAAGAATTAAGAGTTAATCCAAATTCTCCATATGTTAAAAACGGTGCATTTATTGATACTAATGATGGTGGTTTTGCTTTAGCTGGTGAAACTGATTATGTTGGTAAATTACCAAATAGCTTAGATGATGAATGGTTTGTTATTTCTAAATATGATTTATATGGTAAAAAAACTAATCAAATTAATATTGAAAATGATTATTATTCAGATGGCGATTATTACTATGGTGTTCTTCTGAATAATGGCAATTATGTTATTGTTGGTGAAAGATACAATCAAGCTATAGTTTTTTGTATTAATAATGATGGTAATGTTTTATGGGGTAAAGAGTTTGAAGATTATCAATTTATAATGAAAATAATAAATGATGACGAATTCATTTATATGATTGCTGCTGAAAGAGATTATTCTAATAACATTTATAAGAATCATTTCTTAAAATTTAATTATGCAGGAGAAGAAGTTTCTTCGTTTGTTTATGATGGTAATGGGGATTTCGACTTTCTTAAATTATTTGATGATTATATTTATATTTTAACTAGCTCTGCTGATGGTAATTCTAGTGTGATTTATAAATACAATAAAGATGGTGATTTATTAAAACAATATTCATATAATGATAATACCTATATTTCTAATTTCACTGTAAAAAATGATAATATAATTTTTACAAGATCTGAAGGATATGATTATTCTAATAATACTTTTACTAAATCATACGTTGGTAAATTTGATAGTAATGGTAATCTTTCTTTTTCGTATGAATTATCTCCTGAATATCATTTGAATGATTATATTGATATTCATAATTTAGGTGAAGGATACTTAATAACAAGAGTAGTCTCTGATAATAATTCTGTAGATAATTTATATACTTTAATTGAAAAGTATGATGAGTCTTTTAATAAATTATGGGAAATAAAAAATGATTATAGCAGTGGTGTAGTATTTCCTTTAGCTAATTATCAATTTGTTTTTTTGGGCTGTGATTTATTTGATTATTCTGATATGGAATCATTTTTATATTCTGAAAATGGTAAGTTATTAAATAGTTCTTTAATTAGTATTTCTACTATTTCAGGCAGATATATTTCTGCTGTTGTTGATTCTAAAGATAATTATTATATGGCTGGTTATATTGAGGAATATCATGATGGTCGTACCCATGATAGTATGTTTATTAGAAAATTTGATAAAAATGATAATTATATTTGGGGTAAAACTGTTCAGGCTGATTATATATCTGCTAGAAAACAAACTGTTACTAAAGATGATAATCTAATTGTTTTAGCAACAATTCAAGATCGTTCTTTAACTGATAATAATTGGGTATATGAGATATTTAAGTATGATCCTGATGGAAATCTTTTATGGAGTAAATATATTAATTATGCTCGGCATAATGATATTTCAGATTTAGTAGAGTTAAGTGATGGTAGTATTGTTGTTTGTGGTTATTATTATCAAGAATATAATGTAAATACTTATTTTGTTTCTAAATATGATATAAATGGTAATCTTATTTGGCATTCTACCGATTTTACAAGTGGTATTGCTACACTAGAATATATGGATATATTTAATAATAAAATTTATATATTAGGAAAGAAAACTCAGATAGAACTTGATAGTCCTATTGTATATGTTTTAGATTTAGATGGAAATTACTTAAAGTCTTATGAATTCAATCGCGTTTTTAAATTTTTCAGTGAAATATTTGTTTTAGATGATGATGATTTTATTGTAACTTTTTATCATTATGATTCCGATTTAGATAAATATTTATTTAATATGATTAGATACAAAAATGGTCAATTACTCTATGATAAGAAATTTGATGTTTTAGATGAACTTTATAGTGGTATTAATTCTATTCATCTACAGGATAATAAATTAATTCTTTCAAAGGATGTTGCGTCTGTTTTTGTTGTTGATATTGATGGAAATCCTATTTATGATCAAACGTTTGATAATTATTTTAAAGAGTTTCTTTACTCATATTATAAGAATGATGGTACTCTTAGAATGATTGCTTGTGAAACCCCTGCAGAAAGATATGGTAGATATCCAGGGTTATTTGAGGCATATTATAAATATGATATAACTTCTAAAAAATCCGATGGTGGTAGTTTTACTATTGATAAAACAAAAGCAAAAAATAAGGAAATTATTACTATTAATGCTAAGCCTAAATTTGGTTATATTGTAGAGAAAGTTATAGTAACTGACACTAAAGGAAATAAAAATGAATTTAAAGATCTTACTTTTGAAATGATTCCTGATGATGTAGAAATTGAAGTTGTATTTAGAGAATTAATAAATCCAAAGACTGGATTTAGTTTGATAAGTATATTTGCCATGGTTGGTGGTTTATTATTTGTTACAATTAGAAGTAAAAAGAAAACATTAACAAATTAGTTAATGTTTTTTCTTTTTTATGTTAAAATTAAAATAGGTGAGAGTATGAAGAAAATAATAAAAATGATTATACTTATACTTTTTATATGTTTTACAGTAAATGTTAATGCAAAGCAACTAGTATCAGAAAGATTTAAATTTGATTCAGATATTACATATAGTTCAAATGAAATAATACTACAAGATGATGATGGAATAATAACTATTGGAAATTCAGAGTTTGATGGTTCAAACCTTACATCATATGGTGACAATGATGGAAATTTTTATCGTATACTAAAATATACATATGAAGGAGAATTAATATCCGAAAAAAGTGTATTATTACATATAAATCAAATATGTAAAGGTATAATTACCAAAGACAATAACATAATTCTAATTGGTAAAGGAACAACTCAAGATGATGAAGAAAGAACAAATAAAGCAAGTGCAATTATATATAAGATTGATTTATCAGGAAATGTTTTATGGTCAAACAAATATGAAATACAAAATAAAATAAACTATTTCTACGATGTAATAGAAACAGAAGATGGTGAATTCATAGCAGTTGGTATTTCCGATTCATATAATTCAAATCCGAGATTTGCTATTATGGCAAAATATAGTGCAAGCGGAAATTTAGTTTGGCAAAAAGACTTTTTAAATAAAATTGATAATGCACTAGAACACATTATAAAAAAAGATGATAACAATTACATAGTAGCTACAACAGATTATTCTCCTTCTGCAATAGTTGATTCTTCTGGAAATTATATTTCAGATTTTGAATTTAATGAAACAGGGAAAATATTAAAGAAAACAGAAAATGGATGGATTTTTGCATCAAACTTAAGAAATAGTTCAAATGAACCAGTTATAGAAATTAAAAGATATAATAAAAATGGTAGAATAGAAAAAAGAACTACTATTGGATTTGATTATCCAGTAATAATAGATTCATTTGAAACTACAAAAGATAATAACTACTTAATATCAGGTTTTCTTGGAAAATATAATTCTAGCGAAAACGAATATGATACATACTATTTTTCAAAAAAAATTAATTCATCAAATAGTAGCATAATTTGGGATTATGAAAAAAAGCTTGAAGAATACTATGATAAATATAAAACATATCTATATGAAACAAATAATGAAGAATATATAAATATAATAAATAATCCAGAAAACAAAATTGAATTTATACAACTAAAAAATAATGGTGAAATTAAAAACATAAAAAATCATTTAAATATATTTGAGTCAATGGAAAATATATTTGCCGCAAGATCTCCATTAGATGATGGATTTGTTTTTGCAGGATTAGGCGCAGGACGAAAATCAGCTGTTTATGGTGGATATGACATATCATATGTTAAATATGATAAAAACGGAAAAATTGTATTTGATAAATCATTTGGAGGAGAAGCAGAAGAATATATCAATGCATTCAAAGAAACAAAAGATAATGGATATATCATTGCAGGAAGTACTCATTCTAATAATATAAAAACCAATGCAGTATCTAATGCATTAATATTAAAAATTGATAAAAATGGAGAGGTTGAATGGTATAAAACTTTCTATGGTTCACAGTACTATAATGATTTTAAAGATGTAATACAACTTAAAGATGGTAATTATATCGCTGTTGGAAGTAGTTCAGATACAAATATTTCAAATAAAAATCATGCAATTATAGTAAAATATGATCAAAATGGAAATGTAATATGGAGCAAAAACTATAGCGAAGATAAATACAAAAGATTTGATAAATTAATTCAATTAAATAACGACAAAATTATTGTCATTGGTTGTACAAGTTTAGAGTCTCAAATAGATAAATGCTATAATTCAAGAATTGAATTTGATTTAGATGGAAATATAAAATATGAAAATATTAATGATGAATCAAATCTTAGCGATTATAAAAGAATTTTTAATACAAGTGATAATGGATATATATTATATGAAATAGAACACTATTCTGATAAATATCAATTTATCAAATGGTATTCAAAGTATAATTCAAATAATGAATTAGTATGGCGAAATAAATTTAGTGACAATATTGATATAAATGATATTAATTTTATTGAATTAGAAGATTCATATTTAATATTTGGCAATAATCCAAAAGATGATAGAAGTTTTAATACAACTCTTATGTATGTAAATAAGACAACCGGTGAATTAAAAGAATCATATAATGTTGCTGAAATGGTAGGAACTCTTGGCTATTATTATTTAATGGATGATGAAACTATAAGATGCTTTTTCCATAATGGATCAGCAGATACAATTGAAGGATACCCTGGAATAATAGATTTATATTATAAATATGATATTAACAAAAAGACCTCAAGCAATGGAACATTTACTGTAGACAAAACTATAGCGAAAAATAAAGAAATAGTTACTATTAATGCCAAACCTAAATTAGGTTATGTAGTAGATAAAATTATTCTTACAGATTCAAAAGGTAATAAAACTGAGTTACATGAATTAACTTTTGAAATGATAGATGATGATGTAGAAATAGAAGTTCTATTTAAAGAATTAATTAATCCAAAAACTGGATTTAGTCTAGCTAGTATCATAACAATGATAGGAGTACTATTATATTTCACATTAAGAAAGAAGAAAGAAGCATGATTATAGGTATTTGTGGTAATTCTGGTTGTGGTAAATCTACTTTTGCAGATGAATTAGTAAAATTTAGTAATGGTAGAGCAATTCGTTATGATATAGATACTTTAGGACATGATATATTGCTATTAGATTCAGTTAAAAAAGATATTAGTAATGAATTTGGAGAAGAATTAATAGTAAATGGATATGTTGATCGTAAGAAATTAAGTAAGATTGTATTTAATAATACTAAAGAAATGGACAAACTTACTGAAATTACTTGGAAACATATGGAATTAGAAATAGATAATTTTATTAAAACTAATAAAGATAAAATTATTATTTTAGATTGGTTATTACTTCCAAAAACTAAATTCTTTGATATGTGTGATATTAAAATATTACTTGATATCCCATATGAAGTTAGAATGAATAGAGCAATGCTTAGAGATCATATTACAGAAGAAGAATTTGCTTTAAGAGAAAAAGCAGCATATAAGTATAATAAAAAAGATTTTACTTATGTTGTTAATATTAATAATTATCTTGAGATAGAAAAGAAGGTGAAGAATATAATATGATAAAAGTTATATATCCTGGAAGTTTTGATCCAATAACAAAAGGTCATATGAATATTATTGAACAAGCTTGTAATTTATTTGATGAAGTTATTGTTGCGATAATGCATAATCCAGATAAAAAAGAACATTTCTTCACAGTTGAAGAAAGACTAGAAATTATAAAAGAAATATATAAAGATAATCCTAAAGTAAAAGTAATGGCTCCAGTAGGAGCAACAGTAGATATTGCCCTAGAAGAAGGCTGTGTTGCAATTATTAGAGGTTTAAGAAGTGTATCTGATTATGAATATGAAATACAAATTCAACAAATAAATAAAGAAATATCTAATAATAAAGTAAATACTATTTGTTTATTTGCAGATAAAGATTATCAATTTGTATCTAGTAGTGTAGTTAAAGAAGTATTTCATTTAAAAAAAGATTTAACAAGATACTTAGATCCAATAGTAATTTCTAAAATGAATGAAAAAAGATAGAAGAATATCTATCTTTTTTGTTATAATTAAATTAGGTGATTTTTATGATAGTAAAGAATAATTACAATGAATGTTTAACAAATCTTGCTTGTTCTATTAGAAAATATTTTGAACTTGATTATAAACATAATACATTAGATTATATTGATAAATTACTAGAAGAATATAATCCTAAAAATGTAGTAGTTTTATTATGTGATGGTATGGGTTCTAATATAATGGATAGAATACTATCTAAAGATTCATTCTTAATTAAAAATAGATTAAAAGCTATAACAACAGTATTTCCTGCAACTACAGTAGCAGCAACAACATCAATCACAACAGGATTAAATCCAGTAGAATCAGGAATGTTAGGTTGGGATAGTTATTATAAAGATTTAGATAATGTCTATGCTACATTCCTAGGATTTAAAAAAGGTTCTGTAGAAGGAGATTTACCAGATCCAGAAGCAAATAAATACAATGAAGAACATATGAAAACTAAAACTATAGCAGAATACATAAATGAAACAGGAAAATATAAAGGATATAATTTAATGCCATTTGGACAAGATCCATATCTTGATATATATGATATGGATGAAAGAATTATAGAATTATGTAAAAGTGATGGTAAGAAATTTATTTATGCTTATGATGAGGATCCTGATCATACAATGCATAGATTAGGATGGGAAGATCCTGAAGTCCAAAAAATATTCCATACAATTAACGAAAGAGTTGAAAAACTATCAAAATTAGTAAAAGATACTGTATTTATAGTAGTAGCAGATCATGGACATACTAATGTAGAAAATATCTTATTAGAAGATTATCCTAATGTAGTAGATTGTTTAAAAAGAACTACATCTATGGAACCTAGAGCAACAAACTTCTTTATAAAAGAAGATAAGAAAGATGAGTTTAAAGAATTATTTAATAAATATTTTGGTAATTACTATGATTTATATAGTATAGACGAAGTAATTGAATCTAAACTTTTTGGTGATGGGGAAGAAAATCCTATTTATAGAGATCTATTAGGAGACTTTTTAGCAATTGCCAAAACTGAAAAAACATTAATTTATGGAAACCAAATGTTTAAATCACATCATGCAGGATATACTGAAGATGAAATAATGATACCTTTAATAGTATTTAAAACAGAAAAGGAGTAAATATATGGACCGGAATATATTAATATTAGGAGCAGCTAGAACTGGTAAAACTAGTTTAGCTAAAAAAATAAGTAAAGAATTAGGTTATAGTCTACTTAGAATAGATGATTTAGTAAGTGGATTTGAAGCTTATCCTGATTTAAAAATAAGACATGATTATAATGATATAGAAACAGCTCATAATTTAACTCCATTTCTAGAAAAAATGTTAATAGAATTATCTGAAGGAGAATGTTTCTATGATGGAATTAAATATGTAATAGAAGGTACTCATATAGATTTTGATGAGCTTATGCCATTCTTAGAAGAACATGAAGATAAATATAAAGTAATAGGTTTAACATATAACTATATTACTGAAGAAGATTTATATAATAATATTAAAAAATATGATACAGAAGATGATTGGACTTATTGGTGCAGTGATGAAGAATTAAAAGGAAATGTACCATATTTTATAGAAAGAAATAAATTCTTTAACGAAGAATTTGAAAAATATAATATTAAGTCATATGATACTTCATATGATAGAGAAGGAACATTTAAAAGAATTATAGGAGATTTAAAATGAAAAAGATAACTTATGTTACTGGAAATTGGGCTAAGATAGCAAGTGCTAAGCAATACTTAGAACCATTAGGCTATGAAATAGATAATATAAAGATAGAAACACCAGAGATACAATCAGATGATGTTACTGAAGTAGCAAAATATTCAGCTAAATGGGCTGCTAATGAACTAAATATTCCAGTTATTAAAAATGATACAGGATTCTTTATAAAACATTATAATGGATTTCCTGGAGCATATATGAAATATATGGATGAAACATTAAAAGTAGATGGATTATTAAAATTAATGGAAGGTGTAGAAGATAGAAGTGCTTATTTAAAAGAAACAATAGCATATTGTGAACCCGGAGGAGAACCAATTGTCTTTGAAGGTAAAACTGAAGGAACAATAGCTTATGAATCATCTGGAGAATATGGATGGGGAATAATAGATCATGTCTTCATACCAAAAGGAGAGAATAAAACTCTAGGTAATTTTCCAGATGAAGAAAGATGGAATTTCTGGAGTGTACAAGCATATCTTGATCTAGCAAAATATTTAGATGACAAAGATAAAACTTTTATGAAATAAATTTCATATTTGTGATATAATTAAATAGAATCGGAGTGATAAAATGACTTTTAAGTTATTTATTCAAGGTTTAATTAAATTTATTATTGGTATTATACTTGTAGGATTATTAATATTTATACCTGCTGGAAGTATAAATTTTACAAAAGGTTGGTTATTTATGGGATTATTATTTATACCAATGTTTATTGTAGGAATAATTCTAATGATATTTAATCCTAAATTGCTAGAAAGAAGATTAAATGCCAAAGAAAAAGAAAATGATCAAAAAATAGTATTATTACTTAGTGGAATAGTATTTATATTAGGATTTATAATTTGTGGCCTAAACTATAGATTTAATTGGTTTAGAATGCCTTATAGATTAACATATATATTTTCTATTATGTTTTTAATATTCTATTTCTTATATTGTGAAATATTAAGAGAAAATCCTTTTCTTAATAGAACAATAGAAGTAAGAAAAGATGATAAAGTAATTGATACTGGTTTTTATGCCGTAGTAAGACATCCAATGTATTCAATTACATTAATGTTATTCTTACTAATTCCCTTAGTATTAGGAAGTATTCATGCATTCTTTATATTTTTATTATTTCCAATAATATTTATAAAAAGAATAATAAATGAAGAAAAAGTCTTAGAAAAAGATCTAAAAGGATATATTGAATATAAAAAGAAAGTAAAATATCGATTAATTCCATTTGTTTGGTAGGTGATTATATGAGTTTAGCAATATTAATGAGTGTATTTGGACTATTAATATTACTCTGTGGTCTATATTTATATACAGGTCATAAAAATGAAATATTATTATGGAAAGTACATGATATTAAAAATTTTCCAATGAGTGAAGTAAAAAAAGTAGGATTTTGGACAATGGTCTCAAGTTTAATACCATTTATTATTGCTTTACTAAGTGTAATTTTTGGATGGAGTGATTAAATGAAAACAGAAAAGAATATATTAATTGCATTTTTATTAAATATATCATTTGCAATATTTGAGTTTTTTGGAGGAGTATTTACTAATTCAGTAGCAATACTGTCTGACTCAGTACATGATTTAGGAGATGCCTTATCTATTGGTATTTCATTCTTCCTAGAAAAGAAAAGTAAAAAGAAAGCAGATAATAAATATACTTATGGATATATTAGATATTCAGTACTAGGAGGAGTAATTACTACTACAATTTTATTAGTAGGATCAATTCTAGTAATAATAGGAGCTTGTAAGAGACTAATTAATCCAGAAGAAGTAAATTATAGTAGAATGATTATATTTGCTTTATTTGGAGTAATTCTTAACTTTATAGCAGCCTATGTAACTCGTGAAGGAGATTCTATTAACCAAAGAAGTGTTAATCTTCACATGTTAGAAGATGTATTAGGATGGATTGTAGTACTAGTAGGAGCAATTATAATGAACTTTACTGATATTAGTATAATTGATCCAATTATGAGTATAGGAGTATCAACTTATATTCTTTTCCATTCATTAAAGAACTTTAAAATAATATTAGATTTATTCTTAGAGAAAACTCCAAAAGATATAGATATAGATGAATTAAAAGAACATTTAATTAAAATTGATGGAGTAGAGGATATTCATCATATTCATGTATGGAGTATAGATGGATATCATAACTATGCTACAATGCATATAGTTACAAAAAGTAAAGATATAGCTCATATTAAAAAAGAAATAAGAGAAGAATTAAATGAACATAATATTGGACATTCAATTCTAGAAACAGAAGATGAAGTATGTGATGAAATAGAATGTAAAACATGTGAAAATATAGAAATTCATCACCACCATCATCACCATTAGTTGACAAAAACCAACAAATGTTGTATAATTAGTCTCGTAATAAATCAATTAGTTATTCGCGTTTTATTACCAGGCACTTTAAATAGTGGGGTTAACAATGATAAGAACCTAAGAATCTCATCATGAATGACAAAAAAATATCGCAGAATTTTTGTGGTAGGTTTTGCTGTTCATGAAAGGAGGTTCTTTTTTAATACCACAATAAAGAAATAAAGAAAGAGGTAATAATATGAAAAACAAAGAATTTGATTTTTATGAAGAAGTAAAAAATTGGAGTTTTGATGAATTTCAAATAGAGTCAGAAGATTTAACTTTATGGGACTTGTATGAAGAACTTGCTAAAGTTGCAACAAAAGATTCAAAGGTATTAGATTTAGGAACTGGTGGAGGAGAAAAAGTATTAAAATCATTCCCAGAATGTGCTGAAATACTAGGAACAGATTATTCTCCAGCAATGATTGAAACAGCAAATGAAAATTTAAAAAAATCAGGAAGAAAAAACATTGCTTTCAAAGTAATGGACAATTTAAACATAGATGTAGCAAATGATTACTTCGATGTCGTAGTTGCAAGAAACACTGTAACTGATCCAAAACAAATCTACAAAGCATTAAAAAAAGGTGGATACCTATTAATAAGAGGTGTAGACAAAGATGACTGTCATGCTTTAAAAATGATGTTTGGAAGAGGTCAAGGTTACAAAGATGCAAAACCAATAAGCATAGTAGATTATGAAAATGTAATAAATGCAGGATTCAAAGATGTTGAATTAATACCAATTCATGAAAGAGAGTATTTCAAAAACAGAGAATTATTCAAAGTATTCTTACAAAAAGTTCCAATAATTGATGATTTTTCTGAAATGGAATCAAATGAAAACTATGAAAAAACTGAAATTGATGATGAAACTCTAGACAAATACATAAAAGAAAACACATATGATGGAAAAATAAGACTTCTAAGAAGATATTATGGAATTGTCGCAAGAAAAAAATAAATTTTCATAAAAATATAAAGATAGTACTTTTAAGTACTATCTTTTTTTGCTATAATGTTTATGATAAGAAGGTGTTTGGAATGAAAGCAGTGTGTGTAGGGCATTCAACATTTGATACTACATTACCAATGGAAAATTACCCAGTAGAAAATACAAAAAACCGTATAAATAAACATATAGAATGTGGTGGAGGGCCTGCTTCTAACGGAGGATATCTACTAGCTAAATGGGGAATGGAAACTACAATGGTATCTATTGTTGGTGATGATTACTATGGAGATCAAGTAATTAAAGATTTTGAAGAGATTGGTGCAAATACAGAGTATTTAATAAAATATCCAAATCACCATACATCAAGTAGTTATATTATTGCTAATATGAGTAATGGTTCAAGAACAGTAATTACTGCAAAAAGAGATCCAATACTTAAACTAGATAGACCTGTAGAAATATATGACGCAGATGTAATACTAATTGATGGAGAACACCCTAAAACAGCAAGAGAAGTATTAAAGAAAAATCCTAATGCAATATCAGTATTAGATGCAGGAAGATTAAACGAACATACTAGAAGTTTAGGAAAATTAGTTACATATGTAGTATGTAGTCATGATTTTGCAGAAGAATTCACTGGTAAAAAAACAGATATAAGAGACTTTAATACATTAAAAGAAATATATAGAGAATTAAAAAGATACTTTAGAACAAATATAATAATTACATTAGAAGCAAATGGATCTTTTACAGAAATAGATGGTAAATTTAAAATAATTCCATCAGTAAAAGTAAAAGCAATTGATTCAACAGGAGCTGGCGACATCTTTCATGGAGCTTTTACATACTTTATAGGTATGGGTTATCCTTTAGAAGAAGCAATAAGATATGCATCAATAACAGGTGCAATAAGTGTTACTAGAATAGGTTCTAGATTCTCTATTCCATTATTATCAGAAGTATTAGAATACGATGAAGTTATATAGTAGAATGCCTACTTTAGATCTTCATGGATATGATAGAGACTATAGTAGAATATTAATAAATGACTTTATAGAAGACCAAATAAAGCAAAAAAATAAAGAATTAATTATAGTACATGGAATAGGTACTGGAGTACTAAAAAAGATGACTCAAGAAACATTAAAGAAAAATAAGCATGTAAAAGAATATAAAATTGATAATTTTAACGATGGAATGACTGTTGTCACACTTAAATAAAAGTTTGACTTAACAGTCATTTTGTGTTATTATAGTGAGCATGTGTAACCGGGAGGGGGAATATTATGTACACTGAAGAGTACGAAAAAAGAGGTTATCCTATCAGAAGTTTCTTAATTAAGCTTCTATTGGTGGTAATATTTGTACTATTATTAGTATGGTTATTATCAAAATTTGTGTTACCTAAACTTAATTCTTCTAATACAACAAATAATGCAAGTTGTAAGGGTAGTACAACTTGTGAAGTATTAGGTTTAGATGCATTAACTTCTCAAATCTTTGCAAATAATCTTGAAAAGATGAGAGATGCAGCAATCACTTACTATACAGCTGAAAGACTTCCAGCTACAATAGGTGAAAGCAAACAAATGACTTTAGGTGAAATGATTGAGAAAAAATTAGTCGTTCCACTAATAGACAAAAATAATAAAGCCGTAGATGTTGATAAGAGTTATGTAAAAATAACAAAAATGAATGATGAATATCTTCTTAAGGTAAACATCAAAGATAGTGAAAAAGAGGATTATATTCTAGTTCACTTAGGATGTTATGCTTACTGTGAGTCTTATATATGTCAAAAACAAACTACTCAAAAAAGCTCAGGATCAAAAGTTACTCCTGTTGTACCAATAACACCTGTAACTCCAAAACCTGTGCCACCAACTCCAGATGCAGATGTTAATCCAAAATGTAAACAAGTAGGAAATAAATACTACGATAAAAATGGAAACAGAGTATCAGAAGTTGATTATATTAAGAGTTGCCAAAATCCAAAATGTAAGATTGTAAATGGATATTACTTTGATAAGAATGGTAATTCAACTACGAAGTCTAAATATGAAAAAGAATGTACTACACCAGTAACTTACAAATGTGTTGAAAAGAATGGTAAATACTATGATAAAAACGGAAATGCTGTAAGTGAAGTAAATTACATTATTAGCTGTCAAGCTCCAGTATGTAAGGTAGTTAACGGTTACTACTTTGGTAAACATGGAACTAATGTAAGTAAAGCTAATTATGATAAACAATGTGGTACACCAACACCAACAGTTCACAAATGTGAATACTACGATGGTAAATATTACGATAAAGATGGTAATACTGTAAGTGAAGTAAATTACATTATTAGTTGCCAAGCTCCAAAATGTAAAGTAGTTAATGGATACTATTTTGGTAAATATGGAACAAACGTAAGTAAAGCAAAATATGAAAAACAATGTGGAGAAAAAGAATACGTTTGGGAATATACAAGAACTACAAATACTGAGTTCAGTGACTGGACTAATTGGAGTGACTGGAACAAAACAGACTGTGCTACAGAAGAAGTAAATTGTAGTAATAGTGATGCATCATGTTTATTCAAACTACAAAAATTAACTAGAAAAGAAAAGATTGGAAATTATCAAAAGACTTATTCAAAAACTAGACCAATGGTTAGACAAACAGGTTCTTATGAAATTAAATCTTGTTCTAATTACAATTATGTAGAAATTAATAAGACATTATATGCTACAACTACTACAACTTCATATACAACTATTAATACTATTACAACAACTACACAATCAAGTAATGGTACATGGAAGTATAATGGTAGAGCAAGTTATAGTAATCCACCAACAGATACAGCAAATACACATTATAAATTTGTAGGAGCTGATTATAGTTATTGTAGTGAAACATGTACTACATTACCAAATTATTACTATGATTCATATACATATACTGGTGGTTTAGCTACAGTTAGCTCAACTACTTCATCTACAACAACTGCAGGAACTCCATTAAGTGAGACTCATGTTGCTGGTCAAACTACTAGCTACGCTGCAAGTTGTGGATCATACGTTGTTAAAACAGTTCCAATCTACGGAACAGTAACAGTAACAGAAAAAGCTACTAGAACAGAACCTTTATATGGTGATGTATGTTATAAGAGTACAAAATCAAGATCTATTGTTAAACCTGGAAAAACTGAAACTACATGGAGTAAGTATAATGATTCAGCATTAATTAATGCAGGATGGACAATGACAGGAAACAAGAAGGAAAAGTAAGGGGGAATTTAGATGTTAAAGAAAAGTATAGAAAATATCGTATTTTATAAAACTCTAACAGGAGAGAAAAAAGCTACAGTTTTTTATAAAGATGGATTTGTAAAAAACATTAGTTTTGAAGAAGGTATTGATGCTTGCGAAGAAATCGTTAAAGAAAACAATATTCAAACAAAAGATGCTTTCAAAGAAATGATCAATCGTAAAGTTGTACATGTAGTTCCTTTATCAACATTAACTGCAACTTTTGATAAATATTTTCCTAAAGATACTAAAAAGGAAGAAGTTAGAAAAGATATCAAAGAAGCTATAGATGAAGAAATCTATAAATTCGATGATGATGAAGAAATTAAAGATACTAAAGAAACTAAAAAGGTTGTTGAAACTGCCGCTCCAGTTCTTGGAGCTGCAGCTGTAGCTTCTACTACAAATGCTAAAGAAGAAGATATCTATCATTTTGATGATGAAGATGAATTCGATGGATCAAGAGATTTCGATAACGAAGTTGCAGATGCAAAGATGGAACAAGTTGAAGAAATTGAAGTAGAAGATGAAGAAAAAGAAGGATTCTTCAAGAAAAGCTGGAGAAAAATTAAAAAGAGTAAACTAATTAAAGGTTTATTAATTGGTGCTACAGCTTTAGCTGTTCTATGGGGAGTTAATTCTTGTTCTAAGAAAACAATGGAAGGTGAAATATACCGTAGTAATCTTCCAGGAATTACTAATACATTAGATAAGAACAAAGATACTTCAACTGTATCTCTAACAGAAGATGCTATATTAAAGAGTAGATTCTACAATAATGCAACAATTAATGGATTATTAAAAAGAACTACAAATCAAACTCAAAAAACTGCTATGACAAATGCAGGAACTGCTATGGATGGATTTAATAATACATTTGCTCATTACTACCTAGAAGATGGTAAAGATGTACGTCCAAGTCTTAAATTTGATGAAGTAGTTGCTTTACAAACTGCTTACAATGATTATTCAAAAGATGAATTAAGAGCAATATTCAATGGAGCAGACGTAAGAAGTGAAGATTTACAAAGAGCTTATAAAGATGCTTCTCTTCAATTAATGGGAGCACATGCTATTGAAAATTCTAAACATCCAGTAGATATGTCTATGTTAATTGAATCTAAAGAAGGTAAAGAATTCTATAAAAAATATCATGATGCTTTCTTAGCAGCTAAAGAAGCTACTAATAAAGACGAAAAGATTAAATTAGTAAAAGAATTCTATGCAATGGTACATCAAGACTTCCCAATTAGTAAAGAAGTACGTACTGAAGGAATTTCTCATGCAGAAAATTATGAACAATTAGAAGCATACAAATTATCTGTAACTCCAATGATCGCTGCTGCAGAAACAATGTGGCAAAACTTAGAAGTTGATAATACATTAAATGATATGGAAATTGACTTCTTAAATGACTTAGGATTATGTAATTATGCAGATAAAACATTTGAAAGAGCAGAACTAATTGCACTTTCAAGTACTACTGATGCAAAGAATCCTAAATATGAAGAATACAAAAATGCATTCGAAAAATACTATAGATCATTAGGAATATATTATATTGATGATGCTCATCGTGAATTAACTAAATTACAAAGTTTCCAAGATGCAGTTAACTGGCATTTTGCAATTGATGGAGTAGATGAGAAAAATAGTGGATCATCTAAATCATCTACATCTACTAAGACTGAAACAAAGACATGGAAGAAAACTACAACTACATATTCAGAAAAAGTAGAGAAGAAGAATAAGAAAATTACTGATAAAGCTAAAGCTGAAGTAGATGCACAAATTGAAAAAGAAAATGAGCAAGCTAAGAAAGAAGCAGAAGCTGCAGCTGAAAAAGAAAGACAAAGAATTCAAGCTGAAGAAGATAAAAAAGCTCAAGAAATAGAAAATCAAGTTAAACAAGATGAAAAAGATCTTCAAGATAAGATTAATCAAGCTAATGATAAGATTAATAATGGTGGAACAGTAAATGAAAATGATATCGGTCATGGTACACAATTTGATGATAATCATTCTGATTCTAATGGTAACTTAGATAATTCAGTTACAAATATTACTACTGATCCAACAGGAGATAAAACAAATGAACCATTACCAGATCCAAATGAAACTGGTAAGAGATTCGATGCAGCTGGAGAAAAACAAAATACAAGTGCAGCACCTGTACAAGAATCTCCAAAAACATCATCTCCTGCTCCAGAAGTACAACAAGCCCCAACACAATCAGCTCCTGTTCAAGCAGAAGAGCCTAAATTCGAAAGTAAACAATCTGTTGAAAGTACAAAAGTAGCTGATGATTATTACTTTGAAGACGCTTGGATTGAATTTGAAGAAGATTCAAATACAAACGAAGAAGGATATCAATATACAAGATAATAAAAAAGCGTTTAATACGCTTTTTTGTTATTTAACAAGAAAAAGTTGACAATAAACAACAAGTGTGGTATAATGTTTATACATTGAAGGTATAGAGGGGTTACCTACAAGTTAGGGGGTTGAATATATGAGTACTAACTATATATTTGAATATTTAGATGAAAATGATTTTAGAAAGAAAGAGAGATCTGTTCGTAAGTATAACATGTTAGCTTATAAAAAATTAACATTTACTTATTATCCAGAAATCAGAAAAGGTACTTTCTTAGGTAAAGAAATTAATAGAGATGAAAAGAATAATACTATTAGTTATGAATTACAATTACCTACAGATGAGTTATTTAAGAAAGTTCATGGACCAATCATTCTACATTATACAGTTTATACTGAAAAGGGTATTATATTATTAACTAATATTACTCCTGAAGGTATCTTAGATGAAGGTCATAGAGCTGAGTTATCAACTTATAAAGGTGTAATGATTTCTAAGACAAATCCTGAGAAAGATATGTTTAAAATCAATTTATTAAATATGTTACAAAAATAGAGATTTTCTCTATTTTTTGTTTTTTTCTATTGCTTATAGGGTTTTTTTATGCTATTATTAAATAGCAATGCAAAAAGACGGACCCTTAGCTCAGTTGGTTAGAGCATCCGGCTCATAACCGGGCGGTCATAGGTTCGAGCCCTATAGGGTCCACCATTCTATATTTGCGGGTATGGCGGAATTGGCAGACGCGCTAGACTTAGGATCTAGTGTCCCAGACGTGCAGGTTCAACTCCTGTTACCCGCACCATTGAAAATAACAGTTCGAAAGAGCTGTTTTTTTGTTTCCTTTTTTAACTATATATGATATATTGATTATAGTAGAGGAGTGTAGATAAAGTGAAAAGATGTTTAATACCATTACTTCTTATAATCTTATTAATCCCAACATTTATATATGCAAAAGATACATGTGATGAATCAAATGTATCAATTATAGATGTTACTAATAAAGAAATGAAAGGAAAACTAATAGAGGAAGAAAAGCCATCTATAGTTGGAAAAGGTCTTAAATTTAATCTACGTTTCTATGAAGTAGGGGATGAAGTAACATATTCCTTTAAAATAGAAAATGAGTCAGATAATGACTTTTTACTAAGCGAAAAAGATTTTGAAATTGATTCAGATTATTTAACATATTCTTTAATAACAAATGATAATAATATGGTTGTTAAAGCAAATAGTACAAAAGAATTTCAATTAAGAATAGCATATACTGATGAAGTTCCAAGTACATCATTTGATAATCATGAATATAATAGTAGTAATTCATTCCAATTAAACTTATCAAATAATTCTCTAGGAGATAATCCAAAGACTGGTACAATCCCAACAATGATAATATTGTCAGTAGTACTATCAATTATTATTATTTTAAGTTTATTAAATATGAAAAAATTAGTTTATTATGTATTGTTAGTAGGATTTGCATTATTAATACCAAATACAGTTTATGCTTTATGTACATTAAATCTACAAATAACCAATAACTATAAAATAAGTAATAGACCATTATTCTGTGTAACAGTAGATAATGATAAAACATATTACTATGAATATGAAGAAGGCATGACTTTTGAAGAATATTTATCAAGTTCATTAAATAAAGAGTACTTTATAAAACAAAAATATAAAAGAAATTATTATACATCAATTTTTAAAGATAAAATAAGTGAAGAAAATTGTAATGGAATAAGGTACGCAAGTGAACAAATAGTATATATAACAGAGCCAGTTAGAAATCTAGAATGTTATATATTTAATGAAAATACCTGTGACTTAGAATAGGTGATATTATGAAGAAAAAAATAGGGTTTGGCTGGGCTATTATAGGTATAATTCCATATGCATTAACATTAATAATGTCTATAATCGCAATGTTTAATGGAATTAATACTTGTTTAGTTATAGCCAGTTATACAATTTGTGATTATGTATTTGGGCTAAAAGCTTTTGGTCAAGTATGGTATATGCTTCTAAATATATGGTTTCCTCTTTATTTAGCATTTATGTTTTTCATGATCTTAGGATTCTCAGGAGAAGACAAAATGACTTCATTTAAGAGAAGTAAACTATTATTACTATTTGGAATAGCTCCATTTGGTTTATCATTATGTTTATTCTTATTCTCTTGCTTAGCAAATGCAGGATATCCAATATCAGCTTTATTTGAAGATATATTTATGAATCATATATTTATAGTAGGATCTGACTTTATTGGAATAGTTCTAATATTATTAGGACTAAATGGACTACAAAAAGAAGAACAAAAAAGCAAAAAAAATAAGAAAAAATAAAAGACACTATTAAGTGTCTTTTTTAATATCCTAACTCTTTAATTAATTCTACAGCGTACTCTTTATATTCAATAGGTACATTACCATAGATAAACATATTATCAACTTTAATTAATACTTTATATTTAGTATCAGTTTCTAATACATATTTTGTATATGATCCATATTCAACTTTAGTCTCTTTAGATTTACCATCTTTTTCTAACTCAAATGCTTGTTTATTCTTATTAAACATACTAGTAGTTTCATCTTTAGATGATAAAATATAGTGTTCTAATTGCCATTGATTTTCGACTATTGCAACATTAGCTTTTTTAACTTGAGGTGATTCCTCAAATTGATCAATAACATCAACAACAATCATATCCTTTCCTTCAGCAATCTTAGTAAATGTTTCTACTGAAACAGGTTTCTTTGCTAGACCGCAAGCTGTTAATAGAAGGATTGCTACTAACATAACAGGGATCATTAATAATTTTTTCTTCATCTTCTCCTCCTTAGCATAAATTAATTATAACATATTTTTAGAATATGTTTTTATTTTTTTCTAAAATGTGATATATTTACATATAGAATAATAATACATGATATCTAGGAGGGGTTGTATGAGAAATACAAGACTAGAAGTTAATTTGGATAATTTCAAATACAATGTAGAACAAATAAAGAAATATACCAATAAAGAAATTATGCCAGTAATAAAAGCTAATGCTTATGGAACCTATATAAATAAAAGAATGGAAGTAATAAAAGAATTTGATATAGTTGCAGTAGCATTAGTAACAGAAGGAATAGAATTAAGAAAAAAAGGATATGAAGGAAATATATTTATTTTAAATCAACCTTCTATTAGTGATATAGATGATATTATTAAATATAATCTTACTATTGGTATAAGTGATTTTAGTTTTTTAAATGAATGTATCAAAAGAGAAGCAAGTTTTAAAGTACATTTAGAAATAGAAACAGGAATGAATAGAACAGGAATTCAAATAGAAGATTTAAATAGATTCTTAGATACTAATATTAAGAGTTCTTTAAAAATAGAAGGAATATATTCTCATTTTTCATCAGCAGATTATAATAATGAATATACTGAACAGCAAATAACAGTATTTAAAGAAGCATTAGATATATGTCGAGAAAGAGGAATAAACTTTAAATATATTCATATAAGTGCATCTAATGGATTATTAAACTATAATTTAGATTTTACTAATTTAGTACGTCCAGGATTATTACTATATGGATATGAATCATATAAAGATTGTTCTAAGAAAATACCTCTAAAACCTGTATGTAAATTAATAAGTGAAGTAACATTTATTAAAAGAGTTCAAGAAGGCTCTAAAATAGGCTATGACGGGTCATATACATGTGATATTGATTCATCTATCGCAACAGTACCAATTGGCTATGCAGACGGTATTAGACGTGCTTTATCAAATAAAGGATATGTTTATATTAATAATCGTAAAGCTCCTATTGTAGGAAAAATATGTATGGATAGTTTTATGATTGATACAACAGGTATAAGAGTAAATGTAGGAGACGAAGTAGTAATATTTGATGATGAACATATTACCCTAGATGAAGTAGCAAATTTATGTAATACAATATCATATGAGATACTATGTAATATAAGTAATAGAGTAACAAGAGTATTTATTAAAAAGAAATAAGGAATTATTTCTTTTTTTATGTTAGAATATATATAAGTAGATTGGGTGATATTATGAACATTTATGATTACATGGACCAATATGGTATATATTCTTTTGATGAAAAACCATTTAATGAAGTAGATAGTGCAATATTTGCATTTTTATCATATGCAGATTTCGATAAAGTAGTAGAGCACAAAAAGATTGCATTAAAAGATGCAGGTAGAATATTTATGGGTCTACATTCAAAAAGTGAAAAGAATATTCTAGCAGTAAGAGAAGCAAATAAAATCTTAAAGTATATGAAAGATACAAAAAGATATCGTGATTGTCTGTTATATAACTATGTTTATGAAGGAACTAAAGATCTACAATTTAGTGCCTTAATGATAGATTATACAAAGAATATGACTTATGTATCATATGAAGGTACAGATCAGTTAATAAGCGGATGGAAAGAAAACTTTTTATTAAGTTATAGTTATCCAACTCAAACTCATAGAAAAGCAATTGCTTATTTAAATAAACATTGTACTTTTGGATTTAAAAAGTATATTGTAGGAGGTCATTCTAAAGGTGGTAATCTAGCATTAGTCGCATCTATGGAATGTAATAGATTTGTCAAAAATAAAATCGTAAGTGTCCATAACTTTGATGGTCCAGGATTACTAGATAAAGAATTTAGATCAAAACAATTTAAGAATTTATTACCAAAATATCATCATTATATGCCTAATGATTCAATCGTTGGAATAATGTTATATAATTCTAAAGATCAAGTAGTACATGCCAATATGACAGGGCCTTTAGCTCATGATATAATCTATTGGGAAATTGATAAAAATCATTTTAAGAAAGATAAATTAAGTTCATTCTCAAAATCATTAAAACAAGGATTATTAGGATATATTGATTCTCATTCAGAAGAAGAATTAAAGATGATAGTAAATAACTTAGATAAAATGTGTCAAAAAGCACATATTGTAAGTTTAATTGAATTTAAACAAGATTATCGTAAAATAATAGACTTCTTAAAAGCTTGTGCATCCCTAGATCTTGCGACAAGAAATAAAATATTTGATTTAATGAATGTTATTATAAAAGCAGTAGGGGACTCTAAACATAAAGACTTTATGGATTTTGTTAAGAAGTTTAAATTGGATTACTTAATATGGAAATAAACGAAAAACAAAGAACTTATATTGATAAAAAATTAAATAGTTTAAGTCATTCTAAATTTAGAAATAGTTTCCATCTAAGAAAATATATGCTTGATTATATTGATGAAAAAGGTATGGAAAAGATAGAAGAACATGCCTATGACTTTATAAGAAAGAATCTTATGCCAGAAATAATTCCAAATGATGGAAAACAAACTCCAATGAAAGGGCACCCAGTATTTATTGCCCAGCACGCTTGTGGATGTTGTTGTAGAGGATGTTTAGAAAAATGGCATAATATTCCCAAAGGTAGAGAACTAAAAGAAAATGAAATAAAATACCTAGTATGTCTAATAATGGAATGGATTAGACGAGACTATAATAAACAAAAAGGAGAAACACAATGAAATTAATGTTAATAGGTGGAGGAGAAATAGGAAGAGGTACTACTACTTATGAAACTAAAGAAATAGATGAAGAAATAGTTAAAATGACGGGTAAAGAAAATCCTAATCTATTATTTGTAGGTTTAGCTAGTAGTTTTAGTGATTCTTACTATGATGTAATAAAAAATATCTATAAAAATCTTAACTGTACTCCAGTATATTTAAAGAAAAATAATTTAATACATAATCCAGATCTAGTAAAACAAAAATTTTTAGATGCAGATATTATTTATATTGGTGGTGGAGACACAGTAAAACTTCTAGAAAAGATAGAAGAGTATAACTTAAAACCTCTATTTGATGAAGCTCTTGAAAATGATACAGTACTTGCAGGAATCTCCGCAGGAGCAATTCTCCTATCAAAAGAAGGTTTCTCTGATGCTTATATCCTAAGAGGAGAAAAAGATACATACGAAATGATTAAAGGATTTAATTATTTTAAAGAAACAATTACTCCTCATTATCATTCAGACCCAAAGAAAACAGAAGAATTAAAAGAAGTATTAAAGCAAAATAAAGATATCTGTTATGGAATAGAAAATGGTACTGCATTAAAAATAGATAATGATAAAGTAGAAGTAATAAAATCAATAAAAGATAATAATGTATATAAAGTATCATACAAAGATAAACTAATAGAAGAAAAAATATAACACATCTAAGATGTGTTTTTTATTTACTAAAAGATAAAATTTTACTATAATTAAACTAGGAGTACTATATATGAAGCATACTAGAAGAAGAAAATTTTATAACAAAAAATATAGAATTTTTGCAATTCTAGTTTTTGTGTTGGCCTTAACAATAGGATATTCACTATTAAATGCAGAATTAGGAATAACAGGAAATATAACAGTAAAAAAAATAAAAGAACCTATTATAAGAGCAACATATTCTGGTGATACAACAGCTTTTAGAAATAGTGCTTATAAACAAAAAATAAAAACGATAACCTTAGATGACGAAATTAATCCGCCAAACAATGTAGTAGCAAGTTGGGATTATGGAGTAGCCGGTAATGGAAATGTAATGGCATATATTACAACAAATCAAGATGATAATACAATGTATGATTTATATATACAAGGTGATGGACATTTATATGCTAATGAAGATAGTTCGTATTTGTTTGCAAATTTTAATTATTTAGATGAAATTATTGGAATTGATAATTTAGATGTTTCTAGAGTAAGTAATATGTCAAATATGTTTGAAAGCACTGGATATAGAAGCACTTCTATTTCATTAGACCTTGGTAATAATTTTGATACAAGTAACGTTACTAATATGAAAAGTATGTTTTCAAGTGTGGGATATTCTAGTCCAGTATTTACACTAAATTTAGGAAATAAATTTGATACAAGTAACGTTACTAATATGGTCAGTATGTTTTCAAGTGCGGGATATTCTAGTCCAGTATTTACACTAAATTTAGGAAATAAATTTGATACAAGTAACGTTACTAATATGGGAAGTATGTTTTATCGAACTGGATATAATAGTACAGTTATAACTTTAGATTTAAGAGACAAATTTGATACAAGTAACGTTACTAATATGTATGATATGTTTAGTCAATTGGGTCCCTATAGCACATCATTCACATTAAATTTGGGTAATAAATTTGATACGAGTAAAGTTACAAATATGTCTGAAATGTTTAATAACGTTGGTAATGGTAACACTCAATTCACATTAGATTTAGGAGATAAGTTTGATACGAGTAGTGTAACTAACATGAGTTCTATGTTTAATGCCGCTGGAAAAAATAGTTCGGTTTTTACGCTAGATTTAGGAGATAAATTTGACACAAGTAACGTAACTAATATGAAAGCAATGTTTTATAACACCGGTGCAAATAGTTTGTCTTTCGTTTTAAATTTAAAAGATCGTTTTGATACAAGTAATGTTACTGATATGAGTTCGATGTTTTATAGTACTGGGATTAATAGTACAATATTTACTCTTGATTTAGGAGATAAATTCGATACAAGCAAAGTTACTAATATGAAGCAGATGTTTTATAGAACTGGTTATAATAATACTTCTTTTACATTAGATTTACGGAATAAATTTAATACAAGTAATGTTACTGATATGTCTTATATGTTTTATTATACAGGATATAAAAGTTTAGTGCTTACATTAGATTTAGGAAGTTTGTTTAATACAAGCAATGTTACTGATATGTCTTATATGTTTAATTATACAGGATATAAAAGTTTAGTGCTAACATTAGATTTAGGAAGTTTGTTTAATACAAGCAATGTTACAAATATGTCATATATGTTTTATTGTTCTGGACATGACAGTACAAATTATATACTAGATATGGGAGATTCTTTCTATACAAGTAAAGTTACGAATATGTCAGGAATGTTTACTGCTAATGGATATAGTTCCCCATCTTTTACTCTTAATTTGGGAGATAAGTTTGATACAAGTAAAGTTACAAATATGTCAAATATGTTTAATTCTACTGGTTATGAAAACTCTTCATTTGTATTGGATTTAAAAGATAAATTTGATACAAGTAATGTTACTGATATGTCATATATGTTTAAGTATATTGGTTATTCAAACTCTTCATTTATACTAGATTTGGGCAACGGCTTTGATACAAGCAAAGTTACTAATATGAAGCATATGTTTGAGGGATTTGAATATAATAATACTAGTTTTAATTTAAACCTTGGAAGTTTATTTGATACAAGTAAAGTAACAGATATGACAGAGATGTTTGAATCTGCTGGTGGAAACTGTACAAATATATATTTGGATTTATCATCACTAAACACTTCAAGTGTAACAAAAATGTCTGCAATGTTCTTTAGGTTTGGATATAATGCAAATACAATTAATCTTTATTTGGGATTTGATACAAGCAAAGTAACTAATATGTGGGGTATGTTTACTTGGTTTGGCTATAATAGTCAATCCATACAATTAAACTTAGGAAATAGTTTTGATACAAGTAATATTACTACTATGAATGGTATTGATATTGGGTACCTAGAAACTGGTTCAAGTAGTGGATTAGATTATGGTATGTTTGAATACTTAGGAACTATGTGCACTAGTGTTAATGTATACTTAGGCGATAAATTTGATACAACACAAATAACAGATATGACTAATATGTTTAGTCGTATGGGTAGTAATAGTACAAATTTAACTCTTGATTTAGGTGATAGTTTTAACTTCGACAATGTTACTGCATTTTCTGGTATATTTACAAATTTTGAAACAACACACATAATATATGTAAAAGATGCTACTGCTCAGGCATGGATAATTAATAATGGTAATAATAGTAGCTTAACAACATCCAATGTCTTAATAAGAACATAAAAAGACCTTGTTAGGTCTTTTTATTTTTGTTATGATTTAGATGGTGATAATATGAGAAAAATACTTAGAAGATTATTCTTTATATTTATAGTATGTGCAGTAGGATATGTATTTTTAACATCAATTGATTCTAATACAGGCGATATAGAAGAAGTAGTATTAAAAGATGAAGAATTACTAGAAATATATTACTTTGATGTAGGAGAAGCAGATTCTACTTTAATAAGATATAAAAACCATAATATATTAATTGATGCAGGAAATACGATAGATGGAAAGAAATTATCTAAATATTTAAAAAGTATTGGTGTAACAAATATAGAACTTGCTTTCGCAACTCATGCTCATGAAGATCATATTGGTGGTATGCAGTGGATTGTATATAAGATTCCAGTAGATGTTATTTATATGCCAGAACACTTTGCCGAATGGAAAAGCTATCAAAATCTAATGAATTCTACAAAAGAAAAAAATGTACCTATAAAGGTACCTCAAATTGATCAAGAATTTAATATAGAAGATTTAAATATAAAAGTACTATGGGTAGGTAAAAGTGAAGATTATAATGAAAATTCAATAGTTTTAAAATTAAACTATAAAAATACTAATTATCTATTTATGGGAGATGCAACTAATGATGTAGAATTACAAATCTTAGATAAAGATATAAAAAGTGATGTATTAAAAGTAGGGCATCATGGATCAAAAAATTCATCATCAGCAAACTTCTTATATAAAGTAGAACCAAAATATGCAATTATAAGTGTAGGAAAAGATAATGAATATGGACATCCTCACGATATAGTATTAGAAAAACTAGAAAAACTAAATACAACAATCTATAGAACAGATTTAAGTCATACTATTAGATTAAAAAGTGATGGAGAAGGTATTAAATTTGATTTTATAAAAACAGATGTTAATGGAGGAGATTTAAGAGATTAAATCTTCTTTTATTTTATTATTACAATTATGAGTAATAATCTTAGCTTTAGACTTAAAGATATTTTTATTCTTTTCAATTAATTTAATCGCATTATCTAAATCATTATGTTCAACTTTATAAGTCTTATATTTATACTCAATACCATTATCATCTCTTTCAGGAATAGTTTCTGTATATTTAAGAATATATTTATCACTACAAGTTAAATCTATCTTAGTAATTATATTTATGTTATTTACTTCAATATAAGGTTTAATTGGAATAAATATCTTTATAAGAATAATAATTAAAATAAAAATTATTTGTTTTTTCATAATTTACCTCTTGTTTCATTATTAGTTAAATAAGAGTTTCTTTTTAATACTTTTGTATCTTTCTTAATAAAAGAATCTAATATTTCATTCTTATTAAGAGATAAATATCTAAGTCCAAAAGTTTTAGTTTCAAATAAAGATATAACTAAATTAATTATTCCAATAATAATACCTAATACTCCGAGAAGTGTACTAAGTATTAAAAAATTATATTGATAAAATCTAATAGTATTACTAAATTCAATAGATTGAAATATTAATGCAGAAATTGATGATATCGCAATAACAATAATCATAATAGGAGAGACCAGTCCTGCAGTAACTGCAGCATTCCCCAAAATCAAACCACCTAATATAGAAATAGAAGAATTACTAGTAGTAGATCTTCTTAAATCACTCTCTTTTAATATTTCAAAAGAAATCATCATAAGAATACCTTCTATATAAGCAGGAAAAGGAACTAAGTTTCTACCTGCTTTTAAAGTAAGTAATAAGGGTAGGGGAATAAGAGAATAATCTCTTGTAGTAACTGAAATATAAATGGCAGGAGTAAATATCGCAATTAAAAATGCAAATAATCTAATAATTCTAATAAAAGAAGTATTTAGATTAGATTGATAATAATCATCAGTAGTATGAAAATAATCAAAAAAGAAATTAGGAAGAATTAAAGAGTAAGGAGAGTTATCAGTAAGTATTACTATTTTACCTTCAAGTAATGCCATAACACATTTATCTGGTCTTTCAGTTTCTACAATAGTTGGAAAAGCATTACTTCTTTCTCTTAAATATTTTTTTAAGTAACTTGAATCTACTATTCCATCAATTGTAATATTACTAATCTTTCTTTTTATTTCATTAACTAATTCTTTTTTACCAATACTATTAATTCTTAAAATATAAATCTTAGTTTTAGTATATTTTCCTACATTTAATTTAGTAATTTCTAAATCTTTTTTAATCCTACTTTTAATAAGTTCTAAGTTCATATCTAATACCTCATTAAAGGCATCTTTTGGCCCTTCTAAGGCTAGTTCTGAAGTAACTTGATTAATTCCTCTATTAATAGATTTATTCATGTAATCACCCTTATTATTATGTCTTAGTATTTTTCCAATATGTATGATATAATTTTCTAGAGGGATTTATATGATAGTAACAATAGAAAAATTAGATCATTTTGGTAGAGGTCTTTGTAAAGTAAATGATAAAGTATGTTTTGTAGAAGGAGCTCTTCCAGGAGAAGAAGTAGAAATAGATATTATTAAAGAAAATAAAAACTTCATAGAAGCCAAAGTCTTAACAATAATTAATGAGTCAGAACATCGTATTACTCCAAAATGTCCATATTATGATGCTTGTGGAGGATGTACTCATCAACATATGACATATGAGTTAGAAAATGAATCTAAAGTTAATAAAGTAAAAGAGTTAATGGAAAGATTTGCTCATATATCTCCTGATCTAGTAAAAGATATGGTATCAGGTACAGAATATAATTATAGAAATAAAATAATCCTTCATGGATTAAATGGCAAAATAGGTTTCTATGAAGAAAAAACACATTCAGTAATACCTATCAAGAAATGTTTACTAGTAAGTCCTAAAATGAATAATATAATCAAAATACTAAATAAAATAAATGTTCAAATACTAGAAGTATTAATTAGATGCAGTAATGATGGAGAAATGACTCTAGTAGAATTAGAAGGAAAAGTATCAGATATTAAACCATTACAAGATGTTTGTGATATTTTAATCTATAATGGCATGATTATGAGTGAACATGATGAATTAATAAGTAAAATAGGAGATAAAGATTTCTTTATAAGTTATTCATCATTCTTCCAAGTAAATAGAAAAGTTACTAAAAAATTATATGATAGAGTATTAAAAGAAGTTAAAAAGAAAAAACCTAATAAAGTATTAGATTTATATTGTGGAGCAGGAACTATAGGTATATATGTAAGTGACTACGCTAAAGAAATAATCGGAGTAGACAATAATGGATCAAATATAGTAGATGCGAATAAAAACAAAGAATTAAATCATGTTGAAAATATTTCATTTATCTGTGACAAAGTAGAAAATAAAATAGATAGTTTTACTGATATAGATATGATTATTGTAGATCCTCCAAGAAGTGGATTAGATACTAAAACAAAAGAATATTTAACAAAGATTAATCCAGAAACAATAGTATATGTATCATGTGATCCAGTAACCCTTGCAAGAGATCTAGGAGAATTAAATAATAATTATGAAATTAAATCTGTTGAACCATTTAATATGTTTCCAAGATCAAGTCATGTGGAATGTGTCTGTATATTAGAGAGGATATAATTTATGAAGATAAATGAAGAATTGAAAACTTATATCGAAGAAAATGTTTTCCCAGAGTATAACAAAAATGAATCAGGGCATGGAATTAAACATATTAAAGATGTTATTAAAAGAAGTTTTGAACTAGTAGAAGAAAATAATCTAGATGTTAATATGGATTTGGTATATGTAATAGCTGCTTATCATGATATAGGGCATCATATAGATTCAAAAACCCATGAGATAATATCAGCAAATATTATGTCAAAAGACAAAACATTATCTAACTTCTTTAACAAAGAAGAATTAAAGATAATTAAAGAAGCAATAGAAGATCATAGAGCATCAGCTAAAGAAAATCCAAGGAGTATTTATGGTAGAATAGTATCTTCTGCAGATAGAAATAATAAAGTAGAAGATTGTTTAAGAAGAACATATACATATGGCAAGAAATTAAATCCAGAAGCAACAGATGAAGAATTGTATTTAAGAGCATATGATGTACTTCAAAATAAATTTGGAGAAAATGGTTATGCTAAGTTTTATTTCAAAGATTCTCAATATGAAAAATTTTTAAAAGAATTAAGAGAATTACTAAAGGATAAGGATAAATATATAAGTACTCAAAGAGAATATATTAATAATTTAAAAAAAGAGAAGAAAATATAATTAAATTAAAACTAATACGTAAAGAACATTAATAGTTTTATTTGTAAAAGGAGATAATTATGCCAGAGAGTTTATTAAAAGAATTCATAGATAAAGAAAGTACTATAACACTTGTTGGAGAAGATCATGAAAAGATTACAGGAAAAGTAATTGGAGTAGAAGGGTACTGGATTAAAATAAAAGATAATAAAAAAACTAGAGTAATAAATGGCGCAATAATAAGAGATATCGAAACTAATAATTAGAATGGTGATTATATGAAAAAGAAATTAATAATAGAAGTTTTTATAATAGTATTTATTATAATAGGATTATTACTATTAATTATTGGACTAACATCAAATAATAAAACAGTAGGAGAAATACCCGAAGAATATAGAAATATAACATATAGTATTAGTCTAAACTATTATTGTTCATGTTTAACATTTGGAGAAAAGAATAAATTCTATGAATATGACTGTGATAGTGAACCTACAAATATGCCTTATAATGGAGAATTCTATAATAAATATAGTTATGATTCAGAAAATAATCTAATTACATTTACAAGTGATGATAAAACATTTAAAAAAGTTACTGCAGAAATTCTTGAAATTAATCAAGATAAAATAAAAATAAAAGTAAAAGGCAGTAAACAAGATAAAAACTGTTCAGTAAATGGTAAAGATATTTATGAGTATTATAGAAAGATATACAAATATAAAGGTAGTGAAATGATAGAATTTTTAGATAACCTAAATAGTGATGGAAATCTTATAGTAGAATTTTGGAATCAAGAAGGATATCATACATGTACTAGTAAAAATATAGAAATTTGTGAAAATTCAGAACTAATTACATTAGAAGAAATAAAAAATACTATAGAAAAAGATAATGAATATGAACTATTAGTATCTAGAGACGAAAATGGTAAAATAATATCAGTATATTTAGATAAAGCAAAAAGTTAAAGGTGATAATATGGATAAAATTAAAGAAAAATTATTTAAACTACAAGATAAAAAATATAGAGAAATGCAAACAAAGATAATTCCTAATATTAATCCTGATACAATTATTGGAGTTAGAACTCCAGAACTTAAAAAGTTTGCAAAAGAATTAATCAAAAGCGGAGAATATTCTAGTTTTATAGAAGAATTACCTCATAAATATTTTGATGAGAATCAATTACATGCATTTATTATTTCAGAAGAAAAAGATTATGATAAGTGTTTAGACTATTTTAATAAATTCTTACCATTTATAGATAACTGGGCAACATGTGATCAAGCAACACCTAAAGGCTTTTTGAAAAATGCAGATAAATTAATAGATTATATTAAAGTATGGATAAAATCAGATGAGCCATATACAATTCGTTTTGGAATAGGTATGTTAATGAGACTTTATTTAGATGAAAATTTCAAAGAAGAATATTTGAAATGGGTATCACAAATAAAATCTTCTGAATACTATGTTAATATGATGATTGCTTGGTACTTTGCAACAGCTTTAGCAAAACAATATGATAAAACTATTAAATATATAGAAAACAATAAACTAGATGTATGGACACATAATAAAGCAATACAAAAAGCAATTGAAAGCTATCGAGTATCCGATGAACATAAAGATTATTTAAGAAAATTAAAAAGAAAATAAGCACAAAAACATCATAAAAAAGGACTAGTATAACTAGTCTTTTTTTTGGTATAATCATATAAGGTGATAATATGAAGAATAACTTAACTTATTATGATTTATCTAATAAAAGAGAAGAAGAGATTCTAAACCTATATGAAACAAGTAAAAGTGGTCTATCAAATGAAACAGTAAAGAATAGATTAGGTATCTATGGAGATAATGTTCCTACTGATAATAAGAAAAAAGGACCAATGTATTTTATCATTGATAGTTTCAAAGATAAATTTATTTTAATATTAATCTTTCTATCTTTAATTAATTATTTTACAGGAGACGCATTAGGAGCATTAATCATTCTAGTTATTACAGTAATTAGTGCTTTAATTAGTTTTACTCAAAATTATTCTACATATAGATTTAATTTAAGACTAAAAGAAAAGATACGTATATTTACTGATGTAATTAGAGGAGATAAACAAAAAGAAGTTAGACAAGAAAAAGTAGTTCTTGGAGATATTATTACTTTAAGTGCAGGATCTGTTGTCCCAGCTGACTTATACTTACTAGAAAGTAAAGACTTATTTATTAATCAATCAACATTTACTGGAGAAAGTATTGCAGTTGAAAAGATAGCAGGAAGAAAAGCAAAAATAAATGATGAAGAAACATCAATTAGAAATATATGTTTAATGGGTACTACTGTAATAAGTGGTAATGGTTTAGGAGTAGTTGTTAAAACTGGGCAAGATACATTTATGGGTAAAGTAAATACAAAAGTATCTAATGTTAAAGATTTAACTACTTTTGAACAAGGAATTAATCACATAAGTACTATGTTAATTAGATATATGATATTTATATCTTTATTAGTATTTTGTGTATATGGATTTATTAGAGGTAATATTCCTCAAGCATTAATGTTTGCTTTATCAGTCGCAGTAGGTATTACTCCTTCAATGTTACCTATGATTGTAAATGTTAATTTAACAAGAGGATCTAAATTATTATCTAAAAAGAAAACATTAGTAAAAAATATTAAATCAATTCAAAACTTAGGATCAATGGATATCTTATGTACAGATAAAACTGGTACTTTAACAAAGAATAATATCGTATTACAAAAATATATTAATCTTAAAGGTGAAGACGATGATTATGTACTTAAATGTGCTTATATAAATAGTAAATTAAGTACTGGATTTAAAAACTTAGTAGATAAAGCAATTAATACTTATGGAAAAGATCATCATATAGATATATCTAATTATACAAAGATTGATGAGATACCATTTGATTACACAAGAAAAAGATCATCTATTGTAGTACAAAATGAAAAAAAATACTCAGTAATTGCGAAAGGTGCCTTAGAAGAAATCTTGAAAGTATGTGATATGGCATTAATTAATAAAAAAGAAGTTAAGATTACAAGTAAGATTTGTAAAGATGCTGAAGACCAAGCAATTGCTTTATCCAAAAAAGGTATGCAAGTAATAGCACTAGCAGTAAAACATGAATATGCTGGTATTGATAAATTTAATAAAGAAGATGAAAAAGATTTTACTTTAATAGGTTTAATTGCTTTCTTAGATCCACCAAAAGAAGATGCTAAAAAAACAATTCAAAACTTACAAAATTTAGGTGTAACCACTAAGATTCTTACAGGAGACAATAAATATGCAACTGAAGCAATTTGTTCAGCAGTAGGGTTAGAAAGCAAAATACTTTTAGGTATCGAAATAGATAAAATGGATGATGATGAATTATCTAAAGTAATAATGGATGTTGATGTATTTGCTAGAATGAATCCATTACAAAAAGAAAGAGTAGTATCTCTTCTAAGAAAAATGGGACACTGTGTTGGATATATGGGTGATGGAGTAAATGATGCTCCTGCACTACACTCTGCAGATGTCGCAATATCTGTTGATGATGCTACTGATATTGCTAAAGAGTCAAGTGACATTATTTTACTAGAACAAAACTTAGATGTTGTTTATAATGGCGCAATTGAAGGTAGAAAAGTATATGGTAATATTGTTAAATACATGAAACTTGCATTATCTCAAGACTTTGGAGATGTATTTAGTATTATGATTTCAAGTGTATTCCTACCATTCTTACCATTAATGCCAATCCAAATGTTAATTCAAGACTTCATCGTAGAAATATCACAAATAGGTATTCCATATGATAATGTAGATGAAGAATTCTTAAAAACACCTAAGAAATGGGATACTAAAGATCTTAGTAAATTTATGAAAATATTTGGTGTAATATCATCCATTACAGATGTATGTGCATTCCTAATATTCTGGTTTATATTTAAATACAATAGTGTAGATAAACAAATGTATTTCCAAACAGCATGGTTTGTAGAATGTATCATATCTGAAACATTAATTATTTATTACTTACGTACAAATAAACTAAATTACTTAGAATCAAATCCAAGCAAGATATTAGTAGGATTATCATTAATCACAATAGGATGTACTATTCTAATACCAATAATCCTATCTAGTTTTGGAGAATTCCACTTTGTAGTATTACCTCTATATTATTACTTCTATGTAATAGGTTTAGCTCTAATATATGCAGTAATAGTACAAGTAGTAAAGAAAATATATATTAAGAAAAATAATTCATGGTTATAAAATAAAGATAATTGGAAGTGATGTAATGAAAAAAATTATATACATTATATTATTACTAGTTTTAGCATTTATTCCTTTTGAATGTTTAGCAAAAACTTGTAATCCAAATGATATAAAAATTAACTCCATAATTGTTAAAGAAAAATCTGAAAATGTTTTAGAAGTAGAACCAGCAACAATTAATGGAATGAAGTTAAATTTAAATATTAATATGTATACAATTAATGATTATATTATTTATAGTGTTAATGTTAAGAATAATTCTTCAGAAGATTATTACTTAGACAAAAATGGTATTAAATCAATTTCTGATTATTTAGATTATGAATTAGTTTTTGAAGATAAATCCAATGTAATTAAAGCTAATACATCAAAAATTTTATATATTACAATAAAGTACAAAACAAAAGTCCCACAAAATAAGTTTACTAATAATAAATATAATGACTATAAATCGTTTATAATTAATTTTCAAAACGAAGAAATAAATAATCCAAAGACTTTAAATAATATATATTTGTCAATAGTATTATTAGTTGTAATGATTATTTGTACTTTACTAGTAATTTTTATTAAAAATAAGAAAGTTAAAACATTAATAATAATTATATGTTTATTATTTATACCAATCACTATATACGCTTTTTGTAAAAGTGAAATTAAATTGGAGACTAATGTTACTCTATATAATGGGAAAGTATCTCAGTTTAAATTTGATTGTTCAGATGATGTTTTTGAATTCTTTGAAGGTATGACTTTTGGTGAATGGTCTAAAAGTAATTTCTACACTGGAGAAATAGATGGAGAATATAATACTATTGATGAATGCATTGATATTTGGGGTAATAATAGAGGCTGTGCTTTAAAACATAAAAAAATATATTCAATTAGAAAAAGTTATGATACAATTGCTTACTCTGAAAGCGAAGAAGAATGTAGAATTAGTGATAATTGTACTACTTTATATAATGAAATATATAAGGGTGAATTTGCATATGAATATGATTTCTATGATTCTCTAGAAGAATGTGAAGATGTTTATTATGCAGCAGAAAAAGGATGCTTTGCATATAATGGTAAATATGTTCCTATTTTTGATATTAATTATGATTATTATACTTCATTAGATAGATGCAATTTTATGGTTTCAGACAAGTACTATAATAAATGTACATTGCTTCCTACAGCATATAGATTTAATCCTGTCGATTATTTTGACTATGATACATTAGAAAAATGTGAGTTATGGAATTCGGATAATCCAGAAGATTGTTATGAGCAAACAGTTGATTATTATGGCCCAACAATTCGAGAAAAGACTTTAACAGGATATTGGTCAGTATATAAAAATGGACTTACATACATTGGATTAAGCAACAGCTCTCATTATAATGGTATTATTTTTGAGGCAAATTCAACAATTGAAAATAAAACATATAGTTGTATTGAATTTGGTGAATGTGTTTCACCTGATAGCGATATTCTTAGCGGCAATGGTATTACAATAAAAGCTAAAGATATTAAAGAAAATGACGAAATTGCCTACTTTGATTTTGACACTAATAAAACAGAAATTGGTAAAGTAAATAGAATATTTATACATAAAGATGCTTCCAACTTAGTTAAATATATATTTGATGATAAGACATATTTAGATGTAACTGATTATCACCCTATATATACGACTACTGGATGGAAATCTTATACAAATAGAAACGGATATCCAAAACCTAATATAGGTGATTTAGTTAAGACTAATAATGGATACAAAAAAATTAAAAAGATTATTCCATTTAATGGAAAAGAAGATTATTATGACTTTGTAGTTAGAGGAAAAGATGGAAGAACTATTAATAATTACTTTGCAAACGGAATGTTAGTTCAAGGATCATATTAAAAAACATTAAGAATAAATAAGAATAGATATTGTCTATTCTTATTTTGTGATATAATAACTTTGTCATTGAAATGGAGTATGTGTGGTTATGAAAAAAAATGATATTTTAAAAGCAGTTGATACTAAGAAAAAAGGATCAAAAACAACTACAAAAAATAAAACTACTAAAAAGAAAACTACACCTAAGAAAAAAACACCTGTAGAGAAAAAAGTAGTTAAAAAAATAGAAGAAGTAGTAGAACCAATTGAAAAAGAAGAAGTAACTGAAGAAAAAGAAATAGCCAATTTCTTTCCTAAAAAAGAAAAAGAAGATATGGAAATACTTCCTTTTAAAGAAAGAGTTAAAAGATTCTTTATTAAACTTCTTATATTCTTAGGAATATTTATAGTTGTTTTCTTGTTATTCTATTATATTGTTGAATATAAACCAGAGAAAAAAGAAAAATTAACAATAGATGGAGAAGGATTCTACTCATTAAATGTTGGAGATACATTTGATATTATGACATGGAATATTGGTTATGGTGCTTTAGGAGATAATGCCGATTTCTTCATGGATGGTGGAGAAATGGTTCAAACTGCAACAAGAGATAGAGTAAATAGTAATTTAAAAGCTATTAGAAATAAAGTAGAAGAAACTAAACCTAGCATTATACTATTCCAAGAAGTTGATAAGAAATCAAAAAGAGCTAATCATGTAAATGAATATTCATCTTTAGCAAATCATTTTAATAATTATTCAACTGTATTTGCTTATAATTTTAAAGTATTATATTTACCTTATCCAATAGGAGATACAATTGGAAATGTTAATTCCGGTATATCAACATTCTCAAAATATACTATTGAAACAGCAGAAAGAAGACAATTACCAAGCAGTTTTATTTGGCCAGTAAGTATGTTTAATCTAAAAAGATGTGCAATTATTACAAGAATACCAATTAAAGATACAGATAAGTATTTAGTAGTTATTAATGTACATTTAGATGCTTATGATAATGGTAAAGGTAAAGAAGCACAAAATAAAGAATTATTAAAATTAATGAATAAAGAAACAGGTAAAGGTAATTATGTAATAGTAGGTGGAGACTTTAATCAAAACTTCTCATCAGTTGATACTAGTATGTATCCTGTTGGTAAAGATGTATGGAAACCAGGAGAGATGAAAGTAGAAGACTTAGGAGAAGATTGGCAATTCATGATGGATAATACTACTCCTTCATGTAGAAGTCTTGACAAACCATATAAAAATGCCGATAAAGATAAATTCCAATACTATGTAATTGATGGATTTATAGTATCAAGAAATATTACAGTAAATTCTAATACTACACAAGATTTAGGATTTGTTGCAAGTGATCATAATCCAATAATAATGAATGTAACATTAAATAGTTAAAAGCAAAGTTTACTTTGCTTTTTTTATGATAAAATATAATTAGTATAGGAGGTATCTTATGAATATAATTGGTGCTTTTACAGTTCCACATCCACCATTAATAATACCTGAAGTGGGTAGGGGAAGAGAAAATATAGTTTCTAAGACAATAGATTCTTATAACAAAGTAGGAGAAGAAATTGCTAATCTAAAACCTGATACAATTATTATTTCAAGCCCTCATGCACCATACTATAGAAATGGATTCTATATAAGTGGAGGAGATTACTTAGATGGAGATATGCATGAGTTTGGAGCAAGAGATGTATCTTTTACTGAAGAAGTAGATACAGAGTTTGTTTATGAATTGCAAAATCTATGTGATAAGAATAATATACCAACTGCCATAGATTCTAATGTTTTAGATCATGGAACAATGGTACCTCTATATTTTATTAGAAAACATTATCCTAATTGTAAAATAGTAGTTTTAGGTATAAGTGATTTACCATTAATAGATCATTATAAATTTGGAAAACAAATACAAGAAGTATGTAATAAATTAGATAAAAAGTTTGTATATGTTGCATCAGGAGACCTTTCTCATAAATTACAAGTTGATGGTCCATATGGATTTATAAAAGAAGGCCCAGAATATGATGAAGAAGTAATGTATGACTTATCTCAAGGATTATTTAATAATCTATTAGAATATAAAGAAGCATTCTTAGATAAAGCTGCTCCTTGTGGACACCCATCATTTTGTATGATGGCAGGAGCATTAGATTCATATAATGTAAGACCTACATTCTATTCTCATGAAGATAAAACAGGAGTAGGGTATGGAATATTAAGTTTTTACCCAATAGAGTATGATAGTAGAAGAAATTTTGAAGAAAGATATTTAGAGAGTCATATAGTATCTAAATCAAAAGATCCATATATAAGACTTGCCCAAGAAACAATAGAAGCTTTTTTAATAGATAATAGAACATTAACAGTTAATGATATTAAAGATAAAGAATTATTAAATGATAGGGCAGGAGTATTTGTTTCAATACATGAATTTGATAAATTAAGAGGTTGTATTGGAACATTTATGCCAACTAGATCTTCAATTGGAGAAGAAATAATTCGTAATGCTATAGCAGCAAGTACTGAAGATTATCGTTTTGAGCCTATTAAAGCCTCTGAAGTACCTTATTTAGATATTAATGTAGACATTTTATCTATCCCAGAGAAAATTGCCTCATATGACGAATTAGACCCTAAAAAATATGGAGTAATAGTAAGTAGTGGAAATAAAAGAGGTTTATTACTACCAGATTTAGATGGAGTTGACACAGTAGAAGAACAAGTAAGAATTGCAAAAAGTAAAGGAAATATAACGGATTTAGAAGAGATAGAACTACAAAGATTCACCGTTACTAGACACAAGGATAATTGATAACATTTGCTTTTTTAAAAATTATTTATTATAATGATATTGGTTCGTGTGATAAAAAATAAAAACTGAAATAGGAGAAGTATATAATGGAAGATTTTAACAGAATCTTTGAGTTAGAACATAACTTTATTTTAAAAAATGATATTGTTCTTTCTTTTTATGAGAAATATTTAGCAAACATCAAAAATGATAAAACAGAGAAAAGCGTAAAAAATTCATTCAATCATTATGTATCTTTTACAGATAATATTCAAAACCGCTTATACGACGCAACTGATATTTGTGATACTATGTCTTTACTAATTGAAAGAGATCAGTTTATAGATTCAGTTATGATGACAAACGGATTAAATAAATAAAAAAAGAAGATAGGAAACTATCTTTTTTTGTGCTTGAAAAAGTAAGTAAAATGGTATAGAATTTATATAGGATAGGTGATTAGATTTGAATAATGGGGTTGAAAATCAAGAGACTACTGCACCACTAATTACAACAATAGATCCAACAGCAGTTCAAGTAACAGAACCAGTAACAGTTCCAGTAGTAGTTCCTAATACTATGCCAGTAGAAGCAAATGTAGAAGCTCCTACTTTTAATAGTGCTCCAACACCAGTATCACCAGAAGCAGTTAATAATACAATTAATAATATACCTGTACCACCAGTCGTTCCTGCAACTACTCCAGCAGTAATAGAAGAAACAGAAGAAGAAAGAGCTGCACGTAGAGCAAAAAGAAAAAAGAAATTTAAAGCAAGTGTAATATTCATATTAGTAATAATTATTATTCTATTAGGAGCAGTACTATTCTTTATAAAAACTACATCAGATCGCAAAATAGAAGAATTAAAGTATACTTGTAGTCCAATAGGCGAGAAAAAAGAATCAACTAATATAGATGTTAATTCTACATTAGTACAAAGTCTTTATAGTAAAGTAGTAACATCAGTAAGAGAAGATTTAGCTCAACCAGAATTTAATGATACTATGAAAATATATCTAGCATATCGTCAAATACCAGAATATGATAAGTATGAAACTAATTGTACTGGTTTTGATAAATTAAAAATGGAGCCTTATAAATGTGAGAAATCATCAACATTTACACCAAAAGGATTCACAAGAAAGACACTAGAACTTAAATGGAAAGAACTATTTGGTGAAATGACTCCAATGCCAAAAATAAATATTAAACTTCAAAACGCTTGTGTTGGAGGATATGAATATATTCCAAATAGAGATGAATATGTTGAAGGTACTTGTAAAATGAATACTTCAGGAGCTTATAAAGTAAGTAAAGAATTAATAGAAGCAAAATATTCAAATAATATGATTGTCTTAACAGAACAAGTAAATTATTCTGGACAAGAAAATATGGTTTTACCAGATTATTTAAAGAGTGGAAAATATTTCTATACTTTTAGATTAGATATGAATTATAACTATGTATTAGTAAGTAAGGAATATGAACAAAAATACTAGAAAGAAGGAATAATATGGACATTAAATGTGTTGTAACTGGATATTTAGATGAAAATTGTTATGTTCTTATTAAAGATGGAAAATGTCTTATAGTAGATCCAGGAGATGAATACTTAAAAATAAAAGAAGCTATTGGAGACAATCAAGTATTAGGAGTACTAATTACACATCAACATGCAGATCATATAGGAGCTCTTCGTAATTTTCTTACTAAAAGATCAATAAAAATATTTAAAAGTAGTAATATAGATGATGGAATGCACTTTGATATAGCAGATTTCCATTTCCAAGGATTTCATACTCCAGGACATTCAAAAGACTCAGTAACATTCTATTTTGAAGATGAAGAAGCAATGTTTGTTGGAGACTTTATCTTTAAAGAAAGTGTAGGACGTACTGATCTTCCAGGAGGAAGTCCTAATGAATTAAAAGAAAGCTTAAAATGGTTACTAACATATGATGATTCAATTATGTTATATCCAGGACATTATGATGCAACTACAATAGGTCACGAAAGAAAAAACAATCCTTATATTTAAGAGATTGTCTTTTTTTATATTTTATGATATTATATAGAGCCAACAAGGGGTGATACTATGAAAGTTTGGACTAAAGTATCAATAAAAGATAAAAATCCTCAAGTAGAGAGAATTTCAAGATCTTTTCTAAATTATTTATATGGATATGGACCAATACTAGATATTTGTAGAAAATATAATATTGCTCCAGAAGATAGATATATGTTAGAACAATATAGTGCAAACAGAATATCAGGATTATTACTATTATTCTTATCAAAAGATTATCATCGTATAAATGATATAGCAAATAAATACGATTTAAATGCTGCAACACTAGTAGATATAGTTCCTGAAATAGAAGGATATGTAGAAAAATAAAAAATATAATGAATAATCATTATATTTTTTTTAAATAAATACTAGCATTCCTATAAAACTAATAATTGTTGCTATAAGCATTACAATAGCGACTATTTTAATTAATTTATCACTCATCATAATCACCTACCTCATAGATAATATTATATAAAATTTGTAGCAATTTGTAAATTTATATTAATCATTATTTTAACAAAATAATCATATGGTCTAATAGGTGATTATTATGATTAGATTCTTGAAAAGGTATAAAATATTTAGTTTATTAATTTTAATTACAATAATAAGTTTCTTAATAGGAATCTTTTTTTATGCAAAATTAGATATTAATAGTAGAGAAATAGTATTTCAAAATATTAATAATCTATTAAAGAGTAGAGTAGAAATAAAAGATTATTTAATAGAAAACTTAATACCTTTAATTATTATATGGATATTAGGTATATCAATAATAGGAATACTAATAGTACCATTAATCTACAGTTACTATGTCTTTGTCTTTGCTTTTGACCTATGTGCAATGGTCTCTTATTTAGGAGTAAATTATCTCTTATCAATAATATTATATTTAATTCCTACAATAATATTATTAGTAAGTTTATTCTTCTTATCATTTTACTCTATATGTTTTTCTACTTACATATTTAGATATATTTTTTTACATAAATCATTTACTTTTAGTAATATAATTAAGAGATATTATTTAGTATTATTATTTACTTTTATTGGTTTTATTACCTCTACATTAGTAAAATATTTAATTACATATATTACACCTAAAATATTTTAACAAAGTGTCAATTTACACTTGCTTTTTTACATATTTATCCCTATAATTATGTTAGGAGGGTAATTAATATGAAAGAATTAAATACGATTTTAACAGAATTAGGAATTAGTAAAGTTAGATTAGCAAAATATTTAGGTGTATCTCGTCAAATGCTTTATAATTATTTAGGTATTGATGATATTAGTAATTGGCCTAAAGAAAAAGCTGCTAAATTACTAAGTTTACTTAATATTGAAGATATAAATGGGTTAAAAGATTTAAAAATTACCGGTGAATATATAATTGAAGTAGAAAATAGATTAAATGAAGGAGTTAAAGATTCTTCTAATAAAGAAGTAATTGCAGACTTAAAAGGATTTAATAAGAAAGAACAAGAATTATTATCAGATATTATTTCACTATTAAAAGAGAAATTATCTAGTGATAAATCTAAAGATTCTTATAATGCTTTTGTATACTTATTCCATTTTATTCAATCTATGGAAACAAATGATGAATTAAAATATAATTTAGCTTATTTCTCTAAATCATTAGGATTTACTGATCCAATGGAATTTAACTTTAATAAAGATAAGCAATTTGTATTTGAAAGTATAATGTTTAGTGCAATGACTCTATATAATAATGGAGGAAGTTCTAAGAATAAATTAGGAGATGCTCATAAGAGATTTGTCCAAAGCATTGAACAAAAGAAAGAAGAAAAATTATCTCGTACGCAAGAGTTGAATACAGTTAAAATTCAAGCCTTAAAAGAATTAGGTTATATGGAAATTAACGAAGATAATGCAAAAGAAGTATTCGAGAAGATAGCAGAAATTCAGTCAAGAAAAGTTTAATTTTCTTGACTTTTTATTTTAATTAGTTTAATCTTATAAAAGAAGGTGAAACGTATGATAAAAAACAGATGTACAAATAGACAAATTTTAAGCAACAAAACATCTATTTGTGTTTCTGTTTTTTCCTTTTAGAAGAGCTATTATTTATAGTTCTTCTTTTTTTATGCAAAGTAACCTTTAAAAAGAAAGCGAGGAGTTTATGAAAGAGTCAAAGATGACTTACGACATTGAGGACATGCCACCTCTTGGGAAAAGCATAATTTTGGCATTCCAGCATCTATTTGCCATGTTTGGAGCAACAATATTAGTTCCAATACTAGTAAATAATGCTGCAAAAGCTGAGGTATTAACAATACCAGTAGCATTAGTAGCATCAGGTATAGGTACATTAATTTATATATTATGTACTAAAGCAAAATCTCCAGTATATTTGGGAAGTTCATTTGCCTTTATAGTACCTATTGCTGCAGCATATACTAAAGCTGGAATAGGGGGAGCAATGACAGGTATAATGGCAGTTGGTCTATTATACATAGCAGTTGCCATAATAATAAGACTAGTCGGAAAAGATTGGTTAGAAAAATTATTACCACCAGTAGTAATAGGACCAATGATTATGATTATTGGTTTAGGATTAGCACCAAATGCCATTGATCAAATAGGGCTAGCAAGTGCAGATGTATTTGAATGGAAAGTATTAGTTGTTGCTTTAGTATCTTTCCTAGTAACAGCATTTGTTATGACAAAAGCCAAAGGATTCTTTAAAATAATTCCATTCTTAATTGGAATTGTATCAGGTTATATAGTTGCATGTTGTTTAGGAATGGTAAATTTCAAACCAGTATTAGATGCAAAATTCTTTGAAATACCAAAATTTATATTACCATTTAAAGATTATAAAATAGAGTTTGCTGCTTTAGTTACAATTCTTCCAGTAGCACTAGTAACTCTATGTGAACACATTGGAGATCATACATCATTAAGTAATATTATTGGAAGAGATTTAATTAAAAATCCAGGACTTGATAGAACACTTCTAGGAGATGGACTTGCTACATTTGTTGCAGGTGCTTTAGGAGGTCCTGCAAATACAACTTATGGAGAAAATACATCAGTTGTAGGTATGACAAAAGTTGCATCAGTAAAAGTAATTGGATTAGCTGCAATATTTGCAATCATCATTGGATTCTTAGGTAAATTCACTGCATTAGTATCTACAATCCCTGAACCAGTATTAGGTGGTGTATCACTATTACTTTATGGATTTATCGCTGTAAACGGTTTAAAAGTACTAATAAAGAATCAAGTAAACTTTGAAGAAAATAAAAATGTAGTAGTTGCTTCATCAATGCTAGTAATTGGTTTAGGAGGAGCTGCAATTAGTTTAATAACTAAAGATATGTCATTAACAATCTCAGGAATGTCTTTAGCAGCACTAGTAGGTATAATTCTAAATATAATTATTAAATCAGAAGATGAAGAAATAGAAGCTATTCTAAGAGATCAAAACAAATATAATAGATTAAAAGAAGAAATAAAAAAAGAAGTATTACATGAATTAAAAAAGGATAATTTTAAGGAGAAAGTAAAAGAAAAAATAAAAAAGAAAGAGGCTAAATAATGAAAAACGTAATTGAATTAAAACATCCTTTAATAGAACATAAATTATCTATATTAAGAGATAAAAATACATCTACAAAGGAATTCAGAGAATTAATTAAAGAAATAAGTATGATTCTTTGTTATGAAGCATTAAATGATGCGAAATTAGATCCAGTAACAATAGAAACACCTATTAAGAAGATGAAAACTCATAGAATGAATGAAGATCAATATGCTTTTATTCCAATTCTAAGAGCAGGTTTAGGAATGTTAGATGGAGTAATATCTGTAGTACCTACTGCTAAAGTAGGACATATTGGAATGTATAGAGATGAAAAAACATTTGAACCAGTAAATTATTTCTTTAAAGTACCTGAAGGAATAGAAAAAAGAGAAGTAATATTATTAGATCCTATGCTTGCGACTGGAGGAAGTGCAGAAGACGCTATAGAGCTTCTAAAAAGCAAGGGAGTAGGGAAGATTAAGTTCCTATGCATAATTGCCGCTCCAGAGGGCTTAAAAAGGGTCACAGAGAAATATCCAGATGTAAAGATATATACTTCTTGTATAGATGAAAAATTAAATAATAATAAATATATTGTTCCAGGATTAGGAGATGCCGGAGATAGAATCTTTGGAACAAAGTAGGGGAGTAATACCATTAAATATATAAGAGAAGATTTATTCTTCTCTTTTTTTATTTTTATAAAAATTAATTTACATAGAAAGAAAAATAATTTTAAAAAAATATTTAATAAATAATAATATTAATTTATAATTAAAAAGAAAATAAATATAAATTAATTTAAAAATATTTATATTTAAGAAGTTGAATCTAGATCAATTATCCCTCTAGAGAAGTGATTTCATGCCCTATATTACCCCATATATACTACTTCCTATAATTGATATTATGTTAACTTCTATATTAGTATAAATAAAGTACTATCTCCCCTCTTCATAAATAAGAGGTTTTTTTATTATATTTAGAAATAAATAATATCTTTATATATAAGGAAAAACATTTAAATGCATTTTAAGCAATTTATTTATTTATACCTGTATAATTATTCACCTATATTGATCTAGCACTCTTACTAAAATAGTACTACCCCTATCATACCCCTCTTCTGATACCTAATTTAGGGGGATGCATTTTAAGCGATTTATTTATTCAAACCTGTATAATTCATCACCTAAATTCACGAAAAATACAGATGCATTTTAAGCGATTTATTTATTCAAACCTGTATAGTTGTTAAGCTAAAATTACGAGATTAAATCTAACGAATTTAGAATTAAAAAGATGTATAGTTATCCATCTAAATCTCTTAAATTAAATCCTTATATTTTATATATAATAAGGATATATAAAGAAAAAAAGAGATGCAGTATTGCTACATCTCTTTATATATTTAATAGGGGATGCTTCCCCTATTTTTTTATGCTTGATAGGGGTAGTATCATTATTTTTTTACATTAATTTTAACCTGTAGTAATTTGTTCTAAAAATAGTTGAATCTCATCATATGAATTAGGTGACTCTAGATATCGTCTTGAAAATTCTGGACAAACTAAATCATTAATATATTCATTTATTTTAGTACTATCAGTTAATCTTTTTCTGTTATATGCATATTCTTCTAAGAAGTCTTTAGTGTATAAATCATCATTTCCCCTACACTCTTCTATTACAAATTTATTTCTATTTGTTGCTTGATCAATTCCTTTTGAAATATTTAAAACAACATCTAAAGATGATTCTTTGCTAGGGAAATTTTTTAAAGTTAATTTATATTTATCTGTATCAATTTGTTCTGCATCAAAATGTGCAAATATTCTATTACTATTATCACAAATTTTTGAGTCAGGAAAATTTTTAATATTATAGATTTCAGAAAGTGCTTCGTCATATATTCTGTTTAGATATTTTTGACTTTCTATATCAGTACCTTTATATGTAAGATTATTACTAATATTTACTTTAGAATTAATATTAATAAATGAGGTATCATCTGCTTTTACTGGAATCATAAATCCTATTAAAGATACTGTTATTGCTAAAACTGATAAAGCAAGTTTATTTTTCTTTGATTTTAATGTTACAGCTAATAATACAATTAATAATAATACTATTAATATATTTCTATAAGTCTTTGGATTCTCTAATGTCTTAGAAAACAACATTTTAGCATTACTTGAATCTATAAAAGAACCATCAATAATCATTGCATCTTCTGGATCTTTCTTTAACAATACTTTTAAATATATTGTTTGTTCTCCATTAGCTTTTATTTTTTTACCATTAGGATACTCTACAATATAATCTGTATATTCTCCTACAATATTAGATAAATCAATATTTAAATCATTATTTGATTTATTATGAAGAACTACCTCATAAGTTACATAGTCTCCTTCTTTTAATAAAGAAACATTTGTATTAATAGTTGAATTAAATCTAGATGTTTTAGATAACATAGATCCATTTTTACTAGTTTCTTTTTCTTTCATACTCTTTATAAAAATATCATTTGGACTTTCTTTTACAAAAACAATTTTTATATATTTATAATTTTCAGGAAGTGGAAATCCTAAATATGATTCATACATTTCTTTCAATTCATCACTTATAGGAAGGGTAATATTATCTAATTCAGAAACATCATCTTGTAAAATAAAACCTTTTTCTTCTATACCAGTCTCTCTCAATGTCATCAAGTGTTTTCCTGATTTACTTTTTAAATAAATCTGTTTCCAGTGGCAAGCATTTTTTGATGACTCAGCATCTAATATATCATTGCCTTCATGAATAACATATTCATATAGAAGATATGACAATTCACTAGATTTAAAATATAAATCATAAAAGTGTCTAAATTCTACTACAATAGTATCAGTTGGTTCAAAGTCTTTTGTACTAAAGTCATAAATTATTCTATCAAATAAATCCAAAAAATATTCACATGTTTCGTCATCATTATTATTACAATATTCTTCTACATCAAAAATAAATTCATCTTCACTATTTTCAATACCTTCTTCAGTAACTAACATATGTTTATTTCTATCATAAGTACACATATATTTATTATTTCTTTTATCATATATTCTATATGTTTCATCATCAAATTCAATTAAATCTAAATCACCCAAGATATTAATCATTTCTGTCATCATTGAAGGTGCTTCATATCTATTTTCAAACTGATTAACATAATAAATTAAATCTTCTCCAGTTTTCGCAAATACAAAAGATGGGAATAATAAAACAAATAATAAAAATAATAAGTATTTCTTTTTCATATATACCCTCCTACTCTACTTAATTTTATCATTAAAAGACCTATTTTACAATAATCCAATTTTTGTTTGTTATTTAAAGTTTTTTATGTTAGAATAGTAAGACAAGTGAGGTGAGTTGAATGAAAAAAGGACTAAAAGTAATACTAACAGTACTAATCATGGTACTATCTATTTCATTTGTTTCTGCTAAAACATACAAGTGTGAAACAGTTGATGGAGCATACTATGGAAAGAATGGAAAAGAAGTAGATAAAGTACAATATGAGAAGGAATGTGTTACACATAGTTGTGAAATCGTAGGAGATACATACTATGGAGAAGATGGTAAAGAAGTAACACAAGGTGTATTTGAAACACAATGTAATACTACAGTAGTTTCTGAATTACCTGATACTGCAAGTGCAACCGACATAACATTAATTCTTGTTGGAAGCTTATTTGTTTTAGGAACTGTCGTTTTCTCAATCTCTTATCGTTTAATTGGCGATAGAACATAAAAAAAGAAGAACTTAAAGTTCTTTTTTTTATTCTAATTCATCTAAGAAACTCTTACCAATCTCAGGTGCATCTACATCAAAGTTATCAGCTATTGTTGCTCCTATATCTGCAAATGTTTCAAATGGTGGTAATCTATGAGGAGTTTTAAAGTTTCTACTATATATTATTACTGGTACATTTTCTCTTGTATGACCATTTCCAGGGAATGATGGATCATTTCCATGATCAGCAGTAATAATTAATAAATCATCTAATTCTAATTTATTTAGAATTATTTTTAAATCAATGTCTAATTCTTCAATAGAACCAGCATATCCTTCAATATCTCTCTTATGGCCATATGCATCAAAGTCATTCAAATTAACCATACATAGACCAATAAACTCTTTATCAATAATATCAGATAATTTATTAATAGCTTCATTATTATCACAAGCTTTAATCATTTTATTGATACCTTCACCATCAAATACATCATTTACTTTACCAATACCAATAACATTATAATCTTTATCAACTAAATGATTAAGAATTGTTCTTTTAGGTGGTTTAACTGCATAGTCTCTTCTTGCGGCATTAAGTAATTTATATTTACCTAAAGTTCCTGTAAAAGGTCTCGCAATAATTCTCGCAATCTTATAACCTTTATTTAAAGTAACTTCTCTTATTTTCTCACAATAACTATAAAGTGTTGCGATTGGTACACAGTCTTCATGAGCAGCAACTTGTAAATCAGAATCAGCTGAAGTATAAACTATTAATGATCCATAATTTACTTGTCTATCACCTAATTCTTCAATAATAGATGTATCTTGACAACATTTATTACCAATAACTTTTCTTCCTGTAATCTTTTCAATTTCGGATAATATATCAAATGAGAAACCTTCATTAAAAGATTCAAATGCTTCGTCATTTTTTAGTCCAACCATTTCATAATGACCATTTAAAGAATCTTTCCCAACATTTGTTGGTTTAGCTATAGTGTAATATGCTTCAACATCTTTATCTTCAGTTAAAGTTAAAGTATCTAAAAAACCTATTTTCTTTAAGTTAGGAATAAATAAATCATTATTTTCGATAATATGACCTAAAGTATTTGCCCCATTATCTTTATAATTGATCGCATCTATTGCTTCCCCTACTCCTAAGGAATCTAAAATAATTAAAAATATTCTTTTGAATTTCATAATTTACTCCTTATTACTTCTTAAGTGATATTTATTATAATCCTCAATTACTTTTTCGTCACTTACTTTTGTATATATTTTTGTAGTAGAAATATCAGAATGTCCTAACATTTCTTGTATACTTCTAAGATCTGCTCCCCTATTTATTAAATGTGTTGCGAAAGAATGTCTAAGCGTATGAGGAGATACTTCTGGATTTAATCCTTTTTCTTTAAGTATTTGTTTTAAGTTCTTAAAAAAGCCCTGTCTTGTCATTCCTAAGCCATGATTGTTTAAGAATAACTTACTACATGGTTTATCCTTTAAAAGCTCGCTACGGACCTTTAAATACTCTTTTAAATAGTATAAAGCATATTCTCCTACAGGAATATCTCTTTCTTTAGATCCTTTACCTAATATTCTAATTAAACAATTAGTTTGATCTATATCATTAATCTCTAAATTAATACACTCACTAACTCTAAGTCCACATCCATACATTAATTCTAGCATAGCCTTATTTCTATAGTCAAATGGCGTATTTAATTTAATATCAAGTAATTTATCTACATCCTCCATACTTAAAGTCTTAGGAAGACTCTTTCTAAGTTTAGGTCTTTCAATAAACTCTGAAACATTATCTTTAACAATCTTTTCTTTTAAAAGGTAACTATGAAAATTTTTAATTACAGTTAAGTTATGTGCAATAGTAGTAGCTTCTTCTATATTACGTTCTTTTAAAAAGTCTTTAATATCATCACTACCAATATGTTCTACTTTAGAAATATTACGTTTATTTAAAAACTCTTTATAAACTTCTAAATCATTATTATATGATTCTTTAGTCTTATCAGATAATCCTTTTTCAAAGATACAGTAATTTAAAAAGTCTTTAATCGCATCACTTATATCCATAGTTATCACCTTTTCTATTATTTTTATTATATCAAAAATATCTTTATTTTTAAATAAAAAAGAGTAGATAACTACTCTTTATCAATATTTAATATAAAGTTTTCTATTAAAGCATTTGGATCATCATCAGTAGTCTTTAATCTATAATCTATTAAACTAAGTTTTTGCATTAGTTTAAGTAACTCTTCTTCAGTATATAAAGGAGTTAATTCACGAGTCTTTTTAATTCTATAATCAGACTTTTCTTCTAACATCTTAGCAATTTCACTATCACTCATATTTCTTTTTTGTAATATCTTAACTTGATAGATTATTCTTATTTGACTTCCTAAGAGTCCTATCATAGAAAGAGGTTCTATATTATAACTTAATAATTCTCTATATTTTTCTAATGCATCACTTTTATCTTTTAATGCAAGTGATCTAGAAAAAGCAAAAGTTAAATCTTTAGGATCTCCAAGTTTTTTAACTACTAATTCTTTAACATCTTCTTTAGTAATTTTTTTATCATCACTTTTATAATCTTTTAATTTATTACATTCAGCTTCTATTTTAGTAATATCAGATAGACAATATTCATCTATTAAAGTAATTACATCATCTCTTACATCATAACCCTTTAAATAAGCTTTAATAATTTGCTTAGGAGTCATTTCAAGTTCTATTACCTTACATCGTTTCTTTAACTCTTTCGCAAGTTTAGTAGTATTATTTAACTTCTTACAATCTATTATTAATAAATTATCAGGATTAGGATTATCTATATATTTATATAAATGTTCTAATCTATCTTTTTCTTCTTCTGAAGATATTATCTCAATATTTCTAATAATAACTATCTTTTTACTACTTAAGAAACTATATGTATCAAGATCTTCTAAAGCATTCTCTAAAGTATTTTCTTCTAAATCATAGATAGAAGTAGTAGCATCCAAAAAATCTTCATCTTTTATAATCTTTCCTACTTCTAACTCTTTAGCTTTAAAGTCTTCTGTCTCTAGTAGATAACTAGTCATTTCTTTTCATTTCCTTTTCAACTTCTTTTAAGATGTCTTCTCCGCTTTCTAATGAACTAGTTCCACCTTGAGCAAATGTTGGAGAACCTCCTCCATTACCATTTGCGAATGTTGCGATCTTTTTCATAATAAATCCAGCATTTAACTTAGAATTACTCTTAGAAATAAAGTTCATACTTCCATCATCTTTTTGATTTATAAAGAAGATATATCCATTCTTCATCTCATTCATTAATGAATCAGCTATACTCTTTAAGATATTAGTATCTTTATTATTAACAATCATTAATATAGATTCAATATCATTAATAACTCTAATATTTTCACGATAAATATCTAAGTTTTGTAGAGTATTCTTCTCTTTTAATTCAAAGTATTTCTTCTCTAATACTTTTTCTTCTTCATGAACATATTGTAATTCATTCTTATTGAAGATAATGTCTTTATAAGATGTAGGAGTATCATTATTAATATCTACATCAAACTCTAATTTTAATCCATTATTACGAGCTTCTTCTAATATTTCTTTAGCTTTCATTAATATTCTAATTTTTTCTTCATTATATGGTTCAATAATACTATATAAAGCATCTTCTATTTTATCTCCAGTAACTGCTTCAATACGGTAAACATTACTTCCTTTAGATTCACATAAAGTAATTGCAAGTCTCTTAATATCTTTAGTATTAGTTGCATGAGTACCACCACAAAGTTCTATAGATTTACCAATCTTAACAACTCTAACAGTGTCCCCATATTTTTCACTAAATAATGCCATAGCGCCAAGCTTTTTAGCTTTATCTAAAGGCATAATCTCAGTAGAAACAATTAGCTCTTCTGAAATCATTTTATTTGCAAATTCTTCTACTTCTAGAATCTTATCATCAGTCATCTTACCAGCATAAGTAAAGTCAAATCTAAGTCTTTCATCATCAACATAACTTCCTGCTTGATGAATTGTATTAGATACAACTTGTTGTAGAGAGTACTGAATAATATGAACACTAGAGTGATTACATTCAATTCTCTTACGTCTATCTTTATCAATTACAAGTTCTACTTCATCACCAACAGTAATAACTCCATCTAGTAATCTAACTTTATGAATATGTTGACCATTAGGTCCTTTAAATACATCAACAACTCTAGCTTTAAAGTTCTTACCTAAAATCATACCAGTATCAGATACTTGTCCACCAGACTCAGCATAGAAACAAGTTCTTTCAATTGATAGATATGTATCATGATCAATAGAGTCAACTCTTTCATCTTTAGTAAATATTGCTTGTACTTTACTCTTTAAACGATATATTCCATAAGCAAACTCTGATTTATCTTTAAAATCTAATAATACTTTCTTTTGAGAAGCCATATTAGATTTAGTCTTAGCATTCTTCTTAGCTAAATCTTTTTGCATACTCATATACTTATCAAATTCTTCTCTTGATACTTTCATACCTTTTTCTTCTAAGTACTCTTCAGTTAATTCAAATGGGAATCCATAAGTATCATATAATTTAAATGCTTCTTCTCCAGAAATAGTTCCATCAACTGAATTATCAACTAATTCTTTTAAACGTCTTTCTCCTGCTTCTAGAGTCTTTAAGAATAATTTTTCTTCTTCTAATACAGTAGCTTCAACAGCTGCTCTTTTTTCTTTAAGGTATGGATAAGCATCACTCATAACATCTACTACATCAGATACTATCTTATACATGAATGGAGTCTCCATTCCAATATTCTTACCAAAACGTACACTACGTCTTAATAGTCTTCTAAGAACATATCCTCTACCAACATTTTCAAAACAAGCTCCATCAGCTAAAGCAAAAGTAATTGCACGAATATGATCTGCAATAATCTTAAATTCTTTTTGACCAACGTATTCAAATTTTGATAATTCTTCAATATGTTTAATTATTGGTTTAAATAAATCAGTTTCAAAATTTGAATCAGCGTTCTGGAATATACAACACCATCTCTCAAGTCCTGCTCCAGTATCAATATTCTTACTAGGAAGTTCTTTATAATCTTTTCTGTCTACTCCCTCTTTAGAGTTAAATTGTGAGAATACATTATTCCAAATTTCTACATAACGCTCTTGATCTTCATCTTTTTTAAACTTCTCTAATGCATCACCATTTGGATCATACTTTTCTCCTCTATCAAAGAATATTTCTGAATCAGGTCCACAAGGTCCTTCACCAATCTCCCAGAAATTCTCTTCAAGTGGAACAATATGTTCAGGATCTAGTCCTACTTCAATCCATCTTTTTCTAGCTTGATCATCATCAGTATAAATAGTTACATAAATAAGATTCTTATCAATATCAAAGTATTCAGGAGATGTTAATAATTCAAAAGCAAAAGCAATAGCTTCATTTTTAAAATAATCTCCTACACTAAAGTTACCCATCATTTCAAAGAATGTTTGATGTCTCTTAGTAATACCAACATTTTCAATATCATTAGTACGAATACATTTTTGTATATTAACTATTCTTCTTGAATCAGGTGTTTCAGATCCATCAAAGTATTTTTTTAATGGAGTTACCCCTGCATTAATCCAAAGTAAACTATCATCATTAATTGGTACTAAAGGTGCACTCTCATATATTTTATGTCCTTTTTTGGTAAAGAACTTAAACCATGTATTTCTAATATCATTATGACTCATGTATTTCATATATTATTCCCCCATCTGTTTTAATATTTCTTGTAATCTTTCAATTGATTCTTCTTGAGAACCATTATTTAAAATAAAGTAATCAGCAAAGGCGATAGGTCCACCTTTATATAGATTTTCAATTTCTGAAATATCTCTATATTCAATAGCTTCTCTATCAAAAGGTCTATCTTTTCTTTCACTAACTCTTTTATATCTAACTTCTTTATCAGTTACAACACAAACTAATTTTAATTCAGGATATCTTTCAATTAAATATTTATATTCATACCAAGAATATAATCCATCAAGTACTACATCATGTTCTTTTAAAGCTTCCTTTATTTCAGGATCTAAGAATTTGGCATAACACTCAGGACCATGTTCCGCTCTTAATTTTTCACGAAACTCTTTTTCACTTTTTCCGTCTTCTGTACGCTCTATTCCAGCTTCTTTCATTAATTTATATGTAATACCACCAAAATAGCATTTAACCCATCCTTGTTCTTCTAAATATTCAGTAATGATACTTTTACCAGTACCACTCATTCCAACTACTGCGATTAATTTATTCATCTTAGATCACTCCATTTTCTTCGCTTACAATTTTTCTAGCAGTCTCTTTTAAACCTAATCTAGTTTTATTTTCTACTACATAATCAAAATTTTTATAGTTATCAATATCTTTTTCAGTAATATGATTTCTTTCAGAATCATTTAACATATCTCTATAATTTTTTCTTTCAAGTTTAATCGCGACTACATCAGGAAACTTCTCTTTAAGATATTCAAATTCATGAACAAGTCTAGCATCCGTAATAATAAATGTATCAAAGAATTCTTGAAGTATTTCAATATCTTCAACTAATCTATTAAGTAGAAAATCTTTTTTACCTAATTTTTCTTTAATAATTTCAATACCCATCTTTTGTAAGAATTCTCTAGGTTTAGTATTTTCATTACCATCCCATTCAAAATAATCTCTTGCATACTCATATAAAGGTGCAGTAATACGCATTACACAAGGTTTATAACCATAATCCTTACTTGCTTCTCTAATGTATGCTCCTAAAGTATTTTTACCAGTTTTAGCTTTTCCGCCGATCACATATATTTTCATTTTTATTCTCCTTTAAAACAAATAAAAGACCAAGCCTAGGAGGACTATAAGCCCGGTACCATCCTAAGTTGGTCTTGATTTTTATAACGGTATCCCGAGAAAACTCCAAAAGTAGCTTCCAATAAGATTATGATTAACTCACACCAAACGTTAACTCTCTTTACATAATTACTTAAAGTACTCATCTTTTATCTTAGTTTCCTGATTTATTTAATTTTTTAGTATTTTTATTTTCTTCTTCAACTTCTAAAATCTTATCCATAAAATGAAATTTCTCATTAAAGAATAATGCAAATACTTTTAGACATGCTATTACAGGTGTTGCAATAACCATACCTATAATACCAAAGAAATGTTGGAAAATCAATAGTCCAAGCATAATTGTTACAGGATGTAACTTCATAGTATGACCCATAATTAAAGGTTGATAGAAGTTATTTTCAAGTAATTGAACAATTATAATTGAAATTAATACACATATTCCTGTAATTGGTGAAATAGTAAATCCAACTATTACTGCAGGTATTCCTCCAATATAAGGACCAAAGTATGGAATAATATCAGTCACTGCACAGAATAATGCGAAAATTATTGGTGCTTCCATACCAGCTAAAGTAAGTCCAATAGATTGAGTTAAGAATACAAGTAACATGATTACTAATACACCTTGTACATAACTTCTAAGTGAAGTATTAATTCTTTGTGTTAACTCATCATAATTATCTTCCCAGTTATTAGGAAGTAATTTCTTAATAGTATAATTTACTTTATCAAAATCAAATAATAAGTAGAATCCTACCATAAGTCCTAATACTACATTAAGTCCTCCAGAAACAATAGCTTTACCAATATCTAATACATATTTAGGTAAATCAGATACAATCGCAAGACCATAGTCAGAAGTAAACTCTAAAATAGTTTCTTTTAATTCCGCTGTATTAATAAGTCTACCAGTATCTAATTTATCAATTAATTGAACACAGAAATCAGTTAATTCTTCAAATATTCCAGGAGCTGCTACTACAAAGTCTTTAACTTGTGAAACAAGTGTTGGTATAAATAAATAACTAATCGCAACCATTGCTCCAATTATAATCATATAAACTAAAATACAACTTATAATTCTAGGAATCTTTTTATTTTGTAATTTAGTTACTAATGGTTCAAATAACCAAGCAATAATAAATCCTATAAATAATGGAGAAATAATAATTAAGAATTCTTTAATAAATCCTAATACTTTCCATTCTTTAATTAAATATGTTCCTAAAAGTACTAAGGCAACAATTGCCATAAAGTATCCTATATTTAAGATTCTATTACCTGTTTTAATCATACTATTTAGGGTTTTCATATCAAGTTCTTTGTCTTTAACTTTCTTAAACATTTTTCTCAACTCCCAATACTATGTATATTATATCATGAAATTTATATCTTGAAATAGTAATTAGAAAATATTTTTGATATAATTTAATTGGTGAAGTTATGAAAACTATTAGTAATAAGAAAATGAATGAAATTATTATTAAGAATTCTCGTTTTATCTGTTATTTAATTCCCATAGAAAAAGATAATGTCGAAGATATTATTAATGAAATTAGATATTAACATATAAAAGCTACACATGTCTGTTACGCATATATATTTGATGAAGTTAAACATTCATCAGATGATGGTGAGCCTTCTGGAACAGCAGGATTACCTATTCTAAATGTCTTAGAAAAAGAAGAATTAAATTATATTCTAGCAGTTGTTGTAAGATATTTTGGAGGAATTAAATTAGGTGCAGGAGGATTAGTCAGAGCCTATACAAAAAGTGTTACAGAAACTCTTAAGAATGTAACATATGTTAAATTAATTCCAGGATTTAAAATAAGTATTACATTTGCTTATGAAAATGAAAAAGATGTTTTATATATAGTTGGAGAAAATAATATTATAGATAAAAAGTATTTAGAAAATATTACATATACTTGTTATGTTGATATAGATACATTAGAAAAATTATCAAGATACTCTCCAGATATAATAGAAAAATGTAATATAAAAGAACTCAATTAATTTTGAGTTCTTTTTTTAATCTTTTCATAATATTTTTCTTTTTCTTCAAAGAAACACTTAGGACATAAAGAATCATATGTAACTTTAGCTTCTCCATCTATCGCAACTTGATCTCCTTCAAAAGTAAATTCTCCATTTACTTTTCTAGCATTACAAGTAGCTTTCTTCCCACATCTACAAATTGTCTTCATCTCTTCAATAGTATGAGCAATCTCGAGTAGTCTTGTGCTTCCTTCAAATCCATTAGTATTAAAATCAGTTCTAAGTCCATAACAAATTACCGGTATATCATCTTTAATAACTATTTGTAATAAATCATCTACTTGTGTCTTCTTTAAAAATTGTGCTTCATCTACAAATATACAACTAACTCCATTTTTATTACTATCTATATAACCATATAAGTCTTCATCACCATCAACTAAATGATCTACAACTCTCTCTAAACCAATTCTAGAAGTAACCTTATTATCCCCTTTTGTATCAATCTTTGGCTTTAATAATAAAACCTCTAAACTTCTATCTTCATAATTATGAATTGATTGTAGTAATGAAGATGTCTTACCACAATTCATCGCACCATATCTAAAGTATAATTTTGCCATAAACCTAACCTCCTAATACAATATATCACACTACTTTAATTATTCACAAGAACTTTAAGTTTTTTTATAACTTTCTTCTCTATTCTAGAAATATAGCTCTGTGAAATACCTAATCTATCTGCTACTTCTTTTTGCGTATATTCATCATTTCCTAGTAACCCATATCTAAGTACCATTATATCTCTATCTCTCGGTTTAAGATTTAATATCTCTTCTAACATAATCTTCTTATCATGATGATTTTCAATCTCCTTCATAATAGTTTCTTTATCAGTCCCAATAACATCTTCTAAATGTAATTCATTCCCATCACTGTCATATGATAAAGATTCTTCTATACTAATCTCTTGTTTAATCTTTTTACTCTTACGTAAAAACATTAGTATTTCATTATCTATACATCTAGATATATAAGTCGCAAGTTTAATATTTTTATTCTTATTAAAAGTATTAATACCTTTAATTAAACCAATACTTCCAATACTAACTAAATCTTCTAAATCTACTCCAGTATTTTCATATCTCTTCGCAAGATAAACAACTAATCTTAAATTATGTTCTATTAATTTTTCTTTACCAGTATTATCCCCATTCTCTTTAAGTTCTAAATAATAACTCTCCTCTTCTTCACTTAATGGTTCAGGTAAAGTATCACTAGATCCTACATAGAATATATTATCTTTATCAAATATTCTAAAATAAATTCTTCTAAAAAATCTTTTAATTTTCTTAAATATCTTTCTCATAATTCCTCCTTTAATCTATTAGGTAATATACAATTAAATCCATTAATGTTTATTTCGCATTTAGATATTCCAATTAAACAAGATTTAATTTCTTTATTATTAATAATAATTTTATCTGGTTTAATTATTTTTAATACTCCTTCATAATTAAGTGCTTTATATGGAATAAAATAACTCATAGAAGTATTTATATCTTCATTAATAAGTATTACTCCTTTATTACTAATTGGACTCTTTAAAGAATTCCCTGTATCAATAAATCCTTTAAACTTATAAGTATGATTTAATACATCCACAATAACTTCATATGAGTCTTGTATATTAAATTTATATTTTTTATATTCTTTAATAAATATTATTAAAATACAAATAAACATAAATATTAAATAAATAATATTTTCATAAAAACTAGTCTTAATATTTATTAAATATAAAGTACCTCCTAAAATAATACTAATTAAATAAAAATAAAAAGTATTCTTAAATACTTCTTTCCTTCCAAATGCTATTAAATTCATAATTATACTAATAATTATTTTAAAAAATAAAAGTATAAAACTAGATACTCTTATATATAAAAAAATAATACTAAATCCCCCAATAATACTAGAAATTATAATTCTATAGTTATAACAATCTCTATTTAACAATCTCTTTGTACCATATAAGATCATATAATCAAGTAATACATTTAATATAAATACTAATTCAATATAAATTTTCATTCTATCACCAAAAATATAATACAAAGAAAAAAACGACTAATTTGTCGTTTTATATTTTCTTTTTATTAATAAATATTTTTACAATGTATACTAAGAAGATTGCCATTAAGAATACAAAACACCATTTAAGAATCATACATAATAATGGTATTGAATAAGTATATTTTTCTATAATCGCAAATACATTTTCAGGTAAATATTTACCAATTACAGTCGCAACATCTTTTAGTCCAATATTGTTTTTAACAAAAGCTAGAATTCTTAAGAATAAATCTACAATTGCCATAAAAAATACAAATGAAGAAAATCTCTTAAAAAACATTACTACTAAAATAATTCCAACAATTAATAAAATAATATCAATATACATATAAATCCCTCTCTATACTAATAATCTATAACTATTTTATCATTAAAAATAAAAAAAGGAAATAAATTCTTTTAGGATTCTAAAAGTTTATCTCCCTCTTTTAACATTTTCTCTATAAATACTCCATAACCCTTATTATAGTCATCAATTACTACATAATTAACTGCTCCAATTATTTTATTATTTTGAATAATAGGAGTACCACTCATTCCTTGTATAATACCTCCAGTTTTATTAAGTAATAGATCATCAGTTATTTCAAAATAAATATTCTTAACTGGATCAGATTCATCTATATTAATAATATTAATGTCATATTCTTTTTTAGTATCATTATCTAATTCTATAAATAAAGTTGCCTTTCCTTTCTTTATTTCAGAACTATTCCCAACTTCAATTAGATTATCAGTATTAATTACACTAGTAAATTTACCATATATGCCATTAGTCTTATTCTTAAGTACAGTACCTAATACTTCATTCCCAATAGAAGAATGAATCTCCCCTATTTGATTCTTATTATTTTTCTCTATATTTAAAATATTAGAATTATAAATATAACCATTTCTAGTATCAAATATTGTATTAGAATTAGATTCTAATATTTCATGTCCTAAAGATGCATAAACTTTAGTTTCTGGATCTATATAAGATAATGTACCAATTCCATATATTTCATCTTTTAAGTATAAACCAGTCTTTACTTTATCATTTTCTAAATATACATCTAAATCATATTTATAAGTTTTATTATTTCTTTTAATAGTAATATTATAAGTTCCAGCTTTATTAATAATAGAATTAAAATCATTAATAGAAAAAATATTAGTATCATTAATAGATATTATTTTATCTCCTCTTTTAAATGTTTTTTCTGTCTTATCATTATAAAAATCTATAATATACACTCCATTAGAATGTATTTCTATACCAATTTGTTCTCCTCCAACAATTAATCTATTTGAGTATGCATAGATATTAAATGGTAATAATAATAGTATGATTAGAAATATTATTCTTTTCATCTACTCACCTCTTTAATAGAATACCCAAAATACTAAAAATTATACTTAACTTTACATTATATAAACACCAATTCTTTGACTTTAATCCTTAATAATATTATATTAATAATAGAGGTGATAGTATGAATGGTACTAATCAATATGAAGAACGTTTAAGAAGACAATCTCTACAAGGAAGTAATGGCCAAAGAACTCCTGAAAAGAGAATTCAAATGAAAAAATCTAATTTCATTAAATTTTTAAAGATGTATGCAGTAGTTATTGCAGTTGCGACAACTCTAGTAATTGGTGGAGGAAAAGCTTTAGTAAACCGAGTACAAGATAATATAGAAATTAATCAAATGGCTTGGGATTTCCATAAAGAAGTTATGACTCCAGAAACCCATAGAACTCAAGATTATGAACATTATTATTATGATTATGATGATATTGCAGATTATATTAAAGAGAATATGGATTTTGATACCGGTATTTATATGTTCAATATAAATACTAATGATTATCAAACAGGAAGAGTTCTGCAATTTACAGAATATGAAAATATGGACGGATATTTAAAAGCACATAATTGGGAAGATTCAGATGCTTGGAGAAAAGATATGCGTAAAAAAGTATTAGCTCAGAATGAATTAGATGAAAAAAGTGAAGAGTTAAGAAAAATGGCAGAAGAACATGGAATGCAAGATAAAGAAGTTGTCCAAGCTGCTGAACTAGGAGGGGCTAAAGAATGAAAGAATTAGAAGTAATGACAATAGATAATAAAGATTATCTAATTATGAAAGAAGTATTTGAAGGAGATACAAGTTATGTATTCCTATCAAATTCAGAAGATCCTGAAGATGTAATGATTAGAAAAAGTTCAGATAGAGATAAAGATCTATATGTACCCCTAGAAAATGAAGAAGAGTATCATTTAGCGACACTCCTATTCTTCAAAGATTCAAATAAAAAGAACGATTAATCGTTCTTTTTTTATTCTTCTACTTGAAAATCTACAATATCTCCATTTTCTTTAACTAACTTTGTAATAGCTTCTTCAGCATTTTTAAGTTTCTCATCACAAGCTTTAGCTAAAGTCATAGCTTTATTAAACTCACCTATTGCATCATCTAAAGGTACTTCTCCAGTTTCTAACTTCTTAACAATCTCTTCTAAGTTAACTAAAGACTCTTCAAAACTTAATTCTTTTTCTTTCTTCTCAGCCATATTATCCTCCTTAAATAACCTCTACATTAACAGAACCATCTTTTAGTTCTAATTCTAGATTATCTTTCTTCTTTAAATCTTTAACACTCGTTACTACATGATTATCTTTCTTAACTATACCAAAACCTCTTTCAATAGTCTTTAATGGACTTAAAGGTTCTAATTTAGCAATTAAATTTAATAATTTGTTACTTTTTTTATCAAGTAATTTATAAGGATCTTTTAAGATATATGAACTTTTAACTCTTAAAAGTTCTTTTTCTTTTTCACGAGTTAAATTAATTAAACTATATTTTAATCTCTCAACCATATTATCAAATATCATTTCTTTTGTTTGATATATAGCGATAGGATTCTTCATAACATTTCTAGATAATAAATCATTTAATTTATTTCTATTATGTTTTAATTGATTAGTAATTGTATTATTTAATCTAATCTTAACTTGATTAAGATAGTTTTCTACGTCTTTAACTTGTGGAACAGCCATTTCTGCTGCTCCTGTTGGAGTTGGTGCTCTAAGATCAGCTACAAAGTCAGAAATAGTAAAATCTATTTCATGTCCAACAGCACTTATTACTGGAATAGGACAATCATAAATTGCTCTAGCAACACATTCTTCATTGAAAGGCCATAAGTCTTCAATAGAGCCTCCTCCTCTACCAACAATTAAAGTATCAAGATCATAATTTTCTGCTCTCTTAATTTGTTTTACGATATCTTCTTTAGCATCTTCTCCTTGTACTAAAGAAGGAAATAAATAAACTTCTGCTAAAGGCCATCTTCTTTTAATAGTAGATATAATATCTTTAATAGCCGCTCCAGTAGGAGCAGTAACTACCCCTATTCTACTAGGAATCTTAGGAATCTTTTTCTTTATATCTTCTCTAAATAATCCTTCAGCTTCTAACTTTTTCTTTAATTGTTCAAAAGCTATATAAAGATTTCCTACTCCATCTTCTAACATATCATTAACATAAATTTGATATTGACCAGTGGACTCAAATACACTTATCTTACCAGTTACTAATACTTTCATTCCGTCAGTAGGAATAAATTTTAATTTCTTAGTACTAGTTGCAAACATAATAGCATTAATCCTACTACCTTCATCTTTTAAAGTAAAATAAAAGTGTCCTCTACTATGAGCTTTAAAATTTGATATTTCTCCTTTCAAGAACACTTCATTTAGATTAACATCATTATCAATTTTATATTTAATATATCTTGTTAATTGAGTTACGGTTATATATTTATCGTTCACGATATACACTTCCTTTACTCATCTTTTAATTCTTCATGATAAATCTTATCTAATACTCCATTAATCATTTTAGTTACAGCATCTTCGCTGTATTTTTTAGATAATTCAATAGCTTCATTAATTGCGACTACAGAAGGTGTATCAGTATACATAAGTTCATATGTACCTAATAATAATATAGCTTGATCAACTAAATTTAATCTGTCCATTGTCCAATCATTTAAATATTTATTATCTAATTCAATTATTTTATCTTTATTCTTTTCTATACCATCAATAGTTTCATTAACAAATTCATTTTCTACTTCTAATAATTCTTTAATTAAATCTTCAACCTTGTATTCAATATTAGAACTACTAAGTACTTCTATTTGGTATAAAACTTTCATTATTACTTCTCTTAATTCACTTCTATTTTTCATACGCTTCACCTACCTCATTTTAACATATTCTTTTTATCTTGTCACATCTATTAGATAAGGTTCTCTCTCTAATAGTTTTTTAATTTCATCATTCTTTAATCCTTCTTTTTGTTTTATAAAGAAGAAATTATCTACTTCATATCCTTTTTTTCTTAAAAATAATGGATATAAATCAAATAATACTTCTAAATGTATTATTTCATAACCTTTTAAGATATAAATTAATTCATTTAATTCATCTATATTTTTTCTAAGTACTTCAGGATATGTAATAATAATATTTCTAAGTACTTTATTATTACATTTTTCATTAGATAGTATTTTTAAAACACTTCTAATTTGTTCTTTAGATATTATTTTAAGCCAGTCATTTTCTAATACTAATCTTTTTATTTCTTCTTCTCGAAATAATTGTCTTAAAATATCCATATAATCACCCTATTATTCTTTATTCTTAACTTCTTTATTTAAATCATAAAGGAATGTTAATGCTTCCATTGGAGTCATTTCTAAAGGATTAATACTCTTAATCTTTTCTCTTATTTCATCTTTTTTAGGAGTTATTTCTTCTGGAGTTAATTCAAATAAAGATGTCTGAGTAAATGTTTCTTTCTTAATACTCTTCTTTTCATATACACTAAGTATTTCATCTGCTCTAGATATTAATGAATCAGGTAAATGAGCAAGACTTGCTACATGTATACCATAACTCTTATCTACTGCACCAGCTTTAACTTTATGTAAGAAAGTAATAGTACCATTCTCTTCTATTGCTGATACATGTACATTCTTTAAATTCTTTAAATCTTTTTCTAATACAGTTAACTCATGATAATGAGTAGAAAATAATGTTTTAGCTTTAATCTTATCATGAATATATTCTAAGATTGCTTGAGCAAGACTCATACCATCATATGTTGCAGTACCTCTTCCTAACTCATCAAATAAAATTAAACTTCTTTCAGTTGCTTCTTGTAAAGCATAATTTGCTTCTTTCATCTCTACCATAAATGTAGATTCTCCTGAAACTAAGTCATCACTTGCTCCAATTCTTGTAAATATCTTATCAAATATTGGTAATGTTGCTTCCTTACATGGAACAAAACAACCAATTTGAGCCATTATAACAGTAATTGCACATTGTCTCATATAAGTTGATTTACCAGCCATATTTGGACCTGTAATAAGAAGTATATTAGTAGTTTGATCCATAACAATATCATTTGGAATATACTTATCTTTCATTACTTGTTCTACTACAGGATGACGACATTCAATTAATTTAATTGATTTATCATTAGTAAGTGTTGGTCTAACAAATTTATAATGATCACTAACTACAGAAAAAGATTGTAACATATCTACTTCACTAATAATCTTTGCAGTCTTTTGTAAAGCAGTACCATATCTTTTAATTACTTCTCTAATATCCATAAATAATTTATATTCTAAAGAAATAATCTTTTCTTCTGCTCCTAATATAATATTTTCTTTTTCTTTAAGAATTGGAGTAGTAAATCTCTCTCCAGTAGATAAAGTTTGTTTTCTCTCCCAGCCAAACTCATCTTTAACTAAACTAGTTTGTCCTTTAGATACTTCAATATAGTAACCAAATACTTTATTGTATCCTACTTTTAAATTCTTAATACCCGTTCTTTCTTTTTCTTCTTTTTCCATTTCAAGAATAAAGTCTTTAGAACCACTACTAATCTTCTTTAATTCATCTAATTCTTCATTATATCCTTCTTTAATTAATCCACCATCATGTAATGAGAAAGGTGCATCTTCTGAAATAGATCTATCAAGTAAAGAATATACTTCTTCAAATGTATCTATCTTTTTATCAAATTTTAATTCAGTTAATATCTCTTTAATTCTAGGAAGTGCTCCTACAGAATTCTTTAATTGAATTAAGTCTTTAGCATTTAAATTACCATAAGTAATTCTTCCTACTAATCTCTCAAGATCATATACTTGTTCTAAAGAAGTAATTAAATCATCTCTTAAAATAAACTCTGTACTAAGTAAAGATACTAAATCATAACGTCTTTCTAATTCTTCTCTATTAGTAAGAGGATTTAAAATACTATGTTTTAAGAATCTAGAACCCATAGCAGTCTTACATTTATCTAGTAACCATAAAAGACTATATTGTCTTTCTCTATTTCTAATAGTCTCAACTAATTCTAAGTTCTTACGAGTATTTATATCAAACTCTAAGAAAGTAGAAGATTTAATAATATTACAAGGTTGTAAATGATGTAGATCTCCCTTTTTATTATCAAGAATATACTCAAGTAAATGCTTTAAAGTCTTAATTAATCTTACATCTTCTATATTCTTATAAATATATTCATAGTCTTTTCCATCATACTCTTCTTTAGTAATAGTAACTAATACTTCATGTTGAGATCTTAATCTTTCAACTATTTCTCTATCTATTGTGTCATTAACAATAACTTCTTTAAAATTATTACGAGTAATTTCTTTAATTACCTTTTCAGTATCTCCCTCAACTAAAGTAGCATATACTTCACCAGTAGAGATATCAGCATAACTTATTCCATAACAATATGAAAAGTCATAAATATTCGCAATATAATTATTATCTTTAGAATCCATATTAGAATCAATTCTAGTACCTTTAGTAATAACTTGTATTACATCTCTCTTAACCATACCTTTAGTTTCTTTAGGATCTTCTAATTGTTCACATATTGCTACTTTATATCCTTTATCTATTAACTCATCTACATATGATACATAAGCATGATGAGGAATACCACACATAGGTACTCTTTCATCAAGTCCTGCTTGTTTACCAGTAAGAGTTAATTCTAAGAGTTTTGAAGCTAAGATAGCATCATCAAAAAACATCTCATAGAAATCTCCTAAACGGAAGAAAATAATAGTATCTTCATATTTATCTTTTATGTCCATATATTGTTGCATCATAGGACTTAATTTTGAACGATCTACTTCGCTTCTTTTCATCTCTACCACCTGTCTAATATTATAACATAAAAGACTATCTTTTTTAGTAAAGATAGTCTTATTTTTTATATTTTTTCTTAATTTTTCTAACTCTTTTAGGAGTTATTTTCTTACTATGTTCGTTTTTACCTTTAATACCTAACTTCATATAGATAAATAATCCTTGAAAAGCTAATGCAAATAATAAGTATATAGGTTCTAATAAATAAGTAAATGATATAACAGTAATATTTAATATTATTAATACTACCATTATTGGCATAGTACTATTATTTAATCCTTTTTTCTTAATAATTCTTTGATAAATTGATGCAAATCCTGAACATATTAATATTATTAGTAACATCAAAGGATTTTTATATTTAATTAAGAAATCAACATCTTCATCTACTTCCATACTAGAAGCATCAATATTATATTCTTCACAAATATATTTATAAATTGCTGAGTATCCATTAATTATCCCATCATTCCATTCAGAATGCTCTAAAAAAGGAATAAAATATTCATTCATAAATTCATCTATTTTATCACTATCAAGTATAGTATTTAATTCTTTACCAGCTTCTATTCTAATCTTACGATCATCTTTAGAAACAAGTATTAATAATCCTTTATCACTAATATTATATTCACTAAAAATATAATTAGTATAATCTTCAATAGTATAATCAAAATCTACATAATCAATAGATACTACATAGAAATCTATTCCTTCAGTTTTATATAAATAATCAGAATATTTTTCTATATATGATTCAGATATATCAGTTAATACATCAGCTTTATCTATAACATACTTCTCTTTAGCACTTATAAATAAAGGAAAACATAAGAATAATAATAGAATAATATTAATTATCTTCTTCATATTATCACCAATTATATTTTAGCATACTTTTTTATTTTTAATAAAAATTTATACTTTTTTTCACTTTTCTCTTTTAAAATGTCTAAAATTTTTATACAATAAAGATGGGGTATTGTAGAATGGGTGTGATACACATTGGATAATCATTTTTATAAAGACAAAGTATGTGTCGTAACCGGTGCTTCATCTGGAGTTGGCTATGCTATTACTAAATTGTTACTAGATGAAGAGGCTATTGTATACGCCCTTGATCGAGATAAAGTTCCACTATTTGGAGTAATATCAATTAACTGTGACCTTAGTAATAAAGAATCAATAGATTCAGCATTTTTAAATATTCCTGATGAAATAGATTCCTTCTTTGGAACATACCAAGCATCAGGTACAAGAAATAACTTTAACGATACATTTATAATGGATTTTATCGCAAACAAATATATTACTGATACTTATTTAAAGAAACGTATGACTTTAGGTGGATCAATATGTTACTTAACTTCTACATCAGGTCGAAACTGGAATAAGTATTCAGATGAATATATAAAATATATGAATGAAACAAAATGGGATAAAATGCTTGAAATATTAAAAGATCAAGTTAATCCTAATACATCTGGAGTTGTTGCTTATCCTTTAGCAATGAGAGCATTAAACTACTATGCTTCTATTAAATCATTAGAATTCGCCAGAAAAGGAATAAGAGTTAATACAGTAAGTCCTGCCGCAACTAATTCATTAATAGAAAGAGAATTCCAAGCTGGTGGATTTGGAGCACTATGTGGACAAACAGGAGTCGCAAACAGAGTTGCTAGTCTAAATGAAGTTGCTTACCCTATTCTATTTATAAATAGTAATCTGGCATCATATATTTCAGGAACATGTTTAGATGTAGATTATGGAAATACTGCATTACTAAAAACTAGTAAAAGAGAAGATAATCTAGATCAAAGAATTTGTGCTAAGAAAGAAGAAGAAATTGAAATACTTGAACTAGATGAAGAAGAAGAAATTGAAATATTATAAAAACGTAAGAAATCTTACGTTTTTTTATTCATCTGAGTTATGCGCAACAACTAATGAACAATATATAAATAAAAGTATAAATCCTAATAATAAACCTAATATAATTAACATAGCATCTCCTTTTTCTCCAGTATTATATTTATTCTTTATTATTAGTAAAATGTCCAAATATTAATATTTAATACAAAAATAATAGTAAAAACAAAAAAACTAATAAAGAAAAAGACTATTTTAAATAGTCTTTTTTATATCAAATAATAAGTTCAAAAAAAAGAAGAGAAATTAATGTTAACCTATTAAATCTCCTCTCATGATTACATTATACCATATTTTGGTATTTTTTGCAAGTTTTGGGCCTATTATTGAACTAATGGTCTACCATCAGCATCAGTATTAATTGATCCAGTAAGGATTAAAATTCCTTCAATGAATCCCCATAAACCACCAAATCCACAAGTAACTAAAGTTACAAGAATTTGTGCAACTCCTCTACCAGTATTTCCTAAATAGAAGTTATGAACTCCCCAAGCTCCTAAGAATAATCCTAAAAGACCAGCAGCCATTTTAGATTTTCCTTCTTGTGCAGGTGCAGCAGTAGTTGTTCCTGCGTTTTGTGCAGCTCCACAGCTTGGACAGAATTGTTGATTATCTTCCATTTGTGCTCCACAACTTATACAAAATTTTGCCATATTTTTTCACTCCTTTATTTTATTCTACCACACTTTTCTATTTTGTGTAGTCCCTATTTTTGAAATTGAGAATTATATAGTTTTGCATAAAAACCATTCTTCTTTAATAACTCTTCATGAGTCCCTTGTTCTACAATATTTCCTTCATTCATAACAAGAATTAAATTAGCATTTTTAATTGTCGATAATCTATGAGCAATGATAAATGAAGTTCTACCCTCAGTTAACTTATCCATTGCTTTTTGAACTAATTCTTCTGTTCTAGTATCAACGTTTGATGTAGCTTCATCAAGTATTAAGAAAGGTTCATCTTCAATCATACCTCGAGCTATTGTAAGTAACTGTTTCTGTCCAGATGATACTGAGTCATTCTCCCCTATTGTAGAGTCTAGCCCTCCAGGAAGAGTCTTAATAAAATGATCTACTCCTACAGTTTTACAAATATCCCAAATATGTTCATCTGAAATATGTTTTTTATTAAATACTAAGTTTTCACGAATAGTACCTTCAAATAACCATGTGTCTTGTAAGACCATTATAAATAAATCATGAATATTTTCTCTAGTAAGTTCTTTTATTGACTTACCATCTATTAATATATCTCCTTCTTTAATATCATAGAATTTCATTAATAGATTTACCATTGTAGTTTTACCTGCTCCAGTAGGACCTACAATAGCTATTTTTTCACCACTTTTTACTTTAGCACTAAAGTCTTCAATAATAGTTCTCTTATCATCATAACTAAATTTAACATTCTTAAATTCAATATTACCTTTAGCATCTTTTTTATTTACTTTTTCTTTTAAATTAGATTCATCAGCTAATTCTTCTTCATCCATAAATTCATATACACGCTCTGCAGCAGCCGCAACAGATTGCATTGTAGTCATTGCTTGAGCAATTCTAGTTAAAGGATTAGTAAATAATCTAATATAAATCATAAAGGCAACTATTGTACCAAATGTAGTTTGATTATTCATAACAAGTAATGCACCAACTACACATACTGCAACATAACCAAAATTACCTACAAATCCCATTACAGGTTGCATAATTCCAGATAAGAATTGACTCTTTCTATTACATGTATATAAGTTTTCATTTATACGATCAAATTCTTGTAAAGCAGATTCTTCTCCATTATAAGCTTTAACAACATTATGTCCAGAATAAATCTCTTCAATATGACCATTTAAATCTCCTAATTCTTTTTGTCTCATAATAAAGTATTTTTGAGATTTCTTTAGAATAATAAACGATCCAATAAAACCTAAAATACTAGCAGCAATAGCAGTAAATGCCATTATATAGTTAGTAATAAACATCATTATAATAGAACCTAAGAATAATGTAACATTTGTAACTAAAGAAGTAATAGTATTACTCATATTAATACCAATAGTATCAACATCATTAGTAACTCTAGATAAAACATCTCCAGTTTCATGATTATCAAAATATCTTAAAGGAAGTACATTAATCTTTTTACTAATACCATTTCTTAGTCTCTTAGAGTACCCTATTCCAACATAAGCCATTAATATACCTTCAATATATACAAATAATGAATTAAGTAAATAAATAACTCCAACAATTAATGCTGCTACATAAAGTTTATCCATATCAAGTTTAGGTTCAACTAAAGATTTAATAGATGCAGGTAACTCATCTAATTTAGTAAGTAACTCTTCAGGATCTGAATCTTTACTTAAACCACTCATAGCATCTAAATAAACTAATTGATCAGATACGGTAATATTCTTATCCTTAATAATCATAGGTTTTAATATTAATTCTTTTTCATTCTTAGTTAAACTCATAAATTCTAAGAATAACTCTGATGCATCTGCTTCAAATATTTCATTATTATTATTTTTTAATTTATATATACTATAATTTTCAATAATACTTTTATTTATTTCAGTTGCAACTAACTCTATATTTTCAGTATTAGGTTTAATACCATCACTAATAACATCAGTAACATCTGCTAATTTATTAGGTGCAACTGCAGATAACATAGCTGCAATAAAAGATAGTACACAAGCAATTACTAATATATATTTCCATCTATTTAAGCTCTTAAAGATTCTAAGTAGTGTACCAGTAAAATCTTTAGCTTTTTCTTGTTTCTGATTACGCATTTTGTAACTCCTCCTCACTTAATTGAGATAAGGCGATTTCTTTATATACTTTGCAAGATTTTAGTAATTCTTTATGAGTACCAATTCCTACACATTCTCCTTTATCTAATACTATTATTTTATCTGCATTCATAATTGTACCTATTCTTTGAGCAACAATTAAACTAGTAGCATCTTTTGTATATTTCTTTAGTTCACGTCTTAGTTTTGCATCAGTTTGATAATCTAAGGCACTAAATGAATCATCAAAGATATATATTTCAGGGTCTCTAGCAATAGCTCTTGCAATAGATAATCTTTGCTTTTGACCACCACTTACATTAGTTCCACCTCTAGCGATATGAGCTTCATACTTATCATCCATTTTTTCTACGAAGTCTTTTCCTTGAGCAACTTCAATTGCTTTTTTTATTTTTTCAAGAGTTGGTTTTTCTTTACCATTATCTCCATAAGATATATTTTCAGAAACAGTACCAGTAAACATTACTGCAGTTTGTGGTATATAACCAATCTTATTATTTAAAGCTTTAATGTCATAACTCTTAACATTAACTCCATCTACAAATACTTCACCATCAGTCGCATCATAAAGTCTAGGAACTAAATTAATAAGTGTAGATTTACCAGAACCTGTAGAACCAATAAAAGCAACTGTCTCACCCTTATTAGCAGTAAATGAAATATGTTTAAGTAAATATTCATCTGCATCAGGATATTTAAAACTAACATCTCTAAATTCTACAGTACCAACATCTTCAGTATCTCCATCAAAAGTGCCAGAGTGAATTGATACTTCACTATCTAATACTTCATTAATACGATTTGCTGATACTTGAGCTCTAGGAAGTACCATAAATATCATAGTAAGCATTAAGAATGAAATAATAACTTGCATTCCATAACTAGCAAATACAACCATATTACTAAATAAATTAATCTTATCAATCATTCCACTATTAACAATTAAGAATGCACCTACAATATATATTCCTAAGTGTTGGAAATGCATAACAAAGTTCATCATAGGATCCATTAAAGCAAAAGTCTTAGTAATTTTTAAATGAATTCCAGTTAATTCTTCATTAACATCATTAAATCTCTTTTGTTCAAACTTCTCTGCATTAAATGCATGAACTACTCTAATACCAGTAATATTTTCTCTTGTTGCTCCATTAATCTTATCAGTTAATTTTTGTATTTTCGCAAATCTAGGAGAAACAGTCTTAATAATAAACATATTAGTAATAACTATTAATATAACTCCTACTCCAGTTACTAAACTTAATTCTCCACTCTTACCAATTATTTTTAAAAGTGCCCATACTGCCATAATTGGAGCTTTAATTAAAAGTATTAATCCCATACTAAGTAACATTTCTACTTGTGTTACATCATTAGTAGTACGAGTAATTAAACTACTAGTAGAAAATTTCTTAATCTCAGCAATACCAAAACTCTCAACTTTAGCAAATATCTTTCTTCTAATAGATCTAGAAAATCTAGCAGAAAGTAATGAACTAAAGTAACCAACTACTATAGTACAAACTAAACTACCTACTGCACAAATAATCATATGAGCCCCAGCTATTAATATTTCATTCATAGTAGAAGTCTCAGTTTGTACAAGTCTAGTTATTTCACTCATATATTCAGGCATTCTTAAATCTAAGAATACTGAGAATGCTACAAGTACAATAATAGTTAAAATAATAATTAAATCTTTCTTTTCAAAATTTTTAAATAACCGTATCATCTTTTACCTTCTCTCTTCAAGTATATTTTTAAGTCATCTAAGCTATTTTTAGCGTCTTCTACGCCCAAATCATACATTTCTTGTATTCGAGTCCTATCATGTTCAATTCTCTTTATAGGGACAAGTTTAGATGGTCTAATAACAAATATTTTATCTCTATCTAATTTAATAATATCTTCTTTAGTTTTATTATATGTAATCCATCTATTTTCAAGAGTATTAATAAAATTAGGATAAGATTTATATTTTAATTTAAATAATGAAGTATTACTCTTTTTCTTACGATAATCTTTTACTCTTGTCTCTACAATAATAATCTTATCGTATCCTTGTTTTAATGCCCATTCTAGTGGAACACTATCACTAACTCCTCCATCTAAATACTTCTTACCATCAATTTCTACTATTTTAGATACTAATGGCATAGATCCAGATGCTCTTAAATATTCCATTTCATTCTTAATATCAGTAATTAATTTATATTCAGGTAAACCAGTCTCTAAATTAGTTACTACACAATAAAACTTAGTCTTAGAATTATTAAAAGTATCAAAATCAAATGGATCAGTTTCATATATTAACTTATTAAAACAAAAATCTTCATTCATTATATTACCAGTCTTAAATAATGAATGAAATCCCATATAATTCTTGTTATTAGCATTTTCTAAATTATAACGAAGACATCTTCCTTTTTGATTTGATACATAATTAATCCCAAATAAAGCTCCAGCAGATACTCCTACTATTGCATCTATCTTAATATCTGTATCAAGTAATACATCAAGTACTCCAGCAGTATAAATACCTCTTAAAGCACCACCTTCAAGTACTAATAATGTCTTCATAAAAATCACCTTCTATATTATAACATAAAAGCAAGAATTAATCTTCTTGCTTTATCGTATTATACAATAATCATTTTCCATATTATCATTCATCGTAATATAAATGTCATTAGTATTACCCCTACATTTATATACAGTTATCTTTTTACTGATAAAACTATCATCTAAGTTTTTATATACCATAGTAGTACCATCACTACTAAGTCCAACATAAGATAATTTATTTAATAAATTATTAATAAATTTATCATTAATTTCATCTTTTAAACTCTTACTCTTCTTATCATTCTTATATTTAACATTAATCTCATCAATACAATCTAAATATATCTTATAATCATCTAACTCTTTATATAATAAACTATTATTACATTCATTGTCTTTAACAAGGATAATATATTCTTCATAATTCTTTTCTTTACTATAAGTAACTTCTCTATTTATAGTTAAGAATCTAAATACTACTTTTCTAGATAAATCAAATCTCTCTTCTTGTTTCTCTTTTAAAGTTCTCTCTACTATGTAATATAAACCTCTATAAGATTCAAATTTATTTTTCTTATCAAAACTCTTAATACAGAATACCGGTTGATCACCTCTAGATATACGATAATAATCATATCCAGCAGTAACCCATCCAAGTATTAATATAACAATAAGTATATTTCTAATTCCTTTAAGTACTTTCATATTATCCCTCTTTATTATCTATTTCATTATATCAAAAATACTAGTCAATTGACTAGTATTATTTAATGAATTAAATCAAGTAATTGTTCTTTAGAAATCATTCCAACAGATTTATCTATTAGTTTTCCATCTTCAAATACAAGTATTGTTGGGATAGACATAATTTCATATTCTTCAGCAATATTATCTGCATTATCCATATCTAATTTATAAAACTTCATATTAGGTGTCTTCTCTGCTACTTCATCTACTATAGGAGATAACGCCTTACAAGGTCCACACCAATTAGCATAACAATCAATTATTACTTTTCCAGTTTTAATTACTTCATTAAATTTATCTTCAGTTAATTCTTCTATCATATCAATTCTCCATTTCTGTTTCTTGATTAATCATAAATTGTTTTGCTTGTTCTTCAGCCTCTTTAAGTTGTTCAGGTGTTAAATGTGTTCTAGCATATTCCATAGCTTCTTCTCTAAGTTTTTCATAATCAACATTTTGATATTTATTCATTATATCTTGTAATCCTTTATCATGTTCTTCCTGCATTTTTCTATTTTGTTCTTCTATTTTACGAGCTAACTCTTCCTCAGTAGGTTCATAAAAATCTGGAAGTGTTGGCTCTATCTCAGCTAACTTCTCATCTATTTCTTTAATAATATCTTCTTTCATAATTATCCCTCATTCCTATGTTATAAGTGTATCATATTTTTAATAATTAAAAAACTAGATTACTCTAGTTTCTTATTATTTATCTTTTACTTCTACTTTTATTGTATCAGTATATTTATATTTAATACATTTATTATCAACTAATTCATATTTCTTTTCACAGTAGTATTCTTTTTCAGTCATTGATTCTTCTTCCTTAGTACAAGTTCCATTAATATCACTATATCCTTCAGGACAAAGTTTTACAGTTTTAGCACTCATAGAAACATTTTTACTACAAACTGATCCATTAAGTTTATAATCAGAATCACAACTATAAGTAGCATGTGCAGGAGTAGAAACAGTTACTAAACAAGTTGATCTATCTACTTGTTCTCCTCTTATACAATAATAATCTTTAGTAGCCCACATAGAACAAGTATATCCACCAGATCCTTCAGTAAATCCAGCTCTACAACTTTCACTAGGAAATTTCGTATAATAACACTCTACATTATTTCTAGTAGTACCTGCAGGACAAACATAACCATAAATCAAAGCTTTAGTATCAGCAACCTTTTGAACACAGCTTGATCCGCTTAAAGTTCCAGAAGTACATGAATATGTTGCTTTAGCATTCATAGTAATTGTCTTAGAACAAGTATCACCACTTAAAGTATAACCTTCATCACATACTTTTACATCAACCTTTTTAGCAGTTAATGTTTGATAGCACTTACCATCTCTAAGTTCTTTATTATCTTTACAAACATCTTTAGATAAAACTTCTTTTTGTTCTACTACTTTTCTACATTTTCCATTATTTAAAATATAATCTTCTTTACAACCTTCTTTATATTTCTTACATCCTGCTAGTAAAAAAACAACAAGTAATAACAATAATACTTTTAAAACTTTCTTCATAATTTTACTCCTCATATGCATTATAAGATGTTTCTATAATGCATTCATCACCATCTAAATAACCACTATAGCAAGTGTAAGAATCAACATCTGCATTAAATGCAATAGATGAAAAACTATAACTTACACATTGATTTCCATTTAAATAAGTTCCAGGATGTCTCTTGCATGTATAATTAGGAATAGCTGGTGTACTGTTCTTCTTTATGCAAGTTGTACCCTTTAATTCATCACCATCATCGCAATAATATGTCTTTTCTCCAATAGAACAAGCTGTACAAAACATTATGATAATTAATAATAAAATCTTTTTCATATATACCTCTCTATTTTAACTAATATAATTATAACATATTATTTAAAATAAAATAAAAAATCGGATATAAATCCGATTTATTTACAAATGGTAGCCTGTACGGAATTCGAATCCGTGAATGTTACCTTGAGAGGGTAATGTGTTAAGCCACTTCACCAACAGGCCATATAAAAGACTATTTAATAATACCACAAAAAGTATTATCTATCAATAGTCTTTTTAATTTTAATTATCTTCTAAAGAGTTAACATATATTTTAAAACTATCAATTAAATGACTAATAGATGCACAACTCATAAAACAAATTACTGAGTCTAACTCTTCTCCTAATTTAGAAATAGTCTCTTCTGAAATCATATCTCCATCTCTAAGACCCTCTACAATCATTTTAGAAGTTACTCCAGGATAGTCAATTGCATATTCCCTATTACTATCTATCTCAGTTAAATAAGCTTTATCTGCTACATTTAAAGCAGTAATAAAGTCATCTTTAAAGTCTCTAGTTCTAGAATATGTATTAGGTTTAAATACTACTACAATTCTCTTATTAGGATATTTTTGTCTAACTGCTTCTAATGTAGATTTAATTTCAGTTGGATGATGAGCATAATCATCAATAATAGTAGTATTACCTACTTTACTAATAGCAAATCTTCTCTCAGCATTTTCAAAGTTCTTTAAAGAATTATAAATAATATCTTTTTCTATTCCTAATTCTTTAGCCATTATAATAGCAGCAGTAGCATTTTGAACCATGTGTTTACCAAATAAAGGTATTTCAAATGATCCATAAAATTCTCCTTTAATTTCAATATCAAATCTAGATGCATCAGTCTCTAATTTTAAATTTCTAATAACTACATCATTATTAAATCCAAATCCATAATATATTGCTTTAGGTAAGAAATTAATCTTTCTAACTTCTTCATTATCTCCATTACAAATAACAAGTCTACTAGTTTGATTAGCAAATTTTTCAAAAGACTCTCTAATATCATCAATATCTTTATAACACTCTAAGTGTTCAGCTTCAATATTAGTAATAATTGCATACATTGGATGATAATCTAAGAAATGTCTATTAAATTCATCAGACTCTACTACAAAGTATTCTTTCTCTAAAGATGCTTTTCCATCTCCTGCCCCTATAAAGTAATTACATCCAATACTATTTTCTAAAATAGTTTTAATCATAGTAGAAGTAGTAGTTTTTCCATGAGTACCAGATACTCCAATAGATTTAAACATACCTACTACATCACCCATAATTTCACTATATTTCTTTATCTTAAGTCCTAATTCTTTTACTCTTTTCATCTCAGGATGATCTTCAGGTACCGCAACACTATAAGTAACAATAGTATCTTTATCAAGTGGATGTTCATGATCATAATAAATTAGAATCTCTCTTTCTTCTAATCCCTTCTCAGTAAATTTATAATCTCTCGCATCATCATAACCAATAACATCATTTCCTAAATCAAATAAGATTTGAGCTAAGGTAGACATACCAGTTCCTTTAATTCCTATACAGTAATATTTCATACTACTCACATCCTTTATTAAATTATAATTCAAAATAAAAATGATGTAAAGTTAAGCAATTTAACTTTACACCATATTATATGTTTATTCAGCTTCTTTATCTCTAATAGAATAAATACATCCACAATAATCTTGTCTATATAAATTAAATTCTTTAGATAATTCAATACTTCTCTTATATCCATTCTTCTTTTTAAAGTCAGAATATAAATATGTTGTATTATACTTCTTATCAAGATCTTCTCCTATTTCATTAATCCAATTAGCATTCTTATGAGGAGATAAAGTTAATGTTGTACAAAATAAAGGAAAACCTAACTCTTCAGCAACTCTAGCAGTCTCTTCAAGTCTCAAAGTATAACATTTAAAACATCTAATACCTCTCTCAGGCTCCTTCTCAAGGCCCTTAGCTATATCAAAGAACTCAGTTGGGTCATAACGGCCCTCGATCAAAGCAACATTATATTTTGGACTAATACTATTAATTAATCTCTTTAACTCAAGAATTCTCTTCTTGTACTCTTCTTCTTTAGTAATGTTGGGATTATAGTAAAGAATTGTAACTTCAAAGTAATTTGCGATTCTCTCTAGTACTGCACTACTACAAGGTGCACAACAAGCATGTAATAATACTTTAGTTCCTTCAGGAAAGATTTTCATTTGTTTTTCCATCTCTAAATCATAATTCATACTAATCCCTTCTCTCGATAACAAATTATACCATAAAACTAGAAAATAAAAAAGAAGAGATTATTTCTCTTCTTTCTTTTTCTTACTATTTTTTTCTTCTTCTTTTTCTAATTCTTTATAATCTACTTTTCCATATAAAGTCTTAGGTAAAGATTCTCTAAATTCATAATACTTTGGTAAAGCATAAACTGATAGTTTTTCTTTACAAATATCAATGATTTCTTTCTTAATTTTTGCAGTAGGTTCAATCCCTTTTTTAAGTACTATAAATGCTTTTGGTACATGCATCTTATATTGATGAGGAATACCTATTACACATACTTTATCTACATCTTTGTGTTTTGATATTGCTTCTTCTATTTGTGATGGATATACATTAAATCCAGATACTACAATCATTCTCTTTAATCTTTGAGTGTAATATACAATTCCATTAGGAGCAATATAACCAATATCTCCTGTATGTAACCAAATAGATCCATCTTTATGTTTCTTTAAAACATTATCAGTCTCTTTTTGATTATTTAAATATCCCATCATTAATGTTGGTCCTTGAACACAGATTTCTCCTTCTTCTCCAAATGGAAGTGTCTCTAATGTTTCAGGGTCACAAATTTGATAATTGTTTCCAACCATTGGAATACCAATACTTCCAGGTTCATTAGTTCCAGGGAATGTATAACAAGTAGCCGCAACTGACTCAGTCATACCATAACCTTTTCCAATATTAACATGTGCTCCATGTTTATGTAAGAAATCATTGATTCTAGCTTCAGCTGTAACAGTTAAATGATCTCCTCCAGAAATAATATATTTTAATTGTGACATATCTACATTATCAAATTTAGGATTAGACATCATTCCTTCCCATAAAGTAGGAACTCCTAAAATAACGTGAGGTCTATCATTTTTCCAAATCTTATAAAATCTATTCGCATCATATTCAGGCATTAAAATAGTTTCAACCTTTAAACATAATGGAGTATGAATACAAACACCTAATCCAAATCCATGGAATATTGGTAAGATTGTAACTATCTTATCTTTTGGTCTAACATCAATTACATTAACTGCAGATTGTTGAGCAATAGCATTAAAACTATAGTTAGAAATCATTATTCCCTTAGGTGTACCAGTAGTACCTCCTGAGTGAAGAATAACTGCTAAATCATCCTTTTTAACATCAGCTCTATAACTATCATTACTAGTAAGTCCTACTGCCATAAAGTCTCTCCATGACATATAGTTGTTATTTGCAAGACTAGGACGTTTTTGAGTAATACTACGAGTTAAAGTATATCCAATAGTTAATCCTAAAGGCATAGACTCTTTAGGAGATACTAAAATAGTCTTATATACTAAAGTTTGAGGTATTACATCTTTCATTTTGTCATAATCAAAATCTACTAAGAATAATATTCTAGATTTAGATTCTTTTAAATAATGAAGTAATTGATCTGGACTAGATAAAGGATGTACCATATCTGCTACTGCCCCTATTTTATTACATGCATAGAATGCATATAATGCTTCAGGCATATTAGGCATACAAATAGTTACAATATCTCCATCTCTTACTCCAAATTCTCTTAATGCTTTAGCACAGATATTAATATTATAAAAGAATTCATTATAACTAAATCTATTACCAAAGTAGTTTAAACAAATATAATCTTTATCTTCCCCTACTTCATCTACCATATAGTTATAAATACTTTTAGTAGTAAAATCTATTTTTCTTTCTTCTCTTGAATAATACTCTAACCAAGGTTTGTTAGGATCATCCTTCTTCTTAAATAATTTAGTGAAAAAATCACGTATTGGTGTCAATATAATCATCCTCCTATAATTATCTACATATTATATTTTACTATTATCATTCAAAAAAAACAATTACAAATATATGTAATTGTTTTTTTACTATATATCAGTTCTTGCTAGTATCTCAGCAGGTCTCTTTCTCATTGTATTAAATACAGGTATTAATCCAACTACTAAATTAAATAAATATAAAAGTAGAATTGTATATAATACAACAATAGGATTAACTACAAGATAATCTTCTAAGAAATCTACCTTAGATAAAATATTTAAAACATAGGCAGATAATACTAGTCCAGGTATTGATGCTAGTGTGGTGATAGCGATTATCTCTCCACTAAACATAATATAAATATCTTTCTTCTTAACACCTATAGCTCTATATATTCCTACTTCTTTTACTCTAGATAAGAATGAAGATCTAATCATTAATAATATTTCTATAAGAGAAATACCTAAGATAATTGCTGAAGTAATTATAATACTTCTAACATAATCTTTATTTTCTTCTACATATCTTTCTCTACTAGACTTATAACTATCTTTAATAACCATTTTATATTCATTTTGAACTTTATCTAAAACATTTTCCTTATTCTTTGGATATATCGTAATATTTTTAGAAGTAGAAATAACATGATACTTTAGTGTTTCTGTAGAAACAAAGTATACATCAAATCTCTTTTTAGAATAATAGTATCCTACTACTTTAAGTTTATGACCATTCACTTTACTATTAATCTCAGTATTAAGTTTTACAACTTCTTTTTGATCAATAGGAAGTATTGTCTCATATAAATTAGTTGGCCATCTACCTTCTTTTAATTCTATATTTTTTAAATAGAATCCATAATCATCATATTGTAAATTATCATAAGAATCATCACCATTATAATATATTCCTTGATCTGCTTCATTATCCTTTGTATGATGAATAATCCAAATGAATTGATTCTTATCAAAATATATAGAAGGAGATTTTAAATCAGTAATCCCAACTATTTTCTTATTATCCATCCTATCAATTAATATTTCTCTATCTAGGTAATCATCAATCTTAATTATTCCATACATCTTAGTAGTTTCTTTTTTTAATTCTTTATCTAATACCATTTTATCTACTACTATTTCGTTAGGATTTTCTGGTAATCTTCCTTTAATAATATCTTTATTAGATATTATATTAATATCAGATAAACTACCAGTAATAGATGAAGATACATTAGTTAATTGATAATATTTATCTAATTTAATTTTTATTGTAGTAGTTGAATCTGTTGGAAGTAAATAATTGATATCTTCTTCTTTTTCTAATTTTAGATAATCATCTACATTTATTTTCTTAGTATTAACTATTAAATAATTCTTATTCATAGTAACAAACTTCTCATCTTTTACTATTAAAGCAGCATTAATTGTACTTGTCGCAAACATAATAAACATACCAGATGCGAAGAATCCAAGTAATAATAATTTCTTTAATACTGAGTAATCTAATACTTTTTTAAATCCATTTGTAATAAAAGTAATTGGATTAAATATAGATGAATATCTTAATTTCTTACTCTCATTAATAATATTTTTAAAATCAAATGAGTATTTATCTATATCATTCTTAGATATATTACTATAATGATCATTAATCATTTCTATAGTAGAATCATCATTTATTACTTCTATCTTTTTATCACTATTAGTTTTTATATAAATATTATTATTTACAACAGCAATATCTAATTGAATCTTTTCTTTATCGTGAGTATAGATATTAATATTATTCATTATTTGTTGATATTGAAAATCTTTTAAGTAAATATTATTACCTACTCCATAGTTTAATTCATCTTGTATTTCATTACTTGTATCACTAATAATTTTTCCATCTTCTAATTCAATTATTCTAGTTGCATAAAATTTAGCCAAGTCTTTTTCATGAGTTACAAGTATTACTAGTTTATCTTTAGAAATAGATTTAATAATATTCATTATTTCTATAGTATTCTTACTATCTAAGTTACCTGTAGGTTCATCTGCAATAATGATATTAGGGTTCTTTACTATTGCTCTTGCAATACCTACTCTTTGTCTTTCTCCTCCAGATAACATACTACAAGGTCTCTTCTTAAAACGAAGCATACCTACTCTATCTAAGATATAACAAACTCTCTTATCTATTTCTTTTTTATCTTTAATACCAATTAATTTTAATGATAAAGCTACATTATCATAGACAGATTGATTTTCTATTAACTTATAATCTTGAAATATATATCCAATATTTAAGTTTCTTATTTTATCTATTCTTCCCTGACTACAACGAGTTATTTTTTTACCATTAACAAATATCTTACCTCGTCTTACTTTATCAAGTCCACCTATTACATTAAGTAAAGTAGTTTTACCTGATCCAGATGGACCAAGTAAAGCAACTAATCCTTTATCTTCAAAAGAAAGAGTTGTATTATTTATGACATGTATTTGATTCTTTTTAAATCTATTAAAGTATTTATCAATTTTTTCTACTCTTATCATAATTACATCTCCTCTCTATAAGTATTCATAACACTATCTTTAAATAGTTTTCTAGAATATCTTAAACTGATTAATAAAGACATAATTGTAATAATTAAATATAAGATTATATAGTCATTACGAGTAAAGTAATTATTAACAGTATTAATAAATCCAATATTAATAATACCTTTTCTATTAATCTCTGCAATAATTAAAAATATAAAGTAACTTATATTAGATACTACTAATAATTCAGTCATTAATAAATCTAAACATACTTTTTTACTTGCTCCTAACATTCTAAGTATAGAGAAATAAATATTTCTAGATTTTAATATTATTTTAATAACGAAATAAGATATAAAGAATAATACTACTACTAAGAATACAGTAACAAATATCTTTAATACTCTAACAATTCTTGAATATGGAGAATTATATAAAGTATCTTTCATTTTTAAAGTATTATAACCCATCTTTTCTAATACTTTATTAGTATTATCAATCTTATTAATATCTTTAACATATATACTCATTTGATATGTATCTTTATTAAATAAATTATTATAATCATAAGGATTAACATATATTACATTATTATATCTAAAATCAAATTCTTCTTTATTATAATTAGGTAGATTAAGTACATAATTAATATTCTTTTTATTATATGTTTTCTCTACTCTAACACTTAAATAATCAGTGTAATAAATATTATTAGCAGTAATATTAATTGTTTTATTAACACAATTATCTTTCTCGCATCTATAATTATCTTCTTCTGGAATAAATGCACATCCTGCACATACCCAATCATTTGGAACTACTCTTAAATTCATATTATAGATATTAGATTCTACTATTTCATTGAAATAATCTATTGTAAGAGTTGAATAGAATCTATGAGTATTATTCTTTATACTATCTAATACTTTATCTTTAGCATAAACTTTTAATTGATCCATATATGGTTCATCTTTAGCTCTATATCTAATTCCAACTACTACATATTTATAACTCTTATCAATTCCACCATTCCAAGCATCATATAAATATAATTCTTTTCCAATTAAATCTTCGTTTTGTTGAAATATATAGTCATCTTTTTCTCCTTCAATAACTATTTCATTATCTGCTTCAGGTACTCTACCTTTAATTCCATCTTTTTTAAATCTAGTATCACTTCTAACTAATGCAGAAATCCAAGTTTTTTCATCTCCAGTTACAAATTCATTATTTTGGTCAGAAGTTAAATCATTTTCTATAACATAATCTATATTATTAAGTTTCTTAATATTATCAATTTCTTCTTTACTAAATGAAGTCCCATCATTTTTATTCATAATTATTCTATGATCATCAGTATCATAAAACAAATAATTAGAACCTTCTTTAGATGTTTCATATTCTCCTTGTTTAAAGAAAGAATATTCTCCCATTAGAGCCGCAACAACAAAGGAATAAACCGCAAGTAATAAAATAAACTTAGTAAGAATATTAAATGTATTTCTAAATCCTAAATGAATCTTATCAAATAACCCAATATTCTTAAAATTATATTTATCTAAAGCATAATCTTCCTTCTTAACAGGAGTTATTTTTTTATCTTCTAAGATCTTACCATCATGCATAGTTATTTTTCTTGTTACATAGTTTTCTACTTGTTCATAATTATGAGTAACAATAATTATTAATTTATCTTTAGATATTTCTCTTAATAATTCAATAATACTCTCTGCAGATCTCTTATCAAGATTACCCGTAGGTTCATCCGCAATAATTACTGGTACGTCTTTTGCAAGAGCTCTTGCAATCGCAACTCTCTGTTTTTGTCCACCAGAAAGTTTAGATACCTTAGTCTTCTTATACTTAAGCATATCTACTCTTTTTAAAAGCTCTAATATTCTCTTTTTTCTTTCTTTTTTCTTTATACCATTTAAAGAAAGAATTAAATCAATATTTTGATATACTGTATAACTATTTATTAAATTAAAATTCTGATAAATATTACCAATATATTTTCTTCTATATACTTCCCAGTCTTTTTCAAGATAATGACTTGTCTCGGCACCTTCTACATACATTTCTCCTTCTTCATATGTATCAAGTCCAGAAATAACATTTAAAAGAGTTGATTTACCAGAACCAGATTCTCCTGTAATCGCAACAAACTCACCTATATTAAAAGATACATTTATCTTAGAAAAACCTGTCGCGATGACTCCTTTACTATAATAAAATTTAGAAACATTCTTTAACTCTATCAAGAATATCCCTCCCTATTCTCTATAATCATATCACTTTTTCTTTATTTTTAAAAGATTTTATGATATAATATAACCCGTTAAAAAGAAGGGGATTCTATATGGATATAACAAAAAAGGAATTAGAGCATTTAGAACGTTTAGGATCAGGTACTTTTGGAGCAGTATATAAAAAAGATTCAAAGTATGCTTTAAAAGTATATTTTCCAGAAATTAAAGATGAACAATGGAATTTATATCATAATCCATCTTTAAGATTACCTAAAAGAAGATATAAAGAATTAATTAGAAGAAGTAAATATTTAAAGTATACTGGAGGAGTTCTAGATATGCTTTATGTAGATGGAGAGTTCTCTGGAGTAGTTGTTCCATTCTATGAAGGTAAAACTCTATCTAAGATGATTGATGCACCTCTAGAAGACAAATTACCACTTGCAAAACAATTAGTAAGAAACTCTAAAGAATTATCAAGACACTTTATTTATCCAACAGATTATAAATTAAATAATATGATTAATCATAATGGTAATATTGAGTTAATTGATTTAGATGATGTAAGAACTCATGTATGTTATAAACCTAGTATAATCTTTAGATCAATTAGTTTAGGTGCCTTAAATGAAACAATACAAACATTCTTTAAAGAGTATATTCACTTATACTTTCCAAAGAATATTGAAAAGAAACTAGGAAGAGCACCAGCAAACTTTACTATTAAATATAAAACTATTGAAGGATATATTAATAAGAAAATGATCCCAAGAGACTTCTTAGTAATAAATAAAGATACTGATTTTGAAGAAGTAAGTAAATTAACAAAAGATAAAGATTATGCAATTACATATATAATAGATAAACCAACAGACGATTATAGAGAATATGAATTATTACTATATGAATTAGAAGACTTTGGAATTAATCTATATGATATTACTACACAAGATAGATTTGATTGCTACAACGAATGTGAAATGATTAATAGTATATCTTATATAGAAAATCATCAATTAATAAAGAAGTAGATTTCTCTACTTCTTTTTTATTTAGCAATTACAGGATTATATTTCTGATATAGTTCAGAATTATAATTTATTTTTTTATCTTTAGCTAGTCTATAAACCAAAAAACACTTTATTTCACTATTATTATCATAATTCTTGTTAATGACTATATCTTTATAATCATAATAGTTTACCATCCAATTATAAGCAGTATTATCAGCTCTTATTTCATAATCTTCTTCTGAAGCACTGTTTTCTAAACTTATAAAACTACCACTTTTAGCTCTATTAAAATCACTTTTACAATGAGCAAGTTCATGAAGTATCGCAAAATATATATCAGCATATCTCTTATATTTAGGAGTAATATATATTGCCGGTTTATTATTTAACACTCTAAATGCACCTCTAATCTTTGCTCCTTTAAGATCAGGTTCAATAGCAAGAAATATACCATTCTTATTAAATTCTTTTATTAATTTTTCTTTATCAAAATCTAATTGACTAGCCTCTAATCTTATAAAAGAAACTAACTTATCTATATTTTCTTTTTTATATTCACCAAGTTTTTGTTCTTTAACTGTTCTATAACAATGCTCTAACCATAAAGCAAGCAATTCAGGTTTATCATTTTTACTCTTATAAAATATAGTATTATTTTCTTTATATATTTGTTCAGGATTAGTAATTCTTAAATATTTAAGAATACTTCTCGCAATACTATAATCATTTAAATCATTTTTAAAAGTAATATTATAAGTTTTATTTAAATCTTTATAATGATAATTATTAATAAATTCTCTAATAGATATGCCTTTATCTTTCAAATAATTATTAATATAATTATCTATTTTAAAGTTTTCTTCCACATTTGATATATAATTTACAGGTATATCCGAAACAAAAGAAATATTACAAATAAGATTAAAAGATAAAGATACTTTTCCACTAATTATATCAATAAGATTTTTAGAAGTTGTTCCTATTCTTTCAGCATATTCTTGAATACTAATATGCTGAAATTCTAATAATTCTCCTAACTCTTCACCAAATTTATTTAATCTTTCACTCATAATAAATCACCTTCTTTGGATTAAAATCTAAATAATGATCATAACTAATATCTATAAGAAATACCTCTATGATATTATCATCTTTAGGCTTAACAATAAGTCGAATTTTACCACCATTCTTTTTAGGATTAAAAGAATAATAATCATTCTTATCATGTTTTAATCTCTCAAATCCATACATAGATACTTGAGGTAAATTAGATAATTGTATAAAATCATCAGCATTTTCAATAATATCTAATATTTTAAACAAATTGTCATATTCTAAATGATGTCTCTTTAATTTTTTTAAAGAAGAATCAAAAGTCTTAGTATGTATAATAATCATAGAGTTTCTCCTTATATACATATATTAACATTTAAGTTAATATATGTCAATTATATTATTTTATAAAAAAAGAGTAGTCTCCTACTCTCCTACAAAATGTGTATGTTTAGTTTTCCATTTCTTCAATGCTATACTTACCCAGAAACCATATATACCAAAAGTAATAATAGTAAGTAATAACCATTTGATCCAGTTACCAAATAATCCTATAGCAGTACCATCAAATCTTAATCTATGACCATTAATAACAGTATGTTTAATTTCCCAATTATACTCCATACATACTGCACAAGAGTTATATATACTAAGAGTCATTATAATAAGACATCCAAGAAGTTAAACATCAAAATAAGAGCAATAGTGTTTGGGAGCCTAGAGTTGCATAATATATAGATAAAATCCTAGAGTACCATCTAAGATATTTATAATAAAAAAAGCAAGAATGAACTTGCTTTTTACCATACATTTATTCCATTAATAGTTAACCATTCCTCTAAATCTTCATTATCAGTATTAAACGAAACAGTTTTTCCATTTGAAAAGAACAATTCAAATCTATAGACACTATTCTTATCTACATAATAATTATAAATAATAATACTCAAGACTTCTTCATTATCAAGAGAATATTTATACTTACCAAAATTATTATCATGAGACTCCCAATAAGAATAAAATGAATTAATAAAATTATCAATAATAGTTTTATCATCTATAAGCCTATATTTCATATCATTTTGATTATCAATGATATACACTTTTTGAGTAAAGTCATCATAATTATTATTGATAGTTTTAACTATCAATGGAATTGAAAAAGACAACAATGTAACTATAGACAATCCAAAATAAACTTTCTTAGCAAAAGATTCTTTTCTTACAAAAGTATTATTTTTAAAGTACTCACAAATAAATAATATTGAACTTAATAGTAACCATGTACATAGTAATCCAATAGGAATAGCATATTCAATTGGGACATGTACAAGTATTGCCACCATACTAGATACAATAGATATTGTCAAAACAATATTTAAAAATGTTGCTCCTAAACTTTCTATCTTAGAGTTAGTATCAGACATCTTTTTTTCAATTGCACTTTGTCTTTTACTTACATTATTAGATCTATCTATAAATTCTTTTGATGTTTGATTATTTTTTTCAAACATATAATGATAATACTTTAAAGATAAAGTACGATAGTTCTTTTCAAGATTTCTTCTTACACCTTTAAAGCCACGAATCTCATAACCCATTTCATCTTCATTAATACCAAGACCTGCATAATAGTCTAAAGCATTATTCAAGTTTTCTATTTCGCTTAACACTTCTTCATGATGAGTACTTAAATACTCATTATCATTAGTAATACACTCTATCAACTCATTAGATCTTTTTATTCTTTCTGTCCAATTCTTTTCTAATTCTTTATATAAATTATCTCTATTTTCAAGAACAATCTTATTAATGATATCATTATTACTAATAGGAATAGAATAATATTTCTTACTATTCTTTTTCATTTGATTTATTATTTCCTTTTTTATTAGTATAAAGAAAGTTAAAGGTATCTTTAAACCATTTAACAGACTCTTTCTTATCAATAACAGAATCATTTAGTTTTTGAAAATCATAATTATTAGAATTAGAATTACGTATTTTATACCAAGGAGATGTACTTAGATGAGTTAAAGTTACCAAATCAAATGCACTTAAACTACCAAATAATTTATACACCTCATCAATATATACTTTGTCTTCAGAACAAATATCATTTCCCCTTTTTATTTCTTCATCACTAAGAGTAATATCCAAACTACCAAACTTTTTAAAATAATTATATAATTCTTTATTTACAGGTCCATAATCCCAAGCACTCCAACTAGAATTAAATAACTCTTTTTCTTTTTCATTTTTTGATAAATAATATATTTCAACAAAATACATCAGTTTTTGTAGTTTTAAATTACTAATAGTTCTACGATTAATAATAATATATCTATCATATCTTTTAGCTTTTTCTTCACTAGTTTCATTCTTATTATCAGATATCAAATGCATAGATTCATCAGATTCGTCAAAATCATCAAGTTTTTTACTTCTAGCATCCATAAAAAGACTAATCATATAAAAAGAATAATCAAGTATACTTTTATTATTTTCTTTTTTCTCCATACACCCTCCTAAATATATCTATTAATATTATAATCTATTTTTTCTTATAAAACCACATTTTTCTATAAAGTAAAAAGAGATAGCAAATCTCTTTTTTAGTTAATTAGTTCTTCTAAATTATAAATAAAATTATAAAAAGACAATTCAGAATATTTGTCAAAGTCAATACCAATTTGTCGATAAATATTTATAATTACAACATCTTCAATGAAATAGCAAATTCTAAACAATTTATCTGGGCGAAGCTCTACACCATTTCTTACATAGTGAATATAATAAGTTCTAGCATCTTTAATGATCTTAGAAATCTTCAAAATATCATCTGCAGTAAAATTAAAAATACTATTTGCATTTTCTATCAAAGAATAAACCATATCAACAAATTGAGGCTCACTCTTTTTAGGATTCCTTTTCTTAGTTCTTTTTAAAGGTTTTTCTTTATCATACTCTCTTGAATAGTATTCTAACATTGTAATATCACTAATAAATCTTGTAAGATTAGGAATACGATTTCTTAAAACATTCCAATATAATTCAATTACTGGAAATAATTTTTTATATTCTTTTTCAAAATTTTCAAGAACATTTGAAAAATCTGAAAAGTCATCTATTTTAAAACAAATTTTATTCATTATAGAAGAATAAAATTCATCAATATTTTTAAAAGCGTCTAGATCAACAAAACCATCAATAATATTAAAACAATTATCACTATCATGAATAGACATATTACATACTTCAATTTTTATTTTACCCATAATCATTAATAAGTTTTTAATTAGATAAATGTATTGGATTGCCTCATAAAAATTCTTTTTCTTTTTAAAGAACACAGTAAACTCTCTATTTCCAGAAACAGTAATTTTATCATCATTGCTTTCATAAGCAGGGAGTAATGAAAACGTAACAGTTTTATCTTTTAAATTAAATTCTTTATATAAAGTATTGATTACAACTTTATCATGAAAAAAGTCTCTATTATAAATTGATGAATCAGTTAACCAACTAGTATCTTTATACGAAGCAGTTATACAACTGATAAACAAATCTCTAATATTTGAAATTGCATATCCAACAAGCACTCTATCAATAGAATAACATGTAACAAATTGTCGAACTCCATTTGGTCCCGGCTGAGAATAAGCTTCCTTGTAATTACAATTAATCAAAGATAATTCAGTTTCAGTATCTACCATACTTGCAGTTAAACAATCAAAATCCTTAGTAGATTCTTTCCATACATCAAAATCATTATAAAAAACACTAAGTACTAAATATTTATCATTTATTGAAAAAGTACCATAATACTTCTTTTTATTATAATTAACATTAACACTTCTATTATCTAATTCTTCTCGTTTTTGAATAAAGTCCATTTTTAACAACCTCACACACCCATATTACATCTCCCCAACTCCAAAAATCAACCTTTTTCGCCAAACGCAAGTAATACTTGCTCTTTTCCCACTAGCAATCCTTCCTTTCCACCTCCAACAAAAAAAGAAGCACCAGCTTCTTTATCATTATTATATATAATACATTATAAATACATCTATATTAACTATTAACCTTATATATAAATTATATTATTTATAATACAGGGTTGGAGGGGTCCTAGTTTTTGAACCTAGTGTTGAGCCTAGATAAGAATATTATATTTATAAGATCATTGAAAACCATCTATGATAGTTATATTGAATAAAAAAAGCAAGTAACTCTACTTGCTTTATTACCAAATAATAATTCTAGTAGCAAAACTAATGATTGCAAACATAAATTAATTTTTAAAAGAAATTTGTTTCATTTATTATTAGTCATTTTGCTTATATTTTTTTACTCTTATCTTTTCATAATTAATAGATAATTTTGCAGCAAATACTGGGCTTATAAAAGCAATTATATATAAAATTTTCTTTTTTGTTGGTATATTTACTTTAAGAGGAATCATTATGTTTTTTCTTAAGTTTTTTTTGCACAAAATATATTCATCTCTATATTTTTTTTGTGCTTTAATTTTTATAATTCCAGTTAAAATACTAAAATTGAATGCTCTCCTATGATACTCCCATGAATTCTCAATTTCAATAGTGTTTTTTTTCCATAAACTCTTTTGAATTTCCAAAGACCTGATTCCACATAAATTGCTTTTTAAATTAAATGATCTCATTGCACTATTGACATTAAACACTTGATGATAAACTTTTTTATATCCAACAACAACATTATCAGTATATTGTAAACACACTATATTAAATAGCATTCCTTCTCCAAACCAAATTGATTCATCAAATCTTATATTATATCTATCTAAAAAAGATTTTCTATAAATTTTATTCCAAACAGCAACATTTAATCTTTCAGCATATAGATCAACAATAATTTGCTTTGAGTCGCGAACTTTAATATCATCATTTCCATTCTTTTTATCACTAATACTATATTTAGAATAATTAATACCAATATCAATATCAACGCTTTTATTAATAAGATCATAAAAATATTGCACAAAATCATTATCTACATAATCATCACCATCAACAAACAAAATATACTCTCCTGTTGATGCTTCAATACCAACGTTTCTAGCACTAGAAACCCCACCATTCTTTTTGTGAATAACAATTATTCTATTATCTTTTTTTGATAGTTCATCTATTATTTTAGGACTATCATCAGGTGATCCATCATCAACTAATATTATTTCAATATTGCTATATGTTTGCGTAATTAAGGAAGTAACACATTTATTTATATATTGTTCAACATTATAAATCGGAACAACAATACTAATTTTATCTTTTTTCATTTTATCACCTTATCTGAATATTATCATTTAAATATTTTAAAACTTTATTTTTTTCTTGTTGCAACATCTTATATGTCACATAACATATCATAACTATAACACCTTCTTTTTTCTTATTAGTCTAATAAACGATAAAACCATTTTTTTCCAAAAATCAATATTAATTGCAATTTCTAACAATAATAATAAAGAAATAACGAAAAAAATAATATTACTATCAAGATAAATAATTAAAGAAGAAATAATAAGGGAAACAACTCCTACAATCTTTTTAAAATCTAATATTAGTAGTTTCACATATTTTTTGGTATCAAAATACCTAAAAATATAGACAGAAATATAACTAATGCAAGTTGCAAAAGCCGCACCAAAAGCACCAATTTTAGCAATCAAAATAAAATTTAATATAAGATTAATGATTGCACCAGTAAATGAAGATTTTAAAAAACCAAAACTATCTTTATTAGCAGTATATTCATTTGAAATAAATGTGCCTAGAGTAAGAAAGAATGCGCCTATTATAAGTATAGGAATATATTGCCATGCCGTATAAAAATCCTTTCCAACATAGATTTTCATCAAAGGCTTAAGAATTAATAATATGGATAACGATAAAATTATAACTATATTAAATAACCCAGAATAGATCACATTCGTATACTTACTCTTTTCTTCTTTAGATGTTTCGTTCTCTTTGATAGCAGAAAACATCCATGCCTGATTAAAAATCGTTGTTAAAGCAATCAATATTGTAGGGATTTTGTAAGAAACAGAATAAATTCCATTAGTTTCAATACCTATCATTGAAGTAACCATAAATCTGTCTAAAGAATTCATAATCCACCACATCAAAGAATTTGGAATCAGAAAAACAGAATATTTTAACATGCTTTTTGCAAGTATTGAATCAAACGAAAAATGAAATTTTCTAAAAATTTGTCCTCTAAATATACAAATGATTGATGTGATAACATAAGCTAAAATATACGATAGAATATATCCATTTATATTTGTTTTTAGAAAAGCCAAAAAATAAATATTAAACCCTGCAATCAAAAAAGATTGAATTATTCCTATTATAGAATAATCAAGCAATCTTTCTTTACCTCTAATATAGCATAAAAATATATTTGAAATAGAGAAAGAAAACATATATATAGTTAGTAAAAAAGAATAAGAGGATGTAACACTAACTACTCTAAATATGGGATACATAATTAAACATGAAATAAATGTAATAATTATCATAGTTAAACCAACACTTAAAATGTTATCAGGATTAGAATCCTTATCCATCATAAATCGCATAACCGCTTCATGAATATTTAAAGTTATTATTGGTACAAGAACTGTAGTAAGGACAGTTATTAAATCAACAATACCATATTCTGATAAAGATAAAATATTAGTATATAAAGGTACAAGCAAAAAAGTGATCAACTTTGATCCAAAATTTCCTACTGATAATGCTATTGTATTCTTTAACAAGTATCTATTCTTACTTTCGTTCAAAGAAAATCACTCTCCTCATCTATATATTATTCTTTAAAAAAACTATCGCTTTTTTCTGTTCTTCTTCTAATATGCTATATGTTTTATTAAAATCTGTTTGTAAATTAAACAAACTTTCTATGTCTTCAAGATTATTAACCATCCTATTTTCTAGTGATAGTTTTTTTAATAAATCTGTAAGTTTATTTGAATTAGACTTTCTAATAATTGTACAGAAATTTGTTTTTGTTTTAATCGCAAATATACTACCATGAAAAGTATCAGTGATAACAAAATCTGCTTTTTCAAAATATGAGAAAAGCTCCAAAGGATGAACAATTTTAATTTCATCTGCAATTTTTTGATAAGAGCCTAAACTCAAAATTTTTTTATTATGCTTTTTGGCAAATCTTTTTATGTATTTTTCTTCTCGACTGTTTAATCTTCCAGAATATGCATACAAAATAATGTAATTTTTAATATTAACGTCCACACTTTTTCGATCATCAAAATTATATATAAGAACCGGATCTAAGTTTATTTCAGGAACTTTATTCGTTAACTTATACACAATATCTTTGCTATTATTATCTCTTACAGAAATTGCTTTGAAATTTAATAAAAAGTTTGATATTTCATTAACTATATTATATTTTTCTAACATTTCATATGTAGTATGTCCAAAACATGCTGCATATGAAATTATATTTGATTTATCATACTCAAATCCAAACAGGTTTCTTGAATATCCAACTGGATATGGCTGAAGGCAATTAAAAACCTCATCACTCCCTATTATCAAAGTATCAATATTCTTATTGTAATTTAACTCATTTATTTCCATTTCTGGTAAAAACAAATTATCATATGCTTCAGCAAATCTTTTTATTGACCTTCTTTTCTTTATAAATTGAATTATATTTAAATTATTTTTGATTTTAGATATCAATTCATTATTATCTGGCAACAAACTTTTTTCAAATTTGTAGTCTATAAATTCAACTTCATTGCCTAACGATTCTACTATTTTTTTTAAAGCATATGCTTGCATAAAAGAACCATAATTTCTAATTCTTTGCATAGACATTATTCCAATTTTTGACATAATACTCTCCTTATATAATCATTAATTAAAAATAAAAAATTTAAATCCACACAGATTTCCATAAATACCAGCAATAAACAATATAATTGCACTAATAATAAACATAAATGTAACACCACCACGTTTTTTTAATAATGATAGATATTTAGCCATTAAAGGTATATTAATCAAAAAATGTAGTGTCCCAATTCTATGGAAAATAGAATATTCACCTATGTTTAATAAAATAATTGCCAAAAGAATGAATGAGAAGAAGTTTATATATTTCAAAGAATCATCCACCATAATTGATTTCCAGTGCATTAATTTTATAAAAACAATATAAATTGTCATTATTGACATTAAAATGAACTCCGGCAAATATGAATATGTAACATGTTCTTTATAGTATGATTCAGTAAACAAAATCTGATTAACAAAGCTTGGATAAAAAATATAAATAATTCCTAAAATAGTTATAGGAATAAGCGAGTAAAAAATTTTCCATTTCTTTTTTTGCAATGGATAAATTGCTACTCTAAGAATAATAATTGCTAAGGCAGCTAAATGAATAGTTCCTGCAATGAAATAAATTGGTAAATGCTTAACTAAACTTTTTTTATTAAATACTTCATTATAAATACAATATGTAATCATCGCAAATGCTGTCATACATCTAATATTTGTTATAACTTCTAAGTATGTACCCAAACTCATAATAAAAATTAAAAATAACGATCTTTTATATCCATTAATATCATATTTTTCACATAAATCATTATATATGCTGAAAACACATGAATAAAAAATCATAGAAACAGTAAAAGGAGCAATTCCATAAAAATCAGTTTTACTAATAAAATAATAGAAAATATTAATAGTAGGAGTAAAAGATCTAGTCAACAATTCAATCAAAGCATATGAATTCATAGGCTTATAATATTGAGACAATGTTATATATATTCTCTCCAAATCATATCCGGGGTTAGGAATATAAAAATATGCCAGAATACTTAGTAATACTGTATATATCATTAATGCTTTCTTGGGAGATTTTTTGCTTTTTTTCACAACAAAAGCAAAGAACAATAATAATATACCATATGTTAATACACCAATTATTCTTTCTTTATAATACATACTTATCCTCCTCTTATCATTCTACTGTATATTTTTTTTCTAATAAAACTATTTTTTCATCAAAAAATTTAAAAATGCATTTATCAAATAATAATTTTCTTACTAATTCAATAAAAAGGCAAATACAACATACAATCATTACGCTAACAATTATGTGTATTATCAAATAGTCCGATGAGAAAAATTTATTATTTTTAAGTAAATCACACCATATTATACTTCTTAAATATTTATTATCTGATATAAGATAAATGCCAAAAACCAATGAGGAAATATAATTAATAATATTATTAAAACTTGGTTTCATCGTAGAAAAAATACAAAAAATTGATGAAGATAACATTAAAGCAAAAATAGAATACATATTTAATAAATATGTTGAATGATTACCAACATAGCTAATTTTTGTACCAATTAAGTCAAACATTATAATAGATAATGCGATTATTGTAGCAGATAAAATCATTATTTTAAAACTAGTATTGCCTTTACAAAATTGATTATCTTTATATTTAGAAAAATAAGCACCTATAGAATATAAAAATACGAAATATACTAATTCATTACCATAATAATCCATAGTAGTTAATGTGCAGAAAATATAGAAAATAGATACTCCAAATAGAATAAACTTTAAATGATCATTTCTTTGAATAGAATTAAGAAATTTATTAATGAATGGATGGAATAAGTACAAAACGAAATAAGCAGTTGCAAACCAATATCTTTTAAATGTAATAGGAAATAAGTTTAATACTAATGATTTAATATCAAATGTTTCAATTTTTAAAAAGATTAGTAAAAGATATATAGTTATAGAATAAAAAGATACTTGTGCTAAAAATCTAAACAATTTTTTAAATCTAATCTCATTTGAACTAATCAAAAAATAACCAGAAATCAAAACAAACAACATAGTTCCAATATTGCCTAATATGCTTATTTCTAAAATATATCTATTAAATCCTACAGGTAAATGGTGTATATCATACCCACTATGCATTACATAGTGACTCAATACTATTAAAACCATAGATATAATTCTTAATATTTCTAATTTAGTATTTCTCTTTTCCATAGCAACAACTCCTTTCTATTATTATTTTAAAACTCCTTTACCTTCAATCATTTTTCTTAAAGCTCTGAATGAAGATATTTTTTCCTTATACTCTTTTCTTTTTCTAATTATAAATTGCAAGCATAGTAATAACCACCAGAATTTACTAATTCTATAAAAGCATGCTCCCTTAATTATAAAATATTCTTCATCATAACCTTTAAACCATGTTGATTCTCTATTATCCAAACGAGCAATTTCTATTGGATATGAATATATTTTTAATCCAGATCTAATACAATCTGAAAGAAAAATGTTTTCCTCGCCCATATATAAACTGCTACCTGCTCCAAATCTATCATCAAAAATAATATTATATTTTTTGATTGATTCGACTTTAAAAGACAATTGTACTGATTGAATTTTAAAGGTTTTTAAAGCACTAACTTTTCCTTCTTTAAGTTTAGGCTTGACATTATTCGGATTATCACTACTCACAAAAAAAGCAATTATATCAGCATCATTATATTTTGTATAAGCAGCTTTAATTATTTGTTCATAATTATTTACATAACTCATATCATCATCTGCTAATAATGCAATAGATGAAGAACATTTATTTAAAGCTAAATTTCTGCTCCTACTTAATCCTTTTTCACGATATGAAAATAATTTGTTCTTACCATTTGAAATATCATGAACTAATACTTCACTATTAGGGCATTGATTTATAACAATAGAACTACCCTTAATATTCATTTTATCAATTAGTTTTTCATATTGCTTTTTACTATTAATATTCATTGTTGATATTAGCACTTCTATATCCATATAGTCACCTATATTCTCCTTATAATTTCATTTAAATTCTTTATTGATACACAACACTTTCTTGTAAGTATTTGAACAGTGAGAAATGATTCTGATGAGCAAGAATAATCATATTCAAATTTGAATGGTGAATTTATTAAACAAAAATTCATTTTATCATTCTCCTTTTTTTATTCTATGATACTTTTTCAAATTTCTAATCACGTAATAGGACATGTAATAAATAGATTGAAAGACATTAAGTTTAAGGTATCTATAAGTATTCCAATTCATTTTAAAAGCTCTAAATTTATTGCCACTTTTAGAATTTGACGAAATACGATAGATTAATAATGGCTCATTAATACCATATGCATTTTTTTCTTTTTTTAAAATAGAAAGCCATGTAGCATAATCTTCATGCATGTAATCACCTGGCATTTTGTTCTCCAACAAAAAATCTTTCTTTATCAATACTGAAGAACAAGCAATTATGTTTTGTTTTAATAACTTCTTATAGCATGTCTTTTCAGGCACTTCAAAAATAAATGAATTATTTTTCCCATCTTCATTAATATAACTAACTCCAGTATAAGTAAAATTAGCGTCTTTATTCTTAATTAATTCCATTTGCTTTTGAAGTTTTTTAGGATCCCAAATATCATCTGAATCCAGAAAAGCTATATATTTTCCCTTTGAATTTAGAACGCCTGTGTTTCTAGCAATAGAAACACCAGAGTTCTTTTCTAAATTAATTAGTTTTATTTTTTTATTAGATAAATAATTATTAATTATGTTTTTACTATTATCAGTGGATGCATCATTTATTAAAATCAATTCCCACTTTTTATATGTTTGATTTATTACACTATCAATACTTTCTTTTAAATACTTTTCCGCATTATAGACTGGTATAACTATACTTACCAAATCATTCATAAAACTACCTCTTTCAAACAATAAACATCTAAATGTCTTTTAGATGTTTTTACTTATTTTATTTTGTTTTTTCAAATCATTAAGTTCTCTTTCAATATTATTTTTGCCTGCATCTGCCCCTTTAGCACCAAATACAGCAATAAATGTATAAGTAACAACAATTAAATCCATCCATAAAGAATAATATTTTATATAATCAAGATCATATTCAATCTTTTTAAAAATATCTATATCATTTCTTCCTCTTGTTTGTGCAAGACCAGTAATTCCAGGTCTAACAATATTTCTAAATCTTTGGGCTTCATTCATCACTTCATAGTAGTCTGGAATCCAAGGACGAGGTCCAATGAAACTCATCTCACCTTTTAAGATATTAATTAGTTGTGGAATTTCATCTAAAGATGTTTTTCTTAAAAAAGTTCCAATTCTTGTATGTTGATCAGCTTTTGAAAGATCATGAACATCATTGTTTTTTTCCATAGTTCTAAACTTATACATATAGAATTCTTTTCCGTATTTTCCAGTTCTTAATTGTTTAAAAAAAACAGGACCATTACTATCAAGTTTAATAAGAATTGCAATTATAAGCATCAATGGTGATGCAACTATTAATCCAATAATAGCTAAAATACGATCAGAAAAAAATTTAATAGCTGCAAATGTTTTAATAGATATTTGTTGAACTAAATTTCTATCACTAACATTTCCTTCTAAATCAACATATTGTTCTAAATAATTATTTCTCATGTACATCTCTCACTCTATTATACTATCTTCTAACATTATACCTTAATTCGACAAATTTCACAATGTAAAAAACACTTTTTTACACTACAAAATATTTGCCCAAAAGCATTGAATATTCTACCACTAAATTCATTATAAAACAAGAAAAAAGACCTTTTTATAGGTCTTTTTTATAAATATTTCTTATTCCTCTAGAAAATTCTTGTGTACCAATACATGTAAATCCATGCTTTTCCATATTTCTAATACAATGTTTATTATCTGGATGTACTGTAGTAAAAGCATACTTATATCCTAAATTTCTAGCATATTGATCCATATCTTCTAAAATATGTAATTGTATTCCATTACCTCTTACATCTTCTGATACAGCTTCTGGTCCATAATCAATTACATAAGTAAATGGTATATCACTAAGTCCAAACTTTACTAAATCTTTTTCTCTAGCAGGAATAATCATACTAGATGCATATAATAATCCATTACTCTCATATAAGAATATATGTGACATATTATCTAAACAGTCCTTTAATTCATTATATGAAAAATCCCCTAACCATTCAGGATGTTCCATCCTTGACTTTATACTTTCTACAAAATCATAATATAACTCTAAGTTATCTCTTCTTACATCAATTCTATTTAATTCAATTCCCTTTTTTTCAATTCTACTCATCTTTTACCTCTCTGTATGTCTCATCTAATATTGAATATAGGTAACAGTCTACACTCTTACCTGTAATTGATTTTATATAATTCCTATATCCATTTAATTGTTTATTATAAGCTAAATCATCTATATTCTTTAACTTATAATCAATAATAGTATAAGAATCATTATTATCAATTAACAAATCTATTATACCATGATTTATAGTATTATCCTCTTCATAATAGAATTCATATTCTTTATACATTGTATAATTTAGTCTACTTTTCATTAAATCACTATTTAAGAACTTAGTAATCTTATCTTTAATTCTAGTATTATATATTTTATCTAATAATACAGGATTACTAAAATCTAATTCTTCTAAATATTCATGTACTTTTGTACCAAATTCCATTACTTCTTTTTCTTCTTTAGTAATTATATGATTATTCTCTTTAGAGAAATGTGCATCTTTTACTTCTTCTAATTTAATTTCTAAGTTATTTACATTTATATTAGTCTTATTAGAAATATATTTAGATACTTCAATTGCTTCTTTATATTTTGTAGTCGCATCAACTTGACTTTCTTTAGTATATGGAAGAAGTATTGTAGTAATACTCTTTAATATATTGTAAAAAGAATTATATTTACTTCTAACTACATCAGATACTTTATCTTTTACATAAAACTCTTCAACTAATTCTGGTACTACAAATATCATTTCTTCTTTAGCTCTTGTTGTCGCTACATAGAAAAGTCTTATTTTCTCTGATATTTCTTCTAGTCTTACCCTATTCTTTAATAGTATTTTTAATATTGTATCTTTATAATACTCATTTACTTTAGGAAGTATTAATCCATACTCTTTATCAAATATTATTCTAGAATGTAATTCACTAAAATTAAATGTAGAAGTATATCCTGCAAAATAACATATTGGGAACTCTAATCCCTTAGATTTATGAATAGTCATAATTCTACAACTATTACTATTCTTACTACTACTATTAAATGTTAAATCTAAGTCATTATCAAATACTTTATCTAAATAATCTACAAAATCATATATTGTATTACCTAACTTCTCATAAGATCTTGCTAAATTATAGAAATACTCTTCTCTAACTCTTTTAGCATTAATATCACTAGTATTAAGTATAATCTCATCATACTTAGTATAAATAAACACTTGTCTAATAAACTCAGATAAATTAACTTTATCAATTAAATCACTTAACTCTAATGCATCTTTATATATACTAGTATCTTTATAACTCTTCTTACTAAATATCTCATATATATCTAAATCACTATATTTATATAAGAAACTTCTAGCTAAAGATATAAAATTATACTCAAACTCTTTATTAATATTATCATTCTTCACAAGCATTATAAATTTAAGTAAATTCTTAAATATAATACTATCATCATCTCTACTAAAACTCTCATCTTTAAGTATTTGTAGAGGTATATGTAAATATTCAAATATCTTTTTGTAAGTATCAAACTCTTTAGTTCTGTCTAAAAGTATTGTAAAGTCAGAGTATTCTGCGACTCTAAGAGTCTTTTGATCTTTATCAAACACTTGAAAATGTTTAGAAATCTTATCTTTAATATCATTCGCAATTATAAAAGCTTCTTCTTCAGCTTTAGTAATATTTCTATCTAATTCTTTAGAATTATATGTAAGAACATTCATATGATACTCTTGATCAGTTTTACCCTCTTCTTCATATGAAGTATTACCAAAAATCATTTGATGAGATTCTGGATACTCTGCTCCACCTATTCTTAAATCCATTACTGGATTAAATAATAAGTTAATATCATCTAATACTTCTCTTCTACTTCTAAAGTTCTTTAATAAATCAATCTTAGTACCATTTATATTATCTTTATATAAATTATATTTCTCTTGGAATATATCAGGATTAGCATTTCTAAATCTATATATAGATTGTTTAATATCCCCTACCATATATACATTATTCTTGGCTATTAATGATATAAACTTCTCTTGAATATCAGATGTATCTTGATATTCATCAACTAATATTTCAGAGAATTTTTCTCTTAATTCTTCTTGTACATCACTATTTTCTTCTACTACTTTGATTGCTAGTCTTGCAATATCATTAAAGTTATAAATATAATTCTTATTCTTATAATGATCTAATATAGAATCAAACTCTTTTAATATCTCTATTATAACTTCTTGGCTACTTATAGTAGATTCTATATCTTCTTTAATCTCTTCTACTGAGTCATATATTAAATAACTCTCTTTAAAGTCCTTTAATAAATCAGATATCTGGCTCTTTATAGCTTTTCCTTCTTCTGAAGAACCTCTTGGTGCATTAATCTTACCAAAATTCATACTATTTAAGAATTCTTCATAAGTATTAGCCTTTAAAAAACTACTATAATTCTCATTCATTTTGATGATGAAATCATCATCAAAGTGATTTTCTAACTCTAAGAACAATTCTTTTATCTCTTTTTGCTTTTGTTTTAATAATTCTAAATATTCTTCTATAAATGAATTAATTTTGTCTTCATTATAAATATCAAAGTAATTATTTAAGAATTCAGTCTTATCATATTTTAATTCTATTTTAGAATATACATCTAATATTTGTTTCTTTAACTCTTCATCATCTTTTAAACAAAAGTCATGAATTAATTTTTCAAACTCTTCTGTAGGTCTTTCGTAATAGCAATCCATTAATTCATCTAATATCTCTTGTTTCTTAAGTCTAAGTATTACTTCATCAGTTATTTCTACTGCTTCTGGTATATTAAGCTTAGTATGATACTTTTTAACGATAGATAAAGCAAAAGAATCAAATGTAGTAATATAAGCACCATCTACAAGATTTGCTTCTTCTTCTAATCCTGGAGTACTTTTTAAAGCTTTTCTAATTCTTGTTTTCATCTCTGCTGCTGCAGCATTAGTAAAAGTAAGTACAAGTAAATTCTCTACACTAGTACCATTTAATACTTTTCTTTTAACTCTTTCAGTTAAAACTGCAGTTTTACCTGATCCTGCTCCAGCAGATACTAATATATTAGTACCCTCTTGGTTAATAGCTTGTAATTGTTCTTCTGTCCATGCCATTATCTATCACCTCTTATGTTTATTTCAATTCTTTAAAATCATTGTATTCATAATTTAATACATTGTTATTAGTAATAACACTCTCTCCTAGTGCATCTTCCAAGTCTTGCTAACCATTGCTTTATTGGTTCAGCATTCTTACTTGGAATTGATTCAATAATACGAAACATTCCTTCAATATCAACAACATCAGTCATGTAATATTTGCCATCTGATGATTTTAATTTCAGTTGGTGACAATTTGTCACCGACTGATTTCCTTCCTCTTTAAGTCTTTGTTTTAATTTATTCCAATACTTTCTTCCATCTTTACTTTCAGAAACAATACTAACTATATCAACTACACTTATGAAGTACTTTTCTACTTCTTTATCCCATACAGTTCTTATTGTTTCATTATTAAATAATTTGTTTACTAAGTACATTTTATCTTGATTCATTATTTATTTTCCCCTTCATTATTTAAATCAAGTTTTATATTATCTTTTTCTAATTCTTTTATAGATTTCTTTGGAGTTGGTAAATCTTCAGGCATTGTACCACCCAAATCTTTTATTGTTTCTCTTACTTTTTTACCAACTTCATAATGAGTTCTAATAGCATTACTCTCACCTGTAATGTTATCATTCTTTAGTTTTTCATCTGTTTGTACTATTCTAAACAAATTATCAACTAATTCTACACTTCCCATATTATCTAAGATATCTTCTCTATATCTTAATCCTTTTCTTTTGGCTATATCATCAGCTGTTTCACCATTATAAAGCCCTTTATATCCAGCATTATGAAACTTATCATAATTCTTAACTCCTGCGTTTCTTGCAGTTCTATTTAATGAATAATTTCTTCTTCTAGTAATCTTTCTTTGATATAGTCTTTTCTCATCTTCAGAAAGATTATCGTAATTTTCTTCTAAGATCTCTTGTTTTCTTGTTTGAACTGCAAAATATGTTTTTGCAAGAGCAATAACTTTCTTTCTATTGTCACCACTTAATGCTATTAAGTAACATGCATATCTAGAAAGATGATAATCTATTACTTCTCTAACAGAGTCTCCAGTCTTAACCATTTTCCTGACCTCAGGAAAATGGTAATATACATTATGATTACTTTTTTCACAAGCAATAATTGCTAACTTAATAACCTTATGAAAATTTTCCCATTTTGAATAATCAAATGATAGCATTAATTCTCTTGCTTCCCAGTATTCATTGCCATCTAGATCGATATGTTTAATATCTTCAAATGTTTTTTTAGAATAATATTCTAAAGTGTTCATATAGAACCACCCCTTAATATTATTCTCAAAATTTTTAATTTGTCGTCTCTAAGAAACTAAAATCATCTACTTTTTCTAAGTATGTAACATCACTTTCTCTTGTATAACACAAATCATGATACTTACAGTACTTACAAGAAATATTCTCTTTATTATAAACTTTTGGATTTATAGAAAAATCTGCTTTTAAAATATTATCTGTCGTATCTTTAATTACTTTTTCTGTATACTTTGTAATGTTATAAACGTCTTCATCAGATAATACTTTACTAAATCTATCAAACTTCTCGTCATATTTCATAGATTTAATAAGTTCACTTTCTCTAAATGTAGAATCAAATAAAGATAAATTATCTATATTATCAGTACTATATCCTTTTAATTTATAATTATCTTTCTTTTCTTTATCAATTGTTTTACTCCATGTAGGATAACTAAATAAAATATTTTGATAATAAATTCCTGTAAATATTGGACTATCAAATACTTTACTATTATGAATTAAATATAAATATATTGGTAACTGCATATGTAATCCATATTTCATAGGTTCAATATGAGTATCAATTGTACCAGTCTTATAATCTACTATTGTGAAATATGTATCACTTATTTTTTGATAAGTCATAATCTTATCTACGAATCCAACAAACTCTACCGCAATATCATCTCTTACATTTACTTTTAATTCTTTCTCATAATACTCTGTATCAAACTTTGTATATTGTTGTTGATCTTTTAATACTTTTATTAGTTCTTCTAAATCTTTTCTAATTCTAACTAAAAGTACAGTGTCTTTAAGACTTAAATCTTTCTTCTCTAAATAACTATTCCATTCTTTATCTAGATCAAAATCATCCCTTTTGTATAACTCTAATACTTCATGATATAAAGATCCTACTATAGTCGCAAAAGTCTCTTCATAGTCTCCTAGTTTTAATACATAATTTACAAAGTATTTAAACTTACATTCATTATATGAATTAAGTGATGTGTAAGAGACTCTTAAAGGATAACTTAAATTATTTAAGAATGTATCTCTATTTATTCCTGTAAACTTATGATCATAAGATAAATAAGGTAAATCATAATAACCATTTAATTTATCTAATAAATCATTCTTTTCTCCGTAATTATAATAATTATCAAGTAATTCACCTAATCTAATTTTATTATATAGATCAGAATACTCTGTATCATTAACTTCATCTCTAATTATTTCTAAATTATAGTCACTTATTAAAGAAGATGGATAATACTTCTGAAATGGACTAGATAATTTATAAGTAATAGTTAAATTAGGTATTGTAGATAAAATATATGCAATTATCTTCTTTTCTCTTTTATTTAGGTATTTTGTTGTATATAAGTCTACCTCGCACTTTTCTTTGTCTGATACAAATTCTATGTCTTTACAGATACTTGGAAGAGCATCTTGATTAAAACCTAAAACGAATACATGAGAAGACTCTTGAAAAGGAGTATTCTTTATGTCTTTTATTTGTACTGCATTATTTAATTTAGAATTAGGTAAATATGTATTCTTACATATTTCTATAAATATATCTTTCTTTATAGAATCATCTTCTAATTCTACTAATTCTCCTAATGTATTTATTATTTTATTTGTTACAGGATCATCACTATTTAAATCTAATTCTCCAGTCTTTAAATAATTTTGTAGTGTTACAGTACTATAAATACTATTTCTAAATGGTATTTCTATTGGTATTCCATAATAACTAAATAATTTATCAATTATGAAGTAATAGTCATCGCTTACATTACATAAATAAATATCATTTAAGCTTATTCCTTTATCAATTAGTTTTCTAATCTCTACACAAATAAAATGTACTTCATCTTCCATAGTCTGAAATTCATGTACTGGTACATTTAATTCTACTTCTGGAATATCTATCTTACCTACTACATTTTCTTGATATAAATCTAAATCATAATAATTATTTACTATTTCTTTATTATTAATATAATCTCTAAATAAATATGAATAGTTTATAAGTTTATTTTCCTTTAATTCTCTCTTTAAATCTCTTAAGAATAATAGTTTCTTACTTTTATACTCTTTATCTTCTATAAAATATAAATTATCTAAATATTCTTTCGCAATAGAATATGGATAATTATATTTCTTCATTAAATAATAAATTGCTTTATAGTCATAAGAAAAGAAATATGATTTAAAGAAATCACTTTTAGAATAATATTTAATATTATTTAAAGTATTATTATCTAATAATAAACTCTTCTTTATATCACTAGAACAAATCATTATCTTTTCCATATTTATCACCAAATCTATTATATCAAATAAAAAAGATGATAACAAAGTTATCATCTTATTTTTTATTATTTCTTATTGATTGTAATTACTGGTCTTAGATATACCTCATAATCTTCTTCTAATGTTTTATCTTTAGAAAATTCCCAGTTATAGACAACTTTAACTCCAATATCTGTTTTTCCTTTAACATTTTTTACTGTATAAGCAAAAACATCATAATAATCAGCTGAGAATGGATTAGAAGACATAGTCCAATATTCACCATTCTTCCTTACTCCATCAATTAACCATTTAGGTAAACCTTTTTTATCAATTACTAATTCATTAATTTCTTCAATAGTAGCAAGTCTAATTCTTAAATTAACCATTTCAAATTTATTAGTATAAACTAGATCTTCCATTGTCTCCCAACCTTCAAAATCAGGTTCAGGCATATTATAAAGAATAGTTAATTTACCATCTTTAACAGTGAAGTCTTTATATCCTGCATAAGCATTACAATCAAATTTTTCATCTTTTACTGTCTTATCAACACAAACATCTAAATAGTACTTATAACCAAAATCTACATAATTATAATCTGTAATATAAGGAACATTAGTCCACTTCTTAACAAGCTTATTAGCATAAGTTAAAGCAGTTGTTGGTCCTTTAACATTAGTTACTTCTTCACTCCAATAAGTACTTTCACCAATATTATGTGCTAAAAGAAGATTTATTTTATTCTCATCATTAGATAATACATAAAACTCTTCTGTATCTGTTTTATTAACTTTATATTTAACTTTAATACCTTCTCTTAACTCATCTGTTGTACATACTTTTCCTTTTTTCAAGCACTCAACATCTTCAATGTTTTTAGTAGGAATTGATACATTTGCAGTTGAATTGTTTCTTGTTACAAAGAACCCAATTAGGAATAAAACAATAAGCAAACATCCAGCTAATATAAAATATTTTAAATTTGCAGTAGAAGGAGTTCTTGTAACAGAACTCTTTTCTACTGTTGTATTTTCTTTATTATTCTTTTTCATACTCTCACACCCCTTCTTCTATGTACAAGCTCCACGGCAGTGACTACATCCTCCACAAGGAGTACAATGTCTACCACTACACCAATAAGTAGTCCATGAACAAGCATCTGATTGTGTTCCGTTCCATACATAAATACCACTTTGGAACCATACTTTAACCCATGCAGATCCAGAAATATAAACTCTTAATCTATTTGCATTTTCAAGTGTACCTGTATTAGCTCTAGTCATCTCACAACCACTATTAGTCCAGAAGTAGCAGTTTTTACCACTTGACCAACCAATCTTAGGTTGACAATAATATTTACCTTTATTAATACAAGCTTGTGTATTACATGCAACATTATATTGTGGACAAGATTGACCATTATAATTTGAAATATTGTAAACTGTTTTAGTTCCTCCACCACAACCTCTAGAGCATCCTGTTTCCCAAGAATAGTGAACTGAACTACAGCAATCACGTCTATTACATGCAGATCCACCAGAACCTTGATTTACACAAACTTGTCCATTATATGGAGAATTCTTATGACGATCAAATGTTCCTTCCCATCCACATTGTTGAGTACATGTAGTACCATCTTGCCATGGCCAATTATCAACACCTTGACAACATCCAGGAACAACTACACTACCACCACAAGCTCCTGTTACTTCATTACCAGCATTATCTATAATTTTAACACTAGCAGTAGCAGTTCTTTGATTTGTTTGACATGTAAGTTTTTTAGAACTGTTAGATCCATAAGCTCCACCATCTAAACTATAAGTAATACTCTTAATACCACTTGTTGCACCATTAACAGTTTTATCATAAGAAGAGTTAGCGTCTACAACAAAGTTATTATCATTATCTGATGCATATCTAGGATTTGTTAAACTACATTGAACAACTGCAGGAGTCTTATCAACTCTTACTGTAAATGTCTTATTACAATTACAATAGTTTCCAGCTGCATCATATACTCTAGCATTTTCAGAGTATGTAGTAGTGTTGTATCCAATATTTGCTGAAGTATCAGCAGTTATAGATACACTCTTATTTCCTTTACATCCACTCTTAATATTACCAGTTTCATTACAGATACCATTTAAGAATACTGTCTTATTAGTCCAATTTCCATTATAAGCAGTACCTGTAATAGCAGTATCTGTAGTAGCAGTTGCTGTACAAGTAGGAGCAGTATAATCAATTCTTACTGTTTTATCAGTAGGACAGTTTTCACTACCATTGCCAGCAACATCGTAAATCTTACCTCCACCATTACCAGAACCACCAGCTCCAGCAGTAGTAGTATTAATTTCACTAGCATAGATATAAGATTTTTCTCCACCAGCACATCCACTACCAACACTATTTACTGGATTTTCAGTACATACTTGACTTACTTTAGCCATTTTCTTGTTATTTGTATTATTATCAACTAAACCAAGCCATCCATCAGCAGTACGAAGATCACTGCCAGATCTTACATAGCTATTTGCATCTTTACCTGTACCATATTCAATTGATGTAGTACAAGTTGGTGCTTTATGGTCGATTTTAACAGTCATCTTACCACATTCATCACTAACGTTTCCTGCGATATCATAAGCTTTACCACCATTACCATTACCAACACCTAAAGGTCCAGCTTGTGTAGTATTAATATCATAGTCATAAACTTTCTTTGCTTTATTACTTTCGTTGTTTCCATCACATCCAGAAGCAACACCATTTACTAAAGCATCATCACAAGCAATACTAACTGTAACAGATTCACCAATCTTTAACCAACCAGCTGAGTTTGGTCCATTAGTACCACTATAAGTTGGTTTAGCATTACAAGTTGGTTTCTTAGTATCAATCTTAACTGTTTCATTTTTAGGACACTCATCACTTCTGTTTCCAGCATAGTCATATACGTATCCACCTTTATTATCATCCTTAACACCAGCTTTAGTGGTATTAATATCATAATCATAAAGTTTCTTTTCCTCTTGATATTTAGAAGGATTACATTTACTTGCAGTAGCTTGATCATCTTGACATGTATGTTCAAATAGAACTGATTGTCCTTCTTTTAACCAACCAGCACCATTTGGTCCTGTAGTACCATTATATGTTTTCTTGATACCACAAGTTGGTTTAGTTAAGTCAATCTTAATATATTCTAATCTACTTAATCCAGAACAGTTTCCAGCTTTATCACAACTGTAATAACGATTAGTATGTTTACCTTCATCATTCATTTCATTACCTAAACCAAAAGTATAAGTATTGATTGTTGTGATTTCTTTTTCTGCTTGTCCTTGTTGTTTATATTTATATACAAATTTATCCCATCCAGATAAATCTCTTCCTGTATTATTAGGTCCTTCAGCATCTGTCTTTTGATCTTTAATATATGCATATAATTTATGATTAATCCAATGAGTATTTTCACCATCATTTGGAAGAGCTGCATAATAAGCAGTATTTGTATCATCTTGATATGCATAAGATACTTCAGGAACAGGAGGAGCAGTACGGTCTAAGTTAGCATAAACATGAATTATAGTCATATTACCAGCTTTATCATAAACTGTTAATTTACCATAACGTTTACCTTCCATATATAACTTAACACCATTAATAGTACCAGTAACGTCTCCACGCTCTTGTTCTACTAATTCACTATCATTAGTAACTTGATTATTATTAACATTTTCTGAGAAGTTTCCAGATACTTTAGATCCATTCTCATTGCTAACATTTGCAGCACTAGCACTTTCTCTAATATTAGTATTTGAAGTACCTCCTGCTACATAAGCATCATTTACTTCCCAAGTCCATCTATCTAGATACAAGTTATCAGTAACATCTGCATCAAATACAAGTCCTTCAGGATAATTAGCTAAATTTAACCATTTTTCATTAGTTACACCAGTATTATTCTTATAATCATCTGCTTTAATAGTTGCATTAGGAACTTCACCATTAACATTTTCTGCATCTTTAGCAGTTACTTTAGCAACATTACCAGTATTTGGATCATTTCTATCAGTACTATAAGTCTTAGCATTATAAGCATATAATGTAACAGTTGGAGCTTGTAAGTCAACATTTACTCTAACATAACACTTAGTAACATTATTTCCTTCACTACCATTAACAGCATTATCAGAAATAGTTATATAACCCCATCTAGCACCATATTTGTAGTTAACTTTGCCACTATCACTCATATCATTATTTGGCCAAGTTTTAGTAAATAGCTCTCTCTTACATCCAGATCCAGCACCATCACTACACTCTACAGATACTCTACCTGGATATACTCTCTTATCATCTGCAGATGTATTAGTACCAGCTGCAAATGTAGCTTTATTAATCCAGTCATTATTATTCTTATCATCTCCGTAGATATTACCACAAATTGGTGGAGTATTATCTTCGAATCCATCAGTAGTCTCTAAGTCACTAGACCACTCTAACTTACCACCTTGTTCATTTAGTACATCTACCTTTACTAAGAACATTGTATATCCAGTTAAATCAACATAACTAGAAAGTGATTTAGAAGCAATCTCAATCTTAGGTTCAAGACCACCTTTTAAGTATTCTGAGTTAAATATTTCAGTATACTCTGCATCAGATCCCTTTTTAACATAAATGACATAACGATAACTATAAATACCTACAGTATCATCATCTTTAGCACCTTTAATAGTAAAACTAAAGCTTGCATTACGAACATCACTTAAGTCTCCATTACCACTCTTATGCTTTTTATCAGAGAATGCAAAATTCTCTACAGCAGGAACTGGTACTGGATCCTCTGCAGGAACCACATCATTTCCACAATATAAATAGGTTGTATAAGAATAATCCTTATCATCGTATTTATAAACACGAACAACAGAATTCTCCATACAATCTTCTCCTCTATCATTCGTAACATCTTCTTTTAAATAGTTAGTGCTACGAAGGTCAGATAAAGGAATACGTTTAGCTTCACCAATATTCTTAGGAAGCAAATCACGATTTGACTGCAAGTAAAGTTGTGCAGCCATAGCGACATTCTTACGATTTTGGCTTACTTTTTCAGCCCTAGCACGATCAAGATATCTAGTAACACCAACAACGGCAAGTGTTGCAAGAATACCTACGATTACTATAACCGCAAGAAGTTCAACCAATGAAAACCCTTTTCTGTTTTTTAGTTTCATAACTTCTTTTCCCATCCTTTTCACCTATCTTTACTCATATTAAAATTATAGAATAAATCAAGCCCATTTGCAATAAGATTTTAAACAAAAAAAGAGATTTTTTTATCTCTTTTTTTTACTCAGATTCTTTTTTATATGATTGATATAATTCATCATATTCTTCTGATGAAAGACTAGTAATTTCAAATCCTTTTGAAAATACTAAATCAGCTTGATCTTCTTCAAAATATGTTGCAAAATCCATCTCTTTATAAGCTTTTAATCCAAAATAACAAATATCAAAATCATAAGTATCAGTAGTACCTTCTCTTAAGAATTTCAACTTAAAGCAAGTATCCTTTACTCCTACACCTTTATGATACATAATACCATATATACTAGATATATCTTCTTTATCATAGTGTATTACTACATCCTTAACACAAACATCTTCATAACAATGTTCATCTTTTAAATTATTATTAGTTATATTTTTTATTGGATAACCATTCTTATGTACAACTGCCTTATATTGTACATAAGCGAAAAAGCAAAATATACATAATAGCAATAATACTACTATCCACATTATTCTTTGTTCTAAAAGCAAATCACTAAAAAAGTTAAACTTAATCTTTTTATTCTTACTCATAATTCCCTCCTAATCTGGTATTATTACCCAACCACTACCGGTACCATAAGGATGATTAGGACAAATATAATCGTATTTATTTAATTGTGGATTTTGCTTACGAGTAACATATTTAGAACCGTCCCAACAATAATGAATATATGCATAATTATGAGGACTATCTCCAGCAGTACAGTTTCTCCATGTTGCAACCTTTTTCTTTGTACTACCTCTTATATTACAAGGCTTGCCTGGAGGAGCACAAATTTGTGTATTACAATCAATTTGAGATGAACCACATCTTATATTAGAATCAAATTTAGAAACATAATAATAAGTTATTTTTCCACCACCACAAATCTTAGAACAACTTGTTTGTGAACTAAATACTGCATTAGCTCCACAACATTGTTGTGTATTACATGCAGAACCACCACTAGATAAATCTTTAGCATTACATCTTCTACCATCTAAAGCAGAATAAGCTACTTGATTAAATGTACCACTATCACATTTCTTATTACATGTAGATCCATCTCTATAAGTAACCTCAGTACAACATTCAGGAACATTAACATAACCTTCACATTTAATTTGAGGAGAAGCATTTCCAACATTATCAATTACTTGAATCCATCCTTCTTTTTTACCACTAGATCCACAAGATAAATTCAATGTATCGTTACTTCCATATGTATTATCTCCACTTCTCCAGTACTTAACTATTTGAACTCCACTAGCAGCATTATTAGTTTTAGGATCATCCTGAGATGTAACTTTAATTCTATAACTATTATTATTATCTGAACTATAACTACCTTCTATTGTACAAGTTCCAGTTGGAGCAGTCTTATCAATTTTAACTTGATGATAACCATTACATGCAGTTTTATTATCAGCCTTATCAACTACATATTCAGTATAATGAATCATCTGATCAATATCATTTTTATATACTGTAGTAGGACTTGTCTTACACTCACTACCTCCAGTATCAGAACAAATACCTGTAATTACAACAGGATTAGTAGTCCAATCACCATTATAATTAGGTCCTGTATCTGTATTATTAGTTATCTTAGTTGTACAAGTTGGAGGATCAATATCAATATTAATCTCTGCATTCTTAGGACATTCATCACTCTTGTTACCAGCATAGTCATATACATAACCACCCTTATTAACTCCTAAAGCTCCACCTTGTTTAGTTTTAATATTGTAATTATATAAGTATTTCTCATTATTCTCAGTATTAGTAGAATCACATCCACTAGAGAAATTCTTATCATCATCTTTACAATTATGAGATAAAGTAACAGACTCACCTTTCTTTAACCAACCAGCAGCATTTGGACCAGTTGTACCAGTATAAGTCTTTTTAATTGTACAAGTAGGTTTAACAGTATCTACTTTTACATAAGCTTCACTACTCATATTTGAACAGTTTCCAGCTTTATCACAACTATCAAATTGAACAATATGTGTACCTTGATCATTAACATCAAATCCATATTGATGATTAGATCCAGATGGAGATACTCTTACTTTACTTGGATTATTCCAAATAATATCATTACCACTCTTACCAGTTTGTTTAAAGTATAAGTAATCAAAATGATCCCATCCAGAAAGTTCAGCATCACCTGAATCAACTCTTTGACCTTCTACACTAGCTCTAATCTTTTCATTAGACCAATGATTATGATCCATAAAATCATTAATAGTACCAGCAACATAATTATTATTAGATGTCTTCTTAGTAAATGTTACTGTAGGAACCTTTGGAGCAGTTCTATCAATATTAGCAAAGATATTAACTACTGTACAGTTTCCAGCTTTATCACAAACACTAAGTTTACCATAACGTTTACCTTCTCTAACTAAACGTAATCCTTTAATTTCACCATTCATTAATCCATGTTCTGCTAAAGCAAGTTCTTCATCATTAGTAGGATCATCTACAAGTGAACTTTCAAAAGTACCCTTAGCAAGTACTCCATTATCTTGTTCAGCTACTCCATTAGCTAAACTAGCAGTACTTCTAATATCTACATTACTAGTTCCACCAGCAACTCCTACATCATTAACATCCCATTCATAAGAATATAGATATAAGTTATCACTAACTTTTACATCAATAACAATTCCATCTTTATAATTACTAGAATTCATCCATTTCTCAGAACCTGTACCAACTAAATTTTGATAATCTCCTGCATAAATTGTTCCTTCAGGAACTCTAGCATTAATAGTAGCTTGATCTTGTACTACTAAAGAAGAAACTTCTTTCTTAGTACTTCCATTCTTACTATAGATAGTAACTACTACTTTTGGAGCTTGTAAATCAACATTAGTTCTTACATAACACTTAGTAACATTAGTATCTTTTGCATTATCTTCAATTGCAACATAAGCCCATCTAGTACCATATTTATATTGAATTAATCCAGAAGGACTCACATCATCATTAGGCCATGTTCTAGTAAAGAAATCTCTCTTACATCCAGAACCAGCTCCATCATCACAACCAACTGTGATTCTAGCAACACCACTTCTATCATTTCCAATAACATCTCTACCAGCATAATTAACTTTATTAATCCAATCATCATCATCTCTAGCATTACCTTTAATATCAGTACAGCTAGGAGCTTTTTGATCAGAATAGTCACCAATTATAGAAGTATAATTAGTAATTCCTCCCTGCTCATTAACAGCAGTAATAGCAACTTTAATACTACTAAATCCAGTAACAGATAAATAATTAGATAAAGCTTTAGAAGTAACAATTAAGCTCTTTTCAAATCCACCCATTAAATTATCAGATTTAAATACTTCAGCAAACTCACCTTTCTTTTCAATATCTGCATAGATTGAATAATTATAACTATAAATTCCTACAGAATCATCTATTTCTGATCCATTAATCTTAAATGAGAATTTTGCATCCTTAACATCATCAAATGAAGTTCCATTATAATTACCACCAGTAAATTTAAAATCTACTATCTCAGGTTTAGGAACTTCTACTTCTGCAGGAACAACTTCCTTACCACAATATAAGTAAGTGTAATATGAATATTCAGTCTTACTTAATTTATACACACGAACAAAAGACTTCTCCATACAATCCTCACCTTTAGAGTTAGAGACATCTTCTTTTAAGTATCCTGCCTTACGTAGAGTATTCAAATCAACTTTTACAGAATCCCCTATTAGTACTGGTAACTTATCTTTATTACTTTGCATGTATAATTTAGTTGCCATTTCAGTATTATTTTTATTTTGGCTATCTCTTTCAGCCCTTGATTTTTCAATATAACGAGAAACTCCTACTACTGCTAAAACTGCTAGTATACCAACAATAACAATAACAGCAAGTAACTCAGTTAAAGAAAAGGCTTTTTTGTTTTTCATATCCAACACCTACTATTCTACGATTACAATTATAACATAAAAAAAACAAAAATAAAGATACAAAATAATAAAAAAAGAAGCATTTTATTCTGCTTCTTTAGTACTAACTTCTACTTTTCCCTTATAAGTTCCGCATTTAGGACAAACTCTGTGTGGTTTAATCATTTCTCCACAACTTGGACATTTAGTCATTCCAGGAATTTCCATAGCGTTATGACTTCTTCTCATTCTCTTTCTAGTTTTAGAAACCTTACGGAAAGGAACAGCAAATAATTGAATGTCTAATTTCATCATAGTATCTCACTCCTTATCATAATCTTTTAATAAATCACTAAATGGACGATTTTGATGAAAATGCTCATCCTCGCTAATTAATCTCCATCCATCCCCATGAAATTTACTGAGATCGCTAACCTTAGTAAACTGTAAGGGGACCTCTAGTACAATATTTTCCCACAAAAACAGTAAAATATCAAGTAAATTTTCACTCTTTTTGCAATTTTCTTCTATTATATCATCATAATCAATAGAAAAAGGATAATCTATTTCTTCTAAAGAAATAGAATCATGTAATCTCATAGAACCTTCTATATGACAATTTATTACATCTTCTCCCTCTTCTTCTTTAATAGTTCCAGTAACCATTACAGTATGTAGAAATACCACATCACTATTCTCATATAATTCTTTTGGTATATCATAAGAACCTGTAATATCAATTGATGGAACTACACCACTATGAAGTAAACTTAAATCTATATCCAATATATCACCTACTTAATAGCAACAATATTTTCATTCTCTATAACTTGAATTATTCCATGATAATGCATTTTCTCACCAGCAGGTAACTTAGTATCTTTATTAACCCAAACTCTAACTACTATAGAATCAGTTTTTAAAGCCTTTACTTCAGTATTTAATAAAATACCATCTTTTAATTCATTTAAATTATATATTTCATTATCTCCTTTTCCAACTTTAACAGAAATACGAATATCTTCTTCAGGTATTAAATATTCATCACATTTATCTTCTTCTATTAAATCTAAATCAGGAATAATTTTAATTTGATATGGAACTCCTACAGTTAAATTATTATGAACATCTAAACTATAAGTATTAGTAGATAATCCAACAGAATCAGTAACAGGAGTAACCTTAGTAAGTGTAATCTTATCTCCTAAAGTATCATGATATACAACACTTAATGACTCTGAATTAAAATCTACATCTCTATCATTTTGAAATTTATAATATATTTTATATGTACAAATAATTGCTACTAATAAAATCAAGGAAACAAATATTCCATTCTTTATTAATTCTTTCTTTAACATAAAGCACCTCTAAACATATGATAACTATTTTTAATATCTTTTTCAATATTTAAATAATTTAAACTAATATTTTACTAAATACAGCGTAAACTGTATCTAAGTCTCTACAACTAACTAAGAATCTAGTGTTATGACAGAATGTTAATCCATCAATTCCAGATACTCTTTGTAATTCTTCACCTTCAAGACCAGCCCACTCTTCTGGAAAATCCATTCTATTACTTTTATCTTCTAAACTCTTAGGAACAGTCTTAATAGCATATCCTCCTCTATTAGATGGATAAGCAACAAATAAAATTGAATTTGCTTTTTCTTCAGCTAAAATAGTCTCTTCATAAGGTAAGAATACTGGAAGTATTAAATATTTACTTCCTTCATCTATATCATCTAATAAATCAAGAATTTGTTCCTCAGCTAAAGCTTTTCCTTGAATATAGTATATTTCTTCTTCAAGTATCATTTTAGCTAAAGCACAAGCTTTTTCAAATTGCTCAGATTCAGTTTGATTAGTTTGAAAACTAGGATTAAATGATTTAATAATTCCAGGAACCATTTTTACTTTATAGTTAACAATGATTTGCGGAAATATACCATTATCATCAGCATCAATTCCCTCTACTAAATCTTTATCCATCATTTCAAATACTCTCTCTGGAAGTAATATTCCTCTTTTTCTTAAGAAATCTACTCCAAATTCCCTCCAAAGTAAACCAAATGCACAATAAGGAATATTATTATCTCTTCTTAAAGCATCAGTTTGATGATGATCAAACTTTCCTCTTCCAACATCATATACTAATACATTAGAAGATATATCACTAGGAACACTATTAGTACGAAATACTTTTATATCTCCTAAATACATCTCTAAAAAAGCAGATGCAAAAACATCATCTGCATGAAAAGTACCACTATGAGTAATACAATTAGCTTCTTCTATATTATTAACTACTTTTAACATTATATCAGTCCCTTCTACGTGCCATTAATACAAGTCTTAATATTTCTAGAAGAGATGTTGCAACAGCAGCAACATAAGTAAGTGCTGCAGCTGTAAGCATACCCTTACAATTAGATAATTCACGACTATCTACAATACCTAAATCTAATAATTCATATAAACCTCTACGAGAAGCATCAAATTCAACTGGTAATGTAATTAATTGAAAAAGTAATATAAAAGCTTCACAAAAAATACCAAACCAAAATATTCTTAAAGCTCCAGCAAATATACCAATCATAATTGCAATATATCCTGCCATAGAAGCAAAATTAACTAAAGGAGTAATACTCTTTCTAAATCTTAAAAATACATATCCTGTTTTATCTTGTATAGCATGACCACATTCATGAGCTGCTACACTAACAGATGCAATTGAAGATTTAGCATAAATTGAATCAGATAAACGAACTACCTTGTTCTTAGGATCATAATGATCACTTAAAACTCCACTAGTTTGTAATACACCAACTTCTTTTAATCCATTCTTATCAAGAATCATTCTAGCTACTTCTAAACCAGTAATTCCTTTAGAATTCATAATCTTAGCACATTTATTATATTGCGAATTTAAATATGCTTGAGCACCTAAAGTAATTGCAAAAGTAATAATTATAAATAAATAGTACATTTACATTCCTCCTCAAACTTAGAATATTATATCATATTTTATTTTAAAGATAAAACAATTTCCTCGGCTACTTTAACACCATCTATTGCAGCAGTAGTGATTCCTCCTGCATATCCTGCTCCTTCTCCGCAAGGATATAGTCCTTTAATAGAGGATTCAAAAGAATCATCTCTCTCAATTACTACAGGAGAACTAGTTCTAGTTTCTACTCCCAAGAATATTGTATCACTTCTATCAAAACCTTTTATCTTTTTACCAAATTCAGGCATAGCTTCAATTATAGAATCACTAACAAACTTAGGTAATATACTTCTAATATTACCAAAATCATAACTACCTTTAGTATTAGGAGTAATTTTACCAAATTCACTACTTACAGTATTATCACAAAAATCTTTATATAACTGAACAGGTATAACTCCATTACAAAGCTTATAAGCCTTCTCTTCTAATAATCTTTGATATGCCATACCAGCAAATAAATCATCTCCAAAGTCTTTTGGTGATACTGATACAACTATCGCACTATTAGAATTCTTTTCACTTCTTGCATGATTACTCATACCATTTACAACAAGTCTACCTTCTTCAGAAGAAGCATTAACAACAAAACCTCCAGGGCACATACAAAAACTATATACTCCTCTTCCCTCTTTAGTTTGATATGTTAACTTATAACTTGCTGCTCCAAGATTTTTAGAAAAATCTCCATATTGCCAATTATCAATCATACTTCTAGGATGTTCTACTCGTACACCTATCGCAAAATTCTTAGGTTTCATACTTACATGTTTATTTCTAAGCATTTTAAAAGTATCTCTAGCAGAATGTCCTATCGCAAGTACAACATAATTAGAATTAATCTCTTCATTATTATTTACTATAACTCCAGTAATTTTACCTTTATGAGTCTTTAAATCAGTAACACAAGATCTATATCTAAATTCTCCACCCATAGATATAATCTTATTTCTCATATTAATAATAACTTCTCTTAATATATCAGTCCCAATATGAGGATTATGCGTATAAAGAATTTCTTTAGGGGCTCCACACTCTACAAATATCTCAAATACTTTCTTACATCTTAAATTATCTTTAGTTAAAGTATTTAGTTTACCATCACTAAAAGTTCCAGCTCCACCTTCACCAAATTGTACATTAGAATTAGGATCTAAAACATTATCTTTAAAGAATTTTTCTACTGTATTTATTCTATCTTCTACTCTTTCTCCTCGCTCTAATATAATTGGATTAAATCCAGAAGACGCTAACATATAAGCAGAAAAAAGTCCTGCTGGACCACTACCTACTATAATAGGTCTACTATTCATCATATTAATAGTAGTAGGAAAAACATACTTCTCTTCTACATACGAAAAAATATCAGAAGAATTAATTCTATCTAATACCTTTCCTTCATTTTTAATTTCTACATCAACTTCATATACATATAAAATATTCTTTTTATCTCTCGCATCAATACTTCTCTTAGATATTTCATATTTAATAATATCTCTATTACTAATTTTAAGTTTCTGTGAAATCTTTTTTTCTAATAATGAAGGAGAATCCATATTAACATTTATTTTAATTTGTCGGATTCGAATCATCTAAATCACCTAAACTTTTTCCCGCAAGAATTCCACTTATCCAGCATTCTGTTAAGTTAAATCCTCCACAATTACCATTTATATCTAATAATTCACCTGTAATATAAAGTCCATCAATTAATTTTGATTCCATAGTATCTAAATTAATCTCTCTTAAAGACACTCCTCCATTACATACCTGACAATTTAAAAAATCTTTAGTACCAGTTATTTCAATAGGAAATCCCTTTAAATTACGACATAAAACTAATTTCTCATCATTAGTTAAATTCTCATAATAAACATCTTCTCTTAAATGACTATATTTAAGTATTATAGGAATAATCTTTTTATTTAAAAATCCCTCTAATAAATCATATAAATTCTTATCTAAATTCTTTTTACTATATCTATCCATCCAAGGAGTAATTAAAGTCTCAACAAATGGTACAAAGTTTATTTTAATAACTTCTTTTTTATTTTCTTCTAATCCTCTAGTAACAAAATGACTAAGATTAAAAGTACAAATACCACTTATTCCATAATCAGTAAGTTGTACTTCTCCTTCTTCAGAAGCAATTTCTACTCCATCTTCTTCTAAAATAAGTTCTACATCACTTCTTACTCCATCCCATTCTTTACAACCATTAAAATTACTAATTAATTGTACTAAAGCAGGTAATGGTTTAATAATAGTATGACCAAAATCTCTTAAGAACATATAACCAATTCCATCACTACCAGTTTTAGGATAAGCACAAGAACCAGTCGCAAGTACTACTTTATCAGCATATAAATCACGATCAGTCATATGAATCATAAACTGATTATCTTTCTTTACTATGTCTTGTACATATGAATTTGTATATAAAGTAACTCCTCTTCTATCAATTTCTCTTTCTAATGCATCACGAATAGTACTAGCTTGATTAGAAAAAGGATATATATAACCATTTTTATTCTTAGATACTATTCCAATAGAATCAAAGAAATAATTTACATCTTCTATATTTTTTTCAGATAAAAAATCTTCTAAATATTCTCTATTTTGACTATGATAGTCATCTACAGAGTATGAATCATGTAAGTAATTACAACGACCATTACCAGTAAGTAATAATTTCTTAAGAATCTTATCATTTCTCTCTAAAATAATAACTTCATTATTTTCATTTTTAGCATGTAGTGCACATATAACTCCACTAGCTCCTCCACCAATAATTACTATTCTCATAAGATCCAACTCCTCTATTATTTATTATAACATAAAAAAAAGACTAATAAAGTCTTTTTTTATTGTGGATCTATTGGAAATTGAGGTGTTGTAGAAGGTGTTGTATTCATTGTATTATTCATACTTTCATTATTAATAGATGTAGTAGAAATAATCTCTGGAGTATCCTCATTTTCCTTCTTCTTATTACCTTTTTTTGCTCCAAGAATAATTAATAATACAATTATAATTAAAGCTTCTACTATACATATTGGAATAAATACATTAAATGATTTCTTATCACCTATATATTCTGCTCTAGAAAGTAATGTATCTCCACCTTTATTAATAAGAACTGAAATAAAACCATCTTCTACTTTACCAGTTCCAACTACAAGCCATCTATGTCCATTAGTAAATAAATGTTTATTTAATTTAACATCATTATCATACATATCTCCTACAAAGAACTTTAACGTTGTATCATCAGGATATTTTCCATCTTTTACTGAGAAGAAGAATCCTTCCGCATAATTAGTCTCTTTCTTTATAGTTTCCATATCAACTGAATCAAATTGAACATCTAAAGGTAAATCAACAGCTTCTTTTATTTTTTCACCATCAATTATCCATGTATAAATAATATTCTTATCTTCACCATATTTAATAAAGTTAAATGTCTTCTTAGATTTTCTCATCTGTTCCATATCAGATTGTTTTAATGTTTCTCCTCCATTTAAAACAATCATAACTTCGTCACTATCAGCATCAGCAATTGCTTGTTTTAAATCAGTTAATGGAAAGAAACTATCACGACGAGTAACAGTAATTGTATATGTTTTTTGAGCACCATTTTCAGCAGTAACTACAACATTAAATTTATTCTCCCCTACTTTTAAAGATACATTACCAACTCCAGTAACACTAGACTTAGCATTATTCTTTTCAGCTTTAATAGTAATATGATCAACACTATTCTTAACACTTAAAGTATAAGTTGTATCTCCAGTTTTAGTAAGTTCAAATCCATCTACCTTTAAACTCTTTAAATTATTATCACTACTTCTAGTATCAGCAGTTTTAGGATTACTAGGAGTTGTAGGTTTAGTAGGATTTGAAGGAGTTGTTGGAGTACTAGGATTGCTAGGAGTAACAGTAGTTTGAGTCGCAACAGTAACACTCTTAGTACCACTTAAATAACTAGTATTACCATTTTGATCAGTAGTATCTCCAGATAAAGAAATAGTAATTGTACCAGTTCCAGTAGCAGTACAAGTAGTAGTAAATGTATTAGAAGTATTCATCGCATCAGCTGAAGCATCCGCAACATTAATACTACATCCAGAAACAGGACCAGAAGCATTAACATGAATACTCCAAGCTGCTGCATTATACATTGAAACAGAAGCAGTAAATGATTGTCCTGGAGTAACACTAGTAGTACTAACATTTAATGTTGCTTGAGCATTTACTCTATACCCAAACAAGAAAAACATTAATAATAAATAAATTATATAACGAATCTTTTTCATAAATACCTCCCTATGAAATTAATTTCGTACCCAACAAATGTTGTCTAATTCTAAGTAAATCTGCTGAGTTAACAGTGTTATTTTTATCTATATCAGCTGATTTAAAATAAACTCCAGTTAAGACTTTAGTACCAATTAAATGTTGTCTCATCTGTAATAAATCTGCTGAATTAGTAATACCATCACCACTTAAATCTCCAGTAACAATATTTGTATATTCTACTACCTTAGTACCATTCTTTTTAATTATTACCTTACTTCCAGTATAAATATATTGTTTATTTCCTAAATTTAAATCAATTGTATATCCTTCACCTAATTCAAAATGATCAATATAACTAGAACCCGCAGTACTTAATGAAATACCACTTATTGTTTTATTAACTTCATCTACAGTATAACCAGTTATTTCATAAGTAACATTATATTCTTCCCATTGTGCATATAAAGTAATGATTGCTCCATCTTGATTAGTAAGATTTAATACACTTTCTTTATTAGAGTAACTTGTACCAGTACCATCCCTCTTAGTATTCCAATTAATAAATTTATATCCTTCTCTTGTAAATGAATTACCTCTTAATGTAATACTAGTATCATATGTTGCCGTTGTATCTCTCATTGCACCAGACCCACCATTCGCATCATAGAAGATCGAATAAGTAATTGGAGTCCATTTAGCATATAGTTTAACAGTACTAGTAGTTGGAGTAATACTTCCTCCATCACTATAATTATTACCTGTACCACTTGAATTAGTATTCCATCCACTAAATATATATCCTTCTCTTGTAAATGTATTAGGATTTAATGTAGAAGTAACTCCAGTAGTTACTGTTTGAGTTGTATTAGTGTTTGATCCATCATTCTTATAGAAAGTAATAACTGTATCACTATGTCCAACAGTAACAGTAATATCTTTTTCAAATCCATCATATACACTATATACATGAATAGTTTGAGTACCTTTCGCAAGACCCTTAATCTTAACATCATAAGCATAATTATTTTTAGAATCACTAATATCAGTAGTTTGAATTATAGTACTAGTAATATCATCAATAAACACTCTATGAGCTGCATCAATATTAGGAGTAATATAATCAGATAAGTAAACAGTATCTCCAACCTCAATTTGAATATTTGGAATAGTTGTATAACTAAAATCTACTCCTTTTAATACTGGGAATCTTGAAATACCATTAATAGTCTTTAAATCCCAATAAGTATTGAAATTAGTCCAAGAACTGTAGTTTGATGAACTTCTAAGATTTGTAAATGTTACTCCACTATCTAAAATATTAATTGTATTAGTCTTAGTTAAAGTAATAGTAGATGACTTCATACCAATTAAAGGATCAGTTGGAACTGCATAATTACGATAGTATGAATTAGAAAAATAATTATCTAATACTAAATTTGCATATTTAACTGCATATCCTGTTATTGCTCCATGAGAACCAGTAAAGAATAATGCATTTCCATTTCTAACAGTAGAATAATCCATATTACCAACATTATCGATATTCTTCAAATTAATTGTCGGAGCATTTGTACTTGATTTATCTCCTTCAATCATACCAATTAGTCCAGAACTAATTACTCCTCCAGCATTAGAAGCATTAAATATACGAGTAATATTATAAGTATGTTTTCCATTATATCCATTAAGTGGAGAACTAATTTTACCAATTAAAGCTCCACCAGTTCCAAAGTAAGAATAAACATGTCCACTCATTATTTTTATATTATCAATTGTAGAAGAACATAAAATTGTATAATCAAAATCAGAGTCTCCAGTTAAATTACCAATTAATGCTCCAGCAGTACCTCTCGCATCAATTTCTACATTTTCTAATACTAAACTTTTAATAGCTGTTGTATTAGAAGAATTAATCTTAACTACTCCAAATAAACCATTATATTCATAATCTTTAGTAATCTTTAAACCACTAATCTTATGATTAAATCCATTTAATGATCCAGTAAATGGATGTTCTTCTGTTCCAATAGGAATCCATTCTTTAGTTAAAGTAATATCGTTACTCAAAGCATAATGAGCATCTAAATCATAATTAATATTAATTAAATCATCTTCATTAGTAATTAAGTATGGTTCACTAACAGTACCATTACCATCAAGATTATTTCCTTCACCAATAACTACTCTAGAATCAAAACTATTTCCATTATATGTAGTAGTTAAAGTATATATTCCAGAAGGAATATTACTTCCAAATAATACTTCAGCATTAATCTTATTAATAGATGAAACATTATTATTAACAGTTAAATAAGTATTATAATTAAATCCACTACTATTCTTTAATGAATAAGTAATAGTACTTCCAGAAGGAATATTCTTAGTATGAGATAAAATCATATGATTAGTATTACTACTATCTATAACATCTTCAGTCTTAATAATTGGTGTAGTATCTACATTCTTAGTAAATACAGCAATACTATCTTTAACAAAGTAAACTCCACTACTACCAGTAATTTCAATATTAAATCCAGAATCAGTAACGACAACATTATCATTACTTAAATCAATTGTATAAAGTCCTGCATGAGGAACAGTAAATGTTTTAATTTTCTTATATATTTCTTTATTAGTTGATACTGATAAATTAAATGTACCATTATCTCCAAATACATAGAATTTAATCTTTTGTATTTTTTCAGGAGTATCAATTTTCTTTTCATAATACTCAGTATCACTAGAAGTAGTTAAAATATAATAATTATCATATAAATGATGATAATTGTTATCCCAGTTTTTATTATTCATACTAGATAATGAAGTAGTAAGTCTTATATCATAATTTAATGTATCATAAGCCATATATAAGTATGAAGCTTCATTATCTTCTCCCCAAGAATTTCTAACTAACCAAGCACCAGTACCAGTAACTCTATTAGTACAAGTACTCGCAGGTTTATGTTGTTTATTACTTACACAATATGAATAATTATATTCATCATCCCATCCAATAATATGCATTGCATGATTAGAGTTTTGAGTACAATTACTATCAACTCTTAAAATAACAGATCCATCAGTATTAGTAGTTGCACAACTCTTATTAGGAGCTTGTGTCGCAGCATATACTCCACCATACTCCATAATATAATTTTTAACAGTACTTACATAATTATTTAATTCTGTTGTTCCAGGATTACTACTTAAAGAAGGAACCATAATAGTAGAATCAACCTCATATTGAGATTTAGAATAATTAAGTACTTCAGGTAAATTCTTTGTAGGACTTTCTAAAGTAAATCTCATATCAGACTCATTCCAAAGTCCAACTCCATTACTCATAGCCATTAAAGCCATAAAGTAGTTTCCACCAAATTCTAAAGGTCTTACACCATAATCATTATTATAATTTTTAATTCCATCAAAACTAGTCGCATAATCTAATTGTCTAGGAGAAAATACCTTACTACTACTAGAATAACTAGTATTAGCATTTTTCAATAATAAACTCTCAGCTTGTTCAGTAGCAGTAAATGCCCAACACAAATCTAATGTAGATTGATCCTTTAATGGAGTAATAAAATTCTTTCCATTAACATTTCTTAAATCATAACTACTATCAGTATCAGAATCAATTTTATCTCCAGATACAAAATCTATTTTATATATATCAGGAATCTCTTCAATAGAAGATTTCTCTTTATCACTTAAAGATAAGTATTCAATATAACTAGGATTTAAATAAGGAACATTTTCTTCCTTATTCTTTTCAGTTAATGGTACTTCGCCAGTTTCTTCATAAACCTTCTCAATATAGTTCTTAGCTTCTTTAGGTAAATATGAATACTCTTTTTTCTCTAGTATCTTATGAATATCTTTTTTAGTTAAATTATGATACCCAAAAAGAGAAAGGCAAATAACCAAAATAGTAAATGTAATTAATAATATTTTTTTCTTCATTTACTACACACTCCTACTATAATAATTATATCGTAAATGCCCTTTTAAATAAAAATAAAATGTCAAAAAAAGTGTATAAAATAGTAAAGAAAAAATAAAAAAATAATGATTGAGAAAAAACAATTCTTAGAATATAATAAATATGAGAATAAATGAAGGTGAAAAAGTTATGGAAGAAGAAAAACAAGAAGAAATAAAAGAAGAAGTAAAAGAAAAAAAGAAAAAGAAAAAAGTTAAAATAAAGAAGATTATTCTAATTCCAATAATAATAGTTTTATTAGTTATAGTAGGAATAGGATCATTTTTTGGATACAAGTATTATGAAAAAGATACTGTAAGAAAAATAAAGAAAGCCTATCATGAAAAAGTTTTAACTACTAAAGATGCTAAATTATATGATAAGAAAAATAAAATAATTGGAACCATTTCAAAGAACTATTCATTAGAATTAGAAAAAGTAAAGAAATTTACTATTAAAAACAAAAGATTAAGAATTAAAGATTCAGATTATTATATTAGTTTTAAAGATATTAAAGAAAATAAAAATAAAGAAGAAGAAAAAGTAGAAGAAAATTACTACTTACCTATCGAAAAAGGTATAAGTATTAATAAAGAAGTAAATCTATATGATGGTAAGAAAAAAATAGTTACATTAAAGAAATTAGATGATGTTAATGTAGTTAAAATGGATGATAAAAACTATTATGTTTATTTCTTAAATAAAACTCTATCTTTAAAGAAAGATAAAGCTATAAAAGAACATGAAATAGTAGTAGATTATGCTGTCCCAAAAGCAGAACATGTAAGTGTAATCTATTATGATAAGATTAATAATGATTGTGGTGGAGATGATACTTGTTTAATTCCAGCATCAGTAAAAGCACATCTAAAAAGATTAAAAAAAGAAGGTTATTATTTTATAACTAAAGAAGATTATATTAATTATTTAAAAGGATATATTTACTTAAAAGATAAAGCTGTATTTATTGCTGTAGGTGCAGAAAATGATAATACTAAAGCCATAAATGATGAATTAAAAGCAAATATCTCAAAAGTTGAAGAAAAAGATGGTATTAAATTAACTGTTACAAATAAAACATCTTCTCCAAAAGATGAAAAAGATAAAGTTAATTGTTATCAAGCAAAAAAATATATTATTATTGATAAATATGTAACTATGGCATCAGGAGCAGATACTCCAGATAATGGTAGAGAAAACTCTACTAATCAATCAGTACCAGTACTAAATTATCACTTTTTCTATGATGAAACTATTCCAGGAGAGCGTCAAGCTTGTAATGAATCAATCTGTTTAGAGAAAAAGAAATTAGAATCACACTTAAAATGGTTAAAAGATAATGGTTATAAAACATTAACTATTGAAGAATTTGCTGATTGGTATGATGGCATTATTGAAATTCCAGATAAATCAGTTTTACTTACTATTGATGATGGTGCACACGGTACAGGAAAACATAATGGACATGTCTTAATTCCATTACTAGAACAGTACGAGGAACATGCTACCCTATTCCTAATTGCAGGATGGTGGGATATAAATAATTACAGATCAGATTATTTAGATATTCAATCACACAGTTTCAATCTACATTATGAAGCAAGTTGTCCAGATGGTAGAGGTTTAGTTGCTTGTTCAGATTACGCAACAGTTAAAAAAGACCTACAACAATCTCTAGATGTAATAAAAGATAATACATCATTCTGTTTCCCATTCTATAGTTATGATAATGAATCAATTCAAGCAATAAAAGAATTAGGATTTAGAGTTTCATTTGTAGGTGGAAGTGTTAATGCAAGACGTAGTAATAATAGATACTTAATTCCAAGATATCCAATAATGGAAGATATTACATTAAACGAATTTATAAATATGGTTAGATAAAAAAAGATGTCATAAGACATCTTTTATTTTGCTTTAATTTTTAATTCTATAGAAAATGGAAGCTCAACTTTTTCAATTACGTTTTTAGCAAGTTCTATTTTTATCTCACCAGTACTAGCTTTACCACTCTTAATAGTTTTAGCTTCACTAGAAGTAATAGTAAAGTATTCATCTTGATAAATCTTTTCACCATTAACATAAACATCATAGTCTATATCATATGAAATACTATTATTAAATACTTCATATTTAATTAATTCAAAGTCCCCTACTTCATGTAAGTTAATCTCATCTAAAACAATTCCTCTATTATTTGGTGTTAAAGAAACTTTAGTACCATTAACAGTAGATACTTCAGTAAAATAAGCATCTACATAATTAGCCTTCGCAACATAAGAAACATCGGTATAAATAGTACCGTGTTGACTTGAATAAAAAACACTAAATAAAGATAAAACCGCAACTAAACAGCATATAATTCTTTCGTACATAACAGGACCCCCATCCTCGATCTTCACATGATTATATTATATCATATTTTGCCCCAAAAATCAAATTCTATGCACTAAAAAAGAAGGCTTTCTAACCTTCTTTAGCTTCTGTAATTGAATTAGGTATTACTGGACTTAATCCCTCTCCTAAAGAAAGATCTACTCCAAAACTAATTTCATTATTTCTACTCCAAGGTAAATAATAACTCATAATAGATGCAGTCTTTATACCTTTTTCTTCATATGGTTTAATATCAGATATAAAACTAGCTTTCTTTAAGTTATTAAGAATCATATTTACTCTAGAACTCATATTATTTTCAATATTCTCAATATTATTATCAGTCTTAGTTAAAGGAACAAATGCCATATCTTCAACAAATGATAATGTCATACTCTTCGCAAAAGCTTTATCATTTTTATCATCATGTTTTTCTTGTGCTAAATATATAAATCTTGTAGTACCTTCACATAAACCAATTCTAGAACTATTAATAAATCCATTCCAGTTACTATAACCAATTAAATAACCAATTGGAATATTAGCTTTATCATAATTACTTAAATAATCAATTAAAAGCATATCTTCACTAAGTTTAGCATCATTAATTATAACGGTAGGAATACTCTTATGAATATTATCTAAATAATGATTTATTAAATTAATAGTATTCTTTTCTTTATCTTCCTTCTTATCAGAACTAATATATACAAGTATTTCAAAATTAGGATTCTTAGAACCATCTTTAATACCTAAATCTTTTAATAGATTATTCATATATTCTTGATAAGTAGAAGTACTACCACTAATAGTCTTATTATAATCTCCAAAATATGAAATAGATATATTTATTTTCTTTGTAATAGAATCAAGTAACATATCAGTATATGCCACTTCACTTAATGTAGATACTCCCTCTCTAACAGTCGCATTAACTTTCTTACTAGAAATAAGTTTTTCTACATAAGCAATATCAGCTTCTTGAATATTAGAAGAAGCACTACTATCATTAATACCATAATATAAATGAATATTATTCTTATTATCACTCTTAGAAATAGTCTCAATTATATATTTAGAATAAGTTATTTTTCTTTCTCTTGCGGCTAAATATTTATTTAATTTATCTAAAGCAAGAGTTGTTTGAATAGATTTACCATTCTGATCTAAATAATAATTCTCACTAATCTTACTAATAGTTAAATCTTCATCATTTAATATCTTTCTAGGAAGCTTAGAATACTCTACTAATAATTTATAATCATCACTAGTAAAATCCATAAATCCAGGAGTTACAGATAATCCCATAATAGAATCTATTAAATATACATGATTATTTTCATCTTTAATAATCTTTTCAAATGCTTTCTTCGCAGTATCTATCTTTTTACCATAAACTTCAAAATCTTTATCACTTAAATATTCTGATCCAACTATTCCTCCAGAAAATAACTGATCAAGAGAAATAATATAGTAATCACATCCATCTTCTTCCATTTCAAGTAACCAACTAGCTATCTTAATAGGATTACCATATTTAGTAGAGTATCCTACATAAGAATTATCTACACTATCTACATTAGTTTTATAATACTTTTCATCTGGCATTGCTAAAGTATATCCATTAGATTCAGATAAATACTTCATACGAGTAGTATGAATCATACGATCATCTATTGGTACATAAACAATAGTTTTACCAGCTAATAAACTTTCATAAGTACCGGGATCTTTATTCTTTTTATTATCTTTCTTAGAAAACCAATCAAACTTAATCTTATCTAACTTTATCCAATTAAAATTAATAGAATCAAACTTCATTTGACTAAGTTTAACTCCTAATTCCATATTCTCATCATAAAAAATAAAAGTTAAAACAAAAACAAGTATAAAGAAGAAAACTTTAAATACTTTTTTACCTCTTTTTCTACGAGCTTTTTTCTTAGCCAATTTAATTTGATTTTTTCTTTGTAATCGAAGGCGTTCTTGATTTGCACTATCTAAATTACCCATAACCAACACTCCACTATTCTAAATTACATTATAGCATACCAACCAATCAAAGAAAAGAACTAAGTTTTAGAAATATTAAGTAAAATACCCATACTAATCATACTAATCCATAAACTACTTCCACCATAACTAAGAAATGGAAGAGTCACTCCAGTAACAGGTATTAAACCAACTACTACCATTAAGTTTAATGCTGTTTGAAAAAGTAATTGAAAAGTAATCCCAAAAGACAAATATTTAGAAAAAGAATCACTACAATTAATACTAATCTTAATACCTCTAAATAATATAATTCCAAATAAAGTTAATACAAATATTACTCCTATTATTCCAAACTCTTCACAAATAATAGAAAATATAAAATCAGTTTGAGGTTCAGGTAAATAAAAATGTTTTTGAATAGAATTTAAATAACCCATTCCAAGAAGTCCAGAAGGACCTATTGCATATAAACTTTGTATTATTTGAAAACCAGTACCTAATGCATCACTCCAAGGATTAATAAAAGAAGTAATTCTATCCATTCTATAAGGAGCAATCAATATTAAAAGTATAACTCCAATTACTCCTACTACTCCACCAAATATAAAAAAAGATATTGGGCATCCTGCAATAAAAAGTAAAGCAAGAATACTACAAACTATAATAAAACCAGTACCAAAATCAGGTTGTAACATAATAAGTCCAAATATTACAAATGTAATAAAAAGAATTGGTATAACTCCTCTAAATATAGATTTAATATCTTCTTCACTATTAGATAAATATTTAGATACAAATATCAATAATCCTATCTTACAAGCTTCTGATGGCTGTATACCAAAACTACCTATCCCAAACCAACTTCTACTACCATTACGAATAGATCCTATTCCAGGAATCAATACAAGAATTAATAAAATAATACATAATAATAAAATCTTATTAGAATTCTTATAATAAAAAGAAATAGGTATTTTAGAAACAATAATCATAATAATAATTCCAATTATAAAAAATATACTTTGGTATTTCACATAATGAAAAGCATCTTGAAATTTAAAAGATGCCCAAATACTAGAAGCAGAATATATCATTATAATTCCAAATACTCCTAAAACAAGAATAGTAAAAAATAAAATCTTATCAAATTTCATTTTCTCACCTATAAAAATATATGTATTAAATAAAAAAAAAGAACTTTCGTTCTTTTTAAGCATCTTGTAAGAAAGATACATAGCATTTATATGCTTCATATATATCAGACTTAGCAGTTACTTCCCAAGGAGCATGCATACTAAGTACTCCTACTCCACAGTCAATAACATTAACATTTTTATTAGCAAGGATATAAGCAATAGTTCCTCCTCCACCAGCATCTACTTTTCCAAGTTCTGATATTTGGAAATGAACATCATGATTATCCATTATATTTCTAAGTTTAGCAACAAACTCTGCATTGGCGTCATTTGAACCACTCTTTCCACGAGAACCAGTATACTTACAGAATACAACTCCTTGATTAAAGTAAGAAGCATTTCTCTTATCCATTACATCAGCATATAGTGGATCATATGCAGCATTAACGTCACTACTTAACATATAAGAGTTTGTAAGTGTTCTAGGAAGTGCAGTATTCTCAGTATGTCCCATTAAATTACACATCTCTAGAATTGCATTTTCATAGAATGTAGATTGCATTCCAGTAGCACCTACACTACCAATTTCTTCTTTATCAACTAAAATACAACTAATAGTCTTATCACAAGGAGGACAATCTAAGAATGCTCTTAAAGATGCATAAGCACATACTTTATCATCTTGTCCATAAGCCATAATCATAGATCTATCTAAACCAAAGTCTCTTGCTTTACCAGCAGGAACAACTTCAATCTCTGCAGATAAGAAATCTCCATCTTCAATATAATATTTATTCTTTAGAATTTGCATTATATTCTTCTTAACTAATTCTTCATCTTTACTATCATCAATTGGCATACTACCAATTAATACATCTAAACCTTCTCCTTCAATTACTTTAGAAGCTTCTTTCTTCATTTGTTCAGATCCTAAATGAGGAAGTAAATCTGTAATACCTACTACTGGATCAGATTCATCTTCTCCAATAACAACATTAATAACTTCTCCATTTTTCTTAACAACTACTCCATGAAGTGCAAGAGGAATAGTTACCCATTGATATTTTTTAATACCACCATAATAATGAGTATCTAAATATGCAAACTCAGAATCTTCATATAAAGGATTAGCTTTTAAATCAAGTCTAGGAGAATCTACATGAGCTCCTAATATATTAATCCCATTAGTAATGTCTTCACGACCTATAATAAATAAAGCTAAACTTTTACCTCTATTATTAACATAGATTTTATCTCCCGGATCTAATCTTCTATTCTCTTCAATACAAACATCTAAATTAACAAATCCAGAATTCTCTGCAATAGCAATTGCATTTTTAATAACTTCTCTTTCAATTTTACTAATACTAATAAATTTACGATAATCATCACAAACATCATTTAATTTATTAATATCCTCATCATTATACTTTTTCCATACATTTTCCATAATCATAACCTCCTATTATCAGTATAACATATTATTAATCATTATTTATAAAATCGGTAATCATTTTTAAATAGAAAAATCTCCACACTCAAATCCATCTATTGAACGAAGAGCACAACCATATCCCCCATCAACAATTACTACACGACCATTTTCATAAATAGATGCCCCCGTATGAGAATTTAAAACACAATAATAATGATCAGAATACTCACTGCAATTAGAAAACAAAGAATCTAAATAGTTTTTATTATATAAATAGCGATACCCAGAATCTCCACCATATAAGTAATAAACATTTCCATCTAATAAAATTCCGACTGATTCTTCATATACTTTATTATCAACAAGATATAATCTAACAAAAATATTACGAGAAAAATTGTCTATTGCTTCTTGATAAGTTTCATAAACAGGAAAATTACCAATATCTCTACCTCTTCTAAGTTCAGTTGCACTTGTTGTGGTATATACATATTGTCCTTTTTCAGCTTGAGAAAAAGTAATAGTTGCTTCTATTGATAAAGATAAGTTTTCTGAAGGTAAATCACTCTCACTTAAAATATCATTATATCCAACCATAATATACATTTTTCTTCTAGTATTAGCCCACAATATATCTCCTAAAACAAATTGATTACCCCCAAAAATATCATAAGACATAGTAGACACCAAATAACTAGGTAAATTAACAACACTTGCACCATTAAGTTTAAGTCCACCACTATTAATAGCGGCATCTAATGACCCTGCATTAACTGCTTCTATTGAAAACTTATAATAGTCCCCAGGTTGATTTAATTTAATATGGTAACTTACAGTTTGTCCATCAGCACTAATAGTCGCAGGAGTAATAACTTGTGTACCAGTTATAGATCCACTTAGTACTTGCACATTTTCAAAATGCACATCCCAACTAGATGCATCTATATCACTAGTTCCATCAATACTTAAAGTTGTAGTTAAAAAAGCATAGCCTATTCCCATACTTAATACAAGTAATATGATTATAAAAAGAATTGTTTGTTTTCTGTCACTCTTCATATACTCACCTACTATTATTAGTATAACATAAAAAAAGAACTAATACAGTTCTTTTTTAATATCCAGGGAAATAATAACAATACGACTTTTTATCATTATCAATCTCACATCTATAACTATATTTATCTGAAAAACGCACCTTGCCATTATTATATATTTTTAAATCATAATCATCAATACTACAAGAATATCCATTATCAATATAATTACAATTGCTAGAACCAAATGCTTCTTGAGCAACTGCTTTGTTTGATTCATATGATGCTCCACTATCTCCACCTTTAACATAATAAATATTTCCATTTAATTCAAACCCCACTTCAGAGGTCATTACATTATTATTAGAAATGAAATGTCGTAAAAAGGCATGATGCCCAAAGTGTTCTAAAGGTTCTTGATAATTATTATAATAAACTCCTCCAAAAGGAACACGCTTATCAACAATAAAAACCTGTTCATCAGATGTAAAAAGATATAAGTTATTATAGTTTGGAGTATGATCCTGAACATAGTTTATATCCATTGTAATATTAAGAGATTGATTATCTTGTGGAAGTTCAGAAATGTTTAAATCTCTCTTATACATAATACCATAATAATAAGTTATAGTTTCTCCAGAAAGTAAATATTGTCCAATTTGAACCGGAATTTCATAATCATACCAAAAAAGTCTCGTAATAAGATATGAAGGAATATTATTCTCTTCTCCATTTACTTTAATAGATATATTATCTACTTTTGCATCAAGTGTACCATCATTAACCACATCTACAGTAAAAATATACATATCTCCAGGCTCTAATTTAATATGATAACTTACAGAAGTACCATTATTGCCAATTGTAGCTGGAGTAATAACCTTACTCCCAGTTATAGATCCACTTTGTACTTGTACATTTTCAAAATGTACATCCCAACTAGATGCATCTATATCACTAGTTCCATCAATACTTAAAGTTGTAGTTAAAAAAGCATAACCAATTCCCATACTCATTACAAGTAATATGATTATAAAAAAAATTGTTTGTTTTCTGTCGCTCTTCACAGACTCACCTACTATTATTAGTATAACATAAAAAAAGAACTAATACAGTTCTTTTTAATATAATTAGCTACCATAATTGACTACCACAAATATATGTTCTGTAACTACCAGGAGTATTTACACTACAACCATTCACAAGTTCATCATTATGAGTAACCGAAGCACTTCCATATTCAGTAACCATATAGTTATAATCACCAAATGAGCAAGAAAATCTATCAACCTCAGCAGTACTACATGATTCATTACCAAAAAGATTAAGCATTAGATTCCTATTACTTTCATAAGACTTTCCTTCATCATTACCAACTAAATAGTAAACATTTCCGTCAAAAACAAATCCTACACTTGCTTCTAAAATCATACCATCAACAACTCTATATCGAATAAATGTTGAATAACCAAAAGCATCTATTGCATCTTGATAAGTATCATAAGTAGTTAAAGAATTTGGTAAAGGAGCACCTAGTGTTTGATTAGATACATTAGTTCCTATAGAAGAATAATAATACTCAGATACAGCAGAAACCTGAACATAAACTAACTCAAATGACAATTCTAATGTTTCATCATCTGTTGGTAGATCAGAAGCAGAAACGTTTGAATTATATCCTAAGCCAAACCCAACTGTCCTCGATTGTCCAGGATATAATTTATCACCGATTCCAATATTGGTAAAAGATGGTGGTTCATAATATATAGTTTCATACATTAAATAACTAGGTAATTGGGCATCACGAACACCATTTACTTTAACAATAATATCATCTATTTTCCCAATAAGTGTACCATCATTTACTTCATTAATTAATATAACATATCTATCATTTATATCTTTCAAATGGACATGGAAACTAATAGATGTACCATTATTTCCTATCGTTGCTGGAGTTATAACTTGTTCACCTGTTACAGAAACACTTTGTACTTGCACATTCTCCCAGTGTATATCCCATACCGCGCTATCAATATCACTTACTCCATCAATAGTTAAAGTCGTAGTTAAAAAAGCATAGCCAATACCCATACTTAAAACAAGTAATATGATTATAAATAAAATAGTTTGGCGTCTATCACTTTTCATATACTCACCTACTATAAAAATTATATCATAGAAAACAAAAGAAAAAAGAACTATTTCTAGTTCTTTACACCCATACTCCAAATACTATTCCAGCCATAGCAAGAATTAATCCTGCAACCCAGAATAATTTAACGATATCTCTTTCATCCCATCCTAATTTTTCAAAATGATGATGAAGTGGAGTCATTAAGAATATTTTCTTTTTAAATGCAATCATCCAAAATGTTTGTAAGATAACTGATAATGTTTCAATAACAAAGATAAAGGCAACTACAAGTAGAGTTAACTCTCTATGTGTTAGTATTGCAATGGCACCCATAACAGCACCTAATGCAAGAGATCCTGTATCTCCCATAAATATTTTAGCTGGATTAGTATTATATACTAAGAATCCAAATAAACTACCAACAAGTATTAAACTGAATAATCCAATATCTTCAAATCCTACTGATAAAGATATTAATGCATAAGCAACAAATGCTATTGCAGAAAGTCCTCCAGCAAGTCCATCAAGTCCATCAGTTAAATTAACAGCGTTAGAAGCACCTACTAATACAAATAGAATAGCAAGTCCATATAGCCAACCTAATTCTAAATCTATATGAAGAGTTCCAACTACCCATGCAGTTTGTCCTCCACTTCTCATATAAATATAGAAAAATCCTATCGCAATTAATACTTGCATTAATAATTTTTGATAAACAGTTAATCCTTCATTATTACCTTTTTTAATAGATAAAAAGTCATCTAAGAATCCAATTAATGTATATCCAATAAATACCAGTAATACGATACCTAAATTAGATGTATATGTAATTTTATCAGTAATAACTAATCCTATTGTCGCAAGCACTGTAGGAAGTATAAATATTAAACCTCCCATTGTAGGAGTTCCTTCTTTTTTACGATGTGCTTCTCCAACAAAGATAGATATTTTTTGTCCAACTCTCATCTTCTTAAGTATTGGTACTAATACTAAACCTAATACTACAGAGGACAAAAATCCAATCATAATTGCAAAAACAGCTTTGGTTAATAATAGCATGTTTTCAACTCCATTCCTTGAATAATTATATCATAAAACATAATACAATAAGAGAATGTAAACCAACTTTTACATTTGATTTACAGCATACTCTCCTCTTTTCTTAATTTTCGCATCATTCTTTTCTAACTCTAATTCTTGTTCTCTTTTGATGCGATTCATTTCATATTCTTTTTCTTCCATTTCTCTTTTTATCTTTTTTAAGTTATTAAGTAGTTCATCACACTCAGGAACTTTACCTATATAATCACCAAACTCATCTTTAATATCTCTAATCATTTTATCAATCTGAATAGTTGTTTTTCCAAGTAATCTAATCGCATCATTAATTGAATCAATACTACTCTTTATTTGATCATGATAATCTTGAACCATAATTACTTTATATCTTGTAGTTTTAGTATTTGGTTTTATTACATTTTTCATAAAGTATAAATATGCTGCTGCAGCGGCAGATGCTCCCTTCGCAGCTTTAGGTCCAGGTAAAAACATTTGTAGAGATAATAATCTAAGAAGTCTTCTACTTTGTCTAGTCATACCTACTACTTCTTCTTTTACTCTTTCACTCTCTGTTAAAGAATTTCTAACTCTCTCTTGTATTTCTTTTAATAATCTATTTTGATCATATTGAAATTCTAATAACTGATTATTTAATTGATTTAAAGAAGAATACTTTTTCTTCATCTCTTCAAAATCAATTTCTCTTTCTTCTAATTTTTCTTTTTTATCTTCTACTTTTTTAGAAAAGTTTCCTCTCTTTTTATCTAATTCTTCTAACTTTTCTTCAAGCATTACATATAATGGAGAGTCTTCAATCTCTTCTACTAGTTTCTTATCATGAAAATCACTTAAATAACCTTCAATTAAAGTATAAACATAATTATCATCATATTGTTCTAAAGAATCAATCTTTATTTTTTTCTTTAATTCTTCAATTTTATCAATTATTTCAGATAATCTATCAAGTATTATTTCTGCATCTTTACTTAATACTACTTCTTCACTATCTTCAACTAAAACATTATATTCATATATTACTTTTCTTAGTTCATAACGAATATCTTTTAATTGTTTTTCATATTCTTCAACTATTTTTCTTGATTTTAATTTACCTAAAGTTTCTTGTGCAGATTGAGAAAGATTAGAAAAGTCAACAGTAGATAATTCTTTATCAATAAACTCTTCTAATTCTACTTGTTCTTCTCCAATACCAACTTTAGGTCCAGTAGTAGTCTTAGTAGTTTCTTTCTTTTTAGTAGTTTTAGATATTTTTTCTTTCTTAGTTTCTTCTTTTATTGGAATAAAATTATCTTCATTTTCTTTAATATTTTCTGAAACATGTTTTAAAGGTTGTTTATTAGTTTTCTTCTCTTCAATTGGTGTTTCTATATAAACTACTATCTTTTCTCCTGAAGGAGTAGTAATAATTTTTCTTCTTCTTTTTTCTTCAAACTCTTCTTTTGTATACTTTGATACATCTCCATCATACTCTTTTAATCTTAATTCGTTTTCGTCTATATCTCGTCTCTTTCCAGTTGCGACATCATGTAGAGTTTGAATTGTTCCTCCACCAATGACAATTGGTAAAGTTTTTATTAATGTATAAAATTGTTTCTTTTTGACTTTTTTCTCAAGTTCAGCTATTTCTCGTTCTTCTTCGTATTGTTTTAACTTCTTTTTTTGATTACGAGAAATGATCATAGTTCTTCTACGGTCGTTAGCCCCACCCTTTACTCCAATTGTCTCGTCCATCTGTATCACCAACAACATTTTACCATAAAACTATGTTTATTGTACGAAAATTCTTATTTTACTTTGATCTTCTACTCTTTCACCTGCTTTAGGAGATTGTTCTACTATATTTTCTCCTTCTCCCTTTACTATAATTTGAAAATTATATAATTCTTTTTTTGCTTCACTTAGACTCTTCCCAACTACATCAGGTACAGTATAAATAACTTTGTCATTCCACTCTAAATCTTTTTCTTGTCCATTATCTTGCCTAGGTATCTCTAAAGCATCAATTATATCAAGTAGTATTCTCCTAGCAATAGGAGTTGTCGTATATGACGATAACATAGCCGTATTTTTAGGATTATCTATTGCTAAATAAAATACTGCTTCAGGGTCATTTGCTGGAACTACACTCATAAAAGACATAATATAATTATTTACTAAATAAACTCCATTATCTTGTTTTTGAGCAGTACCAGTTTTACCACCAATTCTATATCCATCAATATAAGCACTTCGTCCTCCTCCTTTAGAGACAACACTTTCTAATGCATCTCTCATAATAGCAGAAGTATTACTACTAATAACTCTTCTTTTAAACTTAGTATTTCTCTCTTCATAAATAGTATTTTTATCATCTACTATTCTTTTAACAATCATAGGTTCATATAAATATCCTCCATTCACAACAGCAGATACTGCCATTACCTGTTGTATTGGAGTTACAGATGGTCCTTGTCCAAAAGCACTAGTTGCAAGTTCTACATTTCCTACTCTATCTAGTGGAAATAAAATACCCTTACTTTCACCATTTAAATCAATACCAGTTTTTTCTCCAAATCCAAATTTATTTATATAAGAAAATAGTCTTTCTTTGCCTAACTTTTGTCCTAATTGTACAAATCCAGGATTACAAGAATTTTGTAATACTTGTAGAAAAGTTTGATCTCCGTGTCCTCCACTTTTCCAACATCTTAAAGTAGAACCATCAACATGTACTTTACCACTATCATAGAAATGATCATTATAAATATCTACTACTTTTTCTTCTACTGCAGTTGCCATAGTCATAATCTTAAAAGTACTCCCCGGTTCAAATGATGCCCATATCGGTAAATTACGACTAAGTACTTCTTGTGAATAATTCTTATAATTATTTGGATCATAATCAGGATAAGAAGATAATGCAAGTACCTCTCCATTTTTAGGATTAACTACAATACCTAAAGCCATATCTGGATTAAACATATTAGAAATATTATTCATTTCTCTTTCCAATGACTCTTGTATCTTAATATCAATAGTAAGTTGAATATTCATACCCTGAGTCGGTGCTACATAAACACTACTCTTATTTAAATTCTTTCCATGAGCATCAGAATAATATTTAATCTTACCATTTACTCCTTTAAGTTTAGAATCATATTGTAGTTCTAATCCTGATAATCCTTGATTATCTATTCCAACATATCCTAAAGAGTGACTAAGTAAATCTTTATAAGGATAATATCTTTTAGATTCTTTAACTAAATAAACTCCATCTATTTTTAAATTTTTAATTCTCTCTGCAGTATCTGCATCTAATCTTCTTCCTTCAGGATGAACTCTTTCAATTGATGTTTTTTTTGATACATGTTTATACATCTCTTCATAACTAACTCCAAGTATTTTAGAAAGACTCTTCGCAGTCTCTTCTTTATTATCAATTTGATTAGGTACTAACATTAAAGAAGCAGTCGTTAAATTATCCGCTAGTACTATTCCATTTCTATCTAGTATTTTTCCTCTATCTGCTTCTATTACTAATTCTCTACTCCATAAATCATCAGCTAAATTATTTAATTTTTTATATTCAAATACTTGTATATAAAACACTTTAAATAATATCAAAATAAAAAATATAACAATTAATAAAAACAATATTTTAATTCTTAAATGTATACTTTTATAAAACATAGACACCTCAGTAATTTATATGAAGAAATAAAAAAAATAGAATTAAATTCTATTTTTCAAAACAAGCAAGTACTGCTCTCTTATATATTCTTTTAGCGATCTCTTCTCCATCTGGAAAATAATCACAAATATTAGTAATAACTCCACTATTTATTTCTATTATTTTTAGTTCATTATTATAAAGTTCTACTATATCAACACTAACAAAATTTAGATTTAATTTCTTAGTTGCAGAGATTGCTAAATCACTTAATCTATTATATAAATCTTTATCAGTTATTTTAAAAGGTTTTGCTCCCTTAGAAATATTATGCTTAAAACTATATGCATATTCTTTTCCTTTTTCTAAAACAAAATCTAAATCACTATGATCTATTTTTTCAAAGAATGGTTTATTAAATTCACATAATAATTCATATGTAGTATGAACTCCATCTCCTACTATAATAGCTCGCATCTTTCCATAAATAAGTTCTACATCATTATTTAATACAATAACTCTATATTCACATTTAATATCATAAAAAGGACACATACTTATAGAATAATTTTTCTTAAATAATAATTCCATTTTAGAAAATAATTCTTCTTCATCTTTTACATGAAATACACTATCTCCATAACACCCTTTATTAGCTTTTAAAACAATATCAGAGTTATATTCTTTAAATGTATTTAATACTTCTTCTCTAGAAGTATCTTTATATAAAATATGATATTCACATACTGGAATATTATTATATTTAAGAGCTGAATAACAAGCATATTTATCATTACATATCTTTGCAGAAACATAATTATTTAAATCAAATCTCATACCAATTAAATAATGAATTTGATCATCTTTTTCCATTACAATAATCCAGTCATTAGATATTAAACTAAATTTTATATTTTCTTCTTCACATATTTCTTTTATTAATAATTGAATAGAGTTCATACTATCACTCCTGTATAGAAATTATAATAAAAAAAAATAGACTTTTTCAAGTCTATTTTAATAATGATTTAAAAATTGCATTTAATCCTTTATTAATAATCTTATCAGCAGTCTTATTAGCAACCTTCTTACCTAGTTTATATTCAATACTATTCTTTCTTGCTTTTTCTGCTTCTCTCTTTTTCTTTTCTTCTAATCTTTCTGCTTCTTTCTTTTCTTTTTCTGCTTGTTTTGCAGCTTTCTCTGCTTCTTTAGCAGCCTTTTCAGCTTCTTTAGCTTCTTCTATAGCACGTTTTTCAGCTTCCTCTGCTTCATATTTTTCTTTAATCATTTTATCTAATTCTTCATAAGCAGAATCTCTTTCAACTGCTTCTTCATATTTACCAACTATTGTAGAAGAATTAATAATTCTATTACGAGAAATATCATCAAGTACTCCCATCATACTTTGAGGAGGTAAGATATAACACTTCTCTACTACAGCAGGTTCTCCATTTTCAGTTTGGAATGAAACTAAAGCTTCTCCAGTACCTAAAGCAAGAATTGCATCAGCAGTATTAAATTTAGGATTTGCTCTAAATGAATCTGCTGCTACTTTTACAGTCTTTTGTTCTGCAGGAGTATAAGCTCTTAAAGTATGTTGTACTCTATTTCCAAGTTGAGCAATAATCTCATCAGGTACATCAGTTGGACTTTGAGAAATAAAGTATAAACCAATTCCTCTAGATCTAATTAATTTAACTACTTGTGTAATTTGTTTTAATCTATATGAAGGCATTCCATTAAATAGTAAATGTGCTTCATCAAAGAAGAATACAATTCTAGGTTTATCTAAATCTCCAACTTCAGGCATATTATTAAATAAATTAGTAAGTAACCATAATAAGAATGATGCATATAAATCAGGTGATTGGAACAATTTTACTGCATGAAGTATATTAATCATTCCTTTACCATTTGCATCTGTAACTATAAAATCTTTAATATCAAGTTCAGGTTGCCCAAAGAACTTATCTGCTCCTTGATTTTCTAGTGTTAATAAACATCTTTGAATTACACCTACACTCTGAGTAGTAATATTACCATACTTAGTAATAAAATCATTCTTATTATCTCCAACATATTGAAGTAATAATCTTAAATCTTTACAATCATCTAATTTCCATCCATTATCTTGTGCAATTTTAAATACAATTGCAAGAACTCCTTCTTGTGCTTCAGAAAGTCCTAACATCATAGATAAAATATCAGGTCCTACTGAATCAATTGTAGTTCTAATAGGATGTCCATATTCTCCAAATATATCCCAAAATCTTACAGGGAAACCTTTATATTCAAAACCTTCTAGTCCTAATTTAGCAACTCTACTATCTATATTTTCATTAGGTGTACCAGCAACTGCTGTTCCTCCTAAATCTCCTTTTACATCTGCTAAAAATACAGGTATACCAGCATCAGCAAAAGATTCAGCCATTACTTTAACAGTAGTAGTTTTACCAGATCCACTTGCACCTGTAATAATACCATGACGATTTGCCATCTTAGGTACTATAAAATACTCCTCTTCACCTTTTCCAATAACAATTCTATTATTTAAATACATATTTACCTCCAAAGTTTAAATATCTAAATTTATTATAACAAAAAAATAAAAAGAGTAAAACAAGAATTAACTTATAATACTCTTTATAGTAACTTGACTATTATCAGTAGTACTAATTACAGGACTACCCTTCTTAAATAATCTATCTTCATAATCTTCAATTGTAAATGTAACTACTACATCTTCCATACCTTGATTAGATACAAAGTATTTAGCATAATACTCTTTATGTTCACCAAATACTTCAACCTCTCTATTATTAATAACCACTCTCGGAGGTTTTCTTAAATTCTCAGTAAAACTAAATGTTAAAGTAATCTTATTTCCATACTTCGCAATAGTATGATCATCAAAATTATCACTTTCAATATGAACAGTATAAATCTTTGGAGGTTCATTAGTTGTATAAATAATTAATCCTCCTGCAACAATAGCAATAAATAAAACTACACCAATAATAATTAAAACTAATTTACTATTTTTAGATTTAGGTTTTACTTCTTCTTCATCTTCTACAGAAGTATTTTCAGTAGGAGTATTCTCTACAGGAGTAGAAATAACAACATCATCAACAATTACTTCATGTTCCTCTTCAGGTTCTGTATCAGGTACTATTATATCTTCTACATCAGGAATACTTTCTTCAATCTCTTCTTTTACTTCTTCCTTTTTCTTTTCTTTAACTTCTTCTTGTTGCTCTGTCATCTCATCTTTAACATCATCTAAAGAAAAACTTTCTTCTTCTGCGACAGGAGTTTCATCCTCAAAATTAAGAGTAACAGTCTCTGGTTCTTTTTCTTCTACATCACGAATAAAGTCTTCTGAAAAGTTCTCATCACTCATAAAGGACACCTCCTATTATTTACATTATAACATAAAAATAATTTTATCAAAGAAAAAGATATGATATAATTTTTATGAAAGGTAGGTTTTTATGAGAGACTTAGGAACAGTTGTTAGAGGTATACGTACCCCAATAATTAAAGAAGGAGACGATTTAGCTACAATAGTAACAGATGCTATTGTAAATGCTGGTAAAAATAATAATATTGAATTTAATGATAAAGATATAGTTGCAATTACAGAAGCAGTTGTAGGTATTTCTGAAGGAAATTATGTATCAGTAAATACTGTTACACAAGATATTAAGAATAAGTTTAATAATCCTGAAGAATTAGGAATAGTATTCCCTATTCTATCAAGAAATAGATTTTCACTTATCTTAAAAGCAATCGCAAGAAGTACTAAAAAACTATATGTTTTATTATCATTCCCAGCAGATGAAGTAGGAAATGGTATTTTAGATGAAGAAAGATTATATAAAAGTGATTTTTCAAAAGACTCAACTATTTCAGAAGAAGAATATAGAGAATATTTTGGAGATTGGCTACATCCATTTACAGGAATCAATATGTTAGATTTCTATAAAGAATTAATTGAAGCTGAAGGTTGTGAAGCACACTTTATATTATCTAATAATCCAGTAGATATATTAAAATATACAAAGAATGTTTTAACATGTGATATTCATACACGTTTCCAAACAAAATTCTTATTAAAAGAATATGGTGCAAATGTATTAGGTTTATTTGATATTATGAATGCTCCAATTAATGGTAGTGGTTATAATGAAAAATATGGAATGTTAGGATCAAATAAATCTACAGAAGAAAAATTAAAATTATTCCCAAGAACAGGTCAAGCATTAGTAGAAGAGATTCAAAGAAGATTAAAAGAAAAAACTGGTAAGACTATGGAAGTAATGGTATATGGTGATGGAGCATTTAAAGATCCAGTTGGACATATTTGGGAATTAGCTGATCCAGTAGTATCTCCTGCATACACAAGTGGTCTTGAAGGAACACCAAATGAAATTAAATTAAAATATGTATCAGATAATAAATTTGCTGATTTAAGAGGAGATGCTTTAAAAGAAGCAATCAAACAAGAAATTAGAAATAAAGAAAAAGACTTAAAAGGACAAATGATTACTCAAGGAACTACTCCAAGAAGATTAACAGATTTAATTGGTTCACTATGTGACTTAACTTCAGGATCTGGAGATAAAGGAACACCAGTAGTATTCATTCAAGGATACTTTGATAATCTAGCAAGTGAATAATAAAAAAACACCAAACGGTGTTTTTTTTTAACTCTTTTTCGGTATCAATAAAACATCTCTTATTCCAAGATTAACAACCTTAGGATAATTCTTATCTGTTTCCATTAATACATACTTAGAAGGAGTCTTTACAAAGTAAATGACTCTTGCATCATGAAATGTATATATTGTTTTATTCAGCCGATTAGTATCCATAAAAAACTATTCCCCCACCTTATTAGTTAAAAGTTCAACAAACTTTTTAGTTGCTGTTGTTAAGAAATCATCTACATATACACAGCATACATCTACTGCAGGTAATGTATCTCCAAAAGTAACAACTTCAAAATCATCTTTATCAATTTGATTATCAATTACATTCTTAACGAAATATCCAACACCTACTCCATCACGAACCATTTCCATCATAATTTCATTAGTCCATGATTCTACAATAGGTTCTAACTTAGTATTTTGACTCTCTAAGTATTCATTAAGTTTTAATCTAATAGATGTAGTCGCAGAAGGTAAAAGTAATGGATAATTCTTTAAATCCTCTACTTTATTTAATTTAACATCCTTCATTAATTTTTTATTATAAGCAAAACAATTTTGTAACTTAGTTAAAGTAACTTTCTTAACTTCTTTCTTAGTATTAATTGGTAATGTATCAACAATAATATCAAGTTTTCTAGTCTCTAACATCTCAACCATATCAGCTGTAGATTTACAAACAATTTCAAATCTTATTCCAGGATATATTTTTCTAAATTCTGCAATAAAATTAGATAAATAAAAACGTCCAATATATGAAGGAGTACCAATTCTAATACATCCAATACTTAAATTATTAAGATTCTTTATATGCTCTTCAGCATCATTTAATATATTAAAAGCCGTAGAAACATAAGAGTATAACTCTTTAGCTTCTAGTGTAGGCTCAATTCCCTTACTATTACGATAGAACAAAGTATATCCAAGTTGTGTTTCTAATTCCTTTAAACTATAACTAATCGCAGGTTGTGAAACATATAATTTTTGAGCAGTCTTAGAAATACTTTTCTCTTCAAATAAATATAAAAAGATCCTATATAAATTATAATCAGTATTCATATTAATCCCCTCGCGACATATTATAGGTTATCTTTATAAAAAAGTCAAACATTATAATTCATATTTATAAAAAGAAAAAGTGTAGAAAATCTACACTTTTTTAAGAACCACCAGAATTAGGTAAATATATAATTGTTAACGGTGTATTCCTACATGGCATATTACCTGTTGCAGGAGATGGTCTTGAAGGAGTAAATCCACTTATTACAGGAAGCTCAACACTATATGATTCATTAATACAAGTATGAGTTTCAGTATGAGGTGGAGCTGCTTGAGTTCCATCTTGATATATAAATCTAACTGTTAAAGTAAAAGGTCTTGGTGTATAAGTAATATCATATGTAACATCAGAGTTTAAAGTTCCCGTAACTCTTGGCAAATCAACATCATATCCATCTAAATTTGGTGTTGCAACATTATAAGTATGACCCTCATTAAAAGTACCATCAAATGTGTTATAAATGACACCATCCTTCCAATAACGAATCAGTAATCTGTATTGAGTTATTTCAGGAACAACAGGTTCTGCATCAACAATATAAGGATCAGCCATACTACCTGTACCAGATACATATTCAGTTCCAGGTATTAAAGATATAACAGGACGAACACCTTCATCTTTATAAGTATATGAACCAAATATTTGACCATTATAATTAACCTTTGAGTTGCTAACTCCATTAACATCTTCAGCATCAGGTGTTAATAACCAATACCATTTACTAGTAACATGTGCACTAGATTGAGAAAACAATCTCATCTCAGGTTTTGTCGCAAGACCAACCTTATAATTTAATTTAGCTTTATTATTACTTATACTAAATCTATCAGTAACAAGAGGGCAACTCAAATCAGTACTATTATCATCAGGGAAAGTTAATTCTTCTTGAACATCTCCACCATCAGGATTCCAACCATTTTTGTTATAGATTGTTCGATTATTACAATAAATAGTATCCTCTATATAGTTGTCATAAGTATAGAGATTTTTTTTATACCAATATTCTATGCCACTTTTTATTATAGAACTATACTTATTTACATCATCTGCATATAGCATTTTATTAATAGCATCATCAATATTCTCTCCATTATTTAAGTATAAATAATTAATTTTATAATCCGCAGCATAATAAATATATACAATAGTTGAACATTCTCCACTTGTATTAAAACAAGTATAATGTGCATTGTTAAGACTAGCTCTACTTTCATCATTCCTTAAATTTAAATAATTAATAGTATTACCACTTAATGTATATTTTCCGTTGTTATAAGTAAAGCTTTTGGCATATTTATAATTATTAGCTATAGAAGTATAACCAAATTCAGTAGTGTTGTTTTCCGCAAGCTTCCACACATTATTGCATGTATTATTAATAGCATTCTTACATATAAATACATTACCATTTCCAAGATTACTACGATTTGAATACCAATCCAATCTACTTATAGTAGATGGATTAATAATAGTAAATGTACCATCACCATTATTTGTATAATCACTTCCATAGGTATAAATGTAATTATAATCGCTAATAGTATTTCCATCTGTAATATCAATATAATAATAGGAACTATATGTAGTATCAACAACAGCAATATATTGAACCGTATCACTAGTATATGATTGAGTACTATTTTTAAATGTATATTTTCCAACCAATGAAGCATAGTCTGCAGTTGATGTTACTTTATATGGATTAACTAAAGAATATACACCTGTACTATTATCCCAACTAATTGAATCAGCATACCAATAATTTGTATTTAAATAACCATACGTATATATTTTTTCTTTATCACTCGATCTAAAATAATCATAAATTGTATTATACATATAACCCAAAAAACCAATTGATCCTGAAGAATTATAATGTAATGTTCCGAATTGAGAATAATGTGAATTAGCATCTATTGTAATAACATTGGCTCTATATTGATCATTATATGATTCAATCAAATAAAGTGTTGAACACGTATCACTAGAAGTAGTTCCTTTACAAGTATATTTTCCAATTAAATTTGAACTATTTGATTCACTCCAAGTAGATTGATTAGTTTGTCCAGATATAGAAAAAACATTATTCACACTATCATATGAATAATCCGTTCCATACCAATAATTAGAGTTTACATTTTGAATACCATAACTCTTATAACCAACATGATTACTTCTAGATTCTAAACACTTATTATCAATTGCCTCTCCATTATATATAAGTTTTACTCCACCAGTATCAGTAGTTCGATACATTTGCCAACAATGATTAGCAAAAATAACATTCCATTTATTCTTAATTTCGTTACCACCAGTACTATTATTCGCATACCAATGATAAATATTTTTACTAGATAATGAAGAATTCATAGAATCTTGATGATTGCCATCATAGGATTTTGCATAAGTACCTTTCTTTGCAGCTTTTTCTAATACACCATACAATGTTTGATCATATTTACTAACAGAAACATCTCCATTTAATCCTAAACTAGTTCCAAGTAAAGAATAACCTAGTCCAAAGAAAAGACTACAAAAAAGAGCAATGGTTAATATGATTGTACGATTAGAATAACCATAATAAACAGGTCTTCTATGTTTCATATTACCCACTCCTCTCTATGATATATCAATTTTATTATAACATAATAAAAAAAGAAAGTGTAGAAACTAATCTACACTTTTTTTATGGATCTAAAGGTGTATCTGGATCAATAATAGAACCACCATTATAAGTATACCAAACAGTTGCAGATTGATTACCGGGTGCTTTAGTTCCCGAAACAACATGATTCATAGTATCATAATTTTCTATTGTAGGTGAAGGAATACTAAATGGCTCTCCTGGCTTATAAATGCCAACATAGCTAGGTGCAGCTTCACCACCATTAGAATATCGATAATATATAGTAAATGTTGTATTTTGTATATTATCTATAACATAAGGATGATAAGTACTACCATCTCCTGATAGATATTTAGTTCCAGGTTTAAGAGATACAACCCATCTAAAACCCGAATCTGCTGCCATCATGCACGATGTATTTGTTCCACCAGAATTTGAAATACAATGAATTAAATTAGAATTTGGATTATCTCCATCAATTGTTGAAGTCCAATAACTTTTACCAACATTTCTTAAACCATCATTTCCTAATAATGATGCTTCACTAAGTTTAATTAATCCTATAGGATAATCTAATTTTGCCTTACTATTATTAATGCTATATCTATCTGTATCATTTAAGCAATTCAACCCATAATCATTAAAATCAAAAGACCATGTAAGCACACCACCATTTGGGTGCCACCCATTGCTATGAGAAGTATCCTCAGTTCTACCTGAACAAAAAACAAAATCCTCTAAATAATCACTATAAGGCATCAAGAATTGTCGATACCACGCTTCTGATTTAATCTTAATAGCAGAACTATAATTATTAACATCATCATTGTAAAGCATTTCGTTTAGAGCATCTTCAACGCTTTTACCATCATTTAATTCAATATATGCTAAATCGCCATCATAAAACATATAATAAACATAATAAATAGTTGAACATTCTCCATTATCATTAAAACATGTATAATGATGATTTTCTATGAATGTTTTTGCTTCGTTTTCATCCAGTTTCCAAACACTACCTTTATCAGTACTCAAAGTATACTTTCCATTATTGTATGAAAAACTATTTCCAAACAATTGAGGAGCAACAGTATAATAATCATATGAAATAGTATCTGTCTCTGTAATATATCTAGGCTCAGCACACAAAGAAGAACCATCTTCACATAAATAATAGTTTACATAGTTAGAGTGATCATTAAACCAATCTGATTTTTTAATAGTAATAGTATCTCCACTAATTGTATATGTTCCATTTCCATTATCAACAATAGACTGCCCCAACACAATGTTATTATCGTAATCATTAAGCATGTGACCATCAGTCATTTTATAACCATATGCATATGTACCGCCTACAATATAATAAACCGATGCACACGACGTGCTTCCGGATGTACGACATGTATAATAGCCCGAAGCAGAATTAATAATATTATTCCACGTAGATAAAAACGGATTAGTTAAAGTGTACATACCATCATTATAGGTTACACCATCTCCATAATAGTAATTACTAGGGCCATACATATAAACATCATCATAAATTGTTTTTTTCAATGGTCTAAAATACTTTTTAGGATAAATAGTATTATACATATAGCCAAGATGAGCAAGAGAATTATAAACCTCATTATAATATCCTTTACCATACATAGAATAAGGAGAATTGTTTCTCACAGGTGCGACTGTATAACTATTTCCACTTGATAATCTTACAACCATGTAAAGATTTGCACATGTATCAAAAGCATTTGTACTCTTACAAGTAAAATACCCTTCTTTTATTTCACCTTTATCAATAATACCTTTTAATCCAAATGTGCTATTAGTCTCATCATAATAATATTGAGAACTATAATAATAATCAGTTGATAAAGTAGTTGTAGTAGTATTCGAAAAACCAATATGTGTTCCCCTTGAAGATAAGCATTGTTGATTAACTGCCTCTCCATTGTATATTAATTTTACACCACCAGTATCTGTTGTTCTAAACATTTGCCAACAATGATCCGCAAATATAACATTGTTCATTTCATTTATTGTACTAGCATTAGTACTATTACTAGCATGCCAATAGTATATATCTTTAGTTGAAAGAGAAGTATCAATTGAATCTAAATGTGCATCAGTATATTTTTTTGCATAAACACCTTTTCTTCCCTCTCTAGCCAAAACACCATATAATGTATCATCATATTCACTTACAGTAATCATTCCAGATAAATCTAAACTAGTTCCAAGTAATGAATATCCCAATCCAAAAAATAGAGAACAAAAAAGAGCAATGAATAATACTATTGTACGCTTAGAATAACCGCGATATCTATGTTTTCTACGCTTCATATTACCCACTCCTCTCTATAATAATACACTAATTTTATTATATATTAAAAACATACAAAAATCGATATAAATAGCCATTTTTTATCAAAAAAAGAGCATTTTTAGTTCATCATAATAGTCACGGATGGACTTTTTTAAGAATATATGATATAATATTGCCGATATTGTGAAAAAAAGAGAGGTCTATATTAAAATGATATCAAACAAATATAACATCGGGATTGAACGAGAAGGATTAAGAACAAACGAAAAAGGTGAACTTTCTGATAAACCACACCCTCGAGTGTTTGGTAACAGAAACTGCAATGCATTCATCACAACAGATTTCGGTGCAGCACAACTTGAGTTAAGAACAACTCCTTGTCCTACAACCAAAGAATGTTATGACAAATTACTAAATGTAACAAATGTAGTTCTAGAAGAACTACGAAAAGAAGGGGAATACCTATGGCCTTATAGTATGCCTTGTATCCTACCTAATGCAGACAAATTTAATTTTGGAGAATATGGTGACAACGAAAAAGAACATGAATACGAGATGTACTTATATAAGAAGTATGGTTACGAAATGTACTGTATGTCAGGTGTACACCTAAACTTCTCAATTAATGAGAAATACTATAAGGAATTGAAAAGATTCTATAGCAATTTACCAGATACTTTAGAAGATGCTTATTTTAAAATAATAAGAAACTATCTAAAGAAATTATGGATGTTAATAGCACTTTTTGGAGCAACACCAAAACAACTAAGTACTGAATATGAAACAAAATGCTCCATAAGAAATAGTAATAAACAAGGATTTAAAAACTTACACTTAGATGAAGTAAATTATGAAAACAAAGAAAAACATATTGCCAGTCTAAGAAAGAATATCAAAAACGGTAACATTATATCTATTTCTGAGTTATATACCCCTATTCGTATTAAGGGTAAATGGAAATATGATGTAGATGATCTAGCAAATAACCCAATAAGTCATATTGAGGTAAGAGTACTAGATTTAAACCCATTTGATAAAACTACAGTACCACTAGAAGAAATGGATTTTATTGTGGGCTTTTTATTTCACTGTTTAATACAAGATGAAAAAGATGAAAAAACATATGATTTCCGTGAAGTAGCAGAAAATGGTATTAACGAAGATCAAAAGAAATTAATCTTTAAAGAAATTAAAGATATTTTAAAAGTATCTAAAGAATTAGATTTAAATTTTGATAAAAGTTTAAATAAGATTCAAAGAGAATTAAAACAAGGATTAACTCCTTCAGCTAAAGTAACTGCTTTAGTAGAAGAAAAAGGATATGTTAATGCTTTAATGGAAATTGCAAAACAATATAATGAAGAAGCAAGAGATGGAAAATATGCTTTCGTAAACTTAGGAAAGAAAATCTATAATGCTCCATCTGCCCTACTAAGAGATGCAATTTTAAGAGGTGTTGACTATAGAGTTCTAGAAGATCGTGATAATAATTCAATTATTGAATTTAAAAAGCATGGTAAGAAAGAATATATTGTAGGTGCAACACAAACAAGAAAAGATAATTATATAGTTCACTATTTAACTAATGATAAATTCCAATCAAAAGAAATTCTACAACAAGCTAAATTAAAAACTCCTAGAGGAATAATGATTAGTGATAAATTATCAGAAGAACAAATAGAAGATCTATATGAAAACTATGAAGAAAAATCAATTGTTATTAAACCTAGAACAACAAATGGTGGTATAGGTATTTCAGTATTTACTACCCCACCTACTAAAGGACAATTCTTACGAGCAGTAAACTATGCATTTGAATTTGATAAAGATGTTTTAATAGAACAATATATCAAAGGAGAAGAATATCGTTTCCTAGTAATTAATGGAAAATGTGTAAGTGTAGTTACTCGTCGTAGTGCCCAAGTAATTGGTGATGGTAAATCTACAATTGAAAAATTAATAGAAGAAAAAAATAAAGAAGAATGGCATGTCTTATTAGATACAAAAATAAGAATAGATGCCCCACTTAAAACATATTTAACAAAAACTGGTAGAACATTAGAAGATGTACCTAAAAAAGGTGAAATCGTTAAATTAAGAAAGAACTCTAACTGTTCAACAGGTGGAGAAAGTATTTCTTTAACTGATAAAATACCAGATAGATTTAAAAGAATCGCTGAAAAAGCTGCTAAAGCTTTTGAATCTTATGTATGTGGAGTAGATATTATTATTGATGATTTAGAAGATGATGAATATGCTATTCTAGAAACTAATGCTGATCCAGGATATGATATTAATCAATGGCCATATGAAGGACCTGATGCTCATATCGGAATCGAAATATTAAAAATGCTCGGCTTAATAACTGAGGAGGATGAGATGTATGAAGAATAATAGTACAGAAGGATTCTTAGAAAAATGTGTACTAGATGGATATCCTCTACTAGAGCCATCTACAGTATGTGTAATTAAAGCAGCATTAAAACATGATTTAAAAGTAGATATCTTAGATGAAGCTAGAAGTTTTATTAAAGTATATAATGAGGATCAAGAAGAATACATCTATCAAGCAACAAAAACTAGTAAAGATGTATCTACCTACCCTTTTGTTACTGACAATAAAGAATTAGTAAAAGATGTCTTAAGAGAAAATAATATTAATACACCAAATGGTATTATTCTAGAAAAAGGAGTTTCAAAAAGAGATTTAACTTACTATATAAGACCATTTGTAGGTAAAAGTATTGTAGTTAAACCTAATACTACTAATAAAGGTATTGGTATTACAGTATTTGAAAAACCTGTTACTGAAAAAGATTTATTAGATGCAATTAAAAATGCTTTTAAATATGATTCAAAAGTAATAGTAGAAGAATTCCAAAAAGGATTAGAATATCGTTTCTTAGTTATTGGAGATGAATGTATCTGTGTTCTACATCGTCGTGCCGCATCAGTTGTAGGTGATGGTAAAACAAACATCGAAGAATTAATCAAGTTAAAAAATAAAGAACCATGGCATGGCCTATCAGGAAGAGTTATTACTATAGATGATGGATTAAAAGATATTCTAAAAAGACAAAAATTAACTTTAAAATCTATTCCTGAAAAAGGAAAAAGAATATTTGTAAGAGATAATTCAAACTGTTCTACTGGAGGAGAATCAATCGATTTAACAGATGTTATGCCAGATGAATTTAAAAGAATCGCAGTTAAAGCTGCTAAACTATTCAATGCTAAGATCTGTGGAGTTGATATTCTAATTGAAAACTTTAACAAGTTCGAATACTCAGTAGTAGAATTAAATGATAATCCAGGAATCGGTATTTGTGAATGTCCTTACGAAGGTAAAGGTCGTCCAATTGGAGATGCAATTCTAAGATTATTAGGATTCATTAAATAATAAAAAACCAACAAATGTTGGTTTTTTTATTTTATTAATTTGTACTAATTATGTATGGATTATTTTTAGATCCATCTCCACTAGTATAGTAAGTCTTTGGCTTTAACGAAATAACAGGCCTTACCCCCTTGCTATTTGCAACTGATCCTCCATAAGATAATCTTCCAGTAGTTGATGCATAATATATAAAAGCTGTATTAGAATAACAATATGGAGAATAAATCCAATATGCAGCACCAGTTTTTAATATACTATAATCTCCTAAAATATAAACTTCATCATCATTTAGCAAACCAATTGGATAAGTCAATTGCGCTTTTGGATTATTCAAACTATAACGATCTGTTTCATATTCGCAAGTTAAATCATCATTATTTTCACTATAAGTTAGAAAAGGTGCCAGACTTCCACCATTAGGGTTCCATCCATTTTTATTATATATTGCCCTACTAAAGCAAAAAACAGTATCCTCAAGATAACTTGCATAATCTATTAATCCATAATTAACATACCAACTATCTATATAAGCTTTTATAGTCGAATCTATTTGATTAACATCATCATTAAAAAGCATTTCATCAATTGCATCTTCAACACTTTTACCATCAACTAAATTAATATATGACAAAGCTTTACTGCTAGATTTATAGTAAATATAAGAGATTGTTTCACATTGTCCACTTTCATTCCAACACGTATAATGATAATTATCTAAACTCTCAACATTACCATATATAGATTTATTCCAAAATGATACAGAATCGTTACTCAGAATATATACTCCATTATTATATGTAAATCCTTTAGCATATTTACAGTTTTCAGATGATTTATAACCATTATATCCTCCACCTGAAGCAGATACCATAAATATTAAATCATCACATGTATTATTAACAGCATTTTTACAAGCATATTTATTTGAAAGATTACTATATTCATAAGGAAAATCTAAAGTAGTAATTGTAGTGGGAGAATTGATTGTATAAGTACCATTTCCATTGTCAGTATAACTATCGCCATAAGTATATGAATTAACATAATAATTAAGATCATGCCCATCTGCTATCCTTAATATATATGTTCCAGAATCATTAACCGCCATATAATAAAGAATTGTACTAGATCCGCTAGAATAATCATTATATATAGTATATTTTCCATCTAAATCTGCTGACTGACTGCCTGATGAATAAAGAGTTGGATTAACTAAAGTATATTTATTAGTTGTAGAATCATAAGTATATGAATCAGAATAATATCTACCACTTATAGGAATACCAGATTGTGAAAATAATCCCTCTCCTCCAGAATACTTAGTATTAGGTGTATATCTAGTATTATACATATAACCTATATCAGCTAACGAGTCTGATTGAGTATTATATGCATATGTTAATAATTGTTGTGATGTACCAGTTCTATCACATTTTCCTTCATTAACTCTGCCATTATAAATCATCCTAACTCCACCTGTATCTGTTGTTCTATACATTTGCCAACAATAACCACCAAAAATGACATTATTTTTATCAAGTATTTGACTAGCTGCACTACTATCACTTGCATACCAATGATATATATCCTTAGTTGATAAAGATGTATCAATACTATCTTGATGTGCTCCAGTATATTTCAAAGCAAATCCACTACCACTTTCAGTTTCTCTCTTTAAAACATTATATAAAGAATTAGCTTCTACTCTTCTCTCAATTGCTAAAGAAGAATCTCTTTGAACAAACTCAACAGAAAACTCTAAATCTAATTGTTCAGGAGAGTCTGGCAAATCATCTGCCTCTAAATCTAATTTATATGCAACTCTAACTTTATATACAGCAGTATCACCTGCAAGTAATTGTTGATGTTCTAAAACTTCTTCACCATCTTCATATGTAATAGATGTTTCTAAATATTTTTGTTGAGCTGCTGTTAACTCTAAATCACTATAATTATCAATCATCGCATCAATAGTTCCAGCATTTACCGCATCAACAGTAAATTCATAGAAGTCTCCTGGAAGTTTTAAATTAACATGAAATGTAACAGTAGTTTGCTCAGAGTCTATTTCAGGTTCATCTATAACTTGATCTCCTGTTACGGATCCATCTTTTACTTGTACATTTTCAAAATGTACATCCCAAGTAGGTTTCTTAAGTAATGTAGATCCATTAATATTTAAACTAGAAGTTAAATAAGCATAACCAATAGTAATAAAAGCAAATATCATTACAATAACAATTGGTCTAATATGACTTTTTTGTTTTTGTTCCATATTGGTCACACTCCTACTCTATACAAATTATAACATATTTTGAAATAAAAAAAGAGATATAATCTCTTTTTAATTTGTACTAACTACATAAGGATTAGCCATACTTCCATCACCAGACAAATATATAATGCCAGGTTTTAGAGATATAACTGGTCTAACACCATGGAATGGTGTGCTAACACTATCATAAGTAAAAGTACTGTATTCTTGATTATGAACTACATAACAAAAAGCAGTTTGATCATCATCTTCATTTTTAAAACTATAAGGCGTAGCAAGCCAATACATTTTTCCACTCTTTAAAGCCCCTCTTGCATTATGAAACAAATCAACCTCATCTCTAGATAATAGTCCAACTTTATAATTTGTTTTTGCCTTATTATTTGTAGTACAAAACTGATCCGTTTCGTTTTTACATTCCAATCCTGATGAAGAAAACATTAATGAACTTGTAATTGTACCTTCATCATTCCAATAGTTTGTTGAATCAAATTCCCTACTATTACAAAACACAGTGTCTTCAATATAATTATCATAATTTAATAAATAATTCTTATACCAAGCTTCAACCCCTCTTTTTATTAAAGAACTACTTGTGTTTTTTGTTAACATATCTTCGAGAGCTTTAGATCCCTTAGTAACACCATTTTTTAAAGTAATATAATTAAATTCTTTTGAATTTCTATATAAATATAAGAAATTAACATTTTGGCATACCTTTGCACCGGCATCTTGACAAAAATAGTGATGAGTTGATAAAGCTCCAGTATCTTCAACACTAACCGGATCAATTAAGGTGTAATTAGTCCCATCCCAAGAAACACTCGATCCAAAGTAAAGATTATCAGCGTAGGTATACCCCGACGAATTAAAACTCGTAATTATTCTTAAGGAAGATTCTGAACAAACAGAACTCTCTGTATTACAAGTATACTTATAATCACTATAATTACTATAGTTTTTTACAATATCATCAGCTCTAACAACCAATGTATTTAATAAAGATAATCCATTTCTTTCTTTTGCTATTAAATACTTCTCCGTTAAATCTACATAAGTATAATTCGTTTTAGTAGTAGCAGTTAAATATCTAGGAGATGAACAAGTTGATAAACGATTATTGCAAATATATTTATTAACATAATTTCCGTAGTTTTGATACCAATTAGTTAGAGTAGTAGATTCAGTAGTACCTAATGTATAAGTATTGTCTCCATTATAAACAATAGATTCCCCAAAAACAATAGGCTCATAATCACTCACTAATTCACCATCGTGTAAATATACATAATACATAGTTGATCCATTAACACCAACAATATACTGAGCAGTTCTTGCTTTAAAATTTTGATCAGAAGTTGCAAATGTATATTTACCAACTAAATCTTGATTACCAGTACTGTCTTCTATTTGATATGCATTAACTAACGAATACCTATCGGGAGTTATATTTCCATAGTCCAAAGTAGCCGAATACCAATAATTAGATCCAAAGAAAGAAGAATATAGAACTGTTTGAGTGGTTTTACTAATACTTTGAAGATTATGTGAATTAATATAACTAGTATTGTAAACATCACCATACATATATCCAACATAGGTTGGTGAACGATAATTCAAATTATATGAAAGCGTACCAAACTGTGAGTAATGTGAATTATTGTTTAAAATTAAAACATTATAAGATGTTTCATTTGCCAAAGAATCAACATAATATAATGTTGAACAAGTTCCATCTTCTAATTCACTTTTACATGTATATTCTCCAACATTAATTGATCCGCTCATAACAGTTCCTGTAAGCGAAAACAAATTAGAATTAGAATCATATGTATAATTTGTTCCATAATAATATGTTGATGATAAAGATTGAGTCGTTTTTGATGAATATCCAACATGATTTCCTCTAGTAGATAAGCATTGCCCATTATCCACTTCACCATTATACAATAGCTTTACCCCACCAGTATCTGTTGTCCTTATCATTTGCCAACAATGATTTGCAAATATAACATTGTTTTTTTCTTTTACTACATTTCCATTTACAACAGTTCCACCATACCAGTGATAAATATTTTTTGTAGATAAAGATGTATTCATTGAATCTTGATGCTCTCCAGTATATTCTTTCGCATAAGTACCTTTTCTTGCTTCATGCTCCAAAACTCCATATAAAGTCTGATCGTGTTTCCATACATCGACATTACCAGAAACACCTAAACTAGTAGATAAAATTGAATATCCTAGTCCAATAAACAAGAAAATAAAAAGAGATAGAATGATATATTTTCTTAATGGATTTGTTTTATAAACTTTATGTTTTGCCATTATATCACTCCTCTCTACTATATCAATACTAGTATATCATAAAGCAAAATAAAAGTGTAGACTAAGAGCCTACACTAGTATATCTTTTCATCCCAGAGTAAAAAATTAAAATACAAGGAATCAAATAAAATACAACTAATAATGGAGAAAATGCAAATATTGGTGATTCCTCTTTACCTATAAAATATAGTAATGGATAGTAATTTACAAAAGCATATGGAATTATAAAAGTAAAAAACCAAACAAAACCTTTTTTAAATACTCCTATCGGATACTGTGCCATATGTTTACCACCATCGGTAAATACATTTCTAACTTCTAATCCTTGAACAGTAAAGAAGCAATATGCTGCGGCAGCTAAAAATATACCAAAGAATATGACACAAGCAGATGCTAACATTAATAGTAATGTAATTACTTTTAATATACTCCACTCTATATTTAGATTAAGTACCGCTACTATCAAAACAATAACAGCTTGAATTAATCTACATGACTTAACAAAATCACTATCACTACATAATACTTGTAGAATAATATTTTTAGGTCTTAAGAGAAGTCTATCAAAGTCTCCTCTTATAATTAATTGATCAAAGCGATCAATTCCTCTAGCGAATACTTCATTAAAAGAAAAACCAAATTGTATGATACTAAAACAAAGAAGTACTTCATACATCGTAAATCCTTTAATATGATCAAACTTTGTAAATAACGCTAGAATAATAAAATAATAAGTAAAAAATACTAAAATTTGGGATAGAAAAGATAAAATGAAATTCACTCGATACTCTAATTCTCCTTTTAGATGCATCGCAAGTGATTCAAAATATATTTTCATCTATCCTCCTTGAACTACTACTCTTTTAATATTCTTTTTCATTAATACATTACCTATCAAGATAAATATAACTATCCAAATTGCTTGGATACACATACCGAAAACTCCATCAGTCAAACTGACATTTCCAACATATAATCTAAATGGTAAATCACTTATATATTGGAATGGTAAAAATGAAGAGATTATTTGTAAAAACTTAGGAAAAAATGGAATTGGGACAACTACTCCAGATAAAATATCTGCCATAGTTATTATAATATTTACAATTCCTTTTTCACTCATAGTCGTAAGAGTAACTATAGGATAAAATACTGCTAAAGCAGTAACTAATAAAGTTCCTAAAGCTAAAGATAAAATAAAGAAAATGAAATGAGCAAATGATGCTGGTAAACCAAAATGAAATGGATCTGGAAGAAGTGATGTAACTAATATTAATGGAATAAATCTAAGAGTTACATTAGCTAATCTTTGACCAATTATTTTAAAATACCACATGAAATATAAATTCTTTGGTCTAGCAAGTTCATAAGAGATTCCTCCTTCTCTTATAAGCTTAAATAATTCTTGATCTCTAGAAAATTGATTTACTAAAGCTAAGAATGATTGATTTAACCAAAGATATGTCACTACTTGAGGAAGTTCCATAGGTAAATGTTTACCACCAGATTCATAAAACGCCACATAAACCATAATATAGACAAAACCAAAGAAGAATTGTGTCGCAATACCTGCCCATGCTGCAGATCGATATTGAAGACTACTTATGAACTTTAATTTAAAATAAGTTATATAAGCTTTCAAATCTTATAATCCTTATATAATTTTACGATAATACTATCGATATCTTCATGATCAATCTCAATATAAAGAATTGTTATCTTCTTAGATATGTTATTTAATAATTCTGAAATACTAATCTCTCTAGTATCAATTACTAAATCATATCCTTCTTTTGTCTTTGTCTTACTCTTTACGCCCTTATTTCTAATAGATAATTTATCATTAGTTTTAATTGAAACATACTTTTCTGTTTCATATTTATTTTGAAGTTTTTTTAAACTTCCATCGTATAAAACATGACCTTTTCCTATTAGAATAATTCTTTTTGCGAGAGATGTAATGTCCGCCATATCATGACTCGTCAAAATTACGGTTGTTTTCTTTTCTTTATTAAGTTTTTTAATAAAATCTCTTACTACTTGCTTAGATACTGCATCAAGTCCAATTGTTGGTTCATCTAAGAATAATAACTCTGGACTATGTAGTAAACTAGCCGCAATCTCACAGCGCATTCTCTGTCCTAGACTTAATTGTCTAACTGGAATGTTTATGATATCTTGAAGATTCAACATCTTTATTAAATCTTCCTTAGTTTCTAGATATTCTTTCTCAGGTATTTCATAAATATCTTTTAAAAGATCAAAAGTATCTTCTGCTGGAATATCCCACCATAATTGACTTCTTTGACCAAAGACAACACCAATTTTTTTAACATACTTTACTCGATCTTTCCAAGGAGTCATACCAGCAATACTACACTTACCAGAATCAGGAAGTAATATACCACTTAGTATTTTAATAGTAGTACTTTTACCTGCTCCATTAGGTCCAATATAACCAACTATTTCTCCTTTTTCGATTGAAAAAGAAATATCTTCTACTGCTTTCACATCTATATAATCTCTCTTAAAGAAAGACTTTATAGACTCTTTGAGTCCACTCTTTTTCTTAGCGACTTTGAAAGTTTTCGATATCTGCTTAACCTCGATGAATGACATTTTTTTATTTCACACTCCTCTCCAACGCAAAAAAGCCACATGTCTATATACACGGGGTATAAGTCATCTAGCTCTTTTGCAAAAACGTCAAAACGAGTATATAACAAAAAAAATAAAAAGTAAAGAACTTTTTAATTCTTTACTTTAATTTAACAGCAGTACCATAAACAATAATTTCTGCGGCACCTTGCATTACAGCAGAAGAACCATATCTAATTCCAACTACTGCATCAGCTCCTAAACTAGTAGCTTCATCAACCATTCTTTTAGTCGCAATTTGTCTTGCTTCTCTAATCATTTCAGTATAACCTTTAATCTCTCCGCCTACTAGTGTTTTCATTCCAGCCATAAAATCACGGCAAAAGTTTTTAGATTGTACAACTTCTCCTTTAACTACTCCTAAAGATTCTTTAATCTCTTTTCCTTTAATTTCTTCTGTAGATACTAATAACATATATACCTCCTAATATTTTTTTGCTTCCTCTTCTTCTCCACTTTTAATTTCTTTTACTCTAAATACTAAAGCAAGAATTATTCCTACAAGAGGAATCGATAAAAAAAGTAAAATTATAAAAAATAATGGTAAAGGAAAATCTTTTGTAAATATACCTGCAGCTGTAAAAAATAAAAATAGCGATCCAAAATAAAGAATAAATACAGATGCAGAAATAATAGCTCCCCATAACTTCTTATTCATAATAATACCTCCTCTAAAATAAGTATATACTAAACAATAAAAAAAAGATATTAGAAACTAATATCTTTTTTATTTAAAATTAACTTTTGCTCCTTCAATATCTCCACCAGCTAAGTAATCTTCCATCATATCAGTAATATCATTACCATATGTACCCTTCTTTTCTTGTGCTCTTAGCATCGTATTAGATACATTAGCAGCAAGTAATGCAGCAGAAGTAGCACAAATAATAGTTGATTCCATATCACTAGGAAGATAACTTAATGCAACCATTGGCATAGCATGTAAATCTTGAAGTGAATTTGCTAAGTTAGATGTCTCTACAATAGCTTGATTCATATCAGCAATTGCATTAGGATGAGCTACTAAATATTCCATAGATTGTTCAACTGCAGTTAAATCAAATTGTGGATGAGTAGCAGCATATGGTTTTAATATATCTAAACTACTTTGAATTACACTATTCAATGTAACATGAGCACCATTACTAATCTCAGCCATTCTACTTAATGCTTCAGCTTGATTAATTATACCTTGAGTATAATCAGCAGTAACAGCATTAATTTGATTTGTTACATCAATATTAAATTGATTATATGCAGCATGTCCTGCAGCATCAGCTGCACGATACGCATTATTAAATGTCCAATTAGTTGTATCTAAGTTTGCTCTTTCACGAACTCCAGCATTAGTTAATACATCTTGTCTTATTTGAGCTTCAATTCCATTTTGGAAAGTTTCTTGCTTTCCTGCAATGCTCTCTCCAGTTTTATTTGCATAATACATAGTAGCATTATTTTGAGCATTAACTGTATTAGCTTGAGCTTCTTGTTCGTTTGTTATACGCTTACCTTCAATTTGATGAACACGAATTGCATTAATAGCACTGATTGCAGCACTAGTTACAGCCACTGTCGTAAATAAATCTCTAATAAATGGATCATCACGATAATCAAATTGTTCTGCAACTGGACTATAGTACTTACTTCCTACACTTCTCTTACCAGCTAAGCTTCCTCTGATTTCAGTATTCTTGTAATAGCAACTCTCTAATCCCATAAAGTTTTGAACAATTGCTTCATCATCATTTGTAGCTAAAGCAGTATTAAGTCTTCTACCTAAAAGTCCTAATTGATGTTGTAAATCATTATCAAAGTCATTAGTCTTTGCAAATCTAAGTCCAACATAATTTAACTTAGTAGATACTGCTTTAAAGTCTTCTTCAATTCCATGTACTCCACCAGATAATAGAGTATCAGCTTTCTTTCTATTATCAATAATAGATCTAACATGAACTGAAGCTTCCTTCATTAATTCTTTACGTTTATTTTCTAATGAACCAGTATCTTTACCAGTCTTCTTAATCTTTTCTTCTAAAGCTTTAATCTGACCTAATAAAGTAAATAATGTTACATAGTCTTTTCTAACTACATCATTTAATTTATCTACTCTACCCATTCCATATTGTTTTAATCTATCTAAGATTAATGGGTTAATTTGATTATTCATATCAGTCTTTAATTGAGAACCTCTATATTCATCAAATAATACATCTAATTCATCAGAATCAAGTCTTCCTAAACGTTCTTCTATTGTTCTCATAGCATCTATAGCTCTAGGACTACTAATAAGTCTACTAGATAACTTACGATAGAATCCTACACCAGCTCTAATAATTGCTGGAACAATATGTACGATATTATAAGCAAAATTACCACTATGTAACTCTTCTCTAAATCCTTTAGCAATTTGTAAGTTACTAGATTTATATCTCTTAACATCTTTTGCTCTAATATCTAAATTTGTAGTTACTTTATCTAAGATATCCTCAACGTGAGGTCTAACTACTACATTACCTAAATCTTTAATTTGTACATCAATATAATTAATCTTTAATTTAGGTCCTTTACTCATCTTAGCAATACTATTAATGATTTGATTAGTATCATTACTAATCTTATGACAAGGCATATCTTGAATCATTGTAGGTATTGCAAGTGTCTTAATTCCAAATCTATCAAGTACATCATCTGGAGCATAAACTTGATTATTATCATTTAAATCTCTAAATAATGTAATCTTTTCAGTTTTTTGTCTCTTAGTACTTTCTTCTCCTTCTTCTAGAGAAGTATCATCCATTACAATAGGAGCAACAATCTCCTCTTCTACTGGTTCAGTCTCAGGTACTGTCTCAGGCTCAGTTGGAGCTTCTGTTTCAGGTTCTGTTTCTGGAACTGTTTCAGGTTCAGTTGGAGCTTCTGTTTCTGGAACTGTAGGAATTTCAGCTTCAGGCTCAGTCTCAGGTACTGTTTCTGGTTCAGTCTCAGGAACTGTTACAGGTTCAAATACCTCAATAGGTTCAGAAACTTCTTCAACAACTGGAATAGTCTCAGTTGAAGCAATCTTCTCTTCTTCTACTTCAACTTCAGGTACTGTTTCAGATTCAGTTTCAGGTACTGTTTCTGGTTCAGTCTCTGGAACAGTTGTCTCCTCTACTACCTTTTCAACATCTGAATTACTTACTACTACTGAATATGGAGAATAATCATTATTTTGATTATTCATAATATCAATAACATCTTCTGCATTAACTCTGAAAGACGCTATTCCATTAACCTTAACTTCATCAGAAGCAGGTTCAATATTAAATCTTTCAAATACAGGTTTATAAGCATAGAACTTACCATCTTCTGTATCTTTATAAATATCAATTCTTTCAATTGGTTCTTTTTCTTGAACTTCTGCTGGAGTAGTAGTCTCTTCTACAACAGGAATATCAGTATCAACATTTTCTTCAAATATAGGAATATCTTCTTCTTTGTTTTCTTCTATTTCTTCCTTAGTATCATTTACTTCTTTTTCTTTCTTATAAAGAACATAATGTGACTTAACTCCACCAGTTTCTTCATCAAATCCCATATCTTCAAAATGAATATCTAACTCATCATCGCTAGGTAATTCTACATCAGAATTTAATAGCATTTCTTTTAATAATACTTTTTTCTCATCATCTGAAATAGTAGGATCAATTACCCAATCACCTTCAGCAAATGCATCAGGATCACTAAATGTTACTGCTTCAACATTCTCTTTTGGTAAAGTAATGTTTTTAAATTCTATCTCATATGGATATTTTTTATTATATTGATTAGCAACTAATCTTTCTACATCTTCAGCTTTAATCTCAGCACCAACTTCTTCATTTAACATTACATCTTCAGAAATAGGTTCTAAGCCATATTTATCTATTACATTTTTATAAGTATATAATTTAGCATCTTCTGTATCTTTGAAGATATCAATCTTATCTACTTCTACTTTTCTACGAACTATTCTAATTGGTATACGTTCAACAATATAAGGAGAATAATCATTATTAGCATTTTCTTCAATTGCTTCAACATCAACTATATCTATTGGATAACATAATGCTCCAGCAACTTTAACTCCTTCACCAATTGGATCAATATCAAATCTTTCAAAAGCATAACGTCTTGCATAGAAATGATCAGGTTCTTCTTGATCAACAAAAATTGAATATCTTTCAGTTAATTTCTTTCTTTCTACTTTTGCTGATTCTTCTTTCTTCTTATTTCCAAAGATTTGGTCATAATAGATTTTTAAATATTTAATATATTCTGCATCAGTTTCATTAACTTTTCTATCTCTAGGTTTCTTAAAGTTAGTTCCAGGAATATATTCATTTTTATCTTCTACTACTTTGTCTTCTTCAACAACATTTTCTTCTTCTTTTGGTCTTTCAACATAAGGTATTACTCTGTCATAAAATGGCATTACCTCATCTTTTTCTTCTACCTTTTCTTTTTCAACATAAGGCATTACAATGTCACCATATGGCATTACAATGTCACCATATGGCATTACCTCATCTTTTTGAATTTCAGTATCCTCAAATTCAATAAAGTAAGGAGAATAATCATTCTTTTGATTATTTAAAATATTTTCTGCATCTTTTGGCTCTACTTCAAAGCAAAGAGCTCCATCTACATATACTGGATCTCCAACTTCAAAGATATTAAAACGATCAAATACATTCTCACGAACAAATACCTTATCAGGGAATCTCTTATCTCTATAGAAAGTAATCTTCTCATTAAGGCCTTTTCTTCTCTCCATTACTTCTTTCATGTCATCAGGTACTTCTCCAGGTTGATAAGTTAAATCAACCTTTTCAACTACCTTTATCTTTTCAGGCATCTTAGAAGCATTCTTACGAATATTTTCTAAAGAGCTAGGCTTAATAATTAATACTCTTTGTTTTCCAAGTAAATGAGCTTCAGCTTCAATTCCATATAAAGCTTCTACTAAGTTAAGAACACTCTTCTCTTCATTCTCTTTCTTAGCCTCAATTAACTCATTTAATATTTCTTTACGAATAGCTTTAATAATTCTCTTTTGTTCAGGAGTTCTTTCTTTATAAGGAATCTTAATAATATCTCCTAAACCTTTCTTATCAATAATAGCATTAACTAACTTACGACTTCTAAAGTTATCAGTTATTTCTTTATATTCTAAAGCAGATAGTCCTAATTCAACAGCAGTATCATAATCTCTCTTAATTCTATCTCTCTTTTTCTTTAGTTTTCTTAACTCTTGAACTTCATTATCTATTTGAGCTCTTACTGATAAAGATTCCTCATTTTCTGCCATTTTTTCATGAATTAATTCTTGAATCTTTTTATCAAATTCTTCAGGATTCATAGTATTCTTTAATCCTTCAGTTTGATCTCCAAGCAATTGTTTAATTCTCTCATATGAATCTAAATATTCTTTCATATGAACAGTAATTGCATCTTGAATACTATTCATTTCTGAATCAATTTCTTCTAATGTCTTCTCAAATGGAATATAATCATCTCTTCTAGATTCATTAACTAAATTATCAAGTACATCAGATACTTCTACAATTCTATTAGATAATCTAGATATCTCATCAGGATCATTAGAAGAACTAACTTTTTCTCTTAAAGAAATAAGTTCTTCATATATTTTTTGAATCTTTTCATTATGATCTAATTGATCACTAATCTTAAAAGCTTCTCTAACTCTTTCTTTCTTAACACGATAAACAGTAAATCCTGCAGTAGCAGTTTCTTTATTAACTTTATCGTATCCAATCTCAATCTCATCTTCTTTCGGAACATTAACTCCAGCATCCTTCATCATTTCAATGATCTTGCCTCTTTGCTCTAAAGGAGATGCATGTAAGTCATCAATTGTCCAATTTCCAGAATAGATTTCTTTTCTTGATATTTTATATGGGACTTTTTTATTATATGTTCTTGTTACTACATAATGAGAATTTTGGGCTTCTTTATCTTTATTTTCGTATTCGATATGGTATTCAGATTTATTTTCAACTTTGATTCCGGCTTTTTTCATTTGATTAAAAATAGATTGGTTTAATTTAGATTTTTTATTGTTAAGAGCGATGTCACCTTCAAATACCTTTTCAGTAACTCTCTCATCTTCATAGATAATACTTTCCATTGTCTTCACCACCAAAACTACTTATTGTCATCATCAAACTGAGTAAGGACCTCACCAATCATTTCTAATTCTTTTTCATCTTTAATGTCTTCCAACACTAACTTAGATTTAAATGGATCAAATGAAGAAACGTATATATTCTTACGACCATTGGATGCTACAGAATTATCAGTATATCCAACGTAAGACTTCATAGTATCTTCGGAATCAAATGTGAATAGGATATCACACTCTACTGTCTTACCATCTTTTTCTAGTTGAATTTTATCATTTTCAAAGTCAAATTCCATATCAAAAAGCCTCCACCATATTCTCATTGTTATACTATTTTAGTTTATCATTTTAACAAAAAAAAGTCAACGTAATTGACCTTTTTTAGCTCTCAACTTCTACACGAATTTTATCGCCATCTTTAACGGCTTCTGGATTCTTAACTTTGATGTAATAAATAACCTCTTCTTTTTCTTTAATACCAAAGTCTTCACCCTCAATTACCGTCCTATTTGCATCATTCATTAAGTTGTCTCCAGTATTGTTTTTTAATACCTCAATTTCTACACCAGTATCATTGATAATTGTAAGTGAGTATCTAGCCCCATCTTTATTAATTTTATTACCTCTAAAATTAGTTACTTTTAATAAATAATCTTTATTTTTTAATCCTTCTAGATCTAAATCAATATAATTATTAGTATTCTTCTCTAAAATAGAAAATACAATATTGCTTTTTCCAGGCATATCTTCTCCACCTTTAACAAAAACCAAAGCTCCTAGAATTAAAACAATTATTAAAAGTATTCCAAAAGTTACATATAAGAACTTATATGATGATACAAAGCTCTTAAAACGTACTCCAAATGGTTCAGGATTAGGTACTGCACTCTTCTCCTCTACTACTTTTTTCTTTTTTACTTCCTTTGTAGCTTTCTTTTTAGTACTCTTTTTCTTTTCTTCCATGATTATCCTCACTTTCTACTTTTCTAATCTCAATTTTATTTTATCACGATTTTCTTTTAATTTGTTAGATTCTTCATCAGTTAATGTACTTCTAAGTATAGATTCACTTACATCTTCCATTATTTTAGCAGTAGAACTGATCTTAGATTCAGCAATTATTTCACCTTGAATCTTAATTACCATATCATCCATAATCTTAAAAGTTAAATTATCAGTTCTAGTATAAGAATTCTTCTTTATATCAGTATTTTTAGAATAATAAGTAATATCATATTTATCATTTTCTAATTCTAAAGTCATAGTAAACATAAAGTTTTTCTTATCTTTTTCTACTTTTATAGAACCAATTTCATTTCTAAATTTATCATATACAAGTATATTTATTTTTTTATTATCAAAAGAACATTTAGCTCTATATTCAATTTCATTATTTTCTGAATAATAGAATAATCCTTCACTTAAATTACCTTCATATGAATAAGTTTTCTTATAATCATCTTTTAAATAAACTACTTCATATTTAACTGGTTTAAAGAAAGGTTTAGATACATAAATACTAATAGTATAACTTTCATTTTTCTTTAAGTATTTCTTCTTTTCACTTACTTTCCAATCTTCATAATCAGGATACATCAAAGATAATATTTGACTAGCTCTTTTATCATTCTTTAAATCTTTTAAAAGTCCTTTTAATAAAGTTTTATAACTCTTATTAGTTATCTTATAAGATATTTGTCCAGCTTTAATAGTATTATCACCAACAAAAGTCTCTACATCATATCCATTAAGTTCTTCTTTACCAATATTTTTCTTTAAAGAATCTCTAATAAAATAATATAAATAGTCTATATTATCTGCAGTAGTAGTATCTTTCTTGAAAGATTCAAAATAGTTATTGCCTCCATCATTAACATATTGTTTAACAACATTATTAATAAAAAAATACTCTGTAGAATTTTCTATATAATATTTACCAGAAAATATCTCTTCTTCACCTATTTTACTATCTAATGAATAAAATACTAATCCTTTATCTTTATTATGTTTAAATGAATAGTCTACATCCATTTTAGATAAATTAATAAGTTTATTATTTTTCTTTTTATACTCTAGATCAGTTTTACTTTTATTTTGATACTCTTCACTAGATAAATTCATCTTAAGATTACCTTCTACAGTAAACTTATCTCCAACCATATAATCAGGATCAATACTTAATACCTTATCAGTCTTATCAAAAACCTGATCAATCATTTTATGAAATATATAATCTTCTCTACTAATTCTAGTATAATAAACTCCATAATAAATTAAAAATACTGCTATGGCAATTAAAATAACAAAAAATAAAATCTTTAAAAATAATTTCATTTTTCGACTCATTTTAGTCACCATCCTATCATATTAATTATATCAAAAAAGAGGTAGATGTCAAACTCTCCTCTTTTATTTTCTTAGTTTTTTGATTCAGAAATTATTCCAAGTTTTCCAGTAACTTTCTTTTCTACATCTTTATTCTTAGTATTAGTAGCATCTTTATTATAGATTGCACTAATTTTAACAGTTGTTTCTTCTCCCGGTTCTAATAATTTACCACTTATATCTGAAATACTAATAGTAATTGGAGAAAGATTTTGAATAGTCTCTTTAGATCTAAAATCCGGACTAGAAAACAAACTTACAATAGATGCAGGTACTGTTCCTCTATTCTTAACTATTACTTCATAATCTATCTGATCATGTTCATGAAATAATCTAAAGTCCATTTTTAATATCTTTCCATCTTTATCAATATTTAATTTAGATTTAGGATCTTTCTCTCCACCTTTAATAGAAGACATTAACTTTGTAGAAGTAAAACGTACATCAAATATTTCTTCCTCACTACGATATTTTTCAAGTCTCATAGATAAAACCATAAAACCAATACCCATCGCAATAATAGTAATACAAAGTATTACAATAATAACATTTTTTATACTACCCTTTTTATTCATTTATACATTCTCCTTCCATAGGATCATTAGTACCTTTATAACAATAACTATAACTCTTTCCATCTCTTAAGAACTCAATATAAGCATATACTTTTCCATTTTCTATGTAATACCAACTCTCAGGAGTAGGATAAATAGTTAACTCTTCATTTGCAGGAATAAGACTAATATTAATCTCTACATTTTCTTTTTTCATAGTAGTAATATTCTTCTTATCTCTTATATTTATTAATTTATTATAAACATAATCAGCATATTTTCTTGCTTTACTATTATCAAAATCAGAATCTTTTGAAATTTTAGAATTATTAATTATCTCTTTAGAGTAAAAATCTAAATTCCAAAGAATAGAAGAATTAGAATCTTCATATATTTCAAAATTTTTTGCTATATCACTAAGACTAATTTTTTTCTCTATATTATTACAAGATACTAAGCTCTTCCAAACAATCATAAAACTTGAATAATATTCATCATTGTTTCTTAATATTTCACAACTAGATTCATCACTTAATAAAGAATTATCAGTAAGTATTTGAATTATTTTTTTCAAACCCTTATCTAGTTTCATATTCTCTATATTCTTATTATAGAGAAAAGTAGAAGAACTGTCAAAGAAGAATAAACGATTTATTTTACCTTCTTTATCAATCATAATTCCAAAATCAGTTTTCTGATCAATAACAATTTCTATCATATTATAGTAATTCTTACTATTAATAAATCCATCACTAGATCCTAAACTAGCTTTATATTCAGGTATACCTATCTTAATTACATAATATAATAATCCAATTATAATTAAAAGAATTTCAAATAATATAACCAGTTTCTTTTTCATAGGCTACTCCACTACATATTTAGGAGAAAGCGTAAGAGTAATTGCTAAACCATCAGTTATATCAGTATCAGGTGCAACTGACTGACTAGTTACATAACCTACCCCATCTAAAGTAACTGATATACCTAACTTAGTAAGTAAGTCTTTTGCTACTTTAGAAGAATAACCAACAACATTTGGTACTTTAATATTACTATCATTAGTAATTAAGAATATAGTATCATTTGTAGTAATTACATCATCTTTACTAGGAGTTTGTTTCATAACTTTAACTCCATTTCCAAGAACTACATATTTAATACCATTAGCATCTAACATAGTCTTAGCAGTATCTAATTTCTTATTAACTAAACTAGGAACTTTATAATCAGCTATAGCAATAGAAGCAGTTTGTGTATCACTATTACCATAATATTTAGATACATTTTTAACTATTTCTTTAATAGCATTACTTAATGCTTTTTGACTACCACCAGAAGGTCTCTTAACAGATGCATAAATAATTATTTGAGGATTACTCTTAGGATATATTCCTGAGAAAGACGAAATAATATCTTCTTGTCCTTGTAAGTATCCCCTACCATTTTCTGATGCAATTTGAGCAGTACCAGTTTTACCAATTAATTCTCCACCATCAATTCTAAAACCACTACCAGTATTACCATATCCATTAACAGTATCATCCATTAATGAAATCATCTTTTGTACTGTACCAGTAGATGCTACTCTCTCTATCTCAGTTCTTTTATTTTCAAGTGTTACTTCTCCAGTATCAGAATCAACAATTTTCTCTACTAAATATGGTTCAAGTAAAATACCATCATTAGTTAAAACAGTCATAGCTTTAGCATTTTGAATTGGTGTAGTAAGTATTCCTTGTCCAAATCCAGCATTATATATTTCAGTTTCATATTTAAAGTCAAGCTTTCCTTTATTTTCATTAGGAAGTTCAATACCAGTCTTTTTACCAAAACCTAATCTTCTAAAATATTGTCTTAACATCGTACTATTCATATGACGATTAATAATATTAATAACTCCAACATTACTACTATAAGCATATCCCTTATCAAAAGTAATAGTACCCCAACCATTACGATTCCAGTCACCTATTACAGTTCCATCAGATGTTTCATATGTTCCAGATCTATAAGTTTCAGATCCATTATATACTCCATTTTCCATTGCAGCCATATAAGTAAATGTCTTCATTGTAGATCCAGGCTCATAAGGAGTCTGACAAAATATATCCATATAATTTGTAATATCCCTATAATTTGGATTAAATCCAGGATCACTAGCAGTCGCAAGTACTGCTCCAGTCTTTGCATCTAAAATAGTAACAGTATACCATTCCCAATCATATGTCTTATCAGAATTTGATATAGCTTGTTCTACAAAGAATTGAATACTAGAATTTATTGTTAAATAAATATCTTTTCCTTGTACAGCATCTTCAGTATATACTGGAGTATCAGGTATACGATATCCTTTTAAATCTTTTTGATAAGTACGAGATCCATCTTGTCCTTTTAATACTTTATCGTATTGTTTCTCAATACCCATCTCACCTTTAATAGTACCAGTATCTTCTGACTCTTTAGCATAACCAATTACATAAGATGCAAATTTACCTTTAGGATAATATCTCTTAAAACTTTCAATAAAATCTATTCCAGGTAACTCTAAATCTTCTATTTGATTCTTAGTAATTTCATTAAGTCCTTTACCTTTAGTACCAAACTCAGTTTGATATACATTTTCTTTATTTAAGAATTTAAGGATTTCATCTCTTTCCATACCTAAAATAGGTGCAAGCGCATCAGCTGTAGCCTCTTTATCAATTACATGTTGAGGCCTTTTAGGATTAGTAGTTCTCTTAGGATCTAAATATGCAATTAGTTTGTATGATGCAACATTCTGAGCTAAAGCATCTCCATCAGCAGAGTATATAGTTCCTCTTTGAGCACTAATTGTATCAGTTCTAGTAGTACGTTTACTAGCTAAATCCTTTAAATTAACCCCATCTATTTCACTAGAAGTACCTAATTGTATAACTCTCCATATCATTACGCAAAATAAAAGAAGAGCTACAAAAATAAATACTCTTGAATACTGAATACTATTTTTTCTCTTCTTTTTCTTTTTCAATTAAATCACGTCCTAATACGTCTAACTATCTTCGACTACTGTTTTAATATTACTATTATTATAACTCAAACCTTGTTCTTCCGCAACAGCCTGAATCTTAGTTAGAGAAGCAAGTTCATCTATAGCCATTGCTAAAGATTCATTTGTTTTTTTCTGAACTTCAATCTCTTTCTTTTGCTTTTCAACTTCAAAGTTTACTTTAGCTAAAGTTGCCTTAGAAAAAACGATAGAAACAGGCGCAATAACTAGTAATAAAACTGCTAACGTATATAATAATTTTTCAAATTTAGATGTCTTTACAACCTTTTTCTTCTTTTTTCCCATGTTGTAGTCCTCCTATTTTATTCTTTCAATGACTCTTAGTTTTGAGCTTCTAGCTCTCGGATTCCTTTCTAGTTCCTCATCACTAGGAACTATTGCTTTATTAGTAACTAATTTAAAATCCGGTAAATATTCATCTGGAATGTTAGGCATTCCTTTAACTCTATCATCAATTTCACATTTATCTTTAAAATAATTCTTTACAATTCTATCTTCCAATGAATGGAAAGTAATAACTGCAACTCTTCCACCTACTTTAATTAATTCAAGGGCTTGTTCTAAAGCAGGTTCTATTACATCAAGTTCATGATTAACTTCAATTCTAATTGCTTGAAATATTTGTCTAGCAGGATGTTTATCCATACGAAACTTCATTGGCACTGCACTCTTAATTATTTCAACTAATTCAAGAGTTGTCTCAATTGGCTTAGTTGTTCTATACTCGACAATTTTCTTTGCAATGTTATTAGAGAATTTATCTTCTCCATATTTATAAAATATTCGAGCTAAATCTTCTTTCGAATATTGATTTACTACTTCATAAGCTGATAGCTTTTGGGATCTATCCATTCTCATATCAAGCTTTGCATCAGTATGATAAGAAAAACCTCTTTCACCATCATCTAATTGAGGCGAAGAAACTCCTAAGTCGAATAACACTCCATCAACTTCGGAAACTCCTAATTTTTCTAATTCCTCTTTCATATGAACAAAGTTGCTTTTGATGATAGTGAAGTTAGCACCGATTTTTGATAATCGATCGGTGCTATGCCGAATTGCTTCACTATCCTGGTCAAAGGCGAATAAATACCCCTTATCTATTCTCTCCAAGATGTTACTACTATGTCCACCATAGCCTAAAGTTGCATCCACAATTATACTATTTTCGTTTAAATTTAGGGAGGAAATAGTTTCATTTAGTAGAACGCTAATATGCTTTTCCATCACAGATTCACACTTTCGTTAAATAAATTTTCGGCTATGTCTGACATATTGTCCTGTGTAGAATCAAAGAATTTGGTCCAGTCCTCTAAAGACCATATTTCTAGTCGATCACCAGTACCGATAACTACACACTCTTTGGATAAATGTGCATATTCGATTAATGGTGTAGAAATATTAATACGACCCTGTTTATCAAATTCTACACTGGTAGCACCTGACATAAAGAAACGATTAAATACTCTCGCATCTTTTTTAGTGAAAGGTAATGAGTTTAGTTTGTCACAGATATCATTCCAATTTTTATTAGGGTACACGAAAAGACAGTTTTCAATACCTCTAGTAACAATGAAAGAATCTCCTAGTTCCTCACGAAACTTAGCAGGAATAATGATTCTTCCCTTTTCGTCAATTGAATGATGATATTCTCCAATAAACATATTCATCCCCCACTTTTCACCACAATCAACCACTACTTAATAATATACTACCCTAATCCCCCAAAAAAGTAAAGTTCAAAAAATAAATTTACTTAATTTTTACATCACTTTACAGCAAACAAAAAAACTGTGGAAATTTATTTTTTCCACAGTTTTAATTTTTTTATACTATTAATCTATAGCTCCACAACAACTTCCACTTCCAGAAGCAGAACATCCCCAATTCCCATCAGAAATAGCAACAAATCCATCAAAACAAACATCAGCATAATACTCTCCATCGCCAGTATCACATCTATAACAATCATTATCTATAAAATGATGAATATAACTACAATGTGAAGCTCCACCATATGCTTCTTCTAATATAGCTTTATTAGCTTCAAAATAAATACTATCTAGATAAAACTCATAAGAGTTCTTACGTGTCGCCCCACCAGCTTTTAAATAATATAAATTATCATTTAATAAAAATCCAACATAACTATTAATAACAATATTGTTTTTTAATTCACTTTTTAAGAAAAATGTACTGTCATAAAACGCAGCCATCGCATCTTGATATGTTGTGTATGTTGGAATAGATGGCATAGCACTTCCAATATAGATTTCAGGGCTAAAATTGACTGTATATAAAACATTATCAGGCTTAATTATTCCATTACTATTTGCTTGAACATAATTAACTGTAAAAGACAAAGTAAGCGATTGTGCCGTTGATGGTAAATCACTTGGATTAATATCATTTCTATATTCTACTCTTACACTATAAGTCTCAAGATCTTCATGCAAAAGCATATGATTATTCTCAATCTCCATACCATCAGAATAAGTAACAGTATAATTTAAATATGCAGGTAATGTCGTTATTTCTACTCCATTTAACTTTTTCGAAATACTATCAATCATCGCATCAATAGTTCCATCATTCTTTGCATCAATAGTAAATTCATAGAATTCTCCAGGCTCTTTTAAATTAACATGAAAACTTACTGATACATCATCATTACCTATTTCAGGAGCATCTATTACTTGAGTTCCTGTAACAGACCCAGAAGTTACCTGAATATTATCAAAATATACATCCCATACATTTCTATCTACATCAGTTACTCCATTTATACTTAAAGTTGTAGTTAGATATGCATAACCAATACCTAAGAATAACAAAACCAAAGCAATCATAAATGCTAAAGATTTTTTCTTTTTTCTCATATAAACACTCTCCATTATTAGCCTAAATTATCAAAATAACAATCAGCTTTACCCAACTGCGATACATTACATACATAACTGTCCTGTTCTTTCCAAACATTTCCACGAGGGGATGCGCCAACAAAATATGGACTTCCACAATAGTATATTAATGAAGAATCTGTACCCCTCTCTTCACAAGTCGGCTCACCAATTAAGCTTCTTAACAGTTGTTTATTTGCTTCATAATAAATACTATCATTATTATAATTTCCAGTAGAAGAATTATATGTTGCCCCACCACCTCTTAGATAGTATATCTGACTATTTAGCTCGAAACCAACATATGACTCAGTAACAATCCCATTTTGTATTACATGTCTTAAAAACATAGATTTGCCAAAAATATTCATTGCATCAGAAGGGCTTCTATAAATAGTTAAATTAGATGGTAGAGATTGATTCAAATAAACACTTATATCACTTATAACATAAATAGAATGTTCAACTGCAACAGCACTGCCAGTAGCTTGAATATAATTAATACCAAATCCTAAAGATAAAGATTGTGCAGAAGATGGTAAATCCCCTGGATCTATATCAGTTCTATATTCTATTTTTATTCTATATGTTTCAATTGTATTTGCTGCAAGCAAATGATTACTTTGAACATCTACACCATCTGAATACTTAACAGTATAGTTTAAATATGATGGTAATGTCGTTATTTCAACTGCATTTAAAGTCGAATGAATCTCTCCTATCATCGCATCTATTGTTCCTGCATTAACCGCATCAACAGTAAATTCATAATAATCTCCAGGTTCAGCTAATCTTATATGATAACTAATAGATGTATCATTAGAAATAGTTGGAGCTTGTGTAACAAGACTTCCACTAACAGAGCCAGTTGTTACTTGAACATTTGCAAAATGCACATCCCAGCTATTACTATCTACATCAGTTACTCCATTTATACTTAAAGTTGTAGTTAGATATGCATAACCAATGCCTAAGCATAACAAAACTAAAACAATTATAAATGTAATATTTTTCTTTTTTCGTATCATATGCATATTCTCCTACCATAAATTTTACTATTGTAGATAGTTTTAGTCAAATAAAAAAAGAAGTCTAAATTAGACTTCTTCTTGTAAATGTATCTACATCTTTATCGATATAAACATCGATAACACCTTTATCTACAATCTTAACAAATCCTAAACCACTTATAACTAAATCTTCATCATATTTCATATTATAAGTAATCTTATTTTTATCTTTAATAGAATTATTATGAAATATATTTAATAATCTTTTTACTTTTAAATCATTAGATACAAATAAAGTAAAACTATTCTTTTCTCCTTCAACATAATCAATTCTAATTAAATCTTCAATTACAATAGATTGATTTTTCTTTAATTGATATGTTCTAGGTTTAATCTCAGTCTTAGCAGAAATCTTCTTTACCATTTTAGGATCTACATGATTAAGTATAGATCCAGTATCTACTAATCCAGGAGTATCAATCAAAGTTAAATGATCATTAATATCAATATTAATTGTACTTAATGTTGTAGAAGGTAATGGACTCATAGTTAACTCTTGCGTATTTTCAGAATAATTCTTAATTAACTTATTAATTAAACTACTCTTACCAGCATTAGTATGACCTACTACATAAACATTCTTACTAGTTTGAAAATATTTAATTCTTTTTAATAAATAATCAATGTTATAGTTTTTAGCAGTACTAATAACAATAATCTCTTCAAAATGAATATTCATACTTTCTAAGTATGCTTTTATTTTATCTTCTTTTACTGATTTAGGTAAAACATCAATTTTATTAAGTACTAATATCATTTTATTTGGAATAATAGTACGAATTTGTTCAATATTCTTCTCTAAATTTAATAAATCAGTAATATATAAAACTAAATCTTTAGTTTTACCAACATCTTTTAATATATCTACATATTCATCATTTGATTTAACTACTACTTGATATTCTCCATAGTTTTTCATTCTAAAACATCTTTGACAAATATCATTCTCTAAATTAGTGGTATATCCTTCTTGAAGGACATTCTCATCTTGTAGAAGAACTCCACATCCCTGACATCGTTTCTCATTATTCATAATATTTACCTCTTTCAAATATCCCTCTTTTTTGATATTTTCTCATAATTATATTTTCTATAAATCGATTTACTCCAGTTATTTTTAATTCTTTCTCACCCATTGGATCAACAAGTACTGTAGTAATATGAAATCTATTACCTGCTAAAACATCAGTAAGTAATTGATCTCCTATTAAACACATTTCACTCTTGCTTAAATGATATTTGTTTTTTATTTTATTTAAACCTATAGTAGTAGGTTTTAAACTAAAACAAACACCATCTATATCCAAATCTTTTAAATAAGGTTTTATTCTTCTATTAAAATTATTAGTACATATAACAACTAAGAAATCTCTCTTTAATTCATAAATCAATTCTTTTACTTCATCTGGACATTTCTTTTGTTCCATTAGACCTAAAGTATTATCCAAGTCAAAAACAAGGCATTTAATACCTCCGTTTTTTAATAGATCATAATCAATCTCAAAAATATTTTTCTTATAAATATCCGGTCTAAATCCCATAAAACCTCCGAGAAATATTATATATCATAATACTTTTTTTGTCTATTTCATGATACTCTTTTTATTTAATACAAAATGTTCCTTTTTAGGATTTACTGTACTATGACAAAATTCACATACCTTACTAGTAATCTTAGCCCCACAATTAGGACAATATGCACTACTCTTACTATTATCTAAATCCATTACAAATTCTAAATCATATTTAAGATTAACTGTTTGTAGACTATTACCTCTAATAACTTTACCATTATCAGTTTTAATTACATAGTCTTTAAAAGAAACAGCTAAATAAGCATCAATTACAACTCTACCATCTATCTCTTCTATATTTCTAATATTAGATGAAATAAAAGTAAAATCACTCATAATATTTTTTTGACCTTTATTCTTTAATTCTTCTAAATCTGCTTCATAAGAGTCATATAATTCTAAAGAACAAAAGTTTTCTAGTTTTTTATAATCAAAATCCATCCAAGCAATTTGTACTTTAACAAAAATATCATAAAAATCATCTAATAATTTCTTCTCTGTATATTTTGGTAAATATTTCTGAATCACTTCATCATAATTAGTTTCTATTTCACTAGTACTAGTATGACGATGAGTATTTTTAAGAATTGCTTCTTCTGTCTCATTTTTCTCAGGAATAGCCATACTTCTTCCATCTTTTCTCTTAGGAACAAGTAATGTACCAAGCAGACACATTAGTATTGAAAACAATGAATATGGAACTCTTCTCCCACTACTATAAGTGCCACTATCATAATCACCATAACTACTACCATAGTCACTATCATATGAATCATACCCACCATAGCTGCTTCCATAGTCTCCGCTATATCCTCCACCATAGTCATAATCCCATCCAGAGTCAGCATAAACAGGAACAGTATATAAAAGAAAAATAGATGTTATTAATATAAACAAACTACTCTTCTTCATAACTATATTTCCATTTCTTTAATTACATAATCATATTTTTCATATTTATACTTTTTTCCACAAGTTGGACAATAACCTGTAGTTTTTAAATCAAATGATGTTCCGCATCCTTCACATGTAATAAATGTTCTCTCAGGAGCATCTTTATCTTTTACAAGTAATACTTTAGTAGAATAAAGACTTCTCTTCTCATTAGATCCACCAATTACTTTATTGTCTTTTAAAACATATTTTAAATTCTTACAATTACAAATTGTTTCAATATAATGTTTATCAGAATCATCAAATTCACGATTAACTTGTAATTCTACATGAACTTCTTCAATACATACCTTTTGTCCTAATTTACGATCATTTTCTATATCACGAATTAATTTCTTATATAAATCATCAGTCATAAAATGACGAACTGTATGTAATTCATTATTACTATATGCATATAATATTTTTTTGATTATATGTGCTTCTCTCATTAATAACATATCTTGATTATTCATACTCATCACCCTAATTATTAACTCTTTGTGTAACCATTGTTGTACAATTATCTATTTTCTTTATTTGATATCCATTCTCTTTACAATAATGAATAATATCACGAATTGCATCTCTAGTATAAGGTTTAATATCATGCATTAAAACCATATTAACACGATCTTTTCTAAGACTATAAACAACATTTCTATATACTTGTTTAGGATCAGTTGTATTACCTGCGTCTCCAGAAGAAACATTCCAGTCATAATACTTATATCCTCTATTTAATACTTCTTTAGAAAGTCTAGACATAATTCCAAATGAATATCTTCTACTTACTGTATTACTTGCTCCTCCAGGGAATCTTATAAATTTAGAGTCATATCCAGTAATTCTTTGTACTCTATCATGTATTGCTTGTAAATCATTGAAAAAAGCCTGATCAGATGAATATATCTTTGCATAATCATGTGTTTGTGAATGAAGTGCTACAGTATGTCCTTCATCAAACTCTCTCTTAATTAATTCATCAGGTCCATATCCAGTTACAAAGAAAGTTGCTTTAACTCCCTCTTCTTTTAAGATATCAAGGATTACATTAGTAGTGCCTTCATTTGGGCCATCATCAAATGTTAAATAAACAGTCCCAACAACATCCCCACTACTTACTTTAACAGTACGATTAGCTTCTCCTTCATTTCCTGCTTCATCTTTAACTTTATAAGTAATTTTATAGTCTCCTGCTAAACTATTATCAACAGTTCCTTCTACTACTACTTTACTAGTTAAATCTTTATCACAATTATCTTCTGCTTTATATCCAGGATCTTTATATACATCATTAGTACAAATATAAACAGTTTCAGTACCAGTTAATGTAATTACTGGTTTTTCTTTATCTTCATATAATATCTTTTTAGTAATACTCTTTTTATTACCATTACTATCTTTTACAGAGTAAGTAACCATATCTTCTTTTTTAGATATTTCTCCCTTTACTTTATCTGTTAAATCTCCATCATAATTATCAGTAGCTTCTACTTTTTCAATTTCATACTTAGTTCCAGGACAAACATAAATATCATCTTTATTAATCTTTAATTTAGGTTTAGTAGTATCACTTACTTCTACAGTTCTCACTACTTTTCTTTTAAATATTCCAGAACCAACTGTATAAGTAACTTGATATTCTCCTAACTTATCAGTATTTACTTTTCCTTTTACTTTAACTTCTTTTGTAAGATTCTTTCCAAGATGATTTGCTTTATATCCTGCTTCAGAATACTTTTCTTTGTATTCAACTACTATTTTTTTACCACCTTTTAATTCAATTTGTGGAAGTAAAACTAGATGTATAAAAAATGCAATCACAAAAAAGGCAATAACAAAAATGCCTCCTATTAAAAGTGGTTTAGTAATACCTATCTTACGAAAAAACTTTCTCATACGACCATCTCACTACTCTTCTTATATTATATATGAGAAATCATTTTTTGTAAATTCTTATAACTGATTATTTTTAAGGAACTCTCTTAAGAGTTTTGTAAGAGCTCTCTTCTCTATTCTAGATACATAACTTCTACTAATTCCTAGTCTTTTAGATATATGTTTTTGAGTATATTCTTCTCTATCACCCAAACCATATCTAGCATTTATTATTTCTCTTTCTCTGGAAGTTAGTACATGCATATATTCTTTTAATAATTTTAAATGATCTTTCAATTGAAGATCATCAGAAAAATCAACATCATCTACTTTTAATACATCTAGTATCTCTATTGGATTACCATCTTTATCATACCCTACCGCATCATGAATAGATACATCATTCAAATACTTATTATTCTTCCGAAAGTACATTAGTATTTCATTTTCTATACATCTAGCACAATATGTAGTAATACGAACATTATGATTAGGTTTATAAGTATCTACTCCTTTTATTAAACCAATAGTCCCAATACTTATTAAATCATCCATATCTCCTTCTTTTTTATCATACTTTTTAACTATATGTGCAACTAGTCTTAAGTTATGTTCAATTAACTTACTACGACTCAAAGGATTAGTATCTTTATCATAAATGCAAGCCTCTTCTTCCTCTTTTGATAAAGGTTCTAAAAATGCATCTACTGAGTAACTCCCAGTAAAAGAAAATAAACTTCTAATTAATTCTAAAAAAAACATATAATCACCATTAGATTATATGTTTTTAATTAATGTTTTATTTTGTTTTTTATTGTAAGAAAACTATCTCTTAAAAAAGTCTTATTAGATACTACTGCATAAATACATACAATTACTAAACTAATAATATTTGTATATAAATGATTGTAATAGTATAAAACAATTGCAAAAGTAAATATTAAGAAACTCTTTATAAAGAATCCATTTTCATATTTAATTTTTACATATTTCTTTAAATCAATATGTCTATATAAAACCATTGCAAAATAAGATATTGTAGTTGATATTGCTGCTGCATATAAACCAATATATTTAATGAAAATAATATTAATTAAAATATTGATTATTGCACCCATTATTGTAGTACTAGCAACTTGTTTACTCATTTTCTTTGCTAAATATATTTGACTATATAAACATATTGCTACATTAAATACAGTAGCTAGTACTAAAGGTGGAATATAATCATATGCACCATTATATTTAGAATTAATCATAAGTGGAAATACAAAAGGCATACAAGCAATCATTCCTACTCCTAAAGCAACAAATAACTTCATAATAGTATTTGCTATATCAGAGAAGAATTCATCTCTATCTGGACTATTAATATGAAGAGATGCACTCTCACTCCAACTTAAATTAAATATTCCAGTTAAACTAGATATAATTGTTGGGAACTTATTACTAATTGCATAAATACCATTTAAACCGGCTCCTAAGATCCATGAAATAATAGTTCTATCACTAACATTAACAATCCACCAACTAATTCCATTTGGAACTAAAGGTATAGAGTATTTATACATTTCTTTAAGTAATTTTTTATCAACTAATTTAAAGTCAATTTTAGGTAATAGTTTTAATCTAATAAATAAGTATAATGCACAAATAAAATTAGCTAAAGCCATTGATATAATCATACCTTCAGCTTGCATACCACAAAATACTATTAAGAAAATATTACTACATACAGTTGTAAGTCCTGTTAAAATACAACTAATTGAAAAGTCTAATGTTTGACCAAAACCTCTCGCAATTTGTAAGAAATTTCCAGATAAAACACAAACTATTACATCTATCCAAATAATAAATCTAAATGGAATAGATACAAAACTTGTAATTATAAAATACAAAATAGTAAATAAAGTTAAACTAATCGATAATACATAAAAATTATTACTAACTAAAGTCTTAATATCATTATCTTTTCCTCTAGAATCAATGATAAATCTAAATATACTCATCTCTAACTCTAAAGTAATAATTGGTACAAATAATGTTACATAAGTCTGAATTAAATCAACAATACCATACTCTTCAGTTGCTAAATAAGCAGTATATAAAGGTAATAAGAAAAATGATATTAATTGAGTACAAACTTTACCAAAGAAAATAATAATAGTTGTTTTAGCAAACTGTTTTTTCTTGTTCATATTTCCTCCTTATAAGGTAAATAAAGTAATAGAAATAAGTACCAAATAAAGCACCTAAACTATCAATTCCTACATCTATTATACTACCACTTCTTCCAACTACAAACAATTGATGTATTTCATCACTACAAGCATATAATATTGAAAGAAGTAGCGATATTAGAATAATCTTAGTATTTAAATCTTTATATTCTTTAAATAAACTAAGTAATAAAAATCCTAAAACAAAATATATAAAGAAATGTGCTCCTTTTCTAACTAGTACTACATATTCATCTATTTTTTTCTGTCTCTCTACTCCACTTAAACTTCTACCTGCAAGTACTTCTGCAATAGATACAATTATAAAATTACTTTTCTTATCTGATTCATCTGCAGGATCATTAGAAAACATAAATATTTGTACCATACAAAGAATTACAAGTATCCATTTTATAATTTTAAGGATCATAACTTCACCTCTTAAAAATAGTCACCAAAGTGACTATTTCTCTTCTCTATTTTTAACCGCATTATATGCTTCTTCAATATCATTAAAGTAAATCGTCTCAGTCTTTAACTTTTCATAAGTTTCATTACCCTTACCTAATATTAAAACCATATCTCCATCATTTGCCATATCAATAGCTTTTTGAATTGCTTCTCTACGATCAATTACTATTTCATAATTATCATGAGTATCTTTAAGTTCTGCAATAATATCTTCACAAATTTTCATTGGGTCCTCACTTCTCGGATCTTCATAACAGAATATTGCATAACTAGCATTTTCAACTACTACGTTACCAACTTTAGGTCTTTTTAAATAATCTCTTTCTCCTGCTTGTCCAATAACTACAATACTTCTATTAATATCTAAAGTATGAACAAAGTTTAATAGTTTTGTAATACCATTAGGAGTATGAGCATAATCAACCATTACATAGTATGGAGTATTTGTCTTTAATAATTCTAATCTTCCACTAACTTTTACTTCAGGTAAACGATTAATTAAATCATCCCAAGAAAAGTCTAAAGCTAAACAGCAAAGTAAAGCACAAGCAAGATTATATACATTAAAGTCTCCCATTAAAGGACTAGTAACATGTTTTTCTTCTCCTAAATAATTAAATACTATATCAGTATGATCAGGATATAATTTAAATGATTTAATTTGAAGAGTATTATCTTCTCCTACTCCATAAGTAACAATTTTTCCATTACATGCTTCCTTACATTGTTCAAAATATGGATCATCATGATTAAGTACACAAGTACCTTCTTTTTTAGTTTGTCTAAATAAATTTAATTTAGAATCTAAATAATTTTCAAAAGATCCATGAATATTTAAATGTTCAGAAGTAATATTAGTAATTGCACTAACATCAAATTCCATTGCTGTAAGTCTTCCTCTAAAGAAAGCTTCACTTGATGTTTCAATTGCAGCATATCTACATTCATAATCTACAAACTCTGATAAATATCTATATAAGTTATGAGCATCAGGAGTAGTATTTGGATTATCTCCCTGAAACTTCAAACAACTTCTACCATTAGTTCCAATATATCCACAAATATCACTACCTAACATAGTCTGAATAATTGTAGTAGTACTAGTTTTACCATCAGTACCAGTAACTCCAATCATTGTAAGTTCACGATCTGGATAATCATAGAATCTTTGACATAGAAAAGGTAATTCTTTATTTGTATCTTCAATTTTAATAATAGGAACACTCTTTTCACCTACATCTTTTGATACTACACAAGCTACTGCTCCTCTTGCTATCGCATCATCTATAAAATCATGTCTATCTGCAGTAACTCCTTTAGTACAAACAAAAAGATCTCCCTCTTCACATTCTTTTGAATTAATTTTTATATTTTTAATTTCAGTGTCATAAGAACACTCTGGAAATAACTCATTAAGTTTTTTCACATACATCACCTATGCTTTATTATACAGTAAATATAAGACAAATTAAAGGTTTTTTCTTGAAGCAAAAGGATATTTACGTTAAAATGATTATGGTGATTATATGAGAACAATGATATTTGGAGCAGGATCTGATTTAGGTGTTCATATTGATGGAGCAAGTTTAGGTCCTAAACAATTAATGAACGATATAAGTACTTTCTATAAAGGAGAAAGTATGTTATTCCAACAAGATGCCAATATTATTAAAAGTAGAAATTTTGGTGATCGTCGTAAAAATGAATATGAAGTAGAAAAATTTAATACTGAGTTATATAAAAATATTGTTAGTAAAATAAAAGAAGAATACTTCCCAATATTAATTGGAGGAGACCATTCAGTCGCAATCGCATCTGCTCTTGCATCATGCAAAGTAAATATTGATGTAGGAATAATTTGGATAGATGCTCATACTGATTACAATACTTTTGAAACAACAATAACAGGAAATATTCATGGATTACCTTTAGCTGCTATTACAGGATATAAATGTAATGAATTAAGATATTATCATGATGGTAAAGTAATTCAACCATCACGTACAGTAATAGTAGGAGCAAGAAGTATAGATGATGCAGAAAAAGATAATTTAAGATATGCTGGTGTTACAGTATTCTCAACTCAAGATATAAAAGAAAAAGGAATAGATGCTGTAATGGATGAAGCCTTTAAAATAGCTGGATATAAAACTAAAGGTGTACATGTAAGTTATGATATTGACGTAATTGATCCATATACTGCTCCAGGAGTTTCAATTCCTGAGTATGATGGAATATCTGAAGAAGAAGCAATGAAGATTAATGAATACTTAGTAAAACATATAAATGAAATCTTATCATTTGATCTTGTTGAATTTAATCCATTAAGAGATCAAGATAGAAGAACTGAACAAATTGCCCTAAACATTTTAACTCAAATTATTAATGCAGCTGAGAAGAAAAAGAAATGGGAACAAAAAACTTATTATTAAAGAAAAACAACACTTGTTGTTTTTTTATTTTGCAATAAAAAAAGTAAGCATTTGCTTACTTTTAATAATTTCTATTTCTTAAGAATGAAGGAACTTCATAATCTGCTCCACCAGCAGTATCTCCTTCAGGTTCTTCAGTTAATGTTTCAGGTTGGTAAGAAGTATATTCTTCTCTAGGAATAGATCTTCTTTGTCCTTGAACTGGATTAGGTTGTGGAATTGGTTGATTAGCTCCATTATTGTATACAGCAGCTTGTTTTTCTTCTTCTTTTTTCTTTTTATCAAAACCTGTAGCAATAACAGTAACAATAACCTCATCACTTAAGTTCTCATTAATAACAGAACCAAAGATTGTATTAATATCAGTATTAGCAGCTTGTCTAACAACTTCTGCAGCTTGTTCAGCTTCGAATAATGTTAAGTTAACTCCACCAGTAATATTGATAATTGCATCAGTAGCACCTTCAATTGATTGTTCAAGAAGTGGTGATGAAACAGCTTGTCTAGCAGCTTCTAATGCTCTATCCTCACCCATTCCAATACCGATACCGATAATAGCACGACCAGAGTCTTCCATAATTGCTTTAACATCTGCAAAGTCCAAGTTAACAAGTCCAACTACAGCAATTAAGTCTGAGATAGATTGAACTCCTCGACGAAGTACATTATCAACTTCTTTAAATGCTTCAAGCATTGGAGTTGATTTATCAATAATCTCTCTTAATCTATCATTTGGAATAACGATTAAAGTATCAACATGTTTCTTTAATTCTTCAATTCCAGCAAGTGCATTATCCATTCTTCTCTTTCCTTCGAATGAGAATGGTTTAGTTACAATAGCAACTGTTAATGCTCCTAAACCTTGTGCAATCTCAGCTACAACAGCAGCAGCACCAGTTCCAGTACCTCCACCCATTCCAGCTGTGATGAATACCATATCTGCACCACTTAAAGCATCTTCAATTTCCTTTTTAGATTCAACAGCAGATTCTCTACCAACTTCAGGTTTACCACCTGCTCCAAGTCCATCTGTTAAAGTTGCTCCAATTTGAATCTTAACATCTGCTTTAGATGAATTTAATACTTGTAAATCGGTGTTAGCAGCAATAAACTCTACTCCTTTAACACCTGACTCTATCATACGATTAACAGCGTTTCCACCACCGCCACCTAAACCGATGACTTTGATCTTCGCTAATTGATCCATTTCTAGTCCGCCTATCATACTTTTTCCTCCTTAATCACCGAAAAAGTGTCCTAACACTTTATTATTAATAATATCTGTTATTTCAGAAGCATCAACTTTCTGTATTTTTTCAACATCCTCATCAGAGAACATATTATAAGTTTTACCTCTCAAATCTAGTTTATCATGAAAATACTGAATAACACCATAACAACTACTAAATCTATTATGACGAATACCCATTTCGTTTAAGTTACATATTTTAGCAATGAATCCAAATTCTTGTTCTACAAGATATTGGAACCCTGCCATTTCACTCAAACCACCTGTTATAATTATATAACGTATTTCCCTATTTGTTAAGTTTTTTATTTCATTTTTAGCAACTTCTAATAACTCTCTAACTCTAGCTTCTACAACCTTAGAAACACTCAATTGATTAACTTCTTTAGAAGCCTCTGAATCAACTTTTAAAGTCCACTCTTCAGATACATCTGCATAACTTGCAACCGCTACTGCAAACTTCTCTTTCATAATTCTTGAGTCACTTAATTTGCATTTATATACATAAGTTAAATCTTTATCTACATTCTTACTACCCATTGGAATAAATCCATTCTTAATTTGAATTCCTCTATTAAATATTGAAATATTAGTAGACTCTTCTCCAATATTAATAACAGCTCCAACAAGTTCGTCATATTTAGAATCTTTTATGGAATAATAATCTCCATAAGAACTATAACAAATATCAATAGTTTCTAATCCAGCTAATTTTAATACTTCAAGCATCTTATATAAAGGCTCTTTAGGAGTAGTACTAACAACTACTCTAGCATTCATATGTTTACCCTTCATTCCCTTAGGGTCAGATACACTAGACTCATCATCTATATTAAAATTAATTGGCATAGCCGTAACTAACTCTTCACTATCAAAATCAACATTTTTAAGTGCACTAGCAATAACATTACTAACATCTGCTCCAGTAATATTCTCACTGTCCTCAACATCAGCTTCTCCAATAACAATATCCATAGTACAGTTCTCTGGAGGTACACAAGCAATAACCTTAGTAATCTTCATTCCAAGCATTTCACTAGCTTCTTTAATTGCACTTTTACAAGAAGATACAGCAGATTTCATATCAGAAATAAAACCATTCTTTATTCCAGAAGAAGGTTTACTAGTACATGCTAAAACATGATATTTCTGATCTATCTTTTCACAAACGATAATTTTAACACTATCTGAACCTAAATCTATTCCAGCATAAATATCACTCATGAAATTCAACTCCTATCTTCAAACTTTATTATACTATAATTTCCTTCTTTTGCAAAGAATTATTATTCTTTATAATAAACTTCAAAAGAAGAAATCTGGTATTTTAATTCACTATTTTCTCTAATATAATCATATATCTCATGACAATACTGTATATTAGGATGATATTCTACATAAAAATATACATCATGCATATCTTTAACTTTATTTATCATAGTATCTATTCCCTTATATCCAAAATTACCATATAAAGGAATATCAAAATAAGTAATATCATGGTCACTAGCTATATCATAAAACATATTAGTAAATGCAAACATATAAGCATTATCTTTCTCTTTATAATCTCTATATACACTCTTAATCTCACTCAAAAACTCTTTATCATGTAAGTACCCAGTAAAGTGAGGTAAATTACTAAAAGAACTATTCTTATATATTGGATAATTAATATAAATATTAAATCCAATAAAGAAAACACTTAAAAGTATACAAGCTAAATAAAACTGTTTATTAACATCTTTTATTTTTAATAAAATATATATCAAAAATATAACCCATAAATAATGAAAATGAAAGAAATCTACTATTGGATATACAAAGAATATACTTCCAAGTAAATAATAAGTTAAAGGATTCTTATAATCTTTCTTAATATTCCATAAAGTATAGATTAAAATTAAAACACTTAAAACTATTATAAAAATACTTTTATAGTTATTATGACCACCAAAATCAAATAATCCCATTACTGATAAATTAATAAAACTATTAAATGAACCAGTAATTAATAAATAAAGTAAAAATAATAATCCAGGTCCAATCATCCCAACTATTCTTTTACCCATTCTCTTAAATTTAAAAGTAGAAATTAATGAGCATAAAACAATAACTGCTCCCATAGTATGTTTAGTTAAAACAAGTAATCCAAGAACTAATCCAATTAAATAATCATTCTTATTCTCTTTTTCTAAATACATTAATAAAAGAATAAATAACATAACTAAAAAATTATAGTTAGGAAAGAATAAATAAAATAATCCAAATCCTGCAAAAGGA
>JAFXYF010000009.1 GCA_017541885.1 Bacilli bacterium
ATTACTTTAAATGGATATCTAATTAAATCTGTCCCTGTATATGTTCCATCAATTTTTGTAAATACTAAATTAATATTTTCATATTCTAATTCATTGTTGTTTATTACTATCCTATTTTCAATAACTTTTCCATATTCATTTTTTACATCTTCTATATGATAATACTTATACTCTTTTCCATATAGTTTCTTTATCTCATCCTGCATTTTCTTATAATTAGTTAAAGCTGTTTTTAAAGTATCGCCAATATATATTGTTCTTTTCCCTGTTATAGTCTTTGTGGATCCAATATACCATCTTCCCAATGAATCTTTTGGCTTATCATAAACACTATGTTGAACATATATTACTCCATTTTCTAAATCAATATCTTCCCAAGTAAGAGCAAATACTTCACCTGTTCTCATTCCTGTAAAACAAGAAGTTAAGAATGCACATATAAATGCGTTATTATCCCTAAATTTATCTAGAATTATATCTATTTCTTCTCTTGTATATAAGTGCTTTACATCTTCATCTTCTTTATCAATTTTTGGTAATCTAATTGTTAAAGCTGGATTATATTTAATTATTCCATATAGATTGCAAGCTTCTCTAAATGATCCTTTAAGAACTTTTAATATGTTTTTAAAGTATTCTCTAGAAAAATCATATTCATTAACCATTTCTACAATAAAATTGTTTAATGCCACACTTGTAAGAGAAGATATTTTATACTTTCCAATTTTAGGTTTAATATATTTGTTTATTAATGATTTATAAGTCTCAACTGTATTGTATTTTAAATTGTTTTTACAATAGTTATCTAACCAATAGTCAAGATAATCTGAATAAGATAATTTTGATTCTTTAAAAGGTTTTCCAGCATTTATATATTCGGTATATGCTATATTTCCTGCCTCAAGAGCCTCTGCTTTTGTTTTAAATCCACTCTTATTTATATATTTTCTAGTTCCATTAACAGAAGCTATCTCAAATTGGTATTGATATACCTTTCCTCTTTTAGTAATTCTTATATTAGTCATTATCCACCTCTACAATAATGATTTTTTTAATATTATTTAAATCAGATAAATCTTTTCCTTCATTTTGAATTAAGAATCTTTCTAGTGTAGATTTTAAGACTTTTAAACTTCCTAATTTAATTGCTGGTAAATATCCTTTTCTAATTAATTCATAAATATAATTTGGGCTAGAATGAAGAATACTAGCTACTTCCTGAACTGTGTATATTAATCTATCTTCCATTATTTAAACTCCGCTAATAATTCTTCAAATTCTTTAATTTCTTCTGGAGTCATAGGATCTGACTTACACATTTCAGGATGTTTAATCCAATCAGGAGTATTATCTTCATATTCTTTTTTATTATTATATTTATTATTATATTTGGAAGAATAACCTATATTAGATTGATTATCTAAACAATTAACTATTGCTTCATTATCCCATATGTTATTGGATAAATATATGGTTCTTTTTTTATTACCATTACCGTTCTTCCCATATATACATTTAATGTATCCATATTCAATTAAATGCTTTATATGTTTTGAAACCGTATCAACTCTTATTCCATACATATCAGCTAGTGACTTATTACTTATCCAAGCATATCCCTCCTTTTTGCAAAGAGCTGTTATTCTCTCTGCTATTAATTTTTCTTCGCTAGTTAAATCTTTTGTCTTATAGATTTCACTAGGCATGATTGCGAATATTCTTATATATTCATCATTCATTTTAGTTCACTTCCTTTTCTTTAGATTTGAACTAAGGCCTTTGTTCACTACCATTATCTATAAGATTGTTTATTTAAACCATGCGAAAAAACTCTACAAATTGTCTTGTAGAGTTCTATATTTACTCCGAAAAAACTCCGGATTAATTTTCAATCGTTACAATGTTCTTACTAATGTATTTTTTTAGTTCTGATACTAAAATAGTATCCATTTTTATTTCATCCATAAGTCCTAATTGCAAAGCCATTTTTATATAAGCGCTTTTCTTTGATCTATAGTATTTATCTTTATGTATTTTAGTTTCAAATATTATTATTTCATCTGTTAGTGGTTTTGGTTTATCATATTCAAAGTTTTTGATAATATATTTTTCTATCTCATCTAAATTATAAAATGAATCTCTTACTCTCATTAATAAATGCTCACATAAGTCTATGGATTTTTTATAATCTTTTTTAGTAAATCTTTTAAAAGATATTTCACTTCCTAATTTAAGATTGTTTTCGTTGATATTTTTTATTTTCAATGAAGAATCTTCAACTATAACAAATTCCAAATCTTCTGTAATTGTATATTTTAAATATTCTTGGTATACTGCTTGTTCAAAAAAATTATCTTGTAATTGCACAAATATGTTGTGAATGTCTTTCACTACCTCTTTATGATTATATTCTTTTATTATTGCTTCTGATAATGGTCTTTGTACTTCTAATAATGTTATATCTAATTTTCCTTCATTATTTTTTACTATCATTCCAAACCCTCCCAACAAAAAAGAGGGAAAAAGACTTTATAGTCAGTTTCCCTCTTTGATTACATTAATTAATAAACTAAATTGTTTTCGTGTATAAATTAAAAGTGCTTTATTTCTCATTAGACATCAGCTCCAATTAATTAATTGTCTTTTATAATAACACTTTTTTTCTAAAAATCAAGTGATTAATCAAAATAAGGTTTATCCACAGTTTTGGGGATAACCATATCTTTTGCATAATCCTCAAACTTTTCTACTGTATCATTTTGCATTTTTTCAGTTACTCTAACATAAATATTATATGTTGTATCAATAGTTGAATGACCTAATCTTTTAGATACTGCTTTAATATCTGCTCCACTTTCGATTAACCTAGTAGCATGCGTATCTCTGAAATCATGAAATCTAGAATTGATTCCTAATTCATAATGAATCACTTTAAATGCATATTTTGGTGTGTCAGTTCCTAAAAATTGACCATTTTCTTTAATAAAAACTAACTTTGCTTCTGGTAATCCTACTTCTAATTCAGCTTTAGCATCTATTATTTTTATTTCTGGCTTATTAGTAAACTCATTTATTACTCTCTTTTCATAATGTAATAAATAACTATCTCCATAAAATTTTCTATTCTCTTCTTGCTCTTTTTTATATTCTTTTAGAGCTTCTACAAGTCTATCTCCTATGGATATTGTTCTTTGACTTTGAGAATTCTTACAATTTCCATAATACCAAACTGTTGTAGAATGTCCTTTGGTAATATTTTTTCTTTTTGGTAACCCTAATTGATTCTTTTTAATTATATTCTTATTGATTGTAATTGTCTTATTTTCAAAATCAACACAATCCCAAGTTAATCCATATACTTCTGATACTCTTAATCCAGTATAATATGCAGTTAATAATGAATAATAAATTGAATGGGATTCTCTAAATCTTTCTAAAATTCTTTCCACTTCTTCTTGTGTAAAAATATGAGCTGGATCTTTATCTATTGTTTCATATCTAGGTGCATGTACATTTTCAGCTGGATCTGAATTAATATAATTTAATGTATAACAAGCATATTTAAGTGATCCTTTTAATACTTTTAAAATACTTGCTATAAAGCATTTAGAGAAGGAATTTTGTACATAAATACTGTTCATCATCTCTTGAAGCATTCTTGTATCTAATTGTGATAGTCTATAATGACCTATTCTTGGCTTAATATGATTCTTAATAATATTACAATATGACATGATAGTTGAATATCTTAAATTAAGTTTTGCATAGTTATCTACCCAATAATCTAAATAATCAGAATATGACATATCTTTAACATTTACTTTCTTTCCTGAATATTCATATTCATTATAAGCCTTTACTCCTTCATCAAACGCTTCTTTTTTGGTTTTAAATCCACTCTTATTAATATACTTTCTTTTTCCATCAACTGGTGCTATTTCAAATTGGTATTGATATACCTTTCCTCTTTTCATGACTCTTACATCGGCCATAATGTTCTCACTCCTTTTCTTTGCTAAGGACGAAAAAAGAACAGACAACAATATGCCTGTTCTTTATGTGAACATTTTAACCAATTTGTTCGCATGGCTTAAATATCTATTTTTCCCTTATTTTATAAGGTTTTTTAAAGATTGAATAATCTCAAAATATTTTTTATGCGAACTTTTTGCGAACATTTACCATTTTAAGTAGTGGATTTTGCGAACATTATCACTCGCAAACCCTTATTTTATGCTACTTTCCGTGGCATTGTTTATATTTCTTACCACTTCCGCAAGGACAAGGGTCATTTCTACCTATCTTTTGTTTTTTGATAGGTGCCTTTTTAACAGGTGTATCATCATTGTCATTTGTTAGTAATTTCTTTGCTCTAGGTTTTCTTTCAACATTTTGTCTTATCTCTGCTTTGATTAAGAAGATAGATACATCTTTATCAATCTTTTGTAGCATTGAATCAAACATGTCGAATCCTTCCATAGTATAAGCTCTTAATGGATCTTCTTGGGCATATCCTCTTAAGTGAATACCTTCTCTTAAATGAGACATTGTATTAATATGCTCTGTCCAATAATTATCTAATACTTGTAGAGTAATAACCTTTTCAAATTCATTAGATACTACTTCTGGAATATCTTTTAATTTTTCTTCATATTCATCAATTACTTTTTTAGCAATAATATCAATTACTTCATTTGCTTCTTTATCTTTAATATCTTTTTCTTTGATATCTTTTCTTAATAAATTTTCATTAGCAAATTCTGTTATTTCTTTATAATCTTCATCACTTAGAATTCCTTCTGGAGCTAAGTGTGATTTTACTAAATCTTCAATATGATGACGGAATGTTGTTAAAACCATCTCATGAATTGATTCGTTTTCAAGAATCTTATTTCTCTTTTCATAAATGATTTCTCTTTGATTGTTCATTACATCATCGTATTGTAGTAAGTTTTTACGAATATCATAGTTATTTCCTTCAACTCTCTTTTGTGCTTGTTCAACACTTCTTGTGAAGGCTTTACTTCTAATTGCTTGGTCTCCCATACCCATTGATTCCATCATTGCACCAATTCTATCTGATCCAAATCTTACCATTAAATCATCTTTCATTGATACAAAGAATTGAGTATAACCTGGGTCTCCTTGACGTCCAGAACGTCCTCTTAACTGATTATCGATACGACGTGATTCATGACGTTCAGTACCAATAACACATAATCCGCCTAATTTTCTAACTTCATCTGATAGTTTAATATCAGTTCCACGACCTGCCATGTTAGTAGCAATTGTAACTGATTTACCTAAACCAATCTTAGAAATGATTTCTGCTTCTCTTTCATGATTCTTAGCATTTAATACTTCATGTGGAATATGTTCTTTCTTTAATAAATTACTAATAAGTTCTGAAGTTTCAATTGCAATTGTACCAATTAATACTGGTTGTCCTAATTCATACTTCATTTTAACTACATTAATAATTGCTTTATATTTAGCTTCTTTAGATGCATAAACTAAATCTGGTTCATCAATACGAATAACTGGCATATTAGTTGGGATTTCAATAACATACATGTTATAAATTTCTCTAAACTCTTCTTCTTCTGTTTTAGCAGTACCAGTCATACCAGCTAATTTCTTATACATTCTGAATAAGTTTTGGAATGTAATAGTAGCCATTGTTTTAGTTTCTTCATTAATGGTTACTCCTTCTTTAGCTTCAATTGCTTGATGAAGTCCATCTGAATAAGCTCTTCCTTTCATTAAACGACCTGTGAATTGGTCTACAATGATAACTTCTCCTTCTTGTACAACATAATCAACATCTCTTCTCATAGCATAGTTTGCACGTAATGCTTGATTAATAAAATGTAATAGAGTTGTATTGTTTACATCATATAAGTTATCAATATGGAATGCTTTTTCAGCTTTATCTGCTCCTGACTCTGTAAGATTAACACTATTTGTTTTTTCATCAAATATGTAATCTACTTCTTTCTTTAAACTCTTTGCATATTTATCAGCACTTATATATAAGTTTTGATTTTGCATTTCTCCACCAGAAATAATTAATGGTGTACGAGCTTCATCGATTAATACTGAGTCAACCTCATCGATGATAGCAAAGTTTAATGGTCTTTGAACTCTGTCTTCTTTTCTTACTACCATATTATCTCTTAGGTAGTCGAATCCTACTTCATTATTTGTTGAATATAAGATATCACAGTTATATGCTTCTTGTTTCTCTTGAGGAGATAATTCTCTTTTATTTACTCCAACTGTTAATCCTAAGAATCTATGGATTCCACCCATCCAGTCAGCATCACGACCTGCTAGGTACTCATTGACTGTGATAATATGAACTCCTTCTCCTGTTAAAGCATTTAAGTATGCTGGAAGTACTGATGTTAAAGTTTTACCTTCACCAGTTTTCATTTCAGCAATATTACCATAGTGAATTGCTAAAGCACCTAAAATTTGTACATAGAAATGCTTTTCTCCAATTACACGGAATGCTGCTTCTCTAGCAGTAGCAAATGCTTCTACTAATATATCATCTAGAGTTTCCCCATTTCTTAATCTTTCACGGAACTCTTCAGTCTTATTTTGGAGTTCAGTATCTGTTAATTTTGAATACTCTTCATCTAGGGCCATGACTTTTTCTGCAATAATATTGAATCTTTTTAATTCTTTATATTCATGGTCAAATAATTTCTTTAAAATATTCAACGTCATCAACTCCTTCAAGTTAATATTTTATCAAAAAAAAGGGAGAAATAAAAGATATTTCTCTCCTAATCGTTTATTTCTTATTCGGATTCAATTACTCCATAGTTACCATCGCGTCTCTTATATACTACGCAAGGTGCGTTTGTTTCACTGTCCTTATACATAAAGAACTCATGTCCAAGTAATTCCATTTGAAGGATTGCTTCTTCTTCATTCATTGGTTTTACTTCGATTGTTTTTCTTTTTACTATTTTATTTTCTTCTTTTTCATCTTTCTCTAACTCTATACTGTCAAAGTTAAAGTCATAACTTGGTTTTACTTGCTTAGACATTAATCTTGTCTTTTGCTTTCTGACTTGTCTCTCTAACTTATCAATTGTTTTATCAATTGCAGCATAGAAGTCTTCTTGTGTTTCCTCCGATCTTAGAATAAATGATTTTAATGGGATTGTAATTTCCACTGTATGCTCGTGTCCTTTTACTTTTACTATGACGTTAGCATATACATTATTACTATTATCTAGGTATTTATCTAACTTTCCTAGCTTCTCCACTGCGTAATCGTGCATAGATTCAGTAATTGTAAGTTTTTCTCCACGTATTTTGATTTCCATTAAATCTCCTCCTTTGTACTTTAATTATAACATCTATAGAAAAAAAATACCACTAATTTATAGTGGCTGCTTCTCTTAGAAGCCTTACGTTGATTGCTTGATATCCTTTACTTGTTTCGATTAGCTTAAATTCTACTAATTGTCCCTCTGTTAAAGTTTTGTAGCCATCTAATTCAATCGCAGAGTAATGCACGAAAATATCTTCATTTTGTTTAAATCCAATAAAGCCATAACCTTTATCATTATTAAACCATTTAACGCGTCCGGTCATCATCCTTAACACCTCAATTCTACCATTTATATTTGGTAATTTGAGTTTAACAAATATGTTTGTAATATTTTGTCGAATAAAAAAAGGAATTATTTTTTCTTAATTCCTATTTTTCTTTCTATTTTATGAATAAATTGTGGACTCTTATCTGAAATAATTGTTGTATGGAATACGAACCAAGCAACTAATATAAATATTACTATAAACATATATTGTCCAATATTTGCACCATATCTTTGATCATATAATACAAATACTAATGTTGCGGCTGCGAATAAAATATTTATTCCATAGATTATTAATACTGTTGTTACATGTGAGAAATTCATTCCTAATAACTGATGATGTAAGTGTTGTTTGTCTGCTTGGAATGGAGGTTGTCCTTTTAATAATCTTCTAATTATTGCGAATAATGTATCTAGAATTGGTATTGCTAAAATTGATACTGGTACAAAGAATGAGATTAAAGCTGGTCCTTTGAATTCTAGTAAAGTAATTACTGCAATAATGAATCCCATGAATGTTGCTGCATCTCCGGCAAATATTTTTGCTGGATGGAAGTTATGCATTAAGAATCCTAAAGTAGATCCTAACATTATTAGTGTTAGTACCATTACTAAGCTTCCAAATCTTCCTTGGAATGCTCCGATAATTGCTATTGTTATATAGAATATTGTACATATACCACCTGATAGACCATCTAATCCATCTATTAGATTAATAATATTTGTACATGCTACTATAAAGAATATTGTTATTGGGTATGCTAAGATACCAAAATCAAATGTATATCCAAAGGCTGTGATTACATCTAAGACTATTCCACCATAGAATACTATTACACATGCTGCTACTATTTGAGCTAGTAATTTATGTGTTGCTCTAATTGGTTTAATATCATCTACAATGGATGCTAAGATAATAATGAAACTACCTATTAGAATAGAGTTCATTCTTACACTTTGCTCTCCAAATAACATATAACCAAATAAGAATCCTAAGAATATTCCTACTCCTCCTAATTTAGGAGTTGGAGTTTTGTGAATATGTCTATTTCCTTCTTCTTCTCTAGGTTTATCAATTGCATTTACATGAACTGCAACTTTTCTCATTAAATACATAATTATGGCAGAAAAAATGAATGTAACTATTACAATTTTAGATGCCGATAATAATTGGGCCTTCATAAAATTCCTTCTTTCTACGAAAATTATATCATTTTTTCTTAGAAATCAAAAGAAAAAACCAATTTCTTGGTTTTTTTATTCTCCTTTGCTACTTGGCTTTTATTCTTCTTGATCTTCTTCTAATTGTTTAATATTATTTAATAATATTCCACAACCTTCTGCTACACAAGTAAGTGGTGACTCTGCAATTAAGGCTGGTATTGTTAGTTCTTCTTCCATTACTTCAACTAGTCCAGTAAGCTGTGCTCCTCCACCTGTTAGGATTACTCCTTTTTCAACTATATCACCTGCAAGTTCTGGTGGAGTTTGCTCTAATACATTTTTTGTTGCTTTAATAATCTTATTTACTCCATCAGTTAATGCTTCTTTTACTTCTTCTTGATTTATTTCGATTGTTGCTGGTAGACCTGTAATTAAGTTTCTTCCTTTAATTTCTAATTTTTGTCTTTTATTTGGTTTATAAATATTTGCAAAATTAATCTTTATATCTTCAGCAGTTGGTTCTCCAATTAACATTTTATATTTTTCTCTAATATACTTTATAATATCTTGATTTAGAGAATTACCTGCTACTTTTACTGAGGAAGATGAAACAATACCATTTAATGATAATACTGCTATATCAGTAGTTCCTCCTCCAATATCTAATACCATATTAGCTGTTGGTTTTGATATATCCATACCTACACCAATTGCGGCTACTTTTGGTTCTTCTTCAATATAAACTTTTCTTGCTCCCATTCTTTCAGCAGCTTCTTTTATTGCATTTCTTTCAACTTGTGTAACATTAGTAGGACAACAAATCAAGATTCTTGGTCTTGCAAATAGGTTTCTTGCTTTTATCTTTTTGATGAAAGTATCTAGCATAATCTCAGTTAACTCAAAATCAGCAATTACTCCGTCTTTTAATGGTCTAATTGCTTTTATTTTGCCGGGAGTTCTCCCAACCATTTCAGATGCTTCTTTTCCTACTGCAATAACTCTTTTGGTTTCTGTTTCAACAACAACAATACTCGGCTCATTTAGGACAATTCCTCTTCCTTTTACATAAATCAATACATTTGCTGTTCCTAAATCAATTCCTATATCTCTTGCTAACATAATTTCATCCACTCCCCAATTTTATTCTATCATATTTTTTCATCTTTACTATTAATATATTTCGATTTTATAAAAAAAGAAGAATTAATTCTCCTTTTTGTATTCTTTGTTTAAATAAAGAGTAGGATTTTTAGAAGAACCATTTTCATATATTTCAAAATGTAAGTGATTTCCTATTTCTTTATCTAACTCATTTGTTCCACTTTTCCCAATAGTTTGTCCTTGATATACTGTATCTCCTTTTTTTACTGATATTTCACTTAGACTTTGATAAATAGATACTAGTCCATTAGTATGTTCTATTTCAACTGTTTTTCCTACTAGATCATCTTCTTTTACTAATGTTACTGTTCCATCTGAGATTGCTACTACATCAAAGATATTTTCTTTTACAAAGTCTATACCAGTATTTTGGTAATATGTATCTTCTTGTTTAATAATTGCTTTTTCTTGATCTTGCTCATCTGCTTGATAGTCATAATAGTTTGTACCAATAGATACTAATGAATCTACATATGGATAAGCAATATAGTTATTCTCATTCATTACTGGATATATTTCTTCATCATCTTCTATGTGATCTATAATGGTTGGGGATTCTACTACTATTTCATCTGCTAAATGATTAGATACTAGTATTATTGCACTTAAAGCGGACACAATTAGAAATACAAAAACGATTATTGGTAATTCTTTTCTCATATATTCACCTCATTATTAATTTTGGCCAAAAAAAAAGGATTTATACATCCTTTTAAAATATCTTTACACAAGTAAATAAATCATAGAAGAAATTTGTTACTAAATAGATCATTGATAGGGCTAAAAAGAAATAAAATATTTTAGCTTGAGTAGGATTAGCATTCTTTTTAAAAATACCATTTATATTAATTGTATCCATTGACCATATTACTAAGACAGTAACTACAAAATATAAACCAAATTTAAACATTAATTCTTTTCCTCATATTCCATTATTTTATTTCTTCTACGAACATGTTTTTCTTCAGTAGATGCATCTGTTGTTAAGAAAGTAACTACTAGTTCAAATGCTTTTTCTGGAGTCATTTTTTCTCCAAAGGCAATTATATTAGAATCATTATCTTCTCTTGTAGCTATTGCTTCTTCTACAGTATCTACTTTAGCACAACGTATTCCTTTTACTTTATTACATGCAATACTTATACCTATACCACTACCGCAGATAGCAACTCCAAAGTCTACTTCTTTGTTTACTACTTTTTCTCCTAATAAAAAGGCAAAATCTGGATAATCTACTGACTCAGTACTATTTGTTCCATAGTCTTCTACTTCTACATGTTCTTTTAATAATTCAATAAGTTTACTTTTTAATTCATAACCTCTATGGTCACTTGCAATTCCTACTCTCATATTATTCCCTCCATATTCTATTATTAGTATATCATAAAACAAATAAAAAAACTGCTATTATGCAGTTTCTTTAGTATCAAATCCATATTTCTTGTTGAATTTATCTACACGACCAGCACGAGATGATCTACTTTGCTTTCCTGTATAGAATGGATGACATTCTGAACAAATTTCAACATTTATTTCTGATTTTGTAGATTTACAAGTGAAAGTGTTTCCACAAGCACAAGTAACTGTACAATCTTTAATTTCTGGATGAATATCTTTTTTCATAATTTACTCTCCTTCCGCCATGACAAATTACTCGTCATAGTAATTCAAATGCGTTATTAATATATCAAATATTTTCTTTGTTTTCAAGTGTTTTTTTAATAATTTCTTTTGATATGACAATATATCCATCATTATTTGGATAAATACTTTTAGGGTTTGAGAAGTATTTTTTTCTATTTTTTAGTAGTTCTTCTGTATCAATATAGATTATTTCTGGATTATTTTTTAATATCTTATTTATTTCTTTTGTACCTATTTCTTTTATTGTATTAGTCTTTGGAAGAGTACCAACTACTACTATTTTATTATGATAATATTTTCTTATTTCATCTATTAATTCATTATAATTATTATCTATTTCTAAGAGTATTTGATTTAATTTGGAGTTTGTTATTTCTTCTTCTAAAGATAGGCTATATAAGTAATCATTGTATCCTAAAGATATTACTAATAGATTAGTATCATATAGTACTCTTTTAAGATTAGGAGTATCTTTTAATTTAGATAGTACTTCTTTAATTGAATTGTCTTTTTCTAGATAATCTTTATTTATTGTGACTTTGTCTTTCTTCTCTTCTAAATATTCTTTTAGATAATCTATATAACTATATTCTTTTATTCCATAAGAATTTATTCCTAGAGACTCTCTATCTCCTAGAATAGTAACTCTATATGATGAGTTCTTTGTATCTTTATAAATAAAGAATACTGATAAGGATATTATTATTAAGAAACATAACTTTAATAATCTATTCATGATGCCTCCAAAAAAAAGAAATATATTAAATTATATTTCTTTTAATGTAATTTTAGCACCTACGTTAGTTAATTTCTCAACAATTGATTCATAACCTCTTAAGATATGTTCTACATTAGTAATTGTAGTTTTTCCTTCGGCTTTTAATCCTGCCGCAACCATTGCTGCTCCAGCACGTAAATCTGTTGCGACTACTTCGCATCCTTTTAACTTAGTTGGACCAATGATTGTAGCAGTTTGATTTTTAATTTCAATATTTGCTCCTAAATCTTTTAAATATGGGATATGCATGAATCTATTTTCCCAAATTGTTTCAGTTGTTTTACTCTTACCAGTCATTTGAGTTTGTAGTACTGTGAATGGTTGTTGAAGATCTGTTGCGAATCCAGGATATACAGCTGTTTTAATACTTGTAGCAGTATATTTATCTTGTTTTTGAACTATACAATAATCTGCTCCTACTTCTAAGTCTACTCCAGCTTCTTCTAATTTAGATAATAGTGAATCGATATGTTCAGGAATAATATTATCTATCTTTAATGGATTACCACAAAGAGCTCCAATAATTACATAAGTTCCTGCTTCAATTCTATCTGGAATTACTTCATGGAAACATTTACCTAAATGATCTACTCCTTCAATCTTAATTGTAGAAGTACCTGCACCTAAGATTTTTGCTCCCATATTATTTAAGAATGTAGCGACATTAACAATTTCTGGTTCTTTAGCAGCATTATCAATAATTGTTTTACCTTTAGCTCTAACTGCAGCTAACATAATATTGATTGTTGCTCCTACAGAAGCTATATCTAAATAGATATTTGCTCCTTTTAATTCTTCTGCTTCTACTGTATATTTATTACCTTCACTTGTAACTTTTGCTCCTAAAGCTTCAAATCCTTTTAAGTGAAGATCAATAGGTCTTGCTCCTATAGAACATCCTCCTGGGAAATACATTACTACTTTATGATATTTACCTAATAATGCACCCATAAAATAATATGATGCTCTTAATTTTTTTGAAAATTCTTCTGCAATTTCTACATTTTGCATATTTTCCGGATTAATAATAACACTTTCACTTGCTCTTTTAACATCAACATTTAATACTTTTAAAATATCACATAGGGCATCAGTATCTGTAATTTCAGGTACATTACAAATAGTTGCTTCCTCATCAGTTAAAATTGCTGCAGGAATTAGGGCAACTGTTGCGTTCTTTGCTCCACTGATCCGTATTGTACCAGATAAGTCTCTTCCGCCTTCTATTTCCATGATTTTCATTAAAAATTCCTCCTAACTAATTTTTTGAAAAGTATTGCTTCTTTCTCTACTTAATCATAAGTCTTTATCTCTTTTCTTGTCAATTAATTAGGCGTTTTATTCTATTATTTGTCGTCAACTAGTACATTTCACTTTATTTTATGCTAAAAAATGGAAGATAGCACTTCTTTAAAAAATGATTCATACTTTACATCAACTTTCTCATCTGTAAAGCATAACGGAGGAAATAAGATACACCAAAAGTTATTTCCTTCTCCTTTTCCTAAAGTAATTAATACTGATTCATAGAATCCTTCTTTATAAGTTTTACCTAAATATTCTTTTTCTGGAAAATAATTATTGCCATAATTTATAGAATAGTCTGTAGTATACTTACTAATCTTATTCTCCCATTCTGGTATTTTTCCTTTGATATAGTCTCTTTCTTCATCGATATTATTACTTTTATGAATTAAATCACTTTGTAAATCTTTTACTATTTTCATTTTTAATTCTTGATCTACATTATCATTACTGTTACCGATTATTCTAAATCTAATAGATTCTTTTGGTACTGTTAACTGTATAAGTATAAAGATTATTACTATAATTAATATAAATTTCTTCATAAAAAATCCTCACTTTCAAATTTATAGTGAGGATTTATATTATTTTTTATTCTAAATTTTTAAGGATAAATAACATTCTATCTTTTTCTGATAGATCTTTTTTTACTTCTACTCTTACATTTGGAATAGTTTCTTCTATTAATTTTGTAAGAGGGGAAGCTTGTTCATAACCTATTTCAAAGGCTACTAAGCATCTATCTTTCATATTATTAGAAATATTCTTTAATATTTTTTTATAACAGTCTAGGCCATCTTCTCCAGCATATAAAGCTATATGAGGTTCATTATTTTTTACAATATCTTCTATTTCTTCATTTTCTTTGATATATGGAGGATTACTAATAATTACATCATACTTTTTAGTTATTCCTTCTAACATATCATTTTCTATTAGATTTGCTTTTGAATTTAGATTGTTTTTATTTATATTTGTTACTTCTAATGCTTCTTTAGATATATCTATTAAATCCACAGTTTCTGTGGAAACTTTTTTCTCTAAAGTTAGACCTATAGCACCAGTACCTGTTCCTAGATCAATAATATCTACTGGATGATTAAAATACTTATTTATATAATTAATTGTATTTTCTACTAATTCTTCTGTTTCATATCTTGGAATTAGTACTCTTTCATCTACATAGAAACTATTTCCATAGAAATTTACTTTACCTAAGACATATTGTAGTGGTTTACCTTCTTGTAGTGCTATTACTGCTTTTTTATATTTATTAGATATTTCTTCATCTACTTCTTCATTTAAATAGTTTAATAATTCTAATGGATTTTTATTTAGAAGTTCTGCAAGTAAGATTTTGGCATGATCTGAATGACAATGACTTTTTCCAAAAATAAGTAATTCTTCAATTGTCATAGGGATACCTCCTACTCTTCTTCTCCTTGCATCTTTCTCTTTTGATCTTCTTGGATTAATGCATCAATTATATCATCTAATGCTCCATCCATTACTCTATCAAGACTATTTGTAGTAAAGCCAATTCTATGATCAGTAACTCTATTTTGTGGATAGTTATAAGTTCTAATCTTTTCTGCTCTATCTCCAGTACCTATCTTACTACGTCTTTCATTTCCTTCTTTTTCTGCACGCTCTTGTTCTTGTAATTCATAAAGACGAGATTTTAATACTTTCATAGCTTGTTCTTTGTTTTGAATTTGACTTCTTTCATTTTGACAAGTAACTACTAATCCTGTAGGTAAGTGTGTAATTCTTACTGCTGAGTCTGTAGTATTAACTCCTTGTCCTCCACAACCTGATGATCTATAAATATCAATTCTTAAATCATTTGGATTGATTTCAATTTCTACATCATCATCTGCTTCTGGCATTACTAATACAGTAGCAGTAGAAGTTTGTAATCTACCATTTGATTCTGTTACTGGTACACGTTGTACTCTATGAGATCCTGATTCATATTTTAACTTAGAGTATGCTCCTTTTCCTTTAATAATTAATTCTATTTGAGCAAATCCTCCAGCAGTACCATCTACTGAGTTATATACTTGATAAGAGAATCCTTGTTTTTCAGCATACTTTGTATACATTCTAAATAAGTCTCCAGCAAAGATATTTGCTTCATCTCCACCAGCAGCTCCTCTTATTTCCATAATAACGTTTTTAGAATCATTAGGATCTTTTGGTATTAATAGAATTTCTAATTCTCCATCTAGTTTTTCTTTTTCTTCTTCAAGAGACTTTAATTCTTCTTTAGCCATTTCTCCTAATTCTGGATCTTTTGTCATTTCTTTTGTATCTTCAATACTTTCTAGTACTTTTTTATACTTTTTATAACAAGTAACTATTTCTTCTAAATCAGCCATTTCTTTAGAGTATTCTCTGGTCTTTTTAATATCCCCTAATACTTCTGGTTTAGTTAGTTCTTGTTCTAAATCTTGATACTTCTTTAATGTTGCCTCTAAACGATCTATCATATTTTCACCTAATCTTTCTTAAGTCAGTCTTATTATATCATATTTTATGATGAAAAAAACTAGATTATTGTTCTAGTTCTAATTCATCTTCATCAATTACGACTAAGTCTTTTAATTCTTCATTTGTTTCATCATCGTAGTCTTCGTCTTCTTTATCGTCGTAACTATCTTCATCTAAATCATCATCTGATTCATCTTCGTCTTTATCTTCGTCTAGTTCTTCTTCTTCCTCTTCATCATCATCTTCAGCAATTACTTTAATTACTTTATCTGATGTATGATTTACTCTTAGATCCCATTTTCCGTTATCTAGTAAGATAAATCTCTTATCTGTTGCTAATGATGTATAGAAATCAGCGATTTTCTTTTCAAATACTGAGTCAGGTAACTCTAGTAATTTAATAATCTTTTTAAATAAATCTGCTGTGTTTAATGTTCTTTTACTGTTCTCTAGAATTAGTTCTGCTATATCTTTATTAGATAATAATTCTAATTCTTCTTTTTTCATTTTTAGTGCCATATACAGCCCTCCTGTATTACATGTATAAAATTTCCATGTACTTTTATATCATATATTTTTTTGTAATGCAATATGTTTTACTACATTTTTTCTGGTACTTTTATTCCTAGAATGTCTAGTAGTAAATTATTTACTTTATAAACTACTTCTGTAAGTACTAACCATGACTCTTGTAAATCTTTGTTTTCTTCTGTTAATACTTTATTTTCAGCATAGAATTTGTTGTATAAAGATGTAAGATTAAAGATATATTCTGCTATATCATTTAATGATTTAGAGTCTAATGCTTTATCTAGTACTGTAGGTAATTCTAAAAGTGTTAAAGCAATATTCTTTTCTGTTTCACCTTTTAGTACTTTTATTTTTTTAGCATTAATTTCTTCTGCTTTCTTTAGAAGTGACTTCATACGTATTGTTGAATATAGTAAGTATGGTCCTGTTTTACCTTCTAAATCAGCAAATTTTTCTACTTCAAATACATAATCTGTTTCTCTATATGGTAAGAAGTCTGCATATTTTAATGCTGCTATTGCAACTAATTCTGCTACTTCATCTTTTTCTTCTTCTGATACTGTATCTGGATTAATTCTTTTTAATGTTTCTTCTTTTACTAAGCTTATTAATCCTTTTAAAGACATTATTCCACCATCTCTTGTTTTAAATGGTTTTCCGTCTTTTCCGTTCATTGTACCAAATCCAACATGTTCTAGTACTACATCATTTCTTACTAGTTCAGCTTTTCTTGTTGCTCTAAAGATTTGTTCAAAATGTAGTCCTTGTCTACTATCTACTACATACCAGATTTCATCTGGATCAAAATCTTTCTTTCTCTCTAAGATTGTTGCTAAATCTGTTGTTTCATATGATAATGTTCCATTACTTTTTACAAATAATAATGGTGGCATTGGAGCTTTATCAGTTTCTTCTGCAACTTCTACAATCTTTGCTCCTTGACTATCTACTAATAATCCTTTACTTTCAAAGATTTCTTGTAATTCTTCAAAGTATGGTTCTGCATCACTTTCACCTAACCATAATTCAAATTCAGTATTTAATCTATCATATACTTGTTTAATATCTGCTTTAGAGATTTCTACTATTTTCTTCCATAAGTCATAGTATCCTCTTTCATGATTTTGAATCTTATTAGTTACTTCTCTTCCTTCTTCTAGATATGCTTCATCTTCTTTTGCTTTAGCACTTGCTAGTGGATAAATCTTTTCTAGATCTTCATTTGTTATTGGAAGAGTTAATTCACTGAAGTCTCCAGTATATTCAGAATCAAAATATGGAAGTTCTGGATACATCTTCTTTATTTCTAATACTACGAAACCTAATGGTCTACCATAGTCTCCTAGATGAGCATCTCCTATGGCATCATATCCTAATGTTTTTGCTAGTCTTTTTACTGCTTCTCCAATATTTGCACTTCTTAAGTGTCCTACATGTAGTGCTTTTGCTACATTAGCACCACCATAATCAATAATTACTTTTTTCTTTTCTTTTTTATCAATATTTGAAAATACATCTTCATTCATTTGATTTAAGAATTCAGTAGTGTATTTTTCACTTAAACTTATATTTATGAATCCTGGACCGGCAATATTTATATTTTCAAATCTTTCATCATTTTCTAAAACTTTAGCAATTTTAGTTGCGATTTCTCTAGGATTTTCATGATAAGTTCTTGCTAATTGCATAGCATCATTTAATTGATATTCTCCTAGATCTCTTCTATTAGATGGTTCAATAGCAAGACTCTCTACTTCATAGCCTGCTTTTTTAACATCTTGTTTTATATCTTCAATTAATTCTTTTAATATACTCATTTTATCTCCTCTATTTTATATAGAAATTCTTGTTTTTCGATAGAATATTGAACTTCTATATCATTATTCTTTCTTTCAATTTTTTTGGTTAATATTGATACATATACATCTTTATTATATTCTTTAATAGTTATAGTACCATTTGTTTTTTTAGACATATCAAAAAGATAGTCCATCCGTAGTTCATCGTTTTCCCGAACTAGACTATTTGTGTCTAAATTATAAATAACCAAAGTACCATCTTTTTCTTTATAAGAGATGATATCATCATGAGTAATTGCTAATGTCTCATATGTAGAGTCATTCGCATCATTTTTAATGGTTACTAATATCTTAATTTTAGGCATATTATCACCCACTTCAAATTTCTCCTATGATTATAACATAAATTTTATTTTTTTCCATATTTTTCATACATATTTTTATTTTATTCTTTCATACTACTAATGGTGATTAGATTGAGATTTATCAAAAGAATGTTTAAATTTTTTGTTTTTCTTTTAATTATTTGTTTATTAGTTTTAGGGGGTTTTTATCTTTATGCAAAACTTTCTCCTAAAATTATGATTAATAGTGCGAATAATATTACATTATATGATGATCGAGATCAGGTATTCTTTAATGGTAGTGATAATAAAGAATGGGTTAAATTAGATGATATATCTAGTTATGTGATAGATAGTACTATTTATACAGAAGATAAGAATTTTTATAAACATTTTGGATTTGATTTTTTTAGAATTGGTAAAGCTTTATTTAATAATTTGATTTCTAGGAGTAATACACAGGGAGCATCTACTATTACACAACAATATGCTAAGAACTTGTTTCTAGATTTTGATAAGACTTGGAAAAGAAAATGGGAAGAAGCTTTGTATACTATTAGAATTGAAGCTAATTATAGTAAAGATGAAATATTAGAGGGATATTTAAACACTATTAATTATGGGCATGGTAACTATGGAATAGAAAATGCTAGTTTATATTATTTTCATAAATCTTGTAGTGAACTTGATCTTGCTGAAGCATCATTACTTGCTGGTATACCTAAAGCTCCTAGTAATTACTCTCCTTTTATAGATTTTGATGCGGCTAAAGATAGACAATTATTAGTACTAAATAGTTTAGTTAGAAATGGTATTATTACTGAAGATGAGAAGGATATTGCTTATAATGAAGAAATTACATTAGTAGGTAATGAAGAAGAGCCAATCTATAGTAGTATTTATTACTATCAAGATGCTATTATGAATGAATTAGAGAGTATTCCATCTATTCCTACAAATTATAGTTCTTTAGGAGGATTAAAGATTTATACTAGTTTTCATGCTGATCTTCAAAAAGAATTAGAAAAAATTGTTTCTGAAACATTTCCAGATGAATCTTCTTTAGAGACTGCTGTTGTTGTAATGAATCCTGAGACTGGTGGTATTATGGCTCTTATTGGAGGAAGAGACTATAATAAATCTAGTTATAATCGAGCAATTTATTCTAAGAGACAAGTAGGATCTACTATGAAACCTTATCTTTATTATTCTGCTTTAGAAAATGGTTTTACTTCTAGTACTGCTTTTATTAGTGAGAAAACTACTTTTCCAATATCTGATGGTAAGACTTATTCTCCTAAAAACTATAATGATATCTATGGAAATAAAGCTATTTCTATGGCTACTGCTATTGCTTATAGTGATAATATTTATGCTGTTAAAACGCATTTATTCTTAGGAGAAGAATCATTAATACAAGTAGCAAGAAGAGTTGGTATTAAAGAAGAGTTAGATGAAGTACCTTCTTTACCATTGGGTACTAGTGAAATAAACATTATATCTATGGCAGAAGGATACTCTGCTTTTGCAAATGAAGGATATAAAATAGATGGTCATTTCATTAATAAAGTAGTAGATGGTGATGGCAATGTTATATATGAAAATCCTAATAATAAAGAATTAGTATTAAATCCTAGTTTAGTTTATATTCTTAACAATATGTTAACCGCTCCATATGATCCTAGCTATATAGACTATAACTATCCTACTGCGATTAGTTTAAATGGAAAACTTCAACATACTTATTCCTTAAAAAGTGGTACTACTTCAGGAGATAATTGGGATATTGGTTATAATAAGAAGATACTTTGTGCTGTATGGGTAGGACATGATGATAATACTGAGCTAATTAAAAGTGACTATAAATATGCTCAAAATATTTGGTATAAAACAGTAGAATCTTATGAAGAAGGTATGAATGATAAAGATGTTTGGTATGAAAAACCTAGTAATGTTGTTGGTTCATTAGTTGAACCTATTACTGGTAAACCTGTTACTGATGGTGCTGAAAATGTTAAGTTAATGTACTTTTTAAAAGGAACAGAACCTAAGGGTGATGAACCTGTATTTGATGAGATAGAGAAAAAGTGATTTTCTCTTTTTTGTTTTATTGTATATTTAGTTAGATTTTGTTATAATTTAAATGATATGGAGGTACTTGTATGTTAGAGATTATTATAGGAATTATAGTTGGTATAAGTTTAATATTATTAATTGGAACAATTATTAATAATAACTATCAACTAGCAATTATTAAAATAGAAAAAGCAGAAGAAGATATTGATATGTATCTAGAGAAAAAAAGAGACCTTTTAGAAAGAACAAAACCTATTATTGAGAAAGAATTAAAGACTGAGAATTTCTTACCAGAAATAAGTCAAAACTTTACTTTAATTCCTAATATAGATGAAAATGATATTTTAAAAAGATGTTATAACACATTATTTAAAACTATTGATGATAATGATAAATTATTAAAAAGTGAAGCTTTAGGAAATATTATTAATAATCTTAATGATAATGAAGAAGATATTGTTGGAGCAATTCGTTTTTATAATGATACTGTTGTTGATTACAATAAATTAATCGTTTCTTTTCCATCAAATATTGTAGGATTCTTTAAAAGATATAAAAAGAAAGCTTTCTACAATAATGAAAAGAGAGAAATGTTTGAAATACTTAATGAGAAATAGAGGTAAATTATGAGTTTTATTGAAAGTATTAAAGAAAGAGCTAAAAAGAATAAGAAGACTATTGTTCTTCCAGAGACAATGGATGAAAGAGTATTAGAGGCTGGAAGTATTGCTTTAAGAGAAGGTATTGCTGATATTATCTTAATTGGTAATCCTGTAACTGATAAGTTTGATTTAAGCGGGGCTACTATAATTGATCCAAACACTTCAGAATTAACTGAAGAATTAATTAATAAGTTAGTAGAACTTAGAAAAGAAAAAGGTATGACTTATGAAGATGCTAAGAAGTTATTACTTGAAGATTATATGTATTTTGCTTGTATGCTAGTTAAAACTGGTAGAGCTGATGGTGTAGTATCTGGTGCTTGTCACTCTACATCTAATACATTAAGACCTGCATTACAAATTATTAAGACTAAACCTGGAGTATTATTAGTATCTGCATTCTTCTTAATGGTAGTACCTAACTGTGAATATGGATCTAATGGTACATTTATATTTGCAGATTCTGGACTTGAACAAAACCCTACTCCTGAGAAGTTAGCTGCTATTGCTGCTAGTAGTGCTGATAGTTTTAAATTATTAGTTGAAAAAGAACCTATTGTTGCGATGTTATCTCATTCTACTAAGGGTAGTGCTAGTCATGCAGATGTTGATAAAGTTGTTGAAGGAGTTAGAATTGCTAAAGAACAATATCCAGAGTATAAAATTGATGGAGAACTTCAATTAGATGCTGCTATTGTTCCAGAAGTTGCTAAAAGTAAAGCTCCTGATAGTGAAATTGCAGGACATGCTAATGTCTTAGTATTCCCAGACTTAGATGCTGGAAACATTGGTTATAAATTAGTTCAAAGACTTGCTAAAGCTGAAGCTTATGGACCTATTACACAGGGTATAGCTTCTCCTATTAATGATTTATCTAGAGGATGCTCTAGTGAAGATATTGTAGGAGTTATTGCTATTACTGCTGTTCAAGCACAATAATATTAAGAGGTGATTTTATGAGTAAGTGTCCTCATTGTGGGGCTGAGGTTCAATACAAACCTGATACAAAGAAAGTTCATTGTGAGTATTGTGGATCTGACTTTAATGTATCTGAGTTATTACAAGAAGCTAAAAAAGCTAAAGAGCGTGAGATAGAGGATTCTAAACCTCAAATTTCTGGTAAAGCTTATTCTTGTACTCAGTGTGGTGCAACACTTCTTTCATTTGATGAAACTGCTGTAACATTCTGTAGTTATTGTGGTTCTCAAAATATGATTGAAGAAAAGACTATGCAACAAACTGCACCTGAAGTTATTATTCCATTTGCTAAAACTCAAGATGAATGTATTAGAAATTATAAAAGAAAGATTAGTCACTTTATATTTAGTCCTAATTATATGAAATCTGATCTTGTAGTTAAAAAGTTTAGAGGAATATATATGCCTTATGGAATATATAATCTATCATATAATGGTGACACTGTTAATAGAGGTAAAAAATATAATCATAGATCTGGAGATTATGTTTACTATGATGATTATGATATTCATGCACAAGTAGATGCATCATATAATGGTATATCATTTGACTTATTATCTAAATTTTATGATGAATATAGTCATGCTATTCCATTTGATTATCATGGAGCAGAAGAGTTTAATGTTAATTATCTTCCTGGATTTTATGCAGATAGTAAAGATGTAGAAATTGGTACTTATAGTCCTGAAGCTATTCAAATTGCTGCTTCTGATTCTACTCATTATTTAAGAAGAAAACATATTTATGCTAAATATCAATGTTATAGTCCTATTGTTAATTTTCATGTAGGAGAAAAGAAAGTTGGATTCTTCCCAGTATACTTTGCTGCAATAAGAGATAAAGACGATAAACATCTACATTATGCTATTATTAATGGTCAGACTGGTGAAGTTGCTGCTGATATGCCAATAGACTTTGCTAAATACATTATATTTAGTTTAGTACTAGCAATACCAATATTCTTCTTTGTTAACTTTATACCTATAGTATTACCTTGGGTAGTTAATCTATTTACTATATTTATGGCAATAGTTGCATGGATTATATGTGCAACACAAATATCTGCATGTAATGATAGATATAATAGAATTAATGATAAAGGTTTTAATCAAGTAATGGTTGAAAAAGATGAAAATGGTAAATTTAAGAGAAAGAAACCAGAGAAGCAATATAAAGTTAAGTTTTCTTACTGGTCTAAATATTTAGCTGCCATACTATTATCATTTGGTACTATAGTACTTAATCCTGTAAGTGATATGTTCTATTATGGCTCAGCAGTTATTGGATTAGTACTTATATTATTCTCATTCTTTGATCTAGTTAAGATTCATAATATACTCGTATCTAGACCAATTCCTCAATTAGAGAAAAGAGGAGGTGATGAAAGTGAATAAAAAAATATTATTATTCCTTTCATTATTCCTATTAATTCTTACTCCAATTGTGTTTGCTGAGGAAATTGTTAATGATGATCAAGATACAGTATCTTATATTACTCAAGGAAATGATATTAGAGAAATACCTAATCCAAATCCAGTAGACACTGAAGAGTATAATTATGAAAATGAAGAGACTAATTATACTGCTACTATTGATGATGGAGCTAACCTATTAACTCCTAATGAAAAACATAACTTAATGGAAAAGATGAAACCATTAACTGACTTTGGTCATATTGCATTTGTTTCAATTGATGAGAATGATTGGTCAACTAGTGGTTTTGCTGATGATTATTTCCACAGTCATTATAATACTGAGAGTGGTTCTATATTCTTAATAGATATGGATAATAGAGAGATTTATATCTTCTCTGATGGAAATAACTATAGAACAATAACTAATTCTAAAGCATATACTATTACTGATAATGTATATCATTTTGCATCTAATGAAGACTATTATAATTGTGCTGCTAAGGCATTTGATCAGATGTATGAATTATTAATAGGTCGTAAGATTGCAGAACCTATGAGAAATACAAGTAATATATTTGTTGCTTTAACACTTTCTTTCTTTATTAGTTTTATAATTGTTTTATCTAAAACTAAGATTAAAAAAGCTAGTGATAGAAGTATATTAAAGCATTGTGACATTACATTTAATATTGGTGAGACTAATGCAGTTAAGAATGGTTCTCACCGTGAATATAGCCCTGTTTCTGACAGCAGCGGAGGTGGTTCTTCCGGCGGTGGCGGAGGCGGCGGAGGAGGCGGCTCTTCCGGTGGTGGCGGAGGTCACAGTTTCTAAAAAATAATCCACAATTTTTGTGGATTTTTTGTTATAATAAATTTAGAAAGGAAGTGCTTTATGGAACATAATATTCCTGAAGAATATAAACCAATATCAGCTTGGGGTTATTTTGGCTACAACTTATTATTTGGTATTCCTCTAGTTGGTTTTATATTCTTATGTGTATTTGCTTTAGGAGGAACTAATAATGTTAATTTAAAGAATTATTCTAGAAGTTTCTTCTGTGCATTATTACTTGCTTTAATATTTGCGATTATTATTGGTGTTCTTGTTGCAGTATTTGGAGTAACTTATAACATTGCTAATATGTAAAAAAAATCCACAATAATTGTGGACTTTTTTATTTCTAAACATTTTTATCAACAGATTTTGTGGATTAAATTACTTTTAATAATACATGTAATATAAAATCTAATAACATAGGTATACCTATAATTAATGTTAAGATAAGTTTATTCTTATCTTTTAATTTTGGTAAATATTTATCTAATATAGGTTGTACTGTATATAAAAGTAATGTTCCACCTATTGCGAAGTTTCTTGATGCATCCCAGTTTACTCTAGCATTAATATTTAAGAAGTCTTTGGTATAATTCCATAATTCCATATTAAAGAATGTTGCGGTTACATAGTGTGATACATATTCTATTAGAGTTGTGATTATCCAAATTGCTAAAAAGACTAGAATTATAGTTGTATCAAGATTCTCTAATTTCTTTTTCTTTGTTAGATACATAGTAAAATATACTATTCCAATACAAGCTAAATTTGTTATTAATAAGTAAAAACCAAATCTACTTAGATATTCTCCTACACTTAAGATCTTTGGACTTGTTGTATACTCAATTACTGTAGTATAGATAAATGTTGTGGTAGTTACTGTTGAGATTACTAAATATAAGTAATTCTTTAGTGGGTGTTTCTTCTTCATGAATTCTTTTAAAATTACTAAAATTAACATTCCAAAACCATAAATTGGTAGGAATGGTCCGAATAACACTCCTCTATTTACCCATGCATGAGGTTCTACTACAAATCTTAACCATAATACTTCATATAACCAACCTATAAGTGCATAAACACAGAATGTTAGATAATATGTCGTGAATAATTCTTTTACTTTTTTCATTCTATTCTCCAATCTATTTCTTTTTCATTATTCTTTCTTAAAAACTCATTTGTTCTTGAGAATGGTCTACTTCCAAAGAATCCATTTCTTGCGGAGAATGGAGATGGATGAGCAGACTCTATTATTAAATGTTTAGGATTGGTAATGAGTTCTTTTTTAGCTCTTGCATATGCTCCCCATAGAATGAATACTACGGGTTCTTCTTTTTTATTTATTATCTTAATAATATCATCAGTAAATGTTTCCCAACCTTTATCTTTATGAGAAGTTGGTTTATGTTCTTCTACTGTAAGTACTGCATTTAGGAGTAATACACCTTGCTTTGCCCATGGTTTTAAGGAGTTTGCTACCGGAAATGGTATTCCTAGATCACTTTCTAGTTCCTTAAAAATGTTTTGAAGAGATGGTGGTTTTAATACTTCATTCTTTACTGAAAATGATAATCCTTCTGCTTGATCTGGTCCATGATATGGGTCTTGTCCTAAGATTACTACTTTTACATTACTAAAATCAGTATATCTGAAGGCATTAAATACTTCATTTTGTTTAGGATAGATATTTTTTTCTTTATATTCTTTTTTTATAAAATCTAATAAATTCTTAAAATATTCTTTTTGATATTCTTCTTTTAATAGACTATCCCAATTATTCCCTATCATATTATCACCTTCTTGTAGATTGTTGAATAACTAATAGGTCTTTATTATATTTATTTAAAGCTTCTAATAGTTTTTTCTTATCATAGTTCATCAAGGCCATATTTAGGATAGAATTTTTATGAATAATGAATGCATAATCATTAAATAAAAGAATGAATTCTATTTTTTCATAGGGGAAAAATAATGAACCATCTTCACTTATATCAGTTATTCCTTCTTTATCTATTTTTATTATTCCTTGACCTTCTTTTACAGCTAATTTATATTGATAATAAAAATGTAATAGGAAAAGAAATATAAGTACAAAGAAATAAACAACTACATCTGAGATGATTTCTATTATTTCTACATCGTTTGTTGCGGAATATAATAAATATAATCCAAATATCAGTACAAATAATGCTAACATTGATGATAATATTGTATTTAATATATAACTTCTTACTCTTGTCATTGGTTTTTCTTTTATTTTTTTCTTATTAGCAATTATGTATAGTAAATAATCATAAATGCTGTGTTTTTTTTCGCCTTTATATTCAATATCCATAAATACCTCCTACTTATGATAAGATTCATTATTGTTTATCTTAAATGAACGATATATTTGTTCTAGAAGAATGACTCTGAATAATTGATGAGGAAAAGTCATTTTAGAGAAAGATAAGTGCATTTTAGCTTTGTTTTTTATAGAGTCTGCTAATCCATAGCTTCCTCCAATAATAAATGTTATATTACTATTTTCTATTTGAATAGTTCTTAGTTTTTCTGCAAATTCTAATGAAGTATACTCTTTTCCTTCAATTTCTAAAGTAATAATATAATCTCTATCATTTATACATTTCTCTATCTTTTCTGCTTCTAATTTGATTGATTTTTCTTGTTCTACTAATCCTTCATCTTTTAACTCTATTATTTCTAGATTAGTATATTTACTAATTCTTTTTTTATATTCTTCTATAGCATCTTTTAAATATGCTTCTTTTATTTGTCCTACGGTAATTATTTTTATCATATTACACCTCTATTATAGGTCCTTCTTTATATTGATCTGCTATTAATATATTGATACTCTCTGGAAGTTCTTGTTCATGAATAGCTTCTAAGGCTTTTTCTGGTAGATTATTTGTTTCACTTAAGTGAGCTAGAATAATCGTTTTAGTATTAGGGCCAATAATTTTCTTTAAATATTTTGATGTTGTTCTATTGGATAAGTGTCCAGAATCACTGATTACTCTTTCTTTTAAGAATCTAGGATATGGTCCATCCATTAACATTACTTCATCATGATTACTTTCTATTAGATAACAATTATGATTCTTCATCTTTTCTAGATATTTTCTATTAATATAACCAGTATCTGTTACATATACTAAACTTCTATCATTATGTCTAATAATATATCCTACTGATGATGGAGCATCATGAGATGTATGAATTAATTCTATTTCTACATCATTAATATTAAACTTATCTTCTATAAACTTACATTTTGGGTATGGTACAAACTCTTTTAGACTTTCATACATTCCTTCTGGAATATATACTTCTAGTTTTGTTTTATTTATTAAGGTTGCGAGACCTTTAGTGTGATCTTTATGACAATGTGTTATTAGAATTCCTGAAAAATCATTAAAAGAAAGGGAATTTTCTTCTAAAGTCTTTTTTAACGTTAAGAAGGAAATTCCCATATCAATTATTAGATTAGTTTCATCACATAACACAATTGAACAGTTTCCTTTTGATCCACTTGCAATTGTTTTAAGCTTCATTTTAATAGAATTGCATTGCGTTTAATGCAGTTCCTCCTCTATAAGGGAATCCATACCATATTGCGAAATGTAAGTGTACTCCTGTTGCGGCACCTGTCATACCCATACCACCAATTGGTTGACCTTTTTCTACATAGTCTCCAACTTTTACTGAACGGCATCCTGGACAAAGGTGTGCATATAATGAGTAATAATTATTATGGTGGTCGATTACGATATATTCTCCATTATCTCCATATCCTCCAGCGTATCCACCATATTTCTTTTCAGATACAACTACAGTTCCTGCTTGAGCAGCGAAGATATTTGATCCATATCCACAACCTGCAATATCTGTACCATCATGTAATGATCCCCAACGCCAACCAAATGGACTTGAGATAGAGGCACAAGTTGCTGGCCATCCCCAAGTACCTGCATATGGAAGTGGTGAACCATAACCATAATAAAGTGATTTTTTACCACCTTTAACAACTATTTCATTAATAGGCTCTTTTAATACTTCTGTATTAATAGGAGTTCTACTTTCAATTACACCGTTTACTTTAAGTATCTCTTGTGTAACTTTTTGTTCTCCCTTAACTCCTTTTTGAGTTACTTGACTCCAACCAACATATTTTTCATTATCATATCTTGTTTCTGTAGTATAGTTTTTATCTTCACGGAATACTACTCTATCTACTTCAATTAAACTAAATTGAGGTTTTAAGATACCTAATGTTACTTCTTGTCCTGGAGTAAGTAAGCTATTTTCATCTTGTAAATCAGGATTAGCAATTAAAAATTCTTGTGTAGATATCTTATTTTTGAATGCTACATCAGGAATTGTATCTCCTGCTTTAATGATATATGTTTTTTGTTTCTCTGTTGTTCCAAAAAGAAGATACTGACTTAATTCTTCTTCTGTTTGATAAATCTTTTTATCTACAGGAATTAAATCTTTCTTAATTGTAATTTTATTCTTTATATAGATGTTTTCAATTATTTGACCTACATCTTCAATTTCTTTTTGTGTATCATTTGCATAATTATTGAAATCATCTTCTGTAATAAATGATTTAACTGTCTTTTCAATAGAATTTGTAAATGTTGCTTTCTTTGTTACATATATCTTTTGAGTAGTACCTTTTACTACTTTTCCATTTTCATTAGTAGTATCTAGTCCTTTAATCTTTACTACATATCCACTAATAGTAAATGGAGATATATCTTTTATTTCTTCATATATTTCTTCTACTGATTTAACTCTGTTATCAAAAGTAGTTTCTTTCTTTATGTCTAGATCTGCTGGTGCATATACTTTTTTAACTTTATATTTATTTTTAATTTCTCTTTGTTCTTGGTCGATATAATCTTCTAATTCATCTTTTGACTCTATTAAACCTAAAGACTCTCCCTTTAGATATACTCTATATAAGTCTTTTGGCTTTGTAGATACTGATGTGAATCCTGTTGTGAATAGAATAATTACTATTAATAATAAACCAAATATTTTCTTATTATTCACTAGGTTTCCCCTCCCCATTCTTTTCTTTTCTGATATTTAAGAATGTTGATGTATTCTTTTTAAATAATAATTCAATAGTAGCAGTAGGACCATTACGATGCTTTCCAATAATAAGTTCACTAATACTATTATTATCTTCTGTTCTTGCCTCTTTATTGTAATAGTCATCTCTATATAAGAATGAAACTATATCAGCATCTTGTTCAATAGAACCAGATTCACGTAAGTCACTCATTAATGGTCTCTTATCATCACGAGATTCTACACTTCTTGATAATTGTGATAAGGCAATTACTGGTACTCCTAATTCCATTGCTAAGGTCTTTAAACTTCTTGAAATATCTGACACTTCTTGTTGACGATTAGCTCCATAATTCTTTCCACCTGAAAGTAATTGTAAGTAGTCGATTACTATTAATGCTAATCCTTTTTCAGAACTTGCTAGACGTCTACATTTTGCTCTTAATTCTCCTATTGTAATACCTGGAGTATCATCCATTACTAAGTTTGTATTAGCTAGTTGTGATGCAGCTTCATTTATTCTTTTCCAATCTTGGTTTAATAGATTTCCTGTTCTTAATTTAAATCCATCAATTTGTCCTAGACTTGATAGAATACGCATTGCTAATTGCTCAGCACTCATCTCTAAGTTAAATAGTGCTACTGATTTATCTTGTGTCATTGCAACATGTGTTGCAAGATTTAGGGCAAAAGCAGTTTTTCCCATAGCAGGACGTGCTGCAATAATAATTAACTCATTTGGATGTAATCCAGTAGTTAATCTATCAAAATCATACCAACCAGTTTCTAATCCTGTGATTTCTCCTTTATGTTCAGACAATCTTTCAAGATCAGATTTTGTTTTAGCAACTATATCTTTAATAGTTCTAAATTCTGATGATGTTCTTCTTTTAACAATATTTAAAATCTTTTTCTCTGAATTATCTAATATCTCATTAATTGACTCATCTGGATTATATCCTTCTTGAGCAATTTCTTCAGCTGTTTGAATAAGTCCTCTTAAGACACTTGAATCTTCAACACTCTTAATATAGAAATCTATATTACTTGCTGTTGGAACATAGTCTAAGACTTCTGTTAGATATTCAACTCCCCCAACTTCTGTTAGTTCATTTTTGTTTTTTAGATAACTTGTTACTGTTGTAATATCAATTGGAGTAGATTCTTCTTGTAAAGCTATCATTGCTGCAAATATCTTGGCATTTTTATCACTATAAAATGATTCTGGTGTTAGGGTTTCAGCTGCCTTTTGTAGAGCATATTTTGATAAAAAGCAAGATCCTAATACAGATTCTTCAGCTTCTAAATTGTTAGGTAATGCTCTTATTGGCATATTATCACCTCTATTTTATAACGTGTACTTTTACTTCTGCACTTATCTCTGGATAAAGATTAATTGTTACATTATGGAATCCTAATGATTGAATTGAATTCTTATAATCAATTTTATTCTTTTCAATATCAAATCCTTGTTTTTGTAACTCATCTTTTATTTGTTTAACACTTATACTTCCAAAGACTTTGTCGCCTTCTCCTGTTTTAACTTTAAATTCTAATGTTACTTTGGCAAGTTTTTCTTTTAATTTTAAAGCCTTTTGTTTGTTTTCTTCATCTTCTTTTTCTTTTCTTGCCATTTCATGATTTAGTTTGGATAAGTTTTCTTTTGTTTTCTTTACGGCATAACCATTTTTAATTAAATAGTTTTCTGCATAACCATCTTTAACTGTTTTGATTTGCCCCTTTTTACCTTGATTCTTTAAATCTTTGATAAAAATTACTTCCATATTACTCTCCTTCTTCTTTTATTAATTTTTTAACATCTTGTTCTACTTTGCTAATTGTTGTATTTTCAAATGTTGCAGCTCCACTGGTTGCATCTCCGCCTCCACCTAATTTTTCAAGTATTCCACTGATATCATAGGTTCCTAAACTTCTTGCACTAATACCAATTGTATCTTTACCTATTTTACCAATTACAAATGATGCTTCAATATTATTGAAGAATAATAATGTATCTGCTACTCTTGCAAGATCTTCTCTTCTATAAATTGTATATGGAGTTGCTTTAGTAAAGGCAACATTTCCTTCTAATGTTTCAATTGATGCAAGTAACTTTTGACGTTCAGTATATTCTTCTACATTTTGTTTTAATAAATATTGTACTTTCTTAGCACTTGCTCCTAAGCTTGCTAAGAAATATGATGCATAATATGTTTCTGCATTTGTATTTAATGTGTAGTTATTAGTATCTAGAACAATTCCTGATAATAGTATTGTTGCATAGTATGACTCAATTTCTACATCATAATATTCTATTAGGTTTGCTATCATTTCACAAGTACTAGATGTCTTTTTATCTATAATTAATGTTGCATCATTAATAGTTGTTTTTCCAGTATCATGATGATCAATTATAAGTTTATTCTTAATCTTCTTTAATACATCTGGACTTTGAACTAATTCTTTCTTATTAGTATCTAAAATTATTAATAAGTTCTTAGATGCTCTAGGATATAGATAATTATCAATGTCTTCACTACGAATAATATCAATACATCCTTCAAGTTCTCTTAATACTTTTTCTACTCCCATTTCATGATTCTTATCATCTATAATGATATAACATTTCTTCTTTTTTCTCTTTAGAATCATATTCATACCTATTTGACTACCTAAAGCATCTAGGTCTAGATTCTTATGAGCCATTAAAAAGACTGTTTTAGCATTCCAAATTGCTTTATTGAGTTTTCTACGTTCTTTAATTATACCCATATTTCCTCCTATAAAGTCCCATTTTCATTATATAATAAAATCATTGATTTGTCTAATAAAAGGGCCATATTTAGAGTACAAAAAAAATGTAGAAAATCTACATTTTTATTTTGTATATGGTATTAAGGCAATTGAACGTGCTCTCTTAACTTGTTTAGAGATAAATCTTTGATGTTCAGCACAGTTACCTGTAACACGTCTTGGTAAAATTTTACCTTTTTCATTAATATATTTCTTTAATTGTTCTGGATCTTTCCAATCTACAGTTTTTCCAGTACACATAATACATACTTTTTTCTTTCTACGATTGAATTCTGCCATAAATAATCCTCCTTTTTAATATTTGAATTAGAATGGTAATTCATCATCACTAATTTCGATACTAGATCCGAAATCAGCAAATGGATTACTATCAATATCTGTTCCCTTTGGTTCTGGCATATCACCAAAATCATAAGGTGTTGGTTCTGCTTTACTTGCAGAACTATTCATATTATTAGAATTAGTTGAGGAATTCTTTGATCCTAGAAATTCAACATTATCTGCAACAACTTCTGTTACATATCTTTTTTGACCGTTTTGATCATCATAGCTTCTTGTTTGGATTCTTCCATCAATTGCTACTTGAGATCCTTGAGTTAAAAAGTTCTTAACATTTTCAGCTTGTTTTCTCCATACAACGATATTAATAAAATCTGCTTCTCTTTCACCATTTTGGTTTGAGAAGTTTCTATTAACTGCTAGTGAGAATGTTGCAACAGCAGTATTACTGCCTGTATATCTTAGTTCTGGATCACGAGTTAATCTTCCTATTAAAAATACTTTATTCATAACTTATACCTCTTTTTTATTAGTCTTCTACTTTTACAACAATATGACGTAATAAACTTTCATTAATTCTAGCAACACGTTTGAATTCTTCTTCAGCTGCAGCAGATGCTTCTACTACAAATAAATAATAATATCCTGTGTTGAATTTTCTTACTTCATAAGCTAATTCTCTTTGACCCATTGGTTTTTCTTCTAAGATTTTTGCTTTTGCGTCAGTTAAAACCTTTTTCATGTCTTCAGCAGTTTTTCTTATTTCTGCTTCCTCCATATCTGGTCTAACAACGAACATAATTTCATATTTATTCATTATTTTCCACCTCCTTTTGGACATAAGACTGTATAAATACAGTAAGGAGTATTTAAAATACTCGTGAGTATTATAACAAATTATAATATTCAATGCAAGTATCTAAATACTAATCTTTATAATAAAATCCTACGATATTTTGACCTTTTTTAGATGTATTTCCTAATTTTTCCATTCTATGAGATGCATAATCAGGATTTGTTGCGGTATCTATAGGACTTATTATTATTTCTGCTAATGGATAATCCTTTAATTGATTTAAGATTGCTCTTTCTAAATCAATATAGTATTTATTATCCTTAAATGTAATAGCATCTTGCCATATTTCGTTATTTGTTGCTTGTTGTGGATAGGTATCATATATATAACTATCTTTACTTATATGACTACCAATATATAGATAGATATCTTCTGGATTACTATTACAATTATCTATTAATGATTTGATAATTGCTTTTGGTAGACCTCTATTTATATGATATATTCCACAATGGGCTAAGGCTGTTACTCCTTGTCTTCTATCTTCAGCAATTAATACTGGGCAATCTGCCATATTATGACATACTGCTACTTTTGGATATTTATCTGAAATGATTAAAATATCTGTTTCTATTTTTTCAGTAAAATAATCCTCTTTCTGCATATATTTTTCATCTAGAATAACTGCTTTATCATCTGGATAATTGTCGTTATCTTCCATTTTTTGAATTGGATGGAACATTTTTAGTCCTGAAAAACCACATTTTTCCCCTAGACCAATACGACATTTTTTATATGCTTCATAGATGTCTTCTTCACTAAAATCTTCAGGATAAAACCTTTTAGATCTAGTAAATAATCCATCTTTCATGTTTCCTTCAAATATTACTATCTTACTTTCCATACTACACATTAAATCTAAAGTGACAGATATCTCCATCTTGCATTAGATAATCTTTTCCTTCTAATCTTGCTTTTCCAGCTTCTTTTACTTTTAATTCAGATCCACACTCTATTAAATCATCATAAGATATTACTTCAGCTCTTATAAATCCTTTTTCAAAGTCTGTGTGAATAATACCAGCACATTCTTTAGCATTCATGCCTTTTCTAAAAGTCCAGGCTCTTACTTCATCTTTTCCTACTGTGAAGTATGTTGCTAAACCTAAAATATCGTATGTTGCAGTAATAAGTTTATTTAAACCTGATTCTTCTAAACCTAAAGCTTCTAACATTTCTTTTTTGTCTGCTTCATCTAATTCAGATAAGTCTTCTTCTACTTTTGCACATAAACTTACTACTCTTGCATTTTCTTTTGCTGCATATTCTTTTACTAATTTTACATATTCATTATCTGGATTACCTAATTCACTTTCTTTAATATTTGCTAAGTAAATAATTGGCTTTGCAGTTAAGAAACTATATGTTTTAATAATTTTCTTTTGATCATCTGTTAAATCTAATTGTCTTATTGGTTTATTTGATTCTAGAGCTTCTTTACATTTTTCTAGAGTTTCTACTTCTAATAGATCATTTTTATCTTTGGTAGTCTTTGCTTTTTTAGCTACTTTTTCTAGTCTATTTTGAATTATTTCTAAGTCTGAAATAGATAATTCTAGATTAATAGTTTCAATATCTCTTATTGGATCAATATTACCTTCTACGTGAATGATTTTACCATCATCAAAGCATCTTACTACTTCAACAATTGCATCTGTTTCTCTAATATGAGATAAGAATTTATTACCTAAGCCTTCTCCTTGAGATGCTCCTTTTACTAATCCTGCTATATCAGTAAATTCATAAGCTGTAGGAATAAAACGATTTGGTTCATACATTTCTCTTAATCTATCCATTCTAGGGTCTGGTACTGTTACTACTCCTACATTTGGTTCTATTGTTGCGAAAGGATAGTTTTCGGCTAATATTTTTTGATTTGTAATTGCATTAAATAATGTAGACTTTCCAACATTTGGTAGTCCTACTATACCTGCTGTTAAACTCATAGTATCACTTCTTTCTTCGTATGTATTATAACAAATAATGTCTTTTATTTAAAGATATTTGTGCTAAAATAATAGTATATATAATACTGAAATGAGGATAATTATGGATAATAATCGTTTTGATATACAAATAGTTACTAAATCTGTTAAAAAATATAATATTTATATTCTACTTGTCTTTACTATTCTTATTTTTTTAAACTTCTTGATTATTTCTACTACATACAATTATTTAGTTGTTATATGGTCTATTATTGCATGTATAGCTCTTGTCTATGATTATAAGCATAGTAAGTCTATTGTATTATTATCAACGGAACTATTATTTAATGATAATGGTTTTTCTATTAAGATAAATGATAATAATTTTAATTTACAGTTAAAGAAAGATGATATTACAAATATTGTATTTAATAAAAAGAATAATCATATTTTGGTTTACCAAAAAGATAAAGTATTGTGTGATTTTTATGTAAAACATAAATCTCTTGATGAGCTATATGATATTTTTAATAGTTTTGGTTATAAATGTGAATTATCATCTTATATATAAAATAAAAAAGACTGTTTATTCAGTCTTTTTTTTTACTTTAAATTACTGGACTTACTCCTGGACCTATTGGTAGTCCTACTAAATACCACAATACTGCTATTATTATCCATGATATTGATATTAATATAAAGTATGGAGATATTAATTGTAATGCTCCTTTTATAGTATATGGTTTATTTTTATTTAAGTTATAAGCATTTAAGTATCCAATATAGATAACAAATGATGCTAGTAAAGGAGTATATCCTTTAGTCATTGAATCTCCAATTCTCATTACTATTTGAGCAAATTGTGGAGAAATATTTGATTGCATAAACATTGGTACTACAACTGGTGAGAATATTAACCATTTATTTGCAGCTGATGTCAAGAAAAGGTTTGATAATGCTATGATTAATAATGTTGTTACTATTAATGCTATACCACTGAATTGTGTGTGCTCTAAGGCTGTTGCTAACCATGCAGTGATAACTGTACCAATATTAGTTTTTCTAAATACGGCAATGAATTGTGCTACTACAAACATTAATATAAAAATACTTCCTACATTATTAAAGTTTCTACTAGCATTTTCTATTATATTACGATCATTTTTTACTGATTTAGAACCTATTCCATAAGCTATACCTGTTACTACAAAGAATAATGATACTAAGTATGAGAATCCATCTTGGAAATATGCATTATCTCCAAATAATTGATATACATAGGCTTTTTCTTTTAAATCTAGTAATACTCCAGAAAATGGTAATCCTGGAATTAAGGCATATACTAAGAATATAGCAAATAGAATTGATACTACTAAAGCATATCTTAAACCTCTCTTTTCATATTTATCTTGTTCTATTTGTCTTTGTTCTTCTTCCTCTAAATCAAATGAATGATATTTTTCTGTTTGTGATAAATCATCATCTTTCTTATATTTTCCAATCTTTGGAGCAATTATTTTTTCAATAATAACTGTTCCAATAATTGATATTAAGAATGATGTTACTACAATAAAGATTAAGTTTGATGTTAAAGCTATATGAGCTGTTTCATCTATTAATCTTGCAGAGTCTCTAGTGTAATTTATTAAAGACATTTCCATTGATCCTACAAATAATGAAATCCCATAACCAAATGAAACTCCACAGAATGCTGTGACTACACCTAATATTGGATTTCTATTATTCATGAAATAGATAAGTGCTGCTAATGGAATTAATATTGCATAACCTACTTCATTAATTAATGATGATACTGTTGCTAAGAAGATTACGATAAAAGTAAATAAGAATTTTGGCATTTGACTTATATGTCTTCTAGTTAATGTCTCAATAAATCCTGTTCCTTCTGCTACAGTTAATCCAATTAGTGCCATTAATAATGTTCCTAGTGGGGCAAAACTTAAAAAGTTCTTTGCAGCATCACTAAATATAAATTTTAATCCATCGAATGAAAGCAAGTTTTCAACTGCAACAAGTACTGGTTCAAGCTCTCTTGTGTTTGCATTTACTGTATTATAAGTTGCTTGCATTTCAAATAATGAAAAGATCCAACTTAAAAATATAGTTATAAACATTAATGCTAGATACATTGTTACTGGATGAAAATAAAATTTTTTCAATCTTAGTTTTCCTTTTTCTTGCATTATTTCACCCCTAATCTTTAATTTTCTTTATTTTTTTATTAAATTCTACTCTAGGTAATAGTATTGTTCTTCCACAATTTAAACATTTTATTTTAATATCTGCTCCTACACGTACTATTTCCCATTCATTTGATCCACAAGGATGTTGTTTTTTCATAATAACAATTGTTCCTAATTCATAATTATTATTTTCCATTGTGCACCTCAATCTGAGTATATGGAATCTTAATACCAGATTTATCAAATTCTTTCTTAATTTCTTTTCTTAAGAATCTTTCTACTGCAAATTGTTTAGTTGGTTTAGTTTCAACTACAATTCTATATACTACTGAAGAATCTGATAGAGAATTTACTCCCCAACACTCTAATTCTTTTGTAGCGTCTGGTATATTTCCATTTAATCTCTTGAATAGATTTTCTATTGTTTTTTCTATTTGATCTTCATTGTTTTCATAGGCAATACCTACATCAACAACTGCTAAAGAGTTACTTGCACTATAATTAATAATATTATCCATATAGTGGTTTGCAATTATCTTTGTTGCTCCTTTAAAGTTTCTTATTCTTGTTGTTCTAAGACCTATAAATACTACTTCTCCCATGAACCCATCTACTTCAATTACGTCTCCAACTTCATATTCTGCTTCTGTAATAATTGAGAAACCTGAAATAAGGTCTTTTGCAAGGTCTTGGAAAGCTAATCCTATTAAAGCAGTTCCAATACCTAAACCAGCAAGAATTGATTTAACATTTATTCCAAATGTTGATAGAATTGCTAGTAAAACAAAGATTACAATAATATATTTAATAATATTTACTACTAAACTTCTTAATGTTTTAATTCTTTGAATTTGTGTTATTTTAAGTTTTTTATCACTATTATTAATTTTATTAACAAAATGTTTAATTATTTTGAATATTATTACACCAATTACAATATATACAATTGGTAATATTATTTTCATAATATCAAGTTTAAAACTACCTATATCAATAATCATACTATCTACCTACTTCTATATTTAATACTTCTAGAATTCTATTTAAATCATTTGTATTTACAAAGCTAATTTCCATTTTATTTTTCTTAATTACTACTTTTGTTCCTAATTTTTCACTAAGTTCTTCTTGTAAGTAAGAATATTCATTTGTTTCATGTTTTCTCTTTTGTGGATTTGCTTTGGCAATCTTTGGAGTTTGAGCAAGACTTTCTAATTCTCTTACACTAATTCCATCTTTTATAATTTTTTCTTCTAATTCTTTTTGTTGATCATTATTTTCTAATTTACTTAATACTCTAGCATGACCCATTGATATTAATTTATTATTAATATCTGTTTGAATCTCTTCTGGTAGATTTAAAAGTCCTAACATATTAGTAATATGACTTCTACTTTTACCTAAGCGTCTTGCTAGTTCTTCTTGAGTTAATTTTAATGTTTCTTGTAATTTCTTATAAGCATTTGCTTCTTCTATTGCTGTTAAGTTTTCTCTTTGTAAATTTTCAAGAAGGGCTATTTCCATCATTTCATTATCATTGAAATCTCTAATAATAGCAGGTATTTCTTCTAATCCAGCTAATTCACTAGCTTTAACTCTTCTTTCACCGGCAATTATTTCATAACCTTTAATTGATTTCTTAACAATGATTGGTTGGAATACACCGTGTTCTTTAATTGAATCAGATAATTCTTTTAAAGCTTCTTCATCAAAGACTTTTCTAGGCTGATATGGGTTTGGTCTTAAGTCTTTTAATTTTACTTTTACTATTTCTTCTTTTGGTGTTTCATTTACTATTTTTTCTTCTACGACACTATAATCTAATATTTCATTATTAAATAATTCTTCTAAGCCTTTACCTAAAGCTCTTCTTCTTGGAATTCCATTTTCACTAATATTATTGTTGTTGGTTTCCATTTCTTTCAATCACTTCCTTTGCTAGATTGATATATGCTTCTGATCCTCTACTTTTTGGATCATATACTATAATAGGTTCTCCATGAGATGGAGCCTCTGTTAATTTTACTAATCTTGGAATGATAGTATTATATACTTTTTCTTTAAAGAAACTACGAATATCTTCAACTACTTCAAATCCTAAGTTTGTTCTTGAGTCTAACATTGTTAATAATACTCCTTCAATATCTAATGTAGGATTTAATGTTTTTTGAGCTATCATAATAGTCTTTAATAATTGTGTAATTCCTTCTAGAGCAAAGAATTCACATTGTACTGGGATAATTACTGAATTAGATGCGGTTAATGCATTAGTAGTAATTACATCTAGTGATGGTGGACAATCTATAATGATATAGTCAAAGTTTTCTCTAACTTCTTCAATACACTTCTTTAATTGTTCTCCTTTTTTGAATCCCATTTCTGTTCTACTTTTCTCTAATAATTCAGCATTTAATCCTGCTAAATTAATTGTTGATGGTATTACATATAAATTTTGATATTTAGTTTTTAAAATAGCTTCTTTAATATTACATTCTTCTATTAATACATCATAAATGCTTTTTGCTATTTCTCCTTTATTAATTCCGACACCAGTAGTTGTATTTCCTTGAGGATCTAAGTCTATTAATAATACTCTTTTTCCTAATACTCCTAAGGATGCAGATAGATTGATGCTTGTTGTTGTTTTACCAACCCCACCTTTTTGATTTACTAATGATATAACCTTTCCCATCTAATCACCTTCATATTACTTATTTATTGTACCAAAAATTTTATACTTTTGAAATGATTTTAAATAAAAAAGGTAGTTTTTTATCTACCTTTTTATTCTTTATCAATTTTAATAATTATTTGATAAGATTTTGGGAAGTTCATTTCATCTGCATGAATCTTTACTCCGTGTTGTTGTAACTCATCAACTAATTCTTTTAACTTAGTAGTTGCATCTTCAATTGTATATCCTTCTTGTGGAACTACTACTCCAGGAACCATTGTATCATTTTCTGTTGGAATATTAATACTTGGTATTATTGGAGTTTGTTCATCTTCTATTTTAATTGCTGGTAAATCAGGAGATTGGAAATAATTTTCTTTTTCTGCTTTCTCCTCTTTACTTAATTCTTTTGGAGCTGGTGTTTCTATATGTAATAAATTATCTAGGGCTGCTCCTCCAGCAGCAGGTTTAATATCTTCTGCTTGAGCTTTTATTTCATTAACATCAACATGTTCTGTTTCAGTTGGAATTGTTGCTCCATTTAATCCTATATCTGGATTAGTATCTTTTCCAATTTCTCCATAATTAACAAATTTGTCTGGAGAAACTACTTCTTCTTCTTTTTCTTCTTTTGCATCTTCTCCTTGTTGTACTTCTTGTGGTGGTGCAATAACTACTTTTCCATAATTATCTGATTGTTCTTCTAGTGTCGTTGGAGTTAATGGAGTTGAATTTAAGAATCCTCCTGCGGTTGCATTTAAATCAATTGGAATATCTGCAGCATCTTTTGCTTTTGGATATAATGTTTGAATTTCATCTTCTAACGCTCTTACACTCATCTTTGTACTCATCACCTTATTCATTAATTCTTTTTGTGCATTTTGATCTGGCACACTTAATAATGCTCTTGCGTGACGTTCTGATATTTGTTCTTTTAATAGAGCATTTTGAATCTCTTCAGGTAATGATAATAGTCTTAACTTGTTTGCTACTGAAGATTGACTCTTACCCATTGTTTTAGCAAGTTCTTCTTGAGTCATTTGATCTAATTCAAGTATTTTTTGATATGTTCTTGCTTCTTCAATAGGATTTAAGTTCTTTCTTTGTAGATTTTCTAGTAGTGCTACTTTAGAAGTTTCTTTATCATCTAAATTACGAATAATTGCTGGAATCTTAGTAAGACCTGCTAAAGCTGATGCTTTATATCTTCTTTCTCCGGCAATTATTTCATATTTACCATTAACATTTCTAACTATAATTGGTTGAATTACACCGTGTTCCTTAATTGAAACAGCTAGTTCCTTCAATGCTTTTTCTTCAAACACTTCACGTGGTTGAAATCTATTTGGAATGATATCGTCTAAATATAATTGAACTACTTCATCTTTTTGTTCATAACCATCGTACATGACTATCCCTCATTTCATTCTTTTTTAGTTTCCCTATATTAACATTATATATGATTCTTCTTATTCTTTCAATAGAAAAAGTATGTAATGATACATACTTTTACTTATTTTTCATAACAATTAAACTTCTATTACTTTGTTCAATTGGAAGTAGAAATTTTTCTACTTTAATTATGTTATATTTTTTATTTAATTTATTTTCTACTTCTTTTGTTAATTCTTCTTCTATGTTTCCTTTCATAGCAACGAATACTCCATCTTTACTTACAAGATGCATTGTATATCCTACTAACTTTTCTATATTAGCAACTGCTCGAGAAGTAACTACATCAAAAGATCCTTTATACTCTTCTCCTCTTGCATGAATCGCTTCTATATTTTCTAATTTTAATTCTTTTATTACTTCATTTAAGTAATTAACTCTTTTTTGAAGAGAATCAATTAAAGTTACTTTTAAGTTTGGAAATACTATTTTTAATACTATTCCTGGAAAACCTGCTCCTGTTCCTACATCACATAATGTATTTACTTCTTTTAGGTTTACTACTTTATTCAATGTAAGGCTGTCATAATAATGCTTTAAATATACATCTTCTTTATCTGTAATTCTTGTTAGATTAATTTTTTCATTCCATTCAATTAACAATTTATAGTATTTTTCTAATTGATCTAACTGTTTTACTGATAATGTTATACCTAAATCTTTTAATTCTTTATAAAACTCATTAAGATTCATCTTTTCCATACTCCTTTTTTAAGTATACTGAAAGGATTGATATATCTGATGGATTAACTCCACTTATACGAATTGCTTGAGCTATTGTAGTTGGTCTTACTTCTTTTAATTTTTGTCTTGCTTCACTCGCAATATTATTTACTTTGTCATAATCAATATCAGCAGGTATTTGTTTCTTTTCTAGTTTTAACATTTTTTCTGCTTCTTTGTATGATTTTTCAATATATCCTTTATATTTTAAGTAAATCTCTACTTGCTCTTTTATTTCATCATCATATGGGAACTTAGTAAATTGTTCTAGAAATTCTACTGTTATTTCTGGTCTTCCTAATAATTGTTCAAATGATAGAGTTGCTTGTGGAATTGAGTATTTATTTTCTTCAAATGTTTTTTCCACATCTTTTGTGACTTTTAATTTTTGTTCTTTAGCCCACTCTATACATTCTTTTATATCTTGTTCTTTTTTATTTAAACGAGCTATTTGTTCTTCATCTATTAGACCTACTTCATAACCGTGTCTTCTTAATCTTAGGTCAGCATTATCACTACGTAATAATAGTCTAAACTCTGCTCTACTTGTTAATAATCTATATGGATCTCTAATACCTTTAGTAATAAGGTCGTCTATTAATACTCCAATATATGCTTCATTTCTTTTTAATACTAATGGTTCTTTTCCTTCTAGTTTTAAACTTGCATTAATTCCTGCCATTAATCCTTGGCATGCAGCTTCTTCATATCCACTTGTACCATTAATTTGTCCTGCTGTGAAAAGATTTTCTAATACTTTTGTTTCTAGAGATGCTTTTAATTGTGTTGGATATATTGCATCATACTCTATTGCATAACCATATTTTAAGATTTTTGCATTTTCAAAGCCTGGAAGACTATGAACCATTAATTCTTGTATTTCTGGAGGCATACTTGTGGAAAAACCTTGTAGATACATATCATCATAATATCTACTTTCTGGTTCAATAAATAATTGATGACGTTCTTTATCACTAAATCTTACAACTTTATCCTCAATAGAAGGACAATATCTAGGACCAATACCCTCAATGTCATCTAATGCTCCATACATTGAAGATTTATTTAGATTTTCTCTTATAATTCTATGTGTTTCTTCTGTTGTATAAGTTAAATGACATGGGATTTGATCTTCTATTTTATATTGTGGCTCTAAATCAAAACTAAATGTTAGATATTTATCATCTCCAGGCTCTACTCTAGTTTTTGAAAAATCTATTGTTTTTCTATCTATTCTTTGAGGAGTCCCTGTTTTTAATCTTTTGATTTCAAAACCATAGTCTCTTAATTTATCACTTAAATGAAGTGATGGTTTTTCTCCGTGAGGTCCTTGTCTTGTTCTTGTATTACCTACTAGAATATCTGCTTTTAAGTATGTTCCCGTAGTAAGTATTACAATGTTTGATTCTACTTTTTCATTGTTTTCTAGAATTACACCTTTAACTGTGTTATTTTCAACAATTAAGTCTTCTACCATTGCTTCTTTTATTTCTAAATTGTCTAGAGATTTTAATGTCTTTAACATCTCTTCTGGATAGGCTATTTTATCTCCTTGAGCTCTTAGAGATTGAACTGCTGGTCCTTTTGCCCTATTTAACATTTTTATTTGTAGATGTGTTTTATCGGCTACTTTACCCATAATTCCACCTAAGGCATCTATTTCACGAACTACTATTCCTTTAGCACTACCTCCGATGTGAGGATTACATGGCATATCTGCAATATTCTTTATATTACTTGTAATTAATAGTGTCTTGTGACCTTTTCTTGCAGATGCATATGCTGCTTCACAACCAGCATGTCCTCCACCTACTACGATTATTTCATACATAATCTCAGCTTCTTTCTATAATTCTATTTCTTTTTCATAATAACAATAAGTTCCTGGATAATCTTCATAAGTATAGTATCCTTTATGGACAAAACCGTGTCTTAATAGAAAATTATTCATTTTATCATTTGATACTTCTGTAGAACTTTTTAATACATTTACTTGATGATTTTTAGCATGTACTTCTGCATATTGTATTAATTGAGTTGCGATTTTTTGTTTTCTATACTCTTGTGGTACTGCTAAGCGATGAATTATAAATGAATCTTCTAGACTATTATCTAGTAAACCATCATATTCTCTTGCAGTATCTCTTGCTAGACTAACAACTCCTTTAATTGTTCCATCTTCTACAAATTTTAACATTTTTTCTTTTTCTATATCATCTAATAACTTTGCTACTGAAGGATAATCATCATCAGTTGAACCCCATTGTGGATTTCCTTCTTGTCTCATTTCTTCTTTTATACTTTTCATGATCATTTCAACTTGAATTAGATCATCTTTTGTTGCTAATGTAATCATATTCCCTACTTTCCTAAACAGAATCTAGAAAACATTTCATCTAAAAGCTCCTCTTCATAAGTTGAACCATTAATAGTACCTAATTCTTCCCAGATATTCTTAATATCTAGTTCGATCATATCTATTGGCATGTTATTATTTAATGATTCTTCGATATCTTCAACTCTTTGTAGACATCTTTTTAATATACTGATACTTCTTGAATTACTTAAATAAGTTGGATCTTTTGTCTCTAACTCATTTAGATTAAATAATTCTTGAATTTTTTCTTTTAGTTCATCGATTCCTTTGTCTTCAGTGATACTTAGTTCAACAATTCTATTTTTATCCACACTAAGACTACTACGATCTAATTTGCTTTCTAAATCATTCTTGTTTATTAATATTAAATATTTTTTATCTTTAATTCGTTCTAATAATTCTTTTATATCATCAGTTAATTCTTCGTTGTTATTTAACATAAATAGGATAAGATCAGCTTCATCCATAACTTTCAAGCTTTTTTCTACTCCTAAGGCTTCAATCATATCTTCTGTTTGTCTGATACCTGCTGTATCAATCATATTAAGAAGAATTCCATTTATTGAAATTTGGCCTTCTACTATATCTCTTGTTGTTCCAGCAATATTAGTAACAATCGCTTTATCTTCTTGTAATAAGGCATTTAATAATGAACTTTTACCAACATTAGGTCTACCAATAATAGATGTTTTAATACCTTCCTTTATTATTTTTCCATTTTCAGATTCTTTTAAGATTCTTTTTATTTTTTCTTTTAATTTTGTAATCTTTGGAATTAGTACATCATCTGTAATAATATCTACATCATCATATTCAGGATAATCAATATTAACATTGATATTAGATATGATCTGTACCATATCATCTCTTAATTCATTTATTAATTGTGATGTTTTTCCATCTATTTGGTTAGCTGCCATTTTTCTTTGAGTTTCAGTTTTAGCATCAATCATGTCCATAACTGCTTCTGCTTCTAGTAAGTCAATTCTTCCATTTAAGAATGCTCTTTTTGTAAATTCTCCTGGTTCTGCTAAACGGCAACCATTTTCTAATAATAATTCTAATACTCTATTCGTCGGGGCAATACCACCATGAGTATTAATTTCTACAATGTCTTCAGTTGTAAAAGTTCTAGGACTTTTCATTACCGAGACTAATACTTCGTCTATTGTTTCATCATGATCCATAATATGACCATAATTAATAGTATGTGATGAGACTTTTGTTAAATCTTTACCTTTGAAGATTCTATTAACTATATCAATAGCTTCATCTCCTGATACTCTTACAATAGATATTGCTCCAACACCTTGAGATGTTGAAATTGCACAAATTGTATCATTCATGGTATCCCTCCTTTTTCCCGGAATATTATAGCATATATCTTTAAATTATGGAAGATTTTTCTACATAATACTCCATGATAGTATAATTTTATCATTGAAATAAAATATTTGGGGTATTTATGAATAGAATAGGGTGTAAATAGTGTAAAAAAAAAGACCTAAGGTCTTTTATTCATTATTTCCTAATATCATCCATAGGATATACTTATCAAATTCAATAATTAATACATCTTCTATATTATAGAATGGTTTATTCTTTTTAAAGATATTATCTAATTCTTTATTGGATAGGGTAGATATACTCTTTGTTTTTCCTAATTCAATTTCAAATAGTTTAATTGCGCATTCTACAGCTTTACCATCTTCAAACCAATCTTTTAAAGTTGCTTCTAATGACTGATTAATTTCACGATTTTGAATGTTTTCTATCTTATGAGTCTTTAATAATCCTTCTTTATATTCTTCTTTAAAATATAATTCTGTTGTAATATTAGATCTTTTTAGATTTTCTGATTCTTCTTTAGCTAAAGCTATAATTCCACTTATATATGATTCTGTATATTCTAATAACTTATTATTCATATAAATCACCTAAGTTAATTATATCAAACATAATATTAAAAAAAAAGAAGATTATTCATCTTCTTTTGGTTTTACAACTACATAACGGTTTGGCTCTTCGCCTTCACTTTCTGTATATACACCTTTGAAATTAGTTAAAGCATTGTGGATAATTCTTCTTTCATATGAATTCATTGAATCCATCTTAGCTTCAACTTTTGTTGTTCTAACTTCTCTAGCAACTCTCTTAGCTAATCTTTCTAATGATTTTTCACGTTTTTCTTTGTATTCATTAACGTCTAACATGAATTTATAAGTTCTTCCTAACTCAGTAGTTAAGTGTTGACTTAATACTAATGAAAGTGCTTTTAAGTTTTTACCATTCTTTCCAATTAGTAATGCATCATTATCTGAAAATATTACATATTTTGGAACTTCTTCTTTGTTTTTTACTTCAATATTAACATTGAATCCCATATCTTTTAATATTTGTGTTAAATATTCTTTGATATGTTTAACAACTTCTCTTTTTTCAACTACTTCAATTTCAACTTTTTTACTCTTGAATAGACCACCTTTTGATTCCCCTAATTCTTTAATGAATAAGTTTTCTTCTACTTCTTGTAAATCTTCTTTTGCATTTTGAATAGCTTCTTCTTTTGTTTTTCCTGAATAATTATGCTTTTCCATTTACTTCTTTACTCCTTTTCACTAATATATTTTGAACTATGGTGAACAAATTAGATGTTACCCAGTAGATTCCTAAACCTGTTGGCATGAACATTGCAGTTACTACGATCATACCAGACATCATTGTTGGCATCATTTTCATAGTAGGATCTTCCATATTACCTGTTGAATTCATCTTGAATGAGAAGAATGTTGTTCCTGCAATAATAATCATAAGTAGGGCATATGCAAAGAATGTTGCAGTACCAATACCTACAGATGGTGTAGTTCCTAATTGTAATCCTAAGAACTTATCTTCAAATATTACTGGAGTTCTTTGAACTGCTTCAAAGAATGCTATAAATATTGGTAATTGAATCATTGCAAATAAACAACCAGAAATAGGGCTAATCTTATATTTTTGATATACTGCCATAATTTCTTGATTTTGTTTCATCATTGATTCTTGATCTTGTTTACCAGCATATTTCTTTTGAATTTTGTTTAATTCAGGTTGTGCTTTTTTCATTATTTCAGATTGCATTGCTGTTTTCCTAGTTAAAGGGAATGCTATTAATCTAATAATTAAACTTATTATGATTACTGAAATACCATAGTTATTAACAAGATTTCCTAATTTTAATAGGAAAAATGCTAATGGCTTAACAAATATACTTGTCCATAGACCTTCGTATCCTCCAGTAGTTATTTTATAATTCTTACATTCTGGTAAAGATTCAATATCTACTTTATTCTTTTCATATAACTTTATTGTATATTTATTTGTTGGTCTACAAATAATATTTTGTGTTAGTGTTTGACCAGTCTTATCATTTTTTACAGGTTTTTTATTACTATCTGTAAGTGTTTTTGTACATCCTGTTGTTAATAATAATAAAAGTAAAATGATAATAATCTTTACTTTATTGTTTTTCATACTGTGTCCTTTCTATTTTAAAAGCTCTAATAAATCATTAGTTTTTTCTTGGAAATTTCGCTCTAGAGCTCCTTTCCTTAATATTATAATATAATCTTTATTATTTAAGTAGTCTTTTTTATCATTATCTATAATATTACGGATGATTCTCTTTTGTTTGTTACGAAAGACTGCATTTCCATGTTTTTTACTCACAGATATACCATATCTATTATAAGGTAAGTCATTTTTTAATGAATAAACTACAAAACTGCGATTTTTTAGACAAGTACCTTCATGCATGATCTTATCGAAATCACGAGTACTTCTAACAATATATAGTTTTCTCATTTAAATCACACCCTTTGAGTAAAAAACCACTGTTTTAGCAGCGGTACTTCATTATTTACTTAAACTTTTACGTCCCTTACGACGACGACGATTTAGTACATTTGTTTTTTTACGTGCAAAAAATCCTAACTTTTTAGATTTTTTAGTATTGTTTGGTTGATATGTTCTTTTCATTGCTTCCACCTCCCGACATAAATCTACATTATTATAATAATAGAATCGTTGATTTGTCAATTAAAACTTGTTCTTAATTGTAGTTTTCCACTTTTCCACAGGTGGTGTGGATAACTTTTTAACATATTGTGATAAAAAATTTGTGGAAAATGTGGAAATGTGTCGATTGCCTATATATTATATAAGGTTGAGTTGTGGGAAATTCTGTGGATATCTTGTGGAGAGAGTTTTTTAATCAAAATCTATTTATTTTTTTCAACATTTCTAGTAGAATAATTGTTGAAAACAAGCCTATTTCAACAGATTTAAAAATTTGTAAAAAAATGCTTTCTTTTTTGAAAGATTTCATTTAGAATAGGTGGTAATTAAATTAATCTTGTGGGGAGATGGTAGTTTGAATGTAGATATCGTATGGACAAAAGTACTAAGTAATCTAAAAGATAAACTGACATCTCTTGCGTTTGTTACTTGGTTTTCAGAAACGGAATTATATAAACTAAACGATGGAAAAGCTATCATTATTGTACCGATGCCTATCCATAAAAAACATCTAGCAGAGAATTATGCAGATATTATTTCTTCTTCATTATATGACAATACTAAAGAAAATTATGATCTATACTTTTTATTGAAGGAAGAAATTGAAGAAGAGGAACAAGAAGAAAAACAAAGAATTGAAGTTGTGGAGAGTGCAAAGAGTAGTAGTAATAATGATAATAATAACTACAAAGCAAATTCTAATTTGAATCCGAACTATACATTCGATACTTTTATAGTAGGTAATTCTAATAAGTTTGCACATGCAGCTGCTTTATCTGTTGCAGAGAATCCTGGGAAGATCTATAATCCATTATTCTTATATGGTAATAGTGGAGTAGGTAAGACTCACTTAATGCATGCTATAGGTCATTATATACAGGAAAATTCAGATAAAAGAGTTCTTTATGTTACTTCTGAACAATTTATTGATGAATTTATAAAAACAAGTAGAAAAGATGATAATGGTACTAATTTCAACTATGTTGAATTCTTTAAGAATAAATATAGAAATGTAGATGTACTAATGATTGACGATATTCAATATCTTGGTGGAGCTGAAAAATCACAAGAAGAATTCTTCCACACATTTAATAATCTTTTCAATGATAGTAAACAAATAATAGTATCTTCTGATAGAAGTCCTGATGACTTAAAACAATTGGAAGATCGTTTAAAAACAAGATTTAGTTGGGGATTAAGTGTTAATATTTCTCCTCCAGACTATAATTTAAGAAAAGATATTTTAAGAAAAAAGATTATTGCTAATGATTTCGAAAAGGATATACCTGAAGAAGTTGTTGAATATATTGCTTCTAATATAGGACCTGATGTAAGACATTTAGAGGGTGCTATTACTAGATTAGCTGCATATTCCACAATAATGGGTGGAGAAGAGATTGATTTAGATTTAGCTATTGAAGCATTAAAAGATTTCCATAATAAAGGAATAGGGGAAAAGAATGATATTTATAGAATTCAAAAGATAGTTTCTGAACACTTCCAAATATCTGTTGATGATATAAGAAGTAAGAAAAGAAGTTCTAATATTTCATTTCCTAGACAAATTGCTATGTACTTATGTAGAACAATGACAACAGAGTCATTTCCAAAGATTGGTATAGAATTTGGTGGTAAAGATCATTCTACTGTAATGCATTCCGTAGAGAAGATTGAAAAAGAATTAAAAGATAATAAAGATTTATCAAATATAGTAGAAAAATTAAAGAAAGATATTGGGGTTGTGCAATAATTTTTAATTATTAACATTTTATCAACAAGAAAAGTTGATAAAAAACGTTATAAATAAAAGAAGAAAATGAGTTATTAACATTTTCCACAGTAATAATAAAAATAATTTAAAAGAAAGAAGGAATATATATATGAAATTTACGATTAAGAAAGAGATTTTACTAGACGCATTAATTAAAGTATCTAAAGCAATATCTACTAAGAATTTAATACCAGTACTTGGAGGAATAAAATTTGATTTAAAGAAGAAGAAACTTGTTTTAACTGCAAGTGATAATGATATTACTATTCAAACTATTATTGAAAGTAATTCAGATGATGAATTTAAGATTGATAGTGAAGGTAGTATTATAATTACTGGTAAATATATATTAGATATAGTAAGAAAATTACCTGATGAATTTATTAATATTGAAGTAGTTGATGATCTTAAAATTCTTATTTACACAGAAAATAGTGAATTTAATTTAAATGGTATTAGTGAATCTGAATATCCTAATGTAGGATTAGAAGAAAGTAAAAAGAAGATTGATATGAAAGCTGGTACTTTAAAAGCTATAGTTAATCAAACTGCTTTTGCTACTTCTAATGAAGAAAGTAAACCTGTACTTACTGGTATTAACTTTAATATAGTAGGGGATGTATTAGAATGTAATGCTACTGATTCTTATCGTTTAGCTAGAAAAGTTGTTAAATTAGATAAAGTTAGTGATGAAAACTATAATATTGTTATTCCTAGTCGTAATTTAGTTGAATATACTAAGATTTTAGGTGATGATGAAGAAGTAGTTGAATTACATATCTTCAATAATAAAGTATTATTTAAGAATGGTAATTTAAAGTTTGAATCTAGATTAATAAATGGAGCTTATCCTAATACTTCTAATTTATTACCTGAAGATTCTATGTTAGTTGTTAGTACTAATTTAAATGATTTCTATAATGTTATTGATCGTGTAAGTATCTTAACTAGTGATAAAGAAAAGAATATTGTTACTTTAGAAACACAAGGAAATACTTTAATTCTTAAGAGTAGTTCAGTAGAAATTGGTAGAGTAGAAGAAAAAATGACTATTAATAAGAATAATGATGAAGATATCAAAATTTCATTTAGTGCTAAATACATGATGGATGCTTTAAAGAGTTTTTCAACAGAAACTGTGGATTTACATTTTGTAGGAGAAATTAAACCAATTTTAATTAAATCTACTGAAGATGAGACTTTAACTCAATTAGTATTACCTATTAGAACTTATTAAAAAAGAGAAGGTTTTCTCTTTTTTTTTGGAATAATATATATAGAATGACAAAATTCGATATTTTTCGACATTTAATAGTGTTATTCTAGCAAACAAATTCATTTAAAGAGGGATTATTATGATTAATAAATATGAATTTAGTAGGGGAACACTTGCAGTTGTTCCAAATGAAGGGGATACTAGTTTAGTATTAGAGGATAATGAACGATATATTGTACAAGATAAGCCATTTAATATAATGGAAGATAGTTGTAAGTATTTTGGTAGTAGTTATGAAGGTAGAAAAGAAGGATCTAAAGCTATTCTTGGAGCTGAATATAAAGTACCTATTGTTATAGAAGATTCTTCTAATTTAATTGTTTTTCCAACTACTTCACCTTTTGCAGATGATTGTTGTTGGATATCTTTAAAAAGAGTAGATAATATATATAAAATAGATAGTGGAAATACAAAAATTGTATTTGATAATAACGAAGAAATTATAGTTCCATGCTCTTTTAGAACAATAGAAAATCAACTATCTAGAGCTTCTAGATTAGATGTTGTTTTGAAAAACCGAAAAAATAGTTAAAAAACTATTTTTTTAGTGCTTTAAAAGCTCATTTATGGTATAATATTACTGTATGTATAGTTATACTACTTTGGGGATAGGTGAGTTGTATGTGTCTTTTAAATGGGTTTAAATGAAAATTAGTAATATTGGTTTAGTTCATTTTCGTAATTATTTGAAACTAAATCTTTCTTTTGGGCCAAAAATGAATATTTTTGTTGGAGATAATGCTCAAGGAAAGACTAATGTTTTAGAGGCAATTACGATATTAGCTCTAACAAAATCTCATAGAGTTGGAGTAAGTCCTAATATTATTATGTTTGATAAAACAAAGTGTAAGATTAGTGGATCTGTTAAGAAAGAAAAGATACTTACTAAATTAAATGTAGAAATAACTGATGATACAAAAAAATTAAGTGTTAATAATACAAATATTAAAAAGATTGCTGATTATATAGGAAATCTTAATGTAATTGTTTTTACTCCTGATGATTTAGAAATTGTTAAAGGATCTCCTAATGTAAGAAGAAATCTACTTAATATTGAATTATCTCAATTATCTAAAGATTATTTGAAGGTATATAACGAATATAATAAATTGTTAAAAACTAGAAATGAGTATTTGAAAATACTATTTAATAATAGTATTGCTGATACTAATTATTTAGATGTTATTACTGAGAAATTGATTGATAAAGCTATATTTATTTATCAAAAGAGAAAAGAATATATTGATTTAATTAATTTAAATGTTAATTCTTGTTTTCATGAAGTATCTGGTGATGATGGTTTAAAGGTAAACTATGTTACTAATGTTAATTTTGATGATTATGAATACGAGACTATTAGAAAGAAGTTAAAACATACATTTAAAAAGAATTATTTGAAAGAACTTAATTATGGTATGACTATATATGGTCCACATAGAGATGATTTTATATTTGAATATAATGGAAATGATTTAAAATATTTTGGATCTCAAGGACAACAAAAAGTAGCAATTTTAGCTTTTAAACTATCTGAAATTCCTATTTTTATGAATATTACTGGTACATCTCCTGTTTTATTACTTGATGATATATTTAGTGAATTAGATGTTAAAAAGAGAAACAAATTGTTAAAAATGATTCAGTTACATGATATGCAGAGTATTATTACAACAACTGATCTTAGAAATATTAATAAGAAATATATAGAAGATGCTAATGTATATTTTGTTAAAAGTGGAAGCATAGAGAGAAGGTAGATTATGGAAGAAGAAAAAGTACAAAACGAATATGATTCTTCGGCTATTCAAGTTTTGGAAGGGTTGGAAGCTGTTAGAAAGCGTCCTGGAATGTATATTGGTACTACTAGTTCTAGAGGTTTGCATCATTTAGTATGGGAGATTGTTGATAATGCTATTGATGAAGCATTAGCAGGATATTGTACTCATATTGAAGTTACTATTTGTAAAGATAATAGTATTATTGTTAAGGATGATGGACGTGGAATTCCTACTGATATCCATCCAAAGACTGGTAAAAGTACTGTAGAAACAGTTTATACAGTATTACATGCTGGTGGTAAGTTTGGTGGAGGAGGATATAAAGTATCTGGTGGTCTTCACGGAGTTGGTGCATCAGTTGTTAATGCTTTATCTGATTGGTTAGAAGTTACTGTTTATCGTAATGGTAATGTTTATTATCAAAGATTTAGTCATGGTGGTCATCCTGATGAACCTTTAAAAATTATTGATAAATGTGATTCTAATCGTACTGGTACTACAGTTCATTTCTTACCTGATGATGAAATATTTACTGAAACTACAGTATATGATTATGATATTTTAAAGACTAGATTAAAAGAATTAGCTTTCTTAAATAAAGGTCTTAGAATTTCTTTATACGATGAAAGAGAAGCCGATAAAAAAGATTCTTTCCACTATGAAGGTGGAATTGTTGAATATGTTGAAATGCTTAATAAATCTAAGAATCCTATTCATGAGACTATTGTTGATATTGAAGGAGCTGAAAATGATATTAAAGTAGAAGTAGCACTTCAATATAATGAATCTTATAATGAAAGTGTTTATTCTTTCGTTAATAATATTACTACTCCTGAAGGTGGTACTCATGAAGATGGAGTTAAGAGAGCTTTAACTAGAATTCTTAATAAATATGCTGCATCTGCTGGTATTCTTAAGGAAAAAGATGATCCTCTTACTGGTGAAGATTGTCGTGAAGGTTTAACAATGATTGTTTCAGTTAAACATCCTAATCCTCAATTTGAAGGTCAAACAAAGACTAAATTAGGAAATAGTGAGGTTAGGGGAATTGCTGATAAGATTTTCTCTGAGGCTTTTGAAAGATTCTTAATGGAGAATCCTGATCAAGCTAGAATTATTGTTGATAAGTCAATGACTGCTAGTAGGGCAAGAGTTGCCGCTAAGAAAGCAAGAGAGTTAACTCGTAGAAAAGGTGACTTAGATGTTACTAATTTCTATGGAAAACTTAGTGATTGTAAGAGTAAGGATGCAACAGTATCTGAAATATTCTTAGTCGAGGGAGATTCTGCTGGAGGATCTGCTATTAAAGGTAGAGATTCTATGACACAAGCAATACTTCCTTTAAGAGGTAAGATTTTAAATGTTGAAAAAGCTAGACTTGATAGAGCTTTAGGTAATGAAGAAATTCGTACAATTATTACTGCTTTTGGTACAGGAATTGGTGAAGAGTTTGATTTATCTAAACTTCGTTATCATAAAATCATAATTATGACAGATGCTGATGTTGATGGTAGTCATATTCGTGTATTACTTTTAACATTGTTCTATCGTTTCTTTAGACCAATTGTTGAAGCTGGTCATGTATATGCTGCTCAACCTCCATTATTCTGTATTAAACATGGAAAAACAATTAAATATGTTTTGAATGAAGAAGAAAGAGATGAGTATTTAGCTACTTTATCTCCTAATACAAAGTATGATATTGCTCGTATGAAAGGTTTAGGAGAGATGGATGCTGAAGAATTAAATGAAACTACAATGGATATTCATAAACGTATTTTAAGACAGATTACTGTTGAGGATGCTATTGCAGCTGATGAAGTATTCTCTAAATTAATGGGTGAAGAAGTTGAACCTAGAAGAGAATTTATTGAAACAAATGCTCCTCATGTAGAGAATCTTGATATTTAGGAGGGTTTTATGGATAGATTAGAAAAAAATAATATTGTTAAAGAGGTTGAGGATTCATTCTTAGAGTATTCGATGAGTGTTATTGTTGCTCGTGCTTTACCTGACCTTAGAGATGGTTTAAAGCCTGTTCACAGACGTATTTTATACTCAATGTATGAATCAGGTTATACTCCTGATAAACCTCATAAGAAGAGCGCTAAAATCGTTGGAGATGTTATGGGTAAATATCACCCACATGGTGATTCTTCTATTTATGAAGCAATGGTACGTATGGCACAAGACTTCAGCTATCGTTATATGTTAGTTGATGGTCATGGAAACTTTGGTAATATTGAAGGTTATGGTGCTGCAGCAATGCGTTATACAGAATCTCGTTTATCAAAGATTTCACTAGAATTATTAAGAAATATTAATAAGGATACTGTTGATTTCACACCTAACTTTGATGAGAGTGAAAGAGAACCTGAAGTATTACCTTCTAGATTTCCTAATATTTTAGTTAATGGTACTACTGGTATTGCTGTTGGTATGGCAACAAATATTCCACCTCATAACTTAGGTGAAGTTGTAGATGGTTGTGTTGCTTATATTGATAATCCTGATATTGAACTTGATGAATTAATGAAATATATTAAAGGTCCTGATTTTCCTACTGGTGCTATTATTTTAGGAAATAGTGGTATTAGACAAGCATATGAAACAGGTAGAGGAACTATTACTATTCGAAGTAAGGCTGAAATTCAAGAGGAAAATGGTAGACAATATATTGTTATTGATGAAGTTCCATATGGGGTTAATACATTAGAATTAAAGAATAAAGTTGCTGAACTTG
>JAFXYF010000010.1 GCA_017541885.1 Bacilli bacterium
ATTAACGACTATGAATTAATGGCATTACAATTTGATGATAAAGAAACACCAAATTTTAGTGATAGTGCTAGAAAAATGGAAATTGATAGTCAAGATTTTACTATTTATTATTCTAATGAATGTCCTTATGTAGAATATGAAGTAAAAGAATTATCTAATTATGCAAAAGATAAAGGTATCAAATTAAATTTTGTAAAAATAGATTCATTAGAAAAAGCAAAAAATGCACCATGTGTATTTAATAATTGGGCTAACTTTTATAAAGGAAAATTTGTATCAAATACAATCTTAAATGCAAATGCATTTGAAAAATTATTAAAATAAATTATTAGATACCTTTTTAGATAACTATATTGCTCAAAAAGTAAAAAATATTGCACAATATATGAAGAATAAGAACATAATTAAGAAGATTATGGCACAAAATATGCAATTAAATTCCATGCGGTTCAGGAAAAAATACAAACAATGTCATGGTAAATAAAAGGTTTATAAAAAAAATACTAGTTCAAAAACTAGTTTTTTTTTGCCCAAGAAAAAATTGACGGCTTTATTTGACATATTATATAATATACACATAGAGTAGGAGAATAGCTATGAGTAGAAAAAAGAGAAAAAGGACATATACACTATTTATAGTTGTAGTATTATGTATTACTATAGGATATGCCTACTTATATACACAATTAACAATAAATGGTACATCAAAGATTTCAAAAGCGAGTTGGAGTGTATACTGGGATAATATTCAGTTTGGAGCGAACAATATAACAAACGTTACAATTCCCGCAACAATACAAACAGGAAAAACAGCTATAATGTTTAAAATAAGACTCCATGAACCAGGAGATACCTATGAATTTACAGTAGATGCAAAGAATGATGGAAGTGTTAATGCTATGGTAAATGTAGTAAGTAGCGGAGTATATGCTTCTAATGGAACTACTCCAAGAAATCTTCCTGACTATCTAGAATATACAATAACTTATAGTGATGGATTACCAATAGCACAAAACCATCTATTAGCTTCAAATTCATCAGAAACATATAAAGTAAGAGTTCATTATAAAGAGGATACTACTGCAGCACAATTACCAAGCACGAATGATGTTTACGTGTTTAAATTCAATATAACTTATGTACAGGCTGATAGTAATGCTATAGCAGTAACTCATCCAATATCATTTGCTGATGATGATTGGGGAACAATTATAAATGCAGTACAATCTGGAAATATTAGTAATTATCATGTAGGAGATACTAAAACAGTAAATATATCAGGCTTAGGAACATATAAATTACGTATTGCAAACACCACAACACCGGCAGAATGTTCTACTACTGGTTATAGTCAAACAGCTTGTGGATTTGTATTGGAATTTGAAGATATTATTTCAAAACATGCAATGAATATAAGTAGTGCAACGACTAGTTGGCCTACAAGTAGTATGCGTGCTTATGTCAATAATAGTATTTATAATTCTCTACCAGCAACACTTAGAAGTGCAATAATTGATACTTATGTAGTATCAGGACATGGTAATGGTGCTGGAGAAACAAATTACACATCAACAGATAAACTATATTTGTTATCAGCAAAAGAAGTTTATGGACATAACAATTATTCACAATATGACACAGCAAGGGATTATACGAGACAATTGGATTATTATGCAAATTTAAATGTTGATGATAATAATACTTCTCCAGCTGGAAAAAAATACAACAATGAAGTAGCTTATTGGTGGTTACGCACAAGGCCATCATATGATGATTATTCATATCTATTTTTATTGAGTGATGGAAGACCAAATTATGAAATGGTTGTTACGCCACCAACAGGTTCACATATTGGTTGCTCACCAGCTTTTAGAATTGGATAGTTTGTGCTTGCCAATAGAAAATGACCAGCCTTTTCTATATAAAAAAGATGATAAATTTACTAATCTTTATTTGAGTATTATGGATTTAAAGTAGTAGATACAATTAATGATCAGGAGTGATGTATACTATGGAACTATTAGATGTATATGATAATAATGGTAATGTAACAGGTAGAACAATAATTAGAGGAGATAAAACTGCAGTACTAAATGAAAATGAACATATTGCAGTTGCTGTTATTTTTATCGAAAATGAAAATGGTGAATTTCTAATTCAAAAGACATCAGAAGAAAAAGGTGGAGAGTATTCATCAACTGGAGGACATGTTGATAGTGGAGAGACTCCACTAACTACTATAAAAAGAGAAGTAAAAGAAGAGCTAGGTTATAACATAGATAATGAAAAAATAGAAGAATATGGATTCATGTTATATGATATGCCAATTCGATATTTATATTATTTAAAGAAAAATATTCCACTAAGTGAATTAACTATTCAAAAAGAAGAAGTAGCATTTGTAGAATATATGAGTGTTTCTAAAATCAAAGAGTTAATTGAGAGTAATCAAATGTTAAAATCTCACGGTATAATGTTTAATGAATTAATGAATACACAAAAGGAGGAAGAATAATATGGCAGTAATTGAAATAACAAAAGATAATTTTGAAGAAGAAGTATTAAAAAGTGATAAGAAAGTATTAGTAGATTTCAATGCAAATTGGTGTGGTCCATGTCAAATGTTAAAACCAGTTGTTGAAGAAATATCAAATGAAAATGAAAAAGTAAAAGTAGCATCTATCAATATTGATGATGAAGATGAATTAGCAGAAAACTATAATGTATCATCTATTCCATGTTTAGTATTATTTGAAAATGGTAAAGAAACAAAAAGAAATGTAGGATTTATCTCTAAAGATGATATTAATAGTTTAATAGGAGAATAAATGGAATACGATATTATAATAATTGGAGCAGGACCAGCAGGATTAACTTCTGCAATATATGCTAGAAGAGCAAATAAAAATGTATTAGTATTAGAGGCAAAAAGTTATGGCGGTCAAATAATTAATACTTTAGATATTGAAAATTATCCAGTAGAAGAACATATTTCAGGATTTGAATTCGCAACTAAACTATATAATCAAGCAAAGAATCTAGGAGCAGAAATAGTCTTTGAAAAAGTAGTAGATATTAATGATCTAGGAAATGAAAAAGAAGTAGTAACAACAAAAAATACTTATAAAGCAAAAGCAATTATTATCGCAACAGGTTCCGAAAATAGAAAATTAGGTCTTCCAAATGAAGATGAATTAGTAGGTAAAGGTATTTCTTACTGTGCTACATGTGATGGAGCATTCTATAAAAAGAAAACAGTCGCAGTAGTAGGTGGAGGTAATACTGCTTTAGAAGATGCTTTATACTTATCTGATATAGTTGAAAAAGTATATCTAATTCATAGAAGAGATGAATTTAGAGGAGAAGAATCAACTATTAATCATTTAAAAGAAAAAGATAATGTTGAGTTTATTTATAATAGTAATGTAACTAAACTTAATGCAAATGATAGATTAGAAAGCATAGAAGTAACTAATAAAGATGGTTCAACTAAAACAATTGAAGTGTCAGGATTATTTGTCGCAGTAGGTAGAATTCCTGAAAATCAAAACTTTGCTAAACTCGTAGAATTAGATGAAACAGGTTATGTTAAAGCAGGAGAAGATTGCCATACCAATGTTCCTGGAATATTTGTCGCAGGAGATAATAGAGTAAAAGAAGTAAGACAATTAGTAACTGCTACTAGTGATGGAGCAGTAGCCGCAACAGCAGCTGTAAAGTATATTAATAATTAAAAAGTAGACTATTAAGTCTATTTTTTTTATTTGCTAATATACATTTTAAAAAATATCATATATAATTATTTAGATGAGGTGATTATATGAAAACATTGATAGTAGGACAATCTGGAGGTCCAACATCAGTTATTAATGGTAGTTTAGCTGGTGTATATGAATCTGCTAAAAAGAATGGCTTTGATAAAGTCTATGGTATGTTAAACGGTATAGAAGGATTACTAAATGACAAGATAATAGATTTAGATGATTATTTAAAAAAAGAAGAAAATTTAGAATTATTAAAAAGAACACCTTCTAGCTTTTTAGGAAGTTGTAGATTTAAATTAGGAAAAGCAGAAGATCATGAAGATCTATATGAAAAAGTATTTGAAGTATTAGATAAACATGCGATTGATTCATTTATCTATATAGGTGGAAATGACTCAATGGATACAGTTGAATCTTTATCTGATTATGCTGCAGAGCACGGTAAACATCAAAACTTTATTGGTGTACCAAAAACAATTGATAATGATTTACCAATAACAGATCACTGTCCAGGATTTGGTAGTGCATGTAAGTATATAGCAACTACTATAAAAGAAGTAATTTGTGATAATGCTGTATATGGTGATACAAAGAAAACAGTAGCAATCGTAGAAATTATGGGAAGACATGCAGGTTGGTTAACTTCAGCAGCAGCTCTAGCAAAAGATGATACTTGTGAAGGAGTAGATGCTATCTACTTACCTGAAGTAGCATTTGATATTGATAACTTTGTAAAAGAAACAGAAGAATTATTAGAAAAGAAATCTAATGTTGTAATTGCTGTATCTGAAGGAATTAGAACAGAAGATAGAGGTTTCGTTTGTGAATTATTAGATACAAATCTACAAACAGATGCCTTTGGACATAAAGAGTTAGTTGGATGTGCAGATGCCCTAGGAAGAATCTTAAGAGATAAATTAGGTATTAAAGCAAGACCTATAACTTTATCAACACTACAAAGAGCAGGTGCTCACTTAGCTTCTAAAACAGATTTAGATGAAGCAGTAGAATGTGGAAAATTAGGAGCAGAGTTAGCATCTAAAGGAGAATCTGGAAAGATGGTTATTATGACAAGAGTTCCAGGAAAAGAATATAAAATCAAATATGAAGTATTTGATGATATTCATAAAATTGCTAATGTTGAAAAGAAAATACCACTAGAGTGGATTGATGTAGAAAACAATTATGTTAAACAAGATCTAATTGATTATATAAAACCATTAATTCAAGGAGAAGTAAAACAAATAATGAAAGATGGTCTTCCACAACATTTAACAATGAATAAAAAATAAACTAGTTTTTACTAGTTTATTTTTATTTCTAATATTTGGTAATCATAATCTTCTTGATTATAAATTGTATTACAATACTCACACTTACCATTTGCACTTACATCAAGAGAATGTCCACAACTAGGACATCTTCTAATATGATCTTGTTTACGAGTATTTAAACATTTAATAATTTTTAATTTAAATTTCTTTAGTATTCGTTTATGGTTATTACCACTTACTTTCCCAGTATTAATATCCATTTCATAATCCATATATTTAACATCAACTACAACATCATAAATAGTATTATTATTTTCTTCTCTTGTATCAGTAATAATAATATTACTGATATTTAACTCATCAAACATTTTTCTTCTATTTTTATCCTTCATAGAAGTAATTATACTTTCAGCATACTCTTTAGGTTGCCTTTTTAAAAAATGATAAACAGGAGAAATATCATTCTTCATAATGCCTGTTAAATATTGAACAAGTATATTTGTTACTTTAGTATCAAAATCAGTTTTATCAATCATAATTAAATCCTTTCTTTATGTGTTAAAACATAATTCTTAGTATTATGAACTATTACACTACCACAATGAGAACATTTTTTATTACTACTCTCTTCAAGTTTAACACCACAACTAGGACATTCTGTTATAGTTGTATTATATTTAACATATTCTAATTTGTATGTATTATCCATAATAGTATTTTTCTTTCCACGAATAACTTTATCAGTTTTTTCGTTTATAACATAATCATTGAAAGTAACATTTAATAATACACCAATTGTAATTTTTTCTTCATCTTTAATTGCAGAAATAATCTTCATACTTTTAAAGTTAAAGTTTGACATGATATTTTTACCATTCTTAAGTTTTAATACTTCCAAATCACTTTTATATGAATTATATAATTCATCTGAACATAGTTTAGCTAAATTATCATAATCAAAATTCATCCAAGAATTTTGAATATCTATAAATGTTTTGTATAATTTTTCTTTTAACTTAGATGAATCTTTTATTCCAATACTTTCTAATTCTTCATCTGAACATTCTTTTGATTTAAGAAGATTTCTTCTCTTTATATATTTAATAAGTTTAATTAGCAACAAAATATGAATAATGATACCGTATCCAATTAAAAAGTCTATAATCTCTATTCCTAAAGATAGAGAAATCATCATCAACAAAAATACTAATAAGAGTGACAAAAGCACAGCTAAATCAGAGTTCTTTACGTATTTTCCAAATAGTACTCCGCCACCTACCATTGTAGAAGAAAAGAATAATATAATAAAAAACACACCGATAGACATATATCCACCTCCACCACTATAACTAGAGTCATAGCTAGAGTCACTATAATCCCAACTACCACCAGAGTCATAATCAGAATCCCATCCAGAGTCAGCTGTAATAGACCCAGGATTAAAAGGTACAATATAATTAAAAGTAAAGAATAATGCAGTATATAAAACAGTTGCTAGTAAAAGGTATTTAAATAATGGTTTCATATAGACCTCCGTATCATAAAATAATTGTATCATTATGTATAATAAAACAAAAGTAGTAAGTAAAAATTATTTATAATTAATTATGTTATAATTATCTAAAAGAAGGTAGTAATATGAAGAAGAAAGATATCTTTGCATTTATCTTAATGTTATCTCTTTCTCTAGTTATGTGTTTAGGATTTGTAAGTGGACATTACTCAACAGATGACTTTAATATTATGAATATTGGATATAATAAGTATTCTTTATTTTTTAATCTAAGAGAAGGAAGACCAATAATGTATTTAGTTGATCAATTATTTTTAAGACTAAATATAAGTTATGATGTTTTCATTAAGACTGCAGTAATTTCTGCCATTGTTTTAACGTGTATTACAATTATTCTTCTATATCACTTAATAGAAAAGTATAGTACTAAGAAAAAAAGTATGTTGTATATAATATTATTCACAATGATCTTTAACTTTATGTATATAGAAAACCTATACTTTGTAGAGTCTATTGTAATGGCTCTATCTCTACTCTTATATACATTATCTGCTAAGTATTTTTTTAAAGAAGGTATTAAAAATATTTTATTATCAGTCTTCTTAACAATACTCGCAACTCTTTCATATAATGGATTAGAATGTTACTTTATTATAATTATTGCATTTATCTCTTTATTGAAAAATAAAAGAATCAATAAGAGTGTTATATTTGATATTTTAAAAGCAGGAATAATGATAATTGCATCAGTAGCAATTAATTTATTACAAGTCAAAATTACATGTTATTTCTTAAAAGTACCTGATGTAAGAGCAATTCGTTTTAAACCATTCTACAATATGCTCTATATTATTTATAATCTACCAGTAGTACTTCTAGAAACAAGTAAACTATTCCCAAAATATTTATTTATGGGTAGTCTAATTCTATTATTAATTTTATCTATAATTTATGACATAAAAAAACATAAGGAAAAATTGTTCTTAGAAAACATTTTCTTGACTATAATATCTATTTTTAGTTGTTTTTGTGTCAGTATTGTTTCATTAAGTTCCTTTGGTTCAGGAAGATTACTATTTGGAATAGGTATGACTATTGGATTATTACTATTAAACAGCTATCTAGAAGTAAAAGATAAATCATTTAAAAGAGTATTAATTGTATTATCTATAATATGGTTACTATTAAACTCATTTAATTATTTCAACAGAACTCTTCTATCGAAACATTATAATAAAGTAGAAGAAAATGAAATAATAGAACTTAATAAAGAAATAAAAGAATATGAATTAGAAAATGATATTGAAGTAACTAAAATGATATGTGTTACATACGATGGAATAAAAGATGTGAGTGCAATAGACTCTAAAGCCTTAAAGACAGGATGGTCTTGTAATGGAGTAGTTAATTTCTATACAGGAAGAGAATTAAAAAAGAAAGATTTAACTAAAAAAGAAATGGAAAAATATCATGAAAAAATTAAAGATAAAGATTATTTACTAGAAGATGACACTTTAATTATCGAAATGTATGATTGGTAAAATAAAGTATGCTATAATGATGCTAGGAGGCTAGTAAATGAAAAAGAAATTATTAATTCCTATCATAGTAGGTATAGTAATAGTTGTGATTGCTACTATTGTTGCTTTTACAGTATGGAACAATAAATTAGTAACAAAAATAACAATTGATATTAATCCAAGTATTGAACTAGGACTTACTAGAGGTGGAAAAGTAAAAGAAATTACAGCTTTGAACGATGACGGAAAAAATATTTTTAACGATGATCTTACAGGTAAAAATATAGATAAAGTAATAGAAACTTTATCAGAAAGAATAATTAAAGGGTTTATTGATGATGAATTTGTAACTGTTTTAATACATGTAGATGGAAAGATTGATCCAGAAGAAATAGGTGAAAAAGTAACATACTCATTTAATAAAAAAGAAATAGGAACAGAAATAATAATAATTAAGAATATTACAAAAGAAGATGAAAAGATAGCTAAGAAATATGGTATTTCTCCTGCAAAAGCATCATACATTAATGCAATTACTAAAGAAATCCCAGATGCATCTATTGAATCATTTATTAATAAATCAATAAATGAGCTTAAAGAGACAAAAGAATTTGGATTCTATTGTGATAAAGATTATATTCTAGAAGGAAGCTTCTGTTTAAAAGAAATTGGAAGAGAAGATGCTACTCCTGGAAAAGTATGCCCAAAACACTATTATGAATATAAAGGTAAATGTTATGAAGAAACTCCTCCAGAACAAACAGATAAATTAATTTGTCCTGAAGGAAGAACTTTAGAAAATGATAAATGTATTAATATTATTACAGAAAATGCTAAACCAGCTAAATATAACTGTACTAAAGGAGAAGAAAAAACAAGATTAGCTGCAGGTTTAACAAATGCTAATGACGGAGATGCAAATGATATTGTTTGTGTAGATTATTCTAGTGCTACTCATCCAGTAAGCCCTTGTGAAGCAACAGATGGAACAGAGTCATTATATTCAGGAGGAGTATGTTACTGGCATAGAGCACCAGTAATTGCTGATGGATGTCCAGGAAAGATTCAAGTTGGAGATTTTTGTTGGGATAATGCAACAGGCATCTATATCTGCCAAGGTGTAAATGATGGAATGACTTACTCAAGTAAGAGTGAATATTGTAAAGGATCAGTAAAATATTATGATCCAGTAGTAACAGAGTATAAATGTGAAAAAGACTTTAAATTAGAAGGAACAAAATGTACTAAAAAAGATGAAGAGGATGCACAACATGAAAATGTATGTCTAACAGGATATAATTTAGTAGATGGAAACAGATGTATTTCTATTAAAGACTATCCAAAAGAAGATGGCTTTGTTTGTAATAAAGAAAATATGAGAGTACATGGAAATACATGTATAATCTATGAAATAATAGAAGCAAAACATAATTAGGAGGAAATATGGAAGAAGAATTAAAAAAGTTAATTGGAGAAGGAGAAAAGATTTTCTACGAAGGTAAACCTAGTAAAAAATGTTTTATCTTTGAAAGTATATTTAACCCAATGATGCCATTTGCTATACTTTGGGGATTAATTGATTCAACATTTATTGGTGCAACATTATTTGCAGGATCAGGAGAAGGTGGAGGATTTTTATTATTTATAATTCCATTCTTCTTACTTCACTTAATGCCAGTATGGCTATATTTAGGAGGAGTAGTACTATCATTTAGAAGATATAGAAATACTTATTATATTGTAACTGACAAAGGTATTTATATTTCAGGAGGAGCATTTACTAAAACATTTAATCAAAAGCCATTTGCAGAATTATCTCATGTAGATTTACATAGAGGTATCTTTGATCAAATATTTAACGTAGGAGATGTTATTACTACATCAAGTAATTTCACAGTAGACTCAAGAACTGCTGCTTTAGCAATTAACAGTATTGATAATTATGTTGAAGTTTATAATATTGTTAAGAAGTTACAACAAGATATTTATACAGATGTTATGTATCCAAATGATAAAAGACCTGCAGAAAATCATGGATACAATACTGAATACAAAGGATAAAAAACAGTTGACAATTATATAAAAATGAAACTATAATACAGGCAAAGGAGACAAATGCCATGATTAATTTATGTAATACTAAATTAAATAATTGGTGGACTGTATGGAAAATTTAATCCATGCAGATTTTGTCGTGAAAGAATAATTAGTAGATAAAAAACTATAATTGAAACAAAAAGTACATGCATGGAATATATCCTGTATGTACTTTTTTTGTGTTGAAAGGAGGTGGTACATATGGAGTCTGAGTGGGACTGGAACTGGAAAAAGAATAAAAGGGAAATAAATAAAAATATAGAAAGAAGGAAAGAAAATGAAATATGGAAGATTTGGTGGACAATATGTACCACCAGAATTAAAAGGAAAATTACAAGAGATTAAAAAAGAATTTAAAGAGGCAAAGAAAGATAAAAAGTTTTTAGAGGAGTATCAATATTATTTAAAACAATATGTCGGAAGACCTTCTCCTCTATACTTTGCAAAGAACTTAACTGAAAAAGTTGGAGGAGCAAAAATCTATTTAAAAAGAGAAGATTTAAATCATACTGGTGCTCATAAAATTAATAATGCAATAGGACAAATATTACTAGCTAAAAGAATGAATAAAACTCATGTAATTGCAGAGACTGGTGCAGGACAACACGGAGTAGCAACTGCAACAGTATGTAGTCTATTTAATATGAAATGTACTATCTTTATGGGAAAAGAAGATGCAAGAAGACAACAAGTGAATGTAGAACGAATGAAAATGTTAGGCGCAGAAGTTGTAGAAGTAACTAGAGGAGAACAAGTATTAAAAGATGCAGTAGATGAAGCATTTGAATATTTATTAAAACATGATGACGTATTCTATTTAATAGGTTCTGCAGTAGGACCATCTCCTTATCCAGAAATGGTAGAGTATTTTCAAAAAGTAATTGGACAAGAAGCAAAAAAACAAATTCTAAAGCAAGAAAAACATCTACCAAAAGCAATTATTGCTTGTGTAGGAGGAGGAAGTAATAGTATTGGACTATTCCATGATTTCTTATATGATTTAGATGTTGATATTTATGGAGTAGAAGCCGCAGGAAAAGGACTAGAAACAGGACTTCATTCATCTGCATTTTATATGAACAAAGTAGGAATTCTACATGGAATGAAAACATATATAATGCAAGAAAATGGTAAAGTAAAAGACGCTTATTCTATTTCAGCAGGATTAGATTATCCCGGAGTAGGACCAGAGCACGCATACCTTAAAGATATAGGTAGAGTAAAATATGACTCAGTAACAGACGATGAAGCAGTAGAAGCATTTAAAACTCTTACTAGATTAGAAGGAATAATACCAGCCCTAGAAAGTTCTCATGCAATTGCCTATGCTATGAAAATAGCAAAGAAATATAAAAAAGAGGATTCAATAATCGTAAATCTTTCAGGTAGAGGAGACAAAGATTTAAATACAATATTAAATCTTTTGTAAAATAAAAGAATATGCTATAATCTAATTGTAATATTTAAAGGGATACTATTTGTAAAAAAGTACTGGGGATGATAACAGTGGGAAATATCATTAATTTCAAAACAGACTGGCAAGTTAAACTGTTTATAGAGTCTCGTGCACTAAGAGAAATTGGTTCTGGAAGTGAAGGGACTTGTTATCTAGGAAATGATGGAAAAGTATATAAACTAATAGAATTTGAAAATGCTGATCCTTATGTCGCAACAGAAGTTGTTACAGAAGAGGAAGGACCTTTTCAATCATTTGCTTTTCCAGAAGAGTTATATGCTGTTAATAACAAATTAAAAGGTTATCGTACTAGAAGAGTAAAACAAGATTTATTTGCTGGAGAAAATATATTTGATTTTGCCAATATTGCAAATCTAGACTTTGCAGCAGTATCTCTAGCATATAAAAGAATGCTTCTAGATATTGTAGGAATATCAAGTAGAAAAGTATTGATATTTGATTTACCATTTAATATTATGTTTGATGGAGAATCATTTACGGCAATAGATACTTGTGGATATAAAAAAGTTAATTATGATCCATTGATTGATAATTTAAAGAGTCTAAATTTAGCAATGGAAAGCCTATTTAGATTATGGTTTCAAAGTTATCAAGAGTTTAATGAAAAAATTCATAGAACTGATATAGATGATTTCCTAAGTAGAGTACAAAGTAGAATACCTAAAGAATTATATACAAATAGAGATATAAATCTATTTGATGATGATTATGATGTAAAATCCAGATAAGACAAACGTTAAGTTTGTCTTTTTTTAACAAAAATCTACACCTAATATGTTATAATGTAATAGTATGGAAAACTAAAGAGGTGTAGATATGTATAAAGTACTTAAGAATGAAAAAATAAGTCCAAATTCTTATTTAATGGAGATAATTGCTCCAGAAGCAATAGCAAAAGCTATTCCAGGACAATTTATAATTGTAATGGCAAAAGAAGATAGTGAAAGAATTCCATTAACAATCTATGATATGGATAAAGAAGAAGGAAAACTATCAATTATTTATCAAGTAATAGGAGCATCAACTGAAGAGTTAACTACTATTAAAGATGAAATATTTGCAGTAGTTGGTCCATTAGGAAAACCAAATGAGATTTGTGCAAATCCAGAAGAATTTAGAGGTAAGAGAATTGTTTATGTTGCTGGAGGAGTTGGAATTGCTCCAGTATATCCTCAAGTTAAATTCTTAAAAGAAAGAGGATTTGATGTAGATATTATTTATGGATCAAGAGAAAAAGATTTATTATTAATTAGAGATAAAGCAGAGGCAGTAGCAAGAAAAGTATTCTATGCTACAGACGATGGTTCATATGGAGAAAAAGGTTTTGTTACAACAATTCTAGAAAGAGAAATTGAAAACTATGATATTTGTGTAGCAATAGGGCCAGTAATCATGATGAAAAATGTTGCCGAGCTAACTAGAAAATATAATATGAAAACAATAGTTAGTATGAATCCACTTATGGTAGATGGTAGTGGTATGTGTGGAGCATGTCGTTGTGAGATTGAAGGCAAACCAAAATTTGCTTGTATCGATGGACCAGAGTTTGATGGACACAAAGTTAATTTTGATTTAGCAATGAAACGTATGAACATATATAAAGAAGAAGAAAAAGAAAAATGGGATATGATGAAGAAATCCCTAGGAAGAGATTAGGAGGTGCTAGTATGAATGATGAAAAAGTAATAATGAAAGCACAAGACCCTAATGTAAGAAATAAAAACTTTGAAGAAGTAGAATTAGGTTACACTGAAGAAGAAGCAAAAAAAGAAGCATCAAGATGTTTACATTGTAAAATTCCAAGATGTGTAGAAGGATGTCCTGTTAATATCATGATTCCAGAGTTTATTGCAGCTCTAAAAGATGGAGATATTAAAAAAGCCTATGATGTTATCAGTGAAACATCTTCATTACCAGCAATCTGTGGAAGAGTTTGTCCACAAGAAAAGCAATGTGAAGCTAAATGTGTAAAAGGAATTAAAGGAAGTTCTATTGCAATAGGTTCACTTGAAAGATATGTTGCTGATGAAGCAATTAAAAATAACTTCACTACAATGATAAAAGTACCAAAGAACAATAAGAAGGTAGCAATTGTAGGTAGTGGTCCAGCTGGACTTACATGTGCAGGAGATCTTGCTAAAGCAGGATTTGATGTAACAGTATTTGAAGTATTACATAAAGCAGGAGGAGTTCTAACTTATGGTATTCCAGAATTTAGACTTCCAAAAAGTATTGTAGAAAATCAAGTTAAGAGTTTAAAGAAAATGGGAGTAGTAATTCGTACTAATATTCCAGTTGGTAATGCAATTACATTAGATGAATTACAAAAAGAATATGATGCAGTATTTGTAGGTACTGGAGCAGGACTTCCAAAATTCATGGGAATTGAAGGAGAAGATGCTTCAGGAGTATTCTCAGCAAATGAAATTCTAACAAGAATTAATTTAATGGGAAGTTTCAAAGATGATGCAAAAACTCCAATTAAACATGCTAAAAAAGCATATGTAATTGGTGGAGGAAATGTTGCAATGGATGCAGTTCGTTCACTAAAGAGATTAGGAGTAGAAGCTCATATCATGTATCGTAGAGGAGAAGATGAACTACCAGCTAGAAAGATGGAAGTACATCATGCCAAAGAAGAAGGAATAGAATTCGACTTACTTCAAAATCCAGTAAAGATTATTGCAGATGAAAACAATAATGTTACAGGTATGGAAGTAGTTAACATGGAATTAACTGAACCTGGAGCAGATGGAAGAAGAAGTGTTAAAGAAGTTGAAGGATCAAATCATATAGTTGAATGTGATATGGTTGTAATGGCTTTAGGTACAGGACCTAACCATGAAGCTTTAAAAGAAAGTGATATCGCATTAACAGATAGAAATTTAATTGAAGTAGATGAAACAGGTACAAAGACATCTCTAGATAATGTATATGCAGGAGGAGATGCAGTAACTGGAGCTGCTACAGTTATTCTTGCTATGGAAGCAGGAAAGAAAGCCGCAAAAGAAATAATCGAAAGATTTAAATAGAAATGATATAATAAAAATAAGATACCATAAAGGAGTGATTATATGCCAGCACCAGAAAAAGGAGAAAAGGCCTACACAAAGAATGCTAATACTGGAAAAACAGGAACAACCTTTGGAAAAGTGCAACTACAAGCAATAATTAGTGATAATAATTATACCAAAGAAGAAGGATTCAAATTTGATATAGACACTGTTGTTAACCATCCAAACAAAATTGTAAGAGATAAGGATGTCCTACATGAAAAGAAAATTGACAAAGATAGATATATTGAAAAACTAGATGGATTGTCAAAAGCTGTACAAGGAGCACTAGTGTGTTATGCAAATGAGGAAGAAATTCTTAAAAAAATAGTTGAAAATTCTAATTCAAGAGCTTTTGAAACTGGTACAGAAGCTACCATAACACTTGCGGATGTAGAAAAAGCATATCATGATCAAGATGATATTAATCTAAATGTATTACAGACTCAAAATGATATGGAAGATGACTTATCAGTATTTGGAAAATTCAACCGTAATTTAAAAACATTGAAATTTTTAACTAAACTTAAAATGTTAAAAGAAGCAGCTGAAAGTATTAATAAAGATAGAATTCCAGTAGGAAGCCCATATCCAAAGGTAGAAGATGTAAGTAACGAAAATTGGAGATCTGATACAAGCTATAGCAATTATGTAGATGATAAATATAGAGATGATGTTACAATAAAAGTAACATATAAAGATGATCCAGAAACTGGTACATCAAAAAAAATAGTTACTAAAACAACAAATAGATATATCTATCTTGATATTGCTAAATACTATGATAAGATTGATGCTTTATCAATTAATATAATAGGTCTTTCAAGTACGTTTGTAGCAGAATTGAAAATTAACAAATATGAGAGATTATTCAGTGATGTAGGATTAAGAGAAAGAATTCCATATTTAAATGATCCCGATATGGTTGATTAAAAGGTAGGCGATATAATGGCAGAATCAAAAGTAGATTATACAAATGTAGAAAAAAACGAAAGTTTAATGGACCAAACTTTTGATAGTTTAGAGAGTAGACTTGGAAAGTCAAAAGATACAATAAATGATTTTTTTGAAGACTTTGATCCAAGAATTATTAGATATAAAGCAGATACTTTTGGCAAACTTGTTGATAAAATGGATGATTTAGTAGATGATCAATCTGATCTTAGATCAGGACAAAACTACTACAATCATGCATATCAAGGATATAGAAATACAAAAAGAGCAGTAGAAGACATTAATTCAGCAATGAAATTAGGAGATATTGCTGTACCTGCAGTAACAGCAGTTACTAATGCTTTAGATTCAATAAATCCAGGACAAAATGATTTAAACAATGTTGATCCAAAAATAGATGAAAAAGCAAAAGAAGATGAAGACAAGAAGAAAAAAGAAGAATTAAATAAATTAGATAATGATAATAACAATGATAAAGATAATGATGTAGATAACGATAATAAGAAAAAAGATGATTTGAACAAACTAAAAACAGGTGCAGAAGTTATTAGATTAAAAGAAGAAAATGGAACGGTAACACCATCTCCATTAAAAGAATTAGATACTAATGGAGAACCAACAAATTCATCATTATCAACATCCATTGGAAAGACATTAAATGAGCTTGGTGAGAATATAATTGATACCATTGAAAATGGACCAGCTAGATTAAGACAACAGATTTCACCTTATTCTGGAAATGTAGGAGCAACAAAAGGGATGAATAAAGCAACAGCAGGAATAATAGCTGCTGCAAGTGTTGCTGCAAGTGGAGCAGGAGTTGGTGGAGGATTATTAGCTACTAAGAAATTATCAGTAACTCGTTTCACTCCAGAAGATTGGAATGCATTAGGAGTAGACTATCAAGCATCAATTGAAAAGATTATGAATGAAGTAGGATTTAGTAATGAGGAAATAGAGACATTTAAGCACTCATATTTCAAAATTGCAACAGCAGACTTAAAAGAACATATTAAGAAATTAGATAAAGTCATTAGTTACAATCCAACTATCGATGATGAATTCTTAAAGCTTTATAATTTTTCAATGATTGATAATCAAGGAAAAATAAATGAGTATTTATTATTTATTACAATGATTATTGATGGTAGAAATACTATAGACAATTACAATATGTATAGTGTAATAAATCAATCACTAGAAGATGCTGATGATGTAGATTTCTTCTATACAGGAATAGATATGGAAGATTACTATGATGATGATGCAGAAGAAGATGTTGATATTTTAAACGATCCAACACAAAAAGAGGATTCTAAAACAGATGAAGAAGAAGTTAAATTAGAAGCAGAGACAAAAATAGAGTCTAATGAAGAACCTATAGAAGAAGTTAAAGAAGAAAAAGTTGACACTACTAAAGAATGGCTAAAAGGTATAGGAATAGAAGATTATTAAAAAAGAGAAAAAATTTCTCTTTTTTTTTAATAAATTGTAAATAGTATGTAAATAGTTAAATAAATGGGATATGCATTGAAAAGACATAATGATATAATGAAAATAGGCAAGGTAGATTATATTACGCAAGTAATTAAGTAATCTATAGAAAAAAAGGAGAGAGCAGAATGGCAAATTTTAATCAAAGACCAAATTTAAATGGAAATTTTAGTAGTACAAGATTTGAACCTTATTCTACTGAAAAACCAAAAGAAGAAGAAAGAGAATATATTGATGAAAAAGAAGTACCTCAAGAAGTAATTGATAAAGTAAATAACTTTCGACCTACACAAGGGCCAGCTATTCCTGCGTCAAGCAATACAAGCAGCAGTAATAGTAATAGTTATAATTATAGGACCGCAAATTATTCAACAACTCCAACTTTAGTTACTTTGAACGGTGGAACAACACCTACAAATATTAATACTAATAGTAAAGTTAGTTCACCAAATTCAACAAACACATTTAATAGTTCAAACTCATCTCCTGCTAACCCTAATCAAGCTAAGACATGTAATAATCCAGTAGATATAAACAAAGGTGGCTCAAATTCAAGCACTAGCAAAAAAGATGAAAAAAATACTGACACAAAAAAAGAACAACCAAAGACAACACCAGCTAAATCTGAAAAAACTGCAGATGAATTATTAAATGAATATAATGAATTAAAAATGTGTGTCAACTGGAGAAAAGAAACTAGCGAAGGAACACCAGGATATTTATATAATATTAAATACCTTCTAAAAAATATTGAAAATATTACTTTAGAAGGGAAATTATTATATGAAGAGTTTATTGATATTGAAAAATATAAAAAAGATGTAACAAAAGCATATGATGAATTAGAAAAGATTAGAAAAGATTTGGCTGAAAGTTCAGAAAAGTTAACATACACAACAGGATATAAAACAAGTAATTCTAAAGTTTTCGCAGGAGCAACAGCAGAAAAATATCAACAAAATATTATTCAAACAGAAGATAATTTCTATGAGATGTATCAAAAAGCAAAAGACTTATATGATAATCTAGCTACTGATGTTAAAAATTTTGAAGATTTTAATCACTATTTATCAATACTAAAATATGCTACACTACTTCAAATGTTAATTGAAATAGTAAATAAAATTAATAATCAAAAAACAATCCTTAGAGGAGTTTGCAGAACATATACAACAACTAAAAACTTACCAAGATGGTGGAGTACAAAATATCGTAAGAATGAAAAAGAAACGCAGTATACCTTAGTAGAAGAAAAAGTAGTAAATTACAATGCACCAATTATGAGACAAATACCAGATCCATATACATTTAATGAACAGATTAAAACGACGGTATATGTTACAGAAACAACATATTTATTTATTAAGATGGACGACATAAAGATGATTAAAAAATCCGGAAGTAATTACAGTGTAAAGGTATCTAAAAATGATAAACCAGAAGATTATAAATCAGCTGTAGAAACCTTGGAAGGAAGAATTACTGCTGCAAAGAAACAATCTCAAATACCTTATGCTAAAACAACAAAAATGATAATGGAAGTAAAATAGGGGGTGTAAATATGGGAGAAATGGTAGATTATGGAGTAGTAAAGGCAGTAGAGTCTAATCAACACTTTAAAAGCATGAGAGAAGACTTTGGTGATACATATGATTCAATTTCAACTTTTTTGGGTTCAACTGAAGATCGTATAAAAGACTATCATCGTGATGCAATTGATGAAATGTCAACTAAAATGGGAGAACTTGATGAAAGTGAATTAATGATCAGAAATGCTCAAAACCACTTTAATAATAGTTATAGAGGATATCAAACTACAAAAAGAGCAGTAGAAGATGTTGTGGCAAATACACAAGCAAATGTAACTCCTGGAATAATATCTAATAGTAATGTAACACCAGCTAGACAAGAAGTTCCAATTGATACAAATAAATGGAATGAACAAACTCCATCACAAAGAAATGAAATATTAAATAGTTTAAGAATTCATGGTTTAACAGATACTGATATAGAAAATATTTTAAATGGTAATACAAAGGTCGAAAAAACAACACTTAATCAAATTAAAACAGAGTTAACTGCAGATATTAGAAGTAATCCAAGAGCAATTGTTAGATTAGAAGAATTATTAGGATTTCCAATTTTAGATGCAGATGGAAATGTAGATGAGAACAGATTAAAACTAGCTATTATAACAGCAAATAAGAATTTGGGTATGGAGATAGATTTAACTCCAGGCTCTCCATTTAAAAAAGAATTAAATGAATTAACAGTAGATCTTCAAGCAGAATATAGAAAAGATCCATCTATAAGAACTAGAGTAGCAAATACTTATGGAATAGATATTTTTGATAAAGATGGAAAAGTAGATCAAAATAAACTAACTGTAGTAAGATTGATTGATGGAATGTATAAAGATGATAAATATGATATCAAAAATATGATTCCAAAAGGCGGACAAACAGTAATTACAAGCCCAGTAACAACTCCAGATACAGTACCAACTACAACTGTTCCACCAACAAGTCCAGATCCAACAATTACTGCAGAGCCAGAAGTTGTTGATCGAATGGAAACAATAACTCCAGGAATTGATGGTGTTGCAGAAAAAGCAACTGATTCAATGAAAACATCTGTAAAAGACGGATTTGGTTCAGTAGGAGAAGGTATATTAGATGCTATTGAAAAAGGAGCATCAAGAATTGCAAGAGGAATATCACCATATTCAGGAAATATTGGTGCTACTAAAGGAATGAATAAAGCTACTGCTGGAATAATTGCAGCTGCAAGTGTAGCAGCTGGTGGTGTAGCTGCCGGTGGAGGAGTTCTCGCAAGTAAAAAATTAAATAATAATTTCTTCTCATCTGATGACTGGAATTCATTAGGTTCAGATTATCAAATGATTATTGAAGACCTTATGAGAAAAGTTGGATTTAGTACAGATGATATTGAAACATTCAAAACATCACACTTTAAAATTTCTGGAGCAGAATTAAGACCTCATATAAGAAAGATTGAAAAGGCTATAGATGCAAATCCAACATGCGATGATGAATTGTTAAAACTATATAATTATTCAATGTTTGACGATAATAATAAAGTAATAGAATATTTATTATTCATTACTATGATAATTGATGGTAGAAATACAGTTGATGAGTATAATATGTATAATATTATTAATCAAAGTATAGAAAACGCAGATGATGCTGATTTCTTATATAATGGTATAGATATGGAAGATTACTTTGATGATACTGAAGACATAGGTGTAAGAATAGTAAATGACCCAACTGAGCAAGTTGAACAAGAGGAAATAAAAGAAGATTTAGAAGAAGAATCAGAAGAAAAAACTGATGATACAGAAGAACCTGTTACATCTGGGCTTGATAAAGAGTGGCTTAGAGGAATAGGAATAGATGATTAAAGCAATATCATATACTTAAATATGTAAAAATTATGTAAATAGTTAGATAAATAGTATATGAATAGAAAAAGCATGATGATATAATTAAGATAAGCAAGGTATGTACTTGCATATAACATGTCATAATAAATAAAGAAAGGTGGTGAATATTATGGCAGATGATTTTATTAAACATGATGTCGTAGAAATGAGACGAATAGCAGATACTATTCAAGGATTAAAAAGAGATTTTGTGAGACTATATGAAGAAGATTTTTTTAGAGATTTAATTCAATCATATTTTACACAAAAAGACGAAGGAGATCAAAAAACTGCATGGTATGGTGCTGCTGCGATGAAATTCAGAGCTGATGCAGAAGAAGAAAAGAAAAACTATGAAGAAGCAGCAGACAATATTCAAAAATTAATTGATAGTTTAAATAGACAAGCTGATGAATGGGAAAAATATGAACAAACAAACAGCTAAATATAAAAGGAGGTAAAAAATATGAACGAAAACACTGATTTTACAGAAGGTGGAATGCGTAGATATTTAACACCAATAGTAATTGATAGAATAAAAGCAAAATGTGAAGAAATGAAAAAGAAAGTTCAAGAAATAGCAGAAATGGAAGCAGAAGTAGGAAACGCCTATGAAGGAGCTGCAGCAGATGAATTTAGAAAAGTGCTTCCACAAGCTATGAATCAAATATCTGGTGCTTCAAAGAAAATAATTGATAAAATAACAGATGCATATAACTATTCTGAACAGAAATACGCAGAAAAAGACCAAACTGAAGCTAGCAATATTCCTAATGCTTAGAAAAGAAATTACTTATTTGTAATTTCTTTTTTTTTGTAAAAAAAGATTGTAGCAATACAATATTCTTTTTTTACTCACAAAAATGTGTGATAATAAAACATTAATTAAAACAAAAAGGAGCTAAACTACGCTCCTTTATCTATATCAAGAGGATCTTCACACTCTCAGTGAACCTTCCTCTAGTAGTAATATATGCATAGGAATCTAATTTAATACATTATTTGTATAAAAATACTAAAATATGATAAACTATATATGATAAATTAGAAGTGGTGATGATATGGAAACAAGAGAGCAAAAGAACTTATTACAAAATGATTTAGAAACAATTAACAATCTATGGAGGTCACTTTGACATCCCACAAAAGAAAGAACATGTAATAGAGTTAACAAAGAAAACAGAAGATGTTAACTTTTGGAACAATAGAGAAGTAGCTGAAGGTATTATTAAAGAGATTAATGATGAAAAAGAATTAATTGAAAGTATCGAATCATTAAAAACTCAAATAGAAAGTACAATAGACATGGCAACTCTACTAGAAAATGAAGAAGATGAAAGTCTTTATAATGACTTTGTAGAAACTGTTAATTCTATTTCAAATAAAACAGAAGAATTGAATATACTTCTACTATTAAATGGACCATATGATAAGAATGACTGTATTTTAGAAATTCATCCAGGAGCAGGAGGAACAGAGTCTTGTGACTGGGCTAGTATGTTATATAGAATGTACTTAAGATGGTGTGAAAAGAAAAAATATAAAGTAACACTATTAGATTATCAAGATGGTGATGAAGCTGGTATTAAAAGTGTTTCTATTATGATAAAAGGGACAAATGCTTATGGCTATTTAAAGAATGAAAAAGGAGTACATCGATTAGTAAGATTATCTCCATTTGACTCAAATAATAGAAGACATACATCTTTTGCATCGGTAGAAGTTACACCAGATATAGATATGGATGTAGATATAGAAATAGATGAAAAAGACTTAAAAATTGATGTATATAGATCTACTGGAGCAGGAGGACAAGGAGTAAATACAACAGATTCTGCAGTAAGAATTACACACTTACCTACAAAGATAGTAGTAACTTGTCAAAATGAAAGAAGTCAAATTCAAAATAAAGAACAAGCACTAAAAGTATTAAAGAATAAATTATTACTTCGTAAAATAGAAGAACAAGAACAAGAATTAAATAAAATAAAAGGAGAACAATCTAATATAGATTTTGGATCTCAAATAAGAAGTTATGTTATGCATCCATACTCTATGGTAAAAGATCATAGAACAAATGTAGAAACAAGTAACGTTGGAAAAGTATTAGATGGAGATATTGATCTATTTATAGAAAGTAATTTAAAAAAGGGGATATAGTATGAACTTTTTCTCTAAAACAAAAGAATTGAGAATTAGTACTAAAAAAAATTGGAAGAGATATTGCCAGTTCTTTTTCGGTTGTCTTATTGTAGCAATTGCTTATAACCTTTTTATAGCATCTAATGATTTAGTCCCAGGAGGAGTAGGAGGATTAGCAGTAATAATTAATAATCTATTTGGATTTGATAATTCAACAGTTATCTTAGTAATTAATATCTTCTTATTAATTCTAAGTTTTACTTTATTAGGAATAGAAAAAACAAGATCAACTATTTTAGGATCTATATTATTCCCAATACTAGTAAGATTAACAGAACATGCTAATGTCTGGATACAATTTGATACATCAAAAGTATTATTAATGGCAATAATAGGAGGAGCAGCTTTTGGTACTGGTTTAGGATTAATATTTAAAGCTGGTTTTACTACTGGAGGTACAGATATCTTAAATCAAATAATTGCTAAATATGGAAAAACTAGTATGGGTACTAGTATGTTACTAAGTGATGGTTTAATAGTTTTAGCATCAGGAGTATTCTTTGGTATAACAAGTATGTTATATTCAATATTAATTCTATATATGATAAGTCAAATATCAGATAAAATAGTTTTAGGAATATCCGATAATAAAATGTTTTATATAGTAACAGATAGAGAAAAAGAAATAGAAATAAAGAAATTTATTTTAGAAGAATTACATCATGGAGCAACAATTTTTAAAGTAAAAGGAGGAGAACATTTTCATAGTAAGAAATTTATTATGACAGCTCTCCCAACAAAAGATTATATTAGATTAAGAGATGGTATAGAAAAGATTGATGAAAAAGCATTCTTTATAGTAACAGACTCTTATGGATTATTTGGAGGTGAATAAAATGGATGAAGTATTAAAAGAAATAAATAGAAAAAAACAAATCCAAAGATTTGCAATTCTATTTGTATCATTATTATTAAGTGCTGTAGTTTTTAATCTATTTTTGTTACCACTAAATTTAGTAGTAGGAGGAACTGGTGGAGTAGCAACTATCACTAAAGCATTATATGATATAAATCCAGCTCTAATGATATTCTTACTATCACTTGCTTGTGTAATTATAAGTTATATGTATTTAGGTAAAGAAAAGACTATGACTACAATAGCTGCAAGTATTATTTACCCAGTCTTAGTAGAATTAACATCTCCATTAAATGCTTATTTTCCAAAAGATGCAGATACTTTACTAATAGTAATATTTGCAGGATTCTTAGGAGGAATATCTGCAGGATTAATATATAAAACTGGATATAATAGTGGAGGATTTAATGCAATTACTCAAATTCTATTTGAACAAAAACAAATAGCACTTGCAAAATCAAATTTAGTAATAAATGGAATAATAGTTTGTCTTGGAGGCTTCTTCTTTGGAGCAAATCATGCATTGTATGCAATTATTTATTTATATATAACTAATATAGTTACAGATAAAGTACTCTTAGGTATATCAAACAATAAAGCATTCTATATAATTACTGATAAAGAAGAAGAAATAAATGATTATATTATGAGAATTCTAGGACACTCAGTAACAATATTTGATGTTAAAGGTGGATTTATGGAACAAAAGAGAAGAGTATTATTAACAGTAATACCTACCAGAGAATATTACCGAGTAACCGAAGGTATTAAAGAGATAGATCCTAAAGTATTCTTTGTAGTAACCGATTCATACCAAGTAAAAGGTGCAAAATAGTGTCATATAAGGTAAAGTCAATTGACTTTACTTTTTTTGTCGAAAAATCTATGTTATAATTGTATTACTAAGGTGGTGAAGAGTTAGATGGATTTAATCAGATTAAAAAACGTAGAAAAAAAGTACAAAAATGGAGTACAAGCCATCTATGATTTAAACTTAGCAATCGAGAAAGGCGCATTTGTCTTTGTTATCGGTGGATCAGGATCAGGTAAATCAACATTAATAAAGATGCTTTATCGTGAAGAAAAACCAACTAAAGGACAAGTAATAGTAGGCGGACTAGACGTTGCCAAATTAAAAAATAGAAAAGTATATAAGTTAAGAAGAAAATTAGGAATAGTTTTCCAAGACTTTAGATTATTACCTAAACTAACAGTATATGAAAATGTAGCGTTTGCGTTAGAGTGTTTAGGAGAAAAGAAATCAATTATAAGAGAAAAAGTTTTAAAAGCTTTAGAGGATGTTGGATTAAAGAACAAAGTACATAGTTATCCAGACCAATTATCTGGAGGAGAACAACAAAGAGTAGCAATTGCAAGAGCAATAGTAAATGATCCAAAATTGTTACTTTGTGATGAGCCAACAGGAAATCTAGATCCAGAAAAAAGTATGGAAATAATGGAAGTGTTAGAAGATATTAATAAAAATAGAGGTACTACAATTATTATGGCTACCCATGATAAAGAAATAGTAAATAAACTAAAGAAACAAGTTATTACATTAAAAGAAGGAAGACTAGTAAATCACAAGAAGAAAGGAAAGTATGAAGATGAAGCTATTTAGAATGTTAGGTAGAAGCATCAGAGATGCTTTCAAAAGTGTAATAAGAAACTTTAGTTTATCATTAGCCTCTATATCATGTATTACAATAACACTTATCATTGTTGCAATTGCTATTATGGCAACATTCAATGTTCAAAACTTTACTCAAGAAATTGAAAGAGATATGACAATAGTTGTATTCTTAGACAATGACACAACAGAAGAAGAAGCAAAAGATGTAGAAAAACAAATTAAGAAAATGGATAATGTTACTACATATACATTCTTAACAAAGCAACAAGTAAAAGAACAAATGCAAGAAGAGTCAGATGTATTTAAAACAGTTCTAGAAAACTTTGATGAAGAAAGTTCTCCATTAAAAGATACTTTCCAAGTAAAAGTAAAAGAGATTGAAAGTATTAAGGGAACAGCTAAAAAGATTGAAAAATTAGAACATGTTGCCGTAGTTCGATATGGAGAAGGAATGGTTGATAAAATGGTAACAGCCTTTGCTTCTATAGAAAAAGTAACTTATGGTATTGGTATAGCATTAGTATTAGTAACAATATTCTTAATAGTTAATACCATTAAACTAACAATTTCTGCTCGTAAGAAAGAAATTGGAATTATGAGATTAGTAGGAGCAAGTAACTTTACTATCAAAACTCCATTTATTATAGAAGGAATGATCTTAGGAATGTTTGGTTCTATCATTCCAATTGGAATTTGTACATATGGTTATATGGCTTTCTACAATCATTTTAATGGTTATTTGTATTCTGAATTAATTAAATTAATAGTTCCAGAACCATTCATCTATCAAGTAGCTCTTATCGTATTAGGAGTAGGAATACTTGTAGGTATGATTGGTAGTGCTAGAGCTGTAAGAAAGTATTTAAAGATATGAGAAAGCGTTTAGTAGTAATAGTATTAATTCTCATATTATTAGGTAATATATTTGCTCCAATAGAAGCAAAAGCAACAACTCTAAGAGAATATGAAGAATTATTAGAAAAGTATAAAAATGAATTAAATAGTACAAATAATCAAATATATATTAGTAGACAACAACTAGAAGAAATACAAAATAAAATAGCAGATACTGAAAGACAAATAAAAGAAGCAGAAGATGAAATTGTAAGACTAGAAGAAGAAATCAAGAAGAACAATGAAGAAATTGCTAAGAAAAAAGAAGAATCAAAAGCATTAATTGAATATTATCAAATATCTAATGGAGAAAATATTTATCTAGAATATGCTTTTGGAGCTGAAAGTATAACTGATATGATTTATCGTATGTCTATAGTAGAACAACTAACAGATTATAACGATAGAGTAATGAAAGAATTAAAAGAATTGATTCGTCAAAATGAGGAAAGACAAAAAGAACTAGAACAAAAGAAAATAGAACTAAAAGAGTTACAAGAAGAATTACATCAAGAAGCTCAAAAAGTTAAAGGTGATATTTCTAGTATGGCTGCAATGATTCCTGATATTAAGAATCAATTATCTAACTATGAAAATCGTGTTAACTATTATCGTAGAGTAGGATGCCAACCTGATGATGAAATTGGTGTTGATTGCGATAGAGGAAACAATGCTTATGGATTTGTAAGACCAGTTACTGGTAATTATTGGATTTCAACATATTATTACTGGAATGGATATTCTGGTCATAAAGGAATAGACTATGCTCAAGGTTGTGGAAATCCAGTAAGAGCAGTTGCTAATGGTCGTGTTTACTATGTAGGATCAAATAAAGATGTTTATCATGCTAAAATGATTTTAATAGTACATAATTATAATGGTAGAAAAGTATTCTCTCAATATACACACCTTTCTGGATACGCAGTATCAGAAAACCAAGATGTAGAAGCAGGACAAGTAATAGGTTATGTTGGAACAACAGGATGGTCTACAGGATGTCACTTACACTTAGAGATGTCTGTTGATGTTGGATGGGATTATAACTCACCTGGAAACTATTACAGTTCATATGTTTCTCATATAGTTAATCCATACAACTATGTACCAAATGATTAAAAGCAAGAATTTTCTTGCTTTTTTGTTTGTTGTAGAATAAAAAAATATATGTTAAAATGATAATGAGATAATATAGGAGGAATACCTATGCAAAAAGATAAAAGTAGTAAGTTTAAAAAATATAATAAATTACTAAATATAATTATTGTAGCAATGCTATTTTTGGGCATAGGTTATGCTCAAATAACAGCAACTAATCTAGAAATTGAAGGTACAGCATCTGCTTATGAAAAAGAAGGAGTATATGTTTCAAATGTAACATACCAATCAAGTAATAATGCTAATGTAGATGCTAGTGAAACAAAACAAAGAGTAGGAGCAACAATAACAAGTAAAGTAATATTAGGTAATTCACAAAGTTCATCAATTACTTATCAAATAACAACTACAAATAGTACTACAAGTAATTATGTATATGTAGGACCTGCTGTATCAGAAAACTTTTACAGTAATAATGATATAGAGTATTCTATTTCTGGTATTAATGTAGGAGATAGAATAAGTCCTAGTGATTCAAGAACATTTAATCTAACTTATTCATATGCAAATGGACATACTCCACAAACACAAACTGAAGAGTTAGATGCATATATTAATTTTGGATTTAGAGAACTATATATGATTAGCTATGTTAATATTCAAGGTACTGGTTATCCAGATAGTGTAATTAAATATAGACAATCAGATAATCAACCAACACAGTTAGTAGTAGATTTTGGAACTAACGCTCCAACAGATTTAGTAATTACAGGAGTAGATACTGGTACAGAATATGTATTAGGAACAGATTATACATATACAAATGGAGTATTAACATTCCCTAATGTATCAGAAGGATTAACAGTAGAACAACCAATACCAAATGATCCACCAGTAATTAACAGTTTCACAGAAGAACAACAAGATACAAGTGGATCAGTAAAAGTATCATGGAATGTAACAGATGATCATGGAATAGATCATTATGAAATTAAAACATATCAAGTAGTAAATAATGCAAATACATTAGTTAAAACTGAAACAGTAGCAGATACTGAAACAGAATACACAGTAACTAATATTACAGAAGGTGGAACATACTACTTTGAATTAACTGCTGTAGATTTAGGAGACTTAACTGCAACTTTAGCAACAACAGCAAAAGAATATAAATGGAACTTAACAGTAACAATTAATATTACAAATGGTGGACCAAATGGTAAAACAAATACAACTTATGGTAGTGCCTTTACTACAACACTTACAGTAAATCAAGGATACAATAATATTAATAATTTAACAGTAACAATGGGTGGTAACACTTTAACTGCAGGTACTGATTATACATATACTGCAAATAGTGGAGCATTCTCAATCACAAGATTAACAGGAGATGTTTCTATTACAGGAGCAGCAACTGGTGGAGGAGTATGTTTAGTAGAAGGTACTAAAGTAAAATTAGCAAATGGTAAAGAAAAGAACATTGAAGATATTACTTATGAAGATCTACTACTAGTATGGAGTTATGATGAAGGAAGAGTAGTTGAAGAATATCCATTATGGATTGAAAAAGGTAAGAGAACAGTTGAGTATTACAAGATAACATTTAGTGATTCATCAACTATAGGAATATTTAAAGATCATGCATTCTTCTCAAGTGATGAGAATAAATTTGTTAACTATAAAAATAAAGATTCATTCCATATTGGAACTCATATCTTAAAAGTAACAAAAGATAATAAATTAAAAGAAGTATCAGTAACAAAGATTGAAGAAGTACAAGAAGAAAAAGGCTACTACTTTGTAGCATCAACAAGATATTACAATATTATTTCAGATGATTTCATCACAACAGATGCTTATACTGATATAACAAATCTATATCCATTTAATGATAATATTACATGGACTAATAATAGAGAAGTAAAAGTATTAGATTATAAGTATTTACAAGATGTCTTACCATACTATATGTATAAAGGATTTAGAGCAGGAGAAGTAGCAGTACTTCTAAATAGTAATAAAACAAGTATTGAATCTTTTAGAGCATATATTAAATATTTAGTATTAGCTGACTATATGATGCAAGAACCTATTACTAAAAATGGTACTCGTTACTGGCCAGTCTCAACAGATACAAAATTGAATAAAAAACCAACATTAGTAAAAGAGGGAGACTACTATAAATTACCTTTTGGTAAATGGTATTCTACATCAGAGCATAAATATTATAAAACTGGTGATAAAGTACAAGTATGGACTGGAATGCATTTTGAAAGAGTTAAATAGTAAAAAGAGAAATATTGTTATTTCTCTTTTTTAATGATAAAATAACTGCGGAATGAGGTGATAATATGGGCTTTGAATTAGTATCGAATTATTCTCCTTCAGGAGATCAACCTGAAGCTATAAAAGAATTAGTAGAAGGAATAAATGAAGGTAAGAAAGAACAAGTACTATTAGGCGCAACAGGTACAGGTAAAACATTTACTATTGCGAATGTCATAAAAGAAGTAAATAAACCAACATTAGTATTAGCCCATAATAAGACTTTAGCAGGACAACTATATTCTGAATTAAAAGAATTATTCCCAAATAATAAAGTAGAGTACTTTGTATCTTACTATGATTATTATCAACCTGAAGCATATGTACCATCAACAGATACATATATAGAAAAAGACTCATCAATTAATGATGAAATAGATGAGTTAAGACATGCTGCTACATCAGCTCTTATCTCTAGAAGAGATGTAATAGTAGTCGCATCAGTATCTTGTATCTATGGTATAGGAGAAGTAGAAGAATATAAAAGTAAAATGTTAACTCTATCAGTAGGAGAACAAATTGATAGAAATAGCGTATTAACTAAATTAGTAGATATGTTATATGAAAGAAATGATATGGACTTTAAAAGAGGTACTTTTAGAGTTAGAGGAGATATTCTAGAAATAATTCCAACAAACCAAAATACTCAAGGATATCGTATAGAATTCTTTGGAGATGAAATAGATAGAATATCTGAAATAGATACATTAACAGGTTCAATTATAAATAATGTTAAAAATGTATCAATCTTTCCAGCAAGTCACTTCGTAGTAAGTGATGAGAAATTAAAAGCTGCAATTGAAAGAATAAAAATAGAATTAAAAGATCGTTTAGAAGAATTAAAATCACAAAATAAATTATTAGCTGCAGAACGTCTAGAACAAAGAACTAATTATGATCTAGAAATGCTAGAAGAAACAGGTTTTTGTTCAGGAGTAGAAAACTATTCAGCACCTCTTGCCGGACGAGCTCCAGGAGAAACTCCAACTACATTAATGGACTTCTTCCCAGACGATTATCTATTAGTAGTAGATGAATCTCATGTTACTCTTCCACAAGTAAGAGGAATGTATAATGGAGATAGATCTAGAAAGATGAATTTAGTAGAGTATGGATTTAGACTTCCTAGTGCTTTAGATAATAGACCATTAAAGTATGAAGAATTTGAATCTAAAATTAATCAAGCAATTTATGTGTCTGCTACTCCAGGAGATTATGAATTAGAACATACTCATAATAAGTTTGTAGAACAAATTATTCGTCCAACAGGTCTATTAGATCCAGAAATAGAAGTTAGAAAAACTGAAGGTCAAATAGATGACTTAGTAGATGAAATTAATAATAGAATAAAGAGTAATGAAAGAGTACTAGTCACAACTTTAACTATTCGTATGGCAGAAGAATTAACTAATTACTTAAAAGAATTAGATATAAAAGTAGCATATCTTCATAGTGAAGTAAAAACACTAGAAAGAATGCAAATAATTCATGATGTAAGAACAGGTAAATATGATGTCTTAGTAGGTATTAACCTATTAAGAGAAGGTTTAGATATTCCAGAAGTAAGTTTAATTGCTATTCTAGATGCTGATAAAGAAGGATTCTTACGTAGTACAAGAAGTTTAATCCAAACTGCTGGAAGATGTGCAAGAAATGCCAATGGTCATGTAATAATGTATGGAGATAAAATAACAGATTCTATGCAAGAAGCAATAGAAGAAACTGCTCGTCGTAGAAAGATTCAAGAAGCATATAATAAAGAACATAATATTACTCCAAAAACAATTATCAAAGAAATCAGAGAAGTAATTACAAATACTGATCTAGAAGGTAAGAAGAAAGAACATAAGATGACTAAGAAAGAATTAGCTCTAACAATAGATCGTATTGAACAAGAGATGAGAGAAGCTGCAAGAAACTTAGACTTTGAAAGAGCTATGGAACTAAGAGATATCTTATTTGAAATGAAGAGTAATTAATATGAAAAAATTTAAAAAGATATACATAGAAATAACAAATAATTGTAATCTTAATTGTTCATTTTGTTCAAAAACTTCTAGAGAAAAGAAAAATATGACTCTAGAAGAATTTAAAGTCATATTAGAAAAAATAAAAGATTATACTAACTATATTTATCTTCATGTAAAAGGAGAACCTTTATTACATAAAGATGTAATAGATTTTATTAAAGAAGCAGATAAATATAATCTAAAAGTAAATCTAACTACAAATGGAACATTATTTAAAGATAAAAGTATTGAATTAGGTAAATGTACTAATCTTAATAAAATAAACTTTTCTCTTCATAGTGAAAATAATAAAGAAAACTATCTAGAAGATATTTTTGATAATATAAAAAACTTATCCACAAATACTACAGTAATATATAGATTGTGGACTCTTAAAAACAATAAATTAGATGAGAAATCAACAAAAATTGTGGAAAGAATAAAAGACTACTATAATTTATCAACAGAAACAGTGGATAAAATAAAAAATGAAAATAATATTAAAATTAATCCACAAATATATGTTGATAAAGATAATGAATTTGTCTGGCCTACAGTTAATAATCACAAAAGTTGTGGATATTGTTATGCCTTAAAAACACATATTGGAGTACTTTCAGATGGAACAGTAGTACCTTGCTGTTTAGATGCAGAAGGAATTATTAATTTAGGTAATATCTATAAACAAAATCTAGATGAAATAATTAATAGTGATAGATTTAAAAAAATACAAAAATCATTTCAAGATAGAAAACCAATAGAAGAGTTATGCGCATCATGTACATTTAAACAAAAAGAAAAAGAGCTATAAAGCTCTTTTTTGTTGTGACTTATTACTTGCTATCCATGCAGTAGAATACTAAAAGCACAATTCCACCAAATGGAACAAATGCTAGTAGTAACCACCAACCAGATTTTCCGATATCATGTAATCTTCTTACTTCAATCGCAATGCTTGGAATAATAATTGCTAAACCAAAAATTGCAGGAATTAAACCAAAGATTGTTGCAGCAGAATCTCCTAGTAATCCACCTAAGAATCCGCATACAAAACCAAGAACCATAGAGATTAGCCAAATACCTAAAATAGCTAACCAGAAATCTTTTCTATTAGTTTTTCCTTTAAAATCAGCATATTGATTGAAGAATTTTTTTACAGCTTCTACCAACTTCGTCACTCCTCTCTAACATAATAATAACATAATATAGAAAAAGTATAAATAATTATTTTTATTTGTGGTATAATATGCACTGAGGTGTTACTGTATGGATAAGATTATTGTTAAAGGTGCACGAGAGAATAACCTTAAAAATGTAAATATTGAATTACCTAAAAATAAGTTAATTGTAATGACAGGTTTATCAGGTTCTGGTAAATCTTCTTTAGCATTCGATACTATTTATGCTGAAGGTCAACGTAGATATGTTGAATCTTTATCTGCATATGCAAGACAATTCTTAGGTAATACAGAAAAACCAGATGTAGATTCTATTGAAGGATTATCTCCTGCTATATCAATAGACCAAAAAACTACAAACAATAATCCAAGATCAACAGTAGGTACAGTAACAGAAATCTATGATTATTTAAGATTAGTATTTGCTAGAGTTGGAGTTCCATACTGTCCTAATCATAATGTACCAATTACATCACAAAGTGTAGAAGAAATGACTAATAAGATTATGGAATATCCTGAAGGTACTAAGTTAATTATAATGTCTCCTGTAGTTCACGGAGAAAAAGGTACACATAAAGATTTATTAGAAGATCTTCGTAAAGAAGGTTATATCAGAGTAAGAATAAATGGAGAAATGGTAGACTTATCAGAAGATATAAATCTAGAGAAAAATACTAAAGATGATATTGCCGTAGTAATTGATAGATTAGTATTAAAGCCAGAATCTCGTTCTAGATTATTTGAAGCTTTAGAACAAGCAACTAAATTATCAAAAGGTAAAGTAGTAATTGAGATATTAGGAGAAGACCATAAAGAATTAGTATTCTCTGAGTCTTTTGCATGTCCTCATTGTGAGTTTTCACTTCCAGAACTAGAGCCAAGATTATTCTCATTCAATGCCCCATATGGAGCATGTCCTGATTGTAAAGGATTAGGAGTTAAACTACAAATAGATGAAGATTTACTTATTCCAGATGAAGATAAGTCTATTGTAGAAGGATGTATTAAGACATTAACTGATGATCCAGAAGCAATTGAATTTATGGAATTAGAATGTTTATGTAAGCATTATAAAATTGATATGAATAAAAAATGGAAAAGTTATCTAAAAAAGATAAAGATCTAATTTTATTTGGTAGTGATGAACCAATAAGAATAAAGTTCACTACTAAAGGTGGAATGAAAAAAGATAAAGTAGATTTTTATGAAGGAATTATTAATAGACTAGAAAGAAGATATATGGATACATCTTCTACATGGATAAGAGAATGGTTAGAAAACTATATGGTAGAACATGTATGTGATACTTGTCATGGAGCAAGATTAAATGATGATGTACTAGCAGTTAAATTAGGTGGAAAGAATATCTTTGAAGTAACAAATATGTCTATTAAAGAATTAATTCCATTCTTTGAGAACTTAAAACTTTCAGAAGAAAAGAAAGAAATAGCAAAATTAGTAATAAAAGAAATAGAAGATAGATTATCATTCTTAAAGAATGTTGGATTAGAGTATTTAACTTTAAGTCGTAGTGCAGGAACACTATCAGGTGGAGAAGCTCAAAGAATTAGATTAGCAACTCAAATAGGATCTCACTTAACTGGAGTTTTATATGTATTAGATGAACCATCAATTGGTCTTCATCAAAGAGATAATGAAAGATTAATTAATTCATTATTAGAAATGAGAGATTTAGGTAATACATTAATAGTAGTAGAACATGATTCAGATACAATGTTAGCATCAGACTATTTAGTAGATGTAGGCCCTGGAGCTGGAGATGCTGGTGGAGAAATAGTTGCAGCAGGAACTCCAGAAGAAGTAATGAAGTGTGAAGAAAGTATTACAGGACAATATCTAAGTGGAAAGAAAAAAATAGAAGTACCTAAAACAAGAAGAAAAGGTAATGGTAAATTTCTAAAGATTAAAGGAGCAAAGCAAAATAACTTAAAGAATATTGATGTAGATATTCCATTAGGTAAATTTGTTGCGATAACAGGAGTATCAGGTTCAGGAAAATCATCACTAATTAATGAAATATTAGTAAAGAAAGTACAACAAGAATTATATCAATCTAAAGAAAAGCCTGGAAAATTTGATAAGATTTTAGGTATTGAAAATATTGATAAAATAGTAGCAATTTCTCAAAACCCAATAGGTAGAACTCCAAGATCAAATCCTGCGACATATACAGGAGTATTTGATGATATAAGAGAACTATTCACAACAACTAAAGAAGCTAAGATGTATGGATTTGAAAAGAATAGATTCTCATTTAATGTTAAAGGTGGAAGATGTGAAGACTGTCGAGGAGACGGAGTAAAGAAAATAGAGATGCATTTCCTACCAGATGTATATGTACCTTGTGAAGTATGTCATGGAACTCGTTATAATACAGAAACTCTAAACATAAGATATAAAGGTAAGAATATTGCTGAAGTACTTGATATGAGAGTAACAGAAGCCTTAAAATTCTTTGAAAATGTTCCTAAAATTAAAAGAAAATTACAAGTTTTAGAAGATGTCGGATTAGGTTATATTAAATTAGGACAAAGTGCTCCAACTCTATCAGGTGGAGAAGCAGAAAGAGTAAAACTTGCTAAAGAATTACAAAAGACTGCAACAGGAAAAACATTATTTGTTCTAGATGAACCAACTACTGGATTACATACTGATGACATCAAGCGCTTACTTGCAATTTTAGAGAAAATAGTAGATAATAAAGATACTGTAGTAGTGATTGAACACAACTTAGATGTAATTAAAGTAGCAGATCATATTATTGATTTAGGACCTGAAGGTGGAGATGCCGGAGGAACTATTGTTGCAACAGGAACACCTGAAGAAGTAGCTAAAGTAAAAGGATCATATACAGGAGAATTTTTAAAGAAAGTTTTATAGGAGATAAAATGCAATTAATTATAAAAGAAAAGAATAAATATAGGATTAATAAACTTATAGACTGGTTATTACATATGACTGGATACACATTAGTATTCATCTTAGTAACAAGTCTATTTCATAGTATTCATATTGATGAAGAACATTTAATCATTTGGTCTATTATTATTGAGTTATTAATTTACTTCTTAAATAAGACAGTAAAACCAATACTAGTAACACTAACAATACCAATTACAGGATTAACTTTAGGATTATTTTATCCATTTATAAATGTATTTATTTTAAAGTTAGCAGATTGGTTATTAGGAAAACATTTTGATGTTACTAATATTTATATTGGTTTCTTTGCTGCAATACTTCTATCAGTTATGAACTTTATAATGGAAGAAATTATTAAAAGCATAATTCGTAGAGTAAAGAAGCGTGAGGAAAAACGCCATGAAAAGTAGTGGCATAGACTTAGGTATAATAGAGATTAAATGGTATTCAATAATGATTCTTATTGCAGTAGTAGTAGCAACACTACTTCTATACTTAGAATCTAAAAAAAAGAATCTTGATAAAGATACATTTATAGATATGGTATTCTATGGATTACTATTAGGAATCTTAGGAGCTAGAGTATATTATGTATTATTTAATCTAAGTTATTATTTAAATGATTTGAAAGAAGTATTCTTTGTATGGCATGGAGGACTAGCTATACATGGAGGAATAATAGCATGTTTTATATTCCTATATTTCTATTCAAAGAAAAAGAATTTAAATCTACTACTAATACTAGATTGTATAGCAGTAGGATTAATCATAGGACAAGCAATTGGTAGATGGGGAAACTTCTTTAATGGAGAAGCTTTTGGAAGAGAAGTAACACTAAGTTTCTTACAAAACTTACATCTTCCTACATTTATCATTAATGGCATGTATATTGATGGAGCATATAGAGAACCAACTTTTTTATATGAGTCATTTGCCTGTATCATAGGATTTATGATACTCTTCTTTATAAGAAAAAATAAAAGAATAAAAACAGGTATGTTATCAAGCATTTATTTAATATGGTATGGTTTAATAAGATTAATAATTGAAAGTTTAAGAACTGATTCATTAATGTTAGGGCCAATTAAAGTAGCCCAACTAGTATCAGTAATCGCAATTATTATTGGAATAATTATTCTTATTAAAAGTAAAAATCATAAGTTATATATAGAAGATACAATTAAGTAGGAGGGAACAATATGTATAAAAAAGTAGTAGTATTAGGTGGAGGAACAGGAATATCATTTTTACTTAAAGGTTTAAAAGATTTCCCAGTAGATATAACAGCAGTAATTACTGTATCAGATAATGGTAGATCAACTGGTAGATTAAGAGATGAATTCCATACACCAGCAGTAGGAGATATTAGAAAAGTTATTACTAATTTATCTCAAACAGATGAACCAATTAAGAAAATGATGTCATATCGTTTTAATACATCTAGTGATCTAGATGGACATGCCGTAGGTAATTTAATTCTAACAGCAATGTTAGATATTACAGGATCTTTAAAAGATTCAATTGCATATTTATCTAAATTATTAGATGTTAGACATACAGTATTACCAGTATCAGAAGATTCTGATCTTACATTAATGGGTATGGATGATGATGGAAATGTAATTGAAGGAGAAGAACAAATTACTGAAGCTCATCGTCATATACAAAAAATATTCTATAAGAAAGAGCCTAAAGTATTAAAAGAAGTAATTGAAGCAATTCATCATGCAGATTTAATAATCTTTAGTATGGGTAGTTTATTTACAAGTATTCTTCCTAATATTATTTGTAAACAAGTAGAAGAAGCTTTAGATAATTCAGATGCTCCAATTATGTATTTATGTAATATAGTTACTCAACCAGGAGAAACAGATAACTTCTCAGTAAGTGATCATGTTAAATTATTAAATAGATACCTAAATCATCGTAAAGTAGATGTAGTAATTGCGAATAGTAAAGAAGTAGATAAGAAAATGGCTAAGAAGTACGAAAGTGAAGAACAAAAAGACCCAGTACTTATTGATGAAGAAGAATTAAAGAAAGTAGATGTAGAGTTAATAGCAGATGACTTATTAACTATAGCTGAAGATAATACATTAAAGCATGATAGTCTAAAACTAAGTTCTCTAATATTCTCTTATCTAATGAGAAAATAATGTCATTCACAGTTACAATAAAAGAAGAAGTATCAAAACTAAAAAGTACAAGAAGTGAAACAATCGCGGAATTATCTGCTTATATTCGTAATAATGGAACAATAACTAATAATAAAATCACACTAACAACAGAGAATCATTTTATCGTAGAAAGAGTAGTCGATGAAATTAAAGAATTATTTGATTTTAAACCTACTGAAGAAGTAATAGAAAACCTAAACTTCAGTAAAAAAGAACTATATCAAATAACAATTGATAAGAATCTAGATTTAGTAGAAAAAGAATTAGGTATCTTAGATGAAAAAGGTATTTACTATGATGTAGTACCAGAATATATTGTTGGTGGAGAAGAAGAAATAAAAGCTTATTTAAAAGGAGCTTTTCTAGCATCAGGCAGTATCAATGATCCAAAGAAATCAAGATATCATATGGAGATTTTAGCTACTCTTCCAGAAGAAGCAGTATATGTTCAAAAATTATTAAATAATTTTGAATTAAATGCTAAGATTCTAAATAGAGAAAAAGGCTATATGATCTATATTAAAGAAGCAGAAAAAATAAGTGATTTTATGAAACTTATAGGTGCAACAAATGCAGTCCTATATTATGAGAATGTAAGAATCTATCGTGATCAAAAGAATATGACTAATCGTCTAAACAATTGTGAACAAGCAAATATGGATAAAGTATTTGAAACAGCAAGTGAACAATTAAAACAAATTGAAATCATTGAAAAGAATGATGGAGTAATGTTATTAGATGATAGAACAAAAGTCGCTTTAGAATATCGTAAGAAATATCCTGAAGTATCCCTAAAAGAACTTGCAGAAATTATTTCTATAGAAACAGGAAAAACTCTAACAAAATCAGGAATAAATCATCGTATGAGAAAAATAAAAGAGTTAGCGACAAGATTTGAAAAAAGAGAAACTACTAATGAATAGTAGTTTTTTTATGTAATAAAACATATAGATTAATAGAAAGAGTTGTGTTATACTAATCTTACAATAAGGAGTGGTTGTATGATAGATACAGTAACTATCACAATTGATGGTAAAAAATATGAATATAATAAAAACATTACGTTAGAAGAGGTTCTTGCAGAACATAAACCTGATAATAAATTCCCTGTTCTAATCGCAAGAGTAAATAATAGATTAAGAGAATTAACTTATGCTGTAAAAGAAGATTCAGAAGTAGAATTCTTAGATTTAACATGTTCTGAAGGAAATAGAGTTCATATTAATGGATTAGTTTTAGTATTCTTATATGCAGTTAATACTTTATTTGGACAAAAAGCTAAATTTAAAGTAGAGTATTCACTAGATAAAGGTTTATATGTCAGAACAACATTTAAATTAAATGAAGAAAAACTAGGTAAGATAAAAACAGAAATGAAATCTATTATTAAGAAAGATATGCCTATTACAAAAATGAATATTGATAGATTAGAAGCTATTAAATATTTCAAAGATATAGATGAAGAAAGTAAAGCAGGAGTATTAAGATATAATACAGATAACTTTATCACAATGTATCGTTTAGGTAATGTTTATGATTATTATTATAGTTTAATGCCAACATCAACATCTAAATTAAAAGACTTTGATTTAACATTCTTAAATGAACATAGTTTTGTTTTAAGATTCCCAACAATCTATATTAATGACAAGATTAAGAAGTATGAACATCATTCATTATTATTTGATGCTTTTGAGCAATACAAAGCTTGGGCTGATTTAATTGGTGTTAAAACATCAGTAGATTTAAATAGAATAGTTTCTACTGGAACAATTAGTGATCTAATCAAAATGGATGAAACTATTCAAACTCATAAGTTACTATCTTTAGGTAAAGAAATTTGGGATAATAAAAAGAAGATTAAAATAATTCTTATTGCTGGACCATCTTCATCAGGAAAAACTACTACATCAAGAAAATTAAAAATATACTTAAATTGTGCAGGTTTTAAACCAATTACAATTGCTATGGACGATTTCTTTGTAGATAGAGAACAAAATCCTAAAGATGAAAATGGTAATTATGATTATGAATGTTTAGAAGCAATGGACTTAGACTTATTTGATAAAACTATTAAAAAGTTACTTGCTGGAGAAAAAGTAAAGATGCCTACATTTAACTTCTATACTGGTAAAAAAGAATTTAAATCAGAACTTACATTAGGAGAAAATGAAATAATTATTATTGAAGGTATTCATGCTCTAGATCCAAAAATTCTAACTAATATTCCAAGAGAAAATAAATATAAGATTTATATTTCACCTCTTACAGAATTAAGAATGGATGATCATAATAGAATTCCTACATCAGATAATAGATTATTAAGAAGAATTGTAAGAGATAATCGTACAAGAAATTATAGAGTAGATGATACCCTAGCTAAATGGGCAAGTGTCCGTGCTGGTGAAGAAAAATATATCTTCCCTTATCAAGATGAAGCAGATGTAATGATAAATTCAGCTGCAATCTATGAAATGGGAGTATTAAAAACTTATGTTGAACCATTACTATATTCAGTAGATAGTTCATCACCATATTATGAAGAAGCAAAACGTCTAATTAATATGTTAAGATTATTCTTACCAATTCCTTCTGAATCAATTCCAGAAGATGCAGTAATCCGTGAATTTATTGGAGGAAGTTATTTCCATGAATAAAAAGAGTTTTTAAACTCTTTTTTCTTTACATAAAAACTTAAAAAAATAAAGATTATATCTCAAAAAGTATAAAAAATTTGATATAATAATGTATGTAGTGTAAGGAGGAAAAATTATGATAAAAGTAGCCATTAATGGATTCGGAAGAATCGGAAGATTATGCTTCAGACTTATGGAAGAAAATCCAGAATTTGAAGTTGTTGCCATCAATGATTTAACAGATGCAGAACAATTAGCTTATTTATTAAAATATGATACAAATCATAGAAATTATCGTATTGATGAAATTAGAGCTGAAGGAGATTATATTGTAGTAGGAGATAGACGTGTAAGAGTTTATGCTGAAAAAGATCCTGCTATGTTACCTTGGGCAGATTTAGATATCGATGTAGTATTTGAATCTACTGGTTTATTTACTTCAGAAGAAAAAGCTATGGCACATATTAATGCCGGAGCAAAACATGTAATTATTTCTGCACCAGCTAAAGGTGATATTAAGACAATTGTTTATAATGTTAACCATGAAATCTTAGATGGATCAGAAAAAATTATTTCTGCTGCTAGCTGTACTACAAACTGTTTAGCACCAGTAGTAGATGTACTAGACAAAGAATTTGGTATTGTAAAAGGATATATGACAACAGTTCATGCTTATACAAATGACCAAGCTTCTCTAGATATCGCTCATAAGAAAGGACATTTAGCTCGTAGAGGTAGAGCTTGTGCTGCAAACATTGTTCCAGCATCAACAGGAGCTGCTTCTGCAATTGGTCTAGTTTGTCCAAACTTAGCTGGTAAATTAGATGGTACTGCAATGCGTGTACCAGTTCCAACTGGTTCAGTAGTAGACTTAACTTTAGAGTTAGGAAAGAATACTACAGCAGAAGAAATCAATGCAGTATTAAAAGCTCATACTAATGAAACATTAGAGTATACTGACGATCCAATTGTATCTAGTGACGTAATTGGTAGACGTTGTGGATCTCTAGTAGATGGTCTATCTACAAATGTACTAGAAGTAGATGGAAAACAATTAGTAAAAGTAGTATCATGGTATGACAATGAAATGAGTTATACAGCACAAATGGTACGTACTGCTAAATACTTAATGACAAGATAATAAAAAGACTGTAAACACAGTCTTTTTTATTGGAATAATATAATAATTATGGTATATTAATTATGAGGACATTTGGTAATACCAAATGCTTCCAGTTGTTAGCTGGGCACTTGAGTCAATAGACTAAGTGCTCTTTTATTATTTAAATAATAATCCAAAGATTACTACAAATAGTAAAATGATGATTACGAATAAATAAATCTCTTTATTCTTCATAAAAACACCTCCTCATATGAACCCCCTAAAGAATCCCCCTGAGTAAGGAAGCACTTGTACTCCAAATGTCCACAGTAGATTAACACTTTTAGAGTTACTAGTAAAATCAATAAAAATCTATTTTGACAAGCAAAAAAATATAAAAAATAGAAAAACTACATAATAAAATATCGAAAAGGATGATACTCCTTTTTTTTATTTAAAAAAAATGATATAATTCTAGTAGATAGGAGAATAAGATATGAAGACAATAAAAGACTTAAATATTGACAACAAGAAAGTAATTATCAGATGTGATTTTAATGTCCCAATTAAAGAAGGGGAAATAGTAGATGACACAAGAATTATAGGAGCATTACCAACAATACAATATTGTATTGATCATGGATGTAAAATAATTTTAATGTCTCATTTAGGAAGAGTAAAAGAGGAAGCTGATTTAGCTAAGAATAATATTGCTCCAGTAGCAAAACGTTTATCTGAAGTATTAGGAAGAGACATTCTTTTCTGTAATAAAACTAGAGGAGAAGAACTAGAAGCTATGGTTAATAGTTTAGGTTCTGGAGACATTTTATTAATGCAAAATACTAGATATGAAGATTTAGATGGAAAGAAAGAAAGTTCTAATGATGAAGAATTAGGTAAATACTGGGCATCTCTAGGAGAAGTATTTATTAATGATGCTTTTGGAACAATTCATAGAGCACATGCATCTAATGTAGGAATTGCTACTTACTTAGAGTCAGGAGTAGGATTCTTAATTGAAAAAGAACTTAATGCACTAAGTTCTTTGGAAAATCCTGAAAGACCATTTGTAGTTATTTTAGGGGGAGCTAAAGTAGCAGATAAAATTGGAGTAATTGAAAACTTAGTAACTAAAGCAGATAAGATCTTAATTGGTGGAGGAATGGCATTTACATTCTTAAAAGCAAAAGGAGTAGAAATTGGTAAATCTTTATTAGATGAAGAAAATATTGATTTCTGTAAAAAAGTACTTGCTGAGTATCCTGATAAGATCGTATTACCAGTTGATTTTGCAGTAACAAATGAATATACAAATGATGAAGATTATCGCTTAAAAGATGTTAATGAAATCGCAGCAGACGAAATGGGATTAGATATTGGAGATATTACAACTCTAACATTTTAAAGTATTTTAAGAGATGCAAAAATGGTTATTTGGAATGGACCATTAGGTGTATATGAATTTGAAAAATACAAAAAGAATACAGATGAAATACTAAGATTCTTAGTAGATAATAATATTAAAACAATCCTTGGAGGAGGAGACATAGTAGCAGCAGCATCTAATGCAGGATATAAAGATAAAATATATCATGTATCAACAGGTGGAGGAGCTACTCTAGAATACTTAGAAGGAAAGACATTACCAGGATTAGAAGCTATAAAATAAAAGTAGGTGATAAAGTGAAGAATACAAAACTTTTTCCAATTGACCCATCTAATTTAAAGCATATAAAATTACTGGATGAATTTGAAAAAGAATGTAATGGTCGCACACCAATTGGAGTTTATCAAGAAGAAGAAACTACAACAAATGATATTTCTTTAGAACTTGTTCTAGAAGAAAAAGAGAAAGTACAAGATATCTGCCATATAGAAGGATATAAAGATATTAAAAGTTGTACTATATCTTTTGTTCCAAAGAAAAAGAAAAAAAGAAAAATAGTATCTATGGCAACATCATATGCAATAGATACTTTAGGCATGGAAGAAGTATTCTTTAAGATTAATCCAGAAGATAAAGATATGTTAGAATATCTTGACTCAAATGAATATGAGTGTTTAGGAGACGAAAAAGGTAGTATAATATACCTAAAAGAAAAACAGATGTAGTATAGAGGATGATGCTATGAAAATCTTAAACAATTTAAAGAAGAATGCAATACTATTAATTGTAATTACAATAATAGTATTGTATTTTGTATTAAAAGATGACTTAGAAGGTATTATAGATACATTAAAGAATATGGATATTAAATATATTCTTTTAGCATTAATCTTCTATATTATCTATGTAGTACTCAAAGGATATATTAATTATAAGATTATTAGAGATCCAGAAAAAGTTAGTAAAAAAGAAGCAATAAGTCAAAACATTATTTCTCAGTTTTTTAATGGAATAACACCATTTCAAACTGGAGGAGAACCTATGGCAGTATATATGCTTACGGAACAAGGAATACCAGTATCCAAAGCAACACACTATATGGTTCAAAGCTTTATCTTTTATCAATTAGCTTTAGTTATATGTGGATTTTTTGCAGTAGTTTATAATTTTATATTTCATATATTTCCTAAAGTACAATTCTTACAACATTTAGTATTATTAGGATTCTTAATAAATATAGGAGTAGTAATATTACTATTATTATCTTATTCAAAACAATTTACTAATTGGATTTGTAATATATCAATTAAGATTAGTAAGAAATTTAAGCATAAAGTAAAAGAAGAAGATATTAGACAGAAGTTTGAAGATTATCATAAAGGATTTAGTGAACTAACAAGTAGAAAAAGATTATTTGTTGGTGGAGTTCTTCTTAATATGGCAAGTCTACTATGTCTATATAGTGTTCCATACTTTGTATTATTAGGTATGGGAGATGGAACTAAAATGACAATCGTAGAAACAATAGTATCTTCTGCTTATGTATATTTAATAGGAGCATTTGTTCCAATCCCCGGAGCAAGTGGAGGAATAGAGTATGGATTTACTCAATTCTTTGGTAACTTCTTAGAAGGAAGTATAATCTCTGCAATGTTAATTGTTTGGAGATTCCTAACATACTATCTAGGAGTTATTATTGGTGGAATATTATTTAACATTCGTGAAAGGGTGAAAAAATGAGAATAGGAATATTTACAGAAACATATACTCCTTATATTAGTGGATTAGTTACAAGTGAAGTAATGTTAAAAAATGCTCTAGAAAAACAAGGACATGAAGTATATGTAGTAACTGCAAATCTAGAAACTTTTAAGTATGAATATGATCCTGTAGAAAGAGTTTTAAAAATCCCAGGATTAAAGACAGGAATATATGATTCTAGACTTACAAGTGTATACCCAATAAGAGCAGTTAATATTATAAGAGGATGGAAACTAGATGTAATTCACTCTCAAACAGAATTCGCAATAGGTACATTTGCTAGAATATTTGCTAAACAATATAATATTCCATTAGTACATACTTATCATACTTTATATGAAGACTATGTACATTACATTACTAAAGGATACTTTAATAGATCTAGTAAAAAGATTGTTGAATACTTATCAAAATTCTATTGTGAAACAACCGCAACAGAGCTTATAGTACCAACAAATAAAATATATAAATTATTTAAAGAAAAATATAACTTTGAAAAGAATATTCATATTATTCCAACAGGAATAGAAGTAGAAAGATTCTATAAAGAAAATCAAAATCAGAAAGAAATAGATAATCTAAGAAAAGCTTTAGGTATTTCTAAAAAAGATTTTACAATTCTTTTTGTTGGACGTTTAGCGGAAGAAAAAAATGTAGAATTCTTAATCCATTCTCAAAGTGAATTAATTAAAAAACATAGTAATATGAAATTAATTATTGTTGGAGATGGACCTGATAAAGAAAAATATGAAGAGTATGCAAAGAAACTAGGAATAGAGAAGAATGTAATCTTTACTGGAAAAGCTGCTTGGGGAGATATGCCATACTATTATCATGTAGCAGATGTCTTCGCAACTGCATCTAAAACAGAAACTCAAGGATTAACTGTAATAGAAGCAATGGCTGCAAATACTATTCCAGTATGTATGAGAGATGAAGCATTCCAAAGTATGGTTGCAGAAGACTTAAATGGTCTATTCTTTGAAACTGAAAAAGAATATCAAGAAAAAGTATTATTCTTATATGAGAATAGAAAAGAACTTGAAAAATTTGATAAACAAGCAAGAATTCAAGCAGAACACTATAGCTCAAAGAGTTATGCTGATCGTGTCTTAGAAGTATATCAAAGAGCCATTAAAGAAAAACAATCACAAAATAGATATGGAATATTATCTAAAATATTTAAGAAAGTAAAGGAGTTTTGGAGATGATTATAGCTTTAAATAATAAAAGTAATTTAGATAGAAATGAATTTTTAACTTATCAAGAAGGATTAAGAAAACTAGAAGCAAATTCTACTTTAATAGTATGTCCAACATACTTAAATGTTAATTTAGTAAACTTAACTAATATTCATCATGGAGCACAAAATGTAAGTTGTACTAATAATGGAGCATTTACTGGAGAAATATCTGCTAAAGATTTAAAAGCTGCCGGAGTAGAATATTGTATTATTGGTCATAGTGAAAGAAGAGAATATCAAAGAGAATCTTTAACTGAGGTACATGAAAAACTATTAAGACTATTAGAAAATGATATTACTCCAATTCTATGTATTGGTGAAACTAAAGCTCAAAGAGAAAATAACGAAGTAGAAAGAGTTTTAAAAGAAGAATTAGAAACAGCTATTGAAGGATTAACAGATGAACAAAAGAATAGATTAATAGTTGCCTATGAACCTATTTGGTCTATTGGAACAGGTATTATCCCAACTATAGAAGAAATAGAAGAAGTATTTAGATTTATTAAAACAATTCTACCTAATACAACAATTCTATATGGTGGTAGTGCTAATGAAAAGAATATTGATATCTTAAAGACATCTCCATTAATAGAAGGATATTTGCTTGGAGGATTAAGTCTTAAGCCAGTAGAATTACAAACATTTATAAATAAATTAGAGAATAGATAAGACATCGACAAAAGATGTCTTTTTTTTATCTTTCACTTTTTTCCGACATATTATATAATGATAATTGCGTGATACATGATTCGAGGATTTAGTGAAGAAGATTAAACTATTAGTAGTAGATGACAACACGTCATTAGTAAAAGACATCAAAAATCATTTTGAATCAGTAAAAGATATTGAAGTGGTAAAAGAAGCAACAAATGGAGAGGAAGCAATTGATATTATCAATACCTATAAAGATAGCTTTGATGGTATATTATTAGATATAGTAATGCCAAATAAAGATGGGATTGAAGTACTAAAATATATGCAAGAAAACAACATCTTAAAAAGAGTAATTGTAATTACAGCGTGTAACTCTCAAAAAATTATAAAAACAATATCAGAATATGGAGCAGATTATATCCTTCTAAAGCCATTTGAGATGAAAACATTAGAAGAAAAGGTTAGAAGTTATATTACGGATTATAAAGAAGGTGGAGGAGTAGATCTATTTGATAATAATCTACAAGTATCTATTACCAAAACACTTCATGAATTAGGAGTACCATCTCATATAAAAGGATATCAATATATTAGAGAAGGTATTAAGCTAATATATAATAAACCAGATATTATTGGAGGAATAACTAAAGAATTATATCCAGAAATAGCAAAAAGATTTAATTCAACAACTTCTCGAGTAGAACGAGCAATACGTCATGCAATAGAAGTAAGTTGGAACAGAGCCAACTGGGAATTTATGGAAGATATTTTTGGTTATAGTGTAGATATAGATAAAGCAAAACCTACCAATTCTGAGTTTATAGTCACAATAGCAGACAAGATAAGATTAGAGTATACAAAACCATTATTAAGCACATAAGACTAGAATTAGTCTTTTTTATTGACAAAAAATTCATATAAAAGTATACTTATTATAGAAAATATGTGAGGTGGATACAGTTTATGGAACGAAAAATTGAAGAATTCTTTAAAAAATGGAAAAATGATATCATTAGAAAGCCAATGGTACTATATGGTCCAAAGCAAATAGGTAAGACATTCTCTGCTTTAGCATTTGGAAAAAAGTATTATAAAAATGTAGTATATTTCAATACTGATAATAATAAAGATTTATTAGAATTATTTGAAAAAGAAAAATCTACAGAGAAGATCATTTTAAAATTATCTTTAGACATTGGAGAAACAATTTTAAAAGAAGATACTTTAATTATTTTAGATAACGTTAATAATATAGAATTTGTTAAAGGATTAAAACTATTTGGTAGTGAACATAGTGATTATCATATCATTGCAATTACATCTCGTAGAGAAAACCTAGATTCATTTAAAGGTGAAGATTTACAATTTAAAGGTATGAGTGCAATGGACTTTGAAGAATATCTATGGGCACATAATGAAAAGAATCTAACAAACTTAATTCATGAATCATATACTAAGAGAAAAACATGTCCATTCCATAAAGTAGCCTTAGAGTACTTCCAAAACTATCTAGCAGTAGGTGGAATGCCTGAAGTAATACAAGCTGAACTAGATGGTAAAGGAGAATATGAAATAGAAGCAATTAAACAAAAGATTCTAGATATTTATAAAAAAGAAGTTGCTATTAATTCAACTTTAATAGATATTCCTAGAGGATTAGAAGTAATAGATTCACTTCCAGAACAATTAAAGAAAGATAATAAAAAGTTCCAATATGGAACTATGGGTACAGGTAAGAGAGCTAAAGAGTATGATGGAGCAATCAATTACTTAGTAAATAACCAATTAGTATATCGTAGTAATAAGTTAAAGAATGTTAAATCTCCACTTACTGCCTGCAAAGATAAAGATAGCTTTAAATTATATGCAGTAGATACAGGACTTCTATATACAATGTTACATTTAAACTATAAGAAAGTACAAACAGATGAAAACTTAAAAGAAACATTATATGAAAATATGATTGCTAAGACTTTAGTAGAAAATGGATATTCTTTATTCTATTATCAATCAGAAGGAAAAGCAGAAGTTAACTTTGTAGTACAAAATAGAATGGGTCAAATATTACCAATTGAAATAACTACAAAGACTAACTCTAAAGCTAAATCATTATCAGTATTTATGAAGAAGTTTACTGTACCTCAAGCATATAGAATTACAGAGAATAATTTCCAAACAAAGAAAGATATAAGATATATTCCAATCTATGCAGTATTCTGTATCGATAATAATAAAATTTAAGACATTGTAAAAAATGTCTTTTTTTGTTATAATATGGAAGTAACCGGGAGGTTGTATTATGGATCAAGAAACAAAGAAACAAATAAAAAGATGGAGAAACCTAAAACTAGTAGGAGATATATTAACTGGAGTAGGTGGAACAGGCTTTATAGGTAGTGTCTTATCACCATTTGATTTTGAAGGGCCAATTATAGAGATTATGACAGGTACAATTGCTTTAGGTGGATTAATTATGAAGAAAGTATCTAAGAATAATATAGAAGAATTACAAGGTGGAACTTATGTAGATTGGAACAATGATGATAATAAAGAACTTGCCAATATAACAAAGAGTATTGAAGATACTACAAAGAAAAGAGAAGAAAAACATAGATCAAAATAGGCTTATTAGGAAACTAATAAGTTTTTTTGTTAAATTTACGAATTTTACATAAAAAAATTTTATCAAAAAAAATAGAAAAAAGTTGTTGATTTATTGATATACCTATGTTAAAATTAAATACGTGTGACTGCTTAGATGTGCGAGGTTGTCGATACACCAGGGTAAGTTGATAATTATTTTCAAAGAAAATGTTAAAAACTTGCATTTTGGGGTCGGGTTATTCGTACGGAGCAAGTCTATACTAGATATAGGCGAAGGGAGGATTTCAAATGTCAACAGAAAAGATTCGTATTAGAATTAAAGCATACGATCACAGAGTTTTAGATAATGCAGCAAAGAAAATCGTTGAAACTGTTAAGAGATCTGGTGGAAATATTTCTGGTCCAGTACCACTTCCAACAGAAATCGAAAAGTTCACAATTTTAAGAGCTGTACACAAATACAAAGATTCTCGTGAGCAATTCGAAATGCGTACACACAAAAGATTGATTGATGTTAAGAATCCAAGCAAGGAAACTATTGATGCATTAGCACATTTAGATTTACCAAGCGGAGTAGACATCGAAATAAAAACAAAATAATGGAGGAAAATTAAATGAAAGGAATCTTAGGTAAAAAAGTCGGAATGACTCAAGTTTTCACTAAAGAAGGAAAACTTATCCCAGTTACTGTTATTGAAGTAGAACCAAACGTTATTACTCAAATCAAAACAGTAGAAAAAGATGGTTATGATGCAATTCAACTTGCTACTGAAACAGTTAGAGAAAAATCAAGTAACAAAGCTGAAATTGGTCATACAAAGAAAGCTAACACAACACCTAAGCGCTTCTTAAGAGAAATTAGAGGAGTTAATGTTAATGATTACACTTTAGGTCAAACAATCGGTGTAGACATTTTCGAAGCTGGAGAAATCGTTGATGTTACAGGAACTTCTAAAGGTAAAGGGTTCCAAGGTGTTATTAAACGCCACAACCAACATATCGGTCCAAAAGGACATGGTTCACAATACCACAGAGGTGTTGGTTCATTAGGTACATTATTACCAATGCATGTTTTAAAAGGTAAAAAGATGCCTGGACAAATGGGTAATGTACAAAGAACAGTTCAAAATCTTGAAATTGTATCAATTGATACAGAAAATAGTGTAATTTTAGTTAAAGGTAATGTTCCTGGTGCAAAGAAATCATTAGTAATGATTCGTACTGCAGTAAAAAAACCAAATGATAAAAACGATGCAGCTAATTTAGTTACTTATACTCAAGCAGTTGAAGCTGTAGCAGAAGTTGAAGCAAGTGCTGATGTAGAAGAAGCAGTTGAAGAAGTAGTAGTTGAAGATGCTGTAGAAGAAACACCTGCTGAAACAACAACAGAAGAATAATCATCACAATATATTAATTAACTAAAAATAATACATAGTGATGAAAGGAGGAATCGTAGATGAAAAAAGTAGAACTTTTAAATCTAAAAGGTGAAAAAGTAAAGGACATTAATTTAAAAGAAGAAATATTTGGAATTACACCAAACAATAATGTTTTAAATGATGCAGTTATCTTATCAATGGCATCATTAAGACAAGGAACACATAAAACTAAAAATCGTTCAGAAGTTTCTGGTGGTGGAAGAAAGCCATGGAGACAAAAAGGAACTGGACATGCACGTCAAGGTTCAATTAGAGCCGTTCAATGGGTAGGTGGAGGACGTTATGGAACTCCAGTACCTAGAGACTATAGCAAAAAACAAAATAGAAAAGAAAGACAATTAGCATTACGTACTGCATTAACTGAAAAAGTAGATGCAAAAGAATTATTAGTAATTGATAAATTAGAAGTTAAGTCACCAAAGACTAAAGATATGTTAGAAGTACTTAATACATTAAAGATTGCTGATAAGAAAGTATTACTAGTTGTTAAAGAATTTGATGATAACATCATCTTAGCATCTAGAAATATTCAAAACTTAGTTTTAATCTTAGCAGATGAAATCAATGTATTAGATATCGTTGGTACAGATGTTATGGTTATGACAGAAGATGCATTAAAATATGTTGAGGAGGTGCTTAAATAATGAAAGATACTAAGTATTTAGAAATAATCAAAGCACCAGTTGTAACTGAAAAATCAGAGACAGCAAAACAAGAAGGAAAATATACTTTTAAAGTTGATCCAAAAGCAAATAAATTAGAAATCAAAGAAGCTATTGAAAAATGCTTCAATGTAAAAGTAACTTCAATTAGAACAATCAATGTTAAACCAAAGAAGAGAAGAGTTGGACGTTACTACGGATTAACTAATCGTACAAAGAAAGCAATTGTTACTTTAGCAGAAGGACAAACAATTGATCTTGGTTAGAAGGAGGGAATTATATGGCAATTAGAAATTATAAACCTACTACACCAGGACGTAGAAAAATGAGTTCTTTAGTAAATGAAGAAATTACTACAAGTACTCCAGAAAAATCACTTACAGTTACTATGAAGAAAAATAGTGGCCGTAATAATCAAGGTAAGATAACAGTACGTCATCAAGGTGGCGGAGTAAAAAGAAGATATCGTATTATTGATTTCAAGAGAAACAAACTAAACGTTCCTGGATCAGTAGTTAGTATTGAATATGATCCAAACAGAACTGCAAATATAGCTTTAATTAGTTATGCAGATGGAGAAAAGAGATACATAATTGCTCCTAAAGGTTTAACTGTTAATGATACAGTTGTATCTGGAGAAAATGTTGATATCAAGACTGGTAACGCATTACCAATCGCAAACATTCCAGTTGGTACTATGATTCATAATATTGAATTACGTCCTGGAAAAGGTGGAGAGTTAGCAAGATCTGCTGGATCTTCAGCTCAAATCTTAGGTCGTGAAGATGATTATGTTATGGTTCGTCTATCAAGTGGTGAACAAAGAAAAGTTTTAGGAACATGTATGGCAACAGTAGGAGTTGTAGGAAACGAAGACTCTTCACTTGTAAAAATTGGAAAAGCTGGACGTAAGAGACTTATGGGTATCAGACCTACAGTTCGTGGTTCAGTTATGAATCCAAATGATCACCCACATGGTGGTGGTGAAGGACGTGCTCCAGTAGGACGTAAGGCACCAATGACACCTTGGGGTAAACCTGCACTTGGATTAAAGACACGTAAGAAAAAACAATCTGACAAGTTCATAGTACGTCGTCGTAATGGTAAATAGGATAAGGAAAGGATGATTAGAAAATGGCAAGAAGTTTAAAAAAGGGACCTTATGTATTCGAAAGATTACTTAAAAGAGTTCAAGAATTAAATAAAAATGGAAAAAAAGAAGTCATTAAAACTTGGTCACGCCGTTCCACTATTTTCCCTGATTTTATTGGACACACATTCGCTGTTCACAATGGAAAAGAATTTATTCCAGTTTATGTAACAGAAGATATGGTTGGACATAAATTAGGAGAATTTGCATTAACACGTAAATTTGGTGGACATGGTACAGATAAGAAATAATAAAAATGACTAGGAGGGTATAAGTATGGAAGCAAAAGCAGTTGCTAAAGGACTAAGAATTTCTCCAATCAGAGCAAGATTAGTATCTGATATGATTAGAGGAAAAAATGTTCAAGAAGCATTAACCATATTAAATAATGTTAATAATAAGTCAGCTAGACTTACACTAAAAGTATTAAACTCTGCTATCGCTAACGCTGTTAATAATAATGGTGCAGATCAAAACACATTATATGTTAAGGAAGCAAGAGTTGATGCTGGTCCTGTTATGAAACGTCACTTTTTTGATTCACGTTCACATATAGGACATAAAAATCATAGAACTAGTCACATTAATATCACAGTGGCTACAAAAAACTAATAAGGAGGTAACGAAGGATGGGACAAAAGGTAAATCCTAATGGACTAAGACTTGGTATCAATAAAGACTGGCAAGCAAAATGGTACAGCAATAAAAATGATTTCGCTAAGAACTTAAATAAAGATATTGAAATTCGTAATTACTTAGCTAAAACATTAAAGAATGCTGGTATCGCTAAAGTTGAAATTGAAAGAAATGCTAAGAAAACAGAAGTTGTTATCCACACTTCAAAACCAGGTGTTATGATTGGACACGGTGGAGAAGAAATTGAAAAATTAAAGAAACAACTATCTAGTATTGCTGATGAGAATATTCAAATCTCAATCGTTGATATTAAAAATGCAGATTTAAATGCAGATTTAGTTGCTGAGTCAATTGCAAATCAAATCACTAACAGAGCTTCATTCCGTATGGCTCAAAAACGTGCTATTAGAAATGCAATGAAAGCAGGAGCTAAAGGAATTAAGACAAGTGTATCTGGACGTTTAGGTGGAGCAGATATGGCTCGTAGCGAAGGTTACACTGAAGGAACTATTCCTCTACATACATTAAGAGCAGATGTTGATTATGCAACAGCAGAAGCTGATACAACATTTGGTAAGATTGGTGTAAAGGTATGGATCTATAAAGGAGAAATCCTAAATAAAAAGAACAAAACAGAAAACACTAAGGGAGGTAATTAATTATGTTAATACCGTCAAGAACTAAATATCGTCGTGTTCATAGATTACCTCACGAAGGTAGATCACGCGGAAACAGAGAATTAAGTTTTGGTGAATATGGACTACAAGCAAAAGAAGGAGCTTGGATTACAGCTAACCAAATCGAAGCAGCACGTATTGCAATGACTCGTTACATGAAGCGTGGAGGAAGAGTTTGGATTAATATCTTCCCACATATGCCTTTAACTAAAAAACCTATCGGAACTCGTCAAGGTAAAGGTAAAGGTAATGTTGAAGGATGGGTAGCAGTTGTTAAAGAAGGAAAGATAATGTTCGAAATCGCTGATGTTGATGAAGCAACAGCAAGAGAAGCATTAAGACTTGCTTCACACAAACTACCAATCGCAACAAAGTTTGTTAAAAAAGAAGATGGTGGTGAATCAAATGAAGGTTAAAGAGATTAGAGAATTATCAACTGAAGAGATCAACAAGAAGTTAGTTGAATCTAAACAAGAACTATTCAATTTACGTTTTCAACAAGCAACTGGTACTCTAGAAAAACCTTCTAGAATTAGAGATTTAAGACACACCGTTGCAAGAATGAAAACAGTTCTAAAAGAACGTGAAGGAAACGAGTAGGAGGGAACGTAAGTGGAAAAGAAATTAAGTAGAGAGTTAGTTGGAAAAGTAGTAAATTCAACAAATGATAAAACAATCACTGTATTAGTTGAAACTTATAAAAACCATCCAAAATATCACAAAAGAGTTAAAAGCTCTAAGAAATATTGTGTACATGATGAAAAGAATATTGCTAAAGTTGGAGATACTGTTCGTATAGTTGAAACTAGACCAATATCAAAAACTAAGCATTTCTATTTAAAAGAAATCGTAAAAGAAGCAGTTATTATTTAACGCTTAGATGAGAAGGAGGAATAATCTATGTTACAACAAGAAAGCCGTATGAAGGTTGCTGACAACTCTGGTGCACGTGAATTATTAGTAATCCGTGTATTAGGTGGAAGTAAAGTAAAAACAGGTAACATTGGTGATGTAGTAGTTGGAACAGTAAAAAGTGCCATTCCTAACTCACCAGTACCAAAAGGAAAAGTTGTAAAAGCAGTTATCGTTCGTAGTCGTCAAGGCGTTCGTCGTGAAGATGGATCATATATTAAGTTCGATGACAATGCTTGTGTTATCATTCGTGATGACAAGAGTCCAGTAGGAACTCGTATTTTTGGACCAGTCGCAAGAGAACTTCGTGATAAAGATTACATGAAAATTGTTTCTTTAGCAAAAGAAGTACTATAAGAGGAGGATAAATATGAACTTTAAAGTAGGAGATGAAGTTGTAGTTATCACTGGTTCTGACAAAGGAAAAACAGGAAAAATCTTAAAGGTTTTAAGAAAAGAAAACAAAGTAGTAGTTGAAGGTGTTAAAATCGTTAAAAAGCATCAAAAACCAACAGGACAAGAAACTGGTGGAATTATTGATAGAGAAGCACCAATCGCTGCATCAAATGTTATGATTGTTGATCCTAAAACAAAGAAAAGAACTAGAATAGGACATACAACAGATCCAAAAACAAATAAAAAAATTAGAATCGCTAAAAAATCAAACGAGAAAATTGATTAATTGGAAGGAGGGTATTTATGAACCGCCTAAAAGAGAAATACTTAAAGGAAGTAGTTCCAAGTTTACAAGAAAAATATAATTATAAGTCAATTATGGAAGTTCCAAAACTAGAAAAAATCGTAATTAACATGGGAGTTGGAGATGCAACTGGTAATGCTAAATTACTAGAAGCAGCAGTTAATGATTTAACATTAATCGCAGGACAAAAACCAGTAGTTACAAAAGCTAAGAAGTCAATTGCAGGATTCAAAGTAAGAGAAGGACAATCAATTGGTTGTAAAGCAACACTAAGAGGAGAAAATATGTATAACTTTATGGATAAGTTAATTACAATCGCTCTTCCAGGTGTAAGAGATTTCCGTGGAGTTAGTTCTAAAGCATTCGATGGTAGAGGAAACTATACAATGGGAATTAAAGAACAATTAATTTTCCAAGAAATTAATTATGATGATGTTGTAAAAGTAAGAGGTATGGATATCGTATTCGTTACAACAGCAAAGACAAACGAAGAAGCATATGACTTATTAAATGGACTTGGAATTCCTTTTAGAAAGTAATGGAGGAAAATTATGGCAAAGAAAAGTATGATAGTAAAGGCTAATAGACCACAAAAATATAAAGTACGTGAATATACAAGATGTTCTCGTTGTGGTCGTCCACACGCAGTTATGAGTAAATTCGGAATCTGCCGTATTTGCTTCCGTGAATTAGCTTATAAAGGACAAATACCAGGTGTTAAAAAATCTAGCTGGTAATTGGAAAGGAGGAGTTTATTATGGCAGTAGTATCAGATACAATTGCAGATATGTTAACTAGAATTCGTAATGCAAATCAAATGCGTTATGAAGAAGTTAGAGTTCCATCTTCTAAAATGAAAAATGAAATCGCAAGAATTTTAAAAGAAGAAGGATTTATTAAAGATTATAAAATCGAAAAAAGTGATGAAAACGCTGTTCAAGATACAATTGTTATTACATTAAAGTATACTGATAAGAAAGAAAGAGTAATCACTGGATTAAAGAGAATTTCAAAGCCAGGACTTCGCGTATATGCTAAGAATGATGAAGTTCCTAAAGTATTAAATGGTTTAGGAATTGCAATCATCTCAACATCAAAAGGAATTATGACAGATAAAGAAGCACGTAAAGAAAATATTGGTGGAGAAGTTTTAGCTTATATTTGGTAATTAAGGACAAAAGTTTGAAACCCATCAGAAGATGGTTAATTTAAAGAAATAGGAGGTGTCATTATGAGCCGTATAGGAAATAGAATTATTGAAGTTCCTGCAGGTGTTACTGTTGAATGCAATGATAACGTTGTTACAGTAAAAGGACCTAAGGGAGAATTAAGTCAACCATTATTAAAAGGTATTTCATTTAAAATGGAAGACGGAAAAGTTTCTTTCGAAAGAGCAAACGAAGAAGTAAAAGCTATGCACGGAACAATGAACGCTTTAATTCAAAACATGATCACTGGTGTTACTAAGGGTTATGAAAAAGGATTAGAGATCGTTGGTGTTGGATACCGTTTCAATGTTCAAGGAAAGAAATTAGTAATCGCTGCTGGATATTCACATCCAGTAAACATTGAAGTTCCAGAAGGAATTACAGTAGAATCAGTAAGTAATACTGAAATTACAGTTAAAGGAATCGACAAAGTATTAGTTGGTGAATTTGCTGCAAACATTAGAAAAGTAAGACAACCTGAACCATATAAAGGTAAAGGAATTCGTTACAAAGATGAACATGTTCGTCGTAAAGAAGGAAAGAAAGCTGCTTAATAAGTAGGAAGGGAGAATAAATTATGATAAAAAAAGAATCTCGTAATAGTATGCGTGTTGCTCGTCATGAAAGAGTTCGTAAAACTTTAATGGGAACAAGCGCAGTACCAAGATTATGTGTATTCCGTTCTAATACAGGAATTTATGCACAAATCATTGATGATGAAACTAGAACTACTCTTGTATCTGCTTCCTCTTTAGATAAAGATTTAAAAATCAAAAATGGAAGTAATGTAGAAGCAGCTAAAGTTGTTGGTGAGTCAATTGCTAAAAAAGCAAAAGCTGCTAAAATAACAAAAGTAGTATTTGATAGAGGTGGATATCTTTATCATGGACGTGTTGCTGCATTAGCAGACGCTGCACGTGAAAACGGATTAGAATTCTAATAGGAGGGTAATATGCAAAAAAGAACGCAAGACTCTAGAGAAAAACAATTTGAAGAATTAGTAATTGATGTTAAAAGCGTTGTTAAAGTTAACAAAGGTGGACGTCAAAGAAGATATTCTGCAACAGTTGTTATTGGAGATCGTAAAGGAAAAGTTGGATTAGGTATCGGAAAAGCAAATGAAGTACCTGATGCAATCAAAAAAGCACTTCAAGATGCACAAAAGAATATTATCACAGTCCCTCTAATGGATGGAAGAACAGTTGCTCATGATGCAATTGGTACAGCTGGAGCTGCTAGAGTAATAATTAAACCTGCTGCTGCAGGTACTGGAATTATTGCCGGTGGATCAGTTCGTGCTATTCTTGACTTAGCAGGAATTCGTGATGTTAGCTCAAAATCACTAGGAGCTAGAACTAAATTAAATATGGCAAGAGCTGCTATGAATGCCTTAAAGTCTATGAAGACTCCAGAGGAAGTAGCTGCACTTCGCGGTAAAACAGTAGAGGAGATATTAGGATAATGAAATTAAATGAATTACAAAGAAATATCGGTGCTACTCATGCTAAAAAGCGTGTAGGTCGTGGACCAGGTAGTGGTCTTGGTAAAACATGTGGTCGCGGTCAAAAAGGTCAAAAAGCACGTAGTGGTGCTAGTATCAATCCAGTATTTGAAGGTGGACAATTACCACTATATAGAAGAATTCCAAAAAGAGGATTCAAGAATGCTAGATTTAAAACAGTATATGGAGTTATTAACTTAGCAGATTTAAATAAATTTGAAGATGGTACAGTTGTAACACCAGCATTATTAAAAGATACTGGTTTAGTTAAAAAACAATATGAGGGTATAAAAGTACTAGGAAATGGTAAGTTAGAAAAGAAATTAACTATTCAAGCTAACAAATTTTCTGAAAGTGCTTTAGAAAAGATTAAAGAGGCAGGAAGTAAAGCTGAGGTGATCTAAGATGTTTAAAGCTATGAAGGAATTATTTACTTCAGGAAATAAAGACTTACGTCACAGAATTTATTTTACTTTGGCAGCTTTAGCAATCTTTATTTTAGGAATTAATATAAGAGTTCCTGGAACTGAAGATTTAACAAAAGACTTAGGATTCTTAGAGTTAATTAATACCTTAGGTGGTGGAGCATTAAAGAACTTCTCAATCTTTGCATTAGGAGTTATGCCATACATCACAGCATCAATCATTATGCAATTATTACAAATGGATATCTTACCTTATTTCTCTGAATTAAGAAAGCAAGGACATACAGGTAGACAAAAGATAAATCAAATTACTAGATACTTAGGTATTGCATTTGCATTTATCGAAGGATACTTCTTTGCATTCGCATTCATTGGTAAGACTAGTAACCCAATGCAATATCTATATATTGCAACTGTATTAACAGCAGGAACTGCATTGTTATTATGGATGGGTGATCAAATTACTCAAAAAGGATTAGGAAATGGTATCAGTTTAATAATCATGGCTGGTATTGTTGCTACATTACCACAAATGTTTATAACAGCATTTAATGATTTAATATTAGATAATGCTGCTACAACACAAACATTAGCTTTAGGTATTATTCAATTCATTCTATTTATTATCGTATATTTCGGTATTGTAATAGGAATGATATTTGTACAAGAATCAGAGAGAAGAATTCCAATTCAATATGCCAATAAATCAACAAGTGCATATGGAGCTTCTCAAAGTTTTATGCCAATAAAAATTAACACTGCAGGAGTTATCCCAGTAATCTTTGCATCAAGTTTATTATCAATTCCAAGTTTACTTGCACAATTTATTAAAAATGATGCATTCTCAAAGATTGTTGGAAAGTATTTAACATATACAACTCCGGTAGGATTTATCTTATATGTAGTATTCATCTTCTTCTTTGCATACTTCTATACATTCATCCAATTAAAACCAGATGAATTTGCAAAGAACCTACAAGATAATGGAGGATATATTCCAGGAATTAGACCTGGAGATGAAACTAAAACTTATGTAACTAGAATATTATCTAGATTAACAGTTTTAGGAGCTGCCTTCTTATCAATCATTGCAGGATTACCAATACTATTCCAAAAATTTACAAGCCTACCAACCAGTGTAACTATTGGGGGTACAGGATTGTTAATCGTAGTTGGTGTTGCACTAGAAACTTATAAACAACTAGAAGGAAGTATACTAACTAGAAGTTATAAGAGAGGATATAGTAGAAGATAATGAAGAATATAATGTTTATAGCCCCACCTGCTGCAGGTAAGGGTACACAAGCAGAGCTTGTAGTAGAAAAGTATCATATACCACACATCTCAACTGGAGATATCTTAAGAGAAATCTCAAAAGAAGATAGTGAGATAGGTGAATATGTAAGAGAAACCTTAGCAAGTGGACAATTAGTAAAAGATGAAATTACATATCAATTAATTGAAGATAGATTAGCTAAAGAAGATTGTAAGAATGGTTATATTATCGATGGTTTTCCAAGAAATATAGATCAAGCTTATAAATATGATGAAATCTTAAAAAGATTAGGCTATGACATCGGTAATGTAATTTACTTAAATATTGATAAAAAAACATTAGAAAAAAGAATTACAGGAAGAAGATTATGTGAGAATTGTAATGCGATCTATAATATAAATGATCCAAAACAAACTCCAAAAGAAGAATCAGTATGTGATGTTTGTGGTGGTAAGTTATATCAAAGAACTGATGATAATTTGGAATCATTCCAAACAAGATATCAAACTTATGAAGAAAAAACTTCACCAATCATTGAACATTACAAAGAAATGAATGTTTTAAGAGAAATCAATGGTGATGACACTATTGAAAACATCTTTAAACAAATAGAAGAAATAATAAAATAATGTATCAAAATCAGTATCTATTAATAAGAAGGTACGTGATGTACCTTCTTGCAAGATACGACTCCATCGCTCTATAGGTGTAACTGCCGATGGATTGGAATATTGATTGACAGGAGAGTGAAAAGATGGCTAAAGAAGATACAATTGAAATTGAAGGTAAAGTTCTTGAAATTATTCCAGGAGGCAAATTCAAAGTTCAATTGGAAAATGGACACATTGTGGAAGCTCACGTTTCTGGTAAAATTCGAATGAACTATATTCGTATTTTAGCAGGAGATACCGTAATGATAGAACTATCGCCTTATGACTTAACACGTGGGCGTATTACTTATAGAAAATAAGTTTAAGACCTACAGTGACTTGTGGGCGTATTACTTATAGAAAATAATAAGTAATAAGAATACCTATCATGAATAATAGGAGGGAAATTATGAAAGTAAAAGCATCTGTTAAACCAATCTGCGAAAAATGCAAGGTTGTAAAACGTAAAGGAAAAGTAAGAATTATTTGTGAAAATCCAAAACACAAACAAGTTCAAGGATAATAGGAGGTGTACTTGAATGGCACGTATTAAAGGTGTAGACATTCCAAATGACAAGCATATCTGTATATCATTAACTTACATTTATGGTATTGGAAGAAGTCTAGGAAAACAAATTTGTGAAGCAGTTGGAATTGATCCAACTACTAAAACAGCTGATGTATCACAAGACGATTTAGTTAAACTTCGTGATGAAATCAACAAGCATTTAACTGAAGGAGACTTACGTCGTGAAGTTAATATGAACATCAAGACTAAGATGGAAATTAATTCATATCAAGGAAGTCGTCATAAAAAAGGATTACCTGTAAGAGGACAAAGAACTAATCGTAATGCTCGTACTCGTAAGGGTAAAGGAAAGACTGTAGCAAATAAGAAGAAAGTTTAGTAAAAGGAGGTAAGACTTATGGCTTATAAAACAAGAAAGAAAAAAGTTAAGAAGAATGTTCCAGAAGGAATCGCTCATGTTCATTCAACTTTTAACAATACCATCACAACTATTACTGATAAAGATGGAAATGTTATAAGCTGGGCATCATCTGGTGCAATCGGATTTAAAGGAAGTAAGAAATCTACTCCATTCGCTGCTGGTATGGCTGCTGAAGCCGCTGGTAAAGCTGCATTCGATATGGGAATGCGTAAAGTAGAAGTTCGTGTTAAGGGGTTAGGACCAGGACGTGAAACTGCAATACGTTCATTACAAACTGCAGGACTAGAAGTAACAGCAATCGCTGATGTTACTCCAATTCCACATAATGGATGTCGTCCACCAAAACGTCCAAGAGGATAATCTGGAAAGCAATTATTGAGGATATAAAAAAGGTTTGTTTTTAAAAAGTAAAGGGAGGTTAGTTTCATGTTACAATTTGAAAAACCAATTTATAAAATCACTGATTCTATAGAAAATAATTTCTACGGAAGATTTGAACTAGAACCATTAGAAAGAGGATTTGGTACTACAATCGGAAATGCATTAAGAAGAGTAATGTTATCATCATTACCTGGAAGTGCAATTAGTAGTGTTAAAATCGACGGAGTACTTCATGAGTTCCAAACAATCGACGGAGTTTATGAAGACGTAACTACTATCATTTTAAATTTAAAAGGAATAGTATTCAAAAATCATTCAAATGAGGCAAAAGTTGTACGTATTAATACTACAAAAGAAGGAGAAGTAACTGCTGCTGATATTGAGCATGATGCAGATATTGAAGTAATCAATCAAGATAAAGTTATTTGTACTTTATCAAAAGGTGCTTCATTAAATATGGAAATGACTGTTACAAACGGTCGTGGATATGTTAGAAGTGAAGACAACAAGAGAATCCATGATATTAAGAAAGTTGGAGAAATCGCTGTTGATTCATTATATTCTCCTATTGAAAGAGTTTCATATGAAGTAGGAAACGCTCGTGTAGGACAAGATGAAAGTTATGATAAATTAATTATGGATGTTTGGACAAACGGTTCAATCAAACCAGAAGAAGCAATCGCTTTAGCTAGTCGTATCTTAATTGAACACTTAGAAATCGTTACTGATTTATCAGCAATCGCTGATGTAAGTGGAATGATGATTGAGAAGACTGAAGATCCAAAAGTTAAAGCTTTAGAAACTTCAATCGAAGATTTAGACTTCTCTGTAAGAGCATATAACTGCTTAAAGAGAGCTGGTATTCATACCTTACAAGATCTTGTAAATAAGAGTGAATCAGATATGATGAAAATTCGTAATTTAGGTAAAAAATCTCTAAAAGAAGTTTTAGACAAAATTAGAGATATGGGCTTAGTATTACGTGACGAAGACTAAGATAAGGAGGAATAACTATGGCATATAGAAAATTAGGTGTTGATAATAAACACAGAAGAAGTATGCTTGCGACTTTAACAAAACAAGTAATTATGAGTGAATCAATCACTACTACTGAAACTAGAGCTAAAGAAGCTCGTAAGTTCGTTGAAAAAATGGTTACTTATGGTAAAAAGGGTGATTTAGTTTCACGTCGTAAAGCATTAGCTTTCTTACACAATGATACAGAAGTTGTTAATAAAGTATTTGACGACTTAGCTAAACGTTACGAAAAACGTAATGGTGGTTATACTCAAATTTTAAAATTATCTGAGCGTCGTGGAGATGATGCTTTAATGGTAATCTTAAAATTAGTAGATGAAGCAAAACCAGAAGTAAAAGCAACTAAGAAAGAGACTAAAAAAGAAACAAAAAAAGAAGAAAAAGTGGAAAAAGAAGCTGAATAATGAAGAAAACAAGTAGGAATACTTGTTTTTTTTAGTAGATTAATTATAAATAGTTTGCTATAATAAAAGTGAGTAGGTGATATTATGAAGGCGTTAATAACAGGAGCATCTTCAGGAATAGGCCTTGATATGGCTAGATACCTCGCAACAAAAGATTGTGAGCTTATCCTTGTCGCTAGAAATAAGGAAAAGCTTGAGGAGATACAAGAAAAACTACCTACAAAAACAACAATAATTGTTGCTGACTTATCTAATGAACAAAGAGTTAAAGATTTATATGTAATAGCTAAAAAAGAAAATATTGATATCTTAATCAATAATGCTGGTTTGGGAGATTTTGGCTATTTAACAGATACAGATCTTAATAAAGACTTAGAGTTAATTAATACAAATATTAAAGCAGTACATATTCTTACTAAATACTTAGTAAAAGATATGGAAAAAAGAGATACTGACTCATATATCATGAATGTCGCATCTAGTGCAGCATTTCAACCAGGACCTCTAATGAGTACTTATTATGCAACTAAATCATATGTATATCAATTAACTGAAGCACTTTATTATGAAGAGAAAAAGAAGAATACTAATGTCCATGTTTCAGTATTATGTCCAGGACCAGTTGAAACAAACTTCAACAATGTCGCAGGAGTACACTTCTCAGTAAAACCAATGAAGAGTACTGATGTTGCAAAATATGCAATCGATATGATGTTTAAAAACAAAATGTTGATTATTCCAGGATTTAAAATGAAATGTGCTAAATTCTTTAGTAGATTTGCATCAGACAAATTCCTACTTAAAACAATTTATAAAATTCAGAAGAAGAAAGCCAGCTAATATAGTTGGCTTTTAAATTCTTTAGGGGGTGTAGTATGGAAGTATTACTAAATATAAATGACCTTAAATATAAAGATCTATTTAAGAAAATCACTATGAGTTTCGAAGAAGGAACTGTCTCAACTATCTCAGGTGCCAATAATAGTGGTAAGACTACATTAGTAAGAATTTTAGATAGAAGAATTAATGAAGACTTTAATATTAATCTTGATGGAAAAGATTATAGAGATTATTCTCTAGAAGACTATTCTAAATTAGTACAAGTAGTTTATCCAAATAAATATTATTTCTATAAAGAAACACCAACAGATGAGATAAAAGGAAAAAGTGATAATAAGAAAAAAGAAAGAGTACTTTTAGAAACATTAAAAGAATTAGAAATAGATAAAAAGAAAATAGAGAAACTAGATAAGTTTGAATTACTATGGTTACAAATCTTAAAAGCAATTGCTATATCAGATAAAATAGTAGTAATAGATTCTTTAGACTATGATATGACTAAACTTGAATTAGATGAAGTTTATGACTTTATAAAGAAAGTCGCAAAAGTATTTAAGATGTCATTTATTATGACTTCATTATCTTTAGAAGAAGCTTTAAATACAGATAAAATATATATAATACAAGATGGAGAAGTAATATTATGGGGAGAACCTAGAGTTGTACTTCAAAAAGATAATATATTAAATAAAGCAGGACTAGAAGTTCCTTTTATGATAGATTTATCAGTTAAGTTAAGAGATTATGATTTGGTAGAAGATATTATACTAGATAAAGGAAGGTTAATTGATAGCTTATGGAACTAGTAGATAAGAATATAAAGTTTACTCTAGATGAAAAAGAAATCAATGGATTAACTGGAACTCGTCTAGATAAAATAATTGATATTATAGCCAAATCAAATAAAAAAATCTCTTATGTAGATGCAAATTGTCATGATAAATTCTATGAAGAAACACTAGAAGAACATTTAGTAGAGTATATGAAAGTAAATGAAATATACCCTAAGAATTTAAATAAGAAAATAAAAGATTCTCTAAAAATAGTAGCTTTAGATGAAGAATTATTAGAGAGAAATATAATGACTTTATCTTCATCTGAGAAGAAAAAACTTTTACTCGCAAAAGCACTATTAAAGAATCCAGATATACTAATATTAAAAGAACCATTTAGAAAACTTGATATGAGAAATCAAAAGAAATTATCAATGGTACTAAAAAGAATAAAAGAGAAGTATCAAAAAGTAATATTAATAATTTCAGATAACCCAAATACTTTATTAAAAGAAACTAATCATTTAATTATATTTAAAAATAATAAAATATTATGTAATGATAATACAATGAACTTTTATAAAGATGTAGAATCACTAAAACTACATAAAATTGATATACCAGATATTATTGAAATTACTTATCTAGCAAATAAAAAGAAGAATGCAAAAATAGATTATTTTAAAGATATTAGAGATATCATTAAAGATATCTATAAACATGTATAGGGGTGTAATATGAGATATTTAATTAAATTTTCATATGATGGGTCAGCTTATAGTGGATTTCAAACACAAAAAGGATTAGAGTCTATTCAAGGTAAAATGGAAGAAGCTCTAACTAAGATTAATAATGGAAAGAAAACTAACTTAGTCGCAACAGGAAGAACAGATAAAGGAGTACATGCACTATCTCAATATGGACATGCCGATATTGATGTTAATATTACAGATAAGAAATTAAAAAGAGCATTAAATTCCAATCTACCAGAAGATATTCATGTAATAGAGACTACTGTAGTAGATAATAATTTCCACGCAAGATACAACGTTAAAGAAAAGATCTACGAGTATAAGTTAAATCTAGGTGAGTACAATCCAATAGAGAGAAATTATATCTTTCAATATAATCATGAATTAGATATAGATTCTATGAAAGAAGCTATTAAGTACTTTGAAGGAGAACATGATTTTAGAGCTTTTGTTACAGATAATAAAGAAAAAGAAAATTGCATTCGAACAATTACTTATACAAATATAAAAAAGGATGGCGAAATACTAACTTTTACCTTCAAAGGAACGGGATTCTTACGTTATCAAGTAAGAAATATGGTTGGTATCCTAATTCGCGTAGGAGAGGGCAAATTAGAGCCTAAAAAGATAATAGATATAATTGAAAGTAAAGATCGTACAAAATCAGGTAAAACAGCACCAGCAGAAGGATTATATCTAGTAGATGTTATATATAACTAAAATAGTGTAAAAACATTATAAAATAAAGAAAAAGTATTGATTTTTAATACTTTTTTTAGTATAATTCTAATCGGTACATTCAAATATCCCACCTTAACTAGAACCCGGGAAATTCTAGTTAGAGTAAAAGGAGAAAAAAATATGACAAGTTATATGCAAAAGAAAGAAACTGTAGAACGTAAATGGTATGTTATTGACGCTGAGGGAAAATCTTTAGGTAGAGTTGCTAGTTTAGCTGCAACTTATCTTCGTGGAAAACATAAACCAACTTACACACCACACATTGATTGTGGAGATAATATTATTATTATCAATGCTTCAAAAGTTAATTTAACTGGAGATAAATTAGATAAGAAAATGTATTATAACCATTCACAATATACTGGTGGATTAAGAGAAAGAACTGCTAGAACAATGAGAGAAGAATATCCAGAAGAAATGATCGAAAGAGCTGTTAAAGGTATGTTACCTCATAACAGACTTGGAAGAGACATGTATAGAAAACTTCACGTATACGCTGGTGCTGAACATAATCAACAAGCTCAAAAACCAGAAGTATTAGAGGTTAAATAGGAGGGTTTAAGTTATGGCAAAAGAAATGAAAAATGTATATACTGGAACTGGACATAGAAAGACTTCTGTAGCAAGAGTTACACTTACTCCAGGAAAAGGAAAAATCACAGTTAACGGAAGAGATGTTAGAGAATACTTCCCATCTGAAATCTGTGTAATGGACTTAACTCAACCTCTAGAATTAACTAATACTAAAGAAATGTTTGATGTTGATGCACAAGTTAATGGTGGAGGATTCCAAGGACAAACAGGAGCTATTCGTTTAGGTATCACTAGAGCTTTATTAGAATATGATAAAAACACTCCAGCTGATTCAGAAAATAGTTTCAGAAAAACTCTTAAAGTAGCAGGATTCATCACAAGAGATTCACGTAAGAAAGAACGTAAGAAACCAGGATTAAAGAAAGCACGTCGTGCTCCACAATTCTCAAAACGTTAATTTACAAGTTTCAAATACAAACCCGTTTTATACGGGTTTTTTTGCGCCCAAAATTATCAAATATATAATTCTTGCATAAACTAATAAGAGGAGGATTATATGTTTAATTTTGACTTTTTAAAGACAACTCTTATTATATCTATTGCTTTATCTTCAATTACTTGTACCTTTATTCAAAAGACTAAAGGATTCTTTAAAAGTAGTGAGTATATTACAATATATTCATTTGTTGTAAATATGATTATAAGTTTATTATTTTGTAAGACATTTACAGATATAAGTATTACAAATAGTTTATGGATTGGATTATTCTCCTTTTTAGGAGCAGACTCTATCTATAAATCACTAGAAGGAAAAATATCATCTTACACAGATATTGTGAATAAAAAAGGTATGCTAATACCTGTTGATAATATTATAAATAAGGAGGATGAGTAGTGGAAAAGCCATTATTTCCTTCTAAGAATATGAGAATAACTCAAGGGTATAATGAAGGTACTCATAAAGATAGTTTCGCCATAGATAATGCAGGACTTGATTATGGTAAAGAGAAGGTTTATGCACCATTTACAGGAATAATAAAAAAGATCTATCCTAATGATGCGAATGAGGTTTGGCTCGAGAGTTCTGAACCTGTGGAATACCCTGATGGCACAATAGACTTTTTAACAATAATGTTTGCTCATGCAGATAATGTTGATAATTTATTTGTGGGGAAAACTATTAAACAAGGAGAAGCATTTTATGAAGAAGGAACAAAAGGGAATGCGACAGGAAATCATATTCATATAGAGTGTGGTAAAGGTAAATTCACAGGAAGTGGTTGGTATAAAAATAGTAGTGGATATTGGAGTATAAATAATCATAAAAAACCAGAAGAATGTTTGTGGATAGATGATACAATTAATATTATCCACAGTAATAATTATATTTTTAAGAAAATTCCAAAAAAAGAATCCACAAATATTGTGGATAAAAAGTTTATTGCTAAAAAGAGTGGATTATATGGAGTATATCTAAAAGAAAATCAAGAACTAATCATTAAAGGATTACCCCAAGATTAATTCCATAATCATCATAATTGAGAATCCTAATAATAAAATGAAAGCCATTAAGTCTTTCTTTTTATTTTGTTGTGATTCAGGAATTAGTTCAAGAACAGTTACATAAAGCATTGCTCCAGCTGCAAAAGACAAGATAAATGGTAGAATAATCTTTACTTTTAAGATTAAAATTGCCCCTAAAACAGCACTTATTGGTTCTACAAGTCCACTAAATACTCCAAATAAGAAAGAATAAGATCTACTATAACCATCTCTTCTTAATGGAAGACTAATTGCACTTCCTTCTGGAAAGTTTTGTATCGCAATACCTAGAGTTAAAGTAATAGCTGATATTAAACTACCTCCATAAAGCATATTACCAAAAGCAACTCCAACTGCTAATCCTTCAGGAATATTATGAAGAGTAATCGAAGTAAATAATAAAAGACATCTTCTAAACTTACTATTATTATTAGATTTCTTCTTAATTACTCTATTACAAACTAGTATAAATAAACCACCAAATAGAAATCCTAAAAATATTACTGTAAAAGGGTTTTGATGTATTATATTACACTGTTCTATTGCCGGATTTAAAAGAGAAAAGAAAGCAGCAGAAAGCATTATTCCTGCAGAAAAAGAAAGCAAAGCATCCATCATATTTTGATTAATCTTCTTGAAGAAGAATACTATTCCAGAACCTAATATAGTAAAAATAAAGGTAAAAAGGCCTCCTAATAATGAGAGAATTATTATTCTAAACATACATATCACCAATGTAAGTTATGCATAAAAAATTTTTTTGCTAAAAATAGGACTTAAACAAGAAATAATATTGTAAAAAAAAGAAAAAAATACTATAATAAAATATATAATCAGAATAATATGGGGTGATTACCAGTGATAGTAAGGTTAATCAAGAAAAAGAAAATCTATAACTTTACCTTACCAACTAAAATAGCTGGAAACTATTGGATTACTGATAATGATTATTTAGGAAATGTACGAAACCTTATCAACGTTGAAGAAGATGACGGAAAATGGAAAATAAAGTCAGACTTCGAAACAAAAATCATGTCAGGAGAGTTGGAAGTAGAGTCTGCATACTTAAAAGACTATAGTCTTTATTTCTTAAAGATTAATACAGATAATGAGTATGTTATTTTATACTGTTCCCCAACAGTAGATAAAGAAAGTTATCGTTTAAGACTTAAAGATAAAAAAGAATTAATTATTGGTAATTACAATAAAGCCCCAATTTGTTTTAATTATCCTTTAGTGTCAAGAGAACACGCAAAATTAACTTATAATGACGGTGTATGGATCATTGAAGATCTAAATAGTAAATATGGAACTTATGTTAATAGTGTAGCTATCACTTTAAGACAATTACAATACGGTGATATTATTTTTATCATGGGTTTAAAGATAATTGTTTTAAAAGATACATTAATTATTAATAATATTGGAAATAATTTAAGTATTGATAATCAATATTTAGAGTCTATTTCATCAGTTATTCAAAAACAAACTGAATTTGATAATCCAGATGAAGAGACTATTGAATTCTATAAAGAAGATGATTACTTCTATAGAGCTCCAAGATTTAAAACTGGTATTGTAGATGCTAATATTGGAATTGATTCTCCTCCTGGAAATCAATTTCAAGAAGATAATACTCCATTAATTTATACTTTAGGGCCAATGCTTACTATGGCAATGTCTTCAATGTCTACAGGTATAACTGCTCTACAAAGTGTTATTAATGGTACAGCTGATATGGAAACTGTTGCTCCTACACTTGCAATGACAGGTTTAATGATGGCAACAATGTTCTTATGGCCTGGTTTACAAAAAAGATATGCCACTAAACAAGGTAAAAAAGCAGAAAAAGAAAGAAATGTTAAATATTTAAAATATCTAGAGACTAAGAAAGAAAAGATTCAAGCAGAGATGAAGATTCAACGTCAAATCTTAATTGATAACTATCTACCTCTAGATCAAACAAAAGAAATTGTATATCAAAAGAAACGTAATCTTTGGGAAAGAGAAATTGGACAAGATGACTTCTTAGACTTACGTTTAGGAGTAGGTTCTACAGAATTAAAAGGAAATGTCGCAATTCCTGAAGAACACTTCGCCCTAAAAACAGATGACTTATTAAAAGAAGTATATAAATTAGGTGCTGAATCACGTACTCTAGAAAACGTACCAATCTCATTAAACTTTATCAGTAGAAACATAGTCGCAATAATTGGTACTGCAAATAATAAGAAACAATTCATTGATGGTTTAATCCTTCAAATGATTACATATCATAGTTATGAAGATTTAAAAATAGTAGTATTTACTAATGCTCAAAATGAGAGTAGTTGGGAATATTTAAAAGTTGCTCCTCATTGTTGGAATAATGAGAAAACATTCCGTTACTTCTCAACTAATCTAGATGAGGCAAAAGAAATATCACTAGAATTAGAGAAAGAAATACAACAAAGAAAGTTCAAAGATAATAATGGTAAGATGGACATTAATAATGCTGATTATCATAGTTATAGACCATATTATTTATTATTAACAGATGACTATAAATCAATAAGAGATATTGAATTATTAAAAGATGTTACATCTATGCCAGTAAACTATGGATTCAGTTTAGTTGTAGTAAGTCCAAGATTAGTTAATATCCCTAATGAATGTAATGCATTTATTAGTATCGGAGATAAAAAATCAGGAGTATTTGAAAATGAATTAGTTGCTAACAAACAAAAAGAGTTTGTAGCAGACTTTGATCCAACATTAAATATTTATGAATGTTGTAAGATAGTAGCAAATATTCCAATTGATATAGCTAAACAAGCTCAAGCATTACCTACATCAGTATCATTCCTAGAAATGTGTAATGTTGGTATGGTTGAACAATTAAATGTTCTAAATAGATGGAAAGTAAATGATCCAACTAAATCATTACAAACTCCAGTTGGATTTGATAAGTCTCGTGAATTATTTAAACTAGACTTACATGAAAAAGCTCATGGACCACACGGTTTAATAGCAGGTATGACAGGTTCTGGTAAATCAGAATTTATCATTACTTACATCTTATCTATGGCAATGAACTATCATCCATATGAAGTATCATTTATCCTTATCGACTATAAAGGTGGAGGTTTAACAGGAGCATTTGAAAACAGAGAAACAGGAGTAAAACTTCCTCACTTAGCAGGAACAATTACAAACTTAGATACTGTTGAAATGAACCGTTCCTTAGCATCTATTCAATCAGAACTTCGTAAACGTCAAAGACAATTTAATGAAGCAAGAGATAAGTTAAATGAAAGTACAATCGATATTTATAAATATCAAAATCTATATCGTCGAGGATTAGTTGATAAGCCAATCTCTCACTTATTTATAATTTCAGATGAGTTCGCTGAGTTGAAAGACCAAAGACCAGAATTCATGGATCAATTAATTTCAACTGCTCGTATCGGACGTTCCTTAGGAGTCCACCTTATACTAGCAACACAGAAACCTTCGGGTGTAGTTAATGATCAAATCTGGTCAAACTCTAAATTCCGTGTCTGCTTAAGAGTTCAAGATAAATCTGACTCTATGGATATGATTAAATGTCCAGATGCTGCAGAATTAAAGAATGTTGGTAGATTCTACCTACAAGTAGGTTATAACGAATTATTCGCTATGGGACAAGCTGCTTGGGCAGGAGCTCAGTATTATCCAACTGAAAAAAGAAAGAAAAAGGTAGACCAATCTATCACAATAGTTGATAATGTAGGAACACCTATTAAATCACTAGATACAAAACAAAATGATGTAATTGTTCAATCTAAAGGTGAAGAAATTACTAATATTATTAAATATATAGTTGATGAAGCAAAGAAAGAAAATATTTCTATTGAACAATTATGGTTACCTAGAATTCCAGATGTTATTTATACAGATGCATTAAAAGAAAAATATAATTATAAACCAGTTAAGAATGTAATTAATCCAATTATTGGAGAATATGATGATCCAGATAACCAAACACAAAACATTCTTACTCTTCCATTATCAGAACTAGGAAATACAATTATCTTTGGTTCTGCTGGAAATGGTAAAGAGTTAATGTTATCAGGACTTATCTATTCATCAATTACATCTCATAATTCAAATGAAGTAAACTTCTATATCTTAGACTTTGGAGCTGAGACTCTTACAATGTTTAGGAATGCTCCTCATGTTGGTGAAGTAATGCTATCAACTGAGACAGAGAAGATTGCTAATACATTCAAGATGCTAGATCACATTATTGAAGAAAGAAAGAAAGTCTTCACAGACTATAATGGATCATTTGATTTCTACATTAATCATGGTGGAAGACAAATCCCATTAATCGTAGTAATAATCAATAACGTTGAAGCATTTATGGAAACATACAATGATTATGAAGAACTAATTGGTCAGATGACAAGAGATTGTTTAAAATATGGTGTAGTATTTATCTTCACTACAAATGGACCAAATACAGTACGTTATCGTTTAAGACAAAACTTTAGACAAAACGTCGTATTACAATTCAATGATCCAGGAGATTACTCATCAGTTATTCCAGGAGTTAGAAAGAAAGAACCATCTAAGGCTTATGGTCGAGGTATGATTTTACTAGATTCTATCTTCGAATTCCAAACAGCATTCCCTTATAAAGAAGAGAAGATGGCAGATTATATTAAAGTAGTATGTGATAAATTAGATGGTATTTGTGAATACAAAGCAGAAAAGATTCCAATCTTACCAGATGTTGTTTCACAAGACTATGTTTCTCAATTCTTAGGAAACTTAAAAACTCTACCTGTTGGAGTTTCTAAAGATACTCTTCAAGTTGCATCTGTAGACTTTAATAACAAGTTTATGTATAACATTACAGGTGATGATGTTACTGCTGAACCAGGATTCTTACAAGGTGTAATGAAAAATATCTTAAAAGTACCAAATACAGAAGTAATTGTAATGGATGCTTATAGTATCTTTAATGATATAAGTCTAGATAATGTTGTTTATAGTTCTGATGCATGTGAGATAAGTAGAGATCATCTAGAAAAGAGATCAACTTCAAACAATCCAGCAATCACAACATTTGTATTCTTAATGGGAGTTAATGCTCTATTAGGTAAATTAGATCCAACAACTAAAACAAACTTTACTAATATAATTACAAATACTAAACAACAAGGTAATATTAGATACATAATTGTAGATAATATTGATGTTATTAAAGCAATTAACTTCGAGCCATGGTATAAAGGCAATACTGATATGTCTGAAGGTATTTGGGTAGGAAATGGTATTGGAAACCAATTCACTCTAAAAGTAACAACCAACTCTCGTGTATTAAGACAAGAAGTAGATCCAGGATTTGGTTATATAATTAGAAAAGGTAAAGCAGAATTAATGAAGTTAATGTCTGATGAATAGGAGGAAATAATATGAATAATAATAAAATATTAATAGAATTAGAAATACCTCTTATTGAAGTAAAATATGATATGTTTATTCCTATTAATAAAAAAGTAGGAACAATAAAATCATTAATAGAAAATTCACTTATTGAATTAACTGACAAAGCATATATTCCAAGACAAGATACTAATTTGTATAGTAAAGAAACTGGAGAAATATATGATGTTAATAAAACAATTCGTGATACTGATTTAAAGAATGGATCTAGAGTAATACTAATATAAAGCAAGGAGGGATATAATGGACGATTATAATCGCTATGTAACTGCAGTAAATAAAATCTATGATTATCTAGAAAAGATGAAAGCAGGATGGAATAATATGGACAACAAGAATTATATAGATAATATAGATGATTATAAAAACATTGTTATATCTAAAGCAGATGAATTTAAAAAACCACCTACAGTAACACTTGAAAAAACATCTGCACAGTTAGAAGAAGAACAAGAAAGAGAACTTGAAGAAGCAGCAAAGAAAAAACAAGAACAAAGATCTCAAAATACTGCAGTACCTGCAAATTCAGGACCTGAACCTAAGAAAATAGAGACAGTTGAGAAAATGCCAATAGATTCATCCATTAGCTCTTCTAGTGAAGTGGAGGCGTTATAGATGATAGGAAAACTAACATATGAACAAGTCTTAACTTTTGCTAAAGAAATAAGAAATGAAGCTTTAGTAGTAGAAGATATGTCTAGAGCAAGAGAAATAGAAGATTTAGTAGAGTTTGCTGATAAAGTTGAAGCTTATGCTAAATTCTTAGAAAATATTGTTGAATTAAATAAAGATGCTGATAAAGCAATCGCAGATTTAACAGGAAAAAAATAATAAAGAGCTTTCATAATGAAAGCTCTTTTATATTTTTAAAAAGTCTACATTTAGGAAAATAGTAATAAAGAATTTGTTCATAATTTGCTCCATTCTTAGCTAAACTATTAGATCCATATAAGCTAAGTCCTAAATTATTCCCAATACCTTTAGTAATAAAAGTAATATTATCTCTATTTACTATAATTGATATATCACAAGATAGTAATTTAAGTAGATCTTTAACTTCTCTAATAGAGAATGCTTTATGTTTTATTTTTATAGTATGTCCATGATTAAGTAATTTAATTTCAGAAGAAGAATCTATTTGTACTTTAAAAATATTACTAATTTCATTAAAAGAATAAGTCTTTATATTTAAATAATTTGGAGATGTAATATCCCATAAACTCTTAACACTACTTAAATATAAATATTTAGGATGAGCTAGAGTCTCTCCATTATTAGAGTAATGTATAAAAGGTAAAATATATTCCATATTATAAGATATAAATAAACAAGAAACCTCTTCAATGACTCTTCTAAACAAATTACTAATTGAGTCATAATTATCTATGTCTTTATACTCATTTAAAGGTTTATATCGAGCATAATTGTTATTCGCAAGTATAAATCCATCTTCTGCCATCATTCTATAAGCATAGGTGTTATATAGTACACATATTGCTTTATATAATTCTTTATCAAAGTCTTTATCATAATAAGAGAAAAGTATACTTAATAGATATTCTTTTAAAGATATTTCTATATTAGATCCATCCTCCAACTTTATATTGATCATATAATTATCAGGACTAAAGTAATACTCATGATTATCAGGAAAGTTTACTTTTTTCACAACCATTCCATCTAATACAAAATATACTTTATTTCCATGATAAGGAATACTATTTTTATTTAAGAATTGTTTAGATAATATTTTTAAATCATCTTCATTTGTATCAGTTAATTCTCTTGAAAATTCATAATCATATGATAAATATAAATATAAGATATCTTCTCCATTTACTTTTCTAATTTCATATTTAGTAAACATAATCTTCACCTAATAATAGGATGGAGATATTTTTATTATTTATACAAAAAAAAGAATTAAAATTCAAAATATTTTAATTCTTTCTTATCTATACAATCAAGACCTGTAACATAACTTGTATTATCAAATACTTTTTCTAATTCAATATCTTTTCCATTTAAGTAATCCCAAGAAGCAATTGTTAAAGACTTTGCTTGTTTAATTGCTTTTAAGTATAAGTCTAAGAATGATTCAGTACTAGTCATATCATATATACAAGGATTTCTCCAAAGTTTATGATCACTGTTTAAGAAATTATGTTTATCTTCTAATGGATAATGATAACTTATAGCTTCAAATCTAAAGCAACTCTTAGGAGTAAATGAATCAGCTAACTTATAGAAGAATTTCTTAATACCGTAAGGATCTCTTCTAAACACTGTAATAGCAGTTCTCATTTGTTTTAAAGATTTATAATATATCTTAGGCATATTAGACATATGGAATGTATTAAAGAATGCATAATCTATTACTTTTTCTAAGTCATCTGAAAATGGAGTAATATCAAAACAAAAATCTTTAAAATTAAACTTATATGGATCCATATCCATTCTTCTTTTAATCATATCATTATCAATAAATGTTTCCATAAAAGCATGAACATTATTATATTTATAAGTTTCTGGTTTCTTTTTATCAAAGTCTCCAGTTTTATATACTACATATGGATGTAGAGTAGAGTCTAACGCATAGTGACAAATTGATCCAAAAAGGAATGAATAAGTGTCAATATCGTTAACTGAATTATCTCTCATATATCTAAGAATATTTATAAAAAACTCTTGTGAATTATTCTCATGAAAGTATCCTTGAAAGTGTCTTACCATTTTTCCAGGTAAAATAGAAAATAAGTTATAAAACTTAAGACTATCAACACTTTGAGCATACATCTTACATTTATCTAAATCTAAGTTTTCACAAATATTATCCGGTAAAATATCATATACATCTTTAGCAAAAAAAGAGTGTGTTGCTGTTGCTGGCATAAAATCCCCCCTAAAAGTTATATGTGTTATTATAACACAAAATGTTGAAATTTTAATACTTTTATGGAAATATATGCTATAATTTATAATAGGGTGAGACTATGATAGAAAAGAACTTTAAAAATCTAGATGAACAAGTCGAAATCTTTAAGTTCAAGGGAATGATCATCAACGATGAAAAGTATGTCAAAAAAGTCTTATTAAGAGAAAATTATTTCTTTCTAAATGGTTATAGACACCTATTCCTAATTTCAGAAACAGATAAAAGATTTAAAGAGGGTACAACATTCGAAGAATTATATAGCTTATTTCTATTTGATAGAACATTTAGAAATGTTATATTTAAATACTTATTAGTAATCGAGAATAATTTGAAATCGATTATGTCTTATCAATTATCTAAAAAATATGGATATCGTGAAAGAGATTATTTGAAGAACAAGAACTTTACAAGTGAGCCAAATAGACAAGCACAGTTAAATGATCTATTAAAGAAGATGAAAAGACAAATTAGAGTTAATGGATCACAACACAGTGCAACACTTCACTATGTATCAAATTATGGATATATTCCATTATGGATCTTAGTTAAAGTATTATCATTTGGAATCGTTAGTGAATTATTTCAAGTACTAAAGAAAGAAGATCAAAAAGATATAGCAAATGTATATGAAATTGCCCCTGAAACAATGATTGTATATTTACCTATCTTAGCAAATTATAGAAATCTTTGTGCTCATGAAGATATTCTTTATGAAAATAAAACACAAAAGTCAATTGATGATACTGTATACCATCAATTATTAAGAATTAAAAAAGTAGATGAAGAATTTGTTCAAGGAAAAAATGATTTATTTGCTTTAATAATTATTATGAAACAATTACTTCTACCAGAAGATTTTAAGAATATGACAATTGAATTAGATAATGTAATTGAAACATTAAATTACAATCTACATACAATTGATATTTCACAAGTGTTAAATAGAATGGGGTTCCCAGTTAACTGGAAAGATTTAGCGAACATGGAGAGGAGTTATATTAATGAAGACGAAGATGACAAATAAAGAATATAAAGGGCCTATTCTTGTCATCTCTTCTTTTTTTATAGGAGTTGTAGTTGGAATACTAGTATTATCTAATTTTATTCCTAAGGGAAATAATACTAATGATATTACAAAGTCTATTAAGAAAGTAAAAGATGCAGTAGTAACAATAGAAACTAGAAATGGATCAGTAAGAGAAAGTACTGGTACTGGTTTCGTTTATAAAACTACTTTAAATAAAGCATATTTAATTACTAATCAACATGTTGTAGATAATCTTGGAGTAACAGTAATTAATTCAAAAGGAGAAGAAACTGAAGGAACTGTTATTGGTAGTGATGCAAAACTAGATATCGCAATAGTAGAAATACCAAAAAAATATGCTCTTAAAAAAGTTACTTTTGGTAGTAGTGATAAAGTAGAAATAGGTGAAGAAATATTTACTATTGGTTCTCCTATGGGAAGAGAATATGCTGGGACTGTTACAATGGGAATAATATCTGGAAAAGAAAGAAAAGTTCCAACTGTAATGGAAGATTATAATGAATGGTATATGAATGTATTACAATTTGATGCTAATATTAATCCTGGAAGTAGTGGTGGTCCACTATTTAATAAAGATGGAGAAGTAATTGGTGTCTGTGTAATGAAACTAATTCAAAATGAAATTGAAGGCATGGGCTTTGCAATTCCTATAGAACAAGTAAAAACATATTTAGATACTTTAGAAAAAGGTAAAGATATAGAATGGCCTGAATTAGGTATCGCAATGGTTGAAGTAGGAAATGTTGCAGAACTAAATAGTAGAGGTATAACTGTACCAGAAGATATTTATAGTGGTATAGTAGTATTAGAAATCAAAGAAAATAGTAATGCTGATAATAAATTAAAAGTCGGAGATATTATCACTAAAATAGATAATGAAGAAATATCTGAGTCTAGTGAAGTAAAATATGCTTTAATGACTCATAAAAAAGGTGATACAATAACTATTAAAGTTATTAGAAATGGAAAAGAAAAGAATATAAATATTACACTAAAATAAGGTGAAGGAAATGGACGATCTAAGCATTAAAGGAAATACAATTGATAATTATAAAAGATTAATTAGTTCTTCTAAAGCATTTATTGAGTATTTAGAAACTTTTGGTTTGGAAAATAAAATAGAAGAAGAATGTGATCTAGATTGTTTGAAAGTTGGCTATGCTACTTTCGCTCTTTTGATGTGGAAAGATGAGTACATTAGAAAAGATAAAGCAAAGAACTTATCTACAATACTAGTAGATAATATGCTAGAGATGTATATAAATATGGTTGCAACAAAGAATGCAGATGGTAAATGGCAACTAGGAAATATAGTATTTGATAATAACTTAGAAGTTGTAGATAAAATTAGAAACAAATTAGCTCATGGAGACTATATTATTGCAAACCATAATGTCTATTTTGATATAGAAGGACAAAGAGGAGCATTAACTACTGATCAATTAATGAACTTTGCAGTAAGATTAGGTAATGATTGGGAAAAGATGAAACAGTATGGAGCTAATTATAATGACATCTTTAGAAATGCTAATTTATTAGAAGGATTATCTATTCAAAATGAAGAAGATTTAAATAAAGCAATCGAAAAGATTTCACATATTGAGATAATTGATATGCCTCAAATTCTTAAAGCAAGAACTATTCCTTATATGCAAATAGCTCAACACTTAAAACAAGCAGTTGCAGAAGAAGTTCAAAATAATAGACCTGTAGAAAGAATTCCATATATGCCTGAAGCACAAAAATTATTTAATTCAGTAGGTATGAATGTATCTATTAAGGAAGAGCCTGTTACTAGACTTCCTAAAATAGATAAAGTAAGAGAAATGTATTTAAGTAAGATGAATCAATTAAAACAAGTAGATCCATATTCACAACAAAGATATTTAACACATTGGATTCATGAAGCATGTAGACAAGAAATGGCAAAGAAAACTATATGTAATGGATTATTATCTAATCAAGTATATCTTCAAGAATTAGCTAAGAATCCTAATATAGATATAGCTAGTATTTTATCAGCATCTCCTTATGGAGATACATTATCAATGTTAAATGAAAATGCTATTATGGCATCATATATATCAAGTTTCTATTTCACATATATTTATGGATTAGATGATATTTTAAATATTGTTAATAGAGAATATTTACCAGACATTGTAATGGGTAAAACATTTGATTTCTCTAAATTAGATTTATCTGCAGTAAATCCAAAGAATATGATAATTGAGCATGAATATCCAGAGTTTAGAGAACAAATTACTAGAATGAGAGTAGAAGTCTTAGACTTAGAATCTAGAGAAGCTAAATTAGGAAAGAATTATATAAATATATATAAAGTTCCAGGAAAAGAATCTACAGCTAAGACATTAGAAGCATTACTAAAAATAGTTCGAAAAGAAAAGAAAAAGAAAAAAGAATTAATTAGAAGATGCGAATACTTTATGCAATATAAGTATGAAGCATATAAATATAATCGAGCAGTAATAGAGCATATTAGAAATAGTATTGCTCATGGAAATGTATACTTAGATATCTTTAGAGGAAACTATACTACAGATGATGCAGTAATTAAATTCCAAGATATTCATGAAGATGAAAATTCATTTGAACTAGAACTTACTACAAAAGAATTTAATTCATTAATGAACGATACTAATTTAGGACAAATAGATCAGTTCTTAGGCGATGAAAGTAGTGAGATAACAGCAATGTTCCATCAATTGTCATTATTTAGTGATGATGATTTAAAACAGACAGGAATGAAGATGTAATTTATGGAGAAACTAATAAAGGGAATATTAATTGCATGTACATTATTAATAATTTTATTAATTATTAAGATATTAATTCTTCCAGGAGATAGAAAATATACAAATGCTGATTTTGATATAAAAACATATAAAAGTAATATTGATAAAGATGAAGATGGAGTAGATGATCAAACTGATATATTACAAAATGTAAAAAAATATATATCTACTAAACCTAAATATAAGAGTAAATATTATGAAACAGGTTATCCAGATGATCAATATGGTGTATGTACAGATGTAGTTGCTTTTGGACTTAAAGGAGCAGGATATAACTTAATGAATTTAGTTAATCAAGATGTTATAGAAAACAAAGCTTTATATCCAATAGAAACTATAGATAAAAAAATAGATTTTAGAAGAGTAAAAAATTTAAAAATATGGTTTGAAAGAAATGCAATATCACTTACCACAGATTTAAAAGAATATGAAGAATGGCAAGGAGGAGATATTGTTATATTTGAAAAGCATATTGGAATAATATCTGATAAGAGAAATAAAGATAAGATTCCATATCTTATTCATTTAGCAAATCCTTATCAAACTAAATATGAAGAAGACATTCTAGGAAAGAAATATAAAATAGTAGGACACTATAGAATGTCGTAGGAGTAAATATGTCATTAGAAAGAGCAAGAGAGTACTTAAAAAAGTACAAATTAGATAAAGAAATACTAGAGTTTTCTACATCTTCTGCAACAGTTGCTTTAGCAGCTCAAGCTCTTCATTGTGAAGAAAGTGAAATTGCTAAAACACTTTCTTTTTATGTAGGAGAAAAACCAATAGTAATTGTAGTTGCTGGAGATAAGAAAATTGATAATGCCAAATATAAAGGAGAATTTCATACTAAAGCAAAGATGATTCCTTTTGAAGAAGTAGAAAAAGTAATAGGTCATGAAGTAGGAGGAGTATGTCCTTTTGGAGTATTAGAAGGAGTAGAAATATACTTAGATGTATCATTAAAAGAACATGAATATATCTATCCTGCTTGTGGAGCCCATAATAACGCTATTAAAATAACAGTTAAAGACTTTGATACTATAGTAGATAATAAGAAATGGGTTGACGTGTGTAAATAATAGTAAAGTAATTGACAACCATTGACAAAATTATTGCAATCTATAGTAATCGATAGTACTATGATATTATAGAGTAGGTCTAAATATATCCGTATTTAGCTACTTAGGATTCATCCTAACCCTTTGCTTATGGGACGAAGCAAATCGGGTTCTGATTTGTTCCCAAAGCAAGGTAAGAAGCGAGGAGGTGAAATAATGAAGAAGAAAAATGTTATCATCGCTGTAGCAATCCTTATTGCTGTAGTTGCTATTGGTATTGGTTACGCTATTACAACTGTTAACTTAACAGTTACTGGTACTGCTAGTGCAACAACAACTAGTGAATTTGAGGTAGCATTTGATGGAGTTACAACAGGTAGTACAGGAACTGCATCAGCAACTGCAAAAGCAACAACTGGAACATGTGCAGTTACATTAGACACTGTTGGTAATAGCCAAACTTGTGTATTCGAGTTTATGAACTATAGCCCAACTGGTATTAATGCAGAAGTAGCTGCTTCTAATTTAGTAGTTTATTCTGACAGTGCATTTAATACACAATGGACTAACTCAAGTAGCCAATATTTCACTGTTACTACAACACCAAGTTGGACTGGTACTAAGACTTTAGCTCCAGGAGAAACTTCTACATTTACAGTAACAGTAACATTAAAGAAAGCTTGGATCGGAGACACTGCACATACAGAAAACTTTTACGTTAAGTTAGCTGATATCAGTGCTACTCAAGCATAGTATTTGATAGAACGTAGGCAACAAGAAAGAGGGATAGTATGAGAGAAAGCAAAATAAAATTATATTTATTTGAAGTCATATTATTAATTATCTTATTTGTTGCTCTCTTTGTATCAAATAATATGACACAACCAATATTAGCCTTTGTATTATTCTTATATATGCTTTTAGTAAGAAAGAGTTTTACAAAGAATCAAAAAATACCTCTATATGCTAGAGAAATTATGATTTTGCTAATAGGATTTGGAATACTATATGTTGGTGCATTTTATCTATTAGGTTTATTCTTCTATGATTTTAATAAACAATTAATAACCTTTGGATTTAAAACACTAATTGAATATATTATTCCAACAACAATAATAGTAGTATCATCTGAAGTAATAAGAAATTATTTAATTACTCAAGATGGTAGTTGTACTATAGGAAAGAAAAGTATAGATATCGCTAAAGCTATTACATTTATGAATATGGTATTTATAGATATGATAGTATTTAGAGGAGTATATAATGCATCAACTCTAAATGGGTTTTTAGGTTTAACTGGATTTATATTATGTGCATCAATATCATGTAACTTATTCTATAACTATGTATCGATTAGATACGGTTATAAAGGTATTATAGGATACCGTTTAATTACATCTTTATATGCTTATATAATTCCATATATTCCTAATATGTATATATACTTTAGATCATTCTTAAGAATGACATATCCATATTTAATGTATTTAGTATTAGAATATACATATACTAAAGAAAAACATGCAATAGCATTCAAAGATAAAAGAAACAATATTATACATATTGGAATCGTCTTAACAGTAACTGCCTTAGTTACAATGTTAATATCTTGTCAGTTCCGTTATGGAATAATAGTAGTAGGATCAGGTTCTATGACAGGAGCAATTAACTATGGAGATGCAGCAGTATTTGAAAGTTATCATGGACAAAAAATTGAAAAAGGTGATGTAATAGTCTTCTATAAAGATGATTTAAGACTAATACATAGAGTAATAGACATTCAAAAAGTAAATGGTAGTATCCGTTATTATACAAAAGGAGATGCCAATGATTATACAGACGAAGGATATCGTACTGTAAAAGATTTGATGGGAGTATATCACTTTAAAATAAGTTATATTGGATACCCAACATTATTTATTAATGATTTATTCAGTTAAAAAGAAAGAAGGGAGAAAACATGAAGAAAAGCGAAATTGACAAAATGTTTGCTGAAGATGTGAAACGTAAGAAGTCAATCCTAACATACTTAGGCATGATTATTCTTTTTGTTGGCTTTTCAGTTCTTTTCTTCTATACGTATTCAGCATTAAATAAAGTTAAATATGTTAACTATATTGAAAATAGTGATGTTGATTACAAAGTAGCTTATAAAGAAAATGCTTTCTTCGATGAAAAGAATCGTAATAAAGATGACCAATATATCAGTGATTTAATTGATTATATTACCGCATCATTTAAATATCGATTAGAATTACAAAAAGAAGAAATTAGTTATAAATATTCTTATAGAGTAGAAGCAAATGTAACAGTAAAAGATAGAACTACAAATAAGAATCTATATACATATGATGATGTATTAGTTACAAAAGTAGAAAAAACATCAAATAAACCTGCAACAGAAATAAATGAAGAAGTAAATGTTAACTATAATAAATATAATGATTTAATTAAAGACTTTATCCGTACATATGATATTGATAATGTTACAAGTACTTTATCAGTAAACTTATATGTAGATGTTTTAAATAATTGTAATGATGATAAGTTAACTGCAAATGAATCAGTAACTTCAATAGTTATTCCATTAACTAATAAGACTATGGGTATGGATATTACAAATAATATTATTGATAATGAAGATAATACAATTATTTGTTCACAACCATCTAAAGCAAATATCTTATTCTTACTTTGTGGATTAGTATCTACAATAATTGCTTTAATCTTAACAGTAAGAATGATTATCTTTGCAGAAACTACTAAAACAGCAAAAACAATTTATGAAAAAGAATTAAAGAAGATATTAAGTAACTATGGAGCATATATTCAAAGAGTAAATGGTACTTTTGATATCTCAGGATATAAGAGTTTAAGAATAGAATCATTTACTGATATGTTAGAAATAAGAGATACTATTAATGAACCAATTCTTATGATTGAAAATGCTAAGAAGACTGGAGTATACTTCATTATTCCTAGTGCTAATAAGATCCTATATACTTATGGATTAAAAGTAGTAGATATTCAAAGAGATCTTGAAAAGAAGCAAGAAGATAAAGAACAATAAAAAAACACCAAATGGTGTTTTTTTTTAACTTTGTGTTGCATCAATTACTCTAGTACAAGATCTATTCTTATAATTATATCCATCAGGACAAGAATAAGTATAACTATATAGTTCAAAACATTGATCTTTCTTTTTAGCTTGTCCGTCTAAACATTCACCTTTAACTCCAGAAGATCCACTATTAGGTCTAATACAACCAGCAAGACCTCCTCCTGCATATTCTTCCATACCATTAATACAACTCTTAGTAGGTTCAATAGTAATCATACAAGTAGTACCCTCAAGTTTATATCCATCAGGGCATGTATAATTCACACCACTTTTAGGAGTCTCTCTTATTTCTACATTAAAGATACCTTCCTTTTTAGATATCTCTTCTGTTAAAACATCTTTTTCACTATAATCAAGAGGTTTATTAGTATCCTCTGTTTTATAAAATAAGACAACAAAACAAGTAAGAATTAAAAATAAAACTACTGATATATTAACAAATTTAGCAATTATTATCTTCTTCATATTATCATCTCATCATAAGTATACCAAAAAATTATACGTAAATGAATAATTATTAAATAATAATTAAGAAAAGGAAAAAAGGGCAAAAAAGGGCGAAAATATAAAACAATATAAAATATATGTTGACAATAAGTGGAAAGTGTGTTATTATATAGCCACAAATGAAGCAAATGGAGGTGCATTAATATGTTAGGAAATTATAAAAAAGAATTAATCAAAGTATATGAAGAAGCTAGACCAGTAGTGGCTAGGCCTGAAGGAAATGAAGAGGGGAAAATAAGACGTGTTTTCTATGAAGATAGAAAACGAAACAAAGGAGAAAGATTTGAGAAGTTCCATAGTGTTAAGAATAATATTCAAAATCTTACAGATGAGTTTTTTAAAGGATTACTTCCTAAAGAACTAGATGCAGAATATAAGATTGGATTAACATTTAATCTATCTCAACAACCATGGGTTTTTATCCATAATGATAATAATAGTAGACCAACTTTATCTAGTTCAGTTTTTATGGGAGTTAATCTTAATATAGATGGATTAGACAAAAGTAATGATAACTGTGATTTTGAAAGCAAAAAAGGATATTCTCTATGGATAGGAATTGGTATTACTGGGGTTAAGCAAAGAGATATGTATAATAATAGAATTTCTCTAATAAATAGAATGAAACAAGTTATTGGAGAAGAATTAGAAAATGGATTCTATTTTGTAGAATCAAAAGAAGACAATGTAGGTATTGCGATTAGAAAAGATAGTAGAATTGAAGAAACATTTGAAGAAGATCTTAAGTATTTATCTGAATTATATTTAAAATTTGTTGGTAGCGATGCAAAATGCGATATATCAAAAAACACAATTATTAAAGCAAACACAAATTCAAAAGCATTATCTTATGTATATGATAATTATTTAAAACATTTAGATGAAAATAGTTACTCTATAGTTACATATAGTCCAGATTATAGACTGTTTTTAGAAAATATTTCATTAATTCTTAAAATGGCTATTAATAATCCTAAGGAAGAATATTATTTAGTTATTAATGACTTAAATGCATTTGATAATAGTTATTTAAGTGAATTTAAGATGATGCTATATAGAAATTACATATATAGTTTAAATAATGTTTATTTATCAAGAATTATATATAAGGAAGATAATAGAAAGGTTTTCTTACCAAATAATTTATTTGTAGTTTTTACTTCTACGTTATCTTCAGAAAGAAAAGAAATAGAAGAAACATTGAACGCAATTAATATTGAATAATAATCTTTGGGGGAAGGTTGAATGAAAAGAGAAAAGGTAATATATGATTATATAAATCAAAAAATAGATGATAGTGATTTAGATAAGACATCAAAGAAAACATTAAAAAACTATAACAAAACAATTACTGAGTTAATAGAACATGATGTGAAAAACTTCAGTACTATGGTAAGTAATGCATCATCTATATCAAAAAAAGAATTTATACAAATTATAAAGATGATGTATGAAGAGTATAACTTATTCGATAAAATAGAAGATTACAATAGACATATGGCGTTTGATATTCCTGAGAATAGTTTAATAGTTTTTAAAGATGAGAATATGATTAATAAGGAAGAACTAAATGAGGTGTTAAAGGAATACTATCAGTCATCTAATTCTATAATAATTTTTGTAGATGAGAATAAAGATTATTACAAAAAGATAAGTAAGAATAATGAATCATACGAAATAGATAAATTAATAGAAATATATAACTCTAAAATAGAAGAAAAAGATTATTACAAGTATATAAAAGATAGATATAAAAATAATAATCTACTATTTGAATTAAATAATAATCAATTCAGTAAAGTGTTTAAATATTTTGAAAATAAGACAGGATATATTGGGATGGAACTAATTGATTATTTATATGATTATTCTGTTAAAAGAATAAAGAATAAAGATAAAAAAAGAATAACCATAGACTTATTTGAATGTGAAAAAGAAAAGAAAGACCATACTGTAAATATAGAAAGTATGGTAGGTCTAAAGAATGTGAAAAAGCAAATAGAAGAAATAAAAAACTATTTAGAGTTTAGAAAAAAGACAAACTTAGATTTGAATGATTTATCGTTAAACATGTTTTTAGTAGGACCATCAGGAACAGGTAAAACTACAGTGGCAAAGATATTAGGATCAATACTCTATGATTTTGGTTTATTAGAAAGTGATGAAGTAGTACTAGTAACCGCAAGTAGATTAACAGGGGAACATGTAGGAGAAACTAAAAATGTAACAACAAAAATATTAAATCAAGCTAAAGGTAAACTACTTATTATAGATGAAGCATATGGTCTATACAATAATAACTACAAGGCCAATAATAATCCATATAATGATGAAGCAATAGAAGTACTTCTTGATTATCTAAACAATCCTAAAAATATAGTATTCTTTTGCGGCTATACTAAAGAAATGCATGAATTATATAAAGCTAATCCTGGTATAGAAAGTAGAATATACAAAGAGATTGAATTTGAAAATTATACAACTACAGAGTTAATGCAGATACTTGAAGATTATCTTAAAAGTCAGGGGTTAACTATACAAAATGAAGCTAAAGAGTATTTAGAAAATTATATTAATGAATATAGAAAAAAGGAAAACTTTGGTAATGGTAGATTTATTAAGAATAAACTTGCACAAGATTTGATTATAAATCACTCAAATAGAAGACTAAAAAACGAGAATTTTACTATTGAGAAAGAAGACTTGCCAGAACCTATAAAAGAAAGGAGTTTTGGCTTAGTATGATAAAAACCATTATTGATGATGAACTAATAAAAAATAGAACTATATTCTTGGAAGGAGAAATCAATTCTGAATCAGCAAACGAGATAATTAAAAAAGTTATTTATTTAGATTCACTCAATAAAGAACCAATATCACTATATATTTCTTCTCCAGGAGGAAGTGTATTAAGTGGTATGGCAATAATAGACACACTATCCATTATTGAAAGTAAAGTAAAAACAGTTGCAATAGGGTTATGTGCTTCTATGGCAACAATAATCCTAATGAACGGCGATGAAAGATATGCAACTAGACATTCTGAGATAATGATACATGATATTTTTTCAGAAGCACCACTTGGAAAAGAAATAGATATAAAAAGATCTTTAAAGAAGATGACTAAACATAGAAATATGATTATTGATCTTTTTAAATCGAAAACAAAAAAGAATGAAAAGGAAATAGAAGAAGCAATCTCATATGATAATTATATGAGTTCTGATGAAGCTAAAGAGTTCGGCATTATTGATAAAATTATTGGTTAAAGGGGGAAAAGGAAATGAAAGAAATTAGAATTATACCAATGAGTAAAAATGAGGAAACTTTTAATGGAATGACTATAGAGGAGGTTCAAGAAAAATTCTTTAAAGATATACTAATTAATGAATGCGAAAACAAGTATTATTTTTCAGGATTAAAGGGAATAAATATAAAGTACGAAGATATTCTTTTATTCCAATATGATAATCATATTATCGCTTCTGCAATAGTAATTGATTATGATAAAAGAAACAGATGTATAATCTTAAAAGAAGATTCAGTAAAAACATTTGACTCTATAGATAAAATTGAATTAAAAAGTTTTATTCCATCATTTAAAAAGTTCTGTCAAATGAAATTAAAATATCCAACAGATACAATTGAATATGATTCTTTATTAAAAAGAGTTGGATATTAAAAAAAGAACCATTCGGTTCTTTTTTCATATTCTATTATAGGTGATTTTTTATGAATAGTGAATTAGTAATAATAGACGCTGGTCACGGGGGAATAGATTCCGGTGCCGTAGGTTATGGATTAGAAGAAAAAGATCTAAATTTAAAAATAGCTAAATATATTTATAGTAGATTACAAGAATTAGGTATTCCTAGTATCTTAGTAAGAACAGAAGATGAATATCTTCCTAAAGATAAAAGAATAGAGCGTATTAAAACTCTAACAAGAAATAATCCAAATACAATACTTCTATCTAATCATATGAATGCAGGTAATGGAGAAGGAGCAGAAGTAGTATATTCTCTAAATAGTAATGGTGACTTAGCAAATCTAATATTAGATAATTTAGAGTCAAAAGGACAAATAAAAAGAAAGGCATACCAAAGAAGACTCCCAGAGAATCCTAATAAAGATTATTACTATATCTTAAGAGAAAGTAATGTTAAAGAACCATTACTTATAGAATACGGATTTATCGATAATAAAAATGATTCAGAAAAATTAAAAAATAATTTATTAGAATATGGAGAAGGAGTAGTAGAAGTAATTGCTAATTACTTAGGATATGATTATAATTCTAATCCAAAAGAAAAAGAATATATAGTAAAGAAAGGAGATACTTTATACTCTATAAGTAAAAGATATAATATCTCTGTAGATACATTAAAAAGAATAAATAATTTAACAAGTAACATACTTACTATTGGACAAGTATTATCATTAGAAGAAAAGCCATTAAATTCAAATTATATAGTTCAAAAAGGTGATACATTATATTCTATTTCAAAGAATAATAATATCTCGATAGAAGATCTTATAGAAGCTAATAACTTAACAAGTAATATTTTAGTAATAGGACAAGAATTATTTATTCCTAATTCTCAAGGAGAAGGTAATTATGATTTTCCAGAAGATCAAACAGAAAACTTCACAATTTATGAAGTACAAAAAGGAGATTCTCTATGGAAAATAGCAAATACATTTAATATTACAATTCCAGAGTTAACAGAAATAAATAATTTAACAGATTTAAATATCAAAGTAGGGCAAAAACTACTAGTACCTAATCTAAATAATACAACTGAGTTTTATACTGTAGAATATGGAGATACTCTATGGTCTATATCTAAAAAATATAATCTAACAGTAGATGAATTAAAAGAGATAAATAATCTAGATAGTAATATGTTAGTAGTAGGACAACAACTAATTATTAGAAAATAAAAAAAGAAGCATTTGCTTCTTTTTATTATTCACTTGTAGTTTTTCTAGCTTTATAAATACCAAAGCCAATTCCACCAGCTACAACAAGAATGATTAATAATGAAATGTAATCACTAGCAGTATTAGTTTTTTCTTCTTCCTTTTCAGGTTCTTGAATATAATCTGCAACTGGATCAATTCTTTCTTCTACAGGAATATCATACATCATATCAATTTGAGCAGTAATTTCTGTTGCCATAGTAGTATCTGAGAAACCTACCCAAGATTTATCTCCACATAAAATGTAAGGAACACCAGTAGCATCATCTTTTCTTGCATCTGATACTCTTGTCATTAATGCAGCATTACTTTCATCATTCCATACTTCATATTCAACTAGTTTAAATTTCCATCCATATTCTTCTTGAATTGAATTAAACCAAGTTCTTGCTTCTTCACAGTGTGGACATCCATCTCCATGGAAGAAATAAACTATAACTCTATTATCTTGTTCTTCAGTAGTAGTAACTTCTTCTTCACCTTCAGCAAAAGCAATAATTGGGAATAAGAATACGATTGCAAATAATAAAACTAAATATTTAATACTTTTCATACTTTAACCTCCTAAAATAATAATAACACAATTTCTTTTAAAATCAAATAACATTTGTATTAAAGTCCGGTATAAAGCTCTCTTCTTGAGTACCTTCTTCTTGTATAAATGCATTTGTAACTCCAAGCTCTAAAGCATACTTTATTACTTCATTATATTCATCTTCAGTAAGTTTTCTATTTAAGTTTTGATAAATACAAGTGTTTACTGGAGTATATTGATTCATAATACTTATAAATATGTCATCACCATAAGTTTTATATAGATATTTAATTATTTTCTTAGCATCTTCTAAATGTCCAGGAAGTATTAAGACTCTAACTATTAATCCTTTAGTCATTAATCCATCTTTATCAAATTCTGGACTACCAACTTGTCTATACATTTCATCAATAGCCATAGTCGCAACTTCAAAATAGTCAGGAGCAGAAGAATAATTAATTGCTAAACTGTCATCATAGTATCTAAGATCTGCTAAATAGATATCTACTAGTTTATTCATCATCATTAAAGTACCAATATTCTCATAACTGCTTGTGTTATACACAACAGGAATATTAAGTGCCTTACCTTTTAATTTATGAAGTACTGATGCTATATTAGGAACATAATGCGTAGGAGTTACTAAATTAATATTATGAGCTCCCATCTCTTGCAGTTTAATCATGATCTCTCCTAATTTCTTATTAGATATAAGTTTTCCATAACCATCTAAACTAATCTTCTTGTTTTGGCAGTAAATACATTTCATATTACAATGAGAAAAAAAAATAGTACCACTTCCATTTTTTCCAGATAGTACCGGTTCTTCCCATTCATGTAAATGATAATATCCTAATCTAATTTTATTTGTTGCTCCACAAGCTCCAACTTTTTCATATCTGTTAACTCCACATTTTCTAGGACATAACATACAATTTTTTAATATTTCCATAATAAAAACCTCAAAGATATTCTAACACAAAATAAAAAAAACTCAAATCTGAGTTTTTCTTACATTTGAACAAGGTAAATTATTGCAATACCAATTGCGCAAAGTACGAAAGTTATAATTGCAAGTGTGGTAATTATAGCATTGCTAATGAAACCTTCTTCACTCATACTCATGTCTTCTTGTGATTTGATTTCTTCTTTTTTCTTTACACGCACTTTTGTACCCTCCTTTTCCATAGAAGATATACTATCTTCATTTATTTTAAATTCATTATCTTCAAACATAAAGCTTAAATCTTTTGTATCATCATTAAATGGATTATGTAGTGTTGGAACATCTTCAACTGGGAATGTATCAACTCTTTTACCATCTCTTAATAAGTTTTTAAGTCTAAGCATCTTATCTCTATCCATTCTACTTTCAAAGAAATCCATATCATATCTATCTTTCTCATGATTAGTATAACTCTTTAGTAAATAAACATACTCTGGAGGAGTAATAATAATAGGAGTACCCCTAAAATCAATTGTTTCTCTTCCAAATATTTCTTTTGAAAGTTCAGGATTAAATATTTCTTCTCTAACAAATGGAACACCATCATCATTTTCAAAATATTCTTTTAATCTAACAGAACCATCTTCTCCTCTTTCAAAAGGAAATACTCCAACATGGAAATTAGTATTAGGTTCTATTGCTATTAATTCATGTTCTCCAGAAGGAATTCCATCCTTTAGTATTCTAGGACTATCAAGTCTATTATCTTCAAACTGATAACCTAAATCTAAACATACATCTTGAAACTTCTCTAGATCATCTTCATTTAAACAAATATCTATATCATCATGTACTCTTTTAGATTCTTCATCATATTTTAAATATCCACAAAGAGCACCAGCTAATTGATAATCAATTTTACTCATCAATCTAGATAATTGTTCTAATTGACCATAAATAGTCTCATGATTATCTCTTACTTTATTATCATCATATCTTTCCATTAAAGATTTCTTTCTACTAGTAATAGCTTCAATTAATTTGTCATTAACTTCATCTATAGTTAAATCTGAATCTAAGAATAAATCTAATGCTTTATCAATAAGCAAATTCAAAGGTTCATAATGTAGAAACTCTAACTTCTCATAATATGATTTAACAAGTAATGTAATCTGTTTCTTACGAAGTTCTCTTCTTTCTTCTAAACTAATAAGTTGTGCCATTTTATCACACCCTAGTATATATACATTATAACATAATAATTATTGTAAGTCTTCTTTAATCTCTTTTTCTTTAACCTTACTATCAGAAAAATCTACATTTATTAATAGATTTTGGGTAACAGCTTCTCTTTCATCTTTTACTTCACTAAATGAATAAATGATACAGTCCATAGCTTCCCATAATGAGAATGAAAATAGGAATCCAAATATCTCTACTAAATAATTTAAATTATCAGCAAAGAATAAAATAGAATATGAAAGGAAACAAGCTATACCAAAAACAATTAAACCAAATATTTTTTGTTTTAATTGAGTATATCTTTGTTGTACTTTATATAACTCAATTGCATAATGTTCTTTTAAAATATGTTTAATTATTCCTTGTTCATGAGGAGTAAATTCACAACCAATAATATGTAGATTAATAGGTACATTATTACCAAGCATTGATGTTTTTTCTTCTATATAGTCATATACATCTTTTTCTAGATCTACTTGTTCTCCAATAGTCCAAGAATCAAATAAATCATATTTCTCATCAACATTAATAAAGATATCAGCATCTCCATCTTTAGTAATAAACTCTTTTTTAATATAACCATCTAGGTATTGTTCATTAGAGTATTGTTTAATCTTTTCTTTCATTTTCTCTTTGAAGTCATCCATCTTATCACCCTCTCTATTATAAGAATAACATAAAATTTAAAAAATTGACATTATAATAGAATAGAATTACAATAAAAATAAGAAAGGAGAATGGTTATGAAAAAATATATAGCCGAATTTATTGGAACGTTAGTATTAGTTCTATTTGGAACAGGAATTGCTGTTGTATCAGGAGGAGATTTAGTTGCTACTGCATTAGCATTTGGACTTGCAATTGTTGCTTGTGCATATGTAATTGGAGATATCTCAGGATGTCATGTTAACCCTGCAGTATCACTAGCAATGTTAATCTCTAAAAAAATGACAGTAAAAGATTTTTGTTGCTATGTAATTGCTCAAGTAATTGGAGCTTTAGCAGGAACTGCAATTCTATATGCAATCTTAAAAGGAACTGCATTAGGAACAGGAGCTTTAGGAGCAAATGGTTATGCAACATTATCTGCAACTAATATTTCATTAGTAGGAGCATTACTTACTGAAATCGTATTAACATTCGTATTCGTTTATACAATTTTAGGAGTAACAAGTGATAAGAAATATGCTCCAGTTGCAGGATTAGTAATCGGTTTAACTTTAACTTTCGTTCATTTATTAGGAATTAATCTAACAGGAACTTCTGTTAATCCAGCAAGAAGTTTAGCTCCAGCTTTATTCTTAGGTGGAGAAGCATTAAAACAAGTTTGGGTATTTATTTTAGCTCCATTTATAGGAGCAGCTCTATCAGCATGTGTATACCATCTCTTAAACAAAGAGAAGAAATAAAAAGAAAAAGACTATTAAGTCTTTTTTTTTAATGTTATAATGGATATAAGAATAGTAGGTGATGTTATGACAAAAGAAGATATTATTCAAAGACTAAATTCATGCAATGCTTGTGTTAACTCAGAAAATAGAATAGAAACATTCCCAGAATTAATGCATTCACTAAACTATGTATTCAATGAATTATCTGAAGAAGAAAAATCTTTATCTCCAGAAGAACAACTAGCTTATGGAGCAGAATTCTTTGATAAAAAAGTAGATTTCTATTTAGGATTAGTAAAAAGATTCCTAGATTATTTTTATGGTATGAGAATTAATATTGTTAAAGATGATAATATTAAAAGTGCAGGTTATAACTTCGATACTAAAGAATTAAAAGTATCACCAATTGCCTTCTCATTAAGAGAGAAGAATGTTACTTCAGTATTAGAAGATATATTCCATGAAGTAAGACACAAAATGCAAGTAGATTCATATCACGCTAAATCTATACAAGAATTTTGTAAGCATTCACCAAATTCTATGATTCTATTAAAAGAGTATTTATATGAACAAACTCATAAAATAGAAGAAAATAACAAAAGACTACAAGAAGTAGATGCAGATATTTATGGTTTCTGGGCAGTTAAAAATATGATTGCTGAATTATCAAGAGAATATCTAGATTATGCAGAAGCTAATAAAGTAATAATTCCTACTGATACAATGAAAGAAATAATTAATCTTCAAAGACAAATTAAAAAAACAGTATCAGAAGATGAAAAAGAAGTTCAATCTTTAGGTAGATTAGATCCAATAATAAGACAAGAAGCTTTAGGTAGAGAACCATCTGAAACTCTACTAAGAATAAATAATGAAGATAAAGATAGATTAATTCTTTATGATAAATATATTAAAGAAAATCCAGATCTACAAAGAGAATATCCAATACTAAAATTAATATTATTAGGACAAAAACCAAAAGACTATAAACAAATAATGAAAGAAAGAGCATATCTTTTAGATCATTTCACAGGGTTTATAGAAAGAGCTATTCCAAAACCAACTCCATATGATTTAAGAATAACTAAAATGTATGAATCAATTATTAAATCAGATCCAATGTTATATATGGAAGATTTAGCACTAATGGATAGAACAGTAGATTTAAATAGTTTTATTCAAAAACATCCAACTCTACCAGAAATGTATAGAGAAGATATTTCATTACTTGCAGAAAAAACTAATAATGAAATATTAAAATACATTGCAAAAGAAAATGTGCTATAATATTATCTCGTGAAAGGAAGATTATATGAAAAAAGTATTACTAATACTACTTATTCCTGTATTACTATTAACTGTAACTGCTTGCGGTGGTACTCATGAAGGAAAAGCAAAAGATAAGAAATTAACTAAGACTATTGAATTAGTAGATAAGAAATTAGGTTTTAATACTACTTTTACTTATGATGCAGATAATAAATTTAGTGATGTTCACGAGAATAATGAAGGAGCATCTACTGCTATATATTTTTCAAATGCTGATTTAGATTCATCATTTGAAATGTATTACACTACAATGCGTAAGAAAACTTATAATGATACAGAAACTGCTAGATCTAATCAAAAGTATTATAAAGAATATACATTTGGAGATTATGAAGCATATGCTTATTCAGAATATGAAGATAAGATTAATTTAAATGTCTTATTAGGTATTGATGATGATACTGCAGAAGTTCTTTTTGTAACAATAGAAAGAATTGATACAAATGAAGAAGTAATAATGGCAGATGTATTAGAAAATGATTTAAAAGAATTCTTTGAATCAATGGAATTCGTTAAAGAATAAAAAAGTCCCTATTAAAGGGACTTTTACTATGCTATAATAAATTCATAGTAGGTGAGCATATGAGAAAAAGAAGAATAAACCTATATATTGTTTTAATAATTCTAGTAATAGGTTTAGCTTTAGGCTATGCCTATCTAACAGCAATGTTAAACATAAATGGTACTACACAAATTGATAGAACCGTTTGGAATGTTCACTTTGAAAATGTACAAATGATGCCAGGATCTGTTTCAGAAACACAACCAACATTAAATTCAGAAACAACTTCATTATCATTTAGTACTAGATTGCAAAAACCAGGAGATTATTATGCATTCTATGTAGATGTAAAAAATGATGGAACAATAGATGCAATGATAAGTGAAGTGGTATCAAAGATTAATAATGTCGTTGTAACTACATTACCAAGTTATTTAGAATATGATGTTACATATGCAGATGAATATCCTATAGAAAGTAATCATATTTTAAAAGTAAATGAAAAAGAAACATTATTAGTTAGAGTAGCATATAAACATAATTTAAGTGCTCTAGACTTACCATCTACTGCACAATCATTAAATATGAGTCTTTCAACAAATTATGTTCAAGCTACAGATGCAGCAATTAATAGAGATAGATATTTATACACTTTATATGGAGAATATTCACAAATAGGAGCTACTATTATTTCTGAGGAAGAATTACCAAGGTATTTAAACTCATATGATAGTACACTTTCTAATAAAGGAATATTTATAAGAATGTTAGTTAATTCTGAAGATATAATTCAAAGAGCGTTTATTGGATACAAATTTAATGATCAACTATACTATTTTGAAGGAGGATATGGACAAAATGAAGATATCCTTCAAGAACACATTAGACTAATATATGAATTAAATTGGTGCAATACATGTACTGGTTGTTTAAACTGTGATAGTATTGCATGCCCAATTGGAAATGCTGAAATGGGAAGAGTAGCAATGTTTACAAGCGATTCAGCATGTTATATAACTACATCAAAATGGATTGTTTGTTTTGAAGTTTAATTAGTAGGAGGAAATATGGAAGAGAATAAAGAAGTACAAGAAGAAATAAAAGAAGAACCAAAAGAAGAAGTAAAAGTAGTTAATACTGATACAAATATTAAAAATGGTGAAAATAGATGTCCTGAGTGTGGGGCAAGTGATGTTACATACAATATTAAAAAGAAGAAATTAGTTTGTAATTATTGTGCTACTGAGTTTGATCCTGAAAACATAGAAGGTTTAGAAAAAGATCTAAAAAATCTAGAAGGAGAAACAAGAACTACAGGAGTAAAAGATATAGATAAAGATGCAAATGATGTAATTACCTTAAAGTGTGGAGGTTGTGGAGCAGAAGTTGTTATTAATACTCGTGAGGCAACAAATGCAAGATGTCACTGGTGTAGAAGTATTCTATCAATTAATTCTCAAATAGAAAATGGTGCAGTACCAGACTTAGTATTACCATTTGGTTTAGAAAAGAAAAATGCTCAAGAAAAGATAGAAAACTTTGTATCAAAAAGACAATTCTTTGCTCATCCAACATTTAAAAAAGAATTTACTACTGAAAATATCATGGGAGTATATTTTCCATATTTATTAGTAGATGCTAATTGTTCAGGTAAATTTGCTGGAGAAGGTGGACATGTCGCAAGAGAGTATACTATTACTAAAAGGAACTCTAAAGGAGAAGAAGAAAAAGAAACTGTATATGATATAGATTTATATGATGTAGAACGTGATTTTGATATTACAATAGATGATCTAACAGTAGAATCTAGTAAAGATAAATTAGATAAAAATAATAAAAATAAAACTACTAATGTAATAAATGCAATTATGCCATTTGATACAGAAAACTGTGTTAAATATAAAGCAAATTATTTAGTAGGATACTCTTCTGAAAAAAGAGATATTAATATATCTAACATAGAAGAAAAAGTAGATAAAGAATTACAAGATGTCGGAAGACATGCTCTAAATGCAGACTTAAAGTTCTATGATAGTGGAGTAGAATGGAATAAAGAAGATTTTAAGATTAAAGGTAAACAATGGGTAAGTGCGTATTTACCAGTATGGTTATACTCTTATCAAGATCCAAATAAAATACTTCATTATGTTGCAGTTAATGCTAGAACTGGAGAAACTATGGGTAGTGTTCCAATGAATAAGAAAAGATTATGGACTATTACTATTTTAATATTTATCTTATTCTTAATAATTGCCTTATTTGCTCATGATAAAGATGAAGCTCCAATTGTAATAACTATAGTAGGTTTAGTTGTATCTTTAGTATTCTATGGATTAAAAGTATCTAAATATAGAAATAAAGGTGCAAGACATACTTATGAATTAGAAACAAAACATGAATTAAAAGTAACAAGAAGAGTAGATAATCATACTCATACAAAAAGAGAATGTTCATCTAGATATATAGCGGGTGCAAACAATAAAATGATTACAGGAGAATATACAAATATTAAAGAATAAAAAATATCCACAATTATTGTGGATATTTTATTTTTATTATATAATGTGATAGGTGAATTTTTATGTGGATTGCAATGACATTATTAACATTCCTATGTTGGGGAATAGCAGATTTATTTTATAAAATAGGTAATAGAGATGAAGGAGAATATAACCATTTAAAGACAGGTATAATGGTAGGACTAGTAATGGGTATTCATGCTACTATCTTTTTAATTCTAAATCATACTAATATTACTCTAATAGATATATTAAAATACTTACCAGTATCATTCTTCTATATATCTAGTATGGTAATAGGATATCGAGGATTAAAATACTTAGAGTTATCAATATCTAGTCCAGTACAAAATACTTCAGGAGTAATAACAGCACTACTATTATTAATATTCTTTCATGAATCATTTGATTATCCATTCTATATAGCAGTAGTCTTAATCTTTATTGGAATATTCTCATTATCATTAATACAAATAAAAGAAAATAAAGAGAAAAGAATAGAATATAAAAAGAATAATAAATGGTCTAAAGTATTTGCTTTAACTATTTTATTCCCATTAGTATATTGTGTACTTGATGGAGCAGGTACATTCTTAGATGGAATATATCTAGATAAATTATCTTTAATAAATGAAGATACTGCCTTAGTAGCATATGAATATACATTTTTAATTTATGGATTAGTAACATGGATCTATTTAAGATCTAAGAAACAAGCATTTAATATACCAAAAGAAAAACCAAAACTATTAGCCGCACTCTTTGAAACAGCAGGACAATTTTTCTATGTATATGCTATGAGTGGTAATGCTACAATATCAGCACCTATAGTAGGAAGTTATTGTGTATTATCAATGTTATTATCAAGAGTATTTTTAAAAGAAAAATTAACTAAAAAAGAATATATTGCAATTGCTTTAGTACTAATAGGTATAGTAATTTTGGCTATAATGGATATATAAAAATCACAAAACTTGTGATTTTTTTTAGTATATGTTATAATGATGCCATAATAGAGGTGAGTGTATGAAAAGAAGCCTATTCTTATTACTTGCAATCATCTTAGTTTTACCCTGTATAGTATTCGGAAAGACTATTTCCAAAATATCATCTGATGCTTATACATATGAAAAAGATATCACGATAGAAATGGAAGTAAATGATACATATGATGTATCGGAATTCTTTAATCGTGAAGAAATAAAAAATGTAGTTAGTACTAATCCTGAAATAGCAGAAATAAAAAAGAAAGAATTAGTAGTTTATAAAGTAGGAAAAACAGATCTTATTGATAAAGATAATGATAAAGTACTACATCTAATAGTAACAAATGGATCAATATTCAGAAATCCTAAAACTACTGCGACATCTATATTCGCAATAATAGTAGGAGTATCATTAATTACTATTCTTACATTCTCTAAGAAAAAGTACTTTGAATAAAATTCACAAAAGTGAATTTTTTTTATGTTATACTATTACTAAGGTAGTGATAACATGTTAAAAGAGTATATTAATGAAGATACAAAACTAAATAGAAAAGAATTCATCGCAGTATTATGTTTAACTGGAGTATTCTCTGGTGTTTTTGGATGGCTATATGAAGTGGCATTTTATTATTTAAATTCAGGTTTTACTACAGTATATATGAGAGGAGGTAATTATTTACCTTGGATTAATATATATATGTATGGAGCATTCATAATTGCATTTTTAACATATAAAAGAAGAAAACATCCTTTTCAAGTATTTATGTTAAGCGCAATATCTACTGGGATCTTAGAATACTTTTCTGGATTAATTCTCTATGGAGTATTAGGCAGAACTAGATGTTGGAGTTATAACGAAGAAATATTAAACTTTGGTAATATCGATGGATATGTCTGTTTAAGAAGTGTATTAGTATTTGGTCTTTGTGGATTATTATTAATCTATGTTATGTTTCCATTATTTTTTAAGTTAGTTAAGAAAGTAAAAATAAAGGTATTATTACCAATTACAGTAATAATATTTTCAATTTTTCTTTTAGATGAAATATATAATTTATTACTATATCCATATTTTCCTATACCTCACGCTACAGATTTTTATAAAGAACATGGATTAAAATATCTTTATTTTAAAAAATAATATATTTTTATTGATTTATTTGTTATAATTATTTTAATAGTAAGAATAGAAAGAAGTGAAGAGTATGAACAATGAGACTGATGCAACTATTGAAGAACTTACTCCTGAGGTTGAAGAAAGTGTACCAGTGGTAGAAGAGTTAGAACCTGCACCTGTCCCTGAAACAGAGCCAGTTACTACTCCAGAAACAAATCCTGAACCAACAACGCCCCCAGAATTAAAAGAGGCGGATATTGTTGTGTCTGAAATTACTACTGATCCAGTACAAGAACCTAAAGAACCTGTAGAAATAGATGGAACAACTACAATTATTCCTATACCAGAAGATGTTAAGGAAGAACCAGTTGCAGAAGAATCAACTGATGAACCTGTAATGATCGCGATAGTAGATGAAGTTATAGAGGAAACTACTCCAGCAGTAGAAGTTCCAGTTGTACCTCCAGAATTAGGTCAACCAGAAATACCAGTAGATGATAATAATGTTCCTGCTTTTCAAACTTTCCCTGAAGAAACATCAAATGAGCCAGTAGTAGAAGAACAAGTTACTACTCCTGAACCAGTAGTAGAAGAAGCTGCTCCTACAGAAGAACCTGTAGTAGAGCCTTCAACAGAATCTATTACTGTACCAGCACCACAAGAACAAACAGAAACATATCAAGCATCTTCTCAAACAGAAGTAGTTCCTACTTTCCAACAAATGCCAGAAGCACCAACTACTCCAGAACAAACAGAAGGAGTAACTTTAGATGAAGAGGAACCAATAGTAGAAGATAAGCCTAATACAATTAGAAAAATAATTCCTTTAATAATTGTTGGATTGATAATCGCAACAATTGCAGGATTTATATATGTAAGTATGAATAATACACCAACTAAGACTACTGATAAAGAAACATTAATTCCAGTAAGATCTGAAAATGGTAAGACTAATGTTTTAATAGTTGGAACAAATGAATCAAAGAAATGGACTATTTATCCTTCTCTAGTAGGAATAACTGAAAATGATATTAAAGAATGTCCATCAGAAAAGAATAGATTAGAGTATCATTTAATTAAAAAGGATGCTACATATAATGGTACTGATTATAATGTTGTTTATCCATGTAATTTATCTTCAACATTTAATTATATGATTGATAGTGAAGGAGATAATACTATTGATGGAGCAGTATTAATAATTAATGCTGATCAAGAAAATGTTGTACAAGCAAAAGCATTTATGGAGTCCCTAAGCAAAACAGGTGTTAAGAAATTAGTTGTATATATAGTTGGTTCATTAAATGTAGAATTTATCGCAAGAGATATTAGAGATGCTATTAGTGAAACTGGATTTGAAAATAATACACCAGTATTAATCTCAACAAACTCTAATATTGATGAATTAAAAGCAAAGATTAATCAAACTATAATTAGAGAAGATCCTAGTGATGGACCATCCGCAATACAATCACATAAGAGTATAAAATTATATACACACTTCTTATCTAAAGAAGAAGGTGGAATGGAAGAAGAACTTAAAGGTGATGTAATTCTAAATCTAGAAATAGGTAGTGAATACTATACAGTTAAGTTAACTGTTCCTAAAGATGCAGATCCTATTAAACCAGGAGATAATGGAGAAATATCTGTAGAACTAGATAGACAATTACCATTGGAGACAGGTATAAGAGTACAAGTATATAAAGAATCTAAAGTAATAGGTCTAGGAGTAATCTCAGAATTAAATTAAAAAACAAAATCCACAAATAGTGGATTTTTTTGTTATAATGAAATAGGTGGTTATATGATCTATATTACAGGGGATACACATAGAGAGTTTTCTAGATTAGATGACTTTAATGGTACTAAAGAAGATATGTTAATAATCTTAGGAGATGCAGGAATTAATTATCAATTAGATTTTATTGATGCTTGTATTAAAGAAGGATTAAAGAAATATAAAATGAAATTCTTTTTAGTAAGAGGTAATCATGAAGAACGTCCTGAGAATATTCCTACTTATAAAGAAAAAGAAATGTTTGGTGGAAAAGTATATGTAGAAGATGATTATCCACATTTAATATTTGCTAAAGACGGAGAAGAATATAATATAGATGGATATAATGTATTAGTAATAGGTGGAGCATATTCTGTAGATAAAGATTATAGATTAATGCATGGATATCATTGGTTTAAAGATGAACAATTAAAACCAGAAGAAATGCAAGTAATAAAAGACAGAGTAAAAGGAAAACATTTTGATTTTGTACTTACTCATACATGTCCATATAAATATGAACCAGTAGAAGTATTTCTAAAAGGATTAGATCAATCAGATGTAGATAAATCTATGGAACACTTTTTAGATGAAGTAGAAGAGAGTATAGATTATGATAAATGGTATTGTGGACATTATCATACTGAAAAAGAAGTAGATAAAGTAGAGTTCATGTTTCAAAAAGTTAAGAAATTTGGAAAATAAAAAGAGCTAAGCTCTTTTTTTATTTTAATAAATTAATAAAGTTATTAATTATTACATTATTAGTTCTATTAGATTCTACTAAACATACTAAGTCTTTATCTTCTAATTTAAAGTTAGTTTTTAGTTCAAATAATTCTTTATTATCTAATTGATTTTGAACATACTCTCTAACAACAAGTCCAACTCCTAATCCACCTTGTACACAATCTTCAATAATTAAGTCATTACCAATTTCCATTAATGGATTAATTACAATATTATTCGCAACACAAAACTTATTAAAGTTTTTTCTATTACTTGCTTCAAATGGAAGTAATACTAAAGGTAGAGTTTTTAAATCATTTTTCTTAATAACTTTATCTTTATATTCACTATCTTTATTAACAACAAAAATATCATGTAATTTCTTTATCTTATATATTTTAAAGTTATTAGGAATATCATTAGGTAAATGAGTAAATACAATATCAACTAATCCTAACTGTGCTCTTTTAATTAACTCAGGAGTAACAACAGTATGAACAATTACATTTATATTTGGATATAATTCATGAAACTCTTTAATATATGGCATTAAGTATCTTTGCATTATAGTATTACCAGCACCTATATTTATAGTTCCTGACTCCATATTATTAAGACTAGATAAATCTTCTTCAGCAGATACAATTAATTCCATAGCACGTCTTATTTTATTAAATAACATCTCTCCAGCATTAGTTAAAGTAACACCATCTTTATTACGATTAAAAAGTATAGTATCAAGATCTCTTTCAAGAGTCTTAATACTCTTACTGACAGCAGGTTGACTAATCATTAATTCATTAGCAGCTTGTGTAATATTTTTATTCTTTGCGACATAATAAAATGTCTTATATAATTCTAAGTTAGTTTTCATAAAACCCCTCCATAACTAAAAGTTATAACTGACATGAAAAATATGTATTTTAATTATAGCACATTTTGCCTTATAATACAAACTTGTTTGGAGGGCCTGTCAAACAAAAAAATTATAGAAGGAGGGTTTTGAGTTGAGTAAGACTATAATAGACGATATTATGGAAGCTAAGAAAAATCATGAGATTGCACAAATTGGTTTCTATAATGATGGTAAAGTAAGAACTGAAGAATATTGGTTTGCAAAGAGAATGGAAGATACTAATAGTGAATATTCATATGAAGTAATTCAAGATGTATTAGCTGATTGTGCTAAGACTTATATCTACTCTTGTGATTTCGATAGTGTAACATTAAACTTAGCTATTGGATTAATGTACAATAAAGAAGATGTTAATGCTAAAAACAAAATTAATCCTGATGCTGAACCAATTAGAGATTATGTTCGTTACTATACTAAAGATGCTAATTGTTATTTAAATGGTAAGAAAACTAATAAGTACAATGCTGGAGAATACAAATCTAGACAAGGATATATTAAATATGATGAATTAGTTAAATTAGCTAATAAAAATGGTTTAATATTTAATGGTCCAGAAAACTTTGATGAGTTTGAAGAAAGCATTCTTTGTGGAGTACCATTCGATATAACATTAGGCGCAAGATTAGTAGAAAAAGAAGATACTAAACATAATCAAAATGTAAGAGTAAAATAGGGTAAATAAAAAAATAGATAACTCAGGTTATCTATTTTTTTGTGCTATAATAATGACAGGTGATAATATGGAAAAATCAAATAGTAGTATTTGTAAATTTGATAAATATTTTGAACCTCAAATTATGGAAAGAGGTATAGGGTATTATTTTAATGATTTAGTTAAAGATTTTAAGTGTGATAATCACCAATATACAGCTAAGATAGATGGTACAAGAATATATAGTGTAAGATTAAAACTAAATGACAAAGAAGATAAAATAGAAGAGGCACATTGTAATTGCCCATACTCAGTAGATAGAGAAAAATATTGTAAACATATCTATGCTCTATTATATGCTGCTAAAGGAGATAAAATAGATAATAGACCAACTAAAAAACCAGTAAAATATACTCCACCAACAGGAGAAATAGTTAATATTAAATGTCCTAATTGTGGATCTAATTTAAGAGTTGATTCTCCAACAGAAACAATAGAGTGTAAGTATTGTCATTCATTCTTTGCATTAGATATAAGATTAATAGGAAAAGCAAAAAGAATTAATGAAATATTAAATCAAGCAGAAAAGTATTATAAATTAGAAGACTTCAGAGAAGCATACTTTGAATTTGCAAAAGCACATGATCTAGATAAAGATAATAAATGTATAGAATATTATATGAATCTTTCAGCAAAAAGAAAAAATATTGAAACTAATTTATCTCTAAATGATTATAGTTATATATATGATTTATTAAAAGAAGCTTTTAAAGAAGAAAAAGATGATGAGAAACAAGAAGATTTACTTCAATCATTTATTAATTTATTAACAGTTCATGCTAATAAACATTTAAATAGATTTGATCTATCAGGTAAATTCTTTTGGCTAGAACTAGATAGAATTATAGATTATTATATTAAGATATTAAAAGAAATAGATCTATCAGATAATTTAATAGGACTAGTATATAAGAATTATAAAGATGCACTAAAAATAGAAATAGAAAACTATGATACATTTAAAAATTATGCAACTAATTCTAAAGAAGCGTTACAAAAAGCATCTCAAAGAATTGAAAGAGAAATATTAAAATATAAAAAATAATTAGGAGGTTCATATGAAAGAATTAGAAAAGAAAATAGTAGAGTTTGCAGAAGAAAGAGATTGGTTACAATTTAATACTCCAGAGAATTTAGCAAAATCTATTTCAATAGAAGCAGGAGAATTACTAGAATGCTTTCAGTGGAATAATAATTATGATAAAGATGAATTAAAATATGAAATTGCAGATGTAATGAATTATTGTATTTTATTATGTTCACAAATAGGAGTAGATCCAAAAGAAATAATTTTAGAAAAGATGGAAATATCTGCAAAGAAATATCCAGTAGATAAATTCAAGGGTAGAAGTGAAAAATATAACAAACTTTAAATTGGAAATGATAGTATGACTAAAACTGAAAAACTAATTAAAAGTAAAATTATTTATTTTAATGAACTTAAAACTGGTTGTAGTAGTTTCTTTAATAAACTAAAAGAGATTCCAAGTGATGATAGATTTAAAACTGGCAAAAGACTTAAATTAAATAAAAGTGATATTGAAGTATCATATGATTCTCCATATGAGAAAAAGATATTAGAAGACTTAGATAAATGTGATTTTATAAAGAAAATAAAAACACAGTCATTAGTAATAGACTATAGTCCTAATATTAAAAAAAGAAAATACTTTCCAGATATTGAATTATTATTAAATGATGATAGAGTTGTAATTATAGAAGTAAAACCATTTAAAGAAATGGTTAATAAACATAATTTAATGAAACATAAAGCATTAGAAGATTACTGCAAAGAAAAAGGTTTTGGTTTTGCAATTCTAGATCAAGACTATTATTCATTTGAAGATTTAAAAAATGAGAAAGTATCATTACTGATACAAATGAAATTTATAAGATTTGTAAAAAGTAAAGGTGAAGTATCTTTTGAAGAATGTAATGAGTTTAAAGATAAATACAATCTTACAGATTATCAAATATGCAAGATTATATTAAATAATAAAAAATTAATTTATCAACAAAAATTAATAAAATACAATAAAGTATGATATAATGAATTCACATCTTATAAAGAGTGATGGAGGGACTAGCCCTATGAAGTCACACCAACCTATTAAGTTAGGTGGTAAAGCTAGATCGATAAGATAACTTGATTAATAGACTTAAGAGTTATCTTAAGTCTTTTTTGTTTCTAGCTAAGATGTAGAAAGGAGTAATATGAAAAGTACAAAATTTCAAGAGATAATGCATGAAGAAAGAATGAGAGTAATGATTAAATTCAGTAAGATTTTTCCAACTAAAGAAGAAAGGGAAAAGATTATAGAGGAAATGCTAGAAAAAGATATTGATTTTTTATGCTATTGTGCAAATCAAACTCAGTATTGTATTAATATACATAAATATAGATTAAAGAATAGTAAAAAAGATTAAAATATGTTATAATACATATCGCTTAGGAAGTGGTAGTGTGAATAATAAATTAATTATTGCTGGTCCTTGTACTTTTGGTTCATATGAAGAAATATATGAAATAGCTAAAGAACTAAAAAATAGAGGAATAGAATATTTAAGAGCAGGTACATTTAAGATGAGAACATCTCCTGATTCATTTCAAGGATTAAGAGAAGAAGGACTTGAAATGTTACTAAAAATAAAAGAAGAATTAGGATTAAAAATAGTTACAGAATTAACTAGTATAGAACAAGTAAGAAAGTATGGATCTAAAATAGATATTATACAAATTGGTACTAGAAATATGTATAACTATGAATTATTAAAAGAAGTAGGTAAATTAAATACTCCTGTAATATTAAAAAGAGGATTATCCGCAACATACAATGAATGGATTAATGCAGCAGAATATATTAAAAGAGAAGGTAATACTAATATCATTTTATGTGAAAGAGGTATTAGAGGATATTCAAATGAAACAAGAAATGTTTTAGACCTACAAGCTATTCCTTATATTCATAAGAATACTAATTATAAAATAATAGTAGATCCATCTCATGCATCAGGACATGCCTATATGGTAGAAGATATGTCTAAAGCTTCTATTGCAGCAAACTGTGATGGTCTATTAATAGAAACTCATATAAGACCAGAAGAAAGTCTATGTGATAGTGAAGAAACAATTGATTTAGAAACATTAGATAGAATAATTAATTATATAAAAGAAAATTAGAAGAAATTCTAATTTTTTTGTGGGTAAATGAAAAATAAAAAGAATAATAATATAGAAGGAGGAAGAAGTAATGGATTTAGTTAAATATTCTAAAAGTATATTTGAAGATATTAAACATATTGATGAGAATTGTAATGAATATTGGGAAGCTAGAGAACTACAAAAAATGTTGAAATATAAAGAATGGAGAAAATTTGAAGGAGTCATTAATAAAGCAAAAGAGTCTTGTATACAAAGTCAAAATAATGTTTTTGATCATTTTGTCCAATTGGACAAAATGATAAGTATAGCCAAAGGAGCTAGAAGAAAAATAAATGATTATAAACTATCTCGTTATGCTTGCTATTTAATTGCTCAAAATGGAGACTCACATATAAAAGAAATAGCTCTAGCACAAACATATTTCGCCATCCAAACCAGGAAACAAGAATTATTAGAAAAAGAAATATCCGAAGAAGAGAAGAGAATAGCGACTAGGGAGAAAACAAGAAAAGGAAATTTAACATTAAATCAAACTGCAAAGAACTCTGGAGTAAAAAATTATGATAAATTTCATAATGCAGGATATAGAGGATTATATAATGGTGAATCTGCAGATGATATTGCAAAAAGAAAAGGACTAAGATATAGGGAAGAAATACTAGATAATATGGGTAGTGAAGAACTAGCTGATAATCTATTTAGAATTATTCATACAGAAAGGAAATTAAAAAGAGACAATATAAGCTCTGAAGGTGATGCACTTGATACACACTATGAAGTAGGTGTAAGAATAAGAAACACTTTAAAAGATTTGGGAGCAACTATGCCTGAAGATTTACCAACTCCTAAAATATCAATGAAAGAATTAGATAAAAAATAAAACAATAAAATTGATTTTTTTGTCGTTTAGTGTAATAATATATTCATAAGGAGGAGTAGTATGTACGATAACTATGGATTAACTTCTCAACCTGAAGTAGGACTTCTTGCTGGAGCTACTACAGCAGTAATTATCCTTGCAGTTATTTTAGGATTAATCTTAATTGCTGTAGGAGTATTTATGATTATTGCTAATTGTAAATTATTCAAGAAAGCAGGAGAACCATGGTGGAAAGCAATCGTTCCACTATACAATTCTTGGGTTGAAACTAAAATCGTTGGTTTAGCATGGTGGTGGTTCCCAATCTTTGCAGTATTAACAGCATTGATTGCAAGAACAAATGACTATAATTATGTTGTATATATCGCATTATTATTAGTTTCATTTAACTACAACTTTAACCTTGCTAAAAAATTCGGTAAATCAAACGGATTTGCTGTATTAACAACATTATTACCAATTATCGGATTACCTATTTTAGCATTCGGAAGTGCAACTTATAACAAAGATGCTGAAGTAGATAAGAATGGTATTTTCTCAATTAAAGAAATGTAATTGAAAAGAAAAATTAGAAGAAATTCTAATTTTTTTTTGATTAATATATTTTTGTGTTATAATCATAAAGGCGCCAAAATGAAAGAAGTGATTTTATGAGTAATATTAATAAAAAATTATATAGTATATTTAAATGGAATATACAAGAATTAATCCAAACAATTATAGGTTTAGCAATATTTTGTTTTGGTATTAATTTCTTTGTTGAACCTAATCATTTATATAGTGGTGGTATATTAGGATTAGCTCAGTTATTAAATAGATTTATTAATGACTTAACTAATAGTAATTTCTATTTAACAGGTATTCTTTATCTATTAATAAATATTCCATTATTAATAACTGCATATTTTGCAATTAGTAAAAGTTTCTGTGCAAGAACAATATTTACAGTAGCACTTCAAACAATACTATTAGATATTATTCCTATACCTAGTGCACCATTAGTCTCTAACTTACTTACTAATGTCTTAATCGCAGGTACATTAGTAGGAGTAGGTATTGCTCATATATTATCTGCTACAGGATCAACTGGAGGTACAGATATTATTGGTATAATTTTAACCAATAAATATCCGGGCTTTAGTGTAGGGCGTTTTGCTTTAGGATTTAATGCAATTATATTTGGTATAAGTGGATTATTATATGGAGTATCTACAATGATCTATTCAATAATGTATTCAATTATTGAAAACTTATCTATTGATAAATTACACGAACAAAATATTAGTAGTTGTGCAACTATATTTACTAAAAAGAAACCAACTGAAATATTAAAGTTTATTAAAAATGATTTAGATAGAGGTGCTACTACCTGGGAAGGTAAAGGTCTATATGATGACTCTAAAACATATATTACCTATATAGCATTATCTAGATATGAATTACATAAATTAGAGAAGTTTATGGAAGTAACTAATCAAGAAGTATTCCTAGTAAAAAATGATTATGTAGGAGTAGATGGAGACTTCTCTAAAAGATTATCAAAATAAAAACAGATTAAAAATCTGTTTTTTAGTAACAATAAAAGAAAAAAACACCTAACTAGTGTTAGGTGAAAACCAGAAAGGTTACGCCTAAACACAACTTTAAGCGTTCCTCATTTATATTATACGAAAAATAATAAATAGTATCAATAATAACACTATTAATTTTACAAAAAATATGTTATTTTATGTATGTATTGGAAGTGATTATATGAATAGAATAGGTATTATCTTCGCAATGGAAGAAGAACTTAAAGAATTATTAAATATTGTTGAACTTGAAAACAGTTATGAAATATTTGATATTACTTTTTATGAGTGTAAATTAAATGATAAAGAACTTATTCTTGCGGAATCAGGTGTAGGTAAAGTAAATGCTGCAAGATGTACTCAAATATTAATAGATAATATGGATGTAGATTGTATATTTAATATTGGAGTTGCAGGATCTGTTTCTCCATCAGTTAAAGTATGTGACATAGTAATAGGTGAGAAATTAGCTCAACACGATTTTGATATAACAGCCTTTAATCATGAAAAAGGGTATATTCCAAATATTGGTAAAGTATATATTGAAAGTGATCCATATTTATTAAAAATAGCAGAAGAAACAAATACTGATACAAATATTCATAAAGGAGTAATCGCATCAGGAGATATCTTCTGTACTGAAGAGTGGATGAGTAATAAGATAAGAACTAAGTTTGATGCATTATGTGTAGAAATGGAAGGAGCAAGTATTGCTCAAGTGTGTTTCTTATCACATATCCCATTCTTAGTAATTAGAAGTATATCAGATTCACCAGATGGTAGTGAAAATAAAATTACTTATGAAGAATTCTTAACAATCTCTTCTAAGAAAGTAGCAGAATATTTAAAAAATATAATTTTAAAACTATAAACGCTTTATATTGAATAAAGTGTTTTTTAATTACTAAAAATATAATAAAAAGGAGAAAACAAAATGGAAAGATTTAAAAATGTTGTATGTGCGGATCTATTAATCAAGAAAAGAATAAAAGATAAGACTTATATCTTATTAATGAAAAGACAAAATACTGGTAGTGATGATGGTTACTACGAATTACCAGGAGGTCATCTAGAAGAGAAAGAAGATATCTTTGATGCAATGATAAGAGAAGCAAAAGAAGAGTTACTTGTAAATCTTAAAAGAAAAGATTTAAAATTAATTCATATTCTTCATCATTATAATGGAGAAAGAATTAACTTTATATTTGAGACTGATAAAGATTTAAATGTAAAAATAGGAGAAACTGAAAAGTGTTCTGAATTACTCTGGGTAAATATAAATAGATTACCTAAAAATACTACTTCTAAAGTAAAAAGAATTATTAAAAATATAAAGAATAATAATTTATATGATTGTTTATAAAAACAAAAAAAGGATTAGTTTTCTAATCCTTTTTTAATGACCTCTAAAAGCTCTTTATTTCCTTGTTTAGATAAATGTAATCCATCTACCATAAATGACTTACTATTAGCTTTATATGAGATTGTATGTACGTTTTCTAGATTAAATTCATATGGAGTATTATAAACATATACAAAGTATAATTCATAATCTTTAGAAATATCTATAATAGCTTGATATTGTTCTTTAGATACTAATTCTTTTTGATCTAAAGATATAACAATTCTTTTAGCAATTTTTTTATCTTTAATATCATTCTTTATATCTTTAATAATATCTTGATAAGAATAATTTTGCTTTATAGTAAATCCACTCTCTGGATATACATCAACAAGATCATCATATATATTAAGTAATAAATCATTTCCATAGAAATATATCTTTTGATCTAATACTTTATTATGTTCTTCTATTAATTTATTCTTCTTATCTTCTAATTGTTTATGATAATAATTATATATTCCATTGTAAATTGTATTAACATAAGCATTCATTCCAAAACCATTAAGGTGTATTCCATCTGCAGCAAAGTATTCTCCATGTCCTTGTGAAGCACCATACCAGTCTATTATGTGAACATTAGGATACATCTTAGCTAAGTTATAGAAACTTCCATTAACATGTACTTCTGCTTCATTAGATACTGTTACATAAAATACATTCTTACCTGCACAAGTATTCATAATTTCTTTTTGACAAGCTAACCCACATTGTCCATTAGTACCTAAATGTATAACTACATTATCTGAAAGCATTCCATTATTCTTTACTCCTTGTAATATTCTATTTGCTTCATAGTCTGTACGAGACACAGCTGCATCAAAATATCCATTAGGGAATTTTTG